>NZ_JACMYG010000023.1 GCF_014236655.1 Pseudomonas kielensis
GGTCGATATCGAGCCGGACCGGGTGTACATCTTCACCCCCGACGGCCATGCCATCGACCTGCCCAAGGGCGCGACGCCGCTGGATTTTGCCTATCGCGTGCACACCGAGATCGGCCACAACTGCCGTGGCGCAAAGATCAACGGGCGCATCGTACCGCTCAACTACAGCCTGCAGACCGGTGAACAGGTCGAGATCATCACCAGCAAGCACGGCACCCCGAGCCGCGACTGGCTGAACCCGAACCTGGGCTACATCACCACCTCGCGGGCCCGGGCCAAGATTGTCCACTGGTTCAAGTTGCAGGCCCGCGACCAGAACGTCGCAGCGGGCAGGACCTTGCTCGAGCGCGAGCTCAGTCGCCTTGGCTTGCCCCAGGTGGATTTCGAGAAGCTGGCCGACAAGGCCAACATGAAAACCGCCGAGGACATGTTCGCAGCCTTGGGCGCGGGCGATCTGCGCCTGGCCCAACTGGTCAACCTGGCGCAGCAACTGGTGGAGCCGGAACGCGGCAACGAACAGTTGGAACTGATCCCGCGCAAGGCCACCGGCTACAAGCCTGGCAAGCGCGGCGACATTCAGATCCAGGGCGTGGGCAACCTGATGACGCAGATGGCCGGCTGCTGCCAGCCATTGCCGGGCGACGCGATCGTCGGTTACATCACCCAGGGCCGCGGTGTCAGCATTCACCGCCAGGACTGTGCTTCGGTGCTGCAACTGGGTGGGCGCGAACCCGAGCGGATCATCCAGGTCAGCTGGGGCCCGGTGCCGGTGCTGACCTATCCGGTGGACATCATCATCCGTGCCTACGACCGATCCGGTCTGCTGCGTGACGTCTCGCAAGTGCTGCTCAACGAGCGGATCAACGTGCTGGCGGTCAACACCCGCTCGAACAAAGAGGACAACACGGCGTTGATGTCCCTGACCATCGAGATTCCGGGGTTGGACGCTTTGGGGCGGCTGCTGGGGCGGATTTCCCAGTTGCCGAACATCATTGAGACCCGGCGTAACCGCACCCCGTGAAACGGTGGGCGCGAGCCTGCTGGCGATGACGATTTACCAGATACACCGTCATCGCCAGCAGGCTCGCTCCCCCAGGGTCCAGTAGAGTTTGATCAATGTATTCACTTGAAGACCTGCTCCACCTCATGGCCCGTCTGCGCGACCCGCAGTACGGCTGTCCGTGGGATATCAAGCAAACCTACGCCAGCATCGTCCCGCACACCCTGGAGGAGGCCTACGAAGTGGCTGACGCCATCGAGCGCGGCGACTTTGATCACTTGCAGGGTGAGTTGGGCGACTTGCTGTTCCAGGTGGTGTACTACAGCCAGTTGGCCCGGGAGGAGGGGCGTTTCGAATTCGCCGGCGTCATCGACAGCATCACCCGCAAGCTGATTCGCCGGCATCCCCACGTGTTCCCCACCGGCGAGCTGTACGCGCCGCTGGATGTCCCGCGTCTTGACGAGGAACAGGTCAAGCAGCGCTGGGAGCAGATCAAGGCCGAAGAACGGGCCGAGCAGTCTCAGGCGCCCGAGCAGTTGTCCTTGCTCGATGATGTGCCCAGTGCTCTGCCGGCATTGTCCCGTTCGGCCAAGTTGCAAAAACGTGCCGGGCAGGTGGGGTTCGATTGGCCGCACGCGTTGCCCGTGCTCGACAAGGTGCGTGAAGAACTCGATGAAGTGCTTGAGGCCATGGCCGATAACGACAAGGCGGCGATCAGTGACGAGATCGGCGACCTGTTGTTTTCCGTGGTCAATCTGGCGCGGCACCTCAAGGTCGACCCGGAAACCGCGCTGCGCGGGGCCAATGCCAAGTTTGAGCGACGTTTCCGATTTATCGAACAGGCATTGCGCGACACCCACCGACCCATGGAAAATTGCACCCTCGAAGAGTTGGACGCCTTGTGGGGCGAAGCCAAACGTCAGGAAAAGAATTTGCCCAGCTGCGGTTGAGCAGTTGCCTAAGTGAGTAAGCACATGAGCATTTCCCTTCGCGACCAGTTGCTCAAAGCAGGGCTGGTCAACCAAAAGCAGGCCAAGCAGGTCGGCAAAGAAAAACAGAAGCAACAACGCCTGGCCCACAAAGGCCAGATCGAGCTCGACGACAGCCAGCAGCGCCTGGCGCAGGAAGCCATGGCCGAGAAGGTCAAGCGCGACCAGGAGCTCAACCGCCAGCAGCAGGAGAAGGCCGAGCAGAAGGCCCGCGCCGCGCAGATCAAGCAACTGATCGAAGTCTCGCGCCTGCCCAAGCTCAACACCGAGGACTACTACAACTTCGTTGACGACAAGAAGGTTAAGCGCCTGTCGGTCAACACCCTGATGCGCAACAAGCTCAGCAGCGGTTCCCTGGCCATCGTGCACCACGCCGGCGGCTACGAAGTAATCCCGCGTGAGGCGGCACTGAAGATCCAGGAGCGCGATCCGCAGCGCATCGTGCAGATGAACGTGCAGACCGAAGAGGTCAATGCCGAGGACGATCCATACGCGGCCTATCAGATTCCTGATGATCTGATGTGGTAATACGTTGACCGCGTCACCCACGACAAACCCCGCTCATGGCGGGGTTTGTCGTTTTCGAGACTGAGATTACGCGCGACGCACTTCGCGTTGCTGTTCCTGTGTTTCCAGTTCCAGACGATAGCTGTGGGCGTCGCTTTCAGAGTGAAACATCCCCTCCAGCAAGTCTTGTTGATGCACATCCCAGATGCGGATACCGGCGGCTACGCCTTCGTGGGACATGTGTGAGTCGTCGCGTTCTGTCACTTTAACGGTCATCGGCTAGCTCCAATCCTGATTGATCTGCAGCAAGGCGTGTGCAGGCCTTTGTTATAGGGTTTGATAGCTTGCTAAGTAAATCGGCAGAATCGGTAACGGTCTGTTGCAGGAATTGAGAAAATCCTGCAGCCCGTGCAGGGCGTGACATTCAGTCGCAGGCGGGAAAGTTTCATGACAGAAGTTTCATGAGCGAAGTGTCGCCTGGCACAGAGATCCCATGCTGTCAGGCACGGGGTTTTTCTTTATGGGCTTCTTAACGTGAGCATTGATTTATTAAGGCGCCAAGATAAACTGCGCCTTATGAATATTCTTGAAAGTAAGCACCACGTCATGCTCAGCGAGCTTGCGCATGCTGCGCCTGAACAAAGGGACAGCGTAAAACTGTGCTTTGAGCTGCTGTCGGCGGCGACCGCCATCAACCGAGCCTGTGCTGTCAGGCTGGCCCGGCACAGCCTTTCGGAAGGGCGTTTCGTCATCTTGTTGACCCTCAAACAAGCCGGGGGGCGCTTGTCTCCGTTGGAGTTGGCGACTCGGTTGTCGATCACCACTGGAACAGTCACCGGACTGCTCGACGGTTTGCAGCGCGATGGTTTTATCAAGCGCAAGCCGGATCCGGTGGACCGCCGCAAGCTGATCATCCTGCTCACGGCCCCAGGCCGGGAAGTGGTGGATGAGGCGTTTACCGCACACACCGAATGGATCACTGCAATCGTCCAGGGCTTGAGCCAGGAACTGCGCGACACATTGTCTGAAGCGATTCACGCTATTTCGGCAAGCCAGGCTTTGGCTGCCGAAGGGCAGGCTCAAGGATCGTAATCGTTCCTGAAGTCACTCGGTCGATACCCATCTTCCCCGTCAATGCGAAAGGAGCAACACATGTCACTCAAGGAAAAACTGCGAGCCGCCAAGGCGCAAATGGCGCTACAACTGCCAGCCCAGGTCTCACACGTGTTCGCGGCATCGTTGCAGGGGTTGATCGATAAGCAACTGGCTGACAAAGCGCTCACCGTCAATGACAAGGCGCCTTTGGCGGTGCTCAAGGACAGTGACGGGCAGGCCGTGGATCTGCGCCAGTTGCTGGATGCCGGGCCGTTGGTGCTGGTGTTCTATCGAGGGCTGTGGTGTCCCTTCTGCAATCTGGCGCTGAACGCCTATCAACAGATTGCAGGTGATCTGGCCGAGCGCGGAGCGACGCTGGTTGCCGTGTCTGCCCAGACGCCGGAGTATTCCCTGAAGACGCGCGAAGCCTTGGGCATCAAGTACCTGTTGCTGAGCGATCATGAGAATCAGTTGGCCCGCCAATACGGAATCGTATTCACACTGGAAGATGAGCTTGCCCAGGTGTACCGATCATTGGGTGCCGACCTGCAGGACTTCAATGGATCCAGCGCGCTCACGCTGCCCATGGCCAGTGCATTTGTCATCACACAGGATGGCTTGATCAGCCACGCGTTCATCAACGTCGACTATTCCGAGCGCGTAGAACCGCTGGCGTTGCTGGATGCCGTATCGAGCCACAGTGGTGCGTAAAGCGGATCGCCTGTTTCAGCTCGTCAATCTGATTCGTGTTCATCAACCCATTTCAGCGGATCGGTTGGCGAGCCGCATTGGCGTATCCGTTCGTTCAATCTATCGCTACATCGACGACCTCTCTCTCAGTGGTATTCCAATCTATGGAACCGCTGGCGTCGGTTATGCCCTGGATGCCGACTATGAGATGCCCGCGCTGACCTTGACCCGGCTTGAGTTGAACGCACTGATGCTGGGCGTGGAAATGCTGACAGCCAGCGCCGATAACGATCTGGGGGCAGCGGCCAGGACGCTCTTGAGCAAAGTCTCTGCAACTATCGTGCATCACCAGATCGAGCCCGGCCTGGCGAAAGTCAGGGCGCTGGGCGCTGTACCACCTGCAACGCGCCGACATCTCGCAACCTTGCGCAAGGCCATTGAGGGTACGCAGGCGTTGTCGATGACGTACACCCGACTGGATGGAGTGGTATCTCACCGAGTGGTATTTGCGCTCGGCCTGTTCTATTGGGGAGGAAAATGGACGGTTGGCTGTTGGTGTTGTGCTCGGGAGGGTTACCGAGATTTTCGGGTTGATCGCATAACGGCTCTTGCCGCTTCCCAGCAGCCCTTGCCTGACAAGGCTGCCTTTGATTTGCAGGCGTACATGAGGCATCAGGCCAATCAGTGGAAGTTGCTCACGGCAACTGACACGACGCTGTCAGTATGAGGTGCTGATAATCATGGCTCCCTTACATATAGAAGAGCCTATCGATGCTGCCCTTATCTCATGTGCTAGAGCTGGCGATTTTCAAAGTGAAACCGCAGTACGTTGCCCAAGTGCCACGGCTTCGCGCCGCGCTTCGCGAAACATTGAAGAGTTTTCCAGGCTTGATCGAGTACCGTGCCTACTGCCCCATGGGTGATGATCGGGTCTTCGCGGACCTGGCAACCTGGAGCAGTCTTGAACACGCGCAAAAAGTGGCGCTGGCTTTTAGTGGTGGTGATCCGCGGTTTTGCGAGTACATGGAGGCCATTGAAGAGCTCTCGTTCATGAGCCACCTGGCTCCGGAGGCGAACTGACCCTCTAACGTCCTTCGCTGGACTGCTTCCCGGCCGTGACCATTGCATGGGCATGGTTGCATCAGTAATGCGATGAGCAAGAACAATCGACTTGGGTTCAAGTAGGAGAGTTCTTGCTTGGGGCTTTTATGGGGAGGGGCGAGAAATGATGAGGTGGATGGGCGCAGGACAACCCTGCGCGATCCGTGGGGCCCCGTGATTGAGAGGCCATTTTTTGAACGTAAAAAAAGCCCCGCTTTCGCGAGGCTTTTGGGTGTTTCCAGGCTTAGCTGCCCTTGACCGGTTTGCCGTTGACGGTGCCGTCCAGGAGCATGATGTTGTACTCCTTGCCGTCGGTTTCGACCTGTTGCAGGCGAACCAGCAGGTAGTCCCAGTCCTTGGCGAACCACATCACGGTGATGCGTTTGCTTTGTGTCGGGTCGCGTACGCGCTCCACCTTGATCGCGTCGATCTGGCCGGCCTTGGTGTCGACTTTCTCGGAGCCCAGGACGCGGAAGTCGTAGGTATCGACTTCGCCGTCATCGACCACCTGGTAGCTCATGCTCTTCTTGCCGGCGGCAACATCGTGCTGCAGGGCGAGCTGGTAGGTGGATTTGTCGACCATGCCGCGGTTGAGCGGGATCTTGACCGGGTCACCGCGATCGGTGCCGGTGACCATCTTGGTGGTCCAGTCGAAATCCAGGTCAGCCTTCTTGGCCTTGCCCAGGCCGCCACGCTCGAAGTGATACGACTGCGGCAGCAGGGTGTCCTTGTCGAGTGTCAGGGTGCTTTCTTCGGTCAGGCTGGCAATCATCATGGAGGCCTTGAAGCTGAGCTTCCAGGCGCCATTGGCTTGTTTGGCCAGGCTGCGTTCGGCGGTGCCGCTCATCGGCAGCTGTTTCCAGTCGGCGGTGTAGCTGGCGGAGAACGGTTGAAGGTCTGCAGCCTGCGCGAGTGGCAGGGCGAACAGAGCGCAAGCGAAGAGCAGGGCGCGACGCATAATATCTCCTAGTTACGAATCAAGTGACCGCTGGCCTCGAGCAACTGGCCATCCAGTAAAGCACCTTCTTCGCCAAGGCTCAGGCGGCCCTCGGCAAACCAGCGAACAGCCATCGGATAAATCTGGTGCTCGCGCACATGTACGCGTTGCGCCAGACTTTGCGGCGAATCATGCAACTCTACCGGTATTACTGCCTGTACGACCAGTGGGCCGCCGTCGAGTTCCTCGGTAACGAAGTGCACGCTGCATCCGTGTTCAGTGTCGCCGGCCTCCAGCGCTCGCTGATGAGTATGTAACCCTTTGTATTTGGGTAGCAGCGAAGGGTGGATATTGAGCAGGCGGCCCTGATAGTGGCGCACGAAATCCGCGCTGAGAATGCGCATGAAACCGGCCAGTACCACCAGCTTGGGTTGGAATGCATCGATCAGTTCGATCAAGGCGGCATCGAAGGCCTCGCGGCCTTCGAACGCCTTGTGATCCAGGGTGCGGGTGTCGATACCCGCGTCCCTGGCGCGCTGAAGGCCGTAGGCATCGGCGCGGTTCGAGATCACGGCGCGGATGCGGACAGGGTTGTCCGCATGCTGTGCGTCGTCGATCAAGGCCTGCAAGTTACTGCCGGTGCCGGACAACAGCACCACCACATCACAGGTCTTGGACATCAATGAGCCTTGAGGTTCTTCAGTTCAACCTGGGCCGCGCCTTCGGCAGCGGTGGAGATCTGACCGATGACCCAAGGCTGCTCGCCGGCTTCACGCAGCACGTTCAGCGCGGTTTCAACGTGCTCTTGAGCGACGCAGATGACCATGCCCACGCCGCAGTTCAGCACGCGGTGCATTTCGTTTTCGTCGACGTTGCCTTGCTCTTGCAGCCAGTCGAACACGGCAGGACGGGTCCAGCTCGCAACGTCAACCACGGCTTGAGCGCCTTTAGGCAGAACGCGTGGGATGTTGTCCAGCAGGCCACCACCGGTGATGTGGGCCATGGCTTTTACGGCGCCGGTGTCCTTGATCAGCTTGAGCAGCGGCTTGACGTAGATGCGGGTCGGGGCCATCAGCAGGTCGGTCAGCGGCTTGCCGTCGAGCTCGATGTTCTCGATATCGGCACCGGAGACTTCGATGATCTTGCGGATCAGCGAGTAGCCGTTGGAGTGCGGGCCGGACGAAGGCAGGGCGAGCAGGGCGTCGCCGGCGGCCACTTTCGAGCCGTCGATGATCTCGGCTTTCTCGACCACGCCGACGCAGAAGCCAGCCAGGTCGTAGTCTTCGCCTTCGTACATGCCAGGCATTTCAGCGGTTTCGCCGCCGACCAGGGAGCAGCCGGACAGTTCGCAGCCAGCGCCGATGCCAGTGACCACCTGGGTGGCGGTTTCGACGTTGAGCTTGCCGGTGGCGTAGTAGTCCAGGAAGAACAGCGGTTCGGCGCCGCATACCACCAGGTCGTTAACGCACATGGCCACCAGGTCGATGCCGATGCTGTCGTGCTTGTTCAGGTTCAGTGCCAGGCGCAGTTTGGTGCCAACACCGTCGGTGCCGGAAACCAGTACAGGCTGCTTGTAGCCGGCCGGGATTTCGCAGAGGGCGCCGAAACCGCCCAGGCCGCCCATGACTTCCGGGCGCGCAGTGCGCTTGGCGACGCTCTTGATGCGTTCGACCAATGCTTCACCGGCGTCGATGTCTACACCGGCGTCCTTGTAGCTCAGGGAGGGTTGCTTGCTCATGATCCAGGCCTTTAGGGGGGATTCAGGGGTAACGACCGAGTCTGGCGGGAAGGCTGAAAGCGTCCTGGCGGGAGTGCCGCGCAAAACATTTCAGAGCTCCCGGCCATTGCCGGTCTGCGAAGGCGCGCGATTTTATCAGGCTTGAGGGGCAGCGGCCATCCTCGGGCCGACGGGCAGGGGCATATCGGCAAAAAAAAGCAAAAAATGCCGGCGCTGGTGACCTCGCGCGTCGCTGTATAAGGTAGAGCCGTTTACCGTCTATGGTTATGACGGAGTCAAAACTTCCAGTGATCGCGTGAATATTTTGCCGGGGCGTGTGGTCACAGTCCTGTTCAAGTTGATTCATGCGGTGTGTTCCAGCCGCTCTCTGTCGTCGGGAATCTTCCATGCGTCTGTGTAAATTGCTGTTTGCCGGTGTGTTGTCAGTGCTCAGCCTGGCCAGTCAGGCCCAAACCGTCAAAGGTCTCTATCAGGTGCGCGAGCCGGTCAGTAACCAGACCCCGCAAGAGCGCGACCAGGCCACCCAGCGCGCGCTCGATACCCTGGTGTTGCGCCTGACCGGAGATCCCAAGGCCCTGCAAAGCCCCGGCCTGGCCGCCCTGCGCAAGGATCCGCAACAAATCATCAGTCAGTACGGCTACGATGCCGGGCCGCCGGAAAGCCTGCAGGTCGAATTCGACCCGGCGAGCACCGATCGCGCGTTGCGCCAGGCCGGGTTGGCTTTGTGGGGCGCCAATCGGCCATCGATCCTGGGGTGGTGGCTCAACGACTCCACCGAAGGTTCGAACCTGGTGGGCGACGGCCAGTCCAGTGCCGAGCCCTTGCGCCGTGCGGCCCAGCATCGTGGGTTACCCTTGCGCCTGCCACTGGCCGACCTGAGCGAGCAACTGGTCGCCACCGCGCCCAATCTGGAAGGTAACGATTCCACCCCGTTGCGCAGTGCCTCCGAGCGATACGGCGCCGATGGCCTGCTGGCGGTGCATGCGCGTGAAGAGGGCGGTTCATGGCAGGCCAAGTGGCATCTGTGGCTGGGAGACCAGCATGAGCAGGGCAGCGTGCAGGGGGCGGACAGTGCGGCGGTCGCCGACGCGGTGTTGCTGGCCGTGAGTGAGCGCCTGGCGCCGCGCTTTGCTTCCAAGCCGGGGGCGTCCGGCGAGCAGTTGCTTGAGGTGCAGGGCATGAACCTTGAGCGTTATGCCGCGCTGGGGCGCTTGCTGGAGCCCTTTGGTGCTCGCTTGCAGCGGGTGGTGGGTGACCGGATCGTGTATCGGGTCAATGGCAGCAGCGAGCAACTGCGTGCCCAGTTGAGCCTGGCCAAGTTGCAAGAGGTGCCCGTAACGGCGCCCGCGCCACTGCCGCCAGGCGCCGAGGGCACGCCTGCGGCAGTGACGGCGGCACCCAAGGCGCAATTGAGTTTTCGCTGGTAGTTTTTCTTTTCCTATATAGAAGCAGGAGTGGTACATGGCCGATTCGCGGCGTTGGGTTTGGCTGGGTGGGGTCGTCCTGCTGTGTCTGTTCATTTATCTGTTGCACCCGATCCTCACGCCGTTCCTGGTGGCGCTGGGGTTGGCGTACCTGTTCGATCCGATGGTCGACCGTCTGGAAAAGTACGGGCTCTCGCGGACCTGGGGCGTGGTGGCGGTGTTTGCCGTGTTCACCTTGATCGTCATGGCCTTGTTGCTGGTGCTGGTGCCGATGCTCGCCAAGCAGTTGTTTCGCCTGTACGAACTGGCCCCGCAGATGCTCGACTGGCTGCAGCACACCGCAATGCCGTGGGTGCAGGCCAAGTTGGGGCTGGCGGACGGCTTCTGGAAGTTCGACAAGGTCAAGGCCGCCATCAGTGAGCACATGGGGCAGACCACCGACATCGTCGGGGTGGTGCTGAGCCAGGCCACGGCGTCCAGCCTGGCGCTGATCGGGTTGCTGGCCAACCTGGTGTTGATCCCGGTGGTGAGCTTTTACCTGCTGCGCGATTGGGACGTGATGATGGCCAAGATCCGCAGCCTGCTGCCCCGTGACCGTGAGGCGCGGCTGGTGTCGTTGGCCGGCGAATGCCATGAGGTACTGGGCGCGTTTGTGCGCGGGCAGTTGTTGGTGATGCTGGCGTTGGGGGTGATCTATGCGGCGGGCCTGATGCTGATCGGCCTGGAGCTGGGGCTGTTGATCGGCCTGATTGCCGGTCTGGCGGCCATCGTGCCCTACATGGGCTTTGTGATCGGGATCGGCGCGGCGTTGATTGCCGGATTGTTCCAGTTTGGTGGCGACCTGTACCCGATGATCGGCATTGTCGCGGTATTCATGGTCGGCCAGGCCTTGGAAGGCATGGTGTTGACGCCATTGCTGGTGGGTGACCGGATTGGCCTGCACCCGGTGGCGGTGATCTTCGCGATCCTGGCCGGTGGCGAGTTGTTCGGCTTTACCGGGATCCTGCTGGCGTTGCCGGTGGCCGCGGTGATCATGGTGCTGGTGCGTCATGTGCAAGATTTGTACAAGGATTCGGGAATGTACAGTGGGGAACAGGGGCCCGAGGCGTGAGCGTGTCTGGCCCGATACTGGCAAGTTAACGCAAACCTTTGATTTTGCTTATGGTCTGCCGCATTGTGCGGCTGGCTTCACGGGTATAAACTTTGCAAACTTTACACAGAGGCCACTAACGGTTCCTTTGGAACTGTTCAGTCAGCATGAAACCGATTCAGCTGCCCCTAGGTGTGCGTCTGCGTGATGACGCCACCTTTATCAATTACTACCCTGGCGCCAACGCCGCTGCACTCGGCTATGTCGAACGCCTGTGCGAAGCCGACGCCGGCTGGACCGAAAGCCTGATCTATCTGTGGGGCAAGGACGGGGTAGGGCGCACGCACCTGTTGCAGGCGGCGTGCCTGCGTTTCGAGCAGTTGGGCGAGCCGGCGGTGTACCTGCCATTGGCCGAGTTGCTGGACCGAGGTATCGAGATCCTCGACAACCTTGAGCAGTACGAGCTGGTATGCCTGGATGACCTGCAGGCGGTCGCCGGGCGGGCGGACTGGGAAGAGGCGCTGTTCCATCTGTTCAATCGGCTGCGCGACAGTGGCCGGCGTTTGCTGATCGCGGCGTCGACTTCGCCGCGGGAGCTGCCGGTCAAGCTGGCCGACCTCAAATCCCGTTTGACCCTGGCGTTGATTTTCCAGATGCGTCCGTTGTCCGATGAGGACAAATTACGCGCCCTGCAACTGCGTGCCTCGCGCCGCGGTCTGCACCTGACCGACGAAGTCGGGCATTTTATCCTGACTCGCGGTACCCGCAGCATGAGTGCTCTGTTCGAGCTGCTTGAGCGCCTCGACCAGGCGTCCCTGCAGGCTCAGCGCAAGCTGACCATTCCCTTCCTCAAAGAAACCCTGGGCTGGTAAAACCGCGGCCTGTAGCGCGTTTCGGCAAATTTCAGGCGTCAGAAAACCCGCAGGCGAACGGCGTTCGACAGGCGTGCAGATTTAAATTGGGCTTAAGCGCTTAGATGGCCGGGCGAAACCGCAAAGTCACATTTAAATCGATTGAATTTGCAAATGAGGATGATAGAAGGCATAGTCTCGGCTTCTTTACACACATCAGCCACGGTCGTGCCCATGCTAAAGCGCTTCGCACCCCTCGTGCCTCTCGCACTCGTCACCCTGTTGTTTGGTTGCGCTGCACACTCCCCAGTGTCCCAGCAAGAGCCCCAGCAGCAGGTCAAGAACTCTGTTACCGCACAGTCTTCCGCTGTTTACCAGGAAGAACTGGCAACCGAAAAAGAGCTGGCCGCGTTTGCGGGCCGCAAGCCTTACCAGATGCCGGTTCTGGCCGACAGCATCCTCGAACGTGGCATGTCCCTGATCGGTACCCGTTACCGTTTTGGCGGTACCTCTGAAGCCGGTTTCGATTGCAGCGGTTTCATCGGCTACCTGTTTCGCGAAGAAGCCGGCATGAACCTGCCACGCTCCACCCGTGAAATGATCAACGTCGATGCGCCACTGGTTTCCCGTAGCAAGCTGGAGCCAGGCGACTTGCTGTTCTTCGCCACCAATGGTCGTCGCGGACGTGTCAGCCACGCCGGGATCTACCTGGGTGACAACCAGTTCATCCACTCCAGCAGCAGCCGCAGCGGCGGTGTCCGGGTCGATAGCCTGGGCGACAGCTACTGGAGCAAGACCTTCATCGAAGCCAAGCGCGCCCTCGCCATGGCCCCGACCACGGTCACTGCCCGCAAGTAAGCGGGCAGGCTGGCAACGGCGCTCCAGGCGAGCGCCCGCCAGCGAAAAAACTTCCTCCCCGGCAATACCCCTTCTTTTTGTAGTGCAAACTTAAAGTCTTACTTGAAGTTTGGCGCGTAGCAGCTAGAATCCTGATCTATTGTTGATCAACTAACCGCGTAAGCCCTGCTTACGCGGTTTTGTTTTCAGCCTCTCGGCAATGACAGCCGTAGCCAGATCAGGATGTTCGGTAATGACGATGTCGGCCCGCCTTGCACTCATGTTCTGCGTCGCACTGCTCAGTGCCTGCGCCAGCCGTACGCCGCCACCGGCCAAGGTGGTCCGCGCACCGATTTTTGCCCCGACCCAGAATTTCTCCCCGGCTGCCGAAGATGTGCTGTTTCGCGCCCTGGGCCTGGTGGGCACCCCCTATCGCTGGGGCGGCAATACTCCGGATTCGGGATTTGATTGCAGTGGCTTGATTGGCTATGTCTACCGGGATGCGGCGGGTATTTCCCTGCCGCGCACCACCGGTGAAATGATCGGCATGCAGGCCCCCAGCGTCGGCAAAGAGGCCCTGCAGACGGGCGATGTGATCTTCTTTGCCACCAACGGCGGCTCTCGGGTCAGTCACGCCGGCATCTACGTCGGCGAAGGGCGCTTCGTGCATGCGCCGGCCACCGGTGGTACGGTCAAGCTCGACAGCTTGTCCAAAGCCTATTGGCAAAAAGCCTACCTGAGCGCCAAGCGCGTACTGCAACCCGAGCACCTGGCGCGCAATCCCTAGTTCACAACGGGTTGGCAGAGGTGGTGATGACCGCGCGTACGCTGAATCTCGACGATGCCCTTTACCAGTACCTGCTCGACGTCTCGCTGCGCGAAACGCCGCTGCAACGTCGTCTGCGTGACGAGACCCAGGCGCTGCCCATGGCGCGTTGGCAGGTAGCCCCGGAGCAGGGCCAGTTCCTGGCGTTGCTCATCAAGCTCACCGGCGCGCGCCGGGTCATTGAAGTGGGGACGTTCACCGGTTACAGCGCCCTGTGCATGGCCGCGGCCCTGCCGGATGATGGCCAACTGATCTGCTGCGACATCATCGGTGACTACAACGCCACGGCGCGCCGCTACTGGCAGGAAGCTGGCCTCGGCGAGCGCATCGAGCTGCGCCTGGCGCCGGCGTTGCAGACCCTGGCGCAGATAGAGCAGCAGGGGCAGGGTGGCAGTTTTGACCTGATATTCATCGATGCCGACAAGGCCAACTATCCGGCCTACCTGGAAAGCGCCCTGCGCCTGTTACGCAGTGGCGGTCTGGCGGTGTTCGACAACACCCTGTGGAGTGGCCGGGTCCTGGAGCTCCAGCCCGAGAGCGCCGACACCCGCGCCATCCAGGCACTCAACCTGGCCTTGAAGGATGATCCGCGAGTCGACCTGTCGTTATTGCCCCTGGGCGATGGCCTGACGCTGTGCCGCAAACGCTAGGCGCTGAGCTTACTGACGCCTGGACACCCGCCACACCTTGTTGCCCACGTCATCGGCCACCAGCAAGCTACCCTGCCGATCGATCACCACCCCCACCGGCCGGCCCATGGCCTCTTCGTCCTGATTGAGGAAACCACTCAGCACATCCATCGGCTGCCCGCTCGGTTTGCCGCCACTGAAGGGCACGAAGATCACCTTATAGCCGCTGTGGGGGTTGCGGTTCCACGAGCCGTGCTGGCCGATAAACGCGCCTTCGGTGAACGGCGCTGGCAGCGTGCTGCCTTGGGCGAAGGTCAGTCCCAGGGATGCCGTGTGTGGACCCACCGCGTAGTCCGGGGCGATGGCCTGGGCCACCCGATCCGGATCTTGCGGGCTGACGCGAGCATCGACGTGCTGGCCGAAGTAGCTGAAGGGCCAGCCATAAAAACCGCCGTCCTTGACCGACGTGATGTAGTCCGGCACCAGGTCGCTGCCGATCTCGTCTCGCTCGTTGACCGCCGTCCACAGCTTGCCCGAACTCGGCTCCCAGGCCATGCCATTGGGGTTGCGCAGGCCCGAGGCGAAAATCCGCTGATTGCCGGTAGCGCGATCCACCTCCCAGATGGCGGCGCGGCCCTGTTCCTGTTCCAGGCCGTTCTCCCCGACATTGCTGTTGGAGCCCACCGTGACATACAACTTGCTGCCGTCCTGGCTGGCGATGACGTTTTTGGTCCAGTGGTGATTCAGGGTGCCAGCGGGCAGGTCGATCACTTTCATCGGTTTGCTGGTGATCGAGGTTTGCCCCTCGACGTAGGTGAAGCGCAGCAGGCGATCGGTGTCGGCGACGTACAGGTCGTTGCCCACCAGGGTCATGCCAAATGGCGAATTGAGGTTTTCGATAAAACTGCTGCGGGTCTCAGCCACGCCATCGTGGTTGCCGTCGCGCAGCAGGGTGATGCGGTTGGCGCTTGGCACCGCGGCCCCAGCGCGGTCCATGACCTTGCCCATGACCCAGCCACGGATGCCTTTGCTGTCTTCAGGCTTGGGAGGTGCATTGGTTTCTGCGACCAGCACATCGCCGTTGGGCAGCACATAGAGCCAGCGCGGATGATCCAGCCCTTCGGCAAAGGCAGCCACCTGGGTGCCCGGCGCGGCGATCGGCTTGGCACCATTGGCCCAGCCGACTGCGGGGGCGATGTTGACCGTGGGGATCAAGGTTTTGTTTGGTTCAGGCAGCTTGGGCGAGGGCCCGGTGCCATCCTCGACCCTGAGGTTCGAGGTTTCTCCGCAGGCGACCAGGCTTGCGGCCAGGGCGATGACACCGACGAGGCGGGACTTGGACATGCGGCTCTCCGTTTGAATGCACCACTTAATGCATAGAGGAGCCAGCACGACCTTAGGTTCAATCCATCAGGTGCGCGCTTCCTTGAGCAGCACCGCGACACCGGGGTGGTAGTGCCCGGCTTCGTTGCGCAACTTGCGGTAGGCGTAGGGGAAATACCAGGCCACGGCGCAGCAGTGCTGCTTTTGCAGATCGTCGATCAGGTCCTGTAACTCTTCCGGCGTGGCGCTTTGCTGTGGTTTGTGGGGCGCCACGAACAGGCAGCCAAGTTTCAGCTCGTTGGAGTAGGCGATGGGTTTGGCTGCCGCCGTAATGTCGAGCAGCGCCTGGCTGAGGTTGAGGGCGTTGAGGCGCGGCCAGCGCTGGCTCGCTTGCAGGTAGGCGCGCTGTTGCGCGTTGGCAAGCAATAGGTCGGCACGGCCACTGCGATCGCCTTCCTCCACCTGCTTGGGGGTTGGGGTGTGTTGCAGGGTCACCATTTCCGCCATCCAGGCGGCTGCCGAGAGCAGGCTCAGGTTGGCACGCTCATCGAACCAGTAGGGGCTTTCACCGTCGCCGCGCACGGCGTTGAAGCGGTCGATGCAGGTAAACCAGCGTTCCAGTACCGGGCGCAGGAATTCCAGCTTCGGGTTACTGATGATCATGCCTTGCATGTTGCTCACCCTTATTATTGTCGTATTGGTGTATGGCTATTTGATATCACTGCTTTCGACCTCGCACAAGACAGGCAGGGGTTTATCGCGCCGGGCGGTTTTCTCTGTGCCGATAAACCCGGCTTTAATTGACGCTCCACCCCCAACGCACTAACCTTCGCGACTTGTTTCAGGTGCTCGGTGACCCCAGGGTCGATCGAGTGAAACAGGGAAGCCGGTGAGCGCGCGTTCTATGACAGAACGGGCGACGATCCCGGCGCTGCCCCCGCAACGGTAAATGAGTGAAAACGACGCTTTGAGCCACTGTATCGGTGTCCGATATGGGAAGGCGCGTCGTCCGGCCAGCGCGCCACTCATGAGCCCGGAGACCGGCCTGATCCATCCAGCGGCATCACGGTGGGCGATGCCAGGCTTCTTGCCGTCTATTCCTATGCCTGCCCGCCGTTATCCAGCCTCAACGGAGAGCTCCCCCCCATGACTGATTCCCCTGATCGTGACGAACGCCACCTGGCGCGCATGCAGCGCAAAAAAGCCGTGATCGATGAACGTATTGCCAACTCGCCCAACGAATGTGGCCTGCTGCTGGTGCTGACCGGCAACGGCAAAGGCAAGAGCAGCTCGGCGTTCGGCATGCTCGCCCGCGCCATGGGCCATGGCATGCAGTGCGGCGTGGTGCAGTTCATCAAGGGCCGCAACAGCACGGGCGAGGAGCTGTTTTTCCGGCGCTTCCCTGAGCAGGTGCGGTTTCATGTGATGGGCGAAGGGTTCACCTGGGAAACCCAGGATCGCCAGCGCGATATCGCCGCGGCCGAGGCTGCCTGGCAGGTGTCCCGCGAACTGCTGCGCGACCCGGCGATCGGCCTGGTGGTGCTCGATGAGCTGAACATCGCCCTCAAGCATGGCTACCTCGATCTCGATCAGGTGCTCAGCGACCTGCAAGCCCGCCCGCCGATGCAGCACGTGGTGGTCACCGGCCGCGGCGCCAAAGAGCAAATGATCGAGCTGGCTGACACCGTCACCGAAATGGGCGTGATCAAGCATGCGTTCCAGGCCGGGATCAAGGCGCAAAAAGGCGTCGAGCTGTGAGCATCGTTTTATGACCAGCAGTCGTTTTTGCCCGGCGGTACTGATCGCCGCGCCAGCCTCAGGCCAAGGCAAGACTACCGTCACCGCCGCCCTGGCCCGTTTGCACCGCAATCAGGGGCGCAAGGTCCGGGTGTTCAAGTGCGGCCCGGATTTTCTCGACCCGATGATTCTCGAGCGCGCCAGTGGCCAGCCGGTGTATCAGTTGGACATGTGGATGGTCGGCGAGCAGGAAAGTCGCCGGCTATTGTGGGAAGCCGCCGCTGAGGCTGATCTGATCCTGATCGAAGGGGTCATGGGGTTGTTCGACGGCACCCCGTCCAGCGCCGACCTGGCGCGCCACTTCGGGGTGCCGGTGCTGGGAGTGATCGACGGCACCGCCATGGCCCAGACCTTTGGGGCGCTGGCATTGGGCCTGGCGCGGTATCAGCCGGACCTGCCGTTTGCCGGCGTGCTCGCCAACCGGGTGGGGACCCTGCGCCACGCCCAGTTGCTGGAAGGCAGCCTGACCGAAGGCCTGCGCTGGTATGGCGCGCTGTCCCGGGAGACCGGGATTGAATTGCCGAGCCGGCACCTGGGCCTGGTGCAAGCCAGTGAGCTGAACGACTTGGACCTGCGCCTCGATGCCGCCGCCCAAGCGCTGGGCAGCAGTTGCCAGGTGGCCTTGCCGCCAGCCGTGGAATTTGCCGCGCCCGACGTGATCCCGGTCGAGCCGTTGCTTGCGGGAGTCAGCATTGCGGTAGCCCGTGATGAAGCGTTCGCGTTCACCTACGGTGCGAGCCTGGATTTGCTGCGAGCGATGGGCGCCGAGTTGCGCTTCTTCTCGCCGATCCGTGACAGTCAGTTGCCTGAGGCCGATAGCCTGTACCTGCCTGGCGGCTACCCGGAATTGCACCACGTGGCGTTGGCGCGCAACACCGCGATGCTCGACGCCGTCCGCGCCCATCACGCCGCCGGCAAGCCGCTGCTCGCCGAGTGTGGCGGCATGCTGTACCTGCTCGATTCCCTCACCGACGTAGACGGCACGCGTGCCGAACTGGTGGGATTGCTGGCAGGCGCTGCGGTGATGCAAAAACGCCTGGCGGCGTTGGCGCTGCAAGCGGTCGAGCTGCCAGAAGGCACGTTGCGTGGGCACACGTACCACCATTCGCTGACCAGTACGGAACTTGAGCCGATTGCCCGTGGGCTGAGCCCGAACGGCGGGCGGGGCGCGGAGGCGGTTTATCGTGAGGGGCGGATGACGGCCTCTTATGTGCACTTTTATTTCCCGTCCAATCCTGGGGCGATCGCCGCATTGTTTGCGCCGAACCCTGAGGGAGCGAGCGCGCTCGCGAACGGCTCATGACCGACAACGCCTTTACCGACACCGAGCGCCAGGCGGTCTACCGCGCCATCGCCGAGCGGCGCGACATGCGCCACTTCAGCGGTGGCACAGTGGAGCCCGAGCTGCTGCGCCGTTTGCTTGAAGCGGCCCATCAGGCGCCCAGTGTCGGCCTGATGCAGCCATGGCGCTTCATTCGCATCAGCGACCGCGCCTTGCGTGGGCAGCTCCAGGCGTTGGTGGAGGAAGAACGCATCCGCACCGCCCAAGCCCTCGGCGAGCGCAGCGATGAGTTCATGAAACTCAAGGTCGAAGGCATCAGCGATTGCGCCGAAGTGCTGGTGGCCGCGTTGATGGACGATCGCGAGCGGCATATTTTCGGCCGCCGCACCTTGCCGGAAATGGACATGGCGTCGTTGTCCTGCGCGATCCAGAACCTCTGGCTGGCCTCGCGCGCCGAAGGCCTGGGCATGGGCTGGGTTTCGCTGTTCGAGCCCCAGGCACTGGCCGATCTGTTGCAACTGCCGGCCGGGGCCAAGCCTGTGGCGATTCTCTGCCTGGGCCCGGTCAAGGCCTTTTATCCGGCGCCGATGCTGGCCCTTGAAGGCTGGGCGCAAGTGCGTCCGCTGCATGAATTGCTGTATGAAAATGTCTGGGGAGTGAGTCAATGAGTGTGGCGTTGTTGAGTGTCGCTGGCGTTGCGCTGGATGCGCTGCTGGGCGAACCCAAGCGCTGGCATCCGCTGGTGGCGTTCGGTCGATTTGCCGGGCGCATCGAGCAGCGTTTCAATTCTGCCGGCCGTGGCTGGCGCAGCCATGGGGTGACCGCGTGGGTGCTGGCCGTGGTGCCGCTGACCCTGTTGGCCACGGCGTTGTCCTGGCTGCCTTACCTCGGCTGGATCGTCGAGATCCTGGCCCTGTATTGCGCCCTGGGCTTGCGCAGCCTGGGCGAGCACGTCGAGCCGGTGGCCCAGGCGCTGCGCAGCAATGACCTGGACGAAGCACGCACCCGCGTCAGTTACCTGGTCAGCCGCCAGACCAGTGAGCTGGACGCCAACGAAGTGGCCCGCGCGGCCACCGAATCGGTCCTGGAAAATGGCAGCGATGCAGTGTTTGCCGCGTTGTTCTGGTTCGCCGTGGCCGGGGCCCCCGGGGTGGTGCTGTATCGCCTGAGCAATACCCTGGACGCCATGTGGGGCTATCGCAACGAACGGTTCGAGCGGTTCGGCTGGGCGGCGGCGAAAATCGACGACGTGCTCAACTACATTCCCGCACGCCTGGTGGCCTTGACCTATGCGGTGCTCGGCAAGACCCGGCTGGCCCTCAAGTGCTGGCGTACCCAGGGACCGACCTGGGACAGCCCGAATGCCGGCCCGGTGATGGCTGCCGGGGCTGGCGCACTGGGCGTCGAACTGGGTGGGGCGGCCATCTATCATGGCGAACTGCACCAGCGTCCGCCATTGGGCGAGGGCGTACCGGCGGACGCCGACTCCATCGATCGTGGCTGGTTGCTGGTCCAGCGCGGGGTATGGTTATGGCTGTTGATCCTCTGTGTGGGGGCCGAGTTTTATGCTTGAACACGGTGGTCGCCTGCGCAAGGCGGCGTTGCACTATGGAATTGCTGAGGCCGACTGGCTCGACCTCTCCAGCGGGCTGGCACCCTGGCCATGGGCTATCCCGCCGATTCCCGCCAGGGCCTGGGCCCGCTTGCCGGAAACCGAGGACGGCCTGGAGCAGGCTGCCCGGCAATACTATGGCGCGACTCAGGTACTGCCGGTCGCCGGTTCGCAGATGGCCATCCAGTTGCTGCCACGCTTGCGGCGTGCCGGCAAAGTCGGCGTCCTGTCGCCCTGTTATGCCGAGCACGCCGAAGCCTGGCGGCGTAACGGCTACATCGTGCGCGAGGTGCTGGAGCAGGAGGTGGAGCTTTTCATCGACAACCTCGACGTGCTGGTGGTGGTCAACCCCAACAACCCCACAGGCTTGAGCCTGACCCCGGAGCGCCTGCTCGACTGGCATGCCCGCCTGGCCCAGAGAGGCGGCTGGCTGGTGGTGGACGAAGCGTTCATGGACAACACCCCGCACCTGAGCCTGGCGTCTTTTGCCCATCAGGTCGGGCTGATCGTGTTGCGTTCCTTCGGCAAGTTCTTCGGCCTGGCCGGGGTGCGCCTGGGGTTTGTCCTGGCCGAACGGCGGCTGCTCAATCTGCTCGCCGAGCAGGTGGGCCCCTGGGCGGTTGCCGGGCCGACACGGGTGCTGGGGCAAGCCTGCCTGCTCGACAGCGAAGGTCATCGGCGCCAGCGCCAGCGCAGTGAAGAGGCGAGCGAACGTCTGGTCGAACTGCTGGAACGGCATGGTTTCAAGCCTCAGGGCGGCTGCGCGCTGTTCCAGTGGTTGAGCACCGAACGTGCCGAGCACCTGTATGAATTCATGGCACGCCAGGGCATTTTGCTGCGCCTGTTCAGCCACAACAGCAGCCTGCGCTTCGGCCTGCCGGCCGACGAAACCGACTGGTTGCGCCTTGAGCGTGCCTTTGTCGCCTATGCCAAGGAAACCTCATGCCCACGTTGATGGTACAAGGTACCACGTCCGATGCCGGCAAAAGCACCCTGGTGACGGCGCTCTGCCGTTGGGCGACGCGCCAGGGGGTACCGGTGGTGCCGTTCAAGCCGCAGAACATGGCGCTCAACAGCGCTGTCACCGCCGACGGTGGCGAAATCGGTCGGGCCCAGGCAGTGCAGGCCCAGGCCGCGAACCTCGAACCCCACACCGACATGAACCCGGTGCTGCTCAAGCCCAACAGCGATACCGGGGCCCAGGTGATCATTCACGGGCGCGCGGTGACCAGCATGAATGCGGTCGCGTATCACGACTACAAGGCCATCGCCATGCAGGCAGTACTTGCCTCGCACCAACGCCTGAGCGCGGCCTATCCGCTGGTGATGGTGGAAGGGGCGGGGTCGCCGGCCGAGATCAACCTGCGGGCCGGTGACATCGCCAACATGGGCTTTGCCGAGGCCGTCGATTGCCCGGTGGTGTTGATTGCCGACATCAATCGTGGCGGAGTCTTCGCCCATCTGGTGGGCACCCTGGAATTGCTGTCGGCCAGCGAGCAGGCGCGGGTCAAGGGTTTCATCATCAACCGTTTTCGCGGTGACATCGCCTTGCTGCAACCGGGCCTGGACTGGCTGGAGGCGCGGACCGGCAAGCCGGTCATCGGGGTCTTGCCCTATGTCATGGACCTGCACCTGGAAGCCGAGGACGGCATTGACCAGCGCCAGGCCGACAAGGCCGAGCAGGTACTCAAGGTGGTGGTGCCGGTATTGCCGCGCATCAGCAACCACACTGACTTCGATCCGCTGCGCCTGCACCCGCAGGTCGATCTGCAATTCGTCGGGCCGGGCCAGGCGATACCGCCCGCCGACCTGATCATCCTGCCGGGCTCCAAGAGCGTGCGCAGCGACCTTGCGTACCTGCGGGCCAATGGCTGGGACACCGCCATCGCCCGTCACCTGCGCTACGGCGGCAAGCTGCTGGGCATCTGTGGCGGCCTGCAAATGCTCGGCACGCAGTTGCATGATCCGCTGGGCTTGGAAGGGGCCGCGGGCTCCAGTGCCGGGCTGGGCTTGCTGGCCTTCGACACGGTGCTGGAGGCCGAGAAGCAACTGCGCAATGTGCGTGGCCGCCTGGTGCTGGAAAACGCTGCGGTCAGTGGCTATGAAATTCATGCCGGGGTCACCCGTGGGGTGGCGCTGGAGCAGCCCGCCGTGTTGCTCGACGACGGCCGCAGCGATGGCGCGCAGAGTGCCGATGGGCAGGTCCTCGGGACTTACCTGCATGGTCTGTTCGAGTCGCCGGCTGCATGCAGTGCGCTGTTGCGCTGGGCCGGGCTTGCGGATGTGCAGGCGGTCGATTATCACGGGCTGCGCGAGCGCGACATCGAGCGCCTGGCGGACCTGGTGGAGAAGCACCTGGATACCGGGCTGTTGCGCGAGCTCTGTGGTTTGTCGGTTGACCGGCCTGGGCGCCTCGCTGCGCAGAGTCGCCCCTGATACCGCTCATAAAAGGTTATGACCATGCTGCAATTGATCCTTGGCGGTGCCCGTTCCGGCAAAAGCCGCCTGGCTGAAAAGCTCGCCACCGACAGCTCCCTGGCGGTGACCTACATTGCCACCAGCCAGCCGCTGGATGGCGAAATGAACGCCCGGGTCGCCCATCACCGGGCGCGCCGTCCGGCCGAGTGGGGGTTGATCGAGGAGCCCCTGGCGCTGGCGCGGGTTCTGCGCGAAACCGCCAGTGCCGAGCGCTGCCTGCTGGTGGATTGCCTGACCCTGTGGCTGACCAACCTGCTGATGCTCGACAACCCCGAGCGTCTGGCCCAGGAACGTGAAGCCCTGCTGGACTGCCTGGCGGCGTTGCCGGGAGAGGTGATTTTTGTCAGCAACGAGACTGGAATGGGGGTCGTGCCGCTGGGCGAACTGACTCGCCGTTATGTCGATGAAGCCGGTTGGTTGCATCAAGCCCTGGCTGAGCGCTGTCAGCGTGTCGTGTTGACCGTCGCCGGCCTGCCCCTGACTTTGAAAGGTACTGCGTTATGACTCAATCCTGGTGGCTGAACCCGTGCAAGGCCGTTGATCGCCAAGCCGTGCAAGACGCCGAGCAGTTGCAACAGCAACTGACCAAGCCCGCCGGCTCGCTGGGGCAGCTGGAAACGCTGGCGGTGCAGTTGGCGGGGCTGCAAGGTCGACTCAAGCCGAGCGTGAACCAGCTGTGGATCGGGATTTTTGCCGGTGACCACGGGGTGGTGGCCGAAGGGGTCTCGGCCTTTCCCCAGGAAGTCACGGGGCAGATGTTGCGCAACTTCGTCAACGGCGGCGCGGCCATCAGCGTGCTGGCGCGTCAGCTGCAAGCCCGGCTGGAAGTGGTCGACCTCGGCACCGTCACCCCATCGCTGAACCTGCCGGGGGTGCGCCACCTGCACCTGGGGCCTGGCACCGCCAACTTCGCCCATGGCCCGGCCATGACTGCGGCCCAGGGCGCGCAAGCCTTGCAAGCCGGGCGCGGGACCGTGTTGCGAGCCCTGGCCGAAGGCGCGGAGCTGTTCATCGGCGGCGAGATGGGCATTGGCAATACCACCGCGGCCAGTGCCTTGGCCTGTGCCTTGCTGGATTGTCCGGTGGCCCATCTCACCGGCCCGGGCACCGGCTTGGACACGGCGGGCGTCAGCCACAAGACCCAGGTCATCGAACGCGCCCTGGCTTTGCACGCGGCGCAGCGCGGTGACCCGCTGCAAACCCTGTTCAACCTCGGCGGCTTTGAAATCGCCGCGCTGGTCGGCGCTTACCTGGCCTGTGCCCAGGAAGGGCTGGCGGTGCTGGTGGACGGCTTTATCTGCAGCGTCGCAGCCCTGATTGCCGTGCGCCTCAATCCGGCTTGTCGCGAGTGGCTGCTGTTCGGCCACCGCGGGGCCGAGCCGGGTCACCGGCATGTCCTGGAAACCTTGAACGCGCAACCGCTGCTCGACCTCGGCTTGCGCCTGGGCGAGGGCAGCGGTGCGGCGCTGGCGGTGCCCTTGCTGCGCCTGGCCTGCGACCTGCACGGGCAGATGGCGACCTTTGCCGAGGCGGCGGTTGCCGATCGCCCGGCATGACCTTGCACCTGGATCTGCTGCGCCACGGTGAAACCGAACTGGGCGGCGGCCTGCGCGGCAGTCTGGATGACGCGCTCACCCCGCTGGGTTGGCAGCAGATGCGCGACGCCGTGGTGGGGGGCGGCCCCTGGAGCCGACTGGTGAGTTCGCCCCTGCAACGCTGTGCGCGGTTTGCCGAGGAGCTGGGCGCGCAACTGGGCCTGCCGGTGACGCTGGAGCAGGATCTGCAAGAGCTGCATTTTGGCGCCTGGGAAGGGCGCAGCGCGGCGGCGTTGATGGAAACCGACGCCGACGCCCTTGGCCGGTTCTGGTCAGACCCTTATGGTTTCACCCCGCCCGAGGGCGAGCCCGTGAGCGACTTCTCGGCGCGGGTGTTGGCGGTGGTGCAACGCTTGCATCAGGCCTATGCCGGTGAGCGGGTGTTGCTGGTCAGCCATGGCGGGGTCATGCGCCTGCTGCTGGCACGCGCGCGCGGGTTGCCGCGCGAGCAATTGCTGAACGTCGAAGTCGGCCACGGCGGGCTGTTCTCCCTGCAGGTCGAGGCTGACGTCGTGCTTCGGGAAGAGGCGTAGACATGTTGCCATTGTGGATCGCCCTGCAATTTCTCAGCAGCCTGCCGATTCGCCTGCCGGGCATGCCATCCCCCCAGGAGCTGGGACGCTCGCTGCTGTTTTATCCGCTGGTGGGGCTGTTGTTCGGTGGGCTGTTGTGGGGCCTGAACGCCTTGCTGTCGGGGGCTCCGGCGATGTTGCACGCGGCCATCCTGTTGACGGTGTGGGTGGTGCTCAGTGGCGGCTTGCACTTGGATGGCCTGGCCGACAGTGCCGATGCCTGGCTGGGAGGTTTTGGTGATCGCGAACGCACCCTGACCATCATGAAAGACCCACGCAGCGGACCGATTGCGGTGGTCACCCTGGTGCTGGTCCTGCTGCTCAAATTCGCCGCCTTGCTGGCGCTGATCGAACACCAGGCCACGGTCGCGTTGATCCTTGCGCCACTGCTCGGACGCACGGCCTTGCTCGGCTTGTTCCTGACGACGCCTTATGTGCGGGCAGGGGGGCTGGGGCAGGCACTGGCTGACCACTTGCCACGCAGGATCGGCCAGCGGGTGCTGCTGCTCAGTGCGCTGGCCTGCGTGCTGATGGCGGGCTGGAGTGGGGTGATTGCGCTGGTGGCGGCGGCCGGGGTGTTCGCCGGTGTGCGTCATTTGATGATGCGGCGCCTTGGCGGGACCACCGGGGATACGGCGGGGGCATTGCTGGAATTGCTGGAAGTGGCGGTGCTGATGGCTCTGGCGCTGGCTTGAGCTAAACCGGGAAATCGTAAGCAAAGCTTGCATAAAGTCAAACGCGGGTATATACACGCACCATGCTAGCCTCTCAGTGTTTATGCACCAACCTGCGTCGCGCCGCCCGTGGCGTCAGCAGGCATTACGACGGCGCCCTCGATGGCTTCGGGATCAACGTTGCCCAGTATTCTTTGCTGTGCAATCTGCAGCGCCTGGATCAGCCGAGTATTTCCACCCTGGCCGAGGCCATGGGCCTGGATCGCAGCACCCTGGGGCGTAACCTGCGGGTGCTGGAAGGCGAAGGGCTGGTGCGGTTGGTCGAGGGTGAAGACCAGCGCAACCGCATCGTGCAATTGACCGAGGCTGGGCGTGAGCGCCTGGCGGCGGCTTTGCCGGCCTGGGAAGCGGCGCAACAACGCTTGATCGATCGGTTGGGCGCCGAGAAGCGCGCAACGTTGCTGGCCTTGCTGGACGAACTCGCATGAAGCGGGTTTTTTCGAGTTTAAGCGGGTATATACCCGCGAATGGAGAAGAATAATGACATCGATGTGGCGTAGCAGCGGTTGGGTGTTAGTCGGAAGTGCGCTGATTCTGGCGTTGGCCCTCGGCGTGCGGCATGGCTTCGGCCTGTTCCTGCCGCCGATGAGTGAGCAGTTCGGCTGGGGGCGTGAAGTGTTTGCCTTTGCCATCGCCTTGCAGAATCTGATCTGGGGCCTGGCACAGCCCTTTACCGGCGCGCTGGCGGATCGCTTCGGTGCGGCGAAAGTGGTGCTGGTGGGCGGTGTCCTGTATGCGGTGGGCCTGGTGTTCATGGGCTTGGCCGATTCGCCGCTGTCGCTGTCGCTCAGTGCCGGCCTGTTGATCGGTATCGGCCTGTCCGGCACATCGTTTTCGGTGATTCTCGGCGTGGTCGGGCGTGCCTTGCCGGCGGAGAAGCGCAGCATGGGCATGGGGATCGCCAGTGCCGCCGGCTCTTTCGGCCAGTTTGCCATGTTGCCCGGCACCCTGGGCCTGATCGGCTGGCTGGGCTGGTCCAGTGCGTTGCTGGTGCTGGGTGTGCTGGTGGCGTTGATTGTGCCGCTGGTGAGTATGCTCAAGGACAAGCCACTGCCGGTGCTGGGGCATGAGCAGACACTGAAGGAGGCCCTGCACGAGGCCTGTTCGCACTCCGGCTTCTGGCTGCTGGCGTTCGGCTTTTTTGTCTGTGGTTTCCAGGTGGTGTTCATCGGCGTGCACTTGCCGGCCTACCTGGTGGACCAGCATCTGCCGGCCACTGTCGGCACCACGGTGCTGGCCTTGATTGGTCTGTTCAATATCTTCGGCACCTACACCGCCGGCTGGCTTGGCGGGCGCATGTCCAAGCCGCGCCTGCTCACCGGCCTGTACCTGCTGCGTGCGGTGGTGATCGGGCTGTTTCTGTGGATGCCGGTGACCCAGACCAGCGCCTACCTGTTCGGCATGGCGATGGGTTTCCTATGGCTGTCGACGGTGCCTTTGACCAACGGTACGGTGGCGACCCTGTTCGGTGTGCGAAATCTCTCTATGCTGGGAGGTATCGTCTTCCTCTTTCACCAGTTGGGTTCGTTCCTCGGTGGCTGGTTGGGCGGGGTGGTGTATGACCGAACAGGAAACTATGACTTGATCTGGCAAGTAGCGATTCTCCTCAGCCTGCTGGCTGCGGCCTTGAACTGGCCGGTGCGTGAGCGTCCGGTGGCGCGCTTGCAAGCCCAGGCAAGTGCGGCATGAGCCGGATCGCCCTCAAGCTGGTGGCGGCGGCCGCTGTCGCGCTGCTGTTGGCGCTGGCCTGGTGGGGCTGGCACCAGGGTGGCCTGGCCATGATGCAGTTGGGACTGGGAGCCTGCTAAATAGCCACTTGCTATCATTTGTGCAGGGCGAGTAACGTCGCCCTCTGACGATTTCTCGAGGACACCCGATATGCCGATGCGCTGGCTAGCTGTTCCCGCTCTGCTGTTGCTGGTCGCTGTCCCGGCGTTGGGCGCCGAGTGCCCGGCATTGCTGTCGGGCTCATTGCCCAAGCTGCATGCCAAGGAGTCCATTGAGCTGTGCCAGCGTTACGCCGGCAAACCGCTGGTGGTAGTCAACACTGCCAGCTTCTGTGGTTTCGCTCCGCAGTTCAAAGGCCTCGAGGCGCTCTACCAGCGCTACAAGGACCAAGGCCTGGAAGTGCTTGGCGTGCCGTCCAATGACTTCAAGCAGGAGTCCGGGGATGGTGCCGAGACGGCCAAGGTCTGCTACGTCAATTATGGCGTGACCTTCACCATGACCGAGCCGCAGAAAGTCCGCGGCGCCAGCGCTACCCATCTGTTCAAGGTGCTGGCCGAGCAGAGCAGTTCGCCGAAGTGGAATTTCTATAAGTATGTGGTGGATCGCCAGGGCAACGTGATCGCCAACTTTTCCAGCTTGACCAAGCCCGAAAGCCCGGAATTCATCGCGGCAGTGGAGCAGGCGCTGGCGTCGAAACCCTGAATGCCAGCCAGCAAAAAGCCCCGCCTCTGAACCCGAGAGCGGGGCTTTTTGCTGTTCAGCCTGCGCGCCGTTCAGGCACGCGGTGAATCAGAAGCGGTAGGTCGCGCCCACACCAAAGCCGTTTGCCCAGTTTTCATACTTGGCGTTGTAGGTCTGGCCACGGTCGTTTTTATTGTTGACCTTGACGGCTTCTTCCTTGAGGTAGGAGTAGGCCACGTCGATGGTCAGGTCTTCCGTTGGGCTCCAGCCGGCGCCCAGGCTGAAGATGGTACGGTCGCCAGTCGGGATGCGTGGGGAGCGATCGACGTTGTTGGTCGGGGCCTGGTCAAACGACAGGCCGGTACGCAGTACCCACTGTTTGTTCAGCTTGTACGAAGCACCGATGGCGTGCGCCCAGGTGTCGTGCCAGTTCTGCTCTTCGGTGATTTCGCCGAACTGCGAACCCAGCACGCCAGGTACGCCCTTGTTCTCCACGGTGATTTCTTTCAGGCGGCTCCAGCGAGTCCAGGTGCTGCCTGCGTAGAGGGTCCACTGGTCGTCCAGGGCGTGGGTCACCGAGAAGTCCACCGACTCAGGGGTGGTCAGGTCCAGGGACGCGTCGTACTTCTGGTCCTTGCTCTGGCCAACCAGCGGCAGCAGGCCGTAGTTGACCTTGGTGTTGCCTTCGAGCTTGTACTTCACTTTCGAGTGGTAGGTCAGGCCGACGCGGGTGCTGTCGGTCAACTGGGCCAGGACCCCGATGTTGTAGCCCAGGGCAGTATCGTCACCCTTGATGCGCACGTGGCCATCGGGGGCTGCCTGGGTAATCGACAGGTCGGATTCCAGCTTGCCTTCGATACGGTTGATGGTCGGACCAAAACCGATGGAGACCTTGTCATTGAATGCGTAGGAAACAGTTGGCTGCAGGGTCACGACTTTTACGTCGCTCTTGCTGCCGAAGTATTTGCCGGCAAAACCGTTCTCGTAGTCGGTGACCAGGCCAAACGGCGCGTACATGCCAACGCCGACGGCCCACTGGTCATCGATCGGCTTGACGTAGTAGCCCATTGGGACGGCAATGAACGGAACCATGTCGCCCTGGTTGGTGCCATTGTTAGGGCTGGAGCTGGCTTTGCTGATGTCGGTGTGGGCATCGAGCATGGCGACCCCGCCGGTGACTTGTTCGCGCTTGAGGCGCGACATGCCGGCCGGGTTACCGAAAATTGTGCTTGCATCTTCAGCGACAGAAGAACGCCCGGCGAAACCAGTACCCATCCCACTGATGCTTTGTTCGTTGATGGCAAAGCCAGCTGCGAAGATCTGGGTGGATGCCAAGGTAACGGCGAGGCTAAGGGTGGTTTTGAGCATGACTTTTTTCATTATTAGAACTCCGGGTGATCACCGGGGCGAAAATTACCAACATTTTCGACTCAGCGCTATAGCCGGTAATGCTTGAGATAGAGCAGTTTTGTAGGACAATCCGACCAAAATCGTAGCTTTTTCGCCGATCTTGCAAAATGCCCGGTCAGCAGGCGACCTGATTCATCGGTGAAACACAGGCGCGCCATGCGCACGTGAAGTCGCGCAGGCGTCCTTGGGGTTGGAAGGTCTGGCGCCAGATTCGGGCCATGCCCAACAGATCGTCGGGTTCGGGCAGCGGGGTGTTTTGCTCTTCGATCAGCAGCCAGGCAATGGCCGTGGCGTAGCGCAGGTTGACCGTCAGTTCCAGGTGCGGGCCGCTGAGGAAAGCATGCTGGCTGGCGAGGCCGCGTACCAGGCTGGCACGCTCCGGATCCAGGGCCAGGTAGTCATCCCACAGGGCCTGGTGGCGAAGCTCGGCAATCCGGTACAGGCCGTGGCCACGGCGGTCATGCAGGGCGGAGCCTAAGGCTGACTGGCTGGCGGCGACACCCAGCAGCAGGGATTCGGCGGTCGTGCTGTGTCGTCCCAGGTAAATCAAGGTAGGACGGATCACAAAACGGCTCAGTTCGCTGGCAGCGATACCCATAAGGCCCTCGAAACGTTAAGTGAGCGGCGATACCTGAATGGGGGGCTTGGCAGCGGTAGGTCGACTCAGGCTCGCCGGAAGCGGATCATGCCGCTTGAGTTGAAGTGTAGTGTCATATTCTTGCTGTAAAGGACTGTTTTTAAAATATTTCCAGCTCGCAGTTATAACCCTTATATCGGTTGGTGCTTAAGCCAGGGCACGGCAGGGGGAAATATCAGGCAATAAAAAGCCCCGCATTTTCAGCGAGGCTTTTGGGGTGTTCAGCCTTTTCGACGTCTCAGGCAACCAGTGCCTGGCGAGTACGCTCAATCACGGCCTGCAGCGGCTCGGCGCTGGAGTACTGGTCGGGGTACAGGCGTTCGCTGTGACGAGCGATGCCGTGTTCGTTAACCAGCGTGAAGCTGAAGCAGCCTTTGCGAGCGGCCATGATCAGGCAGTTCATTGGGGCAAAAGCGTTGGTTAGGGTGCGAATGGCATCCTGAGTATGGATTTGAGTCGACATAATTATTAGTGTTCCTGCAAATGACACGGAATCTGATCCGTGCAGCGTTAAAACGTTCCAGTAACGTCGATCACCATTGATCGAACGAAGAACCCGACTGGAACAAAGCAGCCAGTTGAAGCGCTATTAAATGTGCGCGCTTGGGCCGGCAGGTAGGTACTTAGGAGGGCAGGCAACACATCAAGGGCAAAGGTTCTGGGCCCGGGGTGAAGATCCTGATCAATCTGCAGGTTGGTTCGGTCAGAGTAAGTGAGCTTCGCAACACCCTTTGCATTCGATTCAAAGGCTGTGTTGTCGCAAGCGTTACCTGGAAACCATCGAGGTGGTCGATCCCGTGATGTCGGTAGAGGCTTCTCTTTAGGGAAGGTTTACCGCGGGAGGTGTTCGACCAGAATTGACTTTCAGCTTGGTACTAACGCTGCGGATACTAACGGATTGAATTGCTTAAGGGAAGTGTGATAGGCAAAAAAACATTTGCTTACGTTTGCCGGGTTGTTACCTCTGCCAGGCAAAACGCACACAAAAAGTGCGGCGATATAACCAGTGCACAGGTACTTGTGCACAACAGGCGGGCAGGGTGTCCCCCCACCGGCATTTCCCCGCTGGGCACAGTGGGTGCCTGTAGTGAAAATTTAAGTCAATGAAAAACATCGCTTTTTTTTACTGGTGAAAAAATCGTCAGTTTGAGCGGGAGCCCCATTCCACAGGGCTTCTGGCGAGTTCGGGGCGGGTTGTCCACTGAGTTATCCACAGCTTCTGTGGATTGTCCCGAGCGCTTGCTCTAGGACGGGCGTGCCGGGTTTTTTTCGGCTTTACCCGTACGAAAAAAGGAGTAAAGTGGCGCGCCTTCCGATCTGTCCCGCAGTGCTTTATGAAGTTTCGCTCAGTATCAACTTCTGTTACCTCCCCACCCCCAGGTGTTACCGCCCCCAAGCGCATGTCGATGCGAGTGGCCGAGTGGTTGCTTGACAGTCCCCGCCTGGGCGAAAACCCGAACGTCAAACATTTTGCCGGGCGTTTGCTCAAGGCGCCTGCCCGTGAAGGGGTGGTGGCCGCACAAAGTCGCCTGGGCCAGTTGATGTGCCGCGAGTGTGGCAATGCCCGCGACCGCCGCATTGGCCAGGACCTGCTGCGCCAGGCCGCACGTGCCGGTGACCGGCGGGCCCTGCGCGAGCTCGGGCAGATCGAAGACTGAGCTGTCCAAGCCCCGGCGGCTTGGTTAACCTTCGGGCTTTAATTCTTCGGCAGGAGTCGTCATGGCTATGGACTTGACCAGTGTGTTGCTCGGTCTGGCGGGCGCTGGGTTGCCGTTGTTGTTTCTGGCGTGGCAACTGCAGCGCCGGCTGAGCCTGGCGCAGGCCGACCGGGCGCTGCTGGAGGAGCGTCTGGGTACCGCCCAGTTGGCCCAGGACGGCCTGAGTGCGCAACTGGATGCCTGCCGCGATGAAATCAGCGACCTGGGGCAAGCCAACGCCAGCAAGCAAGCCGAGCTGGCGGCCGTGCGCCGGGAAGTCGAGCTGCTGCAGATCGAGCGCGACAACGCCCGTGACGCGGCCCACGCCTGGAACCTCGAGCGCAACAGCAAAGAGACCGAGCTGCGGCGCCTGGATGCCCAGGCCGCTTCGCTGAATGCCGAATTACGCGAGCAACAGGACAGCCATCAACAGCGCCTCAACGACCTGCAAGGTTCACGCGATGAGCTGCGCGCGCAGTTCGCCGAGCTGGCGGGGAAGATCTTTGATGAGCGTGAGCAGCGGTTTGCCGAGACCAGCCAGCAGCGCCTGGGCCAGTTGCTCGACCCGCTGAAGGAGCGCATTCAATCCTTCGAAAAACGCGTCGAGGAAAGTTATCAGGCCGAGGCGCGCGAGCGTTTCTCCCTGGGCAAGGAGCTGGAGCGCCTGCAGCAACTGAACCTGCGCCTGAGTGACGAGGCAACCAATCTCACCCGTGCCCTCAAGGGCCAGAAAACCCAAGGCAACTGGGGCGAGTTGATTCTGGAGCGGGTGCTGGAGCATGCGGGCCTGGAGAAGGGTCGCGAGTACCAGACCCAGGTCAACCTCAAGGGCCCGGATGGCGAGCGTTTCCAGCCGGACGTGTTGATTTACCTGCCGGGCGACAGGCAAGTGGTGGTCGACTCCAAGGTCAGCCTCACGGCCTATCAACAGTACGTGGCGGCCGAGGATGCGGCGCTTGGCCAGGCGGCTCTCAAACAGCATGTGCAATCCTTGCGCAACCATGTCAAAGGCTTGTCCGACAAGGATTACAAGCGCCTTGAAGGCCTGCACAGCCTCGACTTCGTGTTGCTGTTCGTGCCCATCGAAGCGGCGTTTTCCGCAGCGCTGCAGGCCGAACCGAACCTTTTTCAAGAGGCCTTCGATCGGCATATCGTGATCGTCAGCCCGACCACCTTGCTCGCAACCCTGCGGGTGATCGACAGCCTGTGGAAGCAGGAGCGCCAGAGCCAGAACGCCCGGGAAATCGCCGAGCGTGCGGGTTGGCTGTACGACAAGTTCGTGTTGTTCATCCAGGACCTGGACGAAGTCGGCAATCGCTTGCAGCAGTTGGATAAAGCCTACAGCGCGGCCCGCAACAAGCTGACTGAGGGCCGTGGCAACCTGGTCAGCCGCAGCGAGCAGCTCAAACTGCTCGGCGCACGGGCCAGCAAGAGCCTGCCAGCGGACTTGCTGGAGCGGGCGATGACCGATGTCGACGGCCTGGCCGAACTGCCCGAGTAACCCCGAGCGCTCGCCTAGCCCATCGACCCGGTGTCCGATCTGGCGCCGGCTGCGCCGTCGGACGCAGCCTCGCGTTGCCCGACAGCTGCGACGGGGAGCGTCGCCTGGGTGATGGTCACAGTGGCAAATGCCGACTCAACAAGGCGCGCAAGGCCGCTGGCTTCACCGGCTTGGCCAAGTAATCCAGCCCCGCGGCGTGCACTTGGGCGACCATCTCGGGGCGGCCGTCGGCGCTGATCACCACGCCCGGCACCGGCTCACCGAGGCGGGTGCGCAGCCAGGCCATCAATTGAGTCCCGGTTTCGCCGTCATCGAGGTGGTAGTCCACCAGCGCCAGTTGCGGGCGCATGCCCTGGTCGAGCAGCGTCGCGCATTCCTCGCGGTTGCGTGCGGTAAACACCTGGCAGCCCCAGCGCGTGAGCAGGCTGTTCATGCCGATCAGGATGCTGTCTTCGTTATCCACGCACAGCACCTGCGCGCCCGTGGGCAGGCGGCCATTGAGCTCGGCGACTTTGCCAGGGGCGCTGGCCTGGGCGCGAGCCAGCGGCACGCTGACGCTGAACACGCTGCCTTTGCCCGGCCATGAACGCACTTGCAGTTGATGGCCGAGTACCCGGCACAAGCCGTCGGCAATCGCCAGGCCCAGCCCCAGGCCTTTCTCGGCGCGGGTCTGGTGGCTGTCCAGGCGCTTGAATTCTTCGAAGATCACCTGGCGCTTGTCTTCCGGGATCCCCGGGCCACGGTCCCAGACTTCCAGGCACAGTTGGTCGCCCTTGCGGCGTACCCCCAGCAGCACCGGGCCCTTGGCGTAGCGGAAGGCATTGGTGAGGAAATTCTGCAGCACCCGGCGCAGCAGTTTGCTGTCGCTGTCGACCCGCAGGCGGCTGCCGCGCAGGCGGAACTTCAAGCCTTGTTCGCGGGCCAGGGCCTTGAATTCAGCGCCCAGGGTGTCGAACAGTTCGTTGAGCACAAAGGGCTGGCGATCCGGGTTGATCTTGCCGTTTTCCAGGCGCGAGATGTCCAGCAGATCGCTGATCAGGTCCTCGGCCGAGCGCAGCGAACTGTCCAGGTGCTGCACCAGTTGCTGGGTTTCCGGGCTCAGGTCTTCGTCACGGTGGGACAGGGCCGCAGAGAACAGGCGCGCCGCATTCAAGGGCTGCATCAGGTCATGGCTGACCGCCGCGAGGAAGCGGGTTTTCGACTGGTTGGCCGACTCGGCCGTGCCTTTGGCTTCGGTCAGGGCGACGTTCAGTTGCGACAGTTCGTGGGTCCGCTCGGTGACGCGGCGCTCCAGGCCTTCGTTGGCCTCGGTCAGCGCCTGCTCGGCTTCGCGGAACGCGGTGATGTCGGTGAAACTCATGACAAAACCACCGCCCGGCATCGGGTTGCCGATCAGCTCGATCACCCGGCCGTTGGGGAACAGCCGCTCGGAGGTGTGGGCACGCCCCTGGCGCATCCAGTGCAGGCGGCGGGCCACGTGCACTTGCGCCTCGCCAGGGCCGCACAGGCCGCGCTCGGCATTGTGGCGGATGATGTCGGCAATCGGCCGCCCGACACTGATCAACCCGTCGGGGTAGTTGAACAGTTCCAGGTAACGGCGGTTCCAGGCCACCAGCTTGAGCGACTGGTCGACCACGCTGATGCCCTGGGTGATGTTCTCGATTGCGCCTTGCAGCAGTGCGCGGTTGAACTGCAGCACCTCCGAGGCTTCGTCGGCGATGCGCACCACGTCTTCGAGCTGCATTTCCCGGCCTTCAATCGCGGCTTTCACCACGGCACGGGTCGATGAAGCCCCCAGGACGCCGGCGAGCAGGCGCTCGGTGTGGGCGATCCATTCACCATCGGCATTCTGGTTCGGGTTGAAGCCTTTGCCCTGGCGATAGGCGAAGCGGATGAAGCTCTGCCGCGCTCGTTCTTCGCCCACGAAACGGGCCGCCAGTTGCAGCAGGTCGTCGATCTGCACCGCGAGCAGTGAGCGGGCATTGGGCCGCGCGCTGATCTCCTGGCCGATGAAGCGCCCGGCCTGCCAGTGTTCCGAGACCCGGGTGCGGGACAGCACCGAGACCCAGGCGAACAGGGTGAAGTTGCCCGCGAGGGAAAGCACCACGCCCTGGGTCAGCGGGGTGATCGGCAGGTTCAGCGGGTTGCTGTGCAGCCAGCCGAGGCCGGGGAAACTGCTCAGCGACCAGCCCATGCTGTGGGCGGCAATCGGCAGGATCAGCGTGTAGAACCACAGGAAGGTACCGGCGGCGAGGCCGGCGAATACGCCGCGGCGGTTGGCCTGTTTCCAGTACAGCGCGCCAAGCATCGCAGGCGCCAGCTGGGTGACCGCGGCAAAGGCGATCTGGCCAATGGTGGCCAGGCTGGCGGTGGAGCCGAGCAGGCGATAGGCGACATAGGCCAACAGCAGAATCACCACGATGCTCACGCGGCGGACCGAGAGCATCCAGTGGCGGAACACTTCGAACGGGCGCTCGGCGTTTTTGCGCCGCAGCAGCCACGGCAGCAGCATGTCGTTGGACACCATGGTCGACAGCGCGACACTGGCAACGATCACCATGCCGGTGGCGGCCGAGGCACCGCCGATAAACGCCAGCAGCGCCAGGGCCGGATGGGCCTGGGCCAGTGGCAGGCTGATGACGAAGGAGTCGGGCAGCACCGAGCTGGGCAGCAGCATTTGCCCGGCCAGGGCAATCGGCACCACGAACAGCGCGGCCAGGGCCAGGTAGGCGGGGAATACCCATTTCGCCAGGCGCAGGTCCTGGGGTTCGATGTTCTCCACCACCGTGACGTGAAACTGCCGGGGCAGGCAGATGATCGCCATCATCGCCACACCGGTCTGCACCACCATCGACGGCCAGTTGATGGTTTCCTTCCAGTATTGCTCCAGGCGCGGGGCGAGCATGGCCTGGTCGAACAGGTCGTCGAAGCCGTCGTACAGGCCGTAGGTGACAAATGCGCCGACAGCAAGAAAAGCGAACAGCTTGACCAGCGACTCAAAGGCGATTGCCAGCACCATGCCCCGGTGGTGCTCGGTGGCATCCAGGTTGCGGGTGCCGAAGACGATGGTGAACAACGCCAGGATCAGCGACACGATCAGCGCCGTGTCCTGGGCGCGGGTGCCCATGGCGTCGGCGCCGGCGCCGATCAGCAGGTTGACCCCCAGGACGATACCTTTGAGCTGCAAGGCAATGTAAGGCAGCACCCCGACCAAGCAGATCAGCGCCACCACCACCGCCAGCGACTGGGATTTGCCGTAGCGGGCGGCGATGAAGTCGGCAATCGAGGTGATGTTCTCCTGCTTGCTGATCATCACCATTTTTTGCAGGACCCAAGGCGCGAACACCAGCAGCAGGATCGGCCCCAGGTAAATCGGCAGGAACGACCAGAGCTGTTCGGCGGCCTGGCCCACCGCCCCAAAGAAGGTCCAACTGGTGCAATAGACAGCCAACGACAGGCTGTACACCCAGGCGCGCATGCGCGGCGGCAGCGGCGTGCTGCGGCGGTCGCCATAAAAGGCGATGGCGAACATGATGGCCATATAGGCCAGGGCGACGGCGGCGATCAGCCCGCTGGACAACGACATGGAAACTCCTGGCAAAAGACGCCCGGGATTGCAGCCCGGTCGGACAGTCTCGCACGATGTTCAGGCGGCGTCAGTGTCGACCAAGGTCTCAGCGTGGCGGGGTGTCGCAGGGCGATCGTGTGCCAGCCGAGCCTGAGCATCGCATTTGCGTTAGCCTTGGTCATCCATCAGTACCGTGCCCAAGGATTACTCCCACCCATGAAGATCATCCGCAGCAAAGCGTTTACCGGCGAACGTGCCTGGGCGGCGCTGGAGATTGCCAACATGAATGGCATCACCACCCGCCTGCACTGGACGGACCAGCCATACAAATGGCACGTCAACGATGGCCAGGAAGTGTTTGTGGTGCTCGATGGACAGGTGCAGATGCGCTACCGCGAGAACGGTGTCGAGCAGGCCGTTTTGCTGGAGGTCGGGGATATTTTCTACGCGGCGGTGGGCACCGAGCACGTGGCGCACCCACAAGGGCCGGCGCGGGTGTTGGTGGTCGAATCCGAGGGCAGTGTGTAAGCGCATATCTGCAAAATAGATAACAGTTAGAGATATTACCCGTTATATAGATATTCGATCCGGTTCTATCATGGGCTCTACCTCATCAGGGGACAGGAGCTCAGTATGCAATGCGCCACTCGCCACAAAATTCTCAACCGACCCTTGAGCCAGTTGCAGCATCCGCGCGAAGTGATTCGCCAGTTCACACCTAACTGGTTCGCCGCCACCATGGGCACCGGGGTGCTGGCATTGGCCCTGGCCCAGTTGCCGCTCGCGATCCCCGGACTGCGGGTGTTCGCCGAGGGCCTGTGGCTGTTCAACATAGGTCTGTTTGTGTTGTTCAGCGTGTTGTATGCCGCGCGCTGGGTGTTGTTCTTTGATGAGGCGCGGCGGATTTTCGCCCACTCCACGGTGTCGATGTTTTTCGGCACCATTCCCATGGGCCTGGCCACCATCATTAATGGTTTCCTGGTGTTTGGTGTGCCGCGCTGGGGCCAGGAGGTGGTCCAGGTGGCCGAGGTGCTGTGGTGGATTGACGTAGCCATGTCGCTGGCCTGCGGCGTGCTGATTCCCTACATGATGTTCACCCGTCAGGAGCACAGCATCGACCAGATGACGGCCGTGTGGTTGTTGCCGGTGGTGGCGGCGGAAGTCGCGGCAGCCAGCGGTGGCCTGCTGGCCCCGCACCTGGCGGACGCCCATGGGCAACTGGTGATGCTGTGCACCAGCTACGTGCTGTGGGCCTTTTCGCTGCCGGTGGCGTTCAGCATCCTGACCATCCTGTTGTTGCGCATGGCCTTGCACAAATTGCCCCACGAGAACATGGCGGCGTCGAGCTGGCTGGCGTTGGGGCCGATCGGCACCGGGGCGCTGGGCATGTTGCTGCTGGGCGGTGACGGGCCGGCGATCTTCGCGGCCAATGGCATGCCGGGAGTGGGAGAGGTGGCAGCGGGGTTGGGGCTGATCGGCGGCATCACCCTGTGGGGGTTTGGCCTGTGGTGGATGCTGATGGCCGTGCTGATTACCCTGCGCTACCTGCGCGACGGCATTCCCTTCAACCTTGGATGGTGGGGCTTTACCTTCCCGCTGGGGGTCTATTCGCTGGCCACCCTGAAACTGGCGAGCACCTTGAATCTGCTCTTCTTCAGCGTGTTCGGCTCGGTGCTGGTGATGCTGCTGGCGAGCCTGTGGCTGATCGTCGCCAAGCGTACGGTGCAAGGTGCCTGGCGCGGTGAGTTGTTTGTCTCGCCGTGCATCGCCGGATTGAAAAAATAGTCCTAAGGTTGTGGCCTGGATCGCTCAGCGACATTCCAATAAGAGCATCCAAGCCATTCAGGGACATGGAAGATGAGTCAACCTTCGCAGTTCACCTTGCTTCGCAAGCGGCGTTTCCTGCCGTTTTTTCTTACGCAATCGCTCGGGGCGTTCAACGACAACATCTTCAAGCAGTCGTTGATCCTCGCCATTCTGTACAAGCTGGCCATTGAGGGCGACCGCTCGATCTGGGTCAACCTGTGCGCGCTACTGTTTATCCTGCCGTTCTTTCTGTTTTCGGCGCTGGCCGGGCAGTTCGGGGAAAAGTTCGCCAAGGACGCGTTGATCCGTCTGATCAAGCTGGGAGAAATCGCCATTATGGCGGTGGGCGCGGTCGGCTTCATGTTCGATCACCTGTGGCTGATGCTGCTGGCGTTGTTTGCCATGGGCACCCACTCGGCGCTGTTCGGTCCGGTGAAGTATTCGATATTGCCCCAGGCGCTGCGGGAAGAAGAATTGGTCGGCGGCAATGGCCTGGTGGAAATGGGCACCTTTCTGGCAATACTCGCCGGGACCATCGGTGCCGGGATCATGATGTCCTCCAGTCACTACGCCCCCATCGTTTCCACGGCGATCATCGCCATCGCGGTGCTCGGTTACCTGGCCAGTCGTGGTATCCCCCGTGCGGCGGCCTCCACGCCTGAGCTGCGGCTGAACTGGAATATCTTCAGTGAGTCCTGGGCCACCTTGCGCCTGGGCCTGGGGCAGACGCCAGCGGTGTCGCGCTCGATTGTCGGCAACTCATGGTTCTGGTTCGTCGGGGCGATTTACCTGACGCAGATCCCGGCGTACGCCAAGGAGTGGATGCACGGCGACGAAACCGTGGTGACCCTGATCCTGACGGTGTTTTCGGTGGGGATTGCCCTGGGCTCGATGCTCTGCGAGAAACTCTCCGGGCGCAAAGTCGAGATTGGCCTGGTGCCCTTTGGCTCCTTTGGCCTGACGGTGTTTGGCCTGTTGCTGTGGTGGCACTCCGGCGGTATTCCGGACAGCGTCCAGGGCCATGGCTGGCTCGACGTGCTCGGCTTTGCCCATACCTGGCTGGTGCTCCTGGATATTCTCGGGCTGGGGGTGTTTGGTGGTTTCTACATCGTGCCGCTGTATGCATTGATCCAGTCGCGCACGGCCGAACACGAGCGGGCGCGGGTGATTGCCGCCAACAACATTCTCAACGCGCTGTTCATGGTGGTCTCGGCGATCGTTTCGATTGTCCTGCTGAGCCTGGCCAAGCTGACGATTCCCCAGTTGTTCCTGGTGGTGTCGCTGCTCAATATCGGCGTGAACACCTACATCTTCCGGATCGTCCCCGAGTTCAGCATGCGCTTCATGATCTGGCTGCTCAGCCACTCCATGTACCGCGTGCAGCACCGTAACCTCGAGTTGATCCCAGACGAGGGCGCGGCGTTGCTGGTGTGCAACCACGTGTCCTTCGTTGATGCACTGTTGATTGGCGGCGCGGTGCGTCGGCCGATTCGCTTCGTGATGTACTACAAGATCTACAACCTGCCAGTCCTGAACTTCATCTTCCGCACCGCGGGGACGATTCCCATCGCCGGGCGCCACGAAGACATTCAGATCTACGAAAAGGCCTTCAGCCGCATCGCCCAGTACCTGAAGGATGGCGAGCTGGTGTGCATCTTCCCGGAAGGCAAACTGACCGCTGACGGCGAGATCGATGAGTTCAAGGGCGGGCTGACGCGGATTCTCGAGCAGACCCCGGTGCCGGTGATTCCATTGGCCCTGCAAGGGTTGTGGGGCAGCTTTTTCAGCCGCGACCCGAACAAGGGTTTCTTCCATCGGCTCTGGTCGCGGGTGACCCTGGTGGCAGGCCCGCCGGTGGCCGTGGAGGCGGCCGCGCCGGCGCAGTTGCAGGCGCGGGTGAGCGAGTTGCGGGGGACGGTGCGTTAGACGTGCGCCGATAAAAAAAACGCCCGCGTTATGCGGGCGTTTTTTATCCAGCGGATCAGGCCGCGCTGATCTTCAGCCCGACCAGCCCGGCGATGATCAGCGCAACGCTGGCCAGGCGGAACAGCGCCATGGATTCACCAAACAGGATGATCCCGGCGATGACCGTGCCCACTGCGCCTACGCCCGTCCAGATCGCGTAGGCAGTGCCCAGTGGCAATTCCTTCATCGCCAGCCCCAGCAAGCCGAGGCTGATGACCATGGCGGCGATGGTCAGGGCGGTGGGCAGAGGGCGGCTGAAGCCGTCGGTGTACTTCAGGCCAACGGCCCAGCCGACTTCAAACAGACCGGCGAAAAACAGAATGATCCAGGACATGCAAACCTCCATCGATTGACGGGGTCGTCCCCAGATTAATGACTCGATCGAGCCGCGAGGTCGTCCTCGCGTTGCGCAGTATAGTGCCCATCATTAAACCGGGGATCAAGTGCCCGCGTCAGTCAGCCGCTTGTTGTGCCGCAAGCTCCCGGTCCTGTTTCTCACTCATGCGCCGGAAATAGGTCGAGAGCAGGGCGCCGGAAATGTTGTGCCAGACGCTGAACAGGGCGCTGGGTACCGCTGCCAGCGGCGAGAAGTGGGCGCTGGCCAGGGCGGCACCGAGGCCGGAGTTCTGCATGCCGACTTCCAGTGCCAGGGTTTTACGTTGCGCCAGTGGCAATTTGAACAGGTGGCCGGTGAGGTAGCCCAGCAGGTAGCCGAAGCTGTTATGCAACATCACTACCGCCATGATCAGCAGGCCGGATTCGGCAATTTTCGCCTGGCTGGCGGCGACCACTGCGGCCACGATGATGACGATGCTTACCACCGAAATCAGTGGCAAGACCTCGACCGCATAACGCGCCCTTGCGCCGAGCACGCGCTGTGCGATCACGCCGAGCACGATAGGCAGCAGGACGATTTGCAGGATCGACCAGAACAAGTCCATGAACGAGACGGGCAGCCAGGCCGAAGCCAGCAACCAGATCAGCGTCGGGGTGAGCAGTGGGGCCAGCAGCGTGGTGATGGCGGAGATGGCTACCGCGAGTGCGAGGTCGCCCCGGGCCAGCCAGGTCATGACATTGGAGGAGGTACCGCTTGGGCAGCAACCCACCAGGATCACCCCGACGGCGATTTCCGGTGGCAGGCTGAACACCTGGCACAGCAACCAGGCCATGCCCGGCATGATCACGAACTGTGCGACCACACCCAACGCCACGCGCCACGGATGACGGGCGACTTCGGCGAAGTCTTCGAGCTTGAGGGTCAGGCCCATGCCGAACATCACCAGGCCCAGCAGTGGCACGATGGCGCTTTTCAGGTCGATGAACCACGTCGGTTGCAGGAATGCCACGACTGCAAAAATCAGTACCCAGTAAGCAAAGGTGTTGCCGACAAAACGACTCAATGCTGCCAATGCGCGCATGACCTGCTCCTTATTATTAGTTACACCATAAAACACTTGTAGGAGCGAGCTGGCTCGCGATGGTGTATCAGGCGTCACTCATTTGCCTGGCACACCATCGCGAGCAAGTTCGCTCCTACAGGAGAGATCGCCAGGCTTTAGATGCCTTGCGGAGTCTCTTCGCCGCCCAGCGCTTCTACCAGTGCCGGGATGAATTCGCCGAAGGTCAGCATCATCAGGGTGAAGCTGGCATCCAGTTGACCCAGGGCTTCGTCGCCGCCGTCCTGTTCCGCCTGGTCTTGCAGCAGGTCTTCGAACTTCAGGCGCTTGACCACCATCTTGTCGTCGAGGACAAACGACAGTTTGTCTTGCCAGGCCAGGGACAGTTGGGTCACCACTTTACCGGTGCTCAGGTGCAGCTGGATTTCTTCGCTGGTCAGGTCCTGACGTTTGCAGCGCACGATGCCGCCGTCTTCGTGGGTGTCGCGCAGTTCACACTCGTCCAGCACAAAGAAGTCGTCCGCGGCTTTCTGGGTGGTGACCCATTCGGTCATGGTTGCGGTCGGCGACATTTTCACCGTCAGCGGACGCACCGGCAGGGTGCCGATCACTTCGCGCAGGGTGGACAGCAGGTCTTCGGCACGTTTCGGGCTGGCCGAGTTGACGAGGATCAGGCCCTGCTTCGGCGCGATGGCGGCGAAGGTCGACGAGCGGCGGATAAAGGCACGCGGCAGGAACGCCTGGATGATTTCATCCTTGAGCTGATCGCGTTCCTTCTTATAGACCTTGCGCATTTGCTCGGCTTCGATCTCTTCGACTTTTTCCTTGAGTGCGTCACGCACGACGCTGCCTGGCAGGATGCGTTCTTCCTTGCGTGCGCTGATCAGCAGGAAATCACCGCTGACATGCACCAATGGGGCATCTTCGCCTTTGCCGAACGGCGCGACGAAACCGTAGGTGGTCAACTCCTGGCTTGCACATGGACGCGCCAGCTTGGTGGCCAGTGCAGTTTCCAACGCCTCGGCATCAACAGGCAGATCTTGGGTCAGGCGATAGATAAGCAGGTTTTTGAACCACATGGGGTGAGTCTCTCCTTTATACAAAGGGGGGCATTATTCTCCGCGCAGCTCAATAGGCCAACCCTTCGCTAAGCCTTTGGAAGGCCTGAAAAAATTATTTAAAAAAGTGCTTGCCAGAGGTGGGGTCGCTCCGTAGAATGCGCGCCACACCGAAGCGAAGGGTGATTAGCTCAGCTGGGAGAGCGTCTGCCTTACAAGCAGAATGTCGGCGGTTCGATCCCGTCATCACCCACCATTCGTTTCAAGTGTTACGCGCAGCGGTAGTTCAGTCGGTTAGAATACCGGCCTGTCACGCCGGGGGTCGCGGGTTCGAGTCCCGTCCGCTGCGCCATATTCGGTAACCTGGAACGCTGAACGCCAGGTCACCACGGAAAAGCCCGCCTAGGCGGGTTTTTTTCTGTCCGAAGTTCCTGCAGGAAGCATGTTTCACCGGTTTTTAGATTTATTTGAAAAATACTTCAATTAAATCAACACTTTATAAAAACCTGTGGCATAATGTGTCCCGCAACGAAGGTAAAGGGTGATTAGCTCAGCTGGGAGAGCGTCTGCCTTACAAGCAGAATGTCGGCGGTTCGATCCCGTCATCACCCACCATTTACTTTCAACGCTTAGCGCAGCGGTAGTTCAGTCGGTTAGAATACCGGCCTGTCACGCCGGGGGTCGCGGGTTCGAGTCCCGTCCGCTGCGCCATATTCGGTAACCTGGACCACTGAACGCCAGGTCACCACAGAAAGCCCGCCCAGTGCGGGCTTTTTGCTGTCTGGGGTTTAGCAAACTTGCGTTCGCGCCCTCGGAACACCTTGGCCTTGCGGGCCAAACCCCATTCGCCGCCGTCCATTCGGACTGCGCCTGATACATGTCAACGGCCACCCCGGCCAATTCCTATAGAAAGTACTTGGGCGCTGCACATCGCGGTTGCCGTTTGCTGAACCTATAAAAAAGCAGTGGCACCTGGCCAACGGGAAAACCCGACGCCGATGCCATAAGGGGTGTTTTCAATGGATCTGAATTTGCCGCGACTGGCCGTGCTGGTTTCGTCGTTAGTGTTTGTGCACCACCTCCACGCCAGCGAGCCGTCGTCGGCAGCGGCTACCCAGGCCGACCCGTTGATCGCCCAAGGCAAGTATGTGGCCCAACTCGGCGACTGCATTGCCTGCCACACCGCCAAGGACGGCGCGGTGATGGCCGGCGGCCTGGAACTGACAACGCCCATGGGCACCCTGTATTCCAGCAACATCACCCCCGATCCAGAGACGGGCATTGGCCGCTACACCTTCGAGCAGTTTGACCGGGCCATGCGTCAGGGGGTGACGCCGGCGGGCGACAACCTCTATCCGGCGATGCCGTACCCGTCCTACGCCAAGATGAGCGAATCGGATATGCGGGCCCTGTATGCCTACCTGATGCAGGGGGTCAGCCCGGTCAAGCAGGCCAATCTGCAGGCGGACATGAGCTGGCCGTTCAACCAGCGTTGGGGGCTGTGGTTCTGGAACAAGCTGTTCGTCGATGACGCTCCTTTTGTCGCGGACCCGGCCAAGGACCCACAGGTGAGCCGTGGTGCCTATCTGGTGCAGGGCCTGGGACACTGCGGTGCTTGTCATACCCCACGGGGTATCGCCTTCCAGGAAAAGGCCATGAGTGACGCCGGTACCAGCGGCAAGCACTACCTGGCCGGGGAGACCGTCGAGCACTGGCGCGCACTCAGCTTGCGCAACCTGTGGACGGTGGAAGACACCGTGCAGTTGCTCAAGACCGGGCAGAACCGATTTGCCACGGTGTCCGGCAACATGGCGCAAGTGATCCATCACAGCACCCAGCACTTTACCGATGATGACCTGACCGCCATCGCGACCTACCTCAAGTCGCTGCCGGCCGGCCCGGATGACCTGCCGCCACCGTCCTTGCCGCTGGCCCCGGCAGCTCCTCCGGCGACGCTGTACAGCAGCCGTGGCGGCCTGGGCTACACGCAGTTCTGTGCCGACTGCCACCGCGCGGATGGCGGCGGTGTGCCGGCGATGTTCCCGCCACTGGCAGGCAACCCGAGCGTGGCCTCGGCCGATCCGACGTCGTTGCTGCACATTACCCTGACGGGCTGGAAAACCGCCGAGACCCAGACCCACCCGCGGGTCTACACCATGCCTGGGTTTGCCCGGCTGGCCGATGACGAGATCGCTGAGATCCTCAACTTCGTGCGCACCAGTTGGGGCAATGAGGGCTCAACGATCACTGCCGCCCAGGTCAAACAGCTGCGCGGCCAGCTCAAGCCGGTGGACGGCCCCGTCACCTTCGAAACCCCACGCCTGGCCGATATGCTGGTGGCGCCCAATGCCCTGCAGGTCGTGCGGGGCATGCGCCTGCACCTGCAGACCAAGGCCCTGTTGCCGGACAACGTCGGCAACGCCTTGAACTGCACCAGTTGCCACCTCAATGCCGGCACCGTGGCCGATGGCTCGCCGTTTGTCGGGGTCTCGGCGTTCTTCCCGAGCTATGCGCCGCGTGTGGGACGGGAAATCACTCTGGCCGAGCGCATCAATGGGTGTTTCCGTCGTTCGATGGATGGCAAGCCGCTGCCCGTCTAGTCGGCGGACATGCAGGCGATGATTGCCTATTTCGACTGGATGAAGCGCAACACCCAGGCCGGGGACAAAGTGGCCGGGCGTGGCGTCGGCAAGATCGATCCGGCGATCAAGCCTGACCGCGCCAACGGCGAGCGGGTCTACGCCAAGCAATGCGCGGTGTGCCATGGCACTGAGGGCGAAGGGCTGAAGAGTGCCAAGGGCGAGTGGGTGTTCCCGCCGCTGTGGGGCGAGGAGTCGTTCAACATCGGCGCTGGCATGGCGCGCACCTATACCGCTGCGGCGTTCGTCAAACGCAACATGCCGATCGGCTTTCACGAACAGTTCCCGCTGGGGCAGGGTGGGCTTTCCGATCAGGAGGCGGTAGACGTCGCCGAGTACTTCTCCCACCAACCCCGTCCGGACTTCCCGGACAAGCACAAGGACTGGCCAAAAGGCGGCAAGCCACAGGATGCCCGGTACTGAGCCCTGATGGGCCGCACGCCAGTCACCTGACGCGCGTGCGGCTGGGGCCTACTGTTCGGCGTTACGGGCGTGTCGGTAATCGCTGACCGCTTCGTACACCGCTTTGCGCAGCCGATTGATCCCGCCGATGGGGCGATGGGCCTCCAACCCGAACCAGGGATTGAACGACTGGTTGTCGCATTGCAGGTTCAGTGCCGGGGTGTCGAAGTCCTGGGCGGGAATCCGGATGCGCGCCACGGTTTCGAACGGCGCGTCGCTTTCCTGCCATTCAATACTGGTGTCTTCGATCGGCATGTATGCGCGCGGATCCTGACGCTGGATCTGCAGGACAAAGCAGGCCGGGACCCGGTCCGTCGACAGTTGCTGGTTCAATGCGCTGCGCAGGAAGTTCGGCAATGCCTGGTTCTGCGCGGGCAGGGTGTAGCTCGGGCAACTGTCGGGGTCGGGGGCCACGCGGAATTTGGCGTTGGCGTTGCCGAACTTATAGGGCGAGACGGAAAAGTAAGTGCTCTGGGTCGGGCTTGTCGGCGCCGGCGCCAGCGTCGCCAGGGCGATGAACAGGTGGCGCACCTGCCAGCTGCGCGGGTCCCAGCCGGGAAAGAACGCCAGGACCTTTTTGCCGTCAGCCTGGGCCGCGACGTTCTGTCGGTACTCGGCGACGTCACTGACGAAAAAGTTCGGGTGGTTGAACATGACAAAGTCCTGTTCGCCACGGCCTTGGCGGTCCTTGAGCAACTGCGTTCCGGGTACATCGAGCAACTTCAGGGCCATGCCCCGGGCGTCGCGCATGCTGTCGAACTGCGGGTAGGCATTGCCGTTGGACAGTCGCAGGGTGGCTTGCCAGGTCTTGCCGGCTTCGCTGAATACGCCCTGGCGCAGGTCGGGAGCCAGGTCGGTCAGCACCTGGACCTCGGCCTTCAGGCAGCCGTGCGCCTTGGCGTGGGCATCACGCAGGTAACGGGTGTTGTCGCGGTGCTGGTCGACGATGCGCACGGCGGTCTGGATCACCTCCTGGGTCATCGCGGTTTCGCCGGCGGGTATCTGCTCCTGGGCGGACACCGGCCCGCTGTGTTGCCAGGCCCACCAGGCGCTGGCCAGGGCCCAGCCGAGCAGGCCGAGCCCGAGCAGCCACAGCAGGGATTTAGCCAAGAACGCCGCGAGGCGCAGCCATAAGCTCATCAACATGTAAAACTCCTTCCTGGCTGTCCGTGGCTCATGGCAATTGCGCCTCCAGGGGGCCGCCCAGTACCTTCAGGTACTCCAGCAGCGCCCAGCGCTCCTGGGGCAGCAACAAGCGCCCGATGACCCCGTTACCCCGTTCGCCGGCGCGGAATTCGTGGCCGCTGTTATGGTTGCCGGTCACCCGCGTATCGAACACAAACCCGTTGTCGAAGGCTTCGGTGCGATAGCCCAGGTGTTTGGGGTCGTACTCGAAGGTGCCTTTATAGAAGGTGCTCGCTCGTTCACTTTGCGGTGACAGCAGTTGGTAGAGGCTCGGCACCGAACCGTTATGCAGGAAAGGCGCCGTGGCCCAGACGCCGGCCAGCGGCCGGGCTTTGTAGGCCACGCGCTCGCGCACGCCGATCGGCAGGGCGAATCCATCCATGTCCGGCCGCTCTTCTGGGGTGACGTTGGCCTCGCGGTAGGCGCGGCTCTCGACGAAGGCGGTAACGTAGGCCAGGCCCTTGGCGACTGACAGCTGGCTCAGGTCCAGAGGCTCGGTGGGCGTGGGTTGCAGCTTGACGTCGAGGTTGGCCAATTCCGCCGGGTCCCATTGCAGAGGGGTGACGTCGAAGCGGTGCTGCGCGATGTTGTGGGCGCTGGAGGGATCGGTGCCGATCACTGCCACCGGCAGCATCTTCAACTGCTGCTCGGGGCGACCGTTGGCCTGGATCACCTTGGGCACGTGGCAACCGGCGCAGTTCTCGGCGAACAGCGCACGGCCCTGGGCGGCCAGGGGCTTGTCGATGGGGCCCAGCAGTGCTTCGGGCCAGGCCGGCGGCTTGAGGCGCTTGAGGGTTTCTTCGATCAGGTGCAAGTCCCGCACGCGCACGCTGGAGGGGTAGCGCGCATCGCCCTTGAGCGGTTGGCCATTGGCATCGAAGAAATTCAGGGTGGCACCCACCCCCAACGCCTCGCCGACATTGCGCGCCATGGGCTGCTGGGCGGAACCGTTCCACTGCACCCAGTCGAAGGTCCAGATGTCCCACAGTTGTGGATAGTCCACTGGCGCATTGGCTACCCGGTAATTGTCCGGGGAGATGGCGTCGCCGAAGGTGGCATTGGCGATACGGCCGAAGGCGTCGGTGCGCCCGGGACCTTCCTCGGTGGGGTAGAGGCCGCGATGGGTGTCGTTCCAGGCCACCCGCAGGAAGGTGTCCAGCGAGGCCTTGAAATCCTTGCGCAGTTGTTCGTGCCCGGTGTCGTAGTCCTGACCCAGCACGTTGCGGGCGAAACGTTCGAATTTCCACGGGTTGTAATAGGTCGAGGCAAGACTGGCCACCAGCGCCTGGCCGAAGCTGCCGCCGCGCAAGGTGGGTACGCTGGAGGGCAGCACGTGCTGCGCCGTACCGCCATCGATGCGCAGGGCCTGGCCCTGGTAGCGCAGCTCACCGGTGTGGCAGGCGGCGCAGGTAATATCCAGATACTCTTCTTTACTGCCAGGATTCTGGTGCCTGGCGAAGCCCACCGGCAGGTTGCCCGGGTTGCTGGGGGTGGCCGTTTGCGTCGGGTCCACCAGAAAGCCGAAGCGCGCCAGGTACTGCGGCGCGGCAAAGCGCTGCTCGGAAAACGGCAGCTCAAGGGCCTTGAACCAGTCGTACCGCAAACCCTTTACCTGGGTGCCCTGGGGGGTGAAGTAATAGGTCTGGCGATCGGCGTCGCTCCACTGGTCGAGGTAATTCACCTGGGTGACAGGCGTATAGACCGGCAGCTTGGGGTTGGCCACGTAATACAGCACAACGGCCAGCGCGACCCCCAGCAGGAGCAGAATCAGCAGTAGAAAACGGAGCAGCAGGCGCACGATAAACGTCCTTGTAGAGTGATCGGGGTGTTATGCCTGAGCTCAAGTTTGGCAGCAAGAGGCCATTACGCCATAGCCTGTGAGAACAGGCTGCATCTGCCCTCGGCCGAAGCTGACAGAAACTTCACCCGGTTCCTGGGCAAAACGCGTTAAAAGACCTGAACTTATCGGAGCTTTCCTGCTCTCATGCCGGTAGCCATTGGTCGTGGCGGCCTGATAAGCTCGCGGCTTTATTCGATTGCCCTTTAGGCGCATGAACAAGGAAATAGCATGAAACAGCATCGGTTGGCGGCGGCGGTGGCCCTGGTTAGCCTGGTACTTGCGGGTTGTGACTCGCAGACCAGCGTAGAGCTGAAAACCCCGGCGCAAAAAGCTTCCTACGGTATCGGCCTGAACATGGGCAAGAGCCTGGCTCAGGAAGGCATGGATGACCTGGACTCCAAAGCCGTAGCCCAAGGCATCGAAGATGCTGTCGGCAAGAAAGAACAGAAGCTCAAGGATGAAGAGTTGGTCGAAGCCTTCGCAGCGCTGCAAAAGCGTGCTGAAGAGCGCATGGCCAAGATGAGCGAAGAGTCGGCCGCAGCCGGCAAGAAATTCCTCGAAGACAACGCCAAGAAAGCCGGTGTGACCACCACGGCTTCCGGCCTGCAGTACGAAGTCGTGAAGAAGGCCGACGGCGCCCAGCCTAAGCCTACCGACGTCGTGACTGTGCACTATACCGGCACCCTGACCAACGGCACCGTGTTCGACAGTTCGGTCGAGCGTGGCAGCCCGATCGATCTGCCAGTCAGCGGCGTGATCCCGGGTTGGGTCGAAGGCCTGCAACTGATGCACGTAGGCGAGAAGTACAAGCTGTACATTCCTAGCGAACTGGCCTACGGCGCACAAAGCCCTAGCCCGGCAATTCCGGCCAACTCGGTGCTGGTATTCGACCTGGAGCTGCTGGCGATCAAAGATCCAGCCAAGCAAGACGACGCCAAGTAAGCTGCGTCGGATTGAAATACAACGCCCCGTTTATCCGGGGCGTTGTTGCATCTGGCGGCCGGTGGTGGAAAATCCAGTCGAACCGACACCGGTCGTAGCAGTCATAGCATTGAAGGCGCCGCCGTTAGCCGCACCAGGCCGCCAAGTCAATGAAATGTTGGGGTTTTTTCATGTGAGTAAAAAACGCCCGATCTGACTTGAGCCCTTGTAAAACGGGGCTTTGAGGCCTGAAAAGCGGCTCTGTTCACAAGGTTATCCACAATTTGTGTGGATAACATTTCAGTGGAGGCATGATGAAAACACCCTGGAATTTTGCTCGGTTCCTGCCCTTGGCCGGTCGCTTGATCAGTCGAGGCCGTTTGCCGACCCTGCTTTTCGCAGTGGCCAGCAAGGGCGCCAGTCAGGGTTTCCGCCTGGGCAAGCTCAAGGACGACCTGCGCTTGCTGCAGGCGCTGTGCCTGGCTTACTGGCGCGGCGAGTACCGGGCCATCAGTCCCAAGGCACTGGTATCGGTGGTGGCCGGCCTGATGTACTTCCTCAGCCCCTTGGATGCCGTTCCCGATTTCATCCCGATGTTTGGCATGCTGGATGACATCGCTGTGCTGGCGTGGCTGATGAAAACCCTGGATGACGAGCTGACGGCTTTCCGTCTCTGGCGCAACCGCCAGCACCCGGAAAAACTGGTGAGTCTCGAGCGCCTGCCTGATTCGCCCGAGCAGTTGTTGCTTCAGGGCCCGAAAAAAACCTGAATCGAATCAGATTCATCCAGAGATTGATACGCCCCAGCGACCTTGGCGACTGTTAGGATTACACTTCAAGGGAAAAGTGCCGACTCGCTAAGTGTTGTTGTCCTACGGGGTAGTCATGGATATTCAGATAATCACACGTGATGGTGAGCCCGAATACGCGGTGTTGCCATGGGCGCAGTATCAAGCATTGTTGAAAGCTGCAGGCGTCAAGGAACAACCACCGCGTGCAGCCACAGTCCCGCACGCGGCCACCTCGGACCCGGTTCTTCCGGGCCTCGATCAACTGCGTCATCTACGTGAAGAACAGGGCATTGCCATTGAGGCGCTGGCCCGCACCGTAGGCATCAGCCCTTCCTACCTGGCCTTGATCGAAAGTGGCGAGCGCCAGCCCGACGCCGCGATTCGCCGCAGCCTGGCCTGGGAGTTGAAGGTGCAGGGTTGGAGGGATGAATCGTGAGTGTACGGATCAGTCGTCAACATTGGGACGGTTTGCTCGGTGAGCTGGATCAGGCGCGCCGCCAGCGCCACTTGCTGACTTATCGTGCGCTGCTGGAGCGGCTGCAGTTGCCGAGCCCGGCCATGCAAACCCTGACGGCCGCCCTCGAGCACTTGGCGGCACTGGACGCCCGGGCCGAACAACCGCTGCGCAGTTCGCTGGTGATCAGCCAGGGCGCGAGCCGATTGCCGCGCACTGGGTTCTTCGAGTGTGTGGAGCGTCTGGGGCGTTTCTCCGGGCCCTCCGACGGCGTGGCAGCGGCGTCCTGGCATGCTTCGGAAGTGGTTCGTGTGTTCGAGTACCAATACCCTGAATCTGCGGAGGCCTGAGTGTTGCTACGACTCAAGGCGCATGTCAGCTACTGGCTGGCCCGCCGGCTGTTTCACTGGTCCTGGTTTGTCCGTCAGCCGCGAGGCTGGGCTTGGCTGGAGGGGCAGTTTGCGCGGATGGCCAACCTGGGGGACGTGGGGGCCCAGAGCTTCTATGGTCACATCCTGGCGTTTCGCGGGGTTGGCCTGGGGGCTCGCGAGGAGGGGGTGCGTTTGCTGCGCCTGGCAGCGTTGGCGGGCGATGGCAAGGCGGCCTATCAAGTTGGCGTGATCAGTCTGGCCGGGACTCCGAGCAAGGCTCCGGATCCGGTGGAGGCGGCTCGCTGGTGGGGGTTGGCGGAAAAGGCTGGGCATCCGTTGGCGGCGATCAAGTTGCGGGAATTGGCTGTGCGGTCTGGTTGATCTTGGATTTTGTGGGCATATCCATTGCAGCGGTCACGGCGGCTGAGGGTTTCGCCCTTACGGCCAGGCACTTTTGGCAAACGCCCCAAAAGGACTTGCCGGGGTATGACTCACCCACATGGGTTACAAATTGGTTCACGCACATAGGTAACAGTTTTTAACTGGCAGGGTCGATTTCGCGAGGATCTGACCATGCCCTGATGCGGCAAGAATCTCGTGGGCAAAAAAAGACCGGGCAAGCCCGGTCTTTTCTGGTCAGCGTGTTGCTGGGATGGCCATTACTTCTTGTTGCTGGCGACCGCGGTGTTGAGTTTCAGGTAGTCCAGCAGGATCCGCCCGGTTTCGCTCAGGTAGGCGTCGTCTTCCGGCTTGGTCTTGTCTGGCTCGGCCGCGATGGCGTCTTCGTCTTCTTTTTTCAGTTCCTTGAGCGGCTCTTCGCCTTTGGCTTTGCGGCGGATGTTTTCCATCGCCAGCTGTTGGGCTTCGATATCGGTGTGTTGCGCGCGGCGTTCGGCTTCGTTGAGGCTGACGGTTTTTTCTGCCATCAGCTTCTGGGCCAGGGCCAGTTTGTCGCGGATGAAGACAAACTCGGCGTCCCTGGCGGTACGCTCGTCATGCTCGGACTTGAGCTGGGCGATGAAGGGTTTGAATGGGTCGACGGCCGGTTTGATGGCCGGGCGGATGGTGTCCCACGGCATGGCTTCAGGCAGTGCGCTTTCGCCGATTTCCTTGGTGTCGATGATCGACGGGTAATCGATGTCCGGCAGTACGCCCTGGTGTTGGGTGCTCTGCCCGGAAACCCGGTAGAACTTGGCCAGGGTCAGTTTCAGTTCGCCATGGTTGAGCGGCTGAATGGTCTGTACCGTGCCTTTGCCGAAGGTCTGGCCGCCGATGATCAGCGCGCGGTGGTAGTCCTGCATGGCGCCGGCAAAAATCTCCGAGGCCGAGGCCGACAGGCGATTGACCAGCAACGCCATCGGGCCTTTGTAGAACGCCCCTGGGTTTTCGTCTTCGAGTACATCGACCCGGCCATCGGCATTGCGCACCAGGACGGTCGGGCCCTTGTCGATGAACAGGCTGGTCAGTTCGGTGGCTTCCTGCAGGGAGCCGCCGCCGTTGTTGCGCAGGTCGATGACCACGCCGTCGACTTTTTCCTTCTGCAGTTCGGTCAGCAGTTTCTTGACGTCGCGGGTGGTGCTCTTGTAGTCCGGATCACCGGCACGGAACGCCTTGAAGTCGAGGTAGAAGGCCGGGATCTCGATGACGCCGAGTTTGTAGTCCTTGCCATCCTGCTTGAGGTTGAGCACGGACTTTTTCACCGCCTGGTCTTCAAGCTTCACCGCTTCGCGGGTGATCGGCACGATCTTGCTGGTCTGGTCGTTGGGTGCATTGCTGGCCGGAATCACTTCCAGGCGGACCACGGTGCCTTTCGGTCCGCGGATCAGCTTGACCACTTCGTCCAGGCGCCAGCCGACCACGTCGACCATTTCCTTGTTGCCCTGGGCGACACCGATGATCTTGTCGGCCGGCGCGACCATCTTGGTCTTGTCGGCTGGACCTGCAGGCACCAGGCGCACGACCTTGACCTGGTCGTTATCGCTCTGCAACACGGCGCCGATGCCCTCCAGGGACAGGCTCATGTTGATGTCGAAGTTTTCCGCGTTATCCGGTGACAGATAGTTGGTATGCGGATCGTAGGACATGGCGAAGGTGTTGATGTACGCCTGGAAGATGTCCTCGGCGCGGGTCTGGTCCAGGCGCGACAATTGGTTCTTGTAGCGCTTGGTCAGGGTTTCCTGAATCTGCTTGGAGTCCTTGCCGGCGATTTTCATGCGCAGCACTTCGTCCTTGACGCGTTTGCGCCACAGGTCGTCGAGTTCGGCATTGGACTTGAGCCACGGGGCGTCCTTGCGATCGATCAGCAAGGTTTCCTTGGCGTTGAAGTCGATCTTGTCCACGCCTTTGTCGAGTTCTGCCAGGGCGAACTCCAGGCGGGATTTGACCCGGTCCAGGTAGCGTTTGTAGATGGTGAACCCGGGTTTCAGGTCGCCACTCTTGAGGAAGTCGTCAAACTGGGTTTTCCATTTGTCGAATTCTGCAATGTCGCTGGCCATGAAGTAGCTGCGCGATGGATCCAGCAGCTTGAGGTAGCTGTCGTAGATGATCACCGAGCGCGCATCATCGAGGGGCGGCTTACTGTAGTGGTGGCGCTTGAGCAGCTCGACGACGTTCAGGCTGGCGATCACCTCGTCACGGTCGGGCTGAAGCTTGTCCCAGCTATTGGCTGCGAACGTATCGGGCGCGAGCGACAAGCTGCCCAGGCCGATGAGGAGGGCGAGTGCGGTGCTGGGGAACAAATGCTTCATGCCGATTCGACGCGGGGACAATTGATAACGCATATTAGGCCGTCTTTGAAGTCGCCGGTTCCACAAGGACCGGTCGCATAATGCAAAAAGCCCGGCGCTATAGCATCGGGCTCAGTCCAGACTCACTATGGAGGCACTGTGAAGGCATTGCAAGGCGTTGAAGGACATGTGGAGTGGGTTGAAGAGCCGGCTCCGGTCTGTGATGTGGGGCAAGTTCGCATCCGTGTCGCGGCCGCGGGGTTGAATCGGGCCGATCTGCTGCAGCGAGCGGGGCTCTATCCTGCGCCTCCGGGTGCCAGCCAGGTGCTGGGGCTGGAGTGCTCTGGGGTCATCAGCGAGGTCGGCCCGGGCTCATCCTGGCAGATCGGTGACCGGGTGTGTGCGCTGCTGGCCGGAGGAGGGATGGCCGAGGAGGTGGTGGTCGATGGTCGCCACGTCCTGCCGGTGCCGGAGGGCCTGTCGTTGGCCGAAGCGGCGGCGCTTCCGGAGGTGTACAGCACCGCCTGGCTGAACCTGTTTCAACTGGCGGCGCTCAAACCCGGGGAAAAAGTCTTGCTGCATGCCGGTGCCAGTGGCGTGGGTTCGGCGGCCATCCAGCTGTGCAAGGCCTTTGGCAACCCGTGCTGGGTCAGTGTCGGCTCGGCCGATCGGCTGGCCTATTGCGAAGCGCTGGGCGCCCAGGGCGGGGTGGTGCGCACCGAGGGTCTGGAGGGGTTGAGCGACCTGGGGCCGTTCGATGTGATCCTCGACCCGGTCGGCGCCAACTACGCGGCGTTGAACCTGAAGGTGTTGGCCCGGGACGGACGCTGGGTGTTGATTGGCCTGATGGGCGGGCGTGATGCCAAGCTCGACCTGGCGCAGGTGCTGGCCAAGCGTATCCAATTGTTGGGGTCGACCCTGCGCAGTCGAGACGAGCAGTTCAAGGCCGATCTGTTCAGCGATCTCAGCCAGCACGTCTGGCCATTGTTCGCCGAAGGCCGCTTGAGCCCGCAACTGGCCAAGACCTTCCCGATCAAGGATGCCGAGGCGGCGTTTGCCGAACTGGCGACCAATCAGGTGTCGGGCAAGCTGGTGTTGGTGATTGACGAGAGCCTGACCTGAGGCGATTGCATCGAACCTGTGGGAGCTGCCGGGCGGCGCTCCCACACAGTTTCTCGATTACTTCCAGTGATGAATCGGCCAGCCGGCCTGTTGCGCGTGCGCGTGCAACACTGGGTCCGGGTTGACCACGCGGGGGAAGTCGACCTTGAGCAGCAAGGGCAGGTCGTTGCGGGAGTCGGAATAGAAACTCGCGCCTTCGAGATTTTCTTCTTCGGCGTCCAGCCATTCCAGCAGGCGAGTGATTTTGCCTTCGCGGTAGGTCAGGGTGCCGACGGTTTGGCCGCTGTAGAAACCATTGACCACCTCCAGCTCGATACCCAGCACCTCATCGATACCCAGGCGCTCGGCGATGGGCGTGACCAGGTGGGTGCCCGAGGCGGAAATCACCAGGATCCGGTCGCCTGCCTTGCGGTGGGCGGCGATGGTCTTGGTGGCATCGCTGAAAATGATCGGCTCGATAAAGTCTTCGACCCAGGGCCCCACAAGGTGCTCGACCTCTTGCGGGGTGCGCCCGATCAAGGGTTCCAGGCTGAAGGCCATGAACTCTTCCATGGCCAGCTTGCCGTGGCTGTAGGCGTCCATCAGTTCGTTGTTGCGGCGCATGAACGACTCGCCGTCGACCCAACCCAGGCGGGCCATCTGTTCACTCCAGAGGGTGGCACAGTCGCCGTGAATCAGGGTTTCGTCCAGATCAAAAATTGCCAGGGCCATCAGTGCTCTCTCTTCAGCTCATTCGTTGACATCATCAGGCGACCTCACACAGGGCGCTCGGATCGATGGACAGTGCCAGGCGCTGACCGTCGGCATGCAAGTCAGCCGCCGAACGGTTCAGGACATCCACCACCAACTCCACGCCGCGTGACTCGACCCGATAGCGAATCACGTTGCCCAGCAGGCTGTGACTGCGGATCAGGGTATCGGGTTCGCCCGTGCGGCTCAGTACGATGGCCTCGGGGCGAATCGCGATGTGGCTGTTGACGGGACGTTGCAGCAGTTTACTGGCACTGGCGGCATCAAGCAGGTTGTAGTTGCCGATGAATCCGGCGGCAAACACGTCCACTGGCGCAGTGTAGAGGGTCTCTGCGTCGCCACTTTGTACGATTTTTCCCTGGTTCATGAGGAATATCCGATCAGACATGGTCAGGGCTTCCTCCTGATCGTGAGTGACGAAAATAGTGGTCAGCCCCAATTCACGCTGGATCTGTCGGATCTGCTCGCGCAGGTGCTTGCGAATCCGCGCATCCAGCGCCGACAGCGGCTCATCGAGCAGCAGCAGGCGTGGACGGGTGACCAGGGAGCGGGCCAGGGCCACGCGCTGGCATTGGCCGCCGGACAACTGGTGCGGATAACGCGCGGCAAAGTCCGTCAGCTCCACCAGTTGCAGCACTTCCTGCACGCGCTTGTGGCTGTCGTCGGCATTGACCTTCTGCATGCGCAAGCCGAAGGCGACGTTCTGCTCCACGGTCATGTTGGGGAACAGCGCATAGCTCTGGAACACCATGCCGATCCCGCGTTTTTGTGGGCTCATGGGCACCAGGTCCTGCCCCTCGAGCAGGATCTTGCCGCCATCCACCGCGGTCAGCCCGGCAATGCAGCGCAGCAGGGTGGACTTGCCGCAACCCGATGGGCCGAGCAGGGTGACGAACTCGCCCTTGTGGATTTCGCAATTGATGTCACTGAACACCGTGGTGCCGGAATAGTTTTTTTGCAGGTGTTGGACGCTGACATAGCTCATTGGCTTTTGTCCTTGTTCAAGATATTGGCAGCCCAGGTCAGAACCAGCACAAAGAGGAAGTAGGAGATCACCAGTGCGCTGGTGAAGTGGCCACTGCTGTTACGCATGTTGTTGAGGTACACCTGCAGGGTTTCGTAGCGGGTGCCGACCAGGATGTTGGCAAACACGAACTCGCCGAACAGGAACGAGAACGACAGCAGCAACGCCACCATCAGGCCCTTGCGCAGGTTCGGCAGCACCACCAGGAACGCCGCCTGGAAGGTGCTGGCGCCGAGCAACTGGGCAGCGTCCATCAGGTCGCGCAGGTTGATCGCCTGCAGGTTGTTGGTGATTGCCCGGTACATGAACGGCAGCGCCACGGTGAAGTAGCAGCCCACCAGGATCCAGGGCGTACCGACCATGGCGAACGGTCCGGAACCGTAGAGCTGCAACAGGCCCACCGAGGACACCACCGGCGGCACCGCGAACGGCAGCAGGATCAGGATGTTCATCAGCGCATCGAGTTTCGGGAAGTGGTAGTGCACCACGAACAGCAGCGGCAGGATCAGCACCACCGACAGGATCAGTGCCCCGACGCAGACCAGCAGCGACTGGCCGAAGGCATTGAGAAAACGCGGGTCACTCCACAGTTGCAGGTACCACTTGAAGGTGAAGCCGGAGGGCAGGATGGTCGCCGACCAACTGCTGGAAATCGAGTAGATCAGCGTGCCAACTAGCGGCAACAGCAAGATGGCAAACAGCAGGTAGACCACCACACGGTGATAAAGGGCTGCAGAGCCGGGTTCAGCGCGAGACATGGTAGCTCCTCTTCAACAGTAACTGATGGACCACGGTCACCAGGGTCATCAAGGCCACCAGCACCACGGCCAGGGCGCTGGCCATGTTCGGGTCGAGGGAAATGTCACCTGAAACCATCGCCGCGATGCGGATCGGCAAGACGTTGAAGTTGCCGGTGGTCAGGGCGTACACCGTGGCGTAGGCGCCCAGGGCGTTGGCCAGCAGGATCACGAAAGTGCCGAGCAGGGCCGGGGTCAGCACCGGCAGGCCGATGTGGCGCCAGAACTGCCAGCCGTTGGCCCCCAGCAACTCGGCGGATTCGCGCCAGTCTTCGCGCAGGGCGTCGAACGCCGGGTACAGCAGCAATACGCCCAGGGGGATCTGGAAGTAGGTGTAGAGGATGATCAACCCGGTTTTTGAGTACAGGTTGAAGTCCTCAATGATCCCGGCCTGCTTGAGCATGATGGTGATGCTGCCGTTGAAGCCCAGCAGGATGATGAAGGCGAAGGCCAGGGGCACACCGGAAAAGTTGCTGGTCATGTTGGCGAAGGCGTTGACGAAGTTACGCAGCCTGGAGTCGACCCGGCGCAGCGAGTAGGCGCCAAGGATGGCGATGACAATGCCGAACAGGCTGGAATAGAAACTGATTTCCAGGCTGTGCTGGATCGCTTGCAGATAGAACCTGGAGCTGAAGATTTTATCGAAGTTGGCCAGGCCCCAGCCAAACTCTTCCGATTGCAGGCTGTTGATCAGCACCCAGCACAGCGGGGCGATCTGGAACACGAAAAAGAAGATCGCAAACGGCACCAGGCACAAGGCTGCCAGCCATTTACCGCGCGTGATGGCGTTCACTTGAGCAACTCCCGGCATACAGGTTTGTCGTGGGGTATGCCGAGCAACTGGCACACCGTGCCGCACAGTTCGAGCTGTGCGGGAGCGGCATCGGGGTCGAAGCTGAAGGCATTGCCGATCACAAACAGCGGGACCTCCCGTTCCTCGGCCAGCAGGCCGTTGTGGGAGCGGTCGTTGTTCATGCCGTGGTCGGCGGTCACCAGCACCTGGTAGCCGGCGTCGAGCCAGCCTTGCAGGTAGTCGGCCAGGATGATGTCGGCCGAGCGGGCGCTGTTGCGGTACTGCGGGGTGTCGAGGCCGTGCTTGTGCCCGGCGTCGTCGATGTTCATCGGGTGCACCAGCAGAAAGTGCGGGGCATGTTGCAGGCGCAGGTGCTCGGCGTCGGCGAACAGGTGCGAATCCGGGTAGTGGTCGGACCAATAGAAGTGGCCGTACTGGATCGGCAACTCGGGCTCGGCGGTGTGGCGATCCCGGGCCGGGACGAAGGGGGAGCGGTTGTACAGCTCGCTGACCCAGTGATAGGCCGCGGCGGCGGTAGTCAGGCCGGCGTCACGGGCGTAGTGGTAAATGCTGCGCTGGTTGGACAGGCGCGCGACGTTGTTGTGGACGATGCCGCTGTCGATCGGCGTGACCCCGGTCAGGATCGTTTCGTAGAGCGGGCGCGACAGCGAAGGCAGCTCGCAGTTGAGTTTGTACAGGGCGGCTTTTTTCGCCTGCACATAGGCCTGCAAATGCCCCATGGCGTGCCGCGCGACTTCGTAGTTGAGACCGTCGAGGACGACAAGGATGACGTTGTGACTCATGGCACTGAAACTCCGTACATCAGTAACTCGAAACATCGTAATTCGTTGTGTGAACGAGCCTGCTCGCGAGAGCGGTCTGACACCCGAGAGGATCTTCGAATGTCAGGCCGCCATCGCGAGCAGGCTCGCTCTTACAGGGGTTACTTCATCTCTACGATGACTTCTTCGTTCCACTTCTGTGGCAGCGCCTTGGAGGTTTTTTCCCAGGCGTCGGCGTCCTTGATCGGGGTCACGCCTTTGTACTGCTCGTTAGGCAGCAACTTGGCCTGGATCTCGGCGGGCAGGGTCAGGTGTTCGGCGCGGATTGGCCGAGCGTTGCCTTTGGCCAGGTTGATCTGGCCCGCATCGCTGAAGATGTACTCGCGGGTCAGCTTGGCGGCGTTGGGGTTCTTCGCGTATTTGTTGATGATCGTGGTGTAGCCGGAAATTACCGAGCCATCGGAGGGGATCAGCACGGTGTAGTCATCCGGGTTGGCCATCTTGGCCTTGTAGCTCAAGCCGTTGAAGTCCCAGACCACACCCACTTCGACCTCACCTTTCTCCATGGTGGCAATAGTCGGGTTGGCCATCGACAGGCGACCCTGCTTGGCGATTTCGGCAAACATCAACAGCGCCGGTTGCAGGTTCTTCTCGTCACCACCGTTGGCCAGGGCCGCTGCCAGCACGCCGTTGGCAGCCTGGGCGGCGGTGCTCACGTCACCGATGGAGACTTTGTATTTGCCGGTCTTGAGGTCGGCCCATTTGGTCGGTGCCGGGGAGCCGTGCAGCAGCTTCTTGTTGACGATAAACGCGATGGTGCCGGTGTAGGCCAGGGCCCAGTTGCCGTCTTTATCCTTGGCCCAGTCGGGTACCTGGTCCCAGGTCGAAGGCTTGTAGGGTTGTACCACGCCCTGCTTGACCGCGATCGGGCCGAAGGCCGCGCCGACGTCGCCGATGTCGGCGCTGGCGTTGTCTTTTTCGGCGGCGAACTTGGCGATTTCCTGCGCCGAGCTCATGTCGGTGTCGATGTGCTTGAGGCCGTAGGTCTTGGCCAGGTCTTCCCAGGTGCCTTTCCAGTTGGCCCAGTCATCGGGCATGCCGACACTGTTGACCGCGCCTTCCGCTCGCGCAGCGGCTTCCAGGGTTTTCAGATCGGTATCAGCGGCCATGGCGGCGGTGCACATGGCAATGGTCGAGCCTAACAGGGATGCCAGGAAAAGCTGTTTCATCGAAAGCTCCTTTGGGCGTATTCAACGCTGCGTTTTTATCGAACGTTTGCGGTTGGGTTGGTCTAGGTCAGCAATACCTGAGCCAATTTAGGTGGGCTGGATGACACTTTGATGTCGGTGACCCCGGCCCTCGGCTTTTTTTTGCGCACTAGGGGTGACAACGAGCTAAGCGTAGACCATCGGGAGAAGGCCGGTTTACGGGGACTTGGCCGTAGAATTGCAGTGCTTGGCTGCTGCCGTTGGGCGGCTTTGTCATCGATCAGTCACATGTTGTGCCTAGGCTTGCACTAGCTTAGAGGAGGCGCTTTTTGGCGCACTCCGGCCCCGAAACAGTGCTGGTCTAGTCCAGAAAGGTAACCTTGATGCGTGAAGAGGCAACCCGTGCGGTGACAGCCATTGGCCAAGTCCTGCAAGAGCAGATCGACCACGGTCTGTTGGCGCCTGCCAGCAAGCTGCCGGCCGAGCGCAAGCTCAGTGAGCTGTTCGGCACCACGCGCATTACCGTGCGTGAAGCGCTGTTGCAACTCGAGGCCCAAGGCCAGATTTATCGGGAGGAACGCCGTGGCTGGTTCGTCTCGCCGCCCCGGCTGGCGTACAACCTGATGCAGCGTAGCCACTTTCACGCCATGGTCAGTGCCCAGGGGCGGGAGCCGTCGACCGAGGTGATCTCGGCGCGCCTGCAACCGGCGTCGGCGGCCGTGTGTGCGTGGTTGCAGCTGCCGGCGCTGTCGAGCGTGATCCAGATTTGCCGGGCGCGGCGCATTGACGGGCGGTTGGTGTTGTATGTGGAGCACTACCTGAACCCGCAGTATTTCCCGGGGATTCTCGAGCTGGACCTGAATCAGTCGATTACCGAGTTGTATGCCCGGCATTACGATTTGCACTATGGGCGGGTGCGCTTCGAGATCGTGCCGACCTCACTGCCGATGAACGCGGCGGCGGCCTTGCGGGTGTCGCTGGGCAGCCCGGGGTTGCGCATCGCCCGGGTCAACTACGATCAACACCAGCGGCTGATCGATTGTGACCTGGAGTTCTGGCGGCATGATGCGATTCATGTCGGGGTGGATGTGGTTTAACGGCCACCACTCTGTTGAATGTTCCGGCCCCTATCGCGAGCAAGCTTGCTCGCGATAGGGGACAGGCGGGTGATCAATCCTTCTCGGTGCCCCCTGCTGGGGTAATCACCTGGACGCTCATGCGTGGCGTCGCCAGGTCCAGGCCGGCCTCATCCATATGGCGCTTGAGCAACAGGTTGAACGCCCGTGACACTTCCCACTGCTTGATCGGCGCGGTCTTGAACCGGGCCCGCAGGATCGCGCTTCCGGACTCGAAGCTCTCGACCCCCTGGATCTCCAGCGGCGACCAGATGTTGCGGCGTTGCAGCGGATCGTTACGGATTTTCTGGCCGACGTCGCGCATCAGCTTGATCGCCTCGTCGATCTCCATGTTGTACGGCACCGCCACGCGGAAGATGGCGTAGCCGAACTCCCGCGAGTAGTTCTTGATGCTTTTGATTTCGCTGAACGGGATGGTGTGGACGATGCCGTCGATGTCCCGCAGGCGCACGGTGCGGATGGTCAGGCCCTCGACGGTGCCCAGGTGGCCGCCGACGTCGACGTAGTCGTCGATGGCCAGGGAGTCCTCGATGATGATGAACAGCCCGGTGATCAGGTCGGCCACCAGCGACTGCGCACCAAAACCGATGGCCAGGCCGATGACACCGGCACCGGCCAGCAGTGGGGTGACGTTCATGCCCATGTTGGCCAGGGCGACGATCAGCGCGATGATGAAAATCGCCACGAACAGCACGTTGCGAATCAGCGGCATCATGGTCTGCGCGCGGGCATTGGCCAGGCCTTTGCGCGAGCGAGTGAGGGCGTGGTGCACGGCGGTGTCGCTGAGGATCCAGATCAACCAGGCGAAAATCAGGGTGCCGGCCAGGCTGAACAATTTGACGCTGACGTCATGGCCTTCGCCTTCGGTGAAGCGGATCAGCGACATGCCCCAGACCCGCAGGCCCAGTTCGATGAATGCCAGCCAGATCGCCAGGTGCACCAGGGTGTAGCAGAAACTCTTGAGGCGTTCGGAGTACAGCGCGTGGCGCTTGGCCCCGCGTTGCGGTTTGAGGGAATGCCGGCGGACCAGGCCGTTGATGACCATGCACACCACCAGCAGCACGGTGCAGATCAGCGCCTGGCGCAGGGCGGTGCTGGTGTCGCCAGCCGAGACGAAGGTGGCAAACAGCGAGATCCCCACCAGCACCAGGGCGGGCAGGTACCAAAAGGTGCCGAGGATCTCGATCGTGTCGCTGAGGGCGCGGCGGGTCAGGCGTCGCGATAGCGGTTGGTTGCGAATCAGGTGCGCGATGGGGCGGCGGAAACGCAGGATGAACAGGCCGGTAAACAGGGCGGCCAGGACATTGGCCACGGTGGCGGTGGCGTGGGCCAGGTGAATCCCCAGGCTGGCCACCAGCCTTGGATCGTTCAAGGCTTCGCCGAACGCGGCAAAGCTGCCGATCAGCCACAGTGGGCGGAAGGCCTGGTGCCGCAGGATGTACAGCGCGCGGTGACGGTGCGGACCATCGAGCAGGGAAAAGGCGATGACGCAGACGGCCGAGAAACAGGTCCCCACCACCAAGGCGTAGGCCAGCACCATCGCCAGGTACTTGCCCAGGGACGGCGGCAGGGCGTAGCTCATGTAGACGGTGATCACCAGGGCGATCAACCAGGGCCCGAGTTTGCGCAGGGCGAAACGCACCAGGTCCCAGGTCCGGGGGTGTTGTGGCAGTTCTTCGGTCAGGCCGAAGCGCATGCGCAAGCGGTGGCTGAGCCAGATCAGGGCTGCGGCGAGCAGGCTCCAGAGCATCAGCACCACGGCAAAGCCAAAGATAATTGGCAGCCACTCGCTGGCCGGCAGCATCAGGCTGCTGAATTCTTCCTTGGCCAGGTCAAATTCGTCGCTCCAGCGGGTGATCGGGCTGTCGGCGCCACTGAACTGTTTTTCCAGGGTCGACAGGGTGCCGCCAATCAAGCCCAGCACGCCTTCTTCCACGGGGGGCTGGGCTTTTTTCGTGGCGTCGCGCAGTTTTTTCAGGTCGGCCAGCAGCTTGGTCCGTTGCTGGTCGTTTTCCAGTGACTTGATTACTTCGTCCAGCGACTGCCCCAAGGGCTCGGTCGCTTCCGGCTGGGTCTTGCTGGAGCTGCCCAGCAGGCTCGGCAAACCGACCGCCTGGGCCGACGCCATGGGCAGCAACAGCAGCAAGCAAATGAACAACGTGGACGGCAGGGCGAACAGGCGAGCAAACACTAGGCGGTCAACCTCAACAGGTGCAGGTTGACCGAGTGTACGAGGGGGGCAAACCCAATGCGAGCGCGGTGGGTGCTTTTATTCGTTGAGCTTGGCGAGGATCTTGATGACCACGGTGGCGAGAATCACCACCATGCCGATCCACATCGAGAACACGCCGGCGTTCTTGTCGCGAAAGTTGAAGCCGATGGCCAGCAGGATCATCCCCGACAGAATCGGAATGAGCATGGAGTTGAACAAAGACATCGAGATCATGGCGACAGCCTTAGAAAGGAACAGATTTAAGTTTAGGTGGCTTTTGCGTCAACTGGCGTGATGAATGTCAACGCCAGGGCAATCCGCGGCGAGGGCAGCAGCCTCGCCGCGACCGGTCATGGCAATTCGCGGGAGGCGTAGAACGCGCTGAGCACTTTGACCAGGTGCACCAGGTCGTGGCTGCCACACAGTTCGCGGATCGAGTGCATGGCGAACGTCGGCAGGCCGATGTCCACGGTGCGTACACCCAGGTGGCTGGCGGTGATCGGGCCGATGGTGGAGCCGCAACCCATGTCGCTGCGCACCACGAAGCTCTGCACGGGCACTTCCTCGGCCATGCACAGGTGGCGGAAGAAACCGGCGGTTTCACTGTTGGTGGCATAGCGCTGGTTGCTGTTGACCTTGATCACCGGGCCGGCATTGAGTTTCGGGCCATGGTTGGCGTCGTGCTTGTCGGCGTAGTTGGGATGAACGCCGTGGGCATTGTCGGCCGAGACCAGCAGGGATTTCTGGATGGTGCGCACGAACTCCTCACCTTCAGGCAGCAGGCGGCGCAGGGTCTGCTCCAGCATCGGGCCATCGGCACCGCAGGCCGAGCAGGAGCCGACTTCTTCGTGGTCGTTGGCGACAAACACGCAGGTCTCGTCGGTCTCGGCGTTCAGCAGCGCTTGCAGACCGGCGTAGCACGACAGCAGGTTATCCAGGCGCGCACCGGCAATGAAGTCGCCATGCAGGCCAATCACCGCGGCGCTCTGGGTGTCGTAGAAGCTCAGCTCGTAGTCCAGCACCACGTCGGCGTTCAGGCCGTGCTCCAGGGCCAATTGGTTGGTGAGCACGGCGCGGAAGTCGACGCGCTCGTCACCGGCAAATTGCGCGAGGATCGGTGGCAGTTCGGTCTGCGGGTTGATCGCCCAGCCCTGGTTGGCCTCACGGTTGAGGTGAATGGCCAGGTTGGGAATGGTGGCGATCGGTGCCTTGAAGTCGATCAACTGGCTTTCGACCTTGCCGTCGCGGCGGAAGGTCACGCGTCCGGCCAGCGACAGGTCGCGGTCGAACCAGGGGGCGAGCAACGCGCCGCCATAGACTTCGACGCCCAGTTGCCAGAACCCCTGGCGTTGCAATTCAGGTTGCGGCTTGACCCGCAGGCACGGGCTGTCGGTATGGGCACCGACCATGCGAATACCGTCGTACAGTGGCGAGTTGCGCCCCAGCTTGATGGCCACGATCGAGGAGTCGTTACGGGTTACGTAGTAACGACCGTTGGCTTCGGTCGTCCAGGGCTCGCGCTCGTCAAGGCGCTGATAGCCCGCCGCTTCCAGGCGCTGGACCAGGCTGGCAGTGGCATGAAAGGGGGTAGGGGAGGCCTTGAGGAAGTCGATCAGGCCTTGGTTCAACTCTTCGCGCATAAGTAGCTCCAGACAGCAGTGCCGCGAGTTTAACGTATTGGCCCGACGCATTGGGCATGTGCGTGTGGCGCACGGCAATCGACTCGCGACACGGGATCAATGTGCCAAACGCTTGCGCAGGTAGGCAATGATGGTTTGTTCGTCTGCCGATTTTGCCGGCTTGGGCAGGTGTTTGGGCCAGCGTCCCCGGTCGGGGCCGAAGAACTTTTTCTGCGCACCTTCGTCCCAGCGCAGAATCTCCCGCGACGCCGATTCCCACCACTCGTGGCGACACACTTCGTAGTACGGGTGCTCGGGGGCGGCGCTGCCATAGAGCAATGCGCGCCCGACCTTTTTCACCGCGCCACGCTTGTTGCGCAGCTTCCACTTGATGCGCAGGCGCTGCCACGGCGAAGGGATCGGCTTGCAGCGCGGCACCTCGGTGCACAGCGCGGGCAGTTCGGCGCGGAAGCGTTCGCCATGGAGGCTGAAGAAGTGCTTTTGCATGGCATGGAAAAAGCCCTTCTCGGCGAAGTAGTGGTAGATGTAGCGGTTCGCTTCATGCACTGGTTTGTCGCGCATGGCGAAGGACAGGGCGATCTGTTCGATGGTGTGGATGTCGAACGCATCGCGGGTCCACTCGTCGATCAGCTCAATGCTGCGTTCAAGCAAGGGACTATCGCCGTCGGTGACGCCACACAGGCCGCTGTTGTACAGCTTGAAACCGTTGTCAGGCGTGACTCCGTGGGCTTGCAGGCAAGTGCCCAGCTTGAGGTAGTCCGCACGTTCACAGACGGTGCGCCAGTCGTACTCGAAGCGGTCCATCACGTACTGGCCGGGGCCAATGTGCTCGAACACCCGCTGGGGATTTTCGAGGAACAGGGTGTCGGTGTCGACGAACAGGGTCTTGTGCGCCAGGGTCAGGCCGTAGGCAATTGCGCAGGCCTTGCGCCGGTGGTGATAGCCGTTGGTGCCCTGCCAGGCGGTCATGATCTCATCGCTCAGGGCGATGGTTTCGACGGGCCAGCCGGCGTAGTCCTGCGGGCGATCGGTCAGGACCCGGATGCACAGCGGCTCGGACTTTTTTAGCTGGGCCAGCGCCGTGAGGATGCTGAACTTGGCTTCGCGCCGGTACACGTCCTTGTCGCCGTAGACCAGATAGAGCAATTGCTGCGGCGCTTTCTCGAGGGGCGTCGACGGTTGTGGGGAGTCAGGCGTCATCGGTCCGGGCGTCCTTCAGGTTTCGACGGGTTGCTTGAAAGGGCTTCAAGGCGCTCAAAAGGGTGCCGGGCACTCGAAGCGCAGGCGTTCACCGCTTTGCGGGTGGGTAAAGCTCAGCATGCTGGCGTGCAGGCACAGCCGAGGATACGCCGCCAGGGCTTGGGGATGGGCATACAGCCCGTCGCCCAGCAGCGGATGGCCGATGGAGAGCATGTGCACGCGCAATTGGTGCGAGCGACCGGTAATCGGCGTCAACTCAACCCGGCACCAGTCGCCACAGCGCTCCAGCACGCGCCAGAAGGTCAGCGCATGTTTGCCGAACTCGTGGTCGACCACGTGCCGTGGTTTGGTCGGTGGGTCGTAGCGCAGCGGCAGATCGATACTGCCACTGTCCAGTTCCGGTTGGCCCCAGCAGAGTGCGGTGTAGGCTTTTTCGGTTTCACGGTCGTGAAACTGCCGAGACAGTTCACGATGGGTGTCCGGGTCCCGGGCCAGCAGGATGATCCCCGAGGTTTCCCAGTCCAGGCGATGGACGATTCGGGCTTCCGGGTAGCCGTTTTCCTGCAGGCGGGTAATCAGGCAGTCCTTATTGTCATCGGCGCGGCCAGGCACCGAGAGCAGCAGGGTCGGCTTGTTCACCACCAGGACGGCGGCGTCCTGGTGGAGGATGTGGATATTGGACAACGGCATTAAAACAGCCTCGTAACAAACGCCAACGGCGGCTCAGGCCCCTCCAGCTAACCTGGGGGACCTGAGCCGCCGTGGCTCCAGCCGGATCGACTCAGCGATCTGGCAGGGTGATATTGAGTTCCAGAATCGAGCAGCTGCCCTGGTTTTCCAGTGCGACATGCACGTCGTCGGACCCGATATTGACGTACTTGCGGATCACCTCGACCAGTTCCTTTTGCAAGGCTGGCAGGTAGTCAGGAGTACTGCGCTGGCCGCGTTCATGCGCCACGATGATCTGCAGACGCTCTTTCGCTACCGACGCGGTGCTGGTTTTTTTGCTGGCGCGAAAGAAGTCAAAAAGATTCATTATCTACCTCCAAAAAGGCGCTCGAAGAATCCCTTCTTCTCAACATCAAGGAACCGGTGTTCCACGGTTTTGCCCAACAGACGATCGACGGCATCGCTGTACGCCTTACCGGCGTCGCTCTGGTCGTCGAGAATCACTGGCACGCCTTGGTTGGAAGCCTTGAGTACGGCTTGCGATTCTGGAATCACGCCGAGCAGGGTCACTGCCAGAATCTCCTTGACGTCTTCGACGCCAAGCATTTCGCCGTTGCTGACGCGCTCAGGGTTGTAGCGGGTCAACAGCAGGTGTTCCTTGATCGGGTCTTCGCCTTTTTCGGCGCGTCGCGATTTGCTGGCCAACAGGCCCAGCATGCGGTCCGAGTCACGTACCGAGGACACTTCCGGGTTGGTCACGACAATCGCTTCATCAGCGAAGTACATGGCCAGGTGGGCGCCTTTCTCGATGCCTGCCGGGGAATCGCAGACCACGAATTCGAAATCTTCCTTGAGTGCCATCAGCACTTTTTCCACGCCTTCGACGGTCAGCGCGTCTTTGTCGCGGGTCTGACTGGCGGCCAGGACGTAGAGGTTCTCAAGGCGCTTGTCCTTGATCAGGGCCTGCTGCAGGTTGGCTTCGCCATTGACCACATTGACGAAGTCATACACCACGCGACGCTCGCAACCCATGATCAGGTCGAGGTTACGCAGGCCGACGTCGAAGTCGACGATGACTGTTTTGTGACCACGCAGAGCGAGGCCGGTACCGATAGCGGCGCTGGTGGTGGTCTTACCCACACCACCCTTGCCGGATGTAACCACGAGAATCTTGGCCAAGGTGTTTCACCCCTAAGGAAAAAGGACTTTTAGCCCCGAAAAACATCTCTTGAAAACTACTGCAGTCGGACAGCCTTGGCTGGAATCAGGCCTGGGGCAGGGTTTACCTCCGGTAAACACCGCTCTATGCCAATTTCCTACTTCGTTTGAGCCGTTTTCACTACGTTTTAGAGATGCTTGGAAAATGCGGCAGTATCCGTTAAAGCCGAATGATGTTCAACACGTCGCCCGACAGGCTGACTTGTACGCCGGCCCCCCAGAGCGGGTCGCGACGAAGATCTTCGGAAACCTTGTAATGACCGGCGATGGACAGCAGTTCAGCGCTCATTTGCTGACAGAAAATCCGTGCCTTGGTGTCGCCTTTGACGCCGGCCAGCGCACGACCGCGCATTGGCCCGTATACATGGATGTTGCCATCGGCCAGAAGTTCCGCCCCCGGGCTGACCGAGGACACCACCACCAGGTCGCTGCCCTGGGCGTAGATCTGCTGGCCGCCGCGTACTGGCGAAGTGATGATGCGCGTCGGCTTGATGCTCGGCTCCGGTGGTTTTTCCGGCTTTTTGCGCACTTCACCTTCCTGCGGCTCAAGGGCGCGCTCGCGGGCACCCGAGGGTGGCAACACCGGCAGGTCGACGGCAATGGCCGCGGCAATGTCTTCGATACGGCTGGCGCGGATGGCCAGGGTGCGCAGCCCGTGGTGGCGGCACACGCGCATCAGGGCCGGCAGGTCCACCGAGCCTTCGCTGGCCGGCAATTTGTCCAGAGCCAGCACCAGCGGGGCATTGCTGAAAAAGTTGGGTGCCAGAGCTACCTTTGCAGCCAGCTGCCGGTCGAGGGTTTCCAGGTCATTGCGGGCCAGCTCCAGCACCGTAATGGCGAGCATGCTGCCCTTCAACTGGAACACGGGATCTTGGTCTAGCAGTTCGGTTTGGCTCATGGTTGGCATACAACGGCTTGTCACTAAAAGTGCCGAGACTTATAACGAGAACGCCCGCAGCCCGCAAGCAGGGTCGAACCGATGTAGAATGCGCGACCTTGTTGTCCGTCCGGAATCGTTAATGGATCGCCCGCAATTTCGAGCTGCATTTCTTTCGCCACGTTTTTGGCCGCTATGGTGCGGTCTAGGGCTGCTGTGGCTGGTTGTCCAGTTGCCGTATTCGTGGCTGTTGCGCATTGGTCGCGTGCTGGGTGCCGGCATGTATCGGGTCGCCAGCGACCGCCGGCGCATTGCCAAACGTAACCTTGAACTGTGTTTTCCCGATAAAACTCCCGACGAACGCAAACGTCTGCTCAAGGAAAACTTCGCCTCCACCGGCATTGCCTTCTTTGAAATGGCCATGAGTTGGTGGTGGCCGCGCGAGCGCCTGGCGCGCCTGTCCCATGTCGAAGGCCTGGAGCACCTCAAGCAGGCCCAGCGCGATGGCCAGGGCGTGATCCTGATGGCCTTGCACTTCACCACCCTGGAAGTCGGCGCGGCGCTGCTGGGCCAGCAACACACCATTGATGGCATGTACCGCGAGCACAAGAACCCGCTGTTCGATTTCATCCAGCGTCGTGGCCGTGAGCGGCATAACCTGGATTCCCTGGCCATCGAGCGCGAGGACGTGCGCGGCATGTTCAAGCTGCTGCGCGCGGGCCGGGCGATCTGGTACGCACCGGACCAGGACTACGGCGCCAAGCAAAGTATCTTTGTGCCGTTGTTTGGCATTCTCGCGGCCACGGTGCCGGCCACCAGCAAGTTCGCCAAGCTGGGCAAGGCGCTGGTGGTGCCGTTTACCCAGGAGCGCCTGGCCGATGGCAGCGGTTACCGTCTGGTGATCCACCCGCCGTTCAGCGATTTCCCGGGGGCCAGCGACGAAGCCGACTGCATCCGCATCAACCAGTGGATCGAAAGCGCCGTCAGTGCCTGCCCCGAGCAGTACCTGTGGGCGCACCGGCGCTTCAAGAGCCGGCCGCCAGGCGAGCCGAAACTCTACGACAAGCGTGGTTGAGCCCGCGACGGCCTACCGTCAATAACCAGCACCAGGGAGTGTGGCGATGAGTTCGGCTGAACCGGTGACAGGCTTGATTCTTTCCGGCGGCGGGGCTCGGGCGGCTTACCAGGTGGGCGTGCTGGCGGCCATCGCGCAACTGTTGCCGGCCGGCGCGGCCAATCCTTTCCCGGTGATCGTCGGCACCTCGGCTGGAGCCGTCAATGCGGTCAGCCTGGCCGCCGGGGCCATGGACTTCAGGTCCGCCATCGAACACCTGACCGCATTCTGGCAGGGCTTTCGCAGCCATCAGGTGCTGCGCAGCGACTGGCCGGGCGTGATCCGCCAGGCCAGTCGTTTTGTCAGCCACAGTCTGCTGGGGATTGGCGCCAAGGTGCCGGTGGCGCTGCTCAACAGCTCACCCTTGAGTGAGTTGTTGCACGCCAGGCTGGACCTGTCGGGCATCAATCAGGCCATTGCGCAAAAGCAGTTGCACGCCGTGGCGGTGACTGCCTTTGGCTATGAATCCGGACAGGCGGTCACCTTTTATCAGGGCGGTCGCAGCATCGACCCCTGGTTGCGGCACCGGCGCATTGGCGTGCCAACCCAGTTGAGTGTCGAGCACTTGCTGGCCAGTTCGGCCATTCCCCTGTTGTTTGCGCCAGTGAAGATCGGCAATGAGTACTTCGGCGACGGCGCGGTACGCCAGTCGGCCCCGATCAGCCCGGCGTTGCACCTGGGGGCGAGCCGGGTGCTGGTGGTGGGTGTCAGCGGCAACCCGCGCGGCGTCGACCCCGACAACCTCCAGCGCACCTACACCGGCCAGCAGCCGTCCTTGGCGCAGATCGGCGGGCACATGCTCAACAGCACCTTTATTGACAGCCTGGAAAGCGACATTGAGTTGCTGCAACGCCTGAACCAGTTCAGTCGCTTGCTGCCCGACGGTACGCCAACCCGCGCCCTGGGCGTGGCACCGGTAGAGGTGTTGGTGATTGCCCCGAGCCAACCGATCGATGAGATCGCTGCGCGGCATCGCCATGAATTGCCGGCTGCACTGCGCTTGTTCCTGCGTGGCCCGGGGGCAACCAAGACCAGTGGGGCAGGGGTGTTGAGTTACCTGCTGTTCGAGGCGGGATATTGCAGCGAACTGATCGAGCTTGGTCGCAGCGATGCCTTGGCCAAGCGCGAGGAGCTGTGTCGGTTTCTTGGGGTGCAGGAGCCGCTGGCTCTGGCCTGACAGGCATGCCCCTTTACCCGCCTTCGATGCGCGAAGGCGGGTAAAGGGGCGCCTTGCTGTCAGATCAGGATCAGAAGTGCACCTTGACCAGGAAGCTGGTCACGCTCTGATCGGTTTTGAAGCCCTGGCTGTCGGCGATGCCGTACTTGTCTTTCCAGTAGTCGTACTCCACACCGACGTACAACTGCTTCTCGCCCAGGTTCAGGGCCTTGCCCAGGTCGTATTTGACCTGTGGGTTGAAGTGCAGGTTGGCGTGGTATTCGCCTTTGCTGTTGACGTCGTTGTCGACGACCCAGTCCATGTAACCGTCGATCAGCACGTCGGAGCGGCCCACAGGGATGGTGTAGGACCACACTGGGGTGATCTGCCAGACATCGTCACCCGGGCGGTCGCCTTCGGTGTGGCGGTTGTAGAAGTTCAGCTGGAAGTAGTCGAAGCCTGGAATGGCCAGGTCGAAACCCGGACCGATCAGGTAGGACTCGGTGTCGTTTTCGCCAAACTCGTAGGTCATGGCCAGCAGCACGTCCTTGATCGGGCCAAACTCGAACTTCTGGTCGAAGATCTTGCCCAGCGACAGGCGCGGCTGGAACTCACCGTAGTGGGTGTTCTCGCCGGCGAAGGCATCTTCTTTGCCGTTGTAGAAGATCTTGTCGATGAAGAAGAAGTTGTCGCCGTACTTCCAGGCGTCGGCGTGCTCGAAGGTCACGGTCTGCTGGATGCGCGGGTTGACTTGAAAGTCTTTGCCGTAGAGGTAAGTCAGGCTGTTGTTCTGCCACAGCAGCAGATCGCCGGCCATGGCCTGACCCCCTGCCAGCAAGGATCCGGCGAGCATCAGGCTAGTGCACGTACGTTTCATTCGGTTGCTCCCAAAGTAGGTGTTCCACGTTTTTTTGACGGCGCTCTGGTGTGGCGCCTTTTTTCAGTGCTGCAAAAACCATCCAATCGGTCAGCTTTACAGCTCTTAGCAAGAGCTGGGCCAAGGCATTTAAAAAGGCAAAAAACGCCTGTTCGGCTGTTCGAAAACAGTCGATCAAGCGTCCATTGGGCTTTTGTTTGACTAGCCTCGTGACCGTCCAGGGCCGGGATAAGTTGGCTTTCTGGTCAGGAATTAAATCCGGGCTTTTTTTTATACCGGATTCAGACGGCCGCGGAGAATACTGGCTCCCGCGCCACGGCTCAAGCGCCCCGCAACAGCGCACCGGTCGCAAACCTGGGGCACTGTTGCGGGCCATTTTAGAAGTGCACCTTGATCAGCAGGCTGGCGGTGTTCTGGTTGGTGTCCAGGTTGGCGTTGTCCTGGATGCCGTATTTGTTTTTCCAGTAACTGTATTCGGCCCCGACGTAGATCTGTTTGGCCGGGCCATTGAGGGCCTTGCCCAGGTCGTACTTGATCTGCGGGTTGAGGTGCAGGTTGGCGTGATAGGTGCCGCGCGAGTTCTGGTCGTTGTCCACGACCCAGTCGAGGTAGCCGTCGATCAGCACGTCGGAGCGGCCCGCGGGAATGGTGTAGGACCAGGTTGGGGTGATCTGCCAGACCCCATCACCGGGGCGCGGCCCTTCGGTCTGGCGGCGGTAGAAATTCAGGGTCACGTAGTTGAACCCGGGTACCGCCAGGTCGAAGCCGGGGCCGATCAGGTAGGCTTCGCTTTCGCCTTCGCCGTACTCATAGGTCATGGCCAGCAACACGTCCTTGATCGGACCCAGTTGCAGTTTCTGGTCGAAGATCTTGCCGGCCGACAGGCGTGGGCTGAGCTCGCCGTAAAAACTGTGGGGGCCTTTGTTGGGGTCTTCCTTGCCGTTGTAGAAAATCTTGTCGACGAACAGAAAGGTGTCGCCGTACTTCCAGCGGTCGGCGTGCTCGAAGGTCACGGTCTGCTGGATCGATGGGTTGATCGCAAAATTCTTGCCGTACAGGTAGCTCAGGCTGTTGGTTTGCCACAGCAGCAGATCGCCGGCCATGGCCTGGCTCGCAGCCAAGAGGCTTGACCCCAACAGCAGGCATGTTTGTGAACGAATCATCTGTTGCTCCCTTTTTGTTTTTATTTTTTGTCTTGCAGGCAGCCGCCAACCCTGAAGACGCTGGAAGGCCAGCGCCTAGAGGGGATGTTGCGTTGGCATCAGTGCGGGTGAGCGGCGCAATCATTGATGGCAGCCCGTTCGCTGCCACCCAGGATGTTGAACAACAGGTTCAGCGTCAGCGCGCTGAGGGTGGCCATGGCAATGCCGCTGTGGGTGATCGGGCTCATCCACAGCGGCAGGTGGGCGAAGAACTCCGGACGAACCACCGGGATCAGGCCCATGCCGATACTCACCGCGACCAGCAACTGATTGCGGCGGTCGGCGATGTCGGCTTCCTGGAGAATCTTGATCCCGGTGGCGGCGACCATGCCGAACATGGCGATGGCTGCCCCGCCCAGCACTGCCGGCGGAATCGAGGCCACCAGGAACGCGGCCTTGGGCAGCAGGCTCAGGAGGATCAGCAAGCCGCCGGCAACGATGGTGACCGAGCGGCAGCGCACGCCGGTCATCTGCACCAGGCCGATGTTCTGGGCGAACGAGGAGTGGGTGAAGGTGTTGAGGAAACCGGCGAAAAACGAGGCGCCGGCATCACACAGCAAACCGCGGCGCAGCATGCGCGGGCAGACTTCCTGGCCGGTGATCTTGCCCAGCGCCAGGAACATCCCGGTGGACTCGACGAAGATGATCACCACCACCAGGCACATCGACAGGATCGGCGCCAATTCAAACTTCGGCATGCCGAAGTGCAGGGGCGTGACGATCTGCAGCCACGGTGCCTGGGTCATGCCGCTGAGGTCGACCATGCCCAGCAGGCCGCAGAGGATGTAGCCCAGGGCCATGCCGATCAGCACCGAAATGTTGACCCAGAACCCGCGCATGAAGCGGTGCACCAACAGGATGGTGCCCAGCACCAGGGCGGCGATGCTCAGGTAGATGGGGGAGCCGAATTGTGCGGCGGAACTGCCGCCACCTGCCCAGTTCACCGCAACGGGGAACAGCGACAAACCGATCGAGGTGATGACGGTACCGGTCACCAACGGCGGGAAGAAGCGCACCACCTTGGACATGAACGGTGCGATCAGCATGCCGAAGAACCCTGCGGCAATGGTTGCACCAAAGATGCCTTGCAGGCCGATGCCGGGCATGCCGGCCATGGCCACCATACTGCCGACCGCCGCGAAGCTGGCGCCCATCATCACCGGCATGCGAATGCCCATGGGGCCGATGCCCAGCGACTGGACGATGGTGGCGATCCCGGCGACCAGCAGGTCGGCATTGATCAGAAAGGCGATTTCATCACGACTCAGGCCAGCGGCCTGTCCGATGATCAACGGCACCGCGATGGCGCCGCCGTACATCAGCAGAACGTGTTGCAGACCTACCAGGATCAGTTGCAATAACGGCAGGCGCGCAATAGCGGGTGCGTCGGGGATGCGCGCTTCGGATGACACGGACATGCAACACCTCGGATCTTTTTTATTCTTGTGATTTTGTGCAGCAGGGAGGACCGCGGCGCGGCCAATCGCTGGCAAGCCAGCTCCCACAGGATTTAGGTGATCCTTGTGGGAGCCGGCTTGCCAGCGATGCTTTGCGCTACTTAATTGGTCTGGGCTCCCTGCACGATCCAGGCGCCGATCAAATCACGTTCCTGCTGGGTCATCTGGGTGATGTTGCCCAGTGGCATGATCTGCGTGGTGACCGCCTGGGCTTGAATGCGCGGGGCGTTCTGGCGGATCTGCTCGGGGGTGTCGAGCATCACGCCGGCCGGGGCGGCACTGAACAGCGGGCTGCTGGGCTTGGCCGAGTGACAGACCGCGCACCGTTCCTGGATCACGCTGTGTACCTTGTCAAAGCCAGGACCGGCATTGGATGCCTGGGCCGGGGCAGTGGCAGGTGCAGCGGCTGGCGTGGCTTGAGCCGGTTTCGCACCGCCACCGACGGCGGTTTCCGGCAGCGGCTGGTACTCGATCTGCGCGGGTGACTTGGCCACGTCCGGGCTGGTCATCGGCGCAGGACCGGTCACGTACGCCAGGCTGATCATGCCCACGGCCGCAACGGGCAGGGTCCAGGCGAACTTGTGGCTGTCGTGGCGGGTGTTGAAGTAGTGACGCACCAACACCGCCAGCACCGCGATCCCGGCCAGGATCAACCAGTTGTACTGGCTGCCATAGGTGCTCGGGAAGTGGTTGCTGATCATGATGAACAGCACCGGCAAGGTGAAGTAGTTGTTGTGTCGCGAACGCAGCAGGCCCTTGGCCGGCAAGGCCGGATCCGGCGTGCGGTTCTCGGCGATCGCCGCCACCAGTGCCCGTTGTGCCGGCATGATGATGCGAAACACGTTACCGACCATGATGGTGCCGATGATGGCGCCCACGTGCAGGTACGCACCCCGGCCGCTGAACACTTTGCTGAAGCCGTAGGCCGCGCCGATGATCAGCACGAACAGGATGAAACCCAGCAGGGCAGGGCGTTTGCCCAGGGCCGAGTCGCACAGGAAGGAGTAAATGAACCAGCCGGCGAACAGCGAGCCGATACCCAGCAGGACCCCTTCAGGACCGCTCAGGCTGCTGCCAGGTGCCAGCAGGTAGAGGGTCGGGTTGGAGTAGAACACCACGCACAGTAGCGCGATCCCTGACAGCCAGGTGAAGTAGGCTTCCCACTTGAACCAGTGCAGGTTGTCCGGCATGGTCGGTGGAGCCAGTTTGTATTTCTCCAGGTGGTAGATCCCGCCACCGTGAATCGCCCAGAGATCGCCCGCCAGACCGCTCTTCGGGTTGACCCGATTGAGGTTGTTTTCCAGCCAGACAAAATAGAACGACGCGCCGATCCAGGCTACGCCAGTGATCATGTGAACCCAGCGCACGCTCAGGTTCAGCCATTCGAACAGATGTGCTTCCACAGTCTTTACCTCTCGCCTGTCACTCTGTTGTCGAGTGATCAGACCTTCTCTTATTGGTGGGGGGCAAGGATCAAGCGTTGATCCTCTTTGAAAAAATGCTCATCGCAGTTATTGCCTGTGCCACTGCGATCAACCACCAGGAAGTCATCCCGCTTTTCGATCGTCAGCACCGGGTGGTGCCAGACGCCGCGATGGTAATTAATGCCCTGCCTGCCGTTGGTGACGAAGGCGCGGACCAAGCCTGATACAGGTTCATCGCCAATGGGCGCGACCACGATCAGAAAGGGGTTGCCGAGCAGCGGAATGAAAGCCTGGCTGCCCAGCGGATGGCGCTCCAGCATGCAAACGGTCAGCGGCATGTCCTGCGCGTCGGCGCGAAAGATGCTGATGATCGCCTTGTCCTCTGGCGTGGCGGTTTCCACCGTCGCCAGTTTGTGAAAGCGCATGGTCGAACCGTTGTTGATCATGAAGTGATCGCTGCCGTCGGTTTCGATCACGTCACCGAAAGGGGCGAAGGCTTCTTTGGTCAGCGGTTCAATCGTCAATGTGCGCATGCTGTTCTTCTTATCCGGATTCTGTGTTGTTGGTTCTATTGCCTTCGCTGGCAAGCCAGCTCCCACATTTGGAATGCATTCCCTTGTGGGAGCCAGCCTGCTGGCGATTGGGTCCACCCTTATTTAGCGACCTTGCCGAGAACACGCAGGCGGCTCACACCGCCGTCCGGGAATACGTTCAGGCGGATGTGGGTGATCGGGCCCAGGGCCTTGATCTGCTCGGCGAAGGTGTGTTCGGCGTGCATTTCCAGTTTCTGTGCCGGCAACAATTCGCGCCAGAACAACGACTGGGTCTCGATCTGGCTGTCGGTACCGCCCTTGACGAACGCGCCCTGGATCGAGCAGGTGTCCGGGTAGTTGCCTTTGAAGTGCAGGGTGTCGACGACGATTTTCTCGATCTCGCCCGGGTGGCCCAGGGCGACGATCACCCAGTCATTGCCAGGTGTGCGACGACGGGCAGTTTCCCAGCCATCCCCCATGTTGATCCCGCGGCCCGGGTTGAGGATGTTGCTCATGCGGCCGAAGTGTTCATCGGAGCAGGCCAGGGCGCGGCCACCGTTGAGGGCTGCGGCCAGGTCAACCTGCTCGTTGTCGCCAACGGCCGACCAGTCGCGGAACGGAATGCCGTATACGCGCAGACGGGCTACGCCGCCATCAGGGTAGATGTTGAAACGCAGGTGGCTGAACGACTGGTCGTTGTTGATTTCGTGGAAGTGGTGGCTGTTGCCCTGCAGCTCGACAGCCGACAGGACTTCGGTCCACTGGGTGTTTTCGTCCGGCTCACCTTCGGTCAGGAAGCAGGCTTCCAGGGAGGCCGAAGGTGGGAAGTTGCCGGTGAAGAATGAAGTGTCGATGTCCACACCTTTGATCGAACCCGGTACACCCAGGCGGATCACAGCGCTGTCGTAGCCTTCGAAGCGCTTGCGGCGCGACTCCCAGCCGTCCATCCACTTGCCGTTGTCATCGAAAACGCCCTCCTTCCATACGGCCGGGGTCGGCTGGAACAGACGGTTGGCGTCGGCAAACCAGTCATCGGTGACTGAGATGATTTTGGTGCCCAGGCGGGCGTCGGCCAGGTTGACGAACTTCTCGAAAGGTACGGCGTAAGCTTTCATTCTTCTTGTCTGCCTTTAATTAGTTGGCTTGGGATGCTTGCCAGGCCCCGGGGCTGTCTCGGCGTTCATGATTCAGCCTGGGCCGGGATCGCTATAGGGTCAGTAAGCGGAACAGGGCGATCTTGTTGATCTGCGCTAACGCGCACTTGAACTCGGTGTCGACCGGGTTGTGGATGCGCGTTTCGAACGCTGCGAGGATCTGATGCCGGTTGCTGCCTTTTACCGCCATGATGAAGGGAAACTTGAACTTGGCTTTGTAGGCGTCGTTCAGCTCGGTGAAGCGAGAAAACTCTTCGGCCGTGCATTGGTGAATACCGGCGCCGGCTTGTTCATGGGTGCTGGCTTCGGTCAGTTGGCCCTGGACGGCAGCTTTGCCGGCCAGGTCCGGGTGAGCGTTGATCAGCGCAAGCTGGCTTGCGTGATCGGCGCTCAACAGGATGTCGCTCATGCGCTGGTGCAGGGTCTCGATCTCATCGATCGTTGGGTCCTGGCCCAGGTCGAAGGCCTTTTCGGCCACCCATGGCGAATGTTCGTAGATATCGGCGAAAGCGTTGACGAAGGCGTCACGGCTCAGGGTCGAGGGTTTCAGCGTTTGGAAGGTGGTCATTTCGACGCCCCTTGGTACGGGTGGGTTTGTTGCCAGTGGCGAGCGATGTCGACGCGGCGGCTGAACCACACCTGTTCATGACTTTTAGCGTATTCGATAAAGCGCTTGAGCGACGCCAGGCGCGCCGGGCGGCCGATCAGGCGGCAGTGCAGGCCGATCGACAGCATCTTCGGCGCTTCGGCACCTTCGGCGTAGAGCACGTCAAACGCATCCTTGAGGTATTCGAAGAAGTCGTCGCCCTTGTTGAAACCCTGGACCTGGGTGAAGCGCATGTCGTTGGTGTCCAGGGTGTAGGGGATTACCAGGTGCGGCTTGCCGGTAGGGTTGTTCGGTTCCCAGTAGGGCAGGTCATCGTCGTAGGTGTCGCAGTCGTAGAGGAAACCGCCTTCTTCCATCACCAGGCGTCGGGTGTTCGGGCCGGTGCGGCCGGTGTACCAGCCTAGCGGGCGTTCGCCAGTGATTTCGGTGAGGATGCGGATCGCTTCGAGCATGTGCTCGCGCTCTTGCGCTTCGTCCATGTACTGGTAGTCGATCCAGCGGTAGCCGTGGCTGCAGATCTCGTGACCGGCCTCGACCATCGCGCGGATCACGTCCGGATGGCGCTGGGCGGCCATGGCTACGGCGAAGACGGTCAGCGGAATGTCGAATTCCTTGAACAGTTTGAGAATCCGCCAGACGCCGACACGGCTGCCATACTCGTACAAGGACTCCATGCTCATGTTGCGCTCGCCCTGCAGCGGTTGCGCCGAGACCATTTCCGAGAGGAAGGCTTCCGATTCTTTGTCGCCGTGCAGAATGTTGCGCTCGCCGCCTTCTTCGTAGTTGAGCACGAAGGACAAGGCGATGCGGGCATTGCCCGGCCAGTGTGGGTGGGGAGGGTTACTGCCGTAACCGATCAGGTCGCGTGGGTAGTCAGCGCTCACTGCAGTCTTCCTTCTTATTCGAGTTTGCTTATTCGCGATAAGGGGTGGTGTGGCGGCCTGGTGGTGAGGTGGCAGGCTGGCGTCACAGCGATGGAGTGATTGTATACAACTTTATGTGCGCTTTGTAAGCCTGATTTTTTCCATTTTTCATCCGCTGTCATCTTCCAGTGCGACTGCAAGAAATCTACCTGAATGGTCAGCTTATGGACAGGAGGTCGTTATTGGCTGTGGTTCTGCGGATAAACGGGGCGAGGCGGGTAGGTCAGGAAGCTTGGGAGAAAAAGTGATTATTATTGTGTACAATTTTTATTGAAAGTGTCTTAATCAGCTGCTCGCCGCAACTTTTCGTGCTCCGAAAGGGTGCGGTCTCCTTTCAACTGACTTCGGGAGGCGCGAGGCCTGACTGCCGTACACGGGGGCAGGCGCGCAGAATCAATGGGACGTTTGACTACACACGTTTTGGATGCAGCACACGGTTGCCCGGGCAGCTCGATCAAGGTCGAGTTGTACCGCGTTGAGGGTTCGCAGCTGGAATTGGTCGCCAGCGCACTGACCAACAGCGATGGCCGTTGTGATGCGCCCTTGTTGCAAGGCGATGACTACCGTTCCGGGGTCTATCAGCTGCAGTTTCATGCCGGCGACTACTACCGCGCCCGCGGTGTCCAGCTGCCGGAGCCGGCGTTCCTGGATGTGGTGGTACTGCGCTTCGGTATCTCGGCCGAGCAGGATCACTACCATGTGCCGCTGCTGATTTCGCCATACAGCTATTCGACCTACAGAGGAAGCTAGATCCCCCAAGAATCTGCGCAAAAAGCTTCTTTGGTCTTTCGCCCGCTCACACTGCGGGCTTTTTTTCGCCCTGGAAAAATGTGGTGCCTGTGCTGACGCCATCGCTAGCAGGCTAGCTCCCACACTGGATTTATGAATGCCGAAAACCCAATGTGGGAGCTAGCCTGCTAGCGATGCTCTTTGCTGTTAGCGGCTCAACAGGGAGGCCGCGCCGGCGCCACTGAACAAGCCGGCGCTGATCCGGTTGAACCAGCTTTGCCCCTTGCCGCTGCGCAGGTAGCGCGCGGCCCCGTGGGCGCCCAGGCCGTAGGCCAGCTTGCAGCACAGGTCAAGCAGGGTCCAGGTGACGATCATGATCAGCAACTGCGGCAAGAACGGCTGCTGTGCGCTGAGGAACTGGGGCAGGAAGGCGGCAAAGAACAGGATGTCCTTGGGATTGCTCGCTCCCAGTACAAAGGCGCGCCCGAACAGTGCACGAAAGCGCGGCACGGCTGTCGCCTGGGGCACTTCAGTGGCGTGGGCCGGTTGCCGGGACTGCTGCCAGCTCTGCCAGGCAAGGTAGAACAGGTACAGGGCACCGACGATCTTCAGCGCGCTGAACAGCTGCTCCGAGGCCAGCAGCAACGCGCCAAGGCCCAGGGCCGAGGCGCTCAGCAGGCAGATCGAGGCGAACACCCCGCCGAGAAACGCCGGGTAAGAGCGGCGCAAACCATAGTTCAGGCTGTTGCTGATCATCAATAACGACAAGGGGCCCGGGATCAGGATCACGACCAGGGCGGCGCCGCTGAACAGCAGCCAGGTTTCCAGACTCATCACTTTCCTCCATATGTGCAAAAGCCCCACCCGACGGGGTGAGGCTGGGTCACGCTTGAAACGCTTACAAGAAAATGAACTTGGCGATGAAGATCGCGCAAAGTACCCACAGGCTGACGGAAATTTCCTTGTACTTGCCAGTACCGGCCTTCAGGGCCACGTACGTGATAAAGCCCAGCGCGATGCCGTCGGCGACCGAAAAGGTCAGGGGCATCATGATCGCGGTGACGATCGCTGGAATACTGTCGGTGGCTTCGTCCCACTCGATGTGAGCCATGCCGCCCATCATCAGCATCGCCACATAGATCAATGCACCGGCGGTGGCATAGGCAGGAATCATGCCCGCCAGCGGAGCGAAAAACATCGCGGCAATAAACAGCACGCCGACGGTCACGGCGGTAAGACCGGTGCGACCTCCTGCTGCCACACCCGCGGCACTTTCCACATAGCTGGTGACTGGAGGGACGCCGACCACCGCGCCAAACACGCTGGAGGCACTGTCGGCCTTCATGGCGCGGGAGAGGTTTTCGATCTTGCCGTCCTGACCCACCAGGTTGGCCCGCTGCGCGACACCCATCAGGGTCCCGGCGGTGTCAAACATGTGTACGAAGAGGAACGCCAGCACCACGCTGATCATGCTGACATTGAACACGCCAGCGACGTTCATGGCCATCCAGGTCGGCGCCAGGCTCGGCGGGGCGGACATGATGCCCTCGTAGTGCACCAGGCCCAGGCCCCAACCGGCCAGGGTCACGGTGATGATACTGATGAGGATGGCGCCGAAGACCCGGTGATAGCTCAGGATGGCGATCATCAGGAAGCAGATGGCGGCCAGCAGCGGGCCCGGCTCGCGCAGGGAACCGAGCTTGATCAGGGTGGCCGGGCTGTCGACCACGATGCCGGCGGTCTTCAGGCCGATCAGCCCGAGGAACAGGCCGACACCGGCACCCATGGCATAGCGCAGGCTCACGGGGATGCTATTGAGCAGCCATTCGCGGATTCGCGAGAAGGTCAGGATCATGAACAACACACCGGAGACGAACACCGCGCCCAGTGCGGTTTCCCAGTTGTAGCCCATGGTCCCGACCACGGTGTAGGTAAAGAACGCGTTCAAGCCCATGCCCGGCGCCAGGCCCACAGGCCAGTTGGCATACAGCCCCATCAACAGGCAGCCCAGTGCTGCAGCGATGCAGGTGGCGACAAAGGCCGCACCGTGATCGATGCCGGCATCGGCCATGATGTTCGGGTTGACGAAGATGATGTAGGCCATGGTGATGAAGGTGGTCAGGCCGGCGATCAGCTCGGTCTTCACCGTGGTGCCATGCACGCTGAGTTTAAACAGGCGTTCCAGCCAGCCGGTGCGTAAGGGCGGCGAGAGATCCAGCGGCGATGCTTCGGATTTGCGGCTTTCCACAGCGAGTACTCCTCAAGAGTTTTATTGTTATTTCCAGAGCCGGACACAGAGGTGGGTAGCGGCTCTTTGAGGCACTTGCGAATTTGTTGACCGCTTGGTCAGGAACTCGCACGAAGCGAATTATGCTTTTGTATACAAATAAAGCAAATAATGTTTTCTGTTTTGTCGACGAAAAATCTGGCGATAGGGATATATCGCCAGTGGATCCAGACTGAGGGCTCAGTCTGCGAGCGCTTGGGTTTGCCCCAGGGCTTTGTTGACCGCCAGCCAGCCATCCACTGCGGCTTCACCCGCCTCGGCAAACACGCGCTCGAGCAGTTTCACCTGTTCACGGCGCAGCGCGGCTTCGAAGCGCACACCTTCGCTGGTCAGTTGCAGCAAGCGCTTACGTTTGTCGTCCACGGCCGCGACGCTGTCCACCAGGTGCATTTCCAGCAATTGGCGCAGGGGCATGTTCAGTGCCTGCTTGCTCACGCCCAGCAGCGCAAGCAATTGCTTGACGCTCAAGCTCGGATAGCGGGCGATGAAAAACACGATGCGCTGGTGTACCCGGCTGAGGCCGCGGCGTTCGAGCATTTCGTCGGCTTTGGCGGTGAAGGCCTGGTAGCCGAAAAAAAACGCTTCCATGGCGGCTTGCTGGGTGCTTTGGGATTTAAGGTCAAGCATATTGACGTATCTGTCCGGGCTGGCGTAATTTCGGTCAATCAGTTTGACTTAATTCCCTTGGCCTTTGCTACCGGTGACCCCCATGGCTTTTTCCGAACGTGTTGCGCGCCTCAAGAGTTCCTTGATCCGTGAAATCCTCGCCGCGGCCCAGCGCCCGGAAGTGATGTCGTTTGCCGGCGGCCTGCCGGCCGAAGCCATGCTGCCGAAGGTGGAGTGGGCCGATATGCCGGTGTCCATGGGCCAATACGGCATGAGCGAAGGCGAGCCGGCGCTGCGTGAAGCCTTGGCGGCAGAGGCGCGAGCCCTCGGTGTGCCCTGTGAGGCGAGCCAGGTCCTGGTGGTCAGTGGTTCGCAACAGACCCTCGACCTGGCGGCCAAGCTGTACATCGATCAGGGCACCGAAATCCTGCTCGAAGCGCCGACCTACCTGGCCGCGCTACAAATTTTCCAGCTGTTTGGTGCTGATTGCCTGAGCGTGCCGCTGGAGGCCGACGGCCCCGACCTGGTGGAGCTGCGGGCGCGCCTGGAGCAACACCGTCCGGCGTTCATCTACCTGATCCCAACCTTCCAGAACCCCTCGGCGGTGCGCTACAGCGAGGCCAAGCGTGATGGTGTGGCGGCGTTGCTCGACGAGTTCGGCGTGACCCTGATCGAGGACGAGCCGTACCGCGAGCTGACATTCGATGGCGCCAGCGCCACGCCGATTGTCAGCCGCTTGCAGCGGGCGAGCTGGATCTACACCGGCACCGTGTCCAAGACCTTGCTGCCGGGCCTGCGTGTCGGCTACCTGATTGCCAGTCCGGACCTGTTCCCGCACTTGCTGCGGCTCAAGCAGTCGGCGGACCTGCACACCAACCGTGTCGGCCAGTGGCAGGCCTTGCAGTGGATCGGCACCGAGCGCCTGCGTGATCACCTGAGCGAGCTGCGGGACTTCTACCGGGGCCGGCGCGATGGATTCCAGGCGGCGCTGCACAGGCATTTCAGCGAGCTGGCGGACTGGGAGCTGCCCCAGGGCGGTCTGTTTTTCTGGCTGACCCTCAAGCAGCCGCTCGACACCCGGACCCTGCTCAAGGCGGCATTGGCCAATGATGTGGCGTTCATGCCGGGTGAGCCGTTCTTTCCCGACCCGGATCGCAACCTGGGTCACCTGCGGCTGAATTTCAGCCACATTGACCCAGCGCGCCTGGATGAAGGGCTCAAGCGGTTGGCGGCGGTGGTGCGTGAGGGACAGGCGCGGCAGGCGGCATGAGGGGAGGCTAGACAACAATAAACCGGCCAATCGGCCGGTTTATTGTTGTCTGGGGTTTGTGTTTCCAGCGCCCAACGATCAGGCGGCGGCGAAACGCTGGTCCAGGTAATCGATGATCACCTTGGACTCGTACATCCAGGTGGTCTGGCCGTTCTCTTCGATGCGCAGGCACGGCACCTTGATCTTGCCGCCTTGCTCCAGCAGGGTCTGGCGGTCCTGCTCGTTGTTCTTGGCATCGCGCAGGGCGACTGGCACGTTCAGGCGGCGCAGGGTGCGGCGGGTTTTCACGCAGAACGGGCAAGCGTGGAACTGGTACAGGGTCAGGCCCTTGGCGGCGGCTTCAACCTGGGCCTGGGCAGGGGCAGGGCGCTGCTTTTTACCAGGACGGGTGATGAAGTCGATGAAGATGATCAACTGGCCGAGGCCGACACGAAGCGCTTTGACGAACACGATGTAAGCCTCACGGGGCAAATGGGAATGGCGCGCAGCTTACCTGATTTTTCACCGACGAAAAAAAACCGGCGATGAACGCCGGTTTTCCAGGGGCCGCGTATTACTTGATCAGGCTGAGAAACTCGCTGCGGGTGGCCGCATTTTCGCGGAACTCACCCAGCATCACCGAAGTGATCATCGACGAATTCTGTTTCTCCACACCGCGCATCATCATGCACATGTGCTTGGCCTCGATCACCACCGCAACGCCCAGGGCGCCGGTGACTTGCTGCACCGCATCGGCGATCTGGCGGCTGAGGTTTTCCTGGATCTGCAGGCGACGGGCGTACATATCGACGATCCGCGCGACTTTCGACAGGCCCAGTACCTTGCCACTCGGAATATAGGCGACGTGCGCCTTGCCGATGAAAGGCAGCAGGTGGTGTTCGCACAACGAGTAAAGCTCGATGTCCTTGACCAGTACCATTTCGCTGTTGTCGGAGCTGAACAAGGCACCGTTGGTGACTTCTTCAAGTGTCTGTTCATAACCGCGGCAAAGGTACTGCATGGCTTTGGCGGCACGCTTTGGCGTGTCGAGCAGGCCCTCGCGGGACACGTCCTCGCCCAGTTGGCCGAGAATCGCGGTGTAATTCTGTTCCAGGGACATGAAACTACCTGTGGGATTTTACGCAAAGGGCAAGGGTACGGTGGCGGACACGGCGCTGCAAGCGTGATGCATCAGCTTTACTCGTCGCGGCCTTCCATCATGGTTCGTTTGAGCATCACATACACCGCACCGGCGCCGCCGTGCCTGGCCTGGCAGGAGGTGAAGCCCAGGACCTGTGAATGCTGGCGCAGCCAGGTGTTGACGTGGCTTTTGATCATCGGGCGCTTGCCGTCCAGGCGCACGGCCTTGCCGTGGGTCACGCGCACGCAGCGGATTTCGAATTTTGTTGCTTCGGCGAGAAATGCCCAGAGCGTCTCGCGGGCCTTTTCCACGTTCATGCCGTGCAGGTCGAGGCTGCCTTCGAACGGGATCTGCCCGATCTTGAGCTTGCGCATCTGGCTTTCCTGGACCCCGTCACGTGCCCACATCAACTCGTCTTCCGGGCCGACATCGATCACGAACTGGTCGGACAGGCCGTCCACAGCCGCCACGTCGGTACGGATGGTCGCTGCCTGGCGCAGCTTGGCAATCTGCGCGCGGTCAGCCTTGGGCTTGCCGGTTTCGGCGCGGTCGTGCTTGATCGGCTTGACGCCTTGGATCGCACTTTTGAACAGGGAAAAATCGTCGTCTTGCATGTCAGCCTCCGCGAAGGGCGGCCAGTTTACCCAAGTCGAGGTGAATCGGGCGCGGCAAAACGCGTCGCGCGCGACTCAGTCATGCTTTTTCATCAAATGCGGGGCCATGTTCAGCTCGCGAGGTTGACGCATGCGGCGACGGCAGCGACGCCAGAACGCGACCCCCAGGTAGAGTACTAACAGGCCAATCGCCAGAATGATCGTCGAGCCCAGCGGGCTGGCGTTCAGTTCGCCCAGCGCGGGCGGACGGCCCAGCAGGCTGGCAGCACCGGCCATTGCCAGCAGCACACCGAGGGTGGCGAGCAGGGCGGCGAATGCAGCGCCGAAACGATAACGCCAGTTGCGTGGTCCTTTGGGGCGCAAGCGGCGAGCGTCAAATCCATCGGATATCTTCATTCCGACCTTCCTCAATGGGTATCGGCCCTTCGACCGGGAGTTGACCGGGTTGTTCCTGAGGCTAAGGCAATTATAGGAAATGAGAGTCTTTTGCGGATGAGCGGCGATAGTCGCCGCTCATCGGCGGGCGATCAGATCAGGTCCCGGGTCTGGGCGAGGGTGGCGAAGTTGTCGGCCATGATCGCCATTTCGGTCTGCTGGACATGCTCGGCAGTGAGCACGCCGCCTTTGTAGGGCAGGTCCCGGGTGGCGCAGGCGTCTTCGACCAGGGTGCAGCGAAAGCCCAGGTTCTTGGCGGCACGCACGGTGGTGCTGACGCTGGAGTGACTCATGAAGCCGCAGACGATCAGGTCCAGGGAGCCAAGGTCCTGCAGGCGTTTTTCCAGGGGCGTGCCGTGGAATGCGCTGGGCAGCAGTTTACCGATGATGGTTTCGTCGCTCAGGGGTTCGAGGCCGGGAATGAACTCACCGCGCTCGCCCTGGGGGTCGAACAGGCCGCCGACGGTGCCCAGGTGATGCACATGGACGATCGGCCGCCCCGCGGCCCGGGCCGCTGTGAGCAATTGCTGGATGTTGGCCACAGCCTCGGCCATGCCGGTCAGAGCCAGCGGGCCGCTGAGGTATTCTTTTTGTGCATCGATGATCACCAGTGTCGCGTGGGCCAGATTGGCTGGCGCGTAACCACGACCGCTGAGTTGAAACATCGTCTTTGGAACGGACATTCTGGGGCTCCTTCGAGTGGGGCTTTTGCGACATTGTCCTCTGGCTGAGCGCTTCTGTGAATCGCTACCATCGTAGGCACCGTCGTTGCTGGGCTGCAGCCTGTCAAGAGCTGACCGGATGTTCAACCAAAAGCTGAAAAAGCGGATAAATCCTACATTCGTCCGGGGTTTTTTTCATTGATCGTCGGGGCAGGTTAAGGCTGTTAGAATCCCCGGTCGTTTTTTCAGGAGTTTACCCCGTGATCACTTCCCGTCTGCGCACCTTGCGCGACCACATTCGTTGGGCAGTCAGCCGTTTTCATGGGGAGGATCTGTTTTTCGGCCATGGGACCGACAACGCCTGGGATGAAGCCCGTCAACTGGTGCTGGGGGCGTTGCACCTGCCGTGGGAAATTGCCGACAGCTACCTGGACTGCGCGCTCGAAGACGACGAACTGGTCAACCTGCAGCGGTTGCTCAAGCGTCGTATCGAAGACCGCATCCCCACCGCCTACCTGCTGGGCGAGGCCTGGTTCTGCGGCATGTCGTTCATCGTCGATGAGCGCGTGTTGATCCCGCGTTCACCGATTGGCGAACTGATCGAAAAACGCTTCGCCCCCTGGCTGGACAGCGAGCCGGCGCGCATTCTCGACCTGTGCACGGGCTCCGGTTGCATCGGTATCGCCTGTGCCTATGAGTTCCAGGACGCTGAAGTGGTGCTGGCGGACTTGTCGTTCGAAGCCCTTGAGGTGGCCAACCAGAACATCGAGCGACATGGCGTCGATGAGCGGGTGTACACGGTCCAGGGCGATGGCTTCGACGGGTTGCCTGGTCAGCGTTTCGATCTGATCGTGTCCAATCCACCTTACGTGGATGCTGAAGACTTTGCCGATATGCCGGACGAGTTCCAGCACGAGCCGGAACTGGGCCTGGCCTGTGGCGAAGACGGTCTGAACCTGGTGCGGCGCATGCTGGCGCAGGCGGCCGATCACCTGAACGAGAAAGGCTTGCTGATTGTCGAGGTGGGCAACAGCCAGGTACACGTCGAGGCGCTGTACCCGGAAGTCGATTTCGCCTGGCTGGAGTTCGAGCGCGGCGGCCACGGTGTGTTCATGCTCAGTGCCGAGCAATGCCGTGAGCACCAGGCGCTGTTTGCCTCGCGGACCTGACCCGTTCCCAGGTATCGGTCCGATTCCTGTAGGAGCAAGCCTTGCTCCTACAGACCGGCGCCGACAAGTGACATTCCGGTACTCAGCGGTGCGTCGCAATCCAGATCAGCAAACCGGCCTGGAACACTGAAAACGCCACCAGGCAAGTAATGGTGAAGCGCAGTCCGGTTTCTTCGCGTTTGAATTTGCTGACGGTTTCTTCCTGTTTCTGCAGTTTGACTTCCTGTTCGGCCAGATTCTGCTCGGCCTGCTGCAACATCTGCGCGGCTTCGAGGATTTCCACGAACTGCAGCTTCTCGGTGTTCCAGTCGCCCAGCAGGTCTGCGACCTTGCCGGCCTTGACGCTGCCTTTCAAATGCTGGGCGTCGGCGTAGACCACGTCAAAACCATGTACACGCAAAAAGTGGTCGCGGCGCAGGCGGGTGTCTTCGACCAGGGCATCCTTGTTGCTCAGATCCATGGCATCAAAGCTGTAGCTCGCCCACTTTTTCTTCGCCCAGGTAATGCCCTGGGCCGCTAGAAAGCGCCCGATGCCACGGTTCATCGGTTCTATCTGTACACCGCTGTCGGGGCCGAAGTGCACGCGACGCTGTTCGTGGTCAACCCAGACGTCCAGGTGGTTCTGCTCCTTGCGCACCCGCTGGCCCGGGAGCGTGATGCTCATGCGCAACAGGCTGCGCTCCTTGTTGTTGCGCTCGGCATAGCCGAACTCGACAAAGCGCAGCGGCCGTCCCCCGGTGCTGCGGTCGGTTTTCAGTGGCGCCAGGCGCAGCATCCGCCGGTGCTCGGCCTCCACATCCGCCCACGGCAGTTCCGCCGCTTCCGGGGTTGTGGTGTCGGGCGTGGTGTCGGGTGATTTATGGGTATCAGTCATAACGGCGAGATCCTGTCCAAGCTGCGTGTCGACAGACAATGGGCTGTCGACATTGGCTTATCGGCCGATTTGCGCAGGACTGGAGGGTAAAACCGGGCTAACTTCGAGCAATGGCATCAATAAAGCCGAGGATCCGGGTGCCGAGTTCTGCCGCCAGTGGCAGTTGCGGATCCTTGTAGGACGCCACCTGGCGCTTGATGTCGTTGGGCACGATGCGCATCACGTGGTTCATGCCCTCGATCACGGCCAACTGGGCGTCGGGCTTGGCAGCCTTGAGCATTTGCGCGTCCCCGACACCGACCTGCATGTCGTTGCTGCCCTGGACGATCAGCGCGGGGATTTTCACGCGGGCGAAAGCGGCGGCCGGGTCCTGGCGGAACAGGCTGATCAGGTAAGGCTGAACACTGGGGCGGAAGATCACTTGCAGCGCAGGGGGCACATCGGTGTCCACTTGGCCGGCCTTGAGGCTGTCCAGCAGTTCATTGCTGCGCAGCAGCAACTGGGGCGGCAGGCGATGGCTCAGTTGTTGGCGCAGCACCTGGTCCACGGGGCGGGCGCTGCCGGACAGGGAAATCAGGCCGGCGGCGTCCACCTGGGGGGCGGCGAGGGTGGCCACCAATGCCCCTTCGCTGTGCCCCAGCAGAATCAGTGGCCCCAGGCGCGGGTCGCTCTTGAGTTGCTTGCCCCAGGCCACGGCGTCGGCCACATAGGCCTCCAGGGTCAGGTTGCGCTCGTCCGGGGTGGCCGCCAGGCTCGCCGCCACGCCGCGCTTGTCATAGCGCACGCTGGCGATATTGTGTTTGGCCAGCACCCAGGCCAGGCGCTTGAGGCTATCGTTGTTGCCGCCCTCGGGGTTATTGCCGTTGCGGTCGGTGGGGCCTGAACCGGAAATGATCAGGACCACCGGTACCGGGGTGTCGGACTTGGGCAGCAGCATCGAGCCAAACAGCTCGCCGCTGCCGGTATCCAGGCTGACCGGGCGTTGCAGGACCGTGGCCTGCGCGAAGTTGCACAACAGACCGGTCATCAGGGTAAGGCTCAAGGCTATAACTCGCAGCATCATCACGCCATCATTCACAAGGTGTCGGTTGGACTCGCAGACACCCATAAGGTTCGAGGATGAACTACGGAGTGAGCCTGCGTATACTGGCGCGCACTTAGTTCAGCGATTTCACGGAGCGCCCTGCATGTCCGGCAATACCTACGGCAAGCTGTTCACTGTCACCACCGCGGGCGAAAGCCATGGTCCGGCGTTGGTCGCCATTGTCGACGGCTGCCCGCCGGGTCTTGAGTTGTCCCTGGACGACCTGCAGCGCGATCTCGACCGACGCAAGCCAGGCACCAGCCGCCACACCACCCAGCGCCAGGAAGCCGACGAGGTGGAAATCCTCTCCGGCGTGTTCGAAGGCCGTACCACTGGCTGTGCCATTGGCCTGCTGATCCGCAATACCGACCAGAAGTCCAAGGACTACTCGGCGATCAAGGATCTGTTCCGCCCGGCCCACGCCGACTACACCTACCACCACAAATACGGCGAACGCGATTACCGCGGCGGCGGTCGCAGTTCCGCGCGCGAAACCGCCATGCGCGTGGCGGCCGGGGCGATTGCGAAAAAGTACCTGGCCACCCAGGGCATCGTGATTCGCGGCTACATGAGCCAGTTGGGCCCGATCGAAATCCCGTTCAAGAGCTGGGAGTCGGTGGAGCAGAACGCGTTCTTCAGCGCCGACCCGGACAAGGTGCCGGAGCTCGAGGCCTACATGGATCAGCTGCGCCGTGACCAGGATTCGGTCGGCGCCAAGATCACCGTGGTCGCCGAAGGCGTGAAGCCGGGCCTGGGTGAGCCGATCTTCGACCGCCTCGATGCCGAGCTGGCCCATGCGCTGATGAGCATCAACGCGGTCAAGGGCGTGGAAATCGGCGCCGGGTTCGCCAGTGTCGCCCAGCGCGGTACCGAACACCGCGACGAGCTGACCCCACAAGGTTTCCTCAGCAACAACGCTGGCGGCATCCTCGGGGGCATTTCTTCCGGCCAGCCGATCGTCGCCCACCTGGCGCTCAAGCCAACGTCGAGCATCACCACCCCGGGCCGTTCGATCGATGTCCACGGCAACCCGGTGGACGTGATCACCAAGGGCCGCCACGACCCGTGCGTCGGCATCCGTGCCACGCCGATTGCCGAAGCGATGATGGCCATTGTGTTGATGGACCATCTGCTGCGCCATCGCGGGCAAAACGCCGACGTGCGCGTCAGTACCCCGGTGTTGGGCCAGCTGTGAAGCCCGGCCCTGACGTCGCCGCGGTCTGATGGCCGTGGCGGCGCTCCCGTACTGGCGGCTTTCCAGCTTTTATCTGTTCTATTTCGCCTTGCTCGGTTCGACAGCGCCTTTCCTGGCGCTGTACTTCGACCACCTGGGGTTTTCGCCTGCGCGCATCGGCGAACTGGTGGCGATTCCCATGCTGATGCGCTGCGTCGCGCCCAATATCTGGGGCTGGCTGGGTGACTACACGGGCCGGCGGCTGGCCATCGTGCGTTTTGGCGCGGTCTGTACGCTGCTGACGTTCTGCCTGATCTTCGTCAGCAAAAGCTACGCCTGGCTGGCCATGGTCATGGCCCTGCACGCTTTTTTCTGGCACGCCGTGCTGCCCCAGTTCGAAGTGATCACCCTCGCGCACCTGCAAGGCCAGGCGTCGCGCTACAGCCAGATCCGCTTGTGGGGTTCGATTGGCTTCATTATCGCGGTGGTTGCACTGGGGCGGCTGTTCGAATGGTTGAGCCTGGACATCTACCCGGTAACCCTGGTGGTGATCATGGCCGGGATCATCATCAGCAGCCTGTGGGTGCCCAACGCCCAGCCAGCGCCTGGCAGCCGGCTGGCGGGGGAGGGCTTCGTCAAGCAATTGCGCAGCCCGGGGGTACTGGCATTTTATGCCTGCGTGGGCCTGATGCAGCTCAGCCACGGGCCGTACTACACCTTCCTGACCCTGCACCTGGAACGCCTGGGCTACAGCCGTGGAGTGATCGGCATGCTCTGGGCCGTGGGCGTGGTCGCCGAAGTCTTGATGTTCCTGTTCATGAGCCGGATCCTGGCGCGGTTTTCGGTGCGCCGGGTGCTGCTGGCCAGCTTCCTGCTGGCCGCGTTGCGCTGGCTGCTGCTGGGCTCGTTCGCCGAGTTTCTCTGGGTGCTGCTGTTCGCGCAGGTCCTGCACGCGGCCACGTTTGGCAGTTTTCACGCCGCGGCCATTCATTTTGTCCAGCGCAGTTTCGGCCCGCGCCAGCAGGGTCAGGGCCAGGCGCTCTACGCGGCACTGGCCGGTACCGGGGGCGCGCTGGGGGCGTTGTACGCCGGCTACAGCTGGAATGCCCTGGGTGCCACCTTCACCTTTAGTATTGCAAGCCTCGCCGCGCTGGCTGCAGCCGTTATCATTGCCTCACGCATGCAAGAGGAGTTGCCGAAATGAGCAGCCTGTCGGTTTACCACGTTTCAAGCCCGGACCTGCCGAACAAGGTCCTGACCCACTTCGACGACATCACCGCGACCCTGGCAGAACAGGGGGTCAGGTTCGACCGTTGGCAAGCGACGGCGAAGCTGCAACCGGGCGCCAGCGATGAAGAGTTGGTGGCCGCCTATCAAGGGCCGATCGACCAGTTGATGACCGCGCGCGGTTACCTGGGGGTGCAAGTCACCAGTGTCAGCAGCGAACAGTCACCCCACGCCGAACCCCATGCCGGGCTTTTCGAAGAACAGCACTTTGACGAGGACCTGGTACGGTTCTTTGTCGCCGGACGCGGCCAGTTCAATCTGCACATCGACGATTATGTGTACGCCGTACTCTGCGAGAAAAACGACCTGATCCTGGTGCCTGCCGGTACCCGGCACTGGTTCGATGGGGGCGAGCGACCGCACTTCGTGGCCATCGGCCTGTTCAGCAATGCCCTGGAACCACGGGCCCGCATCACCCCAGGTGGCATCGCCGGGCACTTCCCACGGCTGGAAGATTAAACAGCCGACCGGATGCGCTACAGGCGATTAAACGCTGGCGCAGTGCGCCATCCGGGCCTTCCTTGCACTGTGCGTAGGACGTTGCCTATTGCTGAGTCAGTGAAGACTGATTCAGCGTTGATGCGCTTGTTTAATCCGCCCTCTATGTAACTCTTTCTTTCTGACACCCAACCACTGGCCCGGACGATCGCCGTCCGAGCGCAGGGCATGGACGATCACCAGGAGAAAGGTAATGGACAGTGCAACGGGCGACGCCGGGCCGGGGAGCAAGCCAGTCAAGCGCCGGCGTCCGGATCGGGCAGGCAAGCCGCTGAGCGAGAAGGAGTTGGAGATCCTGCACTGGGCCAAGCGCGGCAAGACCGTGTGGGAAATCAGTGTGATCCGCTCGATTTCCCAGGCCACGGTGAAATATCACCTGGCCAATATCTACGCCAAGCTGCAGGTCAGCAATCGTGCGCAAGCGGTGGGGGAGGCGGCCAAACGCGGCATGTTGCGCTGAAAAAAAGGGCCACCTGACGGTGTGTCAGGTGGCCCAGGGATGTCTGGCAACGAACCCGCTCGATCACATTGAGTGATAGGTCGGCAGGGCAAAGCGTTGTTGGCTCTGCAGCATGGAAATTTGTGGCAACTCGCTGGCCTGTTCCGCCAGGTCGCGACGAATTGCGCTGATCACCCAGGACAGTTGATCGCCAGCATGCAATTGGGCGTAGGAAATCGAGCGCTTGAAGACTTTGCCTTCGCTGCTGCGCAAGGTCAGCAGAATGCCGCCATCCGGGCGTGCCTGGGTGGTGACGTCGAAGTTGGAGAACAAGGAAGTGAATTTTTCTTGGATCAGGCTCATGTCTATCAGCTCCGTGTGCACATGAATGGCAAGCATGGAGGGGTAGTTGCAGCGTTTGTGCCAGTATTGTTTTTTTAAAAATTCCTTATAAATCAAGCGTATACGATAAAGTGAATTTTTCGGATTCGTGCATTCTGCATGAATGGCCATCGTGCATCCTGCATTTTGCGAGAGTGTGCCGCCGTGGTCGGGCGCGCTGGGCGGCCGCGGCAGTGGGCGAGGGCCGGATACAAAACATTTCAAAAACCGCGTGTACAGCGACAGAACCCCTGGCGTACTTTTTTGCCGTTAAGCAGAGGTTTTCCGTTGTGTCTCATACAGGGATGAAGTTGCCCGAACACCTCGATTGCATGTTCGCCCGACAATAACAATACCGGCCCGCCGCAGAGGGCCGAACGGGAGCAACCATGAGCAGCACGCACCACGACACGATTACCTGGAGCATGATGCTCCGTAAGTTGCCGTCGATCATCAAAGCCCTGCCCCGGGTGGCCAAGGGCCTCAAGCTGGCCAATGTCAAACAGCCGGACCAGCCTTGTGGCCTGGCGTTCACCTTCGAACAGGCGACAGTTCGTAACCCTGATGGCCCCGCCTTGCTGCACGGCAGCGTGTCGTTGACTTATGCACAGGTCAACCAGTGGGCCAACCGTATCGCTCATCACCTGTTGGCCCAGGGCATCGGCAAGGGCGACGTGGTCGGGGTGTTCATCGAGAACCGTCCGGAACTGCTGGTGACGGTGCTGGCGGTGGCCAAGGTCGGCGCCATCAGCGCCATGCTCAATACTTCGCAAACCCAGCAAGCGCTGTTGCACAGTGTCAACCTGGTGAAGCCGGCGGCCATCGTCGTCGGCGGGGAGTTGGTCCAGGCCTATTCAGCGATTCGCCAGCAGGTGGCCATCGACGAAACCCGCACCTGGTGGGTGGCCGACCAGGATTGCTCGCGGCAAAGCGGTGAGGCGCCAGAGGGCTTGCGCAACCTGATGGCCGAGTGTGTCGATTGCGCCAGTGACAACCCGCCCAGCAGCCAGCAGGTGTTTCTCGACGACCCGTGCTTTTACATCTATACCTCCGGCACCACGGGGTTGCCGAAGGCCGGGGTCTTCAAGCACGGGCGCTGGATGCGCAGCAGCGCCAGCTTCGGCATGATCGCCCTGGATATGAGCCCGGACGACGTCGTCTATTGCACCTTGCCGCTGTACCACGCCACGGGGCTGTGTGTGTGCTGGGGCTCAGCCATCTGCGGTGCCTCGGGGTTCGCCATCAGACGCAAGTTCAGCGCCAGCCAGTTCTGGAACGATGTGCGCAAGTACCAGGCCACGACCATCGGTTACGTGGGCGAGTTGTGCCGCTACCTGATCGACCAGCCGCCGGCCACCAACGACCGGGATCAAGCGGTCGTGAAGATGATTGGCAACGGTTTGCGTCCCGGCGTGTGGAGCGAGTTCAAGGAGCGTTTTGCGGTCAACCATATCTGTGAGCTGTACGCCGCCAGTGACGGCAACATAGGTTTCAGCAACATCCTCAACTTCGACAACACCATCGGTTTTTCGTTGATGTCCTGGGAACTGGTCGAGTACGCCCATGACAGTGGAGCGCCGCTACGCAACAGCGCCGGCTTCATGCAGAAAGTCGGCAAGGGCCGGCAAGGCCTGTTACTGGCGAAGATCGACGACAAGGCACCGCTGGACGGCTACACCGACCCGCAAAAGACCGAAAAAGTGGTGCTGCACGATGTGTTCGAAAAGGGTGACCGTTACTTCAATACCGGTGACTTGCTGCGCAATATCGGTTTTGGTCACGCCCAGTTCGTTGATCGGCTGGGCGACACCTATCGCTGGAAGGGCGAGAACGTCTCCACCACCGAGGTCGAGAACATCCTGCTGCAGCACCCGCATATCGCCGAGGCGGTGGCCTATGGCGTGGAGATCAGCAACACCAACGGGCGTGCCGGCATGGCGGCGATCACCCCGGCCGAATCCCTGGCGACCCTGGATTTCACTGAGCTGCTGAGTTTTGCCCGCGAGCAGATGCCGGCCTATGCGGTGCCGCTGTTCCTGCGGGTGAAAGTCAAAATGGAAACCACCGGGACCTTCAAGTACCAGAAGACCCGCCTCAAGGACGAAGCCTTCGACCCCGGCAAGACCGGCGACGATCCGATCTACGCCTGGCTGCCGGGTTCCGACACCTACGTGCAGATCACCGAGCAGGTACTGGCGGATATCCACGGCGGCAAGTTCCGTTATTGATTGTGGCTATGGTGGCGTGAGAGAAAAAAGGGGTGACAGGGGGCAGGCCGCTTGCGGACACTAGCGGCTTATCGATTGACCGAATGTGGAGTCACCAATGTCAGACCAACCCCGCCAGATGACCCCGGAAGAAGCCGCGGACTTTGCCGAGCAGGTTTTCAACAAGGCCCGTGAAGGCGATGCAGCCATGCTCGCGGCGCTGTTGAGCAAGGGCTTGCCGCCGAATCTGCGCAATCACAAGGGCGATACCCTGTTGATGCTGGCGGCTTACCACGGGCATGTCGATGCGGTGAAAGTGCTGCTGGAGCATAAGGCCGATCCGCAGATTCGCAACGACAACGGCCAAAGCCCGATTGCCGGGGCGGCGTTCAAGGGTGACCTGGCGGTGGTGACGGCACTGGTCGACGGCGGGGCGCAGATCGAAGGTTCGTCCTTTGATGGCCGGACCGCGTTGATGATGGCCGCGATGTTCAACCGCACAGCCATCGTCGACTACCTGATTGGCAAGGGCGCCGATCCCAAGGCCAAGGACGCCAATGGCATCACCGCGCTGGACGCGGCCAAGACCATGGGCGCGGCGGATACTACGGCGCAGTTGGAGAAGATCCTCGCTTGATAACGGGGTGGGGTCGCAAGCTTCGCTGAATAATTACCGGTAAATACGCTATCCTTCGCGGCCGAAAATCTCCCTCGCTACAGGATCTGCCATGAAAGCCGCACTCATCGAACTCATCAGTAAAATCAGCTCCGGCTGCATGAGCGACGCGCAAATCGTGCAGATCGCCGATGAGGCGGCGCAGGCGTACGCCGACCCCGAGGCCTTCCTGGCGGCCAACCCGGACATCAACTACGACGACACGTTCCCGATTGCGTTGGGTGAGTGGGTGGTGGTCGGCAGCCTGCCGGACACCGTGCTGTTCCAGGCCGACACTTACATGGACCTGTTCGAGCAGATCGTTGCCTCGTTCGGCCCCGGCGTGGCGTTCAACATCAAGCCCAAGCAACTGGCCAAGACCGAGGCGCTGACCGCGCTCAACCGGATCCAGATCCAGATGGGCAGCATGAACCCGGAGAACGGCGGTTACACGCTGCTCAACTTCAGCCAATTGCTCGACGATGAGATCCAGCTCGTGCTGGTGTACGGCAACGACGTGGCGCGGGTCCTGGAGTTGTGTGCCGAGGTCGGGATCAATGCGGCGCCGTCCCTGGAAGCACTGAAGGTAGCCGTGCACGTCTAACTCGCAGCAATAAAACGGAACCCTCCCGGGAGCCGGCTATCCTAAGGGGGGAATGCCTTCTATTGGGAGCAACACCATGGGTTCCACCTTTAACGGCCTGGTTGGCCTGATTATCCTGGCGCTGGATATCTGGGCGATCATCAACGTGCTCAAGAGCGGCGCGCAAACCGGGATGAAAATCGTCTGGATACTGCTGATCCTGCTGCTGCCGGTACTGGGCCTGATCATCTGGGCCATCGCCGGCCCCCGGGGCAACGTGCGCCTATAGCCCCCCTCAACGACCGTAGCAACTGTCGAGCAGCGCGAGGCGGCGTCAACGGCCGCAGGACGTTCATTCAACTTGGCACTACCGCCGAAGGCTGCGCAACCCAACGCAGCCTTCGGCAGCGGCTGCAGGACCAGGTTAGCTCGTAGTACCTATTTTGTGTTTCCAGATATGCTTTGCACGAAATTTTCACAACCGCTCCAAGACAATTCGCCCGCTTGATTTTCATCCCCGGCTCTCGTCCCGCCTGTGCTTGCGAGTAATCAATGGCAATGCCGTGGGTGATCGTGCAACATTTGTGCTCCGCGCAGGGTCCCGGCCATTTTCCGCAAGGCATGGCAATAAGAAGACCTGGGCGCCGCTACTTCTTGTAACTTCAACTTCCAATGGGTCCTAAAACGACATGGCAAACACGGACGCCCTGAATCAGCAGCGAGCTTCGAATCGCTTGCTGCAACCGACCGTCAAATCCCATCTGGCGTACACGCTACTCTGCGCCCTGGTCATGATGGTGATGCTCTCCCTGCTGCGCCTGGCGTTGCTGGTGTACAACCGGGAGATGATTCTTGACACACCGGCTTCGACGTTCCTCGAAGCTTTCGCCAATGGCCTGCGTTTCGACCTGCGTCTGGTGATCTACCTCAGCATCCCGCTGTTGCTGTCGCTGTTCAGCGTACGGGCGATGGCGGCCCGTGGCCTGTTCCGGTTGTGGCTGACGGTGGTCTCGAGCATCGCGCTGTTCCTCGGCCTGATGGAGATGGACTTCTACCGCGAGTTCCACCAGCGCCTCAACGGCCTGGTCTTCCAGTACGTGAAGGAAGACCCGAAGACCGTGATGAGCATGCTCTGGTACGGGTTCCCGGTGGTGCGCTACCTGCTGGCGTGGGTTGTCGGCACCTGGCTGCTGAGCCTGGCGTTCAAGGGTGCTGACCGTGCCACCCGTCCGCGCGGCCCGTTCAGCGGCGGCAACGTCGGCACCCGTCAGGTGGCGCCGTGGTACACCCGCACCGCGGTGTTCATGGTCTGCCTGCTGATCTGTGTCGCGGCGGCCCGTGGCACTCTGCGTCAGGGCCCGCCAATGCGCTGGGGCGACGTGTACACCACCGACTCCAACTTCGCCAACCAGTTGGGCCTCAACGGCACCCTGCAACTGGTCGCCGCGGCGAAAAGCCGTATGTCCGAAGACCGTGACAACATCTGGAAAGCCACCCTGCCGCAGCCTGAGGCGCAGCAGATCGTGCGCGACATGCTGGTAATGCCGGACGAGAAGCTGGTGGATGCCGACAGCGCTGCCGTGCGCCGGGATTTCCTGCCGCCTGCCGACAAGACCCTGCCGATCAAGAACGTCGTCGTGATCCTGATGGAAAGCATGGCCGGTCACTCGGTCGGTGCGCTGGGCGCGCCGGGCAACATCACGCCGTACCTGGACAAACTGTCCCAGGAAGGCCTGCTGTTCGACCGCTTCTTCTCCAACGGCACCCACACCCACCAAGGCATGTTCGCCACCATGGCGTGCTTCCCCAACCTGCCGGGCTTCGAATACCTGATGCAGACCCCGGAAGGCAGCCACAAGCTGTCGGGCCTGCCGCAGTTGCTCAGTGCGCGCAAGTTCGATGACGTGTATGTCTACAACGGTGACTTTGCCTGGGATAACCAGTCGGGCTTCTTCAGCAACCAGGGCATGACCAACTTTGTCGGCCGCAACGACTTCGTCAACCCAGTGTTCTCCGACCCGACCTGGGGCGTGTCCGACCAGGACATGTTCGACCGTGGCCTGGTGGAGCTCAAGGCGCGTGAAAACGGCAAGCCGTTCTATGCCTTGCTGCAAACCCTGTCCAACCACACCCCGTACGCCTTGCCGACCCCGTTGCCGGTGGAGCCGGTCACCGGTCGTGGCAGCCTCAACGAACACTTGACCGCCATGCGCTACTCCGACTGGGCGCTGGGGCAGTTCTTCGAGAAGGCCCGCAAGGAGCCGTACTTCAAGGAAACCCTGTTTGTCATCGTTGGCGACCATGGATTTGGCAACGAGCGCCAGATCACCGAAATGGACCTGGGCCGCTTCAACGTGCCGATGCTGATGATCGCGCCAGGTATCCAGGAGAAGTTCGGTACCCTGAACCACACCGTGGGGACTCAGGTCGACATCGTGCCGACCATCATGGGTCGCCTGGGTGGCGAAGTGCGTCACCAGTGCTGGGGGCGTGACCTGCTCAACCTGCCGCAGGGCGACACCGGCTTCGGTGTGATCAAACCTTCGGGTAGCGAGCAGACCACGGCGATCATCACCCAGGACCAGATCCTGGTGTTGCCGAAGGAGAAGGACATGGCGCCGAAAATGTACCAGTACCAACTGGGCGCCAATCCACGTGCCGAGATCGTGCCGGATGCCCCGGGCACCGCCGAGATGAAGCAGAAACTGGAAGCCTTCCTGCAGACGGCAACCAAAAGCCTGATCGATAACACCGCTGGTGTGGTCGACGGCACGCCGGAATAACACCTGGCGCAATAAAAAAGAGGCCCGTTCGGGC
>NZ_JACMYG010000024.1 GCF_014236655.1 Pseudomonas kielensis
CGCGTAACTCATTGTTTACCAAGTAGTTTTCCGTTTCGACTGCGCCGGAAGTGGGGCGAATTATAGACACCTGGAATCTGCCGTCAACCTTTAATTAAGCTTTTGTTGCAGAAGGTGCCTTTTTGCCCTTTAAACGCGGAATTCGCCGAGCAATGGCAGGTACACGCAAGACTAATAACAGCGCACCTATAGAGGCATAGATCGCCCACTCTTTCAGATCTGCACGAACTATCCACAACATATGCAGCAAACCAAGCCCCAGAATCCCGTAGACCAGGCGATGCAACTTCTTCCAGCGCCCCCCCAAACGTCGCTGACTGTATCGATTGGAAGTCACCGCCAGCACCAGCAACCCCACAAGGCCGAGACTGCCAACAATAATGTATGGCCGCTTGCTCAGCTCCACCCCCAACTGCGACCAATCCAATCCAAGAACAAATACCAGATAGGCAGACAGATGCAGCGCAGCATAGGCAAAACTCCACAACCCCAGCTGCCGCCTGACCGCTATCCAGCCCGGCCACCCGCTCAGTCTCTGCAAAGGCGTCATACCCAGGGTAATCAAGAGCAGCGTCAAGGTTCCCAACCCCAGGCGATCGACCAACACCTTGCCCGGGTCCGGCCCCAGCGCCGAACTCCAGGCCTCATACAACCAGAGTAGCGGCCACACCGCCGCCGCTATAAAGACGGCACAGCGCCAAAACACAAAGCGCATCAGTAGTGAGTCCTCAAGTCCATCCCTGCATACAGGTCGGCGACTTCATCCGCGTAGCCATTGAACATCTGAGTGTCGCGCACATTGGGCTTGAACAATCCGCTGGGCAAACGCCGCTCCCGCGCCTGAGTCCAACGCGGATGATCCACTGTGGGGTTCACATTGGCGAAGAAGCCGTACTCATCCGCGGCAATGCTCTGCCAAGTGGTTTTCGGCTGCTCGCTGACCAGGCTGATCCGCACGATGGATTTCACACTCTTGAACCCATACTTCCACGGCACCACCAGACGCAATGGCGCACCGTTCTGGTTCGGCAATTCGCGCCCGTACATCCCGACCGCCAGTATCGCCAGCGGATTCATCGCCTCATCCAGGCGCAGCCCTTCTATATAAGGCCAGTCGATCAGGGCAAACCCGGAGCGCTGGCCCGGCATACTCTTAGGATCCTGCAAGGTTTCGAAGCGAATGTACCGAGCCTTGGAAGTAGGCTCGACCTGCTTGAGCAACGCCGAAAGAGGAAAACCGATCCAGGGGATCACCATCGACCAGGCCTCCACACAGCGCAGGCGGTAAATGCGTTCCTCCAACTGATAGGGTTTCATCAAGTCTTCCAAGGCATAGCGCCCCGGCTTCCCCACCTCCCCGTCCACCACCACGCTCCAGGGTTCGGTTTTCAAGGCGCCAGCATTGGCCGCTGGATCCCCCTTGTCGGTACCGAACTCATAGAAGTTGTTGTAGTGGGTCGCATCCTTGAAGGGCGTGATCGACTCATCCTTGACATTGACCGCCCCCCAGCGCGTCGCAGGGAGTTTCTCGTTGAACCAGGCAGGCGCCTTGCCAGGCTCGACGCCCGGGTAACGCGCAACGTCATCGGCGCTGGCCCAGCGCGGCAGACTGCTGGCAGCTATTACGCCGACAGCACTGCCCAGCACGCTGCGGCGAGAGAGATAGAGGGATTCAGGCGTGACGTCCGACTCAGTGCAGTCAGACGACTTGGGGAATTTGAATAACATGACAACTCCGCAGCATTGGAGGGTTGATGCACCAATAGACTGCGGAGTATGGGGGAAATTACATCACTCGGCTTTTTTGTGCCGGCGAAGGTGTAACAAGTACTGCACCGGGCCAGAGGCGGCGTAGGCGAGGAACACCAGCAGCAAGATGCGCGGCGGATCACTGAACACCACGGCAAACACCAGCACCACCGCCAGGATCGCCACAAAAGGCACGCGCCCCTTCAGGTCCAGCTCCTTGAAGCTGTTGTACTTGATGTTGCTGACCATCAGCATGCCGGCCGCGGCCACCATCAGCGCCACCAGGAAGGACATTTTTGAGCCCTGGATCCCGTAGTCGCTGAACGCCCAGACAATACCCGCCACCACACCCGCGGCAGCCGGGCTGGCCAGGCCAATGAAGTAACGCTTGTCCGCGGTCCCCACCTGGGTGTTGAAGCGCGCCAGACGCAAGGCCGCACCCGCTACATAGATGAAGGCAACCATCCAGCCGACCTTGCCCATGTCGCCCAGGGCCCAGCCGAAGGCCAGCAACGCCGGTGCAACGCCAAAGGCGACCATATCCGACAGCGAGTCGTACTCGGCGCCAAAGGCGCTCTGGGTGTTGGTCATCCGCGCCACCCGACCATCGAGGCCATCGAGCACCATGGCAACAAAGATCGCGATTGCCGCGAAAGCAAAATACTTGCTCGCGCCGGCAGCATCACCGGCACTCAAGGCACTCTGGGCGCTCATCGAGTTGATGATGGAGTAGAACCCCGCGAACAGGTTCGCGGTGGTGAACAGATTCGGCAGAAGATAGATACCACGATGCCGGACTTTACGGCCTTCAGCGTCATGCCCTTCTTCGATGTGTTCATCGATGGGCAGCAGGCTTTCGGCGTCAGAAGCCTGGTTTGGCTCTTCGGGACGTTCGCTCATGGACAGTACCTTGCAACGGTGTGGAAAGTTTCGACAGGTGTCTGCGCCAACGGTTCGCAGCACAAACGATGCAGCTTTATACCAGAACCTGCCCACCAAACGAAAAAACGCGGCCTAAGCCGCGTTTTTCGTACAGGGTCGTGACTTAGTTTTTGGCTTTGTCGACGATCTTGTTGGCACCGATCCACGGCATCATCGAACGCAGTTGCTCGCCGATGATTTCGATACCGTGCGCAGCGTTGTTACGACGCTTGGCGGTCATCGAAGGGTAGCCGGTAGCACCTTCGCTGATGAACATCTTGGCGTACTCGCCGTCCTGAATGCGTTTCAGGGCGTTGCGCATGGCCTGACGGGATTCGGCGTTGATAACTTCCGGGCCGGTCACGTACTCGCCGTACTCGGCGTTGTTGGAGATCGAGTAGTTCATGTTGGCGATACCGCCTTCGTACATGAGGTCTACGATCAACTTCAGTTCGTGCAGGCACTCGAAGTAGGCCATTTCTGGCGCGTAGCCAGCTTCAACCAGCGTTTCGAAACCGGCTTTGACCAGTTCAACGGTACCGCCGCACAGAACGGCTTGCTCGCCGAACAGGTCGGTTTCGGTCTCGTCCTTGAAGGTGGTTTCGATGATGCCGGTACGACCACCGCCAACGCCCGCAGCGTAGGACAGTGCAACGTTCTTGGCGTTGCCCGAAGCATCCTGGTAGATGGCGATCAGGTCAGGGATACCACCGCCTTTGACGAACTCGGAACGCACGGTGTGACCTGGAGCCTTCGGCGCGATCATGATCACGTCGAGGTCAGCGCGCGGCACAACCTGGTTGTAGTGGATCGCGAAACCGTGGGAGAAGGCCAGGGTGGCGCCTTTCTTGATGTTCGGCTCGATTTCGTTCTTGTACAGGGCAGATTGGAACTCGTCCGGGGTCAGGATCATGACCAGGTCGGCAGCGGCAACAGCGGAAGCCACGTCAGTCACTTTCAGGCCGTGAGCTTCAGCCTTGGCAACGGTAGCCGAACCTTTACGCAGGCCAACGGTAACGTCAACGCCGGAATCTTTCAGGTTGCACGCTTGAGCGTGACCCTGGGAGCCGTAACCGATAATGGCAACTTTCTTGCCCTGGATGATGGACAGGTCGCAGTCTTTTTCGTAATAAACTTTCATGAAATTCCCCTATATATCCAGGCCGTTCAGGCCATTCGCTAATTTGGTTTAGATGCTGAGTACTTTGTCGCCGCGGGCAATACCGGTTACGCCACTACGGACGGTTTCCAGGATCGAGGCGGTGCCAATGGACTGGATGAAGCTGTCGAGCTTGTCGCTGGTACCGGTCAGTTGAACGGTATACACGCTGGCGCTGACATCGACGATCTGCCCACGATAAATATCGGTAGTGCGTTTGATCTCGGCGCGCTGGGCACCGGTGGCCTTGACCTTGACCAGCATCAGCTCGCGCTCGATGTGCGCGCTTTCCGACAGGTCGACCAGCTTGACCACTTCGATCAGCTTGTTCAGGTTCTTGGTGATCTGCTCGATGATTTCATCGTGCCCCACGGTAGTCAGCGTCAGACGCGACAGGGTCGGGTCTTCGGTAGGTGCCACGGTCAGGCTTTCGATGTTGTAGTTACGCTGCGAGAACAGCCCGACCACACGAGACAGAGCGCCCGGTTCGTTTTCCAGAAGCAAGGAAATAATGTGCCGCATGATTAAGTACGCTCCGTCTTGCTCAGCCACATATCGCGCATGGAGCCGTCTTTGATCTGCATCGGGTAGACGTGCTCGCTGGTGTCGACCGAAATATCGATCACCACCAGGCGGTCCTTCATGGCAAACGCTTCTTCCATCTTCGACTTGAGGTCTTTCGAGTCGGTGATGCGCACGCCGACGTGGCCATAGGCCTCGGCCAGCTTGACGAAGTCAGGCAACGACTCCATGTAGGAGTGCGAATGACGGCTGCCGTAGCTCATGTCTTGCCATTGGCGAACCATGCCCAGCACACCGTTGTTGAGGATCACGATCTTGACCGGCAAGCCGTACTGCAGGCAGGTGGACAGTTCCTGGATGTTCATCTGGATGCTGCCTTCGCCTGTGACGCAGGCAACATCGACATCCGGGAAGCTCAACTTGATGCCCATGGCCGCCGGGAAACCGAAGCCCATGGTGCCCAGGCCGCCAGAGTTGATCCAGCGGTTTGGCTTGTTGAACTTGTAGTACTGCGCCGCGAACATCTGGTGCTGGCCCACGTCGGAGGTCACAAAGGCATCGCCCTTGGTCACTTCGCACAGGGTCTCGATCACGGTCTGTGGCTTGATGACGCTGCCATCACCCTTGTCGTAAGGGAACAGGCCACGATCACCGCGCCACTCGTCCACTTGCTTCCACCAACTGGCAACGGACTCCTTGTTCGGGGTCTCGCCGATTTCCTTGAGGATCGCGACCATTTCGTTCAGGACGCTTTCCACCGGGCCCACGATTGGCACGTCGGCCTTGATGGTCTTGGAGATCGAAGCCGGGTCGATATCGATGTGGATGATCTTGGCATTCGGGCAGAACTTCGCCGGGCCGTTGATCACACGGTCATCGAAACGGGCGCCGACCGCCAGGATCACGTCAGCGTGGTGCATGGCCAGGTTGGCGGTGTAACTGCCGTGCATGCCGAGCATGCCAATGAACTGACGGTCGGTGCCAGGGTAGGCACCCAAGCCCATCAGGGTATTGGTCACGGGCAGATTGAGCATCTGGGCCAGTTCGGTCAGCGGCGCGGAGCCGCCACCGAGGATCACGCCGCCACCTGCGTACAACACAGGACGCTTGGCCGCCAGGAGCATTTCTGCCGCCTTGCGGATTTGCCCGGAGTGACCACGAACAGCCGGGCTGTAGGAACGCAGCTTGGCTTTTTTCGGGAAGATGTATTCGAACTTCTCGGCCGGGTTGGTCATGTCTTTTGGAATATCGACAACCACCGGACCAGGACGACCGGATTGCGCCAGGTAGAACGCCTTCTTCATGACTTCCGGGATTTCCGAAGCGTGCTTGATCATGAAGCTGTGCTTCACGATCGGCCGGGAGATACCGATCATGTCGGTTTCCTGGAACGCGTCGGTGCCGACCATGGTGCTAGGCACCTGACCGGAAATGATCACCATTGGAATCGAGTCCATATAGGCGGTGGCAATCCCGGTGATGGCGTTTGTGGCGCCTGGACCGGAAGTCACCAATACCACGCCGGCTTTACCGGTGGCACGGGCGTAGCCGTCAGCCATATGGGTAGCCGCTTGTTCGTGGCGAACCAGGATGTGAGTCACTTCCGGTTCTTTGAACAGGGCATCGTATACATGAAGGAGAGCACCACCCGGGTACCCGTAGATATATTTGACGCCTTCGTCACGCAAAAAGCGGACGAGCATCTCACCGCCAGATAAAAGCTCCACGTTGTTCACCTCTAAAACGCCAGAATACCGCCCACATAAGGGGACGGGTCTTAATAGGTTTACTTCTCAGCAGAGCATGAGCGACGGTGGTCGCCGACTACGTCAGCACTGACTGAGCAAGTATTGGGAGCGTCCCAAGTGTTGCGGGACTTTCCCACCCAGCGCGAGGTAACGCGTTGCGGGTGTAACAGGTCGGCGCGGATGTGCGCCTCATGATCTGCTGAGCGGGCCTGCTTCTGGCAGTCCCTCTACAGCGGACTTTGGATTCTTCTGTTTCGCCCTCTGCAAGTCAAGCCGTCAATGTGCTTAATTCGAACTAAGCGCATGAGAACGCAAGAAAAAACCGCCAAACCCCAGGTCGGATTATTTCAATTGCGCAGTTTTGGCAAGAAAATGGCATACGAACGCACCTGTCGCAGCGCACAGAGTGGATTTTCTTGAGGGGTTAAGCGTCACTGCCAGCAGGACGCTGGCAGTGATCATATCAACGGGAAGCGCTGATCAGCTGGTCGAACTCTTTGAGCAGAACCTGCAACTGACGATCCCGGCCCTGGACATCGCGGGCGGCGAAGACCATTTCGGCCATCTCCTGAATCCCCGAGGCGTTGGGCAAGGGCAGATCCTGTTCGAGGATCAACTTCATCCGTGGCAGGAAGATCCATTGCAGCCACTGCTCGAAGTCCAGGGTGTCGACCGAGAACGGCTCCACACTGGACAGTGCCTGCGCAGAAGGCGAGACCTCGTCCCACCAGCCCTGGACCCGCAACTCGCGCTCGATCAGCAGCAACTGCTCGGCAATCTTCGGAAAACGTTGATCCATCACAGCGTAACCTTGGCCTTCTGCCGTGCCTGGGCGGCACCGGCGGCATCGCCCTGCTGCTCACGCGCCTGGGCGATCAACCCCCACAGGCTGGCCTGCAGGTCAGGACGGCCATTGGCCAGGGTCAGGCCGCGACGGGCGAACTGCTCCGCCTGAGGGGCATCGCCCTGGGCCATGCGCACTTGCGCCAGGCGATAGAGCACTTGCGGCTCACGCGGGGCTACCCGCTGGGCCCGCTCCAGGCTCGACGAGGCGCCATTGAGGTCACCGCCTGCCTGTTGCTGCTGGGCCGTGGTGAGCAAGGCCAGTACCGGGCCGTCCAACTGTTCATCAGCCGACAGACCACCGGCCGCGCTACTGGCAGAAGGCACGCCGCTTGGCGTCGGCGGCAGGCTGTAGCTGGTGCTCGGCACAAGCGGACCACTGTCGACCGGCCCCGGAGTAATCGGTCCGGAGCTGATCGGGCCTGGGGTGATCGGCTGAGTGCTGATCGGCGTCGAGGTCGTGGCGCCGCCACCTGGCACCATCACCACCACACCGGTATCACCCTGTGGAATGGCCTGGACCTGACCCTGTGCAGGGCGGGTCACCGTAGTCTTGCGAAAGCCGCCGTTGGCAGAGAGCCGCTCGCTGTTGGACACCGCGGTGCCCGAATCGACCACCGGAATCGAACCGCGCTGCACGGTCGAGCAACCACTGAGCAAAGTCAGAGCCGTCAGCGTTACCGCTGGAATAAACCACTTGTTCACTTGAAACCCTCTCTGCTTAATTCATCCAGCCCTTGACCCAGTCCATCACCGATTCGCCTGACGCGGGGTCTGTGCCACCGCAGGCAGCGCCGGGAGGCGGTTCGCTGCCGCGAATATACGGCATCTGCACCGCGCCTGGGCAACTGGCATCCGAGCCCTGCCCGGTCCGCGAATCGACCCACGCCTGCACGATGTTATCCGGCTGCGGCATGTCCAGCGGCAGCGGATCGGCCTTGCGCATGAAACTGCTCCAGACCTGCAGCGCACCGGTGGCACCGGTGAACGGCGTCTTGCCGTTGTCATCGCGGCCCAGCCACACCACCGCCAGCAGGTCCTGGCTGAAACCGGCGAACCAGCTGTCGCGAGAATCGTTACTGGTGCCGGTCTTGCCTGCCAGGGTCAACGTCTTGGGCAGCACGTTATAAACCGAACTGCCGGTACCCTCACGCATCACCCGCTGCATGGCGCTCTGGATCAGATAAATGGAAGCCGGATCAAAACGCTGCTGAATCTGGAACGGATACCGCTTGAGCGGCTCGCCCTCGGCCGTCAGCACGCTGCGAATCCCGCGCATCGGCGTATTAAAACCACCGTTGGCCAGGGTCTGGTACATGGTTGCCACTTCGATCGGCGTCAAGCCGCCCGCCCCCAACAACATCGACGGGAAGGCCGGGAACTCCCGGGTGACCCCCAGGCGACCGAGAGTCTTCAGGACATTCGGCACCCCGACTTCCAGACCCAGGCGCGCGGTCGAGAGGTTGTAGGAGTGCGCCAGGCCCTGATACAGGAAGACCGTGCCGTGGGACCGCCGATCATAGTTCTGCGGTTTCCAGACCTGGCCATCGGCGCCCTTCACCGAGAACGACTCGTCGGACAGCCAACTGGTCAGGGTGTACTTGCTCGGTTTTTCCAGCGCCGTCAGGTACACCGCCGGCTTGATCAGCGAGCCGATCGGCCGCACCGCATCCAGCGCCCGGTTGAACCCGGCAAAACCGGCCTGGCGACTGCCGATCATGGCCTGCACTTCCCCGGTTTCCGGGTTGGTCACCACCATCGCCGCCTCAACCTCGTCCGCGCCCTTGCGTCCGGAAAGGCGCTTGAAGGTATCGTTAACCGAGGCTTCGGCCTTCATCTGCAGGATCGGGTCGAAGCTGGTGAAAATCCGCAGGCCCTCTTCGGTCAAGTCTTCGTCGCGGTAGTCTTCGCGCAACTGGCGCTTGACCAGGTCGATAAAGCCCGGGAACGAACTGTCGGCCAGCTTGCCGCGGGTAGTGACACCCAGCGGCAGTTTTTTCGCGGCCGCCACCTGCTCGGCCGTGGCCACGCCCTGTTGCTCAAGGACATCCAGCACCAGGTTGCGCCGCTCCAGCGCCCGCTCGGGGTTGCGTCGCGGGTTGTAGTAGGACGGCCCCTTGACCATGCCCACCAGCATCGCCACTTGATGCAGTTTCAGCTCGGACAACGGCTGGCCGAAGAAGAACTGACTGGCCAGGCCAAAACCGTGCACCGCGCGCTGGCCATCCTGACCGACGAACACTTCATTGAGGTACGCCTCAAGAATTTCGCGTTTGTCGTAATGCAGCTCAAGCAACATCGCCATCATGGCTTCCGTCAGCTTGCGGCTCAGGCTGCGCTCGTTGGTCAGGTAGAAGTTCTTGACCAATTGCTGGGTCAGCGTACTGCCACCCTGGGTCATCTTGCCGCCAGAGGTGTTGACCCAGACGGCCCGGGCAATCGATTTGGGCGACACCCCCCAGTGGCTATAGAAATCCCGGTCTTCAACCGCGACCAGGGTTTCCAGCAAGTAAGGCGGGACCTGATCGAGCTTGATCAGAATCCGGTCTTCGAGATTTTTCGGGTAGATCCCGCCGATCAGCAGCGGCTCCAACCGCACCACGGAGAGCTTCGACCCGTTCAGCGCAGACAGCTCGGCCACATAGTCACCGGAGAAGCGCACACGCACCGGCTGGGCCTTCTCCATGCCTTCATAGAACTGGAAACCACGGGTGTTCAGGTCCACGGTATTGCCGCTGACCGCAGCTGCGCCAGGGCCGTTGGCCACGCTTTCGCGGCGATAGCCCAGGGCATCGAGTTCCGTCAGGAAATCTTCCTTGCTGAGCTTTTGTCCGACGAACAGCTCCAACGGACGGGCATAAACCTTGGCGGGAATGGTCCAGCGCTTGCCGGAGAACTTCTCCTGGACCACGGCATCAAGGTAAACGGCAAAGCCTGCCAGCACCACGAGGCCGACCAGACTGAGCTTCAGGGCCCAGCCCAGCCAAGGGCTCAGGCCTTTGGAGGGACGTTTTTTTGCAGTGCGGGGGGATCGGGTACGAGTCATGGCGGCGGATTATACGCACTTTATTCCTGATCAACATGAGCCCCGCGAGGTTTGCGTTGGCCCCGCTTGCGGCCATAATGGCGCCCTTGAATTTTCCCAGACTCTGAAGGATCGCCCGTGAGCCAATCCCTGATCGCTGCCCTGCAAAACCCGGCCCTCTACCCCCATCCGGTAGACGGATTCCAGGTCATCGAGACGCACATCTCCTGGGTGCTGCTCACCGGCCCCTACGCCTATAAAGTGAAAAAGCCGGTGAACTTCGGCTTCCTCGACTTCACCACGCTTGAAGCTCGCGAGCACTTCTGCGCCGAGGAGCTGCGCCTCAACCAGCGTCTGACCAATGACCTGTACCTGGAAGTCTTGCCGATCACCGGCAGCGCCGAAGCCCCCCAGTTGGGCGGCAGCGGTCCGGTACTCGACTACGCGCTGAAAATGCGCCAGTTCCCGCAAAGCCAACTGCTCAGCACCCTGCAGGCCAACGGCGAGCTGACCACCGCGCACATCGACGCGATGGCCCAACAGATCGCCCGCTTCCACCTCGAAGCGCCGCGGGTTCCGGCCGACCACGAAGCCGGCACGCCGGACAGCGTCATGGCGCCGGTACTGCAGAACTTCGACCAGATTCGCCCGTTCCTCAATGACAAGGCCGACCTGCTGCAACTCGAGGCCCTGCAAGCCTGGGCGCAAAGCAGCTTCGAGCGCCTCAAGCCACTGCTGGCCCAACGCAAGGCCGAGGGCTTCATCCGCGAATGCCACGGTGATATCCACCTGGGCAACGCCACCGTGATCGATGGCAACGTGGTGATTTTCGACTGCATCGAATTCAACGAGCCATTCCGCTTCACCGACGTCTATGCCGATACCGGCTTCCTGGCGATGGACCTGGAAGACCGCGGCCTGAAAAGCCTCGCTCGACGCTTCATGAGCCAATACCTGGAGCTGACCGGCGATTACCAGGGCCTGGAACTGCTGAACTTCTACAAAGCCTACCGCGCCCTGGTGCGCGCCAAGGTCAGCCTGTTCAGCATGCCTGCCGATGCCACCCCCGTGCAGCGGGCCACCACTTTGCGCCAGTACCGCAACTACGCCAACCTGGCGGAGAGCTACAGCACCATCCCGTCGCGCTTCCTGGCCATCACCCATGGCGTCTCGGCAGTCGGCAAAAGCCGCGTGGCCATGCGTCTGGTCGAAGCCCTGGGCGCCATCCGCCTGCGTTCCGATGTCGAACGCAAGCGCCTGTTCGGCGAGCAGCAGGTACCAAACGATCCGCAAGCCGGCATCTACAGTGCCGACGCCAGCGCAGCGACCTATGCACGCCTGCATGAGATTGCCGACGTGATCCTGCGTGCCGGCTTCCCGGTGGTGCTCGACGCCACGTACCTCAAGCGCGAGCAGCGCGATGGTGCGGCGCTCGTTGCGGAAGCCACCGGCGCCCCCTTCCTGATTCTCGACTGCAACGCCCCCCAGGCCGTGATCGAGAGCTGGCTGGCGCAGCGTCAGGCAGACAAAAACGATCCCTCCGACGCCAACCTGGCCGTTATCGCGGCTCAACAAGCCAATCGCGAAGCCCTGACGCCTGCAGAAATCCTCTGCAGCAAACGTGTCCAAACCAACGAAAGCGGGACCCTGGACACCGTCGTCGCGCAGATTCGCCAACGCCTGCCGGGCCTGTAAGCACATGGGGCAACTGACGTGGGGCTGTGACAGCCTCACGCCAGTCGCCTAGTGGCACTATACTGGCGTCATAAATCCAACACGGTGACGCCCATGAGCCAGCCCACACTACTCGATACCCCGCTCTATGCCCTGCTGCACAAAGACGACATTCAGGGCTTCAACCGCGAACGCCCAAAGAACGGCCCCATCGATATGGTGGGCGGTGACTTTCGTGGCCTCGACCTGCGCGAACTGAACGCCGAAGGCATCGACTTCAGCGATGCCTACTTCCGCTCCGCCGACCTGCGCGGCATCGATTTTCGCCAGGCGTCCCTGGAAGGCGCGAGCCTGGCCCATGCGCAAATCTCCGGCGCCTACTTCCCGCCCGAACTCTCGGCAGACGAAATCCTCATGTCGATGAACTTCGGCACCCGCCTGCGCTACCGCACTCGCTGATCCCCTCACGCCCCTGAAGTCCGGCACCGCCGCACGGCCGGACTTCAGGGGTCGTTTCGCGACACGCCTCCCCGCCCCCGCCTCCTGCAGAGCTATCTGGCACATAGCCTTAGAAGCTTTTGCGTTCAAACCGACCAAAGAACCACGCTTTTCCTACTGACCGCTACACTCCTCAAAGGTCCGCCCAACGCACTCTTCGCCCATCGCAAGGAGGCTTGATGAATGACGAACTGCAACACCTGAAGAATCTTGGCAAGACGTCGGCGCAATGGCTGCATGCCGTAGGCATTCACAGCGCTTCGGATTTGCGCCGATTAGGGGCGGTGGATGCATACAGGGCGGTACGCACCCGCGGATTCCGCGCATCGAAAGTGCTGCTGTACGCGATCGAGGGAGCGCTGATGGACATGCACTGGAACGATATTCCCGCCGAACGCAAAGACGCCCTCAACAAACAACTGGAAGCCATCTCGTCCCGGCAAAAGAATTGAGCACCCTAGACACCCGTCAACCCCAGGATTTGCGGGGGTTCAAACACGTGTTTAGCGAAATGAAAAAGAATTCGAGAAACATTCGTTGACATCGAAATGAGAATCGTTATGATTGCCACAACTGGTCGCGAGATCAGCCGATCTTCTGAAAGACCCTTGGTTCGGACTCTCAGATTATCTCCTCATCAGGCTAATCACGGTTATTTGACCCGGCTCTTGCCGGGTCTTTTTTTGCCTGTCGATCAGCCCGCAGGCAGCCGTTTACTGACGCATTGAAGCGCAATAGTCCTGCACCGGCCGAACGGCCGTGTACCAGACATAATCCGCCGAGGCCGCTGCCACCGACTCACCTTTCTCCGCCAGCATCAGCACCACTGCTGGCGGGCGAGCACCGAGGTCCTCCAGGTGCACCGGCACCCCGAGATCCAGGCGAGCGTGATAACCACCGGCAAACAGCATGGCCGGCGTCGGCGCGGTCATCAGGCGCTCAGCCATTCGCCGATCCCGATGCTGCTGCACGGCCAGCATCGCGGGCATCTGACTCTCGGGCAGCAGACCGCAATGGGATTGTGCAATCTGCGCCAGCAACGGCGCCTTGACCGCCTCCGCAGTCGAGCGCCCACCGCTCAGGGTTGGCGCCTCTTTGTAGAGGCGCCGCACCTCAGGCCCATCAAGATTGGCTGCCAGCAAGGGATAAGGCTGGGCCAAGGCGTAACGCACGATCGGACCGTACAGATTCCAGTCCCAACCCGGCTGCCAGGCCAGCGCTGCCGGTAGATCGGCCGGCCATTGCCCGGGACTGCGTGCGCGCAGTTGATCGACTGCGGCCTGTTGCTGCGGGGTGAGCATTTCCAGCAACAGACTGCCTTGCACTCGGCGCTGGGCCAACGCTTGCAACAGCCATAGCTGGACCTGATGGTGATCAGGGTTGTCATGCTGCTCGCCCACGATCACCCGAGGCGCTCCCGCCAACCGCTCGACCAGCGCCTGGGCGGTCAGTGCCTGCCCGCTGCGCAGATCGACAATCTCCCCAGCAGGCTGGCCTACGCCAGTCGGCACCCCGCTCTGGCAGGCCACCAGCAGCAGACACAGCACAATCAGGATGCGACCCATGAACTCACCTCAGCGCGCAATGATCAGCGGATGCCCACGCTCCGGGTGCGGCTGCACCAACACCTCCAGGCCAAACACCGCCTTCAGCGACTCGGGGCGCAGCACCTGTTGCGGGGTGTCCAGGGCATGGGGGCGACCGTTTTCCAGCAGCAGAATGCGGTCACAGTAGCGCGCCGCCAGATTCAGGTCATGCAGGATCACCAGCACCGCCGCGCCGCGATCGGCAAACTGGCGCACGGCCTGCAACGTCGTGTGTTGATGCAAGGGGTCGAGCATCGAGGTCGGCTCATCGAGCAGCAAGGTCTGCCCCGCTTCGCCCGGCCACAGTTGCGCCAGCACCCGCGCCAGGTGCACTCGCTGGCGCTCACCACCCGACAGTGCGGTGTAGCTGCGGCCGCTCAAGTGGCCAACATCTGCGGCCTGCAAGGCGGCGGCGACAATTTCGTCATCTCGCTGGCGTCCGGTCTGATGGGGCAAGCGACCCATGCCCACCACCTCCTCGACGCGAAAGGCAAAATCCAGGGTCGAACTTTGCGGCAGCACGGCCAGGCGTTGCGCGCGCCGCGCGCCGTCCCATTCAGCCAAGGGGCGCTGGTCCAGCCAGACGTGTCCATGATCGGCGCGCAGCTCTCCACACAGGGCGCCGAGCAAGGTGCTTTTGCCAGCACCGTTAGGGCCCAACACACCCAGCACCTCGCCCGGGTTGAGCGCAAGGTCGATGTCCGCCAGGACGATAGTGCCGCCTCGACGGATCTGCAGGTTTTCCACTCGCAGCATCAGGCACGACCTCGCAACAACAGGAACAGAAAGAACGGCGCACCAATGAACGCGGTGACGATGCCGATCGGCAATTCCGCCGGTGCCAGCGCCAGGCGCGCCACAAGGTCGGCCAGCAGCAACAGGCTGGCACCCGCCAGGATCGAGGCCGGCAACAACACCCGGTGATCGGGCCCGGCCAGCAACCGCACCAAGTGCGGCACCACCAGGCCGACAAAGCCGATCATCCCCGCCGCCGCGACGGCGGCGCCAACCCCCAGCGCGGTGCAGAACACCAGTTCGCGCTTGAGCCGCTCGACGTTGATCCCCAGGTGACTGGCTTCGGACTCGCCAAGCAGCAGCGCATTCAAGGCCCTGGCCCGACGCGGCAACCACAGCGCCACCACGGTCGTCACCAGCAGCAACGGCCACAGCCGCGCATAGCTGGCGCCATTGAGACTGCCCAGATTCCAGAACGTCAGGGTACGCAGGGTCGCATCGTCGGCCAAATACGTGAACAAGCCCACCGCAGAACCCGCCAGGGCCGTCAGGGCGATGCCCGCCAGCAACATGGTCGCGACATTGGTCTGGCCATTGCGCCGGCCCAGACGATAAACCAGCGCCGTCACCCCCAGGCCGCCGAGAAAGGCGCAGATCGACAACAAGTACGGACCGATCGCCTCCGGCAAACCGCCGAACAGCGAACCCCCGACAATCGCGACAGCCGCGCCGAGGGCCGCGCCACTGGACACTCCCACCAGCCCCGGGTCCGCCAGTGGGTTGCGGAACAGCCCCTGCATCGCCACTCCGGACAGGGCCAGGACGCCACCCACCGCCAGCCCGAGCAGGGTGCGCGGCAAACGGATCTGCCCGAGAATCAGCTCGGCCTGCTCCAGGCCATCACCGGCAATCGGCAGCCCAAGCATGCGCAGGGCCGCCCGCAAGGTGTCCAGCAGCGGCAGGCTGACGGGGCCCAGCGCCAGGGACAGCCAGGTCGCCAACACACACAGCAGCCCCAGGCCAATAAACAACGAGCGCGGTTTTACCAGAGTGCTCATTGGGCGGCGGTGGCCTTGGCGGATTCAGCGGGATAGAAACCGGCAGACAGTTTGACCAGGCTTTGCGGCAAGCGCGGGCCCAGGCCGCCGACCAGCAGCGTCGGGTCCAGTTCCAGTACGCGGCCGGTCTTGGCCGCTGGCGTCGAGGTGAGGATCGGGTTCTGCTTGAACAACGCTTCGCGTGCGGCATCGCCGGTCAACGCCCGGTCCGAAAACACCAGGACATCCGGCGTCAGCCCCGCCAGGGACTCCACCGAAAACGGCTTGTAGCCACTGTGGGTCGCCAGGTTACGCCCGCCGGCCTGTTGCAGCAGCCAATCGGCGGCGGTGTCTTTACCCGCGATCAACGGCTTGCCCCCGGCGTGGCCGAGCAACAGCAGCACACCCGGCGCCTTGGCCGTGGTCTGGGCCTGGCTGACCCAGGCCTGCTGCTGCACAAGTTGCTGTTGATAACCGTCGAACAGTGCAGTGGCCTGCGCCTCGCTGCCCAGCAAACGCCCCAGGCGCTGCAAGGTGTTCTGCAGGGTGGGCAAGTCCGGCTGGGCCGAGAACAGTTCAACCTGGACCCCGGCACTGCGAATCTGCGACAACACCGGCGGCGGGCCCATTTCTTCGGTACCGATCAGAATCTGCGGACTCAGGCTCAGAATGCCTTCGGCCGACAGTTGGCGTTGATAACCGATACTCGGCAAGGCCTTGAGTGACTCCGGGTGTTGGCTGGTGGTGTCCACGCCCACCAGCCTGGCTTGCGCGCCCAGGGCACTGACCCACTCCGACAGCGCGCCCCCGGCACTGACCCAGCGTTGCGGCAATTCGACCGCGGCGGCGCCACGGGCAACCAGTAGTCCGACACAGAGCGCGATAGCGCTGGTACTCAGGCGCATAACAGGGTTTCCTTTCAGGCGTTTTCCCGCACAATCCCAGGCGCTTTGGCTTATGCACCTTCGCGGACGAAGCCGGCATTTGATAATTGTTAGCATTTGCACGTCAAGCACAGACACATTTGCTAACCAGCGCACGCAGCCCATAACCGCCGCAGGTCAGCGCCTTCGGCACCTGAGGATAGTCATGAAGTTTCTTTGTACCAGCGCCGAACTGGTCGATGCCAGCAGCCGTGGCTTCGACATCGCCGGACAAAAGGTCTTTGCCGTGCGCCGCGAAGGCCGGGTCTACGCCTACCAGAACCGTTGCCCGCACCGTGGCGTCGGCCTGGAATGGCAGCCGGACCAGTTCCTCGACCCCAGCGCCAGCCTGATCCAGTGCGCCACCCATGGTGCACTGTTCCTGATCGAGAGCGGTGAATGCGTGGCCGGTCCCTGCGCCGGCCAATCCCTCACGGCCCTGAAGTGCCGCGAAGACGCCCAAGGCATCTGGGTCCAAGGCTAAACGCCGAGCAGCACCTCAAGACGCCGCTCGACCCTGACCTCCTCGGCGGTCAGGGTCACGCCATAGGCCAACACTTCGACCCCGGACGCTTTGGCTTCCGCCAGGGCGGCGGCGTAGCCCGGATCGATCTCCACCGCCGGGCGCACTGCTTCGATGCCGGTCAGGTTCACGCAGTACAACTGCACGGCGCGAACCCCATCCCGGGCCAGGCACGCCAGCTCGCGCAAGTGTTTGGCCCCGCGCTGAGTCACCGCATCGGGAAAAGCCGCGACAGCCGAACCGTCGAACCCCAGGGTGACACTTTTGACTTCGACGAAAGCCGGTCCGTGGGGGTAATCCAGACGGAAATCGATCCGGCTGTTTTCCTGCCCGTACGGCACTTCCCGCTTGAGCCCGGTAAAGCCGGCCAGCTCGCTGATCAACCCGGCGCGCAGCGCTTCCTCGATCAACGGGTTGGCCCGCGCCGTGTTGACGCACGCCAGGCGCCCTTGCGGGGTTTCGCTGATTTCCCAGGTACCGGGCAATTTGCGCTTGGGGTCGTTGGAGCGGCTGAACCACACCTGCCCGCCTTCGACCATGCAATTGAACATCGAGCCGGTGTTAGGGCAGTGAATGGTGAGCATCTCGCCGGTAACGGTTTCGATATCGGCAAGAAAACGCTTGTATCGTCGGATCAACCGACCTTCTTCCAAAGGGGGATCGAAGCGCATCAGCCTTGCCAGCTCCGCAAGCCACGGGCAATCCGCTCCACCGCTTCCTGCAACCGCGGCAGGCTCTGGGTGTAGGCAAACCGCACGTGATGCCCGGCCTGGTGCCGACCGAAGTCCAGCCCCGGGGTAAAGGCGATGTGTTCGGTTTCCAGGAAATGCCGGCAGAACGCAAAGGCATCGCCGCCAAAGGCGCTGATGTCCGCATACAGATAGAACGCGCCCTCCGGCTCTACCGCGATGCCGAAGCCCAGCTCACGCAATGCCGGCAGGAGGAAATCGCGGCGCCGGCCGAATTCGGCGCGGCGCTCTTCCAGAATGCTCAAGGTTGCCGGTTCGAAACAGGCCAACGCCGCGTATTGGGCCATGCTCGGTGCGCTGATATACAGGTTCTGGGCGAGCTTCTCCAATTCACTGACCGCCCCTTGCGGCGCTACCAGCCAGCCCAGGCGCCAGCCGGTCATGCCGAAATATTTAGAAAAACTATTCAGGACAAAGGCACTGTCATCCACTTCCAGCACGCTGGCGGCATCGGTGCCGTAGGTCAGGCCGTGGTAGATCTCGTCCACCACCAGATGACCGTTGCGCCCCTTGATCGCCGTCGACAGGCCCGCCAGTTCGTCGCGGGTCAGAATGGTCCCGGTGGGGTTGGCCGGGGATGCCACCAGTGCGCCGACGCTGTCCTGGTCCCAATAACGCTGCACCAGGTCCGGGGTCAGTTGATAACGCACCTCCGGCCCGACCGGCACCAATTGCGCCGCACCCTCCACCAATCGCAGGAAGTGGCGGTTGCACGGGTAGCCGGGGTCGGCCAGCAACCAGTGCTTGCCTGGGTCCACCAGCAAGGCACTGGCCAGCAACAGCGCGCCCGACCCGCCCGGGGTGATCAGGATGCGCTGCGGATCGATGTTCAAGCCGTAGCGTTGCTCGTAGAAGCCGCTGATGGCCTCACGCAGCTCAGGTATGCCGCGCGCCGCGGTGTAACGGGTTTTACCCGCCGTCAGCGCCGCCTGGCCAGCCTGGATGATCGGTTCGGCAGTGGTGAAGTCCGGTTCGCCGATTTCCAGGTGGATGACGTCGTGCCCGGCGGCTTGCAGCTCGTTGGCGCGCGCCAGCAGGGCCATGACGTGGAAAGGTTCGATAGCGCGGCTGCGCGCACTGTAGGACTGAGCCATTAGCCTTCCTTCAACGGGGTAAAAAAGAAACGATTCTACCCAAGGCCAGGAACGAGCGAGAAGCTAATGCGGTCACAAGACCAAGGTTCATGTGTCATAGAGCCATACGCGAGGCGCAGGATTGACTAAAATCAATATTTGATCAGGTCTCCAGAGCCGCCAGACCAGGCTTTGCAACCCTTTGCAAGCCTTCCGGGCCGCAGCCTCGACATGAGGGAGTAGCGCGGCCTGATTTGATCTGGTAAGTTCGCCCGCTTGCAGCCGCAGGGCCGGCAGGTGTCGGTGATGGAGCAATCCTGCGCAATGGATTACAAGAGTAGAGGCGGTCCATTTCATGCCCACCCAAGCAAAGCAACAGGCAAATCAGTCGATCAGCGGCTTCGAACCCTACGTTGAGTCCAAGGGCGAGGAGTACATGGGCAAGCCCATGCGCGCTCACTTCACCAAGATCCTGAACAAGTGGAAACAGGACTTGATGCAGGAAGTCGACCGTACGGTTGACCACATGAAAGACGAAGCGGCCAACTTCCCTGACCCGGCCGACCGTGCCAGCCAGGAAGAAGAATTCAGCCTCGAACTGCGCGCCCGCGACCGCGAGCGCAAGCTGATCAAGAAAATCGACAAGACCCTGCAACTGATCGAAGACGAAGAATACGGTTGGTGCGAGTCGTGCGGCGTCGAAATCGGCATTCGCCGTCTCGAAGCACGTCCTACCGCCGACATGTGCGTCGACTGCAAGACCCTTGCGGAAATCAAGGAAAAGCAAGTCGGCAAATAAGCCTCGACTTGAACCAGGAACGGAGCGTGCGAACGCTCCGTTTTTGTTTCTGATTTCCGTGCAGGCGCGAGCTTGCTCGCGAAGAACGACAACGATAACGCGCACTGGTTGAAGGCACGCGGTGTTCAGGAGTTTTTCGCAAGCGAGCCCGCTCCTACAATGTGATTGTCGCCAGCCCCACCAAGTAACAATGCCCTCATGACCAGCCTCACCTCCCCCGACTATATCGGGCGCTTCGCCCCGACCCCCAGTGGCCACCTGCACTTCGGTTCGCTGGTCGCCGCCCTGGCCTCCTACCTCGACGCCCGTTCGGTCGGTGGGCGCTGGCTGCTGCGCATGGAAGACCTTGACCCGCCCCGGGAAGAACCCGGTGCCCAGGCGGCGATTCTCAAGGCCCTGGAAAGCTACGGCTTTGAATGGGACGGCACGATGATTCGCCAGAGCGAACGGCACGCTGCCTACGCCCAGGTTCTCGACCAACTGTTCAACCACGGCCTGGCCTACGCCTGCACCTGCTCGCGCAAACAGCTGGAGCCCTATCACGGCATCTACCCGGGCCTGTGCCGCAACGCCGGCCACCCGGGCGAAGACGCGGCGATCCGCCTGCGGGTACCCGAGCTGGAATACCATTTCAATGACCGCGTGCAAGGCCAGTACCGCCAGCACCTGGGCCGTGAGGTCGGCGATTTTGTGATTCGTCGCCGCGACGGGCTCTACGCCTATCAATTGGCGGTGGTGCTCGACGATGCCTGGCAAGGCATCACCGACATCGTGCGCGGTGCCGACCTGCTCGACTCCACCCCGCGCCAGCTGTACCTGCAGGAACTGCTCGGCTTGCGCCAACCGCGTTACCTGCACCTGCCCCTGATCACCCAGCCCGATGGCAACAAGCTCGGCAAATCCTACCGCTCGCCACCGCTGCGCGCAGACCAGGCCACGCCCTTGCTGCTGCGCGCATTGCGGGCCCTGGGGCAAACGCCGCCTGCCGACCTGGACGATGCGACACCCGCCGAAGTGCTCAAATGGGGCAGCGCCCACTGGGACGCAACGCTGATCCCACGCACGCTGACACTGCCCGAAGCGTTATTACGCTGACTAAGCTTGCAGGTTGGCGCCCATCCGTTACCATCGCCGCACGTTTTCGGGCACGCACACAATAAAGAGAGGCCGGGATGTACATCTATCGCTTGGTCCTGCTGTTGGTAGTGGGGATCTATCTGTTCTCCCCCGCCATCATGGACTGGTGGATCGACGCCACTGGCGCCTGGTATCGCCCGTATCTGCTGTGGCTGATCCTGATCGTCGTGACCTTCATCCTGCAGAGCCAAAAAGATGCCGATGAGCTTTAGCCTGACCCAGATGATCCTGATCAGCGCCGCCTACCTGGCGGTGCTGTTCGGCGTTGCCTGGATCAGCGAACGTGGAATGATCCCACGGGCGATCATTCGCCACCCGCTGACCTACACCCTGTCGCTTGGGGTCTACGCCAGTGCCTGGGCGTTCTACGGCACGGTCGGCCTGGCCTATCAGTACGGCTATGGATTCCTGTCCAGTTACCTTGGGGTCTCCGGGGCCTTTTTGCTGGCACCGGTGCTGCTGTACCCGATCCTGAAGATCACCCGCACCTATCAATTGTCGTCCCTGGCCGACCTGTTTGCCTTTCGCTTTCGCAGTACCTGGGCCGGCGCGCTGACCACCATTTTCATGCTGATCGGCGTGCTGCCGTTGTTGGCCCTGCAGATCCAGGCCGTGGCCGACTCCATTGGCATCCTCACCCGCGAGCCGGTGCAGCATCGCGTGGCGCTGAGCTTCTGCGCGCTGATCACCCTGTTCACGATTTTCTTCGGCTCACGGCACATCGCCACCCGCGAGAAACACGAGGGCCTGGTGTTCGCCATTGCCTTTGAGTCGGTGATCAAACTGATCGCCATTGGTGGTGTTGGCCTGTACGCGCTGTACGGTGTGTTCGACGGCCCGCAACAGCTTGAATTGTGGCTGCTGCAGAACCAGACCGCCCTCGCCGCCCTGCACACACCGCTGCAGGAAGGTCCATGGCGCACGCTGTTGCTGGTGTTCTTCGCCTCGGCGATCGTGATGCCGCACATGTACCACATGACTTTCACCGAAAACCTCAACCCGCGCTCGCTGGTCAGTGCCAGCTGGGGTTTGCCGCTGTTCCTGCTGCTGATGAGCCTGGCCGTGCCACTGATTCTCTGGGCCGGGCTGAAACTGGGCGCCACCACCAACCCGGAATACTTCACCCTCGGGATCGGCATCGCCGCCAACAGCAAGGCCCTGGCCCTCCTGGCCTATGTCGGCGGGCTGTCCGCCGCCAGCGGCCTGATCATCGTCACCACCCTGGCGCTGTCCGGGATGGCCCTGAATCACCTGGTGCTGCCGCTGTACCAGCCGCCCGCCGAAGGCAACATCTACCGCTGGCTGAAATGGACCCGCCGTGCGCTGATCGTCGCGATCATCATGGCCGGTTATGGCTTCTACCTGCTGCTGGGCGCCGAACAGGACCTGGCCAACCTGGGCATTGTGGCCTTTGTCGCCACCTTGCAGTTCCTGCCGGGCGTGTTGTCGGTGCTGTACTGGCCGACCGCCAACCGACGCGGCTTCATCGCCGGATTACTGGCGGGCATCCTGGTCTGGCTGGTGACCATGCTGCTGCCGCTGGTGGGCAATCTGCAGGGGTTCTATATCCCGCTGCTGAACATGATCTACGTGCTCGACGACACCAGTTGGCACATGGCAGCCATCGCCTCGCTGGCGGCCAACGTGCTGATGTTCACCCTGATCTCGCTGTTCACCAATGCCAGCACCGAGGAAGCCAGCGCCGCCGAAGCCTGTGCCGTGGACAACGTGCGGCGTCCGCAACGACGCGAACTGCATGCCGCCTCCCCCCAGGAGTTCGCCACCCAACTGGCCAAGCCTCTGGGTGCCAAGGCCGCGCAAAAGGAAGTCGAGCAAGCGCTGCGCGACCTCTACCTGCCGTTCGATGAACGTCGGCCCTATGCCTTGCGCCGTCTGCGCGACCGCATCGAAGCCAACCTCTCCGGCCTGATGGGCCCCAGCGTGGCACAAGACATGGTCGAGACCTTCCTGCCTTACAAGGCCGGCGGCGAAAACTATGTCACCGAAGACATTCACTTCATCGAAAGCCGGCTCGAGGACTACCACTCGCGCCTCACCGGCCTTGCCGCCGAACTCGACGCCCTGCGCCGCTATCACCGCCAGACCCTGCAAGAATTGCCGATGGGCGTCTGCTCGCTGGCCAAGGACCAGGAAATCCTCATGTGGAACAAAGCCATGGAAGAGCTGACCGGCATCGCCGCGCAGCGCGTGGTGGGTTCACGCCTGAGTACCCTGGGTGAGCCGTGGAAGGAACTGCTGCAAGGTTTCATCAACCTGCCCGACGAACACTTGCACAAACAGCACCTGGCCCTCGATGGCCAGACCCGCTGGTTGAACCTGCACAAGGCGGCCATCGACGAACCGCTGGCGCCGGGCAACAGTGGCCTGGTGTTGCTGGTCGAGGACCTGACCGAAACCCAGATGCTCGAAGACAAGCTGGTGCACTCCGAACGCCTGGCGAGCATCGGTCGCCTGGCGGCCGGCGTGGCCCATGAAATTGGCAACCCGATCACCGGCATCGCCTGCCTGGCGCAGAACCTGCGCGAAGAGCGGGAAGAGGATGGCGAGCTGACAGAAATCAGCGGGCAGATTCTCGAGCAGACCAAACGGGTGTCACGCATCGTACAGTCGCTGATGAGCTTCGCCCACGCCGGCAGCCACCAGCACAACGACGAACCGGTGTGCCTGGCCGAGGTGGCGCAGGACGCCATTGGCCTGCTGGCACTGAACCGACGCAACTTCGAAGTGCAGTTCTTCAACCTGTGCGATCCCGACCACTGGGTCGTGGGTGACCCGCAGCGGCTCGCCCAGGTCCTGATCAACCTGCTATCCAACGCCCGCGATGCAACACCGGCCGGCAGTGCGGTGCGGGTAAAAAGCGAAGCCAGCGAACACACGGTCGATCTGATCGTGGAAGACGAAGGCAGTGGCATCCCCGCGAACATCAAGGACCGCTTGTTCGAACCTTTCTTTACCACCAAGGATCCTGGCGAAGGCACCGGTCTGGGCCTTGCACTGGTCTATTCCATCGTTGAAGAGCATTATGGACAAATCACCATCGACAGCCCGGCTGACATCCAAAGCCAGCGCGGCACCCGTATTCGGGTGACCTTACCGCGTCATGTCGAAGCGACGTCCGCTGTGAACTGAGACCGTCGAGAGAATCGAATCAATGCCGCACATTTTGATCGTCGAAGACGAAACCATTATCCGCTCCGCCTTGCGCCGCCTGCTGGAACGCAACCAGTACCAGGTCAGCGAAGCCGGTTCCGTGCAGGAAGCACAAGAACGCTTCAGCATCCCCACGTTCGACCTGATTGTCAGCGACCTGCGCCTGCCCGGCGCTCCGGGGACTGAACTGATCAAGCTCGGCCAAGGCACGCCGGTGCTGATCATGACCAGCTACGCCAGCCTGCGCTCGGCAGTGGACTCGATGAAGATGGGCGCGGTGGACTACATCGCCAAGCCTTTCGATCACGACGAAATGCTCCAGGCCGTCGCACGGATCCTGCGCGACCGACAGACGGCACAGAGCAACCCCAGTGAGCGACCGGCCGGCAAGGTCGCCAATGGCAGTGACAAGCCAGGGGTGGACAACAGCAACGGCGAGATCGGCATCATCGGCTCCTGCCCACCGATGCAGGACCTCTACGGCAAGATCCGTAAAGTGGCGCCAACCGATTCCAATGTGCTGATCCAGGGTGAGTCCGGGACCGGCAAGGAGTTGGTGGCCCGCGCCCTGCACAACCTGTCCAAGCGCGCCAAGGCGCCGATGATCTCGGTGAACTGCGCGGCCATTCCGGAAAGCCTGATCGAGTCCGAATTGTTCGGCCACGAGAAAGGCGCCTTTACCGGCGCCAGCGCCGGGCGTGCCGGCCTGGTGGAAGCGGCGGACGGCGGGACCCTGTTCCTCGACGAGATCGGCGAGCTGCCACTCGAGGCCCAGGCACGCTTGCTGCGCGTGCTGCAGGAAGGCGAGATCCGCCGTGTTGGCTCGGTGCAATCGCAAAAAGTCGACGTGCGCCTGATCGCGGCCACTCACCGCGACCTCAAGAGCCTGGCGAAAATCGGCCAGTTCCGTGAAGACCTGTTTTACCGCCTGCACGTGATCGCCCTGAAACTACCGGCGTTGCGCGAACGCGGTGCCGACGTCAACGAAATCGCCAATGCCTTCCTTGCCAGGCAGAGTGCGCGGGTCAACCGTACCGACCTGAAGTTCGCCCCTGACGCCGAGCAGGCGATTCGTCATTACAGCTGGCCAGGCAACGTGCGCGAACTGGAAAACGCCGTCGAGCGTGCGGTGATCCTGTGCGAGAGCCCGGAAATCTCTGCCGAGTTGCTGGGCATCGACATCGAGCTCAGTGACCTGGAAGAGGACGAATTCATTGGCCTGGCACCGCATCAGGGCAGCACCAGCAATGCCAGCCACGAACCGACCGAAGACCTGTCCCTGGAAGATTACTTCCAGCACTTCGTCCTCGAACACCAGGACCACATGACGGAAACCGAACTGGCCCGCAAACTCGGGGTCAGCCGCAAATGCCTGTGGGAACGCCGCCAGCGCCTGGGCATCCCGCGGCGCAAGACCGGGGTCACCAGCGAGGGCTGAACGTTACCTGTCGACTGTGCAGGTAACAGCTGAAAATGTGAAAAAACTGTTACCGCAGCTTTTTTCGTAACAAAAGCCGGGGCTTAAGGTAACGAAGCCCCGGCTTTTTTTCGCCTCGAAGAAAGCCCTCTACCGGGCTAACCCCTTGTTTTACTGGGGATCGCAAAAGTTGGCACGGCTTCTGCTATATGTTTGGTACAAGAACAATAACAAGCAATGCACAAGACAATAAAAATAAGACGAATCGACTCACGCACAATAAAAACAAGACGGCGAGAGGCGTAGCTAACTGATTCTTTTGGAGAGGCGTTGTATTTGGGGCTTGCCCCACAACCAGGCCGAGAACAACAAAAACTGCCCTAAGGCAGAGCCTGAACTGGTTGGATCGATAGATCATTGCAGCACAGCGATCAAAGCAATCCGTTTGCTCTTGGCTCCCGATTGGGAGGGTCATGCAGGGAAAACCTCATGACGTGGGCGCGACACAAAAACAAGAAGCCCGAAATCCATAATAAAAATAGAGCATGCAACTACTTCTTGGGGAGCTTCGGCTCCCCTTGTAGTTTCTGGCGTTTAGCCGCCTGAGACTGCGCAGTTCCCGCCTTCACGACGGCTTCGCCGGCGAACGCTGCTTCCCACGGCTCGACAGCTGCCACAGAGAACCGCGCAGCTTCCTACACCATCCCTCGACTAAATGCTAGAATCCCGGCCCATCATGCGGTCATTCTTGGTTATGGCCGAACATTCCTTCAAACAGTGCATCCCATGCTGAAGAAGCTGTTCCAGTCATTCCGTTCTCCCAAGCGTCATACGCAACACATTCGCAGCACGCCTGAAGTGCTCAACAGCGGCCAACATTCGCTGCAAAAGGGCCAATTCAGCCGTTACGCAGTGAATATCGTCGAGCGCCTGCAGAACGCCGGTTACCAGGCTTACCTGGTCGGTGGCTGTGTGCGTGACATGTTGCTCGGCATCACCCCCAAGGATTTCGACGTCGCCACCAGCGCCACGCCGGAACAGGTTCGCGCCGAGTTTCGTAACGCGCGCATCATTGGCCGTCGCTTCAAGTTGGTGCACATCCACTTTGGCCGTGAAATCATTGAAGTGGCGACCTTCCGCGCCAATCACCCGCAAAACGACGAAGAGGAAGACAGCAACCAGTCCTCGCGCAACGAAAGCGGGCGCATTCTGCGCGACAACGTCTACGGCACCCTGGAAGAAGACGCGCAACGCCGCGACTTCACCATCAACGCCCTGTACTACGATCCGGTCAGTGAACGCATCCTCGACTACGCCAACGGCGTACACGACATTCGCAACCACCTGATCCGCCTGATCGGCGACCCGACCCAGCGCTACCAGGAAGACCCGGTACGCATGCTGCGTGCGGTGCGGTTTGCCGCCAAGCTGAACTTCGGTATCGAGAAGCACACGGCTGCGCCGATCCGCGACCTGGCCCCCATGCTGCGGGAAATCCCGTCGGCACGCCTGTTCGAAGAAGTGTTGAAGCTATTCCTCTCGGGGCACGCGGCTGACACCTTTGAAATGCTGGTCGACCTGCAATTGTTCGATCCATTGTTCCCGGCCAGCGCCGATGCACTGGAGCACAACCCGACCTACACCCACACCCTGATCAGTGAAGCGCTGATCAACACCGACCTGCGGATCAAGCAGAACAAGCCGGTGACCCCGGCCTTCCTGTTCGCCGCCCTGCTGTGGCCCGCGCTGCCCGCCCGGGTCCTGCGCTTGCAAGACCGTGGCATGCCGCCGATCCCGGCCATGCAGGAAGCCGCGCACGAACTGATCGCCGAGCAGTGCCAGCGGATTGCCATTCCTAAACGGTTCACCATGCCGATCCGCGAGATCTGGGACATGCAGGAACGCCTGCCCCGTCGCAGTGGCAAACGCGCCGACCTGCTGCTGGACAACCCGCGCTTCCGTGCCGGCTACGACTTCCTGCTGCTGCGCGAAAGCGCTGGCGAACAGACCAACGGCCTGGGCGAGTGGTGGACGGACTATCAGGACGCCAACGACAGCGAACGCCGTGACATGATCCGTGACCTCAGCGGCAAGGATGAAGGGACCGGCGCCGCCCCACGCAAACGTCGCCGTACCGGTGGCGCCAAGCGCAAACGTTCCGCGGACAGCACGAGCGCCTCAGGCGAGTAAGTCGATGGAACGTATCTACATCGGCATGGGCAGCAACCTCGCGGCCCCACAAGAGCAACTGCGCAACGCTGTACAGGCGTTGACGCAGTTACCCAAGACCCAGCTGACTGGCGTCTCGGCCTTCTATCAAAGCGACTCCCTGCTGCCGGGCCAGCCCCGCTACACCAACGCCGTGGCGGCGCTGGAGAGTGCCCTCACGCCTCTGGAGCTGCTCGATGCGCTGCAAGCCATCGAAAACCAGCAGGGCCGCGAACGCCTTGAGCGCTGGGGCCCGCGTACCCTCGACCTGGACATCCTGCTGTTCGGTGACCGCCTCATTGACGAGCCTCGCCTCAAAGTCCCCCACTACCAGATGCAGGAACGGGCCTTTGTGCTCTACCCCCTGGCCGAACTGGCGCCCGCCCAGTTGGAACTGGCGGACGGCCGGCGCTTGAGCGACCTGCTGGCGGCTTGCCCATTTGTCGGCCTGGATCGCCTGGCCACTGGCGATTAATCCTACAGAGAACTCCGCTCTCTGCTGAATCGCATCAGTAACGCCGGTAACACCCAGGCGGTAACACATCCAATTGACTTCCCGAGTTCTCATCACGACTATAGGCGTCCCGCTGCCGCCAACCCGGCACCAAGGGCGCAATCCAGGCTTTTCAAGCACGACAAAAGACCGTGCGCCTGAGTCCATGAAGAATCACGCGCGTTACTCGCAGTAGTTTCCCAAGCGCCTGAACGAGGATCCTTTTCATGCCAGCTATTACTCTCACCACCCTGCAGTCCCTCAAGCAGAAAGGTGAAAAAATCACCATGCTGACCTGCTACGACGCCACGTTTGCCCACGCCTGCAATGAGGCCGGTGTAGAAGTGTTACTGGTGGGCGACTCCCTTGGCATGGTGTTGCAAGGCCATGACAGCACCCTGCCCGTCACGACGGCCGAGATGGCGTACCACGTGGCCTGCGTCAAGCGCGGCAACACCGATGCGCTGATCCTCGCCGACCTGCCGTTCATGGCCAACGCCACGATCGAGCAAACCATGATCAACAGCGCCCAGCTGATGCAGGCCGGCGCACACATGGTCAAGGTCGAAGGTGCACTGTGGCTGGCCGATTCGATTCGCTTGCTGGCCGAGCGTGGGGTTCCGGTGTGCGCGCACATGGGACTGACTCCACAGGCGGTGAACATCCTGGGCGGCTATAAGGTCCAGGGTCGCAACGAGAACCAGGCGCGGCAGATGCGTGCCGACGCCATTGCCCTGGAACAGGCCGGTGCCTCGATGCTGTTGCTCGAATGTGTGCCGAGCGAACTGGCCCTGGAAATCTCCCAGGCGGTGAAGATCCCGGTAATCGGTATCGGTGCCGGCAGCGGAACCGACGGCCAGGTGCTGGTCCTGCATGACATGCTCGGCCTGTCGCTCACCGGCCGTGCGCCCAAGTTCGTGAAGAACTTCATGGCCGGCCAGGAGAGCATCCACGCAGCCCTCAGCGCTTACGTCACGCAAGTCAAAGCCGTGACCTTCCCGGGCGCTGAACACGGATTTTCTGCATGAACACCGTCAAGACCGTACGTGAACTGCGGGCCGCGGTTGCCCGCGCGCGCAGCGAAGGCAAGCGCATCGGCTTCGTCCCGACCATGGGCAACCTGCACAGCGGCCACATGGCCCTGATCACCAAGGCCGCCCAGCGGGTGGATTTCGTGGTCGCGAGTATTTTCGTCAACCCGTTGCAGTTCGGCGCGGGCGAAGACCTGGACAAGTACCCGCGGACCCTGGCCGCCGATCAGGAGCAACTGCTGCAAGCCGGTTGCCACCTGCTGTTCGCGCCGACCGTCGAGCAAATGTACCCCGACGGCATGGCCAGTCAGACCCGCGTCAGTGTCCCGAACCTGGCAGAAGGCTTGTGCGGCGCCAGCCGTCCCGGGCATTTCGACGGCGTGGCGACGGTGGTCAGCAAGCTGTTCAACATGGTCCAGCCGGACCTCGCCGTGTTCGGCCAGAAAGACTTCCAGCAACTGGCGGTGATCCGCGCGCTGGTGCACGACCTGAACATGCCGATCCAGATCATTGGCGAGCCCACCGTTCGCGCCGCCGATGGCCTGGCCCTGTCGTCGCGCAATGGCTTCCTCGATGAGCAACAACGGGCCGTGGCCCCCGTGGTGTATCGCACCCTGAAGAACATTGCCGATGCCATCGTGCAGGGGCGACGCGATTACCCGGCGTTGCTGCAGGCACAGATCCAGCAGCTCGAAGCGGCTGGCTTGCGTCCTGACTACCTGGAGATTCGCCACGCGCAGAGCCTGCGCCCGGCGACCCCCGAAGATCGCGACCTGGTGATCCTGGTGGCAGCCTTCCTCGGCACCACCCGCCTGATCGACAACCTGCACCTGAACCTCGATACACCCGCCTGAACCCCGCACGCCCCCCCCTGCAGGAGCGAGCTTGCTCGCGATGACGGCATGTCAGTCAATGAGCTGTAGAATCTGACGGCCTCATCGCGAGCAAGCTCGCGCCCACCACAAAGCCAAGACAGATGCCCCCCTCAAGGTTTACTGTTATCGGCCTGCGTTTTTTAATCGTGTCTTCGTCGTATTACCGGATAATATCTGCCGCCCGGCAGGATGTTCCGGGCTTTTCAGTGTCCTAAAGGCAGTTCAAGTAAAAGGAAACCCGCAGCGATGGCGTACTACCGCAACCCTCAAGACGTTACCGCTCTGCCAGCCTGGCAGGCGCTGAATGATCACCGCCAAGCCATGCAGGATTTCAGCATGCGTGAAGCGTTCAATGCCGACCCGCAGCGTTTCACCCAGTTCACCCTGAGCAGCTGTGGGCTGTTCCTCGACTATTCGAAAAACCTGATCAACGAGCAAACCCGCAACCTGCTGGTGGACCTGGCGAACGAAGCCGGCCTGCAGGACGCCATCAAGGCCTTGTTCAGCGGCGAAATCGTCAACGCCTCCGAAGGCCGTCCGGCGCTGCACACCGCCCTGCGCCGTCCGGTGGGCGACAAGCTGTCGGTCAACGGCGTCAACGTGATGCCGGAAGTGCACAAGGTACTGAACCAGATCACCGACATGGTCGGGCGTATCCATGACGGCCTGTGGCGCGGCTACACCGAAAAACCGATCACCGACGTGGTGAACATCGGTATCGGCGGCTCGTTCCTCGGCCCGGAGCTGGTCTCCGAGGCCCTGCTGTCCTACGCACAGAAAGGCGTACGCTGCCACTACCTGGCGAACATCGACGGCAGTGAGTTCCACGAGTTGGCCCTGAAGCTGCGCGCCGAAACCACGCTGTTCATCGTTTCGTCGAAATCCTTCAACACCCTGGAAACCCTGAAAAACGCCCAGGCCGCTCGCGCCTGGTATCTGGCCCAGGGTGGCTCGGAAGCCGAGCTGTATCGCCACTTCATCGCGGTCTCGAGCAACAACGCCGCCGCCGTGGCTTTCGGTATTCGCGAAGAAAACATTTTCCCGATGTGGGACTGGGTTGGCGGTCGTTATTCGCTGTGGTCGGCCATCGGCCTGCCGATTGCCCTGGCGATCGGCATGTCCAACTTCAAGGAACTGCTGTCCGGTGCCTACACCATGGACCAGCACTTCCAGAGCGCGCCGTTCGAGCAGAACATGCCGGTGCTCCTGGCCCTGCTGGGCGTGTGGTACGGCAACTTCTGGGGCGCACAGAGCCACGCGATCCTGCCGTACGACCACTACCTGCGCAACATCACCAAGCACCTGCAACAACTGGACATGGAATCCAACGGCAAGAGCGTGCGCCAGGACGGCACGCCCGTGTCCACCGATACCGGCCCGGTGATCTGGGGCGGCGTGGGGTGCAACGGACAGCACGCCTACCACCAGTTGCTGCACCAGGGCACCCAATTGATCCCGGCCGACTTCATTGTGCCGATCGTCAGCTTCAACCCGGTAGCGGATCACCATCAGTGGCTGTACGCCAACTGCCTGTCGCAAAGCCAGGCGCTGATGCTGGGCAAGACCCTGGCCGAAGCGCAAGCCGAGCTGCGTGACAAGGGCATGAGCGAAGAGCAGATCGAGAAACTCGCACCGCACAAGGTGATCCCGGGCAACCGTCCGAGCAACACCCTGGTGGTCGAGCGCATCAGCCCACGGCGCCTCGGCGCACTGGTAGCGATGTACGAGCACAAGGTCTTCGTGCAGAGCGTGATCTGGGGCATCAACGCATTCGACCAATGGGGCGTGGAGCTGGGCAAGGAACTGGGCAAAGGCGTCTACAACCGTCTGGTGGGCAGCGAAGAAGCCCCTGCCGACGATGCCTCGACCCAGGGCTTGATCAACTACTTCCGCGGGCGTCACCGCGGTTGATCTGAAGCCACACGGCTAACCCTGTGGGAGCGAGTCGGGCGGTCCTCCGTCTGTTCGCTCCCACAGTCGTTTTAGCCCATGACTTGAACCCACTGATCACTCGGCGCATCTTTATCTCTTGTGGCCAAGACAAGAATAAGGAACCGTCATGTTCGATATCAGCACGTTCCCCAAAGCCGATGCCGTCCGCCGGGCTGGGCAATTGAGTCAGGACGACTATCAACGCCTGTATCGCCAGTCCATCGATCATCCCGATACCTTCTGGGCCGAACAGGCCAGGCAGTTTCTCGACTGGTCCCACCCCTGGCAGAGCGTCCAGCACTCGGACATCAAGACTGGCCAGGCCCAATGGTTCGCCGGCGGCCAGCTCAACGTCAGCTACAACTGCATCGACCGTCACCTGGCCACACGCAGTCAACAGACCGCGATCATCTGGGAAGGCGACAACCCCGCCGACTCGCAACAGATTACCTATCAGCAACTGCATCAGCACGTCTGCCGCCTGGCCAACGTACTGAAAAGCCGTGGCGTGAAAAAAGGCGACCGGGTGTGCATCTACATGCCGATGATCCCTGAAGCCGCCTATGCGATGCTCGCCTGTTCGCGCATCGGTGCCGTACATTCGGTGGTATTCGGCGGTTTTTCCCCGGACTCGCTGCGCGACCGCATCCTCGATGCCGACTGCCGCACGGTGATCACCGCCAACGAAGGCGTGCGCGGCGGCAAAAACGTGCCACTCAAACACAACGTCGACCAGGCCCTGCTCAGTTGCCCGGCGGTCAGTACGGTGATCGTGGTCCAACGCACCCAGGGCCAGGTCAATTGGCACGAGGGCCGCGACCTCTGGTATCACCAGGCCGTCGGCGGTGCCAGCGAGCAGTGCGCGCCCCAGCCGATGGACGCCGAGGACCCACTGTTCATCCTCTACACCTCTGGCAGCACCGGCAAACCCAAGGGCGTGCTGCACACCACCGGTGGTTATCTGCTGCAAGCGGCGATGACCTTCAAGTACGTGCTCGACTACCGCGACGGCGAAGTGTTCTGGTGCACCGCCGACGTCGGCTGGGTCACCGGCCACAGCTACATCGTCTATGGCCCGCTGGCCAACGGCGCCACCACCCTGATCTTCGAAGGCGTGCCCAACTACCCCAACAGCTCGCGCTTCTGGCACGTCATCGACAAGCACCAGGTCAATATCTTCTACACCGCCCCTACCGCATTGCGGGCCCTGATGCGTGAAGGCGCCGGTCCCTTGCAGGACAGCTCGCGCAGCAGCCTGCGCCTGCTGGGCAGCGTCGGCGAGCCGATCAACCCGGAAGCCTGGGAATGGTATTTCAATGCAGTCGGCGAACAACGCTGCCCAATCGTCGACACCTGGTGGCAGACCGAAACCGGCGGCATCATGCTCAGCCCCCTGGTCAGCGCACAACGGATCAAGCCGGGCTGCGCCACACAACCGATGTTCGGCGTACAGCCGGTGCTGCTCGATGAGCAAGGCCAGGAAATCACCGGCCCCGGCAGTGGCGTGCTGGCGCTCAAATCCAGCTGGCCGGCACAGATCCGCAGCGTCTACGGCGACCCGCAGCGAATGGTCGATACCTACTTCAAGCCCTACCCCGGCTACTACTTCACCGGTGACGGCGCCCGGCGCGACGAAGACGGCGACTACTGGATCACCGGGCGCATCGACGACGTGATCAACGTTTCCGGGCACCGCATCGGCACCGCCGAAGTCGAAAGCGCCCTGGTGCTGCACGACAGCATCGCCGAGGCGGCGGTGGTCGGTTACCCCCACGACGTCAAAGGCCAGGGCATCTACGCCTTCGTCACCCCGATGAACGGCATCGAACCCGACGCGGCCCTGAAACAACAATTGCTGGCCCATGTCAGCAAGGAGATCGGCAGCTTCGCCAAGCCGGACCTGATCCAGTGGGCGCCGGCCTTGCCGAAAACCCGCTCAGGCAAGATCATGCGCCGCATCTTGCGCAAGATCGCCTGCAATGAGCTCGACAGCCTCGGTGACACCTCGACCCTGGCTGACCCGAGTGTGGTCGCGGGGCTGATCGACAAGCGCCTGAACCAATGAATCCGCTGCGGCCTGTGGGCCGCAGCCTTTTTCTGCTGTCGCCAACGAGTTGTCATGGAATTCATTCGTACCCGCATTGAAACCCAGATCATGAGCCTGAGCGGACTGTCCCTGGGCAAGCTCGACCTGGAGAACCCCAAGGGCGATCCCGGCCTGTTCGGCCCCGACTCGGTGAGCTGGCAGGTCCACGGTGACTTCAGCAGCATGCTCATCGGCGGCATCAGTGCCTTGATGCTGCAGGCCTTGCACCCGCTGGCGCTGGCCGGCGTCTGGGACCATTCGAACTTTCGCCAGGACATGCTCGGGCGCCTGCGTCGCACCGGGCAGTTCATCTCCGGCACCACCTTCGGCTCACGGCAGGACGCCGAATGGCTGATCGAAAAAGTGCGCACCATCCACCTGCAAGTGGTCGGCACCGCCCCCGATGGCCGCGCCTACGCCGCCAGCGACCCGGACCTGCTGACCTGGGTGCACGTGGCCGAAGTCAGCAACTTCCTCGCCGCTCACCTGCGCTACCGCAATCCGCACCTTTCAGGCGCCGACCAGGACCGTTATTACGCCGAGATCGCGCTGATCGCCGAACGCTTGGGCGCCCGTGAGGTGCCGCGCTCGCGCCAGCAAGTCGCCGATTACCTGGAACGGATCCGTCCACAACTGCTGTGCGACGAACGCAGTCGGGAAGTGTTGCGCCTGCTGTTGAACGCGCCCGCCCCCAGTCGTCTCGCCAAACCCTTTGGCGGGCTGATGATGCAGGCCGGGATCGACCTGTTGCCGGACTGGGCCAGCGCCATGCTCGACGTCAGCCAGAGCCCGCTGCAACGGCAACTGATCCGCGCCAGCATCAACCGCAGTGCGCCGATGCTGCGCTGGGCGGTGCGTAATGGCTCGGTGCAGCGCGCCAAGCGACGTATGGGGCTGTTGTAGGTCCGGGCGCAAACGTGCTCACCCCTCCAGAGAAGCCCCATAGCTGTTAAACTCTCGCGCCCAATTCCCCCTGCAAGGCGCTACGCATGTCTTCCTTGAATCAGGCGCTGCGCGCCGCCCTCGATCATCGCCAAGACTTGCTCGCCGAGCTCCACCAGCAAGGCACCGACTGCTATCGCCTGTTCCATGGCAGCCAGGAAGGTGCCGGTGGCCTGACCGTCGACCGTTACGGCCCGCAGTTGCTGGTGCAGAGTTTTCACCAGGCGCTGGAGCGCGACGCCCTGCTGGCGTTGCACGCCACGGTCAATCAACAGCTGGGCCTCGACACCCTGCTGGTCTACAACGACCGCTCCCGGGGCAATTCGCGCATCGACCGTGAAGACACCGTGTACCGCGCCGACGAGGCCGCGCTGGCAGACATGGTCGGCCACGAGTGGGGCCTGAACTACCGTGTGCGCGGGCGCCACGCCGGGCAGGACCCGCTGCTGTTTCTCGACCTGCGCAATGCCCGTGGCTGGGTCAAGCAACATAGCCAGGGCAAGAGTGTGCTGAACCTGTTCGCCTACACCTGTGGAGTCGGCCTGAGTGCCGCCGCCGGTGGCGCGCGCGAAGTGTGCAACCTGGATTTCGCCGAGGGCAACCTGGCGGTCGGCCGGGAGAACGGTCAGCTCAACCCACAGTTGCCGGGCATGCAGTTCGTCCAGTCCGATTACTTCCCGGCGATCCGTCAATTGGCCGGCCTGCCAATCAGCCAGCGCCGTGGACAAAAGCTGCCCAGCTACCCGCGCCTGGAACAACGCCAATACGACCTGGTACTGCTCGACCCACCGGCCTGGGCGAAAAGCGCGTTCGGCACCGTAGACCTGCTACGCGACTACCAGAGCCTGCTGAAACCGGCGCTGCTCAGCACCGCGGACAATGGCGTACTGATCTGCTGCAACAACCTGGCGAAAGTCAGCATGGACGACTGGCGTGAGCAGGTGCTGCGGTGCGCGGAAAAAGCCGGGCGCCCGGTGCGCGAATGCACGGTGCTGCCGCCGGCCGCCGATTTCCCCTCGATGGATCAGCAACCACCGCTCAAAACCCTGATTCTGCAGCTCTGAGTCGCGGCGCCGGAATCTGAATAATCCTGATCGAGGTCATTGCTTCGGAACCAGAATCGCGTGCCATACTCCAAGGCACTCCGATTCAGACAGATGAAGCCACACATGCCCAAAGGATTGATTCGCGCCATCGGCGCCTTGTTGACTGCTCTGGCCCTCTATAGCTTGCTGGGCTTTCTGATTCTGCCGGGTGTCGCCTTGCGGATCGCCAATCAACAATTGGCCCATTACGCAGCGGTGCCGGCCAGTATCCAGCGCATCGAGTTCAACCCCTTCAGCCTGGAGCTGACCTTGTGGGGCCTGAACATCGGTGAGCCAGGCAAGGAGCAGGTCGGCTTCGAACGTCTGTACGCCGACCTGCAGATCGACAGTCTCTGGACCCGCGCCCTGCACCTGGCCGATGTGCAACTGGACAAGCCAAAAACCTCGGTGCTGTTCAGCAAGGACGGCACCCTGAACCTCACCCAGCTGTTCAAGTTGCCCGCCAGTGAACCGACGCCGGCCGACCCCGAGGCCAAGCCCTTCCCGCTGCGCATCGACCGTATCGACCTGGCCCGTGGCTACATCCATTTCCAGGACCTGCGGCCCAGCGAACCCATCGAGTTCCTCTACGACAAACTGGATTTCGAGCTCAAGCACCTGAGCACCCTGCCGGAAGACAATGCCGACATGACCCTGGTGGCGATCGGTCCGGCCGGCGGCCAGATCGACTGGAGCGGCAAGATCAGCCTGGTGCCCATCGCGTCCGAAGGCAGCCTGAAAATCACCGACGGCAAGATGAAAGCCTTTTGGCCCTATGTGCGCGACGCCCTGCCACTGGTGCTTGAAGAGGGCACGGTCAGCCTCAGCACCGACTACAAGCTCAACCTGTCCAAGGAAACCGAACTGCTGCTGAGCAACACCTCGGCCAGCATCGCCCCCTTTGCCATCAAGGCCCCGGATGGCCGGCCGCTGGCCCGTCTCGAGCGCCTGGACATCAGCGAAACCAGCATCGACCTGGCCAAACAACAAGTGATTGTCGGCAAGATCCGCAGCCAGAAACTGGAAACCTGGGCCGCCCGCGAAGCGGATGGCCAACTCGACTGGCAGAAGCTGTTCGCCAGCCAGCCCGCCAAGCCGGCGGTCAAGCCGCAAGCGGTGAATGCGCCGGCCGCGGCCGACTCACCTAAAGCCGAGCCCGCTGCGCCGAGCAAACCCTGGCAGGTGCTGCTCAAGGATGTCGAGCTGCGCAACTACCAGGTGCACCTGGCCGATCGCCAAGTCAAACCGGCGGTGGCGCTTGAGGTCGGTCCGCTGAACCTGGACCTGAAAAATTTCGACAGCCTCAATGGCTCGCCCTTTACCCTCAAGCTCGATACCGGCGTGGGCAAGCAAGGCAAGCTGATGGCCGATGGCGAAGTCAACCTGGCCCCGGTCAGCGCCCGGCTCAAGGTACAGACCCGGGACATCGACCTGCGGGTCGCCCAGTCCTACATCAACCCGTTCATTCTGCTGGAGCTGCGCTCCGGGATGCTCGGCAGCGACCTGGCTGTCAACCTCAAGAGCACCGAGCCCCTGGCCTTCAACGTCACCGGCAAGGCCCAGGTCGACCAGTTGCACACCCTCGACACCCTCAAATCCCGTGACTTCCTCAAGTGGCAGAAGGTCATGGTCGAAGGGCTGAACTATCAGCACGGCGACAGCCTGTCGATCGATCGAATCAACCTGCAGCAGCCCTACGTGCGGTTCATGATCAACGATGATCGGACCACCAACATCGACGACCTGCTGATCCCGCAACCGGCCGACAGCACGGCGAAAACCACGGCGGGCAGACCTGCTGCCAGCCAGGACAAGCCGCTGGGCATTCACATCGGCGGCATTGCGATCAACGACGGTTCGGCGAACTTTGCCGACTTCAGCCTGACACCCAACTTCGCCACCGCGATCCAGCAACTCAATGGCCAGATCGGCACCATCGACAGCCGCCAGGCCAAGCCGGCCTCGGTCGATGTCAAAGGCAAAGTCGACCGTTACGCCCCGGTGACCATCAAGGGCAGCGTCAATCCGTTCGACCCGATGGCGGCACTGGATATCGCCACCAGCTTCAAACGAGTCGAACTGACGACCCTGACCCCCTACTCCGGCAAATTCGCCGGCTACCGGATCCGCAAAGGCCGCCTCAATCTCGACCTGCACTACCGGATCACCAAGGGTCAGCTCAAGGCGGATAACAAGGTGGTGGTCGAGCAACTGGAGCTGGGCGAGAAAGTCGACAGCCCGGATGCCGTCAGCCTGCCGCTGAAACTGGCCGTGGCCTTGCTCAAGGACGTCGACGGCAAGATTTCCATCGAACTGCCGGTCACTGGTGACCTCAACAACCCCCAGTTCAGTGTGATGCCGATTGTCTGGCAAACCCTGCGCAACCTGATCGTAAAAGCGGCGGCTGCGCCATTCAAACTGATCGGCGGGTTGGTCGCCGGCGGCGGTTCCGAAGACCTGGGCACCGTGTCCTTCGCACCGGGCTCCAGTGAGTTGAGCAAGGACGCCGAAGGCGCACTGATCAAACTGGCCGGTGCCCTCAAGGAGCGTCCGGCCCTGCGCCTGGAAATCGAAGGCACCGCCGCGCAAAGCAGCGACGGCCCGTTGATTGCCGAGCAGCGCCTGGAGCGCGAATACCAGTACAACTACTACAAGATTCTCCAGCGTCGCGGCGACAAGGTACCGGCCCAGGCTTCGTTGCTGGAAGTCCCGGAAGGGGAAAAAACCCCGTTGCTCGAAGGTATCTACCGCACTCGCCTGAAAACCCAACCGCCGGCGCAATGGAAGGACCTGGGCAAGGAAGAGCGCGCCGCAAAAATGCGTGAAGGGGTCATCAAGTTCTGGGCGGGCAGCGATGTGCTGTTGCGTCAACTGGGCCAGGACCGCGCCAGCAGCATCAAGGACTACCTGGTGGACAAGGGCCAACTGGCCGATGACCGGGTGTACTTCATCGACGCCAGCCTGGGCCAGGCCGAAAGTGATGGCAGGGTCATCACGCCGTTGCACCTGGACGCCGAGTAGCCAAGGCTCGCGCCACTTTATCGCCGCCCAATAAAACAGGCCCCGACACGAATGTCGGGGCCTGTGGAGACCACATCCCTGTGGTCGGTCGCATGAACACTAGAGTCGCGGCAGGTGCATGACTGCGCTCACCTGCCGCTCCTTCTCCCAGTCCAGGCGAGAAGCCTGCGCCTTACTCGGCTTTCAGGCCGTCAGCCGATACCGCCTGAACGCCCTTGATGTTTTTCGCGATTCTCACCGCGGTTTCTTTCTGCGACTCGGTTACCGCAGTGGTGGAAGACAGCGATACCACACCTTTGTTGGTTTCTACTTTGATATCGGTACCCGGAATGCCTTTCTCAGTGACCAGGTCAGCCTTCACTTTGGTGGTGATCCAGGTGTCGGAAGTCGCTTCCTTCGCCTCGGTCACTTCACCGGCAGCCAGCACCATTGGCGACTGGGTGTTTTGGGTGGTCTGCGCAAACGCTGCGTTGGCCAGTGTCAGGGTCAGAGCGGTAGCAGTTGCGGTAGCGATAGCGAACTTCTTCATACGGGTAACTCCTGTTTTTCCAGAAAGTCTGCTGTTTGCCTTCTCAGCAGGGTTACCGGTAATAGTGCGAACACTGTGCCAACTTTTGGAAACGCAATAAATCCTTAATAATCAACAACTTATAAAAACACCAAAAAACCGGAATCATGCAATTTGCATGACCCGGAGATTCTCGACATGCAAGTTGCCGGAATCAGCCCTCACTGGTGGTACAGCCCTTGGGCGAATAGTCCGCGGCTACCGTGGTCGCGCAACTCCAGCTGCCCGCTTCGGAACGCGACAGGGTGAGGGTGCGGTTGAGCACCGGGCCTGGCGCGTTGACCAGGGTGCAGCCGAGGTTGCCTAACCCGGAAGCGCCCTTGCCCGCCGCCGAGATCGTGCAATGGCTGGTGGTCGCGCTGGCGCCGAGTCGTTCCAGGGTCGGATCGGCCCCCTGATTGATGACGTCTTCGAATGACACCCTGAGCGCCGAGATCTCGGCCAGTCCGGCCGTGACCTTGGCCCGCGCCTGATATTTGGAATACAGCGGCAATGCCACCGTGACCAGAATGCCAATGATCGCCACCACGATCAGCAGTTCGATCAGGCTAAATCCCCTTTGTCCCTTCATGGCTGCAACTCCCTTTTTGCATGAGGCGAACGCTCATGCTCGGCAGCGGATAACGCACAGCCCATGCCAAGTCCGTCAGCCCTTGCAGACCGGGCAGCGAAGCCGGGTTCCCCCCATCCAAGGCGTTGCAAAACCGCACTAACTGACACTATTTGTCACTGCAGCGCGCCCGCACAACGTCCGCCCTTGGCTAGGCTTGCAGCGCAAGCAGCCGATAGGTCATCAAGGATCGAGACATGCCGTTCAAAGCAACAAAGGTCAGCCTGTACGCCTGGCAAGGCACCGATAGAACAGGCCGCAAAATGTCCGGTGAATCGAGCGCGCAGAATCCGGCCCAGATCAAGGCCCGGTTGCGCCAACGCGGCATCATCCCGGGCAAGGTACGGAAAAAGTTCGCCCCCCTGTTCCGCGCAGGCCAGCGGGTCACGGCCCAGGATATCGCGCTCTTCACCCGGCAAATGGCGACCCTGCTCAAGGCCGGGGTGCCGTTGCTGCAGGCCTTCGACATCATCGCCGAAGGCTTCGATAACCCACGTATGCGTTGCCTGCTGGAGGGCTTGAAACAGGACGTGATGGCCGGCAGCAGCCTGACCAGTGCCTTGCGCAAAAAGCCGCAACACTTCGACGAGCTCTACTGCAACCTGATTGACGCCGGCGAACAGGCAGGCGCCCTCGACACCTTGCTGGAGCGGGTGGCGAGCGACCGGGAAAAAAGTCAACGACTCAAGGCGCGGATGCGCAAAGCCATGACCTACCCGCTGGCGGTGCTCCTGGTGGCCGTGATCGTCAGCGCCATCCTGTTACTCAAGGTGGTGCCGCAGTTCGAAGTGATGTTCCACGGTTTTGGCGCCGAACTTCCCGCACTGACCCGCAGCGTGATCGGGCTCGCCGAATACCTGCGGCACAGCGGGTGGCTGCTGCTGGGTGGGCTGCTCGCTGCTGCGCTGGGCGTGCACCAGGCCCAACGCCGCTCCTCGAGGTTTCGCGACTGGCTGCAGACTCGCTGGCTGGATCTGCCAATTGTCGGCCCCCTGCTGCGAAAGTCGGCGGTCGCTCGTTATGCCCGGACGTTATCGACCACCTTCGCCGCCGGGGTGCCGCTGCTGGAAGCCTTGGATTCGGTGGCCGGAGCCACCGGCAACCGGCTGTTCAAACAGGCGGTGCTGATGATTCGCCAGGAGGTGTGTACCGGCATGCAGTTGCATGTGGCGATGCGCAACAGTGGGGTATTTCCCAACCTGGCGATCCAGATGACCGCGATTGGCGAAGAATCCGGGGCGCTGGACGAAATGCTCGGCAACGTCGCGGGCTACTATGAAGGCGAAGTCGAGTCCCTGGTCGATCACCTGACCAGTCTGCTGGAACCTCTTATCATGGGGGTACTTGGCGTAATCGTCGGCGGGCTGGTGGTTGCCATGTACCTGCCCATTTTCCAACTTGGTACGGCGATCTGAACATGCCCTTGAGTGAATTTCTCACCAGCTACCCGACGGCCTTCGTGGTCCTGGCCCTCGGGCTGGGGCTGGTGGTCGGCAGCTTTCTCAACGTCCTGGTCTGGCGCCTGCCAAAGATGCTGGCACGGGATTGGCGCCAGCAGGCCCGGGACATCCTCGAACTACCCGCCGAGCCCCCCGGCCCCACCTACAACCTGATGCTGCCCCACTCCCATTGCCCCCACTGCCGCCATCCTCTGCGTGCCTGGGAGAACATTCCACTGCTCAGCTACCTGATACTGCGTGGACGGTGCGCACGTTGCAAAACCCCCATCAGTGCCCGTTACCCGCTGGTCGAGCTCAGTTGCGCGCTGCTCTGCGGGTTCATCGCCTGGCACCTGGGCTTTGGCTGGCAGACCGCGGGGCTGCTGGTGTTGAGCTGGGGCCTGTTGGCCCTGTGCCTGATCGACGCCGACCATCAGTTGCTGCCCGACGTACTGGTCATGCCGCTGCTGTGGCTGGGGGTGATCGTCAACGCGTTCGAGCTGTTCGTGCCACTGCAGGACGCCGTGTGGGGCGCCGTGGCCGGCTACCTGAGCTTGTGGACGGTGTATTGGCTGTTCAGGTTGATCACCGGCAAGGAAGGCATCGGCCATGGCGACTTCAAGCTCCTGGCGATGCTGGGGGCCTGGGGCGGCTGGCAGATCCTGCCGCTGACGATCCTGCTGGCCTCGCTGGTGGGGGCCGTCAGCGGGCTGCTCTGGCTGCGCTGGAAACGGGCGAAAACCTCGACGCCGATCCCCTTCGGTCCCTATCTGGCAATTGCCGGCTGGATTGCCTTGCTCTGGGGTGGTCAAATAACCGACTTCTATTGGCAGTTTGTCGGTTTGCAATGAATACCCCTGTGGAACAACCCTGGATTCTCGGCCTCACCGGTGGCATCGGTAGCGGCAAAAGCGCGGCGGCCCAGCATTTCATCGACCTCGGTATCCATGCGGTGGATGCCGATCATGCCGCGCGCTGGGTGGTCGAGCCCGGTCGCCCGGCGCTGGCGCAGATAGCCGAGCACTTCGGTGACGGCGTTTTGCAGGCAGATGGCCAACTGGACCGGGCGGCACTGCGCAAGCTGATCTTCGAAATCCCCGAGGAGCGCCGCTGGCTGGAAAAGCTCCTGCATCCATTGATCGCCGAGGAAATCGCCGCGCACCTGGCGCGGGCCAAATCCCCCTACGCGATCCTGGTGTCACCCTTGCTGATCGAGTCCGGACAGTTCGCCATGACCCAGCGGGTGCTGGTGATCGATGCCCCCGAACACCTCCAGATCGAACGCACCCTGCAGCGCGACCAGACCAGCGAACAGCAGGTCCAGGCGATCCTCAAGGCGCAGTCCAGCCGTCAGGAGCGCCTGCGCCATGCCGACGATGTGGTGGTCAATGACCGCGACCTCGCCTGGCTGCACAGCGAAGTCGAACGCCTGCATCACTTTTACCTAACTTTGCGTGGAGGCCAGTCATGAGCCAACCCCCTGTCGTCACCTGCCCAACCTGCGGCGCCCCCGTGGAATGGAGCGCCAGCAGCACCTTCCGGCCGTTTTGCTCGGACCGCTGCAAACTCATCGACCTCGGCGCCTGGGCCTCGGAAGAACACAAAATCCCGGTCAGCCCGGACGCCGAAGACGATCTGTTCAGTGAAGATTTCGAACCGCGCCACTAAGGCCGCATGAAGCTGTAGTCGGCACTGTCATCGAGGTTCTCGGCCAGGAACTGCAGCTCATCGGCCAGGTCCTCGACACTGCGCACCGCCTTGCTCTCCTCGACCACCGCGCTGAGCAAGGCGCGCAGGCTCAACCCCGGTTCAAAACCGGCTGCCTCCGCCGATGCCAGACTGTCGCGCAACTCTTGCCTCGCCCACTGGTAAACGCTCATGCCGCTGCTCCTGAGGATTTTTCGGAGCATAGGTGCGTCTGTTCGCCAGCCTGTTGATAAAGATCAAGACTTGTCTTCGTCTTTCCACGGCGCCGACAGGTAACGGGTGCGGTTGAAGGTCTCCAGCCACTCGGGGCAGAACACCACCAGGGCGCTGATCACCATGCCGTTGATAAAGGCTTCGGGAAAGATGATCAGCCACAGGTAGCCGACAAAATCCTCAAGCCATTCCGGCAGCGCAAAACGCTCGTCGAACCACAGCACGCCCAACGCCAGCAACAGGCAGAGCAGCGCCGACAAGGCGGCGGCAAAAAAACCCGAGCAAAAGATATACACAAACGGATTACGCGGTTGCGCGCGCTCCACCAGCAGGGCGCAGCCTTCGGTGACCAGTACCGGCAGCAGGATCAGCAAGGCACCGTTGACTCCCATCGCCGCAAGGTCCTGGCGCCCCAGCAGCACCAGGCCGATCTGGGCGACCAGCCCGCCGACGATCGCCAGGGGCCAGTCCAGCAGCAGGGTGACGGCGGTCATGCCGATGAAGTGATAGGACACGCCGGTGTCGAAGTCACGCCGCACCAGCCAGAGCAGGAACAACGCGAACACCGTGCCGAACAGCAGGTGCTGGCGCCGGCTGTCGCTGAACAGTTCGACCCAGGGCGCGCGCGCTATCGCCCAGAGCAACACCGGCACGTAAAGCAACCACCCCACGGTGAGGGTGAACGGTGACAGCAGTTCGGCACCGATCATGCCGGGACCTCCATCCACCCTGTTACGCAGACCTTCACGTCAGACTCCTTGGCGAAACCGAACAGGCCATCAGTCTACACCGCCCGGATGCCCCCTGGCGCACTGCCACAGGCCCTCCGAGAGCGGTGACTGTTACATCTGCTGCAAGACTGCATCCGGTTTTACCCCCTTTTTCAGCGGCCGGCGAAGACTAAACTTCAGGCATCGAGATCCACACGGAGTACCGCACGATGAAAAGCCTGATCAGCCTGTTGCTGGCCCTGGTCGCCACCTCGGCCCTGGCCGCCGGTAATGAACCGCCTGCCACTCCCTACGACCCGGCGCAGCCGCTGGATATCGCCAAGGTGGTTTCGGTCTCCGACACCGCCGGCGGCTGTGGCGTAGTGCCGGCGAGCATGGTCTATGTCGACCACCAGGGCCAGACACACCGGGTGTCTTATCAGGTCATGGGCGACTGCAGCGGCTCATAACAGGCTCCAGGTGTAGCTGAGGATCAGGCGGTTTTCGTCAATGTCACTGCGGTAGTTGGACCGCGCCATCACATTACGCACTCGAATCCCCAGGCCCTTGAGGCTGCCGCTCTGCAGCACATAGCCCAGGTCCAGGTCGCGCTCGCGATCCTTGCCTTCATAGCCCTTGCCGGTGTCGACATTATTGCCGGTGATGTAACGCACGGTACTGGTCAGCCCCGGTACACCGAGCGCCGCAAAGTCGTAGTCGTAACGTACCTGCCAGGACCGTTCATCGGTGTAGGCAAACTCGTAGGTGGGCACCTCGTTGCCCAATGGCGAGATATTGGCAAAGACGCGCGGGAAGGCACTGTCACCAAACATGCCCTGATAACCCAGGTAGAAGGTGTGGCCGCCACGCTTGGCCGACAGCAGGGAGAAGAACGCCTGGTTGTCGATGTTGCCCAGCAGCTTTTTGCCGTCTTGCCGTGAGTCGTAGTAGCCCAGGTTCGCGCCCAGGGTCCAGTCCCCCAGCGGCTCACTGTGTTTGAGCCCGAGAAAGCGCTGGTTGTAGATATCTTCCAGTTGCCCGTACCAGGCACTGAGCGAGCTGCGCTTGTCATTGAACCCGTAGTCGGCCCCGGCAAAGTTGAAGCCGTCGCTGCTGACCTGGCGCTGCGGCACATGACCGAGCATGGCCTGCATCTTTTCATCTCCGGACTCGTTGCGCAGGCTGGTGGAGTTCAGGTGACCGCCCTGCACGGTCAGGCCATTGAACTCGCTGGAGCTGATGCTCACCCCCTGGTAGGTGGGCGGCAGCAAGCGGATGTCGCTGAAGGCCAGCACCGGCAAGTTGGGTTGCAGCTCGCCGACCTTGAGCTCGGTTTTCGAGTAGCGCACTTTCAGCGCCGCCCCCAGGCGACTGTAGTCATCGGCCGCGCGGCCATCGTCCTGCACCGGCAGCAGGCCGGTGTTGACCCGGTCCGGGCTGCTGTCGAGCTTGAGGCCCAACTGGCCAATGACGTCCACGCCCACCCCGAGGGTGCCCGGGGTGTAGCCAGACTTGAGGTTGAAAATGAAACCCTGGGCCCACTCCTCGGCCTTGGACTGCTGATTGGCGCCGACGATGTCCGAGAAGTCGCGGCTGAAATAATAATTGCGGGCCTGCAAGGTCGCAGTGGTGTCTTTTACAAAGCCATTGTCGGCGGCCAGCGCACGGTCGGAAAAACCCGAGGCGAGCGTCAGGGACAACAGCGAAGCGGTTGTGGCGAGAGTCTGTTTCATCGTTTTGCTCTTATTGTTATTGATCGACAGGGTGCAGTGATCCGCCCGCAGCGCTGGCGCTGCGGGGGAAGGTCAAACGGGTAGGAATCAGTCCAGTGTGGTCAGCGCAGGGTGTGCGGGGCAGGCGTTGCCTTGGTCCCTGGAGCGGCGCGGCGCGCGTTCAACAGCAGGTGGGTGAGCATGCCGAAGATCAGCCCCCAGAACGCGGCGGACAAACCGAACAGCGACATGCCCGAGGCCGTCGCCAGAAAGGTCACCAGCGCCGCTTCGCGATCGTTGGGCACCGCCATTGCACCGGCCAATGCCCCGGCAATCGCCCCGAACAGCGCCAGCCCCGCAAGGGCCGCGATCAGCTCTTTGGGGAAGGCCGAAAACAGCGAGACCAAGGTCGCGCCGAAGATCCCCAGCACCAGGTAACACAAGCCGCCAACGACCCCGGCGACATACCGCTTGCCTGGGTCCTCGTGGGCTTCACGGCCGGTGCAGATCGCCGCGGTGATCGCCGCCAGGTTCAAGCCGTGGCAGCCAAAGGGCGCGAGCAATGCCGTGCCCAGCGCGCTGCTGGCAATGATCGGGCTGGCGGGGGTCGAGTAACCACTGGCCCGCAGCACCGCCATGCCGGGGACAAACTGCCCCGTCAGTGCCACCATCACCAGCGGCAACGCGATGTTCAAGGTTGCGCTCAGGCTGAATTGCGGGCTTATCCAGACCGGCGTGGCCAGGCCGATCACCAGCGCGTCGACCCGCAGGTCCCCGGCGAGCATGGCCATGGAGCACCCCACCAGCAGCACCATCAACACCGCGTAACGCGGCATCAGGCGTTTGCACATCAGGTAGGTGGCAAACATCGCCAGCACCAGCCACGGCTTGCCCTGCAACGACACGAACAGGCCCGTGCCGAAGCTGAACAGAATCCCCGCCAGCATGGCGGCGGCAATGGCGGCCGGCAGTTTGCTGATGATCCGGTCAAACGCGCCCGAGACCCCAATCAAAAAGATGATCAGGCTGCTGACCAGGTACGCCCCCACCGCTTCCGCCATGCTGATCCCCGGCAACAGCGCCACCAGCAGCGCCGAGCCCGGCGCCGACCAGGCGATGATCACCGGCACGCGGTAGCGCAGGCTCAAGCCGATGCCCAGCAGCGCACTGCCAATGGAAATCGCCCAGACCCACGAGGACAGCACCTCGCGCGACAGATTTGCGGCGTCGGCCGCCTGGAAAATGATCACCAGGGGGCCGGCATAGGAAATCACCGTGGCAATAAAACCGGCGACTGCCGCCGACAGCGAAAAGTCCCGCAATAGCCCTTTCATGCTTCAGACACCCGATGGCGACAGCGCGCTGGTAGCGCTCGATGCGCTGCGCTGACTACTGATGGCAAACACGGTCATGGCAATGGCGGCTACCGCACCCGGCAGGGCAAACGCCATGAAGTTGAGTTGCAGCGGCAGGTTGATCCCCAACAGGGCCCCCCCGAGCAATGGGCCGACAATAGCACCGTTGCGACCGATACCCGAAGCCCAGCCCAGGCCGGTGGAGCGGATCGTCATGGAGTAGAACTGTGCGGCGCAGGCGTACAACAGGATCTGCGAACCGATGGTGGTGGCGCCAGCAATGGCGATCAGCACATACAGCAGTGGCATCGGGCTGTTGAAACCGAGCAAGGTGATCGACACCGCCGCCATGGCGAAGAACACCGCCAACACCCGCGGCAGGTTCAGCTTGTCGCCCAGCACGCCGCCACCGACGGCGCCGAAGATCGCGCCGAAGTTCAGCACCAGCAGGAACGACAGGCTCGAACCCAGGCTGTACCCGGCGTTGGCCATCAACTTCGGCAGCCAGGAGCTCAAGGCATAGACCATCAGCAGACAGCAGAAGAACGCCAGCCACAGCATCAGCGTGCGCAGCGCCCGACCTTCGCGAAACAACTGCAGCACCGGGGTGCCCGTGCCCTTCACTTCGCTCATCTGCAGTTGATCACTTCTGTGGCCAACGTACGTCGGCTCCACGCGCTCCAGGACCTTGCGTGCCTCTTCATCGCGTCCCTGGCGCAGCATGAAACCCACCGACTCGGGCAGGAAGTACATGATCAGCGGCAGCATCAACAGGGGCAGCACTGCGACGTAGAACACCGACTGCCAGCCAAAACTGGGGATCAACACAATGCCCAGCCCGGCCGACAGCATGCCACCGACCGAATAGCCGCTGAACATGATCGCCACCAGGGTGCTGCGGATTTTTTTCGGCGCGTATTCGTTCATCAGCGCCACCACGTTGGGCATGACCCCGCCGATGCCCAGCCCAGCGATGAACCGGCAGATCCCGAACTCCGTCGGGTTGCGGGCAAACCCGTTGAGCACCGTGAAACCGCTGAACAGGATCACGCACAGGGTAATGGCTTTCTTGCGGCCGATCCGGTCTGACAGCGGGCCGAAAAACAATGCGCCGAACATCATCCCGAACAGCGCGTAACTGCCCAGGGCGCCGGCCTGCAACGGGCTGAGCCCCCACTCTTTCATCAGCATCGGCAGGACCACGCCGTAGATCACCAGGTCGTAGCCATCGAAGATGATGATCAGGGCGCACCAGAACAGCACCATCCAGTGGAAGCGGTTGAAACGAGCGTTGTCGATCAGCTCATGTACGTCGATCTTGCGCATGGCATCTGTCTCTTGTTGTTGTTTTTTTAAGAGCATCGGTCACGTGATAAGCGTGCGTATCACCGAGGGTAGGGAGGCCTGCAGCGCAGCAATATCCGCTTTGCGCAGATCGTTATCCGTTTTGTGCAGCGGGTCGATTGCATTACACCCCTGGGGGCAAGGCCGAAGGCCGCGACAGTCCGCTGGTCGGAAAACAGCCACACTTCCGGAATTATCCGTCTACACCTTTTACCTATCTGATGGATCAGTTTCAGCGTGTCAGGGCAACGGCTGCCTGTGGAGTATGAATATGAGTGGAGCCAGGCCTTAGAGAGAGCCATCAGGACGATGCCAACACTCATTCAGTAGGGATACGTCATGTTCCATCACCTAAGGCTAAGCACGCTCCTGCCGTGCGCCTCGCTCTTGCTCCTCGCCAGTCCCGTCGCCCAGGCGGCTTGTACCCTGCTCCCCGGCCCCGGCGATACCCGCCATACGTGCGACAGTGGCACCAGCGGCCCACTCACCGACACCCTGGGCAACAACTCCCTGACCTTCCCGGCCAACGGCTCCGGCACGATCAATGGCAACGTCACGTTCGGGGCCGGAGTGGACCGGGTAGTGATGGATTCCGGCAGCATTACCGGATCGCTGGACCAGAGCGATGGCAACGACTCCCTGGAGATCAACGCCGGACAGATCACTGGCACGGTTAACCAGGGCAACGGTATCGATGAGTTCAAAATGACCGGAGGGCAGGTCCAGTCGCTGGCCCAGGGCGACGGGCGGGATCGCTTCCTGATGAGCGCGGGCACCATCGTCGGGGCCTTCGAGGACGGCGATGTGGCGACGATGACCGGGGGCACCATCGGCCGCGTCGACATGAAACTCGATAACAATATTTTTGATATGTCGGGCGGACGGATTCTCGGCAACCTGGTTACCGGATTTGGCCTGGATACCATCACCGTGTCGGAGGGCTCGATCGGCGGCAACATCAGCACCAGCGGTGGCGATGACATCATCAGCGTCTCCGGCGGGGTGATTGCCGGGCAGATCCGCGCCAGCGCTGGCAACGATCGCCTCACCTGGCGCAACGGCGGACAGATCAATTCCGCCATCCTCATGGGTGACGGCGACGACAGCGCCCTGTTGAGCAATCTCTCCGAGACCACACTCGCCTCCACCCCCTCTGTGGACGGTGGGCTGGGCACTGACCGCCTGAGCTTCGACAACAGCACCTCGGCAGGCGCGGCACGTTATGTCGGCTGGGAGTCGGTGACGCTGGGCAATCACTCGCGCTTCTCGCTGGCGGGGGACTTCTTCCTCGGGGACAGCGCCAGCGCCACGGGCGTATTGGCCATTGACGGCAGCAGTACCCTGGCCGTGACCCAAGGCGCTATCCGCCCCTACACCGCCGGCCAACTGACGACACTGAGCAACGCCGGGATCATCGACATGACCAGCGGCAGCAGCCGTGCCAGCGATTCACTGACGGTCCATGGCAACTACGTTGGCAACAACGGGCAACTGTTGCTGCAAACCGTGCTGGGTACCGACAGTTCCGCCAGTGACAAGCTGGTGGTGTCCCAAGGCACCCTCAGCGGTAACACCCAACTGGGCATCACCAACCTCGGCGGCCTGGGCGGTTTGACTCGCCAGAACGGGATCGAAGTGGTGCAGGCACGTAACGGCGCCATCAGCCGCAGCGATGCCTTTGCCTTGAAGGGCTCGCTGTCCGCCGGCGCCTATCAGTACTACCTGTTCAAGGGCGGGGTCACCGCGGGATCCGAGAACAACTGGTACCTGCGCTCATCGGTGGTGGCAGTGCCGCCGCCAACCGTTCCACCCGCCGTTGTCCCCCCGGTCGTGCCCCCGGCCCCACCACCGATCCAGCAGCCGGCGCCCGTGGTTGACCCGGATGAGCCCGCCGTCGAACCACCGACCGCGCAACCGGTGGCGCCCGTCGAGCCGAACCAGGTGCCGCCGCCACAAACCCTGGCCCAGACTTCGCCGACACCGGCCATCAGCACACCGCCGATCCCCAAGGCCGTGGCCGGCGCCGATCCGATTCCCCTGTATCGCCTGGAAGTCCCGGTGTATTCCGTGGTCATCCCCGCCGCCCAACTGCTGACGATGCAAGCCCTGGGCACCTTCCATGATCGCCAGGGCGAGCAAAGCCTGCTGAGCGAAATCGGAGCCGTACCCGCCGGATGGGGCCGTCTGTATGGCAGTAATCTGCAAAAAAGCTGGTCCGGCACCGTGACCCCGAGTTTTGACGGCTCGCTCCAGGGCTTCCAGATTGGTCATGATCTGTATGCCTCGCAGACCAGCGGCGGACAATTGCAACGCTTCGGTTTTTTTGTCGGCCACAGTCACCTGCAAGGCGACGTCGATGGGTTTGCCGAAGGCTTCCAGGACCGACGCTCGGGCCGGGTCAAGCTCGACGGCGATCAGGTGGGCGCCTACTGGACCTTGGTCGACCCCAGCGGCTGGTATTTCGATACCGTGGCGATGTGGTCGAGCCTGGACGGCGACAATCGCTCCGATCGCGGCGTGAAGATGGACACCGACGGCCATGCGCTGGCGCTGTCCGTAGAGGCTGGGTACACAATTGCCGTCGCGCAAGACTGGGTGCTGGAACCCCAGGTGCAAGTGATCAACCAGCAGATTGACCTGGACTCGCAGAACGACGGTATCTCCAATGTGGCATTCGACTCCCAGGATTACTGGACCGGCCGCCTCGGTGCCCGCCTCAAGGGGCGGTTCATGGCGCAGGACATCCCGCTCGAACCCTATCTGCGGGCCAACCTGTGGAAAACGTTCGGTGGTTACGACACCGTCACCTATGACGACATCGACCGGATCAAGAGCGAGCACAAGTCCTCATCGGCGGACCTGGGCGTGGGCCTGGTGGCGAAGCTGTCTTCGAGTGTCAGTGTTTACATGGGCGCCGACTACAACACCCATCTGGACAGCAACGATCTGGACGGCGTCTCCGGCAATCTGGGCGTGCGCATGAGCTGGTAGCCGCCTAGAGCATCGTCACGGCCGCGCCAGGACATCCCGTCAGCCAGGCTGACGGGAAATCAAAAGTTTGCGTCTGTCCGACAAACTGTGTTCTTTGTGATCGCATTTGAACGCTAAGCTTGGCCTATGGATGATTCAGATTACTTACGCCTGCTGACCATTGCGGCCGAGCAGGCCAACGCGTTCCTCTCCAATGCCCGCAAATGGGAGCGTGAGCGTTGGGTGTGTCAACGCCTGTTGCAGGGCTTGAACATTCCTTACCGCGCCGACGAGTTCAGCCCCGCCGGCGAGCCGCCCGACGTGCTGTTTCGCGAGGCCAATTTCGAAGTGTTTTTCGTTCTCGACGAAGGTCGGCGGCTCAATGACGAGTGGCGCGATGAACTGCAGCGTCGGCGCAGCGCGTTCTCCCTGAGCCAGTTGGTGCGCCGCGAGGCCAAGCCCAAGCGGATTCCGGCCAACGAGTTCTTGCTCAGGCTGGCGCCGACCCTGCGCAAGAAAGCACACAACTACAAAGAGCGCGGCATGGACCTGGGTGAACTGGACATCATCGCTTTCGCCAGCCTCAAGCGTGAAGTGCTGGACCTCAACAGCCACTTCCCGCCCCCCACCGAATACCTGCGACAAGGCTGGCGCTCGCTCTCGCTGGTCGGCCCGACCTTCGCCCGCGTGCTGTTCGCCCACCCCGATGCCCCAGACTTCCTGCGCAGCAACCTGGGGCGCAGCATCGTCTTCGACGTCGGGATCAGCCTGTGAGCCCGTTGCAGGAGCTGATCGCCGCCGTGCCGCAACAAGGCCGGGTGCGCTGGCTGGGCGTGCGCCCACAATCGCGCGGGCCGATGCTCGCGCTCGACGCCGTGGAAGCACGCCTGGAGGCCGGCCTGACGGGTGATCATGCGCGGCCCGGGGTGCGCAATGCGCGACAGGTCACGTTGATCCAGTGGGAACACCTCGCCGTGATCAGCTCCCTGATGGAACGCCCTGCCGACCAGCCGATACACCCCCAGGACTTGCGCCGCAACATCGTGGTCAGCGGGATCAATCTGTTCAGCCTCAAGGGCCGGCGCTTCCGGATCGGCCAGGCCATCTTCGAAACCACGGGCTGGTGCCAGCCCTGCGCCCGGCTCGAACAGAACCTCGGCCCAGGGACTTTCCAGGCTGTGCGCGGCCATGGCGGGATTACCGCGCGGGTGCTACAAAGTGGCATCATTCGCCTGGATGACAGGCTGTGTGTCGAGCCCGTGCCAGCGAGCGGCTATGCTCCGTTCAATACGGGCTGACGGCTGACTTGGCCGCGCGCTGTAGCTTCTACACCTTTAGCAACGTCTACCTGACGAGGCCTTGATATGACCAGCCGCCTGAACCCGGACGACCAACAGCATGTCGAAGAGTACCTGCACCTGTCCCAGCACCAAGTCGAGCGCCGGCCTTTTCGGCCGTGGATGCTCCTGGTGATTGTCCTGGCGGTGACCATTGGCCTGGGCCTGCTGAGCCGTTTTATCAGTTACCTGACGCTATGAGCTGCGTGGCGCTCGCTCGGGTAACTGCACCGATTTCTTTTAGCCTTGCGAGATATCCCCATGACTCATCGTATTGTCATCGTTGGCGGCGGCGCCGGCGGTCTGGAGTTGGCTACCCGTCTGGGTAAGACTCTGGGCAAGCGTGGCACGGCCAGTGTGATGCTGGTCGACGCCAACCTGACCCACATCTGGAAACCGCTGCTGCATGAAGTGGCCGCCGGTTCGCTGAACTCTTCCGAAGACGAACTCAACTATGTCGCCCAGGCCAAATGGAACCACTTCGAGTTCCAGCTGGGGCGCATGAGCGGGCTCGATCGCGCGCAGAAGAAAATCCAACTGGCCGCCACCTACGACGAAGCCGGCCTGGAGCTGGTACCGGCTCGTGAAGTGGCCTACGACTCGCTGGTCATCTCGGTGGGCAGCACCACCAACGACTTCGGCACCCTGGGCGCGGCCCAGCACTGCCTGTTCCTCGACACCCGCAAACAGGCTGAGCGTTTCCACCAGCAACTGCTCAACCATTACCTGCGCGCCCATGCCGGGCAGACCGATAAGGTCGAGCAAATCAGCGTGGCCATCGTCGGCGCTGGCGCCACCGGTGTCGAACTGGCCGCCGAACTGCACAACGCGGCCCATGAACTGGCCGCCTACGGCCTGGACCGGATCAAGCCGGAAAACATGCACATCACCCTGATCGAGGCTGGCCCCCGGGTACTGCCGGCCCTACCGGAACGGATCGGCGGGCCTGTGCATAAAACCCTGGAGAAACTGGGGGTCAATGTCATGACCAACGCGGCGGTCAGCGAAGTGACGGCCGACAGCCTGATCACCGCCGATGGCAATGTGATCAAGGCCAGCTTGAAAGTCTGGGCGGCCGGGATCCGCGCACCGGGTTTCCTCAAGGATATCGACGGCCTGGAAACCAACCGCATCAACCAGCTGCAGGTATTGCCGACCCTGCAGACCACCCGCGACGAAAACATCTTCGCCTTCGGCGATTGCGCCGCCTGCCCACAGCCCGGAAGTGATCGCAATGTGCCGCCGCGCGCCCAGGCGGCGCACCAGCAGGCCTCGCTACTGGCCAAATCGTTGAAACTGCGGATCGAAGGCAAACCACTGCCGTCCTACAAGTACACCGATTACGGCTCGCTGATCTCGCTGTCGCGGTTTTCGGCTGTGGGTAACTTGATGGGTAACCTGACTGGCAGCGTGATGCTGGAGGGCTGGCTGGCGCGGATGTTCTACGTGTCGCTGTACCGCATGCACCAGGTGGCGTTGTACGGGCCGTTTCGCACGGCGATGCTGATGCTGGGCAGCAAGATTGGACGCGGCACCGAGCCACGCCTGAAACTTCACTGATGTAACACCTGTGGGAGCGAGCGGCTCGCTCCCACATTGGTTTTGCAGTGCTTGAATTTTCAACAGACAAAAAAAATCCCCGTATCTTTCGATACGAGGATTTTTAATATGGTCGGGGTAAGGGGATTCGAACTCCTGACATCCTGCTCCCAAAGCAGGCGCGCTACCGGACTGCGCTATACCCCGGTAAAAAAAAGGCGACCTTTACAAGTCGCCTTCTTCGATCAGCGCTTTTGGCCTCTGATCTTAAGATTCGATTCCAGCGTTAACTGGTTTCAAAAATGGTGGGTCGTGTGGGATTCGAACCTACGACCAATTGGTTAAAAGCCAACTGCTCTACCAACTGAGCTAACGACCCAAAAATGGTCGGGGTAAGGGGATTCGAACTCCTGACATCCTGCTCCCAAAGCAGGCGCGCTACCGGACTGCGCTATACCCCGGTTTGAAATTGGCTCCGTGACCAGGACTCGAACCTGGGACCCAATGATTAACAGTCATTTGCTCTACCGACTGAGCTATCACGGAACTACACATTTCAATCACAACATTTGAAGCTTTACTGCGTTCTCTTCGACCCGTTCGCATCGCTGCGTTCGTGTGTCTGAGGCGCGCTATTCTACAACCTTAAACACCTCTGTCAACCCCCTAAATTGCTTTCAAGACAATGATTTGCAACTTATTTCAGATTTCTACTTGGGGAGTGGAAACCCTTGGAGCGACTTACTGCGGGGCGCACTTTACAAGCCTTTTCCTTACAGTTCAACACCCTGTGAAAAAAAAGGCCCCGCAATGCGAGGCCTTTGCTCTTTTGCAGCAATCACGCCTTAGTTGAAGACGATTTCGTCGTTCACCACGGTGGCCGTTACGCTGGTGCCTGGCAGGAAGCTGCCCGACAGAATCAGCTGGGCCAACGGGTTTTCGATCCAGCGCTGGATCGCTCGTTTGAGCGGCCGTGCGCCATAGACCGGGTCGTAACCCACCGCGATCAACTTATCCAACGCTTCGCTGCTCAGTTCCAGCGTCAGCTCACGCTCAGCCAGACGGCTGCGCAGACGGCCCAACTGGATTTCAGTGATGCCGGCAATCTGATCACGGGCCAGGGGCTCGAAGATCACCACTTCGTCGATCCGGTTGATGAACTCCGGACGGAAGTGTGTCGACACCGCATCCATCACCGCGGCACGTTGCGCCTCACGATCACCCACCAGTTCCTGGATCTGTACCGACCCCAGGTTGGACGTCATGACGATCACCGTATTACGGAAATCCACGGTGCGTCCGTGACTGTCGGTCAGGCGACCGTCTTCCAGCACTTGTAGCAATACGTTGAACACATCCGGGTGGGCCTTCTCGACCTCGTCCAGGAGGATCACCGAGTACGGCTTGCGACGTACCGCTTCGGTCAGGTAACCGCCCTCCTCGTAGCCCACATAGCCTGGTGGTGCCCCGATCAGCCGCGCCACGGAATGTTTCTCCATGAACTCGGACATATCGATGCGCACCATCGACTCTTCCGTATCAAACAAGAACTCGGCCAGGGCCTTGCACAGCTCGGTCTTGCCCACGCCAGTCGGGCCGAGGAACATGAACGAACCGCTTGGGCGGTTGGGGTCGGACAACCCGGCGCGGGAACGCCGCACGGCGTTGGCCACCGCCACCACGGCCTCGTTCTGGCCGATCACACGTTGGTGCAACAGGCTTTCCATCTTCATCAGCTTGTCGCGCTCACCCTCGAGCATTTTCGACACCGGGATGCCGGTCCATTTCGATACGACTTCGGCAATCTCTTCTTCAGTTACCTTGCTGCGCAGCAACTGGTTTTCGCTCTTGCCATGCTGGTCGACCATTTGCAGGCTGCGCTCCAGGTCCGGGATCACCCCGTACTGCAACTCGGCCATGCGATTCAGGTCACCTTTGCGGCGGGCAGTTTCCAGCTCCTGGCGCGACTGCTCGATTTTCTGCTGGATCTGCGCAGAACCCTGCACTTCCGCTTTCTCCGAGGTCCAGATTTCTTCCAGGTCGGAATACTCGCGCTCTAGCCGGACAATCTCTTCCTGGAGTTTTTCCAGGCGCTTGATCGCCGCTTCATCATCTTCTTTCTTCAGGGCCTGGGATTCGACCTTGAGTTGAATCAGGCGCCGCTCCAGGCGATCCAGCACTTCGGGCTTGGAGTCGATTTCCATGCGAATGCGGCTGGCCGCTTCGTCAATCAGGTCGATGGCCTTGTCCGGCAACTGCCGGTCAGTGATGTAGCGATGGCTCAACTTGGCCGCCGCAATGATCGCACCGTCCGTGATCGCCACCTTGTGGTGAACCTCGTAGCGCTCTTTCAGGCCACGCAGGATAGCGATGGTGTCTTCCTCGCTCGGCTCATCCACCAGCACTTTCTGGAAGCGTCGTTCGAGGGCCGCGTCCTTCTCTATATATTGGCGGTACTCGTTGAGCGTGGTCGCGCCGACGCAGTGCAACTCACCCCGAGCCAGGGCCGGCTTGAGCATGTTACCGGCATCCATCGAGCCTTCGCCTTTACCGGCACCGACCATGGTGTGCAGTTCGTCGATGAACAGAATGATCTGCCCTTCCTGCTTCGACAGTTCGTTGAGCAGGCCTTTGAGGCGCTCTTCAAACTCGCCACGGTACTTGGCACCGGCAATCAGCGCGCCCATATCCAGGGACAGCAGGCGCTTGCCACGCAGGCCGTCCGGCACTTCACCATTGATGATGCGCTGGGCCAGGCCTTCGGCGATCGCGGTTTTACCCACACCTGGCTCACCGATCAGCACCGGGTTGTTTTTGGTCCGGCGCTGCAGGACCTGGATGGTCCGGCGAATTTCGTCGTCACGGCCGATCACCGGGTCGAGCTTGCCTTCTTCGGCGCGCTTGGTCAGGTCGACCGTGTACTTATCCAGCGCCTGGCGCGACTCCTCGGCATTCGGGTCGTTCACCGCTTCACCGCCACGCAGGTTGGTGATCGCGTTCTCCAGGGCTTTCTTGCTCACGCCCTGGCCGAGCAGCAACTTGCCGAGCTTGCTGTTCTCGTCCATGGCGGCGAGCAGCACAAGCTCGCTGGAGATGAACTGGTCACCTTTCTGCTGGGCCAGGCGATCGGCCTGGTTGAGCAGGCGTGCGAGGTCCTGCGACATGTTCACGTCGCCCGTCGGATTCTGGATTTTTGGCAATTGGTCGAGCTCTTTGCTCAACGCGCTGCGCAGGCTGTTGACGTCGAAGCCCACTTGCATCAGCAGCGGCTTGATTGAGCCACCTTGCTGTTCAAGCAGTGCTTGCATCAGGTGCGCAGGCTCGATGCCCGGATGATCGAGGCCAACGGCCAGGGATTGGGCATCGGATAAGGCTAACTGCAATTTGCTGGTTAAACGGTCTATACGCATTGGTCACCTTCCTTTTGAGCAGGCCGGAGCGATGGACACACCTAAATAGAGAAACCTGCCAGATACCCCACTAGATGCGGTCGATTCTGGAAGATTCAAGCGTCGTGCAGTTGATGCAGATCAGGAAAGTCTAGCGCTCGAGCCAGATCAGGGAGGCAAACCGGCCGGTGCGTGGCGCACGGCGGTAGGAAAAGAAGCGTGGATCGGTCACGGTACACCAGCCGCCACCGTACACGGCGCTGACGCCGCGGGCTTTGAGGCGCAAGCGCGCCAGCAGGTAGATGTCGGCCAGGTACTTGCCGGCATTGTGGCTGGGCACAAACGCCTGATGTGTTTCTGCAAGTTGCGCGATGAATACGTCGCGAACTTCCGGGCCGACTTCAAAGGCTTGGGGGCCAATGGCCGGGCCGAGCCAGACCAGCACTTGCGCCGGATCCACGGCCAGGCTGTCGAGCGTGGCCTCCAGCACGCCTGCGGCCAACCCGCGCCAACCGGCGTGAGCCGCCGCAACCCGGCTCCCGGCACGGTCGCAGAACAACACAGGCAGGCAATCGGCCGTCATCACCGTGCAGGCAATACCGGGCGTGGCTGTCCAACTGGCGTCCGCGGTCGCGACCTGGGCCGGGTCAGCGTGAGCCACGGCAACGCCGTGCACCTGCTGTAACCAGGCTGGCTGTATCGCAAAGTGATCCGTCAGGCGCCGGCGATTCTCGGCCACCGCCATAGGACTGTCATCGACATGATCGCCCAGGTTGAGGCTGTCGAACGGCGCCAGGCTGACGCCGCCCGCACGGGTGGTGACGCAGGCTTTGACTCCGGCCGGCGCGGGCCAGTCGGGAATCAGCCAGTCACTCATCCGATGAACGCCTCACGGTCCTGCTTGAGCAGCGTCAGCAACCAGACGAAATCTTCCGGAAGAGGCGACTCCCAGCTCATGCGCTTGCCGGTGGTCGGGTGATCCAGTTCCAGGAAACGCGCATGCAGCGCCTGACGCGGGAAGTGTTTCAGCGACTCGACCATGGTCACACTGGCTGCCGGCGGGATACGGAAGCGACCGCCGTAGGCAGGGTCTCCGACCAACGGGAAGTTGATGTGGGCCATGTGCACGCGAATCTGGTGGGTTCGACCGGTTTCCAGCTTGACCCGCACGTGGGTGTGGGAGCGGAAACGCTCGAGCACGCGGTAGTGGCTGACCGCCTGCTTGCCGCCCTCCATCACCGCCATGCGCTGGCGCTGCTGGCCGTGACGACCGATCGGCGCGTTGATCTTGCCGCCGGCGGTGACCACACCAATAACGATGCACTCGTAGATCCGGCTGACACTGCGGCTCTGCAACTGTGTAACCAGTTGCGTCTGCGCTTGAATGGTCTTGGCCACCACCATCAAACCGGTGGTGTCCTTGTCCAGACGGTGCACGATACCGGCGCGCGGAACATTGATGATGTCCGGCACGTGGTGCAGCAAGGCGTTGAGCAATGTACCGTCGGCGTGACCGGCGGCAGGATGCACCACCAGCCCGGCAGGTTTGTTGATCACCAGGATGTCGTCATCTTCATAGACGATGTCCAGGGCGATGTCTTGAGCGATCCATTCGCCCTGAGCTTCCTGCTCGGCGGTCAACTCAAGGATGGCGCCACCATGGACAATGTCTCGCGGGCGGATAACCGCCCCATCCACAGTCAGGCGGCCGTCTTTGATCCAGGCGGAAAGGCGCGAGCGCGAGTGCTCAGCGAATAATTGTGCGGCGACTTGATCGAGGCGTTGGCCGCCCAATTCGGACGGCACCTCTGCGCGAAGTTCAATTTTATCGGACATGCTCAGACTAGGCGTCGGCACAGCCTTTGGTTTCGGCTGCGCGCTTGTGGTTAAATACGGCGTCTTTTGCCCCGAGGCTTTTCAACGGGGCACTCATCATAACAGGACGGCCCCGCCCAAGACAGCGGCCGTCATAGGGACGCAAGCCGCCATGCAAGTGAAACACCTGCTGCTGATCGCCATCCTCGCATTGACCGCTGCTTGCTCGTCGAAGGAAGTCGTAGACGAAAACCTCAGCGAAGTCGAGCTGTACCAGCAGGCTCAGACCGATCTGGACAACAACAGCTACACCGCGGCCACAGCCAAGCTGAAGGCCCTGGAGTCGCGTTATCCGTTCGGTCGCTATGCGGACCAGGCTCAACTCGAACTGATTTATGCGAACTACAAGAACGCCGAGCCCGAGGCTGCCAAGTCGGCTGCCGAGCGCTTCATCCGCCTGCATCCTCAGCACCCGAACGTCGACTACGCCTATTACCTCAAGGGCCTGACCTCGTTTGACCAGGACGTTGGACTGCTGGCGCGCTTCCTGCCGCTGGACATGACCAAGCGTGACCCAGGTGCGGCCCGCGACTCCTACAACGAATTCGCCCAGCTCACCAGCCGCTACCCCAACAGCCGCTACGCGCCGGACGCCAAGCAGCGCATGATCTACCTGCGCAACCTGCTGGCCTCCTACGAAATCCACGTTGCCGACTACTACCTGACCCGTCAGGCCTATGTCGCAGCGGCCAACCGTGGTCGTTACGTGGTGGAAAACTTCCAGGAAACACCGTCGGTCGGTGATGGCCTGGCCGTGATGGTCGAAGCCTACCAGCGCCTGCACCTGGACGAGTTGGCCAACACCAGCCTGGAAACCCTGAAACTGAACTACCCGAATCACTCAAGCCTGGTGGACGGTCAGTTCGTGCCACGGGTTGCCGAAGCCGACAACCGTTCGTGGGCCAGCAAAGCCACCCTGGGCCTGATCGAGTCCCGTCCGCCGCTGCCGCCGGGTGAAACCCGCGCCAACCAGGACATCATGAAGCAGTACCAGGATGCCAAGGACTCCATCCCGGCCGAGCTCAAGCCACAAGACGGCGATGCTGTTGAAGAAGAGCAGCACGAAGCGGAAGGCAGCAACGACGACCGCTCCTGGTTCAGCTACATGACCTTCGGCGTGTTCGACTGATACCCGCCAGGTACACAAAAGGAGACTTTCGAGTCTCCTTTTTTATTTCCGGGTTTTATAGCGCTGTGCGCTGGATGAGACCTTGGCTAAACTGCCCAATCATCCTCCCAAAAAGCCACTGACCATGCTTCGTTTACTGTTCTGGATTGCCCTGATTGCTGCTGCGGTATGGTTCTGGCGCAAATTCAAGCGTCCCGCCGACGCCTCCCGCCCTACCCCCAGCGAGCAAAATGCCCCACCCATGGTCCGTTGCGCCCACTGCGGTGTCCACCTGCCCCGCGACCGCGCCCTGAGCCTGCAGCAACAGTGGTATTGCAGCCAGGGCCACCTTGAGCAAGGCCCAGGCTCGCAGGATCGTTAAAGCTTTACCTGCCGCTACTCGAGTAGCGGCAGCAAACGTTAGCCCACGGACGGACACGACGTTGAAGACTTTCCAGCACAATTCGGCTCCCCCCTGCCGACTCCGGCGCCTGCTGGGTGATTCGCTGCCCATCCGTAGCCTGCGCCAGCAGATCGACAAACTGGCCCACAGCCAGGCTGCGGTGTACATCAGCGGCGAATCCGGCAGTGGCAAAGAGCTGGTTGCTCGACTGATTCACGATCAAGGCCCACGCGCCCGCCAGCCTTTCGTGCCCGTCAATTGCGGGGCCATCCCGACGGATCTGATGGAAAGCGAATTTTTCGGTCACCGCAAAGGCAGTTTCAGCGGCGCCATCGAAGACAAGCCCGGGTTGTTCCAGGCAGCGAATGCAGGGACCCTGTTCCTGGATGAAGTCGCCGACCTCCCCCTGAGCATGCAGGTCAAACTGCTCAGGGCCATTCAGGAAAAGGCCGTGCGCGGCATCGGTCAGTTGCACGAAAGCCGGATTGATACGCGAATACTCTGTGCCACGCACAAGAACCTGGACGCGGAAGTGAGCGCCGGACGTTTTCGTCAGGATCTGTACTATCGACTGAACGTGATCGAGCTGCGCGTGCCGCCATTACGCGAGTGCCGCGATGACATAGAGCTGCTGGCCACCCAGATGCTCAAACGCCTTGCCGCCGACACTGGCGCCCCCGTCGCACGCCTGCTGCCACAAGCCCTGGAGGCCCTCAAGGTCTATCGTTTCCCGGGTAACGTCCGCGAACTGGAAAACATGCTTGAGCGCGCCCATACGCTGTGCGAGAACCAGCAGATAGGCACCAGCGACCTGCGGTTGACCCAAGCCAACAGTAATGAGGACTCCCCTCTTTCCGATCTGAAGCAGGTCGACAACCTCCAGCATTACCTGGAGGAAATCGAGCGCCGGGTAATTCTCAAGGCCCTGGAGCAAACCCGCTGGAATCGCACGGCAGCCGCCCAGCGCTTGAGCCTGTCGTTTCGCTCACTGCGTTACCGGTTGAAAAAGCTCGGCCTGGAGTGAGGCGCCGCCTCAGATCCGGCCAGCCGGCGCATAGGGGGCCGGATCGATCACCGGCTCGCGTCCCAGCAATACATCGGCAAACAACTGGCAGGAAGCAGGTGCGAGTACCAGGCCATTGCGGTAATGCCCACAGTTGAGCCACAACCCGCCTACCCCCGGCACCGCGCCAATGTAGGGAATGCCTTCCGGCGAACCGGGACGCAGGCCCGCCCAATGCCCGACCACTTCGGCGTCCGCGAGCGCCGGAATCAACTCCACTGCCGAGGCCTTGAGACTTTCCAGCGCATTCTCGGTCGGTGTCTTGTCGAACCCTTCGTGCTCCAGGGTGCTGCCGATCAGGATGTGGCCGTCGCGACGCGGGATGGCGTAACGGCCCTTGGCCAGAACCATGCTCGAGAGAAAGTCCGCTTCACACTTGTAGAGAATCATCTGGCCTTTCACTGGCTCCACCGGCAACGTCAGGCCCAGGGTATTGAGCAGATCGCCACTCCAGGCACCTGCGGTCAGCACCACCTGATCACCCAGGATCGGGCCACTGGCACTCTCGACCCCCAGCACCCGCTCACCCTGCCGAATGAAGCCACTGACCTCGCACTGCTCGTGAATCGTCACATTGGGCAGCGCCAGTAATGCCGCCTTGAGGGATTTGACCAGGCGCGGATTACGCACGTTGGCCACATCAGCCATGTAGATCGCACGAGAAAAACCCGGCCCCAACACCGGCACGTGGTCATGGGCGGCCGAGATATCCACAGCACTGAGCGGGCGGTTTTCCCGCTGAGCCCAGGCCAGCGCCTCGGCTTCGTCCTCCAGGTCCAGCCAGTACAAGCCCGTGGTGTGGACTTCAGGGTCGACGCCAGTGGAGACGAACAGGCGCTCGGCCAACTGTGGATAAAAGTCCTGGGACCAGTGAGCCAAGGCCGTGACTGCCGGACTGTAGCGCCATGGGTAGAGCGGCGAAACGATACCGCCGCCCGCCCAGGAAGACTCCTGGCCAAGGCTGGAACGATCCAGCAGGATCACCCGCTCGACATGGGGCGCCAGATTAAACGCCGTCAGCAGGCCGATCACCCCACCGCCGACAATCACCACTTGCTCTTGCTTGGCCATCATCTGATCCAACAGTAAAAAAGACAGGGGGTGCACGACGCACCCCGAAAAAGCGACTCAACGCCCCCAGCAATCTTTGCTGGTCATCTCGGCTGCCGCATTGTTCATGCCCATCACACCGGTGTTGCTCAGCGTGAGATCACCACATTTGTCGCCGGCCATGCTGGCGTCGGATTTACGCACGGCTGTCAGCAGGAAGCTCTGATCCGCCAGGGTCGGAACGATGCTGTAGTACTCATTACCGGCACTCAGGCCCGTGGCATTGCTGTAGACCTTGTTTTGGGAATGGAACCGCTCAAGCAGTTGCGCCTGTTCGGACAGCAGCCCGGCGATCTCGCTACGGTGGGTCTTTTTCACGTACTCGGTGAGCAGCGGAGCGGATATGGTCACCACAATGCCGATGATCGCGATCACAATCATGATTTCGATCAGGGTAAAGCCTTGGTTGAATCTACGCATTGCCTCAAGTCTCACTTACTGTATTTGTCGCCACATGATTCGACGGCTGCCGCCATCGCTATTTTCATCCGCGCAGGACCTGCCGTCGCCGAGAGCCTCCCCAGCCAAGCAGGTGCCGAGCATCTTACCGCCGATCGCAGCGGCTTCGCTCTCGAACTTGGCATAAATACTCTCCAGCACCGTGCGTGAAAGGCCATCCAGTCCAACTGCGCTGACCCGATACAACGTTACCCTGGTACCCGCCGGGACCTGCACCGCCCCGGAAACACCGCCCAGGTTCTGCACCCCATAAACACCATTGGCGGCGGCGATCCAGGTCACCCCGGATGTGGCGTTGAACCCCGCGTTGGTGACCACCGAGGATTCGGCCGGCGGCCCACAGCGAATGCCTGCGGCGCACTCCGGCAATGTGTAGTGGCTGCGCTGCACGGCACTCTCGCCAATGCGCAAGACGGCCTCTGCCCCCTGGAATGACTGATTGCGTGCGGCCAGGCTTGCCGCGAGTTTTTCCTGGAGTGTGGCGTTCTGCATCGCAGCAACCCCGATCAACGACAGCAGCGACAGGAATACCAGGCTCAGCAACAGCGCCATGCCCGACTGGGCACTTGCCTTGAAAGACCTCATCAGCGCCTCCTAAGGCAAACGGTTACGCAAGCTGGCCACAACATTGAAGGTTTGATCGCGCACGCGCCGGTTGGGGTCTGCCAGGGTCAGGCTCAAACGCACACTGCGGATCCGCGCCGGGTCGCCGGGGTTGGAGCTGTAACTGGAAACCGTAGTACCGCTGGCACTGTCGGCCAGGCCGAAACTCACGGCAAAGGCCTTGACGTTGCTGACCAGGGCCGCCGTTCTGCCACCTGCCGTCAGCAGGATCTGGTCATCACGCAGGCGGTAATCCAGGCGGCGAATCGGTATGGCGAGCTCACCCGCTGCCGGGCTGTGACGCTGGCTGTAGGCCGTGGCCCGGGCGCGACAGTCCGACACCACCGTCCAGGTCGGCACGCCACCGTTGCCGCCGACGTCCGTGGTGACCAGGCTGAGTTTCTTCAAGGCGTTGTCCCATTTGATCGGTGCGTTCCGAGCGGCCCTGAAGTCCCCGCTGGCACTGGCATCGGTGATGTCTTGCAGGCAGCCGAACACACCGACCATGCGAATCTCCTGAAGCAGCTTGCTCAAGACAAAACGCGCATCTTCCTGCATGCCAGCTGACGCACTCTGCGCGCGGTAGGTGCTGTTCGCCGCCATGAAGATCTGCGTCACGCCCAGCACCAACGCCAGGCTGATGGCTAACGCCAGTAGCAGCTCGATCAGGCTGAACCCCCGGCACCTGCCGTTCATGGCGTCCCCTGCGGTTCGACCGCGACACGGCTGCTCAAGACCAGGCTGCGCTGGGCATCTGCAGTACCGGCGGCCCGCGCGTCATCCCAGGTAATGGTGATGCTGTAAAGCCCCTGGGCGTGGCTGATACTGCCGCGGGCACTGGGGCCACCGAACTGGCGGATATGGTCGTTGAAATCAGCCAGGTCCTGATTGCGCGCTGAGACTTGAAGGCCCGAGGTCGGTGCAGGGAGACTGTAATCAGCCGCCACGTTCGCGCGAATCCGGTCCAGCATGTCGTAGGCAATAAAACTGGCCTGGCTGCTCATCAGCGAGCTGTCGGTGTATTTCAAGGCATTGAGCTGAACCGCCGCCGCCCCTAGCAGCCCAGCGGTCAGAATCAGCAAGGCCACCAGCACTTCAATCAGGGTCATACCGCCCTGTGCACCCGCAACCGTCATCCGCACGGTTTTTACCTCCCTGTGATCGATCCTGATCAGCCGAAAGGTTAGCGCTGGTGTCGCCTGGCTGCTCGCCGCCGGAACAAGGCGCAATACATTCGCGACTGCACCAGTGCGCCCCTACGCCGCGAAACCTTTTGCACAATGATTGGCCGCCGCCCTGTGCCGCCAACAGCTACACCTAGGGATACGTCGCAACGCCAGGGAAGGAGCCGTCATGGATCAAAAAGGCCTGGGCCTGATCGAGTTGCTGGTGGGCCTGGCCATTGCCGCCATTGCGCTGCACCTCACCGTGCCGGCGCTCAGCGGATACGCGCAGTCAGTGCGCCGGGAAAGCGCGGCCCTGAGCCTTGCCAGCGGCCTGCGCAATGCACGCAGCGAGGCCCTGCTGCGCAATCAGGCGGTGGTGGTGCATGGTTTGAACGATGACTGGAGCCAGGGCTGGCGAGTCATCCTGGACCTCAGTGGCCGCGGTCAGGAAGACAGCAGTAACCCGCTGCTGCGCCAGCACCAGACGGGCGCACCGCTGCTGATCGTCGGCAATCAGTCGGTCAGGCGATATGTAAGATTCAGCAGCCTGGGCGAGCCGTTGTTGCCCACAGGCGCTTTTCAGGCAGGGACGTTGCACATCTGCGCGAGCCGCCAGTCGATCAGTCACCATCAGGTGGTGCTGTCCAGAAGCGGCCGCGTCAGCCTGCGCCACGACAAGGCCGAGCAGGCCTTGTGCGCAGGATCAAAGCAGGGAGCGAACCCGTAGTTCTTTGGGCATGGAGAAGGTGATGTTCTCCTCGCGACCAGCCAGTTCATCGGCACCGGTGGCACCCCAGGCGTGCAGTTGCTGGATCACGCCCCGTACCAGCACTTCCGGTGCCGAAGCTCCGGCGGTGATGCCGATCCGCTCGACGCCATCGAACCAACTGCGCTGCAGGTCTTCGGCGCCGTCGATCAGGTAGGCCGGAGTAGCCATGCGCTCGGCCAGTTCACGCAGGCGGTTGGAGTTGGAGCTGTTGGGGCTGCCCACCACCAACACCACGTCGCATTCGTCGGCCAGTTGCTTGACCGCATCCTGACGGTTTTGCGTGGCGTAGCAGATGTCGTCCTTGCGTGGACCGCCAATGGCCGGGAAGCGCGTGCGCAAGGCGTCGATCACCCGACTGGTGTCATCCATCGACAAGGTGGTCTGGGTGACGAAGGCGAGCTTGTCCGGGTTATGCACCTGCAAGGCGGCAACATCTTTTTCGTCTTCGACGAGGTAGATCGCGCCACCGTTGCTGCCATCGTACTGGCCCATGGTGCCTTCGACTTCCGGGTGTCCGGCATGCCCAATCAGGATGCACTCACGCCCGTCGCGGCTATAGCGTGCCACTTCGATATGCACCTTGGTCACCAGCGGGCAGGTCGCGTCGAATACCTTCAGGCCGCGGCCGGCGGCTTCGCTGCGAACGGCCTGGGAAACCCCGTGGGCACTGAAAATCACGATGACGTCATCCGGCACCTGATCCAGCTCCTCGACGAAAATCGCCCCGCGTGCACGCAGGTCTTCAACCACGAACTTGTTATGGACCACTTCGTGGCGCACATAGATCGGCGGCCCGAAGACTTCCAGGGCGCGGTTGACGATTTCGATCGCCCGGTCCACACCGGCGCAGAAGCCACGGGGATTGGCGAGTTTGATTTGCATGCTGTGCCTCGTGTCTTGCGCGCAAGAAATAGCGAAAACATAAAAAACGTACCATGGGAGCGAGCCTGCTCGCGATGGCGGCGTGCCAGACAACATCTACGTGGATGTCAGGCACTCATCGCGAGCAGGCTCGCTCCCACAATATCAAAGCGCTTTGACGGAAAAAATTTCCACGTCAAAGGTCAAGGTCTTGCCCGCCAGCGGGTGGTTGAAGTCGATGGTCACTTGCGCGTCATCGAACTCCTTGACCACACCCGGCAGCTCAGTGTTCGCCGCATCGTTGAAGATCACCAGCAAACCCGGGGACAACTCCATGTCCTGGAACTGCGAGCGCGGGATGATCTGTACGTTCTGCGGGTTGGGCTGGCCAAACGCACGCTCTGGCTCGATGCTCAGCGTGCGCTTGTCACCCGCCTTGAAGCCGAACAAGGCGGCTTCGAAACCTGGCAGCAGGTTGCCATCGCCGACCTTGAAGGTCGCAGGGGCTTTGTCGAAAGTGCTGTCGACGGTGTCGCCGTTCTCCAGGCGCAATGCGAAATGCAAAGTGACTTCCGTGTTCTGACCGATGCGTTGCTCAGCCAATACCTGTTCAGTCATGAACGGTTTCTCCGGTTTTCTTGCTTTTGAACATATCCAGCGCAAGCATCACGGCGCCGATACTGATGGCGCTATCGGCAAAATTGAACGCTGGGAAATACCAGCGGTTCTGCCAATGCACCAGAATGAAGTCGATCACATGGCCCAGGGCGATGCGATCGTACAGGTTGCCCAACGCCCCACCCAGCACCAGCGCCAGGGCGACGGCCAGCCAGGTGTCGTTGCGGCCCAGGCGCTTGAGCCAGACCACCAGCACGCCACTGACCACGATAGCGATCAAGGCGAACAGCCAGCGCTGCCAGCCACCGCCGTCAGCCAGAAAGCTGAAAGCGGCGCCAGTGTTGTAGGCCAGGGTCCAGCTGAAGTAATCGGGGATGACCACGATCTGCTGGTACATCGTCAGCGAACCTTCGAAGTAGAACTTGCTGGCCTGGTCGATGACCAGGACCAGCAGGCTCAACCACAGCCAGCTCAACCGTCCGAAACGGCTAGCAGCATCAGGCATAGTGACGAACCTCGCCTGCGCCGCTGATGTTGTCGACGCAACGACCGCAGATTTCCGGATGCTCCGGATTCACTCCGACGTCCTCGCGGCAGTGCCAGCAACGGGCGCACTTGGCGAAGCCCGACTTGACCACCTTGAGTTTCAGGCCGCTGACTTCGGTCGCGACTGCGTCGGCCGGTGCCTGCACGAATGGGGCAATGCTCGCGGTCGAGGTGATCAGGACGAAGCGCAGTTCGTTGCTCAGCTTGGCCAGGTCGGCGCTCAGCGCCTCTTCGGCGAACAGCGTCACTTCGGCTTGCAGGTTGCCACCCACCGCCTTGGCTGCGCGCTGGATTTCCATTTCCTTGTTGACCGCCACCTTGACCGCCATGATCCGCTCCCAATAGGCGCGGTCCAGTTCGAAGCCTTCCGGCAGTTCGCTGAGGCCTTCGTACCAGGTGTTGAGCATCACCGATTCGTTACGCTCGCCCGGCAGGTACTGCCACAGCTCGTCGGCGGTGAAGGCCAGGATCGGCGCGATCCAGCGCACCAGCGCTTCGCTGATGTGGTACAGCGCGGTTTGCGCCGAACGGCGGGCCTTGCTGTTGGCGCCGGTGGTGTACTGGCGATCCTTGATGATGTCCAGGTAGAAACCGCCCAGCTCCTGCACGCAGAAGTTGTGGATCTTGGAGTAGACGTTCCAGAAGCGGTATTCACCGTAGTGCTCTTGCAACTCGCGTTGCAGCAGCAGGGTGCGGTCCACGGCCCAACGGTCCAGGGCAAGCATTTCGTCGGCCGGCAGGATGTCGGTGGCCGGGTTGAAACCGCTCAGGTTGGAAAGCAGGAAGCGCGCGGTGTTGCGGATCCGCCGGTAGGCGTCCGCACTGCGTTGCAGGATCTGCTCGGAAACCGCCATTTCACCCGAATAATCGGTGGAAGCCACCCACAGACGCATGATGTCGGCGCCCAGGGTGTCGTTGACCTTTTGCGGCGCAATCACGTTGCCCAGGGACTTGGACATCTTGCGGCCGGACTCATCGACAGTGAAGCCGTGGGTCAACAGCTCGCGATACGGCGCGTGGTTGTCGATGGCGCAACCGGTCAACAGGGACGAATGGAACCAGCCACGGTGCTGGTCCGAACCTTCCAGGTACAGGTCGGCACGCGGGCCGCTTTCGTGGCCCATCGGGTGCGAACCGCGCAGGACGTGCCAGTGCGTGGTACCCGAGTCGAACCAGACGTCGAGGGTGTCGCTGATCTTGTCGTACTGTGGCGCTTCATCGCCCAGCAGCTCGGCAGCGTCCATCTTGAACCAGGCTTCGATGCCTTCGACTTCGACGCGCTGGGCCACGAGCTCCATCAGCTCAACGGTACGCGGGTGCAGTTCGCCGCTTTCCTTGTTCAGGAAGAACGGGATCGGCACACCCCAGTTGCGCTGGCGGGAGATGCACCAGTCAGGGCGGTTGGCGATCATCGAGTGCAGGCGCGCCTGGCCCCAGGCCGGAACGAACTTGGTCTCTTCGATGGCTTTGATTGCACGCTGGCGCAGGGTGTCGCCAGTTGCCGGCTCTTTGTCCATGCCGATGAACCACTGCGCGGTGGCGCGGTAGATCAACGGGGTCTTGTGACGCCAGCAGTGCATGTAGCTGTGTTCGATGATGGTGGTGTGCAGCAGCGCACCCACTTCAGTCAGCTTGTCGACGATGGCCGGATTGGCCTTCCAGATGAACTGGCCGCCGAAGAACTCCAGCGAAGTCGCATACACGCCGTTGCTTTGCACGGGGTTGAGGATGTCATCGTTGACCATGCCGTACTTCTTGCAGGTCACGAAGTCGTCCACGCCGTAGGCCGGGGCGGAGTGAACCACACCGGTGCCAGCGCCCAGTTCGACGTAGTCCGCCAGGTAAACCGGCGACAGGCGATCGTAGAACGGGTGACGGAAGTTGATCAGCTCCAGCTCTTTACCGGTGGTGGTCGCAATGACCGAGCCTTCCAGGCTGTAGCGGGCCAGGCACGACTCCACCAGCTCTTCAGCCAGCACCAGCAGTTGGTCGCCGACGTCGACCAGGGCGTAGTTGAATTCCGGGTGAACGTTGAGTGCCTGGTTGGCCGGGATGGTCCACGGGGTGGTGGTCCAGATCACGATCGAAGCCGGTTTGCTCAGCGAAGCCAGGCCGAAAGCGCCTGCCAGTTTGGCTTCATCGGCGATCGGGAAGGCAACGTCGATGGTCGAGGACTTCTTGTTCTCGTACTCGACTTCCGCTTCGGCCAGGGCCGAACCGCAATCGAAGCACCAGTTCACGGGCTTGAGGCCCTTGAACACGAAACCACCCTTGACGATTTCAGCCAGGGCGCGGATTTCGCCGGCCTCGTTCTTGAAATCCATGGTCTTGTACGGGTTGGCGAAGTCGCCCAGTACGCCCAGGCGAATGAACTCGGACTTCTGCCCTTCGATCTGCTCGGTGGCGTAGGCACGGCACAGTTCGCGGGTCTTGTCCGCGCCCAGGTTCTTGCCGTGGGTCACTTCGACTTTGTGCTCGATCGGCAGGCCGTGGCAGTCCCAGCCCGGAACATAAGGCGCGTCGAAGCCCGACAGGGTCTTCGAACGAATGATCATGTCCTTGAGAATCTTGTTGAGCGCGTGACCGATATGAATGGTGCCGTTGGCGTACGGAGGACCGTCGTGCAGCACGAACTTCGGACGATCCTTACCAATCTCACGCAACTTCTGGTACAGGCCAATGCTGTCCCAGCGCTGCAGAATCTGCGGTTCGCGCTGAGGCAGGCCGGCCTTCATTGGGAAGGCGGTGTCCGGAAGGTTTAGCGTGGCTTTATAGTCGGTCATTTAAGGCTCTTCATTAGCGATTGGCGCTAGGTGCGGCATAGGCACGGGCGGCGGCGACATCCGCATTGATCGCCGTCTTAAGCGCCTCCAGAGAGGCGAAACGCTGCTCATCACGCAGCTTGTGGTGGAAAACCACCGTCAAACGCCGGTCATACAGATCGCCGGCAAAATCGAGAACATGGACTTCAAGGTGGGCTTTGCCGTCACCTGCGACCGTTGGCCGGACACCGATATTGGCGACGCCTGGCCAGGTCTTGCCGTCGAGGTCGACACTCACCAGGTACACCCCGGTCAGCGGTACGCGACGGCGCTTGAGTTGTACGTTGGCCGTTGGCGTGCCCAACTGGCGCGCCAGCTTTTGCCCATGCAGGACGCGCCCGGCAATCCGGAACGGCCGCCCGAGCAAACGCTCAGCCAACTCGAAATCAGCGGCGGCCAGGGCGTTTCGCACCTGGGTGCTGCTGACCCGCAGACCGTCCAGCTCGACCGTCTGCGCCGCTTCCACGGTAAACCCCTGGACAATACCCGCCTGCTGCAGGAAATCGAAATCCCCTACCCGGTCACAGCCGAAGCGGAAATCGTCACCGACCTCCAGATGCTGGACGCCCAGGCCATCGACCAGGATGGTGTCGACGAATTCGGCGGCACTGAGCTTGCTCAGGCGCTGGTTGAACGCCAGGCACAACACCCGGTCAACGCCCGCCTCGGCCAGCAGTTGCAGCTTGTCACGCAGGCGCGCAAGACGCGCTGGCGCGGTGTCGGGTGCAAAAAACTCACGGGGCTGCGGCTCGAAAATCACCACGCAGCTGGGTACGCCCAACTCAAGCGCACGTTCACGCAGCCGACCCAGGATAGCCTGGTGACCACGGTGAACACCGTCAAAGTTGCCAATAGTGGCGACGCAGCCCCGATGCTGGGGGCGCAGATTGTGGAGGCCTCGAACCAGCTGCATAACGCGCTTCTTGCTCATAAAGTGGTCGATTATAACCACACCCGGCGGCCGACGACAGGCAACACCGTAACCCAAAGTGATCGAACCGACAAAACCGACGCCTGGCTCGCGATTATTCCAGCATTCCCGTCAGCTCAACGCCTTGCGATTGAAGTCCCGCAGACGGAAGCCCAGCAGTGCCAGCATGCCGAAATACGTGACCACCCCAGCACCGACCAGCATGCCCAGGCGCAGGAAACGCTCCAGCATATGACCGTCACTCCAGGCCGGCATGAAATGCATGATCCCCAGCAGCACCGCGGACATCACCGCCACCGCCAGCAACAGCTTGAGGGCAAACGTGCCCCAGCCCGGCTGCGGTTGATACATCTTCTGCTTGCGCAGTTGATAGAACAACAGACCGGCGTTCAGGCAAGCGCCACCGCTGATGGCCAGCGCCAGGCCCGCGTGCTTCAGCGGGCCGATCAAGGCCAGGTTGAACAGCTGGGTGACGACCAGGGTGAAAATTGCGATTTTTACCGGGGTGCGAATGTTCTGTTGCGCATAAAAGCCTGGAGCCAGCACCTTGATCACGATAATCCCCAGCAACCCGACCGAATACGCCACCAGCGCTCGCTGGGTCATCGACGCATCAAAGGCACTGAACTGACCGTACTGGAACAGTGACACCGTCAACGGCTCCGCGAGGATCCCCAGGGCCAGCGCACAGGGCAGCACCAGCACGAAGCACAGGCGCAGGCCCCAGTCGAGGATGCGCGAGTATTCGTGGCGGTCCTGGCTGGCATAGGTCTTGGCCAGTGTCGGCAGGAGAATGGTGCCCAGGGCCACACCCAGCACCCCTGATGGCAACTCCATCAGCCGATCGGCGTAGTACATCCAGGACACGGAGCCGGCCACCAGGAAGGAGGCAAAAATGGTGTTGATAATCAGCGAAATCTGACTGACCGAGACCCCGAGGATAGCCGGCAGCATTTGCTTCATCACGCGCCAGACCCCGTTATCACGCAGGTTCAGGCGTGGCAGCACCAGCATGCCGATTTTCTTCAGGTGCGGCAGTTGATAGAGCAACTGCGCCAGGCCACCGGCCAAAACCGCCCAGCCCAGCGCCATCACCGGCGGATCGAAGTAGGGGGTGAGGAACAGCGCGAAGATGATCATGCTGACGTTGAGCAGTGTCGGCACGAACGCCGGCACCGAGAACCGGTTGTAGGTATTGAGAATCGCCCCGGCCAGCGACGACAGCGAGATCAGCAATATATAAGGGAACGTGACCCGCAGCAGGCTTGCGGTCAGCTCGAACTTTTCCGGCGTATCGGTAAAGCCCGGGGCCGTGGCCCAGATCACCCAGGGCGCAAAAATCATCCCCAGGATCGTCACCAGCGCCAGCACCAGCGTCAGCAAACCCGAAACATAAGCCACGAAGGTGCGGGTCGCCTCCTCGCCCTGCTGACTTTTGTATTCCGCCAGGATCGGTACGAATGCCTGGGAAAACGCACCTTCGGCAAAGATCCGCCGCAACAGGTTGGGCAGCTTGAAAGCGATGAAGAAGGCGTCCGTGGCCATGCCGGCGCCAAATATACGGGCGACGAGGGTGTCACGCACGAACCCCAGAACCCGGGAGATCATCGTGATAGAGCTGACGGCGGCCAAGGATTTAAGCAGGTTCATGGAAGAGTTTTTTGCCTGTCGATAAACAGCAGGCGAACAATGCGCCCACTTATGCGATACTCCGCGCCGCAACAGCACAGAGCCAAAGCTCGCGAGTTTACAGGTCGTACGCCGGAATGAAATATCCCGGTGCTTTATACCTACCACTTAGCGGAACGTCTCAACCGCCCTTGACAAGACTTCAACTCATCGGCATGATTCGCGGCCTATTTTGTTTGCTATTTCCCAAAAAGTCTTTCGAGGAGCTCGACGGTGGCCAACACACCTTCCGCCAAAAAACGTGCAAAACAGGCTGAGAAGCGTCGCAGCCACAACGCCAGCCTGCGTTCCATGGTTCGTACCTACATCAAGAATGTAGTTAAAGCCATCGACGCAAAAGACGCTGAAAAAGCGCAAGCTGCTTACGTTCTGGCCGTGCCAGTTATCGACCGTATGGCCGATAAAGGCATCATCCACAAGAACAAAGCTGCTCGCCATAAGAGCCGCCTGAATGGCCACGTAAAGGCTCTGAACGTTGCCGCTGCTGCCTAAGCGACACGCTCATTAAAAAACCGACCTCAGGGTCGGTTTTTTATTGCCTGCGATTTGATCAAGCCCACACCAAAACCTGCAGGGACGGGTGCCGCCCCCACAGGACTCGAATCAAATCAATGCTGAGCCCACGGCAAGATCGGAATCGCCGTCACCGCATTCTGCGGACTGCCTTCGATCAGACGGTCGCTGTAGACCAGGTACACCAGGGTATTGCGCTTCTTATCGAGGAATCGCACCACCTGCATAGTCTTGAACACCAGGGACGTACGCTCCTTGAACACCTCATCGCCATCCTTGAGCTCGCCCCTGAAGCTGATCGGCCCGACCTGACGACAGGCGATGGACGCCTCGGCGCGATCCTCGGCCAACCCCAGGCCACCTTTCACGCCACCGGTCTTGGCGCGCGACAGGTAGCAGGTCACTCCCTCAACCTTGGGATCATCAAAGGCCTCGACCACAATGCGATCATTGGGCCCGACAAACTTGAACACGGTCGATACCTGACCAATCTCTTCGGCCGAAGCCAAAAGCGGCATCGCCAGCAACAACCCCAACAAGCCCTTTGCCATGCGCATGCGTGTTTCCTTCACTTAAACCAGAATCAGGTTATCGCGGTGAACCAGTTCCGGCTCCGCCATGTAACCCAGCAAACCGACAATCGCCTCGGACGATTGACCGATGATTTTTTGCGCCTCCAAGGCACTGTAGTTGGCCAGGCCACGGGCAATCTCGCGACCGTCCGGCGCCACGCACACCACCATTTCACCACGACGGAAACTGCCCTGGACCAGCTTGACGCCAACCGGCAGCAAACTCTTGTTGCCCTGGGACAAGGCCGAGACCGCGCCCGCATCCAGCACCAGCGTGCCGCGCGTCTGCAAGTGCCCAGCCAGCCACTGCTTGCGCGCCGCCAGCAGGCCACGCTCAGGCGACAGCAAGGTGCCGATACGCTCGCCCGCCTTCAGGCGATCCAGCACCCGCTCCAGGCGCCCACCCACGATGATCGTGTGCGCCCCGGAACGCGCGGCCAGCCGCGCAGCCCGCAACTTGGTCTGCATGCCACCACGCCCCAGCGCGCCGCCCGTACCGCCAGCCACCGCGTCCAGCGCAGGGTCATCGGCACGCGCTTCGTAAATCAACTGAGCATCGGGATTGTTCCGCGGATCAGCGTCGAACATGCCGTCACGGTCCGTGAGAATCACCAACAGGTCAGCCTCGACCAGATTGGCCACCAGCGCCGCCAGCGTATCGTTGTCGCCGAAGCGAATTTCGTCAGTGACCACCGTATCGTTCTCGTTGATCACCGGGATGACCTTGAGCTCGACCAGCGCGCGCAGAGTGCTGCGGGCATTGAGGTAACGCTTGCGATCGGACAAGTCATCGTGAGTCAGCAGGATCTGCGCAGTGTGCCGGCCATGCTCGGCAAAGCTCGACTCCCAAGCCTGCACCAGCCCCATCTGGCCAATGGCCGCCGCCGCCTGCAACTCATGCATTGCACTGGGTCGTGCAGTCCAGCCCAGGCGACTCATGCCCGCCGCCACCGCGCCCGAGGACACCAGCACCAACTCGACACCCGCCTCGTGCAGCGCCACCATCTGCTCAACCCAGACGCCCATTGCCGCGCGATCCAGACCCTTGCCGTCAGCCGTCAGCAAAGCGCTGCCGATCTTCACGACCCAACGCTGCGCACCTGTCACCTTGCTCCGCATGATCTTCAACCTTAGCTTGAGGACAGCACGACCCAGCGCTGCCCATAACGTTATTCGTGACTACCGATTTCCAGATACTAAAACGCCGCTCCAGGGAGCGGCGCTTAAGTTTATCGCAACGAATCAGTCACGCACGTAAATGATTTCCGGACCATCTTCATCATCCACATCTTCTTCGTCCCAGTCATCGTCACCGATGTCGTGGACCGACTTCACGCCGCTGCGGCGCAGGGCACGCTGGTCATCCAGGGCCTGCAGCTGGGCACGCGCTTCATCTTCGATGCGCTGGTCAAGATCGGCCAGCTCTTCGCGGTACGCCGGATCGTTGGCCAGGCGATCAGCACGATCTTCCAGGTAACGCATGATGTCGCGAGTCAGGCGCTCGGTGCCTTCTTTGGCGATGGCCGAGATGACATAGACCGGACCAGTCCATTCCAGGCGATCAACGATCTCCTTGACGCGCTCTTCGTGCTCTTCCTCAAGGATCTGGTCGCACTTGTTCAGCACCAGCCAACGATCACGCTCAGCCAGGGACGGACTGAACTTGGTCAGTTCGCTGACGATCACTTCGGCGGCATCGGCCGCACTGGTTTCATCCAGTGGCGCCATGTCGACGAGGTGCAACAGCAGGCGGGTACGCGACAAGTGCTTGAGGAAACGAATCCCCAGGCCAGCGCCATCCGAAGCACCCTCGATCAGACCCGGAATGTCGGCAATGACGAAGCTTTTCCAGCGATCGACACTGACCACACCCAGGTTTGGCACCAGGGTGGTGAACGGGTAATCGGCAACTTTCGGCTTGGCAGCCGACACCGAACGGATAAAGGTACTCTTACCGGCGTTGGGCAAGCCCAGCAGACCGACGTCCGCCAACACCTTCATTTCCAGCTTGAGGTCACGCTGCTCGCCCGGCTTGCCCGGCGTAGTCTGGCGTGGCGCCCGGTTGGTACTGGATTTGAAACGGGTGTTACCCAGACCGTGCCAGCCACCATGCGCCACCAACAGCCGCTGACCGGCCTTGGTCAGGTCGCCAATGACTTCCTGGGTAGCCGAATCGATCACCGTGGTGCCGACCGGAACCCGCAATACCAGCTCTTCGCCCTTCTTGCCGGTGCAGTCGGTGCTGCCGCCGTTGGCGCCACGCTCGGCATCGAAGTGCCGGGTGTAACGGTAGTCCACCAGGGTGTTGAGGTTCTCATCGGCGACCATGTAGACCGAGCCGCCATCACCCCCATCACCACCGTTCGGACCACCGTTTTCGATGAATTTTTCCCGACGGAAGCTCATGCAGCCATTGCCGCCATCGCCAGCTTTTACTCGAATCGATACTTCATCAACAAACTTCATAACAAAACGCCTCTCGCCATACGGACGAGCCGAAAAAACCAAGACATAAGACTCTTGCAAAAATGAGCGCAGCGACCTCAAGCAACGACCGCAAATCCACTGCTTTCGCCCATTACAAACAGCTTTGCAAGAGACTCACCCCACAAACGAAAAAGCCCCGTCGCAAGACAGGGCTTTTCCAGCAACTACGTAATTATGCCGCGACGACTGGAGTCTTCGGGACAATGCTCACGTAACGGCGGTTGAAAGCGCCTTTTACTTCGAACTTGATCACGCCGTCGATTTTAGCGAACAGAGTGTGATCTTTGCCCATGCCAACGCCGTAGCCAGCGTGGAATTGGGTGCCGCGCTGACGCACGATGATGTTGCCCGGAATGATAACCTGGCCGCCATACATCTTCACGCCAAGGCGTTTGGCTTCTGAGTCGCGACCGTTACGGGTACTACCACCAGCTTTTTTGTGTGCCATGAGTTCAATTCTCCTAGTGAGGAATTAGGCTGAAATTAAGCCTGAATACCGGTGATTTTGATCTCGGTGTACCACTGGCGGTGGCCCATACGCTTCATGTGGTGCTTACGGCGACGGAACTTGATGATGCGGACTTTATCGTGACGACCTTGGGAGATCACTTCAGCCACAACGGTAGCGCCAGCAACAACTGGAGCGCCGATATTCACGTCGTCGCCATTGGCAACCAACAGAACGCGATCAAAAGTAACGGATTCGCCGGTAGCGATTTCCAGTTTTTCGATCTTCAGGTATTCACCTGGAGCAACTTTGTACTGCTTGCCACCAGTAACGATTACTGCATAAGACATGGTATTTCTCCGATAATCCTGCTCACCCAGCTCTTTATAAGAAGAGGTATTGGCTGGCATGGCTGCATAAGGCTGGAAGGCCGGTTTGCAATTGCGTAAGGCAGGTGCTGCCCAGGAAGTTCAGGGTGCGCGATTGTACGCAAGCCACGAGCGCGTTGCAAGGGGCCGTCCATCGCGCCTTGACACCCGCAGGCGTGGGTCCTAGCATGCCGCGCAACCCTTATGGAGCACCTGTCGCTGATGCAACCCCAAGCTTTCTACCGCGCGGTGGCGGACGATTTTAGCGCCGTCGACGGCATCATCAAGAAGCAGCTGACTTCCCGAGTGCCGCTGGTATCGAAAATCGGCGACTACATCACCTCGGCTGGCGGCAAACGCCTGCGTCCTTTATTAGTGTTGCTGTGTGGCAAGGCCCTGGGTCGCGAAGGCGACGACATGCGCCTGCTGGCGGCCACTATCGAGTTCCTGCACACCGCCACCCTGCTGCACGACGACGTGGTCGACATGTCCGGCATGCGCCGTGGTCGCTCGACTGCCAACGCCATGTGGGGCAATGCCCCGAGCGTGCTGGTCGGCGACTTCCTGTACTCGCGTTCGTTCGAGATGATGGTTGAACTGGGCTCCATGCCAGTGATGAAAATCCTCTCCCAGGCCACGCGGATCATCGCCGAGGGCGAAGTCCTGCAGCTGTCCAAGGTGCGCGACGCCAGCACCACCGAAGAAACCTACATGGAAGTCATCCGCGGCAAGACCGCGATGCTCTTCGAAGCCTCGACCCACAGCGCTGCTGCCCTGGCGGGTGCAACCCCGGAACAGAGCGAAGCCCTGCGCACCTTTGGTGATCACCTGGGCGTGGCGTTCCAACTGGTCGACGACCTGCTCGACTACCGCGGCGACGCAGAAACCCTGGGCAAGAACGTCGGCGACGACCTGGCCGAAGGCAAGCCGACCCTGCCACTGATCTACACCATGCGCGAAGGCACGCCAGAACAGGCCGCCCTGGTGCGCAAGGCGATCCAGAAAGGTGGCATCGAAGACCTGGAGAGCATCCGGGCCGCCGTGGAAGCCTCTGGTTCCCTGGAATACACCGCACAACTGGCGCGTGACTACGTAGCCCGCGCGATCCAGTGCCTGGAAACGCTGCCGGCCAGCGAGTACCGCGATGCACTGGTTGAACTGAGCGAGTTTGCGGTCGCCCGCACGCACTGACGTGCCACTCCTGCTGGAGCGAGCAAGCTCGCTCCAGCAGGAGATACCCCCCCCCTGCGATAAAACCCTATATAATGTGCGCTTTTTAGCCATCCTGAACTCAAGGAGCTTTAGTGAGCACGTTGCCACCCTGCCCGAAATGCAATAGCGAATACACCTACGAAGACGGCGCCCAACTGATCTGCCCGGAGTGCGCCCACGAGTGGTCCGCCACTGGCGAAGCCGAGGCGACGTCCGATGAAACCGTGAAAAAGGATTCGGTCGGCAACGTCCTGCAAGATGGCGACACCATCACCGTGATCAAGGACCTCAAGGTCAAGGGCACCTCGCTGGTGGTCAAGGTCGGCACCAAGGTCAAGAACATCCGCCTGTGCGATGGCGACCACGACATCGACTGCAAGATCGACGGCATCGGCCCGATGAAACTCAAATCCGAGTTCGTCAGAAAGGTCTGAGCCTGCTGCAAGCCATCGCGCGTCCGCGCGGGATGGCTGCTCCCTCCCCCTCGCAAGCCCTCCTCCAGCCCCAATAGCAAAACGCCAGCCGTCTTGATCCCGGGCAATCCCCCCGCACAAAATCCACAGAAACCGCCAATAGGCACTTGCTATTAATTGAATAAGAATTATTCTCATCAAACCAACAGAAAGGAGATGAGCATCATGACTTACTTGATCGATGCATGGCTGGACCGTCCACACCCCTACCTCAGGATCCTGCATCGGGAAACCGGGGAAGTCTGTGCCGTATTGGAAGAAGAAGCCTTGAGCGAACTGCAGGACCAGGGAGACCTCGACCTCAACGGTCTGAGCTCCAGCGAACCGGTGGTGCTCAAGGAGCTGGTGCGCAACCTGTTTCTGTTCTGCTATGCCCGAGCGTTGCGCCCGGTGAGTGATTTGCACCACAAGATCGAACTATAAGAAACAAAAAACCCTGTAGGCGCAAAGCTTGCTCGCGAAGCAATCGACTCGATTCCGAGTAGAAACCGAGGTGATGCATTCGCGAACAAGCCCGCTCCTACAGGGTCAAGTCTTACAGAACGTCCAGCAGCTCGACGTCAAATACCAGAACGCTGTGCGGCGGGATGCTGCCAACGCCTTGAGCGCCGTAAGCCAGTTCGCTCGGCACGTACAGACGCCATTTGCTGCCTGCGTTCATCAGTTGCAGGGCTTCGGTCCAGCCAGCGATCACGCCGCCTACCGGGAATTCTGCAGGCTGACCACGATCGTAGGAGCTGTCGAACACAGTGCCGTCGATCAGGGTGCCGTGGTAATGAGTACGCACGGTGTCTTCGCGGGATGGCTTGGCGCCTTCACCGGCAGTCAGGACTTCAAATTGCAGACCGGAAGCCAGGGTGGTGATGCCGTCACGCTTGGCGTTTTCAGCCAGGAATGCCAGGCCTTCACCGGCCGCTGCTTCAGCCTTGGCGGCCGCTTCGGCTTGCATGATTTCACGGATGACCTTGAAGCTGGCCGACATGGCTTCCTGGCCAACGCGGCTTTCCTTACCGGCGAAAGCGTCGGTCAGGCCTGCCAGGATTGCGTCCAGGCTTACACCCGGTGGCGGGTTGTCACGCAGCTGGTCGCCCAGCTGACGGCCGATGCCGTAGCTGACGCGGGTTTCGTCGGTGGACAGATTTACTTCGGACATGACACTGCTCCGCTGTGCGGACGGCCCGAGACATTGCCGTGCGTACACAGCGCATCCCGGAGCGCCCGGAACCAAAAGGGCGAGCAGACTAGCACAGTTGCCCGTGCCGTGATCAGGGGGCCAGCGCCCTCAGTCCGAACGGAAGGCGATCGGCACCTTCAGGCTGTCCTCGCTACTGGCGCCCAGGCCGCACATCTCGTCGTGGACCGAGGTATGGACCAGATTGAACGGTAGCTTGGGAAAGGCGTGGAGCATTTCTCGCGCATGCTCCACCGAACGCAGGTGCATCATCCGACCCTGGGTGTCGCTCAGCGGGTAGGCCGCGCCGTGCATCCGTGCCTCAAGCAGGTAAATCCCGCCTTCCATGGAGATCAGGTTCAGCTCATCGACCTTGCCGGCAACGGCATAGGCGTTCAACTCTTGCAGGTTCATGTGCACACCCCGTGCATTGGCGAGCCAGGACCCTTACAGGGATAGGCCTCGACGCACCAAAGCACAAGCCACCAACGCTGCCGCCTGTCCGGTTACCACCTGCGGGGGATCAGTGCTTGGTCAGTTTGTCCAGGTAGCCCATGGCGAACGCCGAAATCACGAACGTCATATGGATGATCACATACCACTTCAGGTGCTCGGGATCGACGTTCTTGGCGTCCATGAAAATACGCAGCAAGTGGATCGAGGAAATCGCCACGATCGAGGCCGCGACTTTCATCTTCAGCGACGACGAATCCATGGTGCCCAGCCAGTTGAGCTTTTCCTTGGATTCGTCGATGTCCAGCTGGGACACGAAGTTTTCGTAGCCGGAGATCATTACCATCACCAGCAGACCTCCCACCAGGGCCATGTCGATCAGCGACAGCAGGACCAGGATCAGGTCCGACTCGGCCATCGAGAAGACGTTGGGAATAACGTGGAAGACTTCCTGAAAGAACTTCAGGGCCAGGGCCAGCAGACCCAGGGACAGGCCGAAGTAGATGGGGGCCAGCAACCAGCGCGAAGCGTACATTGCGTTTTCGATAAAGCGTTCCATTGAATCTCACACCAGGGCTGGAAATGGCGGCGAGTATATCAGCCGCTCAAACCCCCATAAACCGCTGGTAAATCCATCACCTACAAGTCTGACCGAGGGTTTTCTGCTAGTGTCCAAAGCGTTCGCACCCACGTGCGTCGTACGGGAATACTGGAAAATGGATGTGCGCTTGCCCTTAACGACGATCGGCCTCTGCCTGATGGCGCTGCTTGGCGGCTGCTCGCCCGCGGACGAAAAGCCTGCGCAAAGCCTTGAAGACAAGACTGCCCAGTTCGAAAAGTCACTGGACGCCATCACCGATCCCAAGCTCAAGGACGCCGTATCCAGTCTCGGCGGCTCCCTACTGCTGCTCGAACGCGCCCAACAGAAGCTGGCGGGCAAGCCGGTCGAAACCGAGTACGGTGACGACGCCATGGCATTGCTGCGGCACTACGCAAGCCCGCAGGCGCTGGTCGACACCTACATCAATGGCCTGTTCGTCCTGCGCAAGGATGCCAGCTCCGACTACCTGACCGACCTGCAGCCGGTGTTCCCGTTCAACTTCAACATGCCCTCGGAGTTTCCCTTCCCCCACGGCCTGGAATGGCAATCGGTCACCCTGAGCAACAAACAGGTCATCCCCTTCCAGGCCGAATGGTCGGAAACCGACCCCGGCATCCAGTTGAGCCCCTCAAGCTCCAGCCTGACGGCCCCGGATGACCTGACCCTCGCCTACCCCTTTGTCGAAGGGCTGGAGGTCGCCAAGAGCAGCCAGCCGCAGCCCCTGACCCTGCAAGGCAAGGTCGAAGTGATCGCGCCGCACCAGGTCGTGACCTTCAACCTGACAAAAAAGGACATCGGGCAAACCCGGACCGAGGCCAACGTCAGCGTCACCCTGCACAGCCTCGAGAACAACTACGCCGAAGTCACCGTCGACAACCGCGCAGTGCTGGCCCCCGAGGTCGGCGATACCCCACTCAATCCGCTGATCGTCCAGGCCCGGGACCAGACCGGGCAGTTCCTCGCACGCGCCGGCTCAATCAACGAAGACGCCGCCCAGATAGCCTTCTATCAAAAGCAGCTGGCCGAAATGCAACAACAGACCGCCTGGAGCGAGGCTCTGGAAAAGCAGCTGAATGACGAACTGCAAGCCTTCGAGCGCCAGCAAAGCCATCATTACACCAAGGTGTATTTCGATGGCCCCATCGACAGCCTGGAAGTCAACGTGCTGGATTTTTCCGCCGTCACCGTGACCCGCAAGGAACTGAATCTGCCCATCAGGCGTTTTGACCGCAACACCACCGACAAAACCATTCAAAGCCTCACCCCGCCCGTGGTGGTCTATGACGACCAGGCTGGCAACTGGCTCAAAGGCGCAAGCCTGGACGCGCAACAACTGAAAAACAGCATCCGTATCACCCAGTCGGTGGAGGACGCCAGTGCTGCGCGGATCGAGTTCGACCACCCCAGCAGCTTCAACGATGAACTCCTCGGCAGCTCATTCGACCCCGGCTCGACTCCGTTGACCTTCTTCACCCAGGATGACAATGGCCAGCGTGGCACTCCCATCGAGTTGCCAGCCGAAGCCTTCGAAATCGATCCATTGCGCGCCACCATCACCTACGACCTGACCCTGTTCCCCGAGACCCCGGCTTACGCCGTGGGCTCCATGCCGCTGTTTCTCGCCCATATCGAAAAGCACGGCCTCGATGCCAGCCAGTTGCCCAAGGGCCTGGAACTCAGGGGTAACGCCCTGCTGGTGGACCAGAAGGTTTTCCCCGCGCAGGACTGGCGCTTCTTCGCCAAGGACGCGAGCGGCAACTACCTGAAGGAGATTCTGCTGGTTAGCCATGACGCCAGCACAGAGGGACCCGCAGTGCTGGACGTGCACTACTTCTATGGTCAGCCGACCCAGTTGGAAAGCTACCAGCGCACTGACCTTGAAACCATCGAGTATGGCTTTGAGGTCAAGCTCGACAAGGTGCCGAACCTCACCCCTGCCCAGTGAGGTTAATGCCTTGGCGTCGTATCGAAGCCATCCAGGTTGCGGCACCGGCCACCGTTGATTTCCCGTAGCTGGGCTTGCAGGTGCAAGCACCAGATCTGCGGGTCGTCGGCCAGTTGATAACCGTGCAGGGTCAGGCTCTCAACGATGGTGTCGAGAATGGATTCAGCCACAAAAGGGCCGTGAAACGGGCCTTGGGCCTTGATGGCCGAGGGCTGTTCGCCTGCCATGCCGGCGGCAAACAGTAAGGTCCACATGCCGGTATCGCCGGCAAGCGGGCGCACACTGCATTCGATCCGGGTCACGAGGCCCAGGCATTGGCGGGTAAGGCAGAGGTTGCGCGACATGGCGGCGACCCTCGATAGATCCGGTATTCAGCCTCCACGCGAAGGCTGTCTCGATCCAGTGATAACTGTCGATATCCTAGACCTGAGCATAGAAGAAAAGTGGAATCAGCAAGTTGCCGAGGGTGATCAGGCGCCGAATGGTCGTTGCTGGTTTTTTGACGCCACCTGTTCGGCAAAAAAAACCTGTAGCAGCTGCCGCCGGCGGCTCCTACAGGTCGTGGGTGTAGAGGTCTAGATCAAGCCGGCTTGGCTTCGGCCAACGCCTCCTGCGCCAGCTCTTTCTCCGCCTCCTTCAAGTCCTCTTCGCTGATCATTTCCGCGATCACGCGCAAACGCTCGACCACCCGTGCGTTGACGCTGCCCTCAGGGAACTGGCCCTCCTCGTCCGGTTCACCGGCCGGCTCGCCGACCAGCAGGCTCAATGCCTCGTCGGCCTGGCGCACCGCATAGACATGGAACTGCCCGGCCCGCACCGCCGCCAGGACCTTCTCATCGAGCATCAGCGTGGCCACGTTGGCCTGCGGGATGATCGCGCCCTGCTCACCGGTCAGGCCGCGAGCTTCGCAGAGCCGGAAGAAGCCTTCGATTTTCTCGTTGACCCCACCCACTGCCTGCACTTCGCCGAACTGGTTGATCGAGCCGGTGATGGCGAAGCACTGCTTGAGCGGCGTCTTCGACAAGGCCGAGATCAGCGTACAGGCCTCGCCCAGGGACGCACTGTCGCCATCGACATAACCGTAGGACTGCTCCAGGGCAATACTCGCCGAGATCGCCAACGGGAATTCCTGGGCATAACGACTGCCCAGGTAACCGGTGAGGATCATCACGCCCTTGGAGTGAATCGGTTGCCCGAGGTTGACCTCCCGCTCGATGTCGACGATGCCACTGCCGCCCGGATAGACCGTGGCGGAAATCCGCGCCGGCACGCCGAAGGCCGAGTCACCGACTTCCAGCACCGTCAGCCCGTTGCACTTGCCCACGGCCGCACCGGCGGTGTCGATCAGAATGATCCCCGCCAGCATGTCATCGAGAATCCGTGCCGAGACGCGCCCGGTCCGGGTGGCCTTGGCCTTGAGCGCACGTTCGATATGCCCGGCGTCGGTCATTTCGTCGCCGGCCAGGTGCCGGATGAAGTCCGCCTCGCTGACCAGCTGGAACAGGTCGCCGATGCGCGCCGACAAGCGCCCCTGGTGCTCGGCCAACCGCGCACTGTAAGTCGCCAGGCGCGCCACCGCATCGGCGGTCAGCGGCGCCATGCCCTCTTCCGAAGTGCGGGTCTTGAGCAACTGGGCGAACTGCTCCAGGCTCTCGTCGACCATTGGAATGTCTTCGTCGAAATCCACCAGCACCCGGAACATCTCCTGGAAGTCCGGATCCAGGTCCTGCAGCGTGTAGTACAACTGGCGGGCACCAATGATGACCACCTTGACCTGCAACGGAATGTGTTGCGGGGTCAGCGTCACCGTGGCCAGGCGGCCCATTTCCCCGAGTGGCGACTCCATTTTCAGCTTGCGCGATTGCAGGGCACGCTTGAGCGCGTCCCACACAAACGGCTCGCTGAGCATTTTTTCCGCTTCCAGGATCAGGAAGCCGCCATTGGCCCGGTGCAAGGCACCGGGTCGCAGTTGGCGATAGGTGGTGTAGAGCGCGCCTTGATCGGTGCTGTACTCGATGCGCCCGAACAGGTTCTCGTAGGTCGGGTGCGGTTCAAATACCACCGGCGCACCACCACTGAACGAATGCCCCACCACCAGGCTCGGCGCGTACTGCTCCTCCAGCAGCTTGCGGGCGACAGCGTCGGTCTTGCTGTCGTCGACCAATTGCTCGACCACGGTCTTGAGCAAGTACACCTGCATCGCCTGCAGATAACCGCACACCGCGGCATTTTCCGCGTACTTTTCCGACAGCGGCGCAAGCAATGGCTGTAAGGCCAGGGTGATGGTTTCTTCGTTCAGATGACGCATCTGGTTGCTGGATTCACGCTTCCACTGCGGCAGGCTGGCGAGCTCTTCGTTGAGTCGTTCTTCCAGTCCGGAAATGTCCTCATGGAACTGCTCGCGCACCGCTTCCGGCAGTTGGGCGAACTCAGCCTCGTCCAGCGCCTTGCCCTCACTCATCGGCGTGAAGGCAATATTGGTGCTGTCGCGGTACAGCGCGACTTCCTTCTCCAGTGCCAGACGTTCGATCACGTCCAGGGCACGGTCGTAGCGCTGATTGAACGCGCGGTCGATGGCGCTTTTCTTTTGCTGGTAGGACGGGTGCTCGAAGACCGCAGGAAAGGTCGCCAGCAAGTTGTCGATCAGGCCATTGATGTCGGTGATGAATGCACCGGCCGTACCCGATGGCAACTCCAGTGCGCGAGGCTCGCGCGGCTCGTCGAAGTTATTGACGTAGACCCAGTCCGCCGGGGTCTGCAGGCGCTTGCCTTCGGCCTTGAGGTAACGTTTGACGAACGAGAACCGGCCAGTGCCCGGCTCCCCCATGACAAACACGTTGTAACCGGGGCGTGGCATGGCCACACCGAACTGCAAGGCTTCGACCGCGCGTTCCTGGCCGAGCACACCGCGAAAAGGCTCCAGATCATTGGTGGTAGAGAAGCTGAACTGTTCAGCGGAAAACGGACGGGTCAGCGCTTCGGGCGCTAGACGCAAGCTGGCAGCAACAGGATCAGGCATCGGGCTTCCTTACATCAGGCGGGGCAGTTGAAGGCATTCTGGCGCTGCCCGCACCTGACTGGCAAGGCGCGCCTTGGGTAAAAGCATAGTCAAACGCCGAACCCAGCCCAGGTGTCGACTAAATCACTGGTTTGAGGAATATTTTGCAAAAAACCACGGAACCCACGGAACCTGCCTAAACTCCAAACTGCGCGGCTGGACTAATAACCGGCCCACTGATGCCAGTTTGGCCTCAGAACTCCTGTCCATTGGTACGCACATAAAAGAGAACAAAGCTATGAAACGGATTCTTCTTGGTACTCTCTTCACCGCTGTATCCCTCAACGCCATGGCGCAGGCGCCAGGCGGTCCGGATTGCGGTTGGGGCAACATGCTGTTCGAAGGTCAGCGTGGCACCCCGGCTCACTTCCTGGCTTCCACCACCAACGGCACCTCGGGCAACGCCACGTTCGGCATGACCTCCGGCACCAACGGCTGCGCGACCAACGCTGCGCTGACCTATGGTGGCAAGTCCTGGTTCGCCATGAACGGCATGATGAACGAACTGTCCGAAGACATGGCCAAGGGTCAGGGCGAAGCACTGACCACCTACGCTGTGGTCCTGGGCGTCGCACCGGAAGACCGTGCGCACTTCGCCGCCGTTACCCACGAGCATTTCCAGCAGATCTTCAGCAAGGCTGACGTGACCGCTGAAGATGTGCATACCAATACCCTGGCCGTACTCAAGGGTGATACTCGCCTGGCCAAATACGCCACCCCAGCTTAAGCTCGACCACACCCGCCCTCTTCACGGGGCGGGTTTTGTTTTTTTGACCTGACTGCATTTGGTCTTTATTTTTTCGACTTAAGTTGCCCACCATGCTCAAACGCCTTGCCTGTCTGGCGCTGTTTGTCTGCGCCCCGCTGTCCGCCGCGCCTCATCTTGACAACCAACGCCTGCAGCAACTGGCCAACGACCCGTTCTGGATTTCCCTGGGGCACTACGAAACCGCCAAGCTCGGCGGCTGGCGCAGCTACATCAGCGACCACAAATTCTTCCTTGCCAGCGACGGCGCCGAACACCCGGATGCCGAACTGGCCGCCACCGTGCAGGCGCTGTACGCCCCGGCCAGCCTCGGCCAGCAACATGCACAATGCGTTTACCCGGCACGTACCCGCTGGCTGCAGGCCCAACTGCAGCTCAACGACCTGCCCGCGGTGGACTGCAGCGAATTCAAGCAATGGTTCAAGGATGTCTCGCCCCACAGTGCGGTGATGATTTTCCCGGCGGCCTACCTCAACAGCCCGTCTTCGATGTTTGGCCACACCCTGCTGCGGATCGACCAGGCCGGCGTGCAAAGCGACAATACCGCCCTGCTCAGCTATGCGATCAACTTCGGTGCCTATATCGAAGGCTCGGACAACAGCATCCTGTATGCCTGGAAGGGCTTGATGGGCGGCTACCCGGGTTTGTTCGCCCTGGTCCCCTACCAGGAAAAACTCTCGGAATACCGCAGCCTGGAAAACCGCGACCTGTGGGAGTACCGGCTGAACCTGACCCAGCTCGAAACCGAGCGCATGGTCGAGCACGTCTGGGAACTGAAACAGATCCAGTTCGACTATTTCTTCTTCGATGAAAACTGCTCTTATCGCCTGCTGGAGCTGCTGCAGGTGGCGCGACCGGGGCTCAAGCTGACCGAACAATTCCCCCTGACGGCCATTCCCACCGATACCGTCAAGGCGGTGAAAGACGCCGGGCTGGTGGAAAAAATCGACTACCGGCCGTCCCGCGAGCGCGAGCTGCTCAGCCGCGCCGAGCCGCTGTCCGACGACGAGCAACAGTGGGTACTGAAGGTCAGCGCCGACCCGCAACAGTTGCAGACACCCGCCTGCAAGGCGCTGCCACGGGACCGCCAGGCACTGATCATCGATGCCGCCTACCGCCTGGAGCGCTACCGCGCCAATGGCCAGGAACGCGATCCGGCGCGGGCACAACGCAGTTTCGAATTGCTGCGGGCAATCAACCAGAATCCGCCACCCGAGCTGGACATCGAGCGCCCGGGGCTACCGGAAGACGGCCACCAATCACGCACCTGGCAGGCGGGCATCGGCACCCGCGGCGACCAGGCGTTCGGTGAATACGGCCTGCGCATGGCCTACCACGACCTCAATGACAACGCCGAGAGCTTCCCACTGGGCGCACAGATCGAAATCCTGCAGATGAAGCTGCGTCAGTACGAAGGCAATCAGTGGCAGCTGCAACAGCTGGACCTGGCCACCATCCGCTCCCTGACCCCACGCAACGAACTGCTGCAACCCTGGTCCTGGCAAGTTACCGGCGGCCTGGAACGGGTGCCGGGCAAGCACGATGACGAGACCCTGGTCAGCCATGTCAACGGCGGGGCCGGCGGTACCTGGCAGTTGGGTGAGGATGTGCTGGGGTTTGCCCTCGGCACGGTGCGGGTCGAACACAACAATGACTTCGCCGAGTTCATCTCGCCGGCGGCCGGCTTCAACAGTGGCCTGCTGTGGCGCAACCCGCTGGGCAACCTGAGCCTGGAAACCCGCGGCGACTTCTTCACCAACGGCGAGGTGCGCCGTAGCCTGAGCCTGAACCAGCAGTGGGAGCTGTCGCGCAACCTCGGCCTGCGCCTGAGCGCCCAGCGCGAATTCAGCCACCTTGCCTCGGCGGAGAATGAGGTGATGCTGGAGTTGAAGTGGTATCACTATTGAGCGATCTTCAGGGGCATGCCTTCACGGGCAAGCCCCCAACAAACAGGAACTGAAAAAACATGGACGTCCACTGCCACACCCTCGAAGAAGTGCGCACCCAGATCGATCGCCTGGACCGGCAGATCGTCACGCTGCTGGCCGAACGGGGCGCCTATGTGGCGCAGGCGGCCCGCTTCAAGAAAGACGTTGATGCGGTCAAGGCGCCGCAACGGGTGGAACAGGTCATCGCCAAGGTGCGCGCGTTATCCGAACAAGTCGGCGCCCACCCCGGGGTGACCGAACAGGTGTACCGGGCCATGATCGCCGCGTTCATCGACCAGGAACTGACCGAGCACCGTCGCTTGGCGGGCGGTCCAACGGAATAATCACAGGCTTTTCACAGATCCCTGACTGCGCCGGATACAGACTCTGCCGATCTACCGTTAAACACGGGCGCGGGAGTCTGGAATGTGGCGTGGTGCAGTGGTGCTTGGGTTGCTGTGGATGGTCGCGGGCTGTCAGTCGACTCACCAGGAGTTGCTCGCCAGAGGTTATCCGCCGGCCTACGCCGATGGCTTCGATGATGGTTGCAGCAGCGGTCGGCAGGCAGCCGGGGCGATCAGCGGGGAGTTTCGCAAAGATGTGCCGCGCTACCTAAAACAGCCACCCTACGCCGAAGGCTGGAGTGATGGCTTTCGCCAGTGCCAGGCCATGCGTGAAAGCCAGGAGCGTGACAGCCACCAGAACGAACGGGATCGGGCCTGGCAGCAAGAGAAAGATCGCGACACGGCGCGGGCTTATCGCTCGCCGTAGGTCGCTTTTGAACAACCCGGGAAACTAAAAGCCTGCGAGCATGGCCTAAACCCCATACAGGGAGAACCGCCATGAGCCGCGCTTTCGTCAATGAAGATAACGCCGCCGCCCAAGCCGACCAGCCCGTCGAGCGTCAGGTCAGCAGCCAGCCCAACTACGTCACCCCCGATGGCCTGAGCCAGTTGCAGGACAAGGTCGGCGAACTGCAGGCCCAGCACAGCGCGCAGTCGGCCCTCGGTGAGCAAGCCGACCCGCAACGCCTGGCGGATCTGCAGCGCGACCTGCGTTACTACCTCCAGCGCCTGCAAAGCGCCCAGGTCGTGCCCCCGGCCACCTCGACCCACAAGGTGCAGATCGGCAGCTGGGTGACCTACGCCGATGAGCAAGGCAACGAGCGCCGGGTGCAACTGGTCGGTGAAGACCAGGCCGTTGCCGCCCAGGGCCTGATCAACTGGAGCTCACCACTGGGCCGGGCACTGTTGGGCGCTCAACTCAATGATGAAGTGCTCTGGCAACGACCTGCCGGTGATCAACTGATCGAAGTGATCCGCATCGAAGCCGCTTAAACCACGCCTTGGGCCAGCATCGCGTCAGCCACTTTGACGAAGCCGGCGATGTTCGCGCCCTTGACGTAGTTGATCCGCCCATTCTCCTCGCCGTAGTGCACGCACGCGTGGTGGATCGACTGCATGATGTTGTGCAACTTGCTGTCGACTTCACCGGCGGTCCACAACAGGCGCATGGCGTTCTGCGACATTTCCAGGCCGCTGACCGCGACACCGCCAGCATTCGACGCCTTGCCCGGGGCGAACAGGATCCCGGCCTCGATGAAGATATCCACAGCCGCCAGGGTCGTTGGCATGTTCGCCCCTTCGGCGACACAGATGCAGCCATTGCGCAGCAACGTGCCGGCAGCCTCGGCGTCTAGTTCGTTCTGCGTGGCACACGGCAGCGCGATGTCGCACGGCAGGTCCCACGGACTTTGTCCGGCACGAAACTCCAGGGCGAACCGGGTGGCCAGTTCGCTGATGCGGCCGCGCTTGACGTTCTTCAGCTCCAGCAGCGCCGACCACTGCTCCTCGCTCAGCCCGCCCTCGCAGTACAACGTGCCTTCGGAATCGGAGAGGGAAATCACCTGGCCGCCCAGGTCCATGACCTTGCGCGCCGCGTACTGCGCGACGTTGCCGGAGCCGGAGATTGCCACGCGCTTGCCTTGCACCTTTTCACCGCGGCGCTTGAGCATTTCCTCGGCGAAGTACACGCAGCCAAAGCCGGTGGCCTCCGGGCGAATCAGGCTGCCGCCATAGCTCATGCCCTTGCCGGTCAGCACGCTGGTGAACTGGTTGCTCAGGCGCTTGTATTGGCCGAACAGGAAGCCGATCTCCCGCGCGCCCACGCCGATGTCGCCGGCCGGAACGTCAACGTCCGAGCCGATATGGCGATACAGCTCGCTCATGAAGGCCTGGCAGAAGCGCATCACTTCGGCGTCGCTCTTGCCTTTGGGATCGAAGTCCGACCCACCCTTGCCACCGCCCATCGGCAGTGACGTCAGGGAGTTCTTGAACGTTTGCTCGAAGGCCAGGAACTTCAGCACGCCCATGTTCACCGACGGATGGAAACGCAAGCCGCCCTTGTACGGGCCGATGGCGCTGTTCATCTGGATCCGGAAACCGCGATTGACCTGCACCGCCCCCTGATCGTCGACCCAGGAAACCCGGAACACCACCGCCCGCTCCGGCTCACAGATGCGCTCCAGGATGCCGGAGGTCAGGTAGTGGGGATTGGCTTCGAGAAAGGGCCACAGGCTGCGCAGGACTTCTTCGACGGCCTGATGGAATTCAGGCTGGTCAGGGTCACGTTTTTTCAGGCGCGCAAGAAAGGATTCGACGGATTCGATCATGGAAAAGTCTCGGCAAATTTATTGTCGTTGGAAGAGATTGAGCCGGACTGTAACAAACGAACGGAGCACCGGAACAGCGCAAAATGTCGCAGTTATGAAATTAAATGGTGCAATGGATATAACTTAATCCAATTTTTGCGCCGTTTGTGCACAGAAACAGGGAGCCAAGATCAGCGTTTCGCACCATCACTGACAGCCGCCCTGACAAACCGGACG
>NZ_JACMYG010000025.1 GCF_014236655.1 Pseudomonas kielensis
ACCCGCAACTGTTCGGCCAGGCCACCGATATCCCCCAGTTCCTCGTGCCACTCGAGCACCTGGCGCAACCAGGAGATTTTCTCTTCGTAGTGGTTGGAACCGGACTTGACGTCGGTACCTTTGTACTTCCAGTGCGCACAGACCCCCAACTCGGCCTCTTCGTGCATGGCGTGGGTGCGGATCTGCACTTCCAGCACCTTGCCCTCGGGACCGATCACCGCGGTATGCAGCGAGCGGTAGCCGTTCTCCTTGGGGTTGGCGATGTAGTCGTCGAATTCCTTGGGAATGTGCCGCCACAGCGTGTGGACGATGCCCAGCGCGGTGTAGCAGTCGCGCATTTCCGGCACCAGCACGCGCACCGCGCGCACGTCGTAGATCTGGCTGAATTCCAGACCCTTGCGCTGCATTTTGCGCCAGATCGAATAGATGTGCTTGGCCCGGCCGCTGATGTCGGCATCGACACCGGTGGCCTGCAACTCGCTCTGCAACTGGTTCATCACGTCGCTGATGAAGCGCTCGCGGTCGAGGCGCCGCTCATGCAGCAACTTGGCAATCTGCTTGTACTGGTCCGGCTCCAGGTAACGGAAGGACAGGTCCTCCAGCTCCCACTTGATATGACCGATGCCCAGGCGATGCGCCAGCGGTGCGTAGATATCGAACACTTCCCGGGCGACCCGGTTGCGCTTTTCGTCGTCGGCGGTTTTCACCGCGCGGATCGCGCAGGTACGCTCGGCGAGCTTGATCAGGGCCACACGGACGTCATCGACCATGGCCACCAGCATCTTGCGCAGGTTTTCCACCTGGCCCTGGGTGCCCAGCACCATAGACTGGCGCGGGCTCAGGCTGGCGCTGATGGCCGCCATGCGCAGCACGCCGTCGATCAGCTTGCCGACCACCGGGCCAAAGCGCTGGCTGACGTTGGGCAACTGGATCTGGCCTTCGCGCACGCCACGGTAAAGGATCGCCGCGACCAGGGAGTCCTGGTCGAGCTTGAGGTCGGCGAGAATTTCCGCGATCTCAAGCCCGGTACGAAAACTCGACGTACCTTCGGACCACAGATTCTTCGCCGCATTGTCTTGCTGTTCGGCCTGGCGAGCGAACTCGCAGGCTTCTTTCAAGGCTTCGCGATCCAGTGCCGGATCGACACTGACCGCATGATCGAGCCAAGCCTCGAGATTGATACTGCCGTCGGTGTTGATCGGCTGGTGTGCTCTCACCTGTACCATCTTGCTTACCTTCCCTACGACGCAGATTCAATGCGTCAAATCGCTGACCTTCGTTGCCCATGCGCCCTCGCTGGGCTGCTGCGAGGGCGGCATGGGCGGTCCAGTCGGACCAGACGAGCATCCTAGCTCGCTTCAAATAACGCCATGGCCTCGACATGTGCCGTCTGAGGAAACATATCGAGGATCCCGGCACGTTTTAACCGGTAGCCCTGTTTGATCAATTCGACCGTGTCGCGCGCCAGCGTTGCCGGGTTGCACGACACGTATACCAGGCGCTTGGCGCCGAGCGAGGCGAGTGTGCGCACCACCTCGAAAGCACCATCACGCGGTGGGTCCAAGAGTACCGCACAAAAGCGTTCCTCGGCCCATTTGGCATCAGCCAAAGGCTGGGATAAATCGGCCTGAAAAAACCTGGCGTTATGCAGATTGTTGCTAGCAGCATTGGCAGCAGCGCGCTCGACCATGGTCTGCACGCCTTCCACGGCCACCACTTCGCGCACCTGCTGGGCCAGCGGCAAGGCAAAGTTGCCCAGGCCGCAGAACAGATCCAGCACGCGCTCCTCAGCCGTCGGTTGCAGCCAGTCCAGGGCCTGGGCCACCATCGCTTCGTTGACCGCGGCATTGACCTGGACAAAGTCTCCCGGCCGGTACGCCAGCTCCAGGTTCCAGCGCTCCAGTCGATAGCCCAGCGCCTGGCCGGCATCCACCGGTTGTGGCTCGCCTTCGCCATGCAGCCACAACTGGGCGTCATGAAAGGCGCAGAATTGCTTGAGGATATTCAGGTCGGCTTCGGACAGCGGTGCCATATGCCGCAACAACACAGCCAGCGAAGAACCGGCAAACAATTCGACATGCCCCAGGGCCTGGGGCTTGCTCAAGCGGCGAAGCATCTCGGGCAAACGACTCATGATCGGCTGCAAGGGTTGTACCAGCACCGGGCAATCATCGATGCCGACGATGTCCTGGCTACCCGCGGCGCGGAACCCGACTTCGAGCTTCTTCGCCTTGAGATCCCAGCGCACCGCCACTCGGGCGCGACGCCGGTAGGCAAATTCCGGCCCGCTCAACGGCGCGGCCCACTCTTCAGGCTCGACGCCTGCCACCTTCGACAACTGCTCGGCGAGCATGCGCTGTTTCAGGGCCAGTTGTTCGTTATGGGGCAGATGCTGCACGCTGCAGCCACCGCAGCGCCCGGCGTGGGCACAGGGGGCGGGACGGCGCAGGTCATTGGCGACAAACACCCGTTCGGTGCGGGCCTCGACCACTTTGCCGTGGGCGCCAAGAACCCGTGCCTCGACCTCTTCGCCAGCCAGGGCGCCGAGGACGAACCAGGTGCGCCCTTCGAAAAACGCGATGCCGCGACCGTCGTTGGCCAAGCGCTCGATGCTCAAGCGCTGCTTTTTACCGGTCGGGATTTGCGGGGCCTTGCTGCCGCCCGTGGGCTGGAAACGCAGGCCTCTCTGTTGCTTGGCCATCAGTTGGGCGCATCAAAAATGCCGGTCGACAAGTAACGGTCGCCCCGGTCGCAGATGATCGCGACGATCACCGCATTTTCGACTTCCCGCGACAACCGCAACATCGCCGCCACCGCACCACCCGAGGACACGCCACAGAAGATGCCTTCCTCGCGGGCCAATCGACGGGTCACGTCTTCGGCTTCGCTCTGGGCCATGTCGACGATCCGATCGACGCGCTCGGCCTGGTAGATCTTCGGCAGGTATTCCTGGGGCCAGCGCCGGATGCCCGGAATCGCCGAGCCTTCCATCGGTTGCAAACCGACGATCTGCACGCTGGCGCTCTGCTCTTTCAAGTAGCGCGAAACGCCCATGATGGTCCCGGTGGTGCCCATGGAACTGACAAAGTGGGTAATGGTGCCCTGGGTCTGGCGCCAGATTTCCGGACCGGTGGTGGTGTAGTGCGCCTCGGGGTTGTCACCGTTGGCGAACTGGTCCAGCACCTTGCCACGGCCTTCGGCCTCCATGCGCTGGGCCAGGTCACGGGCGCCTTCCATGCCCTCTTCCTGGCTGACCAGGATTAGCTCGGCACCGTAGGCCGTCATGGCGGCCTTGCGCTCGGCGCTGGAGTTGTCGGGCATGATCAGGATCATCTTGTAGCCCTTGATCGCCGCCGCCATGGCCAGGGCGATCCCGGTGTTGCCGGAGGTCGCCTCGATCAGGGTGTCGCCGGCATGGATCTGCCCGCGCAGTTCGGCACGGGTGATCATCGACAACGCCGGACGGTCCTTGACCGAACCCGCCGGGTTATTGCCCTCGAGCTTGAGCAGCAGGGTATTGCTGGTCTCGCCAGGCAGGCGTTGCAAACGGACCAACGGGGTGTTGCCGACGCAATCGGCGATAGTGGGGTACTGCAAGGTCATGGCGTATTCGCAATCCAGACTGCGGGGGCGCCCATCATACCGGCAAACGTGCGCGGGCCATATCACGCAAAGTACGGTGCTTATGGCTGATAGCTATAAGCACCGCCCCCATGCCCCATCAAGGGGCCGGCGCATGAGCCAGCAAGCGCAGGTGCAGGCGTAATCCCACTCCGGTGTTCTGCGCCCACAGCTGCCCGCCCTGGCGTTGCACGGCATTCCTGGCAATGCTCAAGCCCAGCCCGAAACCGCCATTGCCGGGGCGCGAGCCATCGAGGCGGGTGAAGGGCAGGAAAATCCGCTCCAGGTCGGCTTCCGCCACCCCGCCGCCCTGGTCCTCCAGCCACAGGTGCCAGAACTCGCCGTCGCGACGGCCGTCGAGACGCACGCTGGCGCCCTGGGGCGAATGGCGGATGGCGTTGCGCAGGATGTTTTCCAGGGCCTGGGCCAAGGTGTTGAGGTTGCCGCGCACCCAACACTCGGCATCCACCGCACATTGCAGCTGGGTGCTGGGCCAGGCGCTTTCGTAGCAGGCGTTTTCCGTGAGCATTTCCCACAGGGCCTGCACCTGGATTGCCTCGTCCGGCAGGGGCGCACGCTCGGTGTCGAGCCAGGCCAGTTGCAGGGTGTCTTCGACCAGGCGCTGCATGCCATCGACTTCACGGCCGATGCGTTCGCGCAGTTGCGCCAGGTCCTGCTCGCTTTCGCTGGCCACCCGCAGGCGACTCAGCGGGGTGCGCAGCTCGTGGGACAGGTCACGCAACAACTGCTGTTGCAGCGCCACCGTACTTTGCAGGCGTTCGGACATGTGATCGAAGGCGCGCCCCAGTTCACCCAGCTCATCCTTGCGGTTGGTGGTCTGGCTCGACAGGCGCACACCCAACTGGTCCGCGCGCCAGGCGTTGGCCTGCTCGCGCAGGTTGTTCAGTGGCACCACCAGCAAGCGGTACAGGCCCACGCACAGGAGCAAGGTGAACAGCCCGGGAATCACCCCGTTGGTGATCACCCGCCAGAACACCTGGTAGCGCCCGGGCATGAAGCGCTCGGGCAATTCGAGCACCAGGCTGCCGACGCTCGGATCCTGTGGAAAAGGAATGCGCAGCCCGGGCAGGCGTTTGCTGTGGATCGGCCATTCCATGTCGCGCAAGAACGTCAGGCGCTGGATTTGCGGGTCGGTCAGTTCATGGCTGCCCAAGGACTGCAGTTCATTGCTGATGACCCCCACCCAGCCTTTCTCGCGCTGCCCCATGGCCAGCAGCCAGGCGTCGACGCCCGCGTGCTGGCCCTGCTGCCAGGCCTGCTCGGCCTCGGCGGCGTAGCTCATCAGGGTGGCCCGGGCCTCGGGGGACAGGAACTGGTCCTGCTTTTCCATGTAGCGGCCCCAGGACCAGCTCAACCAGATCATCAGCAGGCAGAAGGCAACCAACAGACACGCCAGTTTCCAGAACAGCGACTGTTTGCCGGGAACGTCAGACCACTTCATCGACGGCGCTCAAGACGTAACCTTTGCCCCACACGGTGCGCACTTCGCGCTCGCTGTAGCCAATGGCCTTGAGCTTGCGCCGGATCTGGCTGATGTGCATGTCCAGGCTGCGGTCGTGGGGCGCGTAGCCGCGTTGCAATACGTGCTGGTAAAGGAAGGCCTTGCTCAGGACTTCGTCGCCATTGCGGTTCAAGGTCTCCAGCAGCCGGTACTCGCTGCGGGTCAGGCCAGCCCACTGCTGGCCAAAATGCACATCGCACAGCTCGTCGTCGAACCGCAGGCTGTGGGCTTCAGTGTTGAGCGTCGGTGGCACGTGGCGGCGGTCCAGGGCCACCCGCCGCAGGATGGCTTCAATGCGCACCCGCAATTCGGCCATGCTGAATGGCTTGGGCAGGTAATCGTCGGCCCCCAGGCGAAAACCGCTGATGCGATCCGCTTCCGCACCCAGCGCCGACATCAGCAGCACGGGCGTCGAGTCGCTGGTGCGCAGGTCGGTCAGTACCGCCAGGCCGTCCATGCCCGGCAACAGGATGTCCATCAACACCACGTCGAAGGCCTGGGCACGGGCCAGCGCCAGCCCTTCCTTGCCATTCTGGCACCAGGTGACCTGGAAACCACAACGTCCCAGGTGCTCATGCACATAGGCACCGAGCACAAGGTCGTCTTCTATCGCCAGGATCCGGGGAGCGCCAACAGGTACGGGAGTCATTAGCTTCTGCAAGTAATTCTCAATCAGTGATTATTCAAGATTGCCCGGTCATGAGCAACCCGCGAGGCTGCCCGACGCCACGAAGCCGCAGGCGGTGCCGGGCAATTTGCCGAGATGGCCTGCCTGCAAATCGCTACACTGCGCAGGTATTGCGTGCCAGATGGGCGCATCGGTGATCGATGAACGACGTGAGAGCAGGAGAGTGGCGTGCTGAAGAAAATGGGGATCAAGGGTCGCGTGCTCCTGCTGACCTTGCTGCCGACCAGCCTGATGGCCCTGGTCCTGGGTGGTTATTTCACCTGGATGCAGCAATCCGACCTGCAGACCCAACTGCTCAAGCGCGGTGAAATGATCGCCGAACAACTGGCCCCCCTGGTGGCGCCGGCCATGGGCCATCAGAACGAAGACCTGCTGGAGCGTATCGCCACCCAATCGCTGGAACAGCAGGATGTGCGCGCCGTGTCGTTCCTGGCCCCCGACCGCAGCCTGGTGGCGCACGCCGGCCCCTTGATGCTCAACCCGGCGCCGACCGGCGACAGCTCGCACCTGCTGCGCCGCTCCGGCAGCGATGCCACCCGTTACCTGCTGCCGGTGTTCGGCAAGCACCGCAACCTGGCCGGCGAAGTGATCCCCGATGAAGCCGAGCGCCTGCTGGGCTGGGTCGAACTGGAGCTGTCCCACAACGGTATGTTGCTGCGCGGTTATCGCAGCCTGTTCGCCAGCCTGATGCTGATCGTCGGCGGGCTGATCTGCACCGCCCTGCTCGCCCTGCGCATGGGTCGCACCATCAACAACCCGCTCAACAGCATCAAGCAGGCCGTGGCCCAACTCAAGGACGGCCACCTGGAAACCCGCCTGCCCCTCTTGGGCAGCCAGGAACTGGATGAATTGGCCTCGGGCATCAATCGCATGGCCAGCACCCTGCAAAATGCCCAGGAAGAATTGCAGCACAGCATTGATCAGGCCACCGAAGACGTGCGCCAGAACCTGGAGACCATCGAGATCCAGAACATCGAGCTGGACCTGGCGCGCAAGGAAGCCCTGGAAGCGAGCCGGATCAAGTCCGAATTCCTCGCCAACATGAGCCACGAGATCCGCACCCCGCTCAACGGCATCCTCGGCTTTACCCACCTGCTGCAAAAGAGCGAACTTACCCCACGCCAGCTCGATTACCTGGGGACCATCGAAAAGTCCGCCGACAGCCTGCTGGGGATCATCAACGAGATTCTCGACTTCTCGAAAATCGAGGCCGGCAAGCTGGTGCTCGACAGTATTCCGTTCAACCTGCGTGACCTGCTGCAGGACACCCTGACCATCCTCGCCCCCGCCGCTCACGCCAAGCAGCTGGAACTGGTGAGCCTGGTGTACCGCGACACGCCGCTGTCGCTGGTGGGGGATCCGCTGCGCCTCAAGCAGATCCTGACCAACCTGGTGAGCAACGCCATCAAGTTCACCCGCGAAGGCACCATCGTCGCCCGCGCCATGCTCGAAGATGAATTCGAAGACAGCGTGCAACTGCGCATCAGCATTCAGGACACCGGCATCGGCCTGTCCAACCAGGATGTCCGCGCCCTGTTCCAGGCCTTCAGCCAGGCCGACAACTCCTTGTCCCGGCAGCCCGGCGGCACCGGACTGGGGCTGGTGATCTCCAAGCGGCTGATCGAACAGATGGGGGGCGAGATCGGAGTCGACAGCACCCCGGGCGAAGGCTCGGAGTTCTGGATCAGCCTGAGCCTGCCCAAGACCCGTGATGACATCGAAGACCTGCCTGCCGCGCCACTGCTGGGGCGACGCGTCGCGGTCCTGGAAAACCACGAGCTGGCGCGCCAGGCCTTGCAGCACCAATTGCAGGACTGCGGCCTGGAAGTCACCCCGTTCAACACCCTGGAAAGCCTGGCCAACGGCGTCACCCTGGCGCACCAGACCGAGCAGGCGATCGACCTGGCGGTCCTGGGCATCACCTCCAACGACATGCCCCCGGAGCGGCTCAACCAGCATATCTGGGACCTCGAACACCTGGGCTGCAAGGTATTGGTGCTGTGCCCGACCACCGAACAGACGCTGTTCCACCTCTCGGTGCCCAACCCCCACAGCCAGTTGCAGGCCAAGCCGGCCTGCACCCGCAAGTTGCGCCGAGCCTTGTCTGACCTGGTCACTCCACGCCAGGTGCGCAGCGAACCTGGCGAGCCGCTGTCCAGCCGTCCACCCAAAGTGCTCTGCGTGGACGACAACCCGGCCAACCTGTTGCTGGTACAGACCCTGCTCGAAGACATGGGGGCCAAGGTTCTGGCGGTGGAAAGTGGTTACGCGGCGATCAAGGCGGTGCAGACCGAAACCTTCGACCTGGTGCTGATGGATGTACAGATGCCTGGCATGGACGGGCGTCAGAGCACCGAAACCATTCGCCAGTGGGAAAGTGAACGGCATTGCACGCCGTTGCCGATTGTCGCCCTCACGGCGCACGCCATGGCCAATGAAAAACGCGCGCTGCTGCAAAGCGGCATGGACGATTACCTGACCAAACCCATCAGTGAGCGCCAACTGGCGCAGGTGGTATTGAAGTGGACGGGACTGGCGCTGCGCAACCATGCGCCGGAGCGCGCCGACACCTATGGCAGCACCAGCGACCTGCTGGTGCTCGACCCGGATGAGGGCCTGCGCCTGGCCGCCGGCAAGGCTGACCTGGCCGCGGACATGCTGGCCATGCTGCTGGCATCGCTTGCGGCTGACCGCGAGGCAATCCGTGCTGCCCGCCATAGCCATGACCACAATGCCTTGATCGAGCGCGTCCACCGCTTGCACGGCGCCACGCGTTATTGCGGAGTCCCGCAACTGCGGGCGGCCTGCCAGCGCAGTGAAACCCTGCTCAAGCAGCAAGACCCCAAGGCCCAAGCGGCGCTGGAAGAGCTGGAGCGCGCGATCAACCGTCTGGCCCTGGAGGCCCGGATCGGCGCCTGATCCAGGGCAATGGCGCCGGGCGCACCAGGCATTAAACTCAACGCTCACCTGTAGCAGCTGGCAAAGCCTGCGTTCGGCGGCGGCGCCGTCGTGAATTCAGACGCCGCGGTTTGTCAGGCAGACCGCGTGTGCCGGACTTACGACGGCTGTGCCGCCGAACGCAGCCTGCGGCAGCTGCTACATCCGTCGATTCCAGGAGGACCGCATGCGCACCATTCTCTTCAGCAGCCAGACCTACGACCGCGACAGCTTTCTCGCCGCGCCGACCGAGGCCAGTATCGAGCTGCACTTCCAGGCGGCCCGCCTGAGCCTGGACACCGTGGCCCTGGCCGAGCGGTTCGAGGTGGTCTGCGCCTTTATCAATGACGACCTCAGCGCGCCGGTGCTGGAGCACCTGGCGGCTGGCGGCACTCGCTTGATCGCCCTGCGCTCGGCCGGCTACAACCACGTCGACCTGGCGGCCGCCAAGCGCCTGGGCCTGAGCGTGGTCCGCGTGCCGGCCTACTCGCCCCATGCGGTGGCCGAACATGCCGTGGCGCTGATCCTGGCCCTCAACCGGCGCCTGCACCGCGCCTACAACCGCACCCGCGAAGGCGACTTCACCCTGCATGGCCTGACCGGCTTTGACCTGTATGGCAAGACCGTGGGGGTAGTCGGTACCGGACAGATCGGCGCCACGTTCGCCAAAATCATGGCCGGCTTCGGCTGCCAGTTGCTGGCCTACGATCCCTACCCCAACCCTGAGGTGCAGGCCCTCGGCGCACGCTACCTGCCCCTGGCCGAATTACTCGCCGAAGCGCAAATCATCAGCCTGCACTGCCCATTGACCGCCGACAGCAAGCACCTGATCAACAGCCAGTCGCTGGCGCACCTGCAACCCGGGGCCATGTTGATCAACACTGGGCGCGGCGCCCTGGTGGACACCCCGGCGCTGATCGAAGCCCTGAAAAGCGGCCAACTGGGCTACCTGGGGCTGGACGTCTATGAAGAAGAAGCCCAACTGTTCTTCGAAGACCGCTCCGACCTGCCATTGCAGGACGACGTCCTGGCGCGGCTGTTGACCTTTCCCAACGTGATCGTCACCGCCCACCAGGCATTCCTGACCCGCGAGGCCCTGGCGGCCATTGCCGCGACTACCTTGCAGAACATTGCCGAGTGGGCGGCAGGCACCCCGCAAAACCGCGTCGAAGGCTGAGGTGGGCTGATCGAAGGTCACATCCACGGGCCATGGGCGAGGGTTTCGCGTGCTAGCATATCGGCCATATTTGGAGGACCCATGGTCGAACACGATTTCCGCTACAGCCTGATGAACCCGCAACACACCCTGATCGAATGCCGCACCCTCGCGCCGGGGCGTTATCAAGTCACCGGCAACGGTGGCTCGATTCGCAACGCCGACGTGTTGCTGGTCACCCTCAAGGGCAGCAAGGACTTGTCCATGCGCCTGACCGTCGAAAACGTGCGTCACCTGCTCAAGCCGATGGGCCAGTGGGTTGCCATGGCCAGCGGTCCGGTGTTCGGCGAGCTGGCGATCCACAGCTGGCAGGTCAACTGCGACAGCTGCGCCAAAGAGCTCAAGTTCGAGTTTGCAGTCGACACCTCGCTGGGTATCAAGGCCGAAAAGCCGGCCGCCACCGCGCGGATCGCCGAACTGGGCTGGACCACCGCCGGCGAGAAGCACCTGTGCCCGAAATGCCAGGAGCCCGCGTGATGAAACACCTTGTGCTGGCGGGGATGGCGACTGCGGGCCTGTTGGGCTGCGCAGCCCAGCCAATGAAACTGCAACAGGAGCGCAGCTACGTCCTGGAGTGGATTGGTGAGCGTCCGCTGATCGACAACAGCCACCTGACGCTCACCCTGGGTGAAGACGGTCGGGCCTACGGCAACGGTGGCTGCAACCATTGGTTCGCCCCCTACACCCTGGACGGCAACCAACTGAGCTTCGGTAAAGTCGGCAGCACCCGCAAGCTGTGTGCACCGGCCCTGATGGAGCAGGAAAGACGCTTCCTGCAGGCGCTGGAAACCGTGCAACGCTGGGACATCTCGCCCATCGAGCAAGTGCGCTTCTGGCCCGCCACCGGCAAGCCCCTGCGCTGGTGGCCGGAAGAGGGCTGACCGGCCGATGATCGTTCCCGCGCCCTGCGGGAACGATCAACTGATACCAGGCGTCGCTTCAGTTCTTCGCTTGCAACGCTTGCAGCTTGGCCATCAGCCCTGCTGCCGTCTGCTCGCCCATCAATTGTTCACGCACCTTGCCCTTGTCGTCGATGATGTAGGTCACCGGCAGCGCTTCGCTGCGTGGCAGCTCAAAACGCTCGGCCGGATCCTGGGCCAGGACGGTAAAGCTGATGCCCAGTTTGTTGCTGGCGCTCTTGAGTTCCTCGCCCTGCACGTTGTCGAAGTTGACCCCGAACACATTGATCTTCTGACTCTTGAGCTGTTCGGCCAAGGCATTGAGCTCAGGGATTTCGGTCCGGCAGGGACCACACCACTCAGCCCAGTAGTTGAGCACCAACCATTTGCCGTCCAGGCGCTCCGAGGCCACCTTTTGGCCCAACTGATCGGTGCCGTAGTCGTAGCCACAGCCTGCCAGCAGCAGGGTGGTGAAAAGTGCCAATGCCGCGCTCAATCGCCTTGTCATGGGGCTGATCCTTACTCGATAAATAAATTGCGCTGCGACCCATCGCCTCTGAAGGTTCTGGACTGCTCGCCGCACAGGTAGAATAGCCGCCACCTTACGCAAGATGCGACCCGCTCATGACCGATCTGACGCTTTATCACAACCCGCGCTGCTCGAAATCCCGCGGTGCGCTGGAACTGCTGGAGGCCCGTGGCCTGGCGCCGACCGTGGTGCGCTACCTGGAAACCCCACTCAATGCCGAGCAATTGCACAGCCTGCTGGGCAAGCTGGGCATCAGCGCCCGGCAATTGCTGCGCACCGGTGAAGACGAATACAAGAGCCTGAACCTGGCCGATGAGAACCTCAGCGAAGCACAGCTGATCGCCGCCATCGCCGCCCACCCCAAGCTCATGGAACGCCCGATCCTCGAAGTCGGCAACCAGGCCGTGATCGGCCGGCCGCCGGAAAAAGTATTGGAGATCCTGCCGTGAGCGCGCCGTACATCCTGGTCCTGTATTACAGCCGCAACGGCTCGACCAATGAAATGGCGCGGCAGATTGCCCGTGGCGTTGAACAGTCTGGCATGGAAGCGCGTCTGCGCACGGTGCCGGCGATTTCCAGCGAATGCGAAGCCGTGTCGCCGGATATTCCTGACGAAGGCCCGCTGTACGCCAGCCTCGACGACCTGAAACACTGCTCGGGCCTGGCCCTCGGCAGCCCGACCCGCTTCGGCAACATGGCGGCACCGCTCAAGTACTTCCTCGACGGCACCAGCAACCTGTGGCTGACCGGCGCACTGGTGGGCAAGCCGGCCGGGGTATTCACCTCGACCGCCAGCCTGCATGGCGGCCAGGAAACCACCCTGTTGTCGATGATGCTGCCCTTGCTGCATCACGGCATGCTGATCACCGGCCTGCCCTACAGCGAGTCGGCCCTGCTGGAAACCCGTGGCGGCGGCACGCCCTATGGCGCCAGCCATCACGCCGGGGCCGACGGCAAGAGCGGCTTGAACGAACATGAAGTGGCGCTGTGCCGAGCCCTGGGCCTGCGCCTGGCGAAAACCGCACAGCTACTGGCCAGCGCCCAGCCAATGGAGAACCACCGTGGCTAAAAAGCCCAAGATCCTGCCGCCCATCGAGTGGCTCGAACCCCGCGTGCGGATCAGCCGTGCCGCCAGCCTGCTGTGTTTCTTCGCCCTGGTCGGCCTGCTCTGCGCCTACTACCTGGTGTTTGCCGACCTGCACGGCGCACGGCCCTGGGTGATCCTGCTGATCGAACTGGTGCCCTTGCTGTTGCTGGCACCGGGGATGATCAGCGGCAGCGCGCGCGGGCACTCATGGATGTGTTTTGTGGTGAACCTGTACTTCATCAAGGGCGCGATTGCCGCGTTCGATCCCAATCGCCAGTTGTTCGGCCTGCTGGAAATGGGCGCCAGCCTGGCGGTGTTCTGCTCGGCATTGCTGTATGTGCGCTGGCGCTTCCAGCTCAACCGCAAGTTGGCGGGGGAAGGCGAAACCTGCGCCGGCTGACAGGGCCTCATCGCGGCATAGGTATCTACATAACTATGGTGCGACGTTGCATCGGTGGGCCGACCAGGAGGCCGAACTCTATGTGGGAACTGGCCGGGTGGCGCTCCGCTTGCCCGCGACTGGAGCGACTGGCTCAATGGTTGACGGTAAAGGCCAGCATCATCGAGATCTGGCACATCGGTCGGCCACTGTCGGCGTGCCACTGGTTGAAGGCGTTCTGCACTGTCGCCAGGTCCCGCAGGCTGGTGGGCACCTTGTCGATGATCTGCTGGGCATTCAACGCCGCGACCACGTCATAGCTGGGCACAAAGGTGTCCTTGCCGACCATGCGCAAAAACCGCGGCGCCGACAAACCGCCCATCTGATGCCCGTGCTTGGCCAGGTACTTCCACAGGCCGACGATATCGGTCACCGGCCACTGGGCGATCAACTCGCCGAAGCTGCCCTTGTCCTTGGCCACGTCGAGGATGAACTGGGCGTTGCGCGGCACACTCTTGAGCTTGCCCAGGTGACGGATGATCCGCGCGTCCTGCATCAGGCGCTCCAGGTGTTCGGCGCCCATCAACACCACCTTTTCGGGGTCGAACTTGAAGAACACCTCTTCGAATGCCGGCCACTTGGCGTCCACCAGGCTGTGCTTGAGGCCGGCGCGGAAGACCCGCAGGGCCATGGTCGACAGGTAGCGATCATCGCTGATCTTGCGCAATTGGGCCGGGGTCTTGGGGACCGGCAGATGGGCTTCCAGTTCGGCTGCCGAACCAAAGCGATTCAGACAGTATTCGTGCAGCCACTTGTAATCGCGCATGCCCTCTCCTTTGCAAACAAATAAAAACGGCGCCCGCGAGCGCCGTCACGACTCACCGCTGATCGCGTCAGAGATTGACCACATTGACGAAGCGCGAGGCCGCGGTTTCGTCAATTTTCAGGCTGGTGAAGTCAAACAGGTTACGGTCCGCCAGCTGCGAAGGGATCACATTCTGCAGGCTGCGGAAGATGCTTTCGCTGCGGCCCGGGGTCTTGCGTTCCCAGTCCTGGAGCATGTCCTTGACCACCTGGCGCTGCAGGTTTTCCTGGGAGCCACACAGGTTGCACGGAATGATCGGGAACTGCTTGAAGTCCGAGTAGGCCTGGATGTCTTTCTCGTTGCAGTAGGCCAGCGGACGAATCACCACGTTGCGCCCATCATCGGCGCGTAATTTCGGCGGCATGGCCTTGAGCGAACCGTTGAAAAACATGTTGAGGAAAAAGGTCTCGACGATGTCATCGCGATGGTGACCCAGGGCCATCTTGGTCGCGCCGATTTCGTCGGCGAAGGTATAGAGCGTACCGCGACGCAGGCGCGAGCACAGCGAGCAGGTGGTCTTGCCCTCCGGGATCAGTTCCTTGACCACCGAATAGGTGTCCTTTTCGACGATGTGGTACTCCACCCCCAGTTCCTTGAGGTAGGCGGGCAAGACATGCTCGGGAAAACCCGGCTGCTTTTGGTCCATGTTCACCGCGACGATCTCGAACTTGATCGGCGCCACCTTTTGCAGGTGCAGCAGCACGTCGAGCATGGTGTAGCTGTCCTTGCCTCCGGACAGGCAGACCATGACCTTGTCGCCGTCCTCAATCATGTTGAAGTCGGCAACGGCCTCCCCGGCCTGGCGGCGTAGACGTTTCTGCAGTTTGTTCTGGTTGACCGTAAGAGTGCCCATGGCGCTTGAAATCCGCGAGGTGTGACGAAAGGCCGGCATTTTACGCAAAAACCCCGGGCGGGCGAAGTGCCCTGCGTCTTCGGGTGCCATCGGCCAAGCCCCAGGGCCACCGTCATGCAGCACAGCGATTAAGCCCGTGGTTTACAGCGCGATTTGCTCTAAAGCCCCTGCACCGGCGTGTTCCAGTCCTTTCTATACTGCGACATAAGGTCGCAGACCCAATGACCTTTACCGACTTGGCCGCTGGCCCGTAGGCGCTCCGTTGGGGGGCGACAGCAATCACGTAGGAGTGACTGATTATGATCCATCACGTCGTGGGGCTTTTCACCCACCCAGATCAAGAATGGAAAGAAATCCGTGGCGACCAAGAGGAAAGCATCAGCCACATGTACCTCACCCACACGCTGATCCTGGCGGCGATCCCGGCGGTTTCCGCGTTTATCGGCACGACCCAGGTGGGCTGGGTAATCGGCAGCCGGGCGCCCGTCATGCTGACCATGGAAAGCGCGCTCTGGATGACCATCATGTCGTACCTGGCGATGCTGGGCGGGGTCGCGGTGATGGGGGCGTTCATTCACTGGATGGCCCGCACCTATGACGCCACACCGAGCCTGGCGCGCTGTGTCGCGTTTGCCACCTACACCGCCACCCCGTTGTTCATCGGCGGCCTGGCGGCGCTGTATCCCCATATGTGGCTGGGCATGATCGTCGGCACCGCGGCCATTTGCTACACGGTCTACCTGTTGTACGTCGGCTTGCCGACCTTCATGAACATTCCAACGGACGAAGGGTTTCTGTTCTCAAGTTCAGTGCTTGCCGTAGGGCTGGTGGTGCTGGTGGCGATCATGGCCTTCACCGTCATTGTCTGGGGCCTGGGCGTCGGCCCGGTCTATACCAACTGAACAGGCATTCAAGGCAAGCCGCTGGAGCGAGCAAGGGACGCCGCCCATAAAACAAACGAGGATCTGCCAATACCGGCCGCCGCAAGGCGGCCTTTTGCTGGGACCACAACCATTCGGCAGCTGGGCGATTCGCAACGACCCGGGTTTGCAGCATACTCGTGGCCTCTGGAGATCCGTTAAGCATGCCCGAGCAACTCAATACCCGCGTCGAAGACTGTTTCCAACAAGCCGAATCCTTTTTCAAACGCCCTTTCAAGCGCCCAGTGGTCAGCCTCAAGCTGCGTGGGCAGAAGGCTGGCGTGGCGCACCTGCATGAAAACCTGCTGCGCTTCAATCTGCAGCTGTACCGCGAGAACAGCGAAGATTTCCTCAAGCAGACCGTGGCCCACGAAGTCGCGCACCTGATCGCCCACCAACTGTTTGGCGAGCGCATTGCGCCCCACGGCGAGGAATGGCAACTGATCATGCGCGGCGTCTACGAGCTGCCACCCGATCGTTGCCACACCTACGCCATTAAACGCCGCAGCGTGACCCGTTACATTTACCGCTGCCCGTGCGCCAACAGCGACTTCCCGTTCTCGGCCCAGCGCCATAGCCTGGTGCGCCAAGGCCGGCGCTACCTGTGTCGGCGTTGTCGGCAGACCTTGGTGTTTACCGGCGAGTCGCGGGTCGAATAGCGGGATCTGCAGCGCTTCGACCGGCCCCATTGCGAGCAGACGGAGCGCCGCCCGGCTCGCTGCCACCCCGCGTCACGTTCAGAGGATGACCTTGGTCCGCCGCAGTTCGTCGATCCGCTGCTCGCTGTAGCCCAACTCGCTCAACACCTGGCGGGTATGTGCCCCCAGCGTCGCGCCGATATGCCGTGGCTGCGGCAAGCCCTCGGAGAACTTCAACGGACAGGCCATCTGCGCCTGGCTGCTGCCATCGCCGCGCGGCACCTGGGTCACCAGTTCCCGTGCCCTGAGCTGGGGATGGGCCACCGCTTCGGCCACACTGAGTACCGGCTCGACGCAGGCATCGACGTCAGCAAACAGCGCACACAGGTCGCTGAAGTCGCGCTTTTCGAATTCGATCTGCAAGGCCTGCTTCAGGGCCTGTTGTTGCTCTGCTTTGGGCGACAGCCCCAGGGCCGCCAACTCGGGACGACCGAGGGCGGCGCACAATTGCTGCATGAAGTTGGGCTCAAGGCTGCCCACCGACATCCAGCGTCCGTCGCGGCTGCGGTAGTAGTCATAGAAGCTGCCACCGTTGAGCATCTGCTCCTCACACCCCGGCTCCACACCACACGCCAGGTAGCCGGCCCCCGCCATCGCGTTCAGGCTGAATACGCAATCGGTCATGCTCACGTCCAGGTGCTGGCCCTGCCCGCTCTGCTGACGGGCAATCACCGCCGCCAACAGGCCGATCACCCCGTGCAAAGAACCACCGGCGATGTCCGCCGCCTGGAACCCCAGCGGCAACGGCCCGCTGTCGGCACGCCCGGTGTAGCTGGCCAGGCCGGCCAGCGCCAGGTAGTTGAGGTCGTGGCCGGCGCGGTCCTTGTAGGGGCCGGTCTGGCCGTAGCCGGTGATCGACACGTAGATCAGTCGCGGGTTGATCGCCTTCAGGGCTTCATACCCCAGCCCCAGGCGCTCCATCACGCCGGGACGGAACTGCTCCAGCAGGATGTCGTGGTCCTGCATCAGTTGCTTGACCACCTCCAGCGCCGCCGGTTGCTTGAGGTCCAGCGCCAGGCTGCGCTTGTTGCGGTTGAGGTAGGCATGGCTGGCCGAGATGCCCTGGTCATGGGGCGGTAGCACCCGCAGCAGGTCCATGCGGGTTGGCGATTCGATGCGCAGCACCTCAGCGCCCATGTCCGCCAGCAACAGCGAGGCGAAGGGCCCCGGCAAGAGTGTCGAGAAATCCAGAACCTTGAGTGATGCCAGTGGACCCTGCATAAGCCATCTCCTTGAGCGATACCAGCAGACTAGGCAGCCGTCCGCCTGACGGCAATCACCTTAACCGCCAGCGCGGGTGACTTTTACGCTCAGGGGGTTGCCGCGAGCAGGTTTGGCTCCCGCGTCGCAGACAACAAAAAACCCGCCGTAGCGGGTTTTTTGTTGTCGCCTGTGAATTACTTCAAGGCAGCCGGGGCCGGGCCTTCGGCCACACCCAGGTCATCCATTTCACGATTGTCGGAGATTCCACGACCACCGGAAGCCAGCTCGACTTGCAGCTTGTCTTCGTCCAGTTCCTTGACCCACTTGGCCACCACCAGGGTAGCCACAGCGTTACCTACCAGGTTGGTCAGGGCACGCGCTTCGGACATGAAGCGGTCGATACCGAGGATCAGCGCCAGGCCGGCAACCGGCAGGTGGCCAACAGCCGAGAGGGTCGCAGCCAACACGATGAAGCCGCTACCGGTCACGCCTGCAGCACCTTTGGAGGACAACAGCAGCACCAACAGCAGGGTGATCTGGTGGGTGATGTCCATGTGGGTGTCGGTCGCCTGGGCGATGAACACGGCCGCCATGGTCAGGTAGATCGAGGTACCGTCCAGGTTGAACGAGTAACCCGTCGGAATCACCAGGCCCACCACCGATTTCTGTGCGCCCAGGCGTTCCATTTTGATCAGCATGCGTGGCAGCGCCGATTCGGACGAGGAAGTACCCAGTACGATCAACAGTTCTTCACGGATGTAGCGGATCAGTTTCAGTACGCTGAAGCCGTGAGCGCGGCAGATTGCGCCCAGCACCAGCAGCACGAACAACACGCAAGTGATGTAGAAGCAGATCATCAACTGGCCCAGTTGCACCAGGGAGCCGACACCGTAGGCACCGATGGTGAAGGCCATGGCACCCAGCGCACCGATGGGCGCCAGTTTCATGATCATGTTGATGATGTTGAACATCACGTGGGCGAAACGATCGATGAAGTCCAGTACCGGCTTGCCGTAGGCACCCAGGCGGTGCAAGGCGAAACCGAAGATCACCGAGAACATCAGGACCTGCAGGATGTCACCGTTGGCGAACGCACCGACAATGGTGTTCGGGATCACGTTGAGAATGAAACCGACGATGCTCTGGTCCTTGCCGGCCGTGACGTAGGCCGCGACTTTGGAGGCGTCGAGGGTCGTTACATCGATGTGCATGCCGGCGCCCGGTTGCACCACGTTGACCACGACCAGGCCGATCAGCAGGGCGATGGTGGAAACGATCTCGAAGTAGAGCAGCGCGTAGCCGCCGGTTTTGCCCACCGACTTCATGTTCTGCATACCCGCGATACCGCTGACCACGGTGCAGAAAATGATGGGTGCAATGACCATCTTGATCAGTTTGATGAACCCGTCACCCAGTGGCTTGAGTGCCACCCCGGTCTGCGGATAGAAGTGACCGAGCAAGATGCCGATAACAATGGCAACGATTACCTGGAAATACAGGGTTTTGTAGAATGGCTGACGAGTCGTCATTGCAAAGTTCCTCAAGAGCACCGCGTTGCCATCATCCATCTGAGGCAAACGACGCCTAAAGTGCGAACCCTCCTGCACTGGAGGGATTTGTTGTGTCGAGCTGCGCGCTGGCAGACCTCTTGGCCTCATTGCAGAGCTCGTGCCACCTTTGCCAAATCCCCTACAAGCCACGCGCCACAAGGGCTACAGCCCTTCTCATGACGCGGCACCCACGACTCGCCTGGCGGATTCCCGCCCAATGCCCGAATCGAGTCCTGCAATTTGGCGGAAATCCGCCTTGTTCCACCCGTGAGGGCTGGCTAAGATCCGCCACTCAATGGTCGGACCCCACTCCCCATGCGCGAACGCACTATCGCCAGTCATTTCGCCCGCGCTGCCACCGGTGGCGCCCGGCGGATGGGCTATGACTACGCAGAGCTGTTGCACCGGCTCGGGATCAGCGCCGAATTGCTCGACGAGCCCCGTGCCCGGATCGCGCCGGAACAGTTCAGCGCCCTGTTGCAAGGCCTGTGGCTGGCGCTGGATGACGAATACCTGGGTTTGGCCCGCAGTCCCAGCAAGCGCGGGACTTTCGCCATGATGTGCCACGCCCTGATTCACTGCAGCACGCTGGAGAAAGCCCTGGGGCGCGGCCTGTTGTTTTACAGCCTGTTCCCCGACTCGCCAGGCCTGACCCTGGCCCGGGAAGAGCAATGGGTGCGCTTGAGCCTGGATGATTCGCAGCTGCGCGACCCCGATCACTTTCTCAGTGAAAGCCTGCTGGTGATCTGGCATCGCCTTGGCAGTTGGTTGATCGGCCAGCGCATCGCCCTCGAGCAGGCCAGTTTCAGCTACCCGAAACCCGGGCATAGCGCCGAGTACGACCTGCTATTCCCTTGTCCGCTCGAGTTCGGCGCCCAGCGCACCAGCCTGCTGTTTCACAGTCGCTACCTGGGCATGCCGCTGTTGCAGGACGAACGAACCCTCAAGCATTTTCTCGAGCACTCACCGGCCGACCTGCTGTCGCGCCCGGATGACGGCGACAGCCTGAGCAGTCGGTTGCGCCGCCTGCTCAGTCGTGACAGCAGCCGCTGGCCCGACCTGGATGCCGTGGCGGCGCACTTGCACATCAGTCCGCAAACCCTGCGTCGGCACTTGCGCGAAGAGGGCTCGAGTTTTCAGGAATTGAAGGATCAGTTGCGCCGCGACATCGCGATCTATCATCTGCGTCGCGCCGACCTGTCGTTGCAACAGATCGCCTGGCAATTGGGCTTCTCCGAACCCTCGGCGTTTCACCGGGCGTTCAAGAAATGGACCGGACTGACACCGGGCGCCTATCGCGCCCAGGACAGTTGAACCGCGGCTCTACGCCAGCGGAAAATGAATCCGGAATGCCGCCCCGCCCAGGGCCGAATCACCCAGGGTCAGTTGGGCACCGTAGCTTTCAATGATGTCCTTGACCACGGCCAGGCCAATGCCCTGGCCCGGATGCTGGCGATCCAGGCGTTCGCCACGCTGGAGGATCCGAGCCCGTTGATCGGCGGGGACGCCCGGCCCGTCGTCTTCGACGCAGACTTCGATGCTTGCCCGGGTCTGACGCAGGCTGATACGCACTTCGCCGAGGCACAGGCGATAGGCGTTTTCCAACAGGTTCCCGAGCATTTCCAGCAAGGCACCCTGCTCGATCGGCACATAGCAGGACTGCGGCAAGTCGAAGCTGGTGCGCACCTGTTTGTCGCGATAGACCTTGTCCAGGGTATCGCACAGGCTCTTGAGTACCGGCTGTAGCTGCACCTGGTGCCGCACCAGCCCGCTTTTACGCAGGCTGGCACGCTGCAACTGGTAGCTGATCTGCTGACTCATGCGCTCGATCTGCGATTGCAGGACCCGCGCCTGCTCCCGCTCCTCGGGACGCTGGGCCATGTCCTCACTGACGCCTTGCAGGACCGCCAGGGGGGTTTTCAGACTGTGGGCCAGATCGTCCAGCGAGTCACGGTAGCGGCTGCGTTGCTCACGCTCGCTGCGTAGCAGGCGGTTCAGCGAGCCGGTCAGGCGCAACAGTTCACGCGGGTGTTCTTCACTGAGGCTTTCCAGGGCACCGCTTTCAATCTGGTCGAGCTCCTGGCTCAGGCGCCGCAATGCGCGCAAGCCCCAGGTCAGGCCGATCCACAACAGCGCCAGCAACACCAGCAAGGCGGCGCCAAAACCCAGGTAGAGATTTTCCCGCAGGCCTTCGAGGGTCTGCTGGTACTCACGCACGGGCTGCAGCGCGACGATACTGAATGCCGCACTCTTGCCGCCCAGCAGTTTGACTTCGACGTCGTAGACGAAGAACTCCTGGCCGTCGGCCTCACGAATACGCGCAAACTCATTGCCGCGCCCGTCATAACGCGGTTTGTAATTGATGTGTTCGTCCTGGGTCGCCCGCGAGCGCCAGACCAGTCGCCCTTCGCGGTCGTAGATGTAGCCCAGCAGGCGACTGTCGGCGAGATTGAAACGCTCGTCCGGCAACTGCGAAGGCATCATCAATTGTTTGTTCTCGATCCGTGCCGCAGAAATCAGCGTGGTGACGTCCGAGGCCAGGCGCTGTTCGATCGAGTCTTCCAGCGCCAGGCTGAAGGCGCCCTGCATGGCGGGCAACAGCGCCAGCATGAACAGCACCGCCAGGGTAGTGGCTGCCAACATCAGGCGCAGGCGAAGGGAGCGAATCACTGGCAGCGCTCGTTGAACAGGTAGCCCAGGCCTCTCACGGTCTCGATCGGCTTGAACCCGGCCGGCGCTTCAAGCTTGCGCCGCAAACGGCCCACCAGCACTTCAATCACGTTCGGATCGCGCTCGTCGTCATCCGGATAGAGCTGTTCCATCAGGCGGTCCTTGGCGACCACCTGCTGATGATGACGCATGAGGTATTCGAGAATCCGGTATTCATAGGCGGTCAGGGCCAACGGCTGCTCGTCGAGGCTTGCCTGCTTGCGGTTGAGGTCCAGCAACAGCGGGCCGGCGACTATGGTCGACTGGGTAAAACCGCTGGAGCGGCGCAGCAAGGCATTCAGGCGCGCATCCAGCTCTTCGAACTGGAACGGCTTGACCACGTAATCGTCGGCACCGGCGGCCAGGCCTTCGACCTTGTCCTGCCAGTTGCCGCGTGCGGTGAGGATCAGGATCGGGAAGGTCTTGCCCTGCGATCGCAACTGGCGAATCAGGTCCAGCCCACCCATGCCCGGCAGCCCGAGATCGATCACCGCGAGGTCATGGTTGTACTGACCGGACTGGTACAAGGCCTCTTCAGCGTTGGCCACGGCCTCGACCACATGGCCATTTTCAGTCAGACGGGTATGCAGGTGATGGCGCAACAGCGCCTCGTCTTCGACGACCAGTAATTTCATAACGCTCTCCCAGGCAAATTAACCACTCCACGGGTGCCATGCACCCAGCTTACAGACATGCCTGCGCCGGATCACCTCTGGGGCCGATCCGGCTCAGGTCCTGCTTGCTGATTAGAAAGCGTAGTTGGCGGACAGGTAGGTCTGGGCGCTGCTGTCCAGGCTCAACGAGCCCCGCTTGGTGCCCTGGGCACTCATTTCAGTGCTGGCATTGCTGCGCAGGTAACGGTATCCCAATTCCACCGAGGCGTTCTTGGAAACCTGTTGCAGGACGCCGCCCTGCACGCCCAGGGCATAACCGATGTCGCTGTCGCGGCTGTAGCCCGGAGAATCCTGGGTGAGCTTGGTCAAGCCGGCGCTAGCGCCACCGAACAGCTTGGTGCTGCTGGTCACGGGCAGGAACAGGTCGTAACTGCCGAGGAGGTTTTCCTGGCGCAGCTTGATGCCGTTGTGGCTGCCGGAAACGTTGTCGTAGGTGGCGTAGTAACGACGGTCATTGTTCTGCTGACCGAGACGCGCACCCCAGGTGGTGTCCTTGCCAATCACGCCATTGGCGTTCGGGTGATCGAGGTTGCTGTTCAGCAGGCTGGATTTTTTTACCTTGTCGCTGGTTTGCCCCAGGGTCAGGCTGGCGAAGTTATCATCAGCAGCGTGAACCACGGCGCTGGCGCCCAGGACAGTCATGGCCAGAATGAGCTTTTTGAAGTGAGTCATGTTGAGATTCCTCGTTCGCAATGTGCTTTTGGGTGATGCGCTCAGGTTAACCACCCCCCACTGAACTCCCCCTGAACACACGCTGAACCCTGGCTGAACAAGCTCGACACGCCTGAGCACTACCCAGCCTCGCGACTAATCGGCAAAATGCCGCTATGAATCCGCTCCCCGCCCTGCCCGCCTGCTGCACGCCCCTCGACGACCACTGGCCGTTGCCTGATGCACTGCCCGACACGGTCCTGCTCAGTACGCGCTTCGATCCCTCATTACTGGTGCCCGACGATTTCCGTCGCAGCCAGATTGAGCCACCTCCGAGCGTCCAGCGCTCGGTGGCCAAGCGTCAGGCCGAGTTTCTCGCGGGGCGACTGTGTGCACGCGCTGCGTTGCTTCAATTGCAGGGCTTGGACTGCAGTCCGGCAATTGGCGAAGACCGTGCACCGGTCTGGCCATCAGGCATCTGCGGCTCGATCACCCACAGCACCGGGCACGCCGCCGCCATCGTTGCGCAAAAGGCAGACTGGCGCGGCCTGGGCATGGACTTGGAAAACCTGCTCAACGCCGAGCGCGCCGAACGCCTGGCCGGCGAGATACTCACCCCGGCGGAGCTCAAACGCATGGCGGCCGGCCGGCGTGAGCAACGGGCCTTGACGGTGACCCTGACGTTCTCGGTCAAGGAGAGCCTGTTCAAGGCCCTGTACCCCATCGTCCAGCAACGTTTCTATTTCGAACATGCCGAAGTGCTGGAATGGACCGATCGCGGGCAGGTGCGCCTGCGCCTACTGACGGACCTGTCCAGCGAATGGCGCAATGGTAGCGAACTGGACGCGCAGTTCGCGGTGAAAGAGGGGCAGTTGCTGAGCCTGGTGAGTATCAGGGCCTGATTGGCCTTCCTCGGGCTCAGCGCTCGGGTTTTTCCTGGTTGCGTGGCCAGCTCAGGCTGAAACAGGCCCCGCCCAGGTTCTTGCTCTTGCTGATCAACGCCCGCCCGCCGTGCCAGTGCACGATCCGGCGCACGATGGACAACCCCAGGCCATGCCCCCCCGAAGCTCGGGTGCGGCTGTCGTCCAGGCGCAGAAAGGGTGTGAAGATTTTTTCCCAGGCACTTTCCGGTACTCCCGGGCCGTCGTCCTCGACATCCACCCGGCAGCGCTGCTGCCCGACCTGATAGCTGATCGCGACCTGCCCCTGGGCGTGGCGCATGGCATTGCCCACCAGGTTCTGCAGCGCCCGGTGCAGGTATCGCGGCTCGGCCTCGACCCAGGCCCCGTCGCAATCGGCTGCCGACAGGCACAACCCGCGCTGCACCCGGATCTCGGCGCGTAGCGGTGCCAGCTCGCTGATCACCTGATTGACCAGGGCATCCAGGTCGACTCGCTGAAAATTCAGCGCCGGCGACCCCTGCTCCAGCCGTGCATAGGTGAGCATCTCATCCACCAGGCCATCGAGGTCCTGGATGTCGTGGTCCATGCCTTCGAGGTACTTGTCCCGCGCCTGCACGGTGGTCGCCGTGCTGATCATCTCCAGGCCAAACCGCAAGCGCGCCACCGGCGTACGCAGCTCATGGGAGACCGCACGCACCAGTTCGCGCTGGATCGCCAGCAATTGCTGCAAGTGCTCGGCCATGCCGTTGAATGCCGCCGCCAGCCGCCCTACCGAGTCCGCCCCCCGGGTTGGCACGCGGGTTTCCAAGCTGCCCTTGGCGATGCGCGTGGCGGCCGACTCCAGGCCGCTGAGGCGCCGCTCCAGCTGGCGCACCAGTAGGTAGACGATCAAGCCGATCAGGCTCAACCCGAGGGCCGCAATCAGCACCAGCCACTGCGGCGGATATGGATTCATCTGATACAGGGGGCCGATTTCCAGCACCCATGGCGTGCCCACCATCCCGGCAAACACCCGGATCGAATCGCCCTCCTTGCCCAGCGCCATCACGGTATCGCCCTCGGATACCCGGCGGCTCTGGTCTTCGTCCATGTCTGCCTGGTCCACCGTGACCAGTTGCAGTTCGAAGCCAAACCCCTTGTCCTTTTTCAGGGCCGCCAGGCGCTTGGGCTGCTCGGCCACCGGGTAGCGCACCAGCTCATCGGCCAACAGATAAATAGTCGCCCGTGCCAGTTGCTCGCTGATCTGCTGCACTTCCCCCGTCAGCACCAACTGTTCCTGTTCGCTGACCAGCCGGTAGACCTTTGCTGCATGGGGCCCGGTCTGCTGCACCAGTGCCTGGCCACGCAGTACCCGCGTGCGTTCGCCCAGATCGAGGCCGGTCTGGCTGAAGGTCTGCAGGTTCAGGGGAATACCCAGCAAGCGCTCCCACACCAATAGCGCACGCCGGCGCTCGGTCGGGTTCATGGGTTGCAAGTTGTCGGCCATCAGGGAAAACGTACCGTGCGCCAGGCGCTCGCGGTATTGCTCGCTGCGTACTTCGTTGAGCAGGTGCAAGGCCAGCACCCCGAGGACCGCCACCAGAATCAGCGCCGCACACATGCCGCCATAGATTCGCAGGAAGATCGAGTTCACAGCGACTGGTCTACGCAGGCTTCAGGAACGAACAGGTAGCCTTTGCTGCGGATGGTCTTGATCAGGCGCGGGTGGTCCGGGTCATCGCCGATTTTCGGGCGGATGCGCGAAATGCGCACATCGATGGAGCGATCCTGGCCGTCATAGCCGATGCCGCGCAACGCGGTGAAAATTTCCTCGCGAGACAAAATCCGCCCGGCATTGGCCACCAGCAGCCAGAGCAGGTCGAATTCGGCACTGGTCAATTCGATGCCCTGATCATGCAGCCAGGCTTCGCGCAGGGCGTTGTCGACCACCAGCGGGCCGAACTGCAGGCGCCGCAGTTTTTCCGGTGCGGCCGGTTCCGGCGCCTCGCTGCGCCGCAGCAGGGCCTGGATGCGCGCCAACAGCAGGCGTGGGCGCACCGGCTTGCACACGTAGTCATCGGCGCCCATGTCCAGGCCCTGGATCTGATCCATGTCGTCCGTACGCGCCGTGAGCATCAGGATCGGCCCCTCGTAGTGGTCACGAACCTTGCGGCAGATGGTCAGCCCGTCTTCACCGGGCAGCATCAGGTCAAGGATCACCAGGTCCGGCTGCTCGGCAATGATCCGCGCCGCCGCCAATGCACCATTGCCTTCGATCGTTACCTGCAATCCATTGCTTTCCAGGTACTCACGAGTCAACTCAGCCAGGCGCTGGTCGTCCTCGACAATCAATACCTGCCAGGCTTCTTGCTCCACGGGTGACCTCTGCTTGCCAGAACACTATTAAGGAAGGCTCCACCCATCTTTTTGTCATCATTGGAGTGGATAAGACTGCTTACACAGCGCCCGATTGTAGCAACGCCCACCCTTGAGAGCACAAGCAGGCAAATGCGCTCGGTAACCGGGATTTTTTGTGATAGGGTTCGCGCCCGCAAAAATCCCCCCAGGCTATTTTTCTGGGTAATAAACAGTGACAAACGGTCGACCCCAGCAGGGTCGCGGCCTACACGACGATTGGCTGTTTCATACACATTTTACGCACAGCTTTATCCACAGGTAGTACGTTGCAATCACCCCCTGAAACGCATTATCTTGTAGCTCGCGCTCAGAAAAACCCTACATATAGGGTTTTGAGGCAAAAACCAAACACAAATCAGACAAGAAACTCAAGCGCTTTTCTTGCATGTATTTGGTTGAACCAAACTCTTTTTCAGAAGCCCAAACCGCTCCCGCGGTTGGCAACTGTTTTTCCGCTCAAAACGGTAAAAACGGTACGGGTGTTGCAGTCGTTCACTGTCACCCCAACGGAATTCGGTTTCCAGCCTCCTGGCTTGAAACCAAAGACTTCGGCATGGAAGCGGCGCCCGATGGCCCCTTCCTACTGTCCCGAAGTTGTTATGCCCGGCGCTTGCCGGTTGTAGTGCTTCAGGACGGAACGGTGGGCACCTTCATGGTGCCCAAACAAACATAGAGAATGTGGAGACACCCATGCAAACCGACACAACTCGCGAGAACCCGCAGGGCACCTTGCCGCAGGGCGCAGATTCGAGCTCCGATCTGTCCGCCACTGCGCCAGGCCAACTGCGCGTGATCAAGCGTAACGGCACTGTCGTTCCTTACACCGATGACAAGATCACCGTCGCCATCACCAAAGCGTTTCTCGCAGTTGAAGGCGGCACCGCTGCCGCCTCGTCGCGAATCCACGACACCGTTGCGCGCCTGACCGAACAGGTCACTGCGACCTTCAAGCGCCGCATGCCATCGGGCGGCACTATCCATATCGAAGAAATCCAGGACCAGGTCGAACTGGCCCTCATGCGTGCCGGCGAGCAGAAAGTGGCTCGCGACTACGTGATCTACCGTGACGCCCGCTCCAAGGAGCGCGCAGTCCGCGCCCCGGCCGAAGACGCAGTGCAGGCTCACCCTTCGATCCGCATCACCCGCGCTGATGGCACTTTCGCACCGCTGGACATGGGCCGCCTGAACACCATCGTGACCGAGGCCTGCGAAGGCCTGGAAGAAGTCGACGGCGACCTGATCCAGCGCGAAACCCTGAAGAACCTGTACGACGGCGTGGCCCTGACCGACGTCAACACCGCCCTGGTGATGACCGCGCGGACCCTGGTCGAGCGTGAGCCGAACTACTCGTTCGTCACCGCCCGCCTGCTGATGGACACCCTGCGTGCCGAAGGCCTGGGTTTCCTCGGCGTCGCCGAAAGCGCGACCCACCACGAAATGGTCGACCTGTACGCCAAGGCACTGCCGGCCTACATCGCCAAGGGTATCGAATTCGAATTGCTGAACCCGATCCTGGCCACCTTCGACCTGGAAAAACTGGGCAAGGCGATCAACCACGAGCGCGACCAGCAGTTCACCTACCTGGGCCTGCAAACCCTGTACGACCGCTACTTCATCCACAAGGATGGCGTGCGCTTCGAGCTGCCACAGATCTTCTTCATGCGCGTGGCCATGGGCCTGGCGATCGAAGAGAAGCACAAAGAAGACCGTGCGATCGAGTTCTACAACCTGCTGTCGTCCTTCGACTACATGTCGTCGACCCCGACCCTGTTCAACGCCGGTACCCTGCGTCCTCAGCTGTCGAGCTGCTACCTGACCACCGTGCCGGATGACCTGTCGGGCATCTACCACGCGATCCACGACAACGCCATGCTGTCGAAATTCGCCGGCGGCCTGGGCAACGACTGGACTCCGGTACGTGCACTGGGTTCGTACATCAAGGGCACCAACGGCAAGTCCCAAGGCGTGGTTCCGTTCCTCAAGGTAGTGAACGACACCGCCGTTGCCGTCAACCAGGGTGGCAAGCGCAAAGGCGCTGTGTGTGCCTACCTGGAAACCTGGCACATGGACATCGAAGAGTTCATCGAGCTGCGCAAGAACACCGGTGATGACCGTCGTCGTACCCACGACATGAACACCGCCAACTGGATCCCTGACCTGTTCATGAAGCGTGTCTTCGACGACGGCAAGTGGACCCTGTTCTCGCCATCCGAAGTTCCGGACCTGCACGACCTGACCGGCAAGGCCTTCGAAGAGCGCTACGAGTACTACGAAGCCCTGACCGAGTACCCAGGCAAGGTCAAGCTGTTCAAGACCATCCAGGCCAAAGACCTGTGGCGCAAAATGCTCTCCATGCTGTTTGAAACCGGCCACCCATGGCTGACCTTCAAAGACCCGTGCAACCTGCGCAGCCCGCAGCAGCACGTGGGCGTGGTCCACAGCTCGAACCTGTGCACCGAGATCACCTTGAACACCAACAAGGACGAGATCGCCGTTTGCAACCTGGGCTCGATCAACCTGCCGAACCACATCGTCAACGGCAAGCTGGACACCGCCAAGCTGGAACGCACCGTGAACACCGCCGTTCGCATGCTCGATAACGTTATCGACATCAACTACTACTCGGTGCCACAAGCGCAGAACTCCAACTTCAAGCACCGTCCGGTCGGCCTGGGCATCATGGGCTTCCAGGACGCCTTGTACCTGCAGCACATCCCTTACGGCTCCGACGCTGCCGTCGAGTTCGCCGACAAGTCGATGGAAGCGGTCAGCTACTATGCGATCCAGGCTTCCTGCGACCTGGCCGACGAGCGTGGCGCCTACGAGACGTTCCAGGGTTCGCTGTGGTCCAAAGGCATCCTGCCTCTGGACTCGCAACAGATCCTGATCGAAGCCCGTGGCCAGAAGTACATCGACGTTGACCTGAACGAATCCCTGGACTGGGCACCGGTACGTGCCCGTGTACAAAAAGGCATTCGTAACTCCAACATCATGGCCATCGCACCGACCGCGACCATCGCCAACATCACTGGCGTATCGCAGTCGATCGAACCGACCTACCAGAACCTCTATGTGAAATCGAACCTGTCGGGCGAATTCACCGTGATCAACCCGTACCTGGTTCGCGACCTCAAGGCGCGCGACCTGTGGGACTCGGTCATGATCAACGACCTGAAGTACTACGACGGCTCCGTGCAGCAGATCGAGCGCATCCCGCAAGAACTCAAAGAGCTCTACGCGACGGCCTTCGAAGTGGATACCAAGTGGATCGTTGACGCGGCCAGCCGTCGTCAGAAGTGGATCGACCAGGCCCAATCGCTGAACCTGTACATCGCTGGCGCATCGGGCAAGAAGCTTGACGTGACCTACCGCATGGCCTGGTACCGCGGTCTGAAAACCACGTACTACCTCCGTGCCCTGGCCGCGACCAGCACCGAGAAGTCGACCATCAACACCGGCAAGCTGAACGCTGTTTCCAGCGGCGGCAACCACGGTGAAGACTCGGCCCTGGCGGCTCCTGCTGGCCCCGCTCCAGTACCGAAGGCTTGCGCCATCGACGAGCCGGATTGCGAAGCTTGCCAATAAGCTGAGCCCGTAGGCGCCAACCGGCGCTTACCCAAAACCCCCGCCAGGTCCTGTGGACTTGCCGGGGGTTTTCTTTTGCCTGCGCAAACCGCAGGAGCCAAGCAAGCACGCGATCAGCCAATGGGCGGCGCATTGTTGGCTGGGGTGCATTCTCCAGACGAAAAAAACCGCCTCAATCGAGGCGGTTCTTTGTGCTGCTGCAACCGACTTATTCAGCCAGCTTGAAGGTAATGAAGCTGGCCCGCCCTTGGCGCAGGACCCGCATCGACACCGAACGATTCTTCGGCAGTGCCTTGGCGATCTCCGTGAACTCCTTGGCCGATACGATCGCCTGATTGTTCAGGTGCGTGATCACATCGCCTGGCTGCAGGCCGATCAACGAAGCAGGACCGTCCTGGACTTCCTTGATCACCACGCCGCCCTTGAGGTCGAACGCTTTCTTCTGCTCATCGCTGAGCTCGATCACGGCCACGCCCAAGCGGTTGCTGCTGCGCTCGACACCATTTTTGGCCAGTGCATCCAGCTCCTTGCCCTCTTCCGGAATCGCGCCAACCGTCAGCTCGACGTTTTTGCGCTTGCCGTCACGAATCACTTCAAGATTCGCCTTGGCGCCGGCCTTGAGGGCGCCCACCAGGTGCGGCAGGTCCGCCGACATGACGATCGGCTGATCGTTCATGCTCAGAATCACGTCACCCACCTGCAAGCCACCCTTGGCTGCCGGACCGTCGTCCTGGATCTGGGCCACCAGCGCGCCGGCCGGCTTGTCCAGACCGAAGGACTCGGCAAGATCCTTGTTCACTTCCTGGATCACCACACCCAACCAGCCACGGCTGACTTTGCCACCGTTTTTCAGTTGGTTGGAGACGTCCATGGCCACATCGATCGGAATGGCGAACGAGACACCCATGAAACCGCCGGAGCGGGTGTAGATCTGGGAGTTGATCCCTACCACTTCACCCGCCAGGTTGAACAACGGACCACCGGAGTTACCCGGGTTGATCGGCACGTCGGTCTGGATGAACGGTACGTAGTTCTCGTTCGGCAGGCTACGGCCGATGGCGCTGACGATGCCTTGGGTCACGGTATGGTCAAAGCCGAACGGCGAACCGATGGCGACGACCCATTGCCCGGCCTTGAGGTCCTGGGATTTACCCAGTTTCAGCACCGGCAGGTCCTTGCCTTCGATTTTCAACAGCGCCACGTCGGAACGTGGGTCAGTACCGATCAACTTGGCCTTGAGCTCACTGCGGTCCGCCAGGCGCACGAGGATTTCGTCGGCATCGGCGATCACATGGTTGTTGGTCAGGATGTAGCCGTCCGGGGAGATGATGAAGCCCGACCCCAGGGATTGCGCTTCACGCTGGCGGCCACCGCCAGGGGAACGCTGCTGTGGCGGCATGCCGCGCTCGAAAAACTCGCGCAGCATCGGTGGCAAGCCTTCCAGGTCAGGCATCTGCTGGTTGGACACTTTGCGGTCCGGCAGCTTTTGCGAGGTACTGATGTTCACCACAGCAGGCGATGCCTGCTCGACCAGTTGGGTGAAGTCCGGTAGTTCGGCTGCCTGGGCAGCTACGGTCTGACCCAGCACCAACACGGTGGCAAAAATAGTCAGGTAGGATTTTAAACGTGGTATCGACATACGGCTCCCGTTACAACGAGCATGGTTAAGCGATAGGGAACAAGAAACACCAGGGAACAGCCATCGGTACTTTTGTTCCGGGAACAACTATACAAGGCCAGAGCCGAGGGGCTCTGACCTATAGAAAATTTTAAGAAGTTTTGCAAACTGAAATGCTCACCAAACATTTCGACATCTCGATTGTGAAACCAGCCATGATCGACCTTTACCCCAACCCACCCGTCGTTCGATGAGCGGCACTGGATCGAATTACTGCTTGGATGTCGATGGGGCGCTGCGCATGGACAGCGCGATCCGTTCAGCGGTGCCGATCGGAATCTCACCCACCACGGTCACCATCATCTCACCATCGGGTGTGGTCAAGCGCCGTGAAACAGCTACGGTGGGGCCAAGCTGGGTGCGGGTATCCGTGACCACTTCGCCATTGAGCGGCTCGAGGAACACCGAGAAACGCGCCAGGCCGTCGTCATACATCAGGCTACTGACCTGAACCTTGGTCTGCGGATCCTTGTGGGTGCTACTGCTGGTCAACTCGAACCCCGGCGGCAACCAATCGGAGTGCCAGGCCTGGGCCGTCTTCGCCGCCGATGCCTTATTGCTGTCCAGGGCCACGATCTTGCACTCGTCACTGGCCTGCAGGTCCTGGTCGTCCGGCACGTCAGCAGTGTCCAGGCGGGTAAACTGGAAGCGCTCCAGCAACTGGCCTTTTTCATTGAGCAGCAAGGACTTGAGCGGCAGACCGGATTCCCGATCCAGATGCAATTCAAAACCGTAACGGTGCTGGTCACGGGGCGTCAGCGAAACAATCACCGCCGGCCGTCCAGCCACGCGCGACTTGCCGATGACGGCAAGTTCGTACCAATTCTTCAGCTTTTGAGGGTCAAGTGCTCGAGCGGACGAGTCGGGAGTGTCCTCCAGCCCTGCCACCAGGCTGCCGCTCACGCATTGAGTACGTCCATCAATACGCACGACTTCCTGGGCCGAGCCGTCGAGCTGCAGCAAACGCTCGCGGACTTTGCCATCCTGGACACGATGCCAGATGTTGTGGGTAGAAAAACTACCGTTACGCTCGTAAATGAAAGTGCCTTGAAAGCTCTGCTGTTGCTCGGCCTGGCTCAGACGGTTCAACCAGTCTTGAGCCTCATCGGCATGGGCTGGAACAACGAACCAGCCACTGAGTAAAAGCGTAAGTAGAGGGATGGCGCGCATGATCCTCCTTAACGGGTTTCCTGGCTCGCTGCACGAGCATAAGGCAGGGCACTTTCAGTACCTTTGAGTGCAGCTTGTTGAGCATGTTGACGCAGATAACCCGGCAGGCGCTGATCGTGCCAGCCTGGCTGACCTTGCAAGACACCATTGGCCATAGGCCCTGTGGCTTGCGAACTCTCATTGTAGCCTGCCAAAACGGCTGGGCCCTTGACTTGAGGAACGGTCAGACCCGGTTGAGTGTTTTGCTGAGCCAATTCGACGCCAGCGATCTCATCCTGGTTGTACAGACGCACACCTGCCAGCACCGCAACAGTCACGGATGCCGCAACGGCCAGGCGGCCCAAGCTACGCCACGGTCCACGGCTGACTTTCGCTGGCACGGCTTCATCAGCCAGCGCTTGCGAGACGGCCGAAGCCAGGTCCAGACGGGGGATCAGCAAGTCCTTGTGCATCACTGCCCGGGCAATCTGGTAACGCGCCCAGGTTTCGCGGGTTTCAACATCGTCGAAGGCATTCAGCACCCGACGCAATTCCAGTTCGTCCGCTTCGTTATCCATCACTGCGGACAGCGATTCCTGCAGGGCTTCCCGACTCATGGCGTTCCTCTCTTGGCTGTCGCCGCTGTCTTTAGTTTTCCTGCAACAGGGGTTGCAGGGCTTTATCGATGGCCTCCCGAGCGCGAAAGATCCGGGAGCGCACGGTACCCACCGGACATTGCATGACGCTCGCAATGTCCTCGTAACTCAGACCATCAAACTCACGTAAAGTTAGCGCAGTACGTAAATCTTCTGGCAATTGCTGAATGGTTCGATGGACGGTGCCTTCGATCTCATCCCGCAGCAATGCGCGTTCCGGTGACTCGAGATCCTTGAGGCCGTGATCGCCGTCGTAGAACTCCGCATCTTCAGAACTGACATCGCTATCCGGCGGCCGGCGGCCGCGTGAAACCAGATAGTTCTTCGCCGTGTTGATGGCAATGCGGTAAAGCCACGTATAAAACGCGCTGTCCCCGCGAAAATTTCCAAGCGCACGGTAAGCCTTGATAAAGGCCTCTTGTGCAACATCCTGGGCTTCATGGGTGTCGTGCACAAAACGCACGATCAACCCGAGAATTTTGTGCTGGTATTTCAGCACTAGCAGATCGAAAGCACGCTTGTCGCCGCGCTGAACGCGTTCGACCAGCTGCTGATCCTCTTCCTGGGTTAGCATGAACACTCCTCGATAAGCTCGGAGGAGGCTTGCATGGCTAATCGTTCAGGCTTGCAAACATAGACTCGGGCTTTTCGCAAAAGTTCTCCCCCTCCAAGCAAGTTTCCGGCGCGCGCTGATTTGGCACACACGAAAAACGCAGCACGGCTTGACCGGCTGCGCGAATAATCTTGTTGTCGAATCCATACGCAATGACCGGAACACAGATCCTGCGTGAAACCGACGTCGTCCCTTGTTTCAGGCAACCTTCTATTGAGTTTGGAGCCTAGGCAAAAGTTCCAAATCTTTATAGCCGGGCGAAACCAACAATGTGCAACCACGAGGCGAAAAAGCAGGCTCTGTCGCCGAAAAACCAAGCATTTTGCCTCCTCACGAGGTAAAACACCCGACACAGACATCCGTCTTTTCCGTCACAGTAGTTTCACATTGCCACGAAGGCTCGGCTATTGTGCCGATCCACCCCTCTATATACTAGTGCGCTGTGTGGCTGTCTCGACTCGCCGATTCAGGTGTCTTGCGCCAACCCCGTCCCGGGTCGCTTTGAGCGGAATCCTGAAATGAGCCAACAGTTTCAACACGATGTTCTGGTGATTGGCAGCGGCGCTGCCGGTCTGAGTCTGGCACTGACGTTGCCTGATCATTTGCGCATTGCGGTATTGAGCAAAGGCAACCTCGCCAACGGTTCCACCTACTGGGCCCAGGGCGGTGTCGCCGCCGTGCTGGACGACACCGACACCGTTGAATCCCATGTCGATGACACCCTCAACGCGGGCGGTGGCTTGTGTCACGAAGACGCGGTGCGGTTCACCGTGGAGCACAGCCGCGAAGCCATTCAGTGGCTGATCGACCAGGGCGTGCCCTTCACCCGCGACGAACAGTCCGGCACCGAAGACGGCGGTTTTGAATTCCACCTGACCCGTGAGGGTGGCCATAGCCATCGGCGTATCATTCACGCGGCCGATGCCACCGGCGCTGCAATCTTCAACACCTTGCTGGCGCAAGCGCGGCTACGTCCGAACATCGAACTGCTGGAACAACGGGTCGCCGTTGACCTGATCACCGAAAAACGCCTCGGCCTGGAAGGCGATCGCTGCCTTGGCGCTTATGTGCTCAATCGCGGCACCGGCCAGGTCGACACCTACGGCGCGCGGTTCGTGATCCTTGCCTCCGGTGGCGCGGCCAAGGTCTACCTCTATACCAGCAACCCCGACGGCGCTTGTGGCGACGGCATCGCCATGGCCTGGCGCTCGGGCTGCCGCGTGGCCAACCTGGAGTTCAACCAGTTCCACCCGACCTGCCTGTACCACCCGCAAGCCAAGAGTTTCCTCATCACCGAAGCCTTGCGCGGCGAGGGAGCGCACCTCAAGCTGCCCAACGGCGAGCGTTTCATGCAGCGCTTCGACCCACGGGCCGAGCTGGCACCACGGGACATCGTGGCCCGGGCCATCGACCACGAAATGAAGCGCCTGGGGATCGACTGCGTCTACCTGGACATCAGCCACAAACCCGAAGCCTTCATCAAGAGTCACTTCCCGACGGTCTATGAGCGCTGCCTGGAGTTCTCCATCGACATTACCCGCCAGCCGATCCCGGTCGTCCCGGCGGCGCACTACACCTGTGGCGGAGTGATGGTCGACCAGCAGGGGCGCACCGACGTCCCCGGCCTCTATGCCATTGGCGAAACCAGCTTCACCGGCCTGCACGGTGCCAACCGCATGGCCAGCAACTCGCTGCTCGAATGCTTCGTCTACGCCCGCTCGGCAGCCGCGGACATCCTTGCGCAACTGCCCCAGGTGTCGATCCCCAACGCCCTGCCCATCTGGGACGCCAGCCAGGTCACCGACTCCGACGAAGACGTGATCATCGCCCACAACTGGGATGAACTGCGTCGGTTCATGTGGGACTACGTCGGCATCGTGCGCACCAACAAGCGCCTGCAGCGCGCCCAGCACCGCGTGCGCCTGCTGCTGGACGAGATCGACGAGTTCTACAGTAACTATAAAGTCAGCCGCGACCTGATCGAGCTGCGCAACCTGGCCCAGGTAGCCGAACTGATGATCCAGTCAGCCATGGAACGCAAGGAAAGCCGCGGCCTGCACTACACCCTCGATTATCCGGACCTGTTGCCACAAGCCCTGGACACTATCCTGGTGCCGCCCACCTACGCCGACTGAACTTGAGCCGTACCCGCAGGCGCCGGTGAACATCCGGCGCCAGGGCATCGCGCGGCACACAGATCGAGCGCAGCCACCACTCGCCACGCAAACGAAAGCGCAGCACCACAATCGCCGGCAAGGCCAGGCTGTCGGGGCGCAACTGCACTGCCTGCCAGCCACCGGCCCGACTCCACAATTGCCAGCCATCGGCATCGCGACGCAAGCCACTGAAGGCTGAGGGATGGTTCAGGAGAATCTGCCGCGGCAGCACCCAGGCGCCGTGCGCCAGGCACAGCAAGACACCCGCCAGACGGGGCCATAGGGGAATATCGAGTAGAAACAGCGAGCCCAGCGCGAACAGCTGGGCCAGGAGATAGGCCGCCAGCAGTTGCCGTGAGGCCTGCCAGCGGCATTCGAAACTACTTGGGCTGGACACGATCCAGAATCATCCGGACCATGCGCTGCAGCTCGGGATCTTCCGATTCGGAACGCTCCATGAACCAGCCAAACATGTCCTGGTCTTCGCATTCGAGCAACCTGACGTAGCAGTCGCGATCGACCTGGTTCAGGTGCGCATAAACCTCTTTGACAAAGGGCACCAGCAACACGTCAAGTTCAAGCATGCCGCGGCGGCTGTGCCAGTAGAGGCGATTGAGTTCAACATCTTCGACCATGGAGCGCTCCTCAAATAGAGCGCAAGTATACAGCCCCGGCCCCGGTCGAACAGTCGGCTTTGGTCGGGCACCTCCAGGCTTTTGTAAACTACCCATTTCCAGAGCGCCCCCTTATGATGTCCTCCAGACTTTTTACCCTGCGATGACCCATGGCTGATTCCGCTTTTTTCTGCACCTTGTCCCATGAAGGCGTGCTCGCCGTCCGCGGCAGCGATGCCAGCAAGTTTCTTCAGGGCCAATTGACCTGCAACCTCAACTACCTGAGCGACACCCAGGCGAGCCTCGGCGCGCGCTGCACCCAAAAGGGCCGCATGCAGTCGAGCTTCCGTATCGTGCTGGAGGGTGATGGGGTGTTGCTGGCAATGGCCAGCGAGTTGCTGGAGCCGCAACTGGCCGACCTTAAAAAGTACGCCGTGTTCTCCAAGTCCAAACTCACCGATGAAAGCGCCGCCTGGGTTCGCTTTGGCCTGGTCGAGGCCGATGCCGCACTGACGGCCCTGGGACTCGACCTGCCGCCAGACACCGACTCGGTCGCCCGCCACGACGGCCTGGTCGCCATCCGGGTCTCCCCTGGCCGCGCTGAGCTCTGGGTCCCGGCCGCACAGGCACAGAACCTGGCGACGCAACTCTCGACCACCCTCGCCCAAGGCAACCTCAACAATTGGCTGCTCGGCCAGATCCGCGCCGGCATCGGCCAGGTAATGCCCGCCACTCGCGAGCTGTTCATTCCGCAAATGCTCAACCTGCAGGCGGTAGGCGGCGTGAGCTTCAAGAAAGGCTGCTACACCGGCCAGGAAATCGTCGCGCGCATGCAGTACCTGGGCAAACTCAAGCGCCGCCTGTATCGCCTGCAACTGGACGCCAGCGAACTACCCGAGCCAGGCACCCCCCTGTTCGCGCCGACCCACGGCAGCTCCATCGGTGAAGTGGTCCTCGCCGCCCATGCCGAACAAGGCATCGAACTGCTGGCCGTGCTGCAAGCCGAAGCCGCCGAAGGCGCCGACCTGCACTTGGGCGCGCCCGAAGGCCCGGCCCTGCACCTGCTCGACCTGCCTTACCAACTGGATCGCGATCGCGAGATCCAGCGTTAATCTGCAGCATTTTGTCGCAACACCTAGAGAACAGAAATGAGCAAGCTGGCGGAAAAGGTCCAACAGGATTTGGTTGAGGCCATCGATAACGATGACCTGGTTCTGCCAACGTTACCGGAAGTGGCCCTGCAGATTCGCCGGGCCGCCGAAGACCCGGATATCAGCGTCACCACCCTGAGTAAAGTCATCGGCCGCGACACCGCCCTGTCGGCGCGCCTGATCAAAGTGGTCAACAGCCCCCTACTGCGCGGTGCCCAGGAAGTCACCGACCTGTACACGGCCATTACCCGGCTGGGCATCAACTACAGCAGCAACCTGGCCATCGGCCTGGTCATCGAGCAGATCTTCCATGCCCGCTCCGATGTGGTCGGCCAGAAAATGCGCGACGTCTGGCGCAAGAGCCAGGAGATTGCCGGCATCAGCTATTCATTGTGCCGCAGCCATACCCAGCTCAAGCCCGACCAGGCGGCGCTGGGTGGCCTGGTGCACCAGATCGGCGTGCTGCCGATCCTGACCTACGCCCAAGACCACTACGACCTGCTCTCGGACCCGGTCAGCCTCAACCATGTGATCGAGCGCATCCACCCACTGCTCGGCGACAAGCTGCTGCAGGTCTGGGAGTTTCCGGAAATGCTGGTCCACCTGCCGGGCCAGTACCTGGACCTCAAGCGCCAGCCCGCGGCTGTCGACTACGTCGACCTGGTGCAAGTGGCAACCGTGCATGCCCACCAGGGCACCCACCACCCACTGGCCCAGATCGATATCAGCAGCCTGCCCGCCTTCAAGCGGCTGGGGATCAACCCGAACAAGCCCATCCCCTGCGCCGAACTGGAAGACTCGCGCACAATGTTTTATTGAGCCGCACACCCGCCCCGGCGGGCTTTGCGCGGAGCTTGCGGGACAGCTGACTGTTGTTGGCAAAAATTTACCGATACCCGGCAAAAAAAATCTATGCCGGCCAAAGCCCCATAAACTCTCGCTCTGTCCGAAAAAGCAGACCTCATGGCTGCTTACTGGGCTACTTCGTCGCACCACAAGCCGTAAAAAACACCTATAATGCGCCGGTAAATCGGGCCTGCAACACCTCCTTACACGAGGGTGAAAGCCATGCTGAAGCCATCGCCGGATGCTGACCATGTCGACTCCGCCCTTCAGCGACTTCAGGACACCCGTAGACATTTCTGTTTTTTGCCTGCGTACCGCTGCAACAAACGATTCCTTTAGATCCACCGCGGCCACCAGGCCGTGTGAATAACCGACCTTCAGAGTTTTCACACGGGCAACTGGCCCTCACGCAGGAGACGACACGTCATGCTGAGCTGGGACGAATTCGATAAAGAAGACGGCGAAGTTGTCGCCAAAGGCGCCAATGCTGGCCACGCAACAGAAGCCAACATGGACCGCCTCGACAGCGCCGGTGGTGCTGCTGCGCTGGAAGCGCGCGCCGTAACCGCCAGCGACTCGGCCGCGATCATTCGCGCCAAGGCCGCCCTCGACACACTCGACGTCGCCGAAGGCCTGGCCGAACTCGAAGGCGCCTCTGCCCGCGTTGCGGTCGACGAGAAGCGCATGATCAACTGCCGCGCCGACCTCAACCAACTCGTCCCGTTCAAATACGACTGGGCCTGGCAGAAGTACCTGGACGGTTGCGCGAACCACTGGATGCCGCAAGAAGTCAACATGACCGCCGACATCGCCCTCTGGAAAAACCCGGAAGGTCTGACCGACGACGAGCGCCGCATCGTGATGCGCAACCTGGGCTTCTTCTCCACCGCCGACTCCCTGGTTGCCAACAACCTGGTACTGGCCGTGTACCGCCTGATCACCAACCCGGAATGCCGCCAGTACATCCTGCGCCAGGCGTTCGAAGAGGCGATCCATACCCACGCCTACCAGTACTGCATCGAATCGCTGGCCATGGATGAAGGCGAGATCTTCAACATGTACCACGAGATCCCGTCGGTCGCGAAGAAAGCCACCTGGGGCCTGAAGTACACCCGTTCGATCTCCGATCCAAAGTTCGAAACCGGCACCGTCGAAACCGACAAAGAGCTGCTGCGCAACCTGATCGCCTACTACTGCGTTCTGGAAGGCATCTTCTTCTACTGCGGCTTCACCCAGATCCTCTCCATGGGCCGACGCAACAAAATGACCGGCGTCGCCGAGCAGTTCCAGTACATCCTGCGCGACGAATCCATGCACCTGAACTTCGGCATCGACGTGATCAACCAGATCAAGATCGAAAACCCACACCTGTGGGATGCCGAAATGAAGGAAGAAGCCAGCCAGATGATCCTGCAGGGCACCCAACTGGAAATCGAATACGCACGCGACACCATGCCGCGCGGCGTACTGGGCATGAACGCCGCGATGATGGAGGACTACCTCAAGTTCATCGCCAACCGTCGTCTGTCGCAGATCGGCTTGAAGGAAGAGTACCCAGGTACCACTAACCCATTCCCATGGATGAGCGAGATCATGGACTTGAAGAAAGAGAAGAACTTCTTCGAGACTCGGGTAATTGAGTATCAGACCGGCGGGGCGTTGAGCTGGGATTGATTCCTGACGCTCATCACTGCTGAGTCGATGATCTGAAAGAGCCCTGGATGCGTAATGCCTCCAGGGCTTTTTTGTGCGCCCATTCCTGATTGCTTCACGGATAATCGCAATCGCGGGCAAGCCACGCTCCGACATCGCTGCACCAGGGTTGAAAACCATCAGGGCATCCCGCTATTAATACCCCTCCCCTCCAGGACCCGAGCCGCCATGAAATTCGACCTCGCCTACTGCCTCAGCCTCGACACCAAGCTGTCGATCTATGACGTGCGGGATCTGAATTTTGACGAGACGATGGCGTTCGACTCTGCGAAAGAACACTTCCAGTGCCCCAACGATGCCTGTCGTTCGGCCTTTGGCACCGCCAATGTGTTGGGGACGATCAATGCCAAGAGCGTGAATTACATCCGCACGCCGCACTTCAAGAATGTGCCCAGCACCCGGCATATGGAGGGTTGTCCGTATGTCAGCCTCAAGACGTCAAGTGCCGAGGGAGTGGAATCGGATGACGGGGTTGAGGAGCATTTTCCGTCAGAACTGCTACTGACCCGGCGTCAGTATGTGCGCAATCCCGACAGCGCCGAGGTGCCTGCCGACAGGGGGCAGGATCAGCTGCCAGTGGCTCCGGCCATCCGCCAGGTCGAGCACCCGCCAGCAGAGTCCGCGCCAGACAAGACCAGCGTATTTGCCCATCCGGTGGAGTGTTTCGTATCCAATTTCGAGAACAAGGACCTGCTCAAGCGCATGCCCCTGAAGATTGGCGAGCACACGGCGTCCTACGCCTTGTTCTTCAAGAAGATCGAATACCTGCAGGACAACAAGGGCCTGATTTACTGGGGCAGGATCAAGGAGATCAAGGACTACACCCAGAGCTTTCGCATCGACTTCGAGAAAAAGGCCTGGCTCGAGAAAAAGCCCTACACGGTGACCCTGTACCTGGGCAAGAAGCTGATCGACAGCTACCGCAAGCGCAAGGCGTTCCTCGAGGAGATCAAGCACGCCATCGAGAGCGAGCAGGAACTGTATTGCTTTTTCTACGGCGTGACGCCGGAGTTGAAGCAGGTGCCGAGCAAGAAAAACCCCGACCAGACATTCGGGGTATTCAGTGCCAACATCGAGAATCTGGATCACTTCATCATTCGGCAAGCGCCGCAGTTGCACGCCAAGTGATCGCGCCGTGACGCGCAATGCATCGAGTACGGGGACAGGCGTCCAACGCCTGCCTTGACCGCGCGATATCGCATCAATCAAAAAATGAGTTTGATCCGGGCGCAAAACAACTGTACAAAAACACAGTACTTATTGCTTTGCCACTCTCGAGCCCGGAGAAACCCATGGCCTCTCTTGCGATGAAAATCACCCTTGAACGTATCGCCCTGTTCCAGTTCACCCCCAAACACAGCGCACAGGCCCGTGCGATGCTGGATTGGTCATTGGAGCAATTATCCCGCGAGTCCGGGGTCAGCGTAGACGCGATAGCGCGGTTCGAAGCCGGCGCCGAAGTGCTCGACGTCACCCGCCTGGCCTTGGCCTACCGGTTGGAGGCCGAGGGCCTGGTGTTCTTTCCCGGCTTTGCCCCGGGTCGGGGCATGGGCGTCAGGGGGTCGGCACCGGATCCGGTGGGGCGGGCGGATTTCGCGATGATCGAGTGATCAACTCAACGGTTGCCCACCTTAACCATTGGCAACCGCCTGCTCACCCTGCCCTTCAACCTCAAGCCACCACGCCTGCCCGTGTAGCGGCTGGTTGAGGTTGAAGGCTTCACCCATTTGCGGGGTGGTGATGGACACATTGTGATCCCAGGCCAGGGCCAGGATACGGTCGAAGGGTTCGTGCCAGGCGTGCATCGACAAATCGAAGGTGCCATTGTGGATCGGCAACAGCCAACGCCCCTTGAGGTCGATGTGAGCTTGCAGGGTTTGTTCCGGTTGCATGTGGATCAGTGGCCATTCGACGTTGTAGGCACCGGTTTCCATCAGGGTCAGGTCGAAGGGCCCGAACTGTTCGCCGATCGCCTTGAAGCCGTCGAAGTAGCCGGTGTCACCGCTGAAGAAGATGCGCTTGTCGCTGTCGATCACGACCCATGAAGCCCAGAGGGTGCTGTTGCCATCGAACAGACCACGACCGGAAAAGTGTTGGGACGGAGTGGCGATGAAATGAATCCCATTGATCTGCGTGCCTTCCCACCAGTCGAGTTGACGCACCTTGCTGGCATCGACGCCCCACTTGATCAAGGTCTCACCCACGCCCAACGGTGTGATGAAGTGGCGGGTCTTGTCTGCCAGTTTGAGGACGGTCTGATAGTCGAGGTGATCGTAGTGGTCGTGGGACAAGATCACCGCTTCGATCTCAGGCAACTCATCAAGACTGATCGGCGGCTGATGAAAGCGCTTGGGGCCGGCCCACTGTACCGGGGAAGCACGCTCGGCGAAGACCGGGTCGGTCAGCCAGTACTTATCGCGCAGTTTCAGCAGGACAGTGGAGTGCCCTAGCCGGAACACGCTGTGATTAGGGGCACTGTGCAACTGCTCGCGAGTCAGGCCCTGCACCGGAATCGCTCCAGCTGGCCGGGTATTGCGCGGCTTGTTGAACAACATGTTCCAGAAGATCTGCACCGTTTTGCGCAAGCCAGGTTGGCGTACCGCGGCAGGGTTGCGGTAGCGGCCCTGCTCCTGGCGTGAGGTTTTCAATTCTGTGGCGCTGTCCGCCTGGTAAGAGAAAGTGGCCATGTTCAAATGACTCCAGAAAAACCGCTGTAGCCGGTGATTTTCTTTTTTGGACAATAAAGGGCCAATGCACGCACGCGTCAGCCGAAGACTCTGATTGTTCACCGCACAACTACACTGCACGGTGTAGTTTCTAGATTGCAACAAACCCTGGAATAAGTAAACTGCTGAGTGTAAGTGCTCACCCTCTCTGCCGAAGCGTATTTATGACAGCTCCCCAGCGCCTGACCGACCGTAAACGCGAAGCCATTGTCCAGGCGGCGATCAGCGAATTCCGTAGCAACGGTTTCGATATCACCAGCATGGACAAGATTGCCGCAACGGCGGGGGTATCCAAGCGCACCGTGTACAACCACTTTGCCAGCAAGGAAGAGTTGTTCGCCGAAATTCTCCACCGTTTGTGGACCAACATTTGCGCCCAGGAAGACAGCGTCTACAGCCCCGGGCAACCGCTGCGCGAGCAGCTCAGGCAGTTGCTGCGCGACAAGCTGGCGCTGTTGGCGGACAACAGCTTCCTCGACCTGGCCCGAGTGGCTATCGCCGCCACCATCCATTCACCCGAGCGTGCCCAGGACATGGTCCTGCGCATCGGCGAGCGCGAGGAAGCCCTGACCGCCTGGATTCGTGCGGCCCAGGCTGACGGCGCACTCAAGCCGGTCGATCCCGAGTTCGCCGCGCAGCAGTTGCATGGGATGCTCAAGGCCTTCGCCTTCTGGCCACAGATCTCCATGAACCAGCCGACGCTGTCCGCCGAGATGCAGAGCACTGTCATCGAGTCGGCGCTGGACATGTTCCTGGCCTGCTATCAGCGCTGATCCGTCACGCCAGTGCCCCTGAGCTAAGCTGTCATGCCGCAGGCCAGTGCCCGGAGCCTGTACCGGGCTATCATCTACCTGATGTTCAAGCCTGCAATAAATGACACTATTGACCTGTTTGTTCGATGGATCGCAGCCCTGGATAAAACACAACAAAGTGTTTCAGGGCGATATGAGCGCAGTGAGCTATGCAAAATCACCCCGGTAAAGGCCTGTCGTTTGCCAAGCGTATCTATAAGCCGCGGATCATTGGCCTGGGCATTGGCTGCATCAGTGTCGCTGCGGCGCTGTATCCCCTGGGGGTGCCGACCTGGGTCTGGGCCCTGCTGGGCTTCAATGCCGTGTGCTGGGCGCACCTGGCCTATCAACTGGCGACCCGCTCGGCGTCCCCCTACCAGGCGGAACGCCGCAACCTGCTGATCGACTCGTTGCTGGGCGGTTTCTGGGCCGCGACCATGCATTTCAATCCCCTGGCCACCGTGACCATCCTCTCGATGATGGCCATGAACAACGTGGCCGCCGGCGGGTTGCGCCTATTGGTCCAGGGCATCCTCGCCCAACTGCTGGGCATCGGCATTTCATGGGCGCTGCTGGGGGCCGGTTTCTCACCGCAGGTCAGCCAGCTCCAGGTGTATGCCTGCCTACCAATGCTGACGCTCTACCCACTCGCGGTGGGCATGGTCTGCTATCGACTGGCGATCAAGCTGTCCGAGCACAAACGCGCACTGAGTGCCTTGAGCCGCACCGACAGCCTGACCGGCCTGCTCAATCATGGCGCCTGGAAAGACCTGCTGCACGTCAGCTTCCGCGAGTGCCAACAGCAGCAGGTCCAGGCCACCATTGGCCTGATCGACATCGATCACTTCAAGGCCATCAATGACACCTACGGACACATCGTTGGCGACAGCGTGTTGCGCCAGCTCAGCACCGAACTCAAGCGCAACCTGCGGCAAAACGACCTGGCGGGACGCTACGGCGGTGATGAGTTCTGTGTGATCCTGCCGAACCTGTCACTGGACCAGGCCACCGAGGTGATGGAGCGTCTACGCCTGGTCTTCGCCGATTATCGCCACCCTGCCATCGCGCAATTGAAGGTCAGCCTGAGCATTGGCCTGGCCACCTATCAAGCGCATTTCAGCGATGCCGGGCAGTGGCTCGAAGCTGCCGACAAGGCGCTGTACAGTGCCAAGAGCAATGGCCGCAACAGAATCAGCAGCGCACGGGTCAGCACACCAGATCCGGCATGAGTGCAGTGCCGTGGGGAGTATAGTGAGCCTCAGTCCCCCGGCCCTGCAGAGACCCTCATGAACCCAACCAAAACGCCCACACCTCCCGCAGCCCCGGTCGACCACCTGCGCTTTCACCGTCCCCACGCGCATCTGGCCGCGACCTTCGGCAACGACACCTTCGCCCTGAAAGCCGAGGCCTTTGCGCGTTTTTTCGGCACGCCGACCTTTCTCGGTGCTCAAACCCTGATCGTCGCCATCTGGATCGCCCTCAACACCACCGGCGTGACCTCCTTCGATGTCTACCCGTTCATCCTGCTCAACCTGGCATTCAGCCTCCAGGCAGCCTACGCCGCTCCGTTGATCCTGCTCGCGCAAACCCGTCAGGCCGCGCGCGACAAGGCCCAGTCCGATGCCGACGCGCAACACCGTGAGGCCCTGGCCGTGGCCAATGCCGAACGCCAGGCGCAAGCGGCGCAGAATGCCGCCCAACTGCTGCAACTGCTGGAGCAGAACACCCGACTCACGGAAATGACCAAGACTCTGACCGAGCGCATCGAAAACCTCACCTCACAGGTGCATCAGCACGTCCTGGGCACCCCACCCCCACAGGCCTGACGCGTCCTAGGCGGGCAAACGAATGGCTCGCGCCAACTCATCAAACAGGGTCACTACCGAGCGCAGCGCGCGGCAGTCCGGGCGGGTCAGCAACCACAGGCTGGTGTCGTAACCCAACAAGGGTTCGCTCAACGGGCGCAGCCCCTGGCCAGGGTCGATCAGAAAGTCCGGCAAGGCCGCCACCCCAAGCCCGGCACGCACCAACTCAGTCACCGCGAGCATGCTGTTGCAGCGGTAGCTCGGCTGTACGCCCGGCAGTTGCTGGCGTCGCCAGGTGACGGTGGGATGGTCCGGCAGGAAGTCATCCGGCGCGATCCAACTCTGGCGCGCGAGCTCGCCCGGATCGACCGACTGCAGGTAATTCACGCTGGCGCACACCCGGTAGGACACAGTCGCCAGGCGACGGCCCACCAGATGCTCCGGTGGCGCCTGGGTCAGGCGCAGGGCTATGTCGGCATCGCGGCGGCTGAGGTTGGCAAAATCGTTGGAGGTGCTCAGCTCCAGGGTCAACGCCGGATAGCCCGGCATGAACTGCGCCAGGGCCGGCAGCAACAAGGCATGCAGGACCGAGTCCGTACAGGTCAGGCGCACCGTGCCGCTGATGACTTCACCGCCCTGCTCCACCCCGACCCGCGCAGCATCCAGTGCCTGTTCGGCACGTTCGGCCTGTTCGGCCAGGGTGTGCGCCAGGCTGGTGGGCAAGTAGCCGGCGCGGCTTTTCTCGAACAGCGCCTGGCCCAAACCGGCTTCCAGGCGCCGGACCGCACGAAACACCGTCGAGACATCAACCTTGAGCAACGCTGCGGCCCGGGCCAGAGAACCGCCGCGGACCAACGCCAGGATCAGCACCAGGTCGGGGTAGTCCAGTTGATAGTGCGTCGCTGCATTGAACACTTGGGTAAACGCCAATATTGATTGCGTGAACGCCAATCTATAGTGCCCTCCAACAACCGACAAGTCTTGGAGACGCCATGTCCAATCCAGCCCCACTGCGCATAGCCCTGATCGGCGACTACGCCCCCCAGGTCCTCGCCCACCAGGCCATTCCCCTGGCCCTGAACCTGGCCGCCCAGCACACGGGGCGGGACGTGCAGTCGCAGTGGCTGGCCACCGAGCGGATCGACGCCCAGACCCGATTCACCGACTTCGACGGCTTCTGGTGCGTGCCCGCCAGCCCTTACCGCAACACCGACGGTGCGTTACGGGCGATTCAGTTTGCCCGGCAACAGCTGCGGCCGTTCCTCGGTACCTGCGGTGGGTTTCAACACGCGGTGCTGGAGTTCGCGCGGCATGTCCTGGGCTGGACCGACGCCGAGCATGGCGAAACCTCGCCTGAGGCCACGCGCGCCGTGATCACGCCCCTGAGCTGCGCCTTGGTCGAAGCCGTCGACACTATCGAGTTGCGCGACGGCTCACGGATTGCCGCTGCCTACGCCTGCCAGCACATCCGCGAAGGCTACCGCTGCCGCTACGGGATCAACCCCGAGTTCGCCGACGCCCTGCAGACCCATGGCCTGCGTACCACAGGCCACGATGCTGACGGTGATCCGCGGGCCATCGAATTACAGGGCCATCCGTTCTTCGTCGCCAGCCTGTTTCAACCCGAACGGGCAGCGCTCGAGGGCCGGCTGCCGCCCTTGGTCAACGCCTTTGTCGAGGCCTGCGCGAGGAACCCGCGATGATCGCCAGCACCCCAACGGCCCCCTACTACGCGGTGATCTTTACCTCGCTGCGCACGGCGGGCGATCACGGCTACGACCAGGCGGCACAGCGCATGGTCGAACTGGCCCGCGAGCAACCGGGGTTTCTCGGCGTGGAATCGGCGCGCGGTGAAGATGGCCTGGGCATCACGGTTTCCTACTGGCGCGACGAAGCGGCGATCCTCGCGTGGAAGCGCCACGCCGAACACAGCGCCATCCGCGAGCAAGGTCGCGCGATCTGGTACCAGGGGTTTCACACGCGAGTGTGCAGGGTCGAGCGCTCGTATGCCTTCGCAACCTAACCCGGCACCCGCTCGCGCAGCGCCGAAATCTCCGGCATATCGGCGCGGCGCATATACACCCGCAAAGGTTCGCTGATATTGATTCGCTCGTCGATGTTCTGATCCAGCAACAGTTGGATCAGTTGACGCTTGAGGGTCATGGCCTGCGCAGGACCAGGGGCCCAGACGAACTCGCTGGTGGGAATGATGCCGTCGTCGGCGACATCCATGCCGAACGAGTCTTCGCTGAAACGCACGATGTACTGGCCGGTCTTGCGGTTGAGGCCAACAAAGCCGTGGAGTTGGTCGGCAGCCTGGCAGATGAGTTGCGAAGTGATGCGCATGATAAACCTCACGAAAGGTCCCAATGGACCGCTGATCAATGGTTTACACGCAGGGCAAGCCTCCGGGTTTCCCTCTGCCGGGGAAACTGCCGGGGCCAAGAGTACTGCAAAGTCGCGCACAAAAGCGCGGAAAAAACCGTCTGCGGCGGGGTTTATGTCGGTCCTGCGATAGCACAACTGTCGCTCAGTTGTTAAAAGGTAGTCCTTTGCAAAACGACTGACGAAAGGACTTCGACCATGCCTGTCAACTTCACCCACAGCGCCCTGCTGCTGAGCCTGATGCTCAGCGTCGGCCAGGCACAGGCTCTCAGCCAGCCCGGCCCGAACGCGCTGGCCACCGCCAACGGCATCCCGCACCCGGCCGTGATCGCCCACCGCGGCGCCTCCTTCGATGCCCCGGAATCCACCGCCGCCGCCTATAAACTGGCACGCGACCTGGGGGCCGACTACCTGGAGCTGGACCTGCAACGCAGCAAGGACGGCGTGCTGTTCGCCCTGCACGACGACAACCTGCAACGCACCACCGACGTCGCCAGCAAATTCCCTGAACGCAAGGACAGCCCGGCCAACGCCTTCACCCTCGCCGAGCTGAAAACCCTCGATGCCGGCAGCTGGTTCAACAGCGCCTACCCGGATCGCGCCCGCCCTGCGTACGCAGGCCTGAAAATCCTCACGCTGGACGAAGTCATCGACATCGCCCAGGGCAACCCACTGCACAAGCCCGGCCTGTACATCGAGACCAAGGAGCCCCAGCAATTCCCGGGGATCGAGCGTGACCTCAAGGACAAGCTGCAAGACCGCGGCTGGCTGAGTCCCGCCGGCTCCAAGCTGGCCAAGAGCGAACTGAGCGTGGGCCAGGGCAAAGGCAAGGTGGTGCTGCAGACCTTCGACAAGAACAGCCTGCAGATGCTGCACAAGGAAATGCCCCAGGTGCCCAAGATCCTGCTGCTGTGGATCGCCGAGGGCAGCATTGAGCCCAAGTCCAAGGTCAAGTTCGCCGAGTCCGGAGACAAGGACAAGGCCACCTTCTATGCCCGGCAACAACCCAAGGACAACGCCGCCTTCGAGCAATGGGTCAACGACGCCAAGGCCCTGGGTGCGATCGGCACGGGCCCCTCCGCGACCCTGACCCACCTCGGCGACCAGAGTTACGCCAACCTGGTACAGCCCTGGATGAACCAGTACACCCACGACCAGGGCCTGCTGGTGCATGCCTACACCATCGACGAAAACGTCGACTTCAAGAAGGTCATGGACGCTGGCGTCGACGGCATCTTCACCAACCGCGCCAGCGAACTGCTCAAGTACTACCAGCGCCCGACAACCGGCAGTGTGGCCCAGTTGCTTGAACGCAACGGCTACTGAGTGAGCAACGAGCACGAGTGGAAGGGCCAACTGTGGCTGGGCCGCGACTATGGCCTGGTCCACGGCAAACTGGGGCGCACCGCGCCTCATGCACATTACGCCCATCAGGTAATGATCGCTGGCGGTCAACCGCTGCAGGTCAGCCTGGAAGGTACCCCGCAGGTCACCGACCGGCTGTTTATCGAATCGCTGCGCAACCACGCCATCATGCAAGGCTCGGACAACGTCCTGTGTATCTACGCCGAGCCCTTGATGTTCGAGGCCCAGGCCCTGCAGGACTGTCTGGCCGACGTCGAGCCGTCCTTGCCGGCCATTGCCCAGGCCTTGCTGCAGTGTCCACGGCGCCCCCTCACCGACCCACGTATCGGCCGCGCCCTGCAGGCCCTGGACAGCTTGCTGGCCGGCAAGGTCTCGGCGGCGTCCCTGGCCGCGCAGGCCCATGTATCCCTGAGCCAACTGGAACGGCTGTTCACCCGCCAGGTCGGCCTGCCCGTTCGGCGCCTGGTGCTCTGGCGCCGTCTGCGCCTGGCCATGGCACTGATGCTGTCTGGCAGCAATCTCACGGAGGCCGCCCACGCTGCCGGGTTCGCCGATGCCGCGCACCTGTCGCGCAGCCTGAAGAAAATCTTCGGGGTGACCGCCAGCCACGGCCTGAACGGCATGCACATCCGCCTGCTCGACTGAGCCCTTAGCGGCGCAACGCCTCCGGCACCTGCGGCTCGTCAGTGAATTGCTCGGGCCGGAACGGCTCCAGCAGTTGCTCGACATACCCCTGGGGGAAATCCGCGCGATTGCCAATCCCCAATTCACCCTGCCTGATCGAATAGGCGCCGGCGTGCAAGGCAGTGCCCAGCAAACGGTCCCACAGATTGAAAAACAGGCCGAAGTTCACGTTGCCCGCGGCACCGTACTTCATATGGTGCAAGCGGTGGACCGGCGCCCAGGCGAATACATGGGACAACACCCCCGGGGTCATGTCGACGTTGGAGTGTTGCAACAGCAACTGCAGGCTGATGGCGAACGCCAGCAGCAATGCCACGTCCAGCGGAACACCGAGCACGATCAAGGGCAGGAACCCCACCGCCGCCTCGAGCATCTGGTGCAGTGGGTGTTTCATCAAACCGTTGAAGCCATATAGCCGCTGGACACTGTGATGCACCGCATGCAACCGCCACATCCAGGGCACGTGGTGACTGACGTAATGGGTCAGGCTGATGCCCGCATCGGCAATCCCGATCGCTAGCAGCACCTGCCCCCACAACGGCCAACTGCCGGGCCACAGGCCCTCGAACGACAGCAGCGCCACCAGCCCCGGCAGGATCAGCAACGCCAGCCCATTGCAGGCTTCATTGACCAGGGCATGGGCCACATCGCGCCAGCCATCCCCCTGATTGTGGTTCCACTGCGGTTCATACGGCAGCGCCCGTTCGGCCACGAACGACACCAGCAGGGCGCAGAGAAAAATCACCGCAAGCCACCCGGGCGAACGGCCTGCCACACCGACCACAGCGATACCCAGCGCGAGGAATCCGCCCAGGAATAGCGGGGCATACAGCGTTGTTAACCAGCGTTTCATATGAGCCTCCCTTGACTTGGGCCCAGCATGAAACGCTTTGATGTGCGAGGATTGAACAAATGGCGCAAAGCGCGGCCGGTGTGGATTAAGGATCAATTAAGTTGCGCCGGTTAACCTGATCCCACTTAAACAGCTCAACCAAGGAATGACCCCATGAAGAAGTTGACCACCCTGTTCACCGCTGCTGCTCTGACCCTGACCGCCGGTTTTGCCATGGCTGACGTGCGCCCGGACCAGATCCCGGGGCTGCTCAAGGCCGGCACCATCATGGACTTTGAAAAACTCAACCAGGCCGCCCTGGCCCAGCACCCAGGCACCACGGCGGCCAACATCACCGACACCGAGCTGGACCAGAACGCCACCACCGGCGTCTATGTCTACGAAGTGGAAATCCGTGATGCCAAGAATGTCCAGTGGGACGTCAAGCTCGACGCCAAGACCGGCGCAGTCCTGAGCAACGTGCAAGACAAGTAAAAACACGCTGTAAAAAAGCCGCACAACCTTGGGGATGTGCGGCTTTTTTACGTGGACGAAATAGCCACACCGCAAAACCGCACAAGGCGTACGCTGGTTGGCTAGACTTCGTCCAGCCCCTTTATTGCAGAGACCCTTGGCCCATGAGTCCAACAGTGGCAGCCGACATCGCGACCATCGGCCGCATCAGTGCAGTGCCCGCCATGCTCCAGGTCATTCGGGACATGACCGGCCTGCGTTTCGCCGCCGTGGCGCGGGTCACCGGTACCTCCTGGACCGCCTGTGCGGTGCTCGACGAGCTGGATTTCGGCCTGCAGGTGGGGGGCGAACTGGAGATCGCCACCACCCTGTGCCACGAAGTTCGCGCCAGCCACGAGCCAGTGGTGATCGACAAGGCCAGTGACGATCCCCTGTATTGCCAGCACCACACCCCCAGGCTCTACCACTTTGAAAGCTACATCTCGGTGCCGGTGTTCCGCACCGACGGACGTTTCTTCGGCACCATTTGCGCACTCGACCCCAATCCCGCCGAGCTCAGGTCCAGCACCCTCCAGAACACCGTGGAATCTTTCGCCCGCCTGCTGTCGTTGCAGATCGAGGCCGAAGAGAACCTGCAGCACACCGAGGCCCAACTGCGCGAGGAACGCCACTTGGCCGAGTTGCGTGAACAGTTCATCGCCGTGCTCGGCCATGACCTGCGCAACCCGCTGTTTGCCATCACCATGGCTGCCGAACGCGTGTTGCTCAAACACCCCAACCCGACCACGGACACCTTGCTCCAGCACATACTCAACAGCGGACGCCGGGCCTCGCAACTGGTCGAAGACATCCTCGACTTCGCCCGTGGGCGCCTGGGGGGTGGGATCCCGGTGGTGATCGCCGCCTGCCCGGACCTCGAGCAAACCCTGCAGCAGGTGATCAGCGAAGTGCGCAGCGTGCACCCGGAGCGCCAGATCATCGCCCGTTTTGGCGAACTGACGGCCATTCACTGCGACCGCGAAAGAGTCGCGCAACTGCTCTCCAACCTAGTGGCCAACGCGGTCGTCCATGGCGCCGCCGATGGCACCGTCGAAGTCAGCGCCCAGGTCGAACAGGGGTGTTTTGTGCTTCGGGTAAAAAACCAGGGCGAGATTGCCGAATCAGTCCTGCCGCAGTTGTTCCAGCCCTACTCAAGGCCGGCCAGCGGTACGCCGCAAGCCGGCCTCGGCCTGGGCTTGTACATTGCCAGCCAGATCGCCCGCGCCCATGCCGGCAACCTGGTGGTGACGTCCTCCAGACAGGACGGCACCCTGTTCACCTTCAGCCTGCCGCTCGCCGCCCAACACTGAGCGGCCAGCGCCTCAGGCACTCAAGCGCGCCGTCACGGCATTGAGTTGGCCGGACAGGCCGTGCAGGTTACTGCTTGCCGCTTCCGTGCGCTGCACGTTGTCCAGGTTGGTGCTGGCAATACTGGTGATTTCAGTCAGGTTGCGTGAAATATCCTCGGCCACCGAGGTTTGCTCTTCGGCGGCGGTGGCGATCTGGCGGTTCATGTCGCGAATCGCCTCCACCGACTCGGTGATGCGTTCCAGCATCAGCCCGGCCTGAGTCACCTGCTCGACGCTCTCGTTGCTGCGCGACTGACCGCTTTCAATCGCCAGCGCCGCGTCCACGGCACCGGTCTGCACGCTCTGGATGATCTGGTTGATCTCGATGATCGAAGCCGCCGTGCGTTGGGCCAGGCTGCGTACCTCATCGGCGACCACGGCAAAACCGCGCCCGGCTTCACCGGCACGCGCCGCTTCGATGGCCGCGTTGAGCGCCAGCAGATTGGTCTGCTCAGCAATGCCGCGGATCACTTCCAGGACCTTGCCGATGCGCCCGCTGTCGGTTTCCAGGCGGCGGATCACGGTGGCAGTGTTGGCAATTTCCCCGCGCATCTGGGTAATCGAATCGATGGTGCTCTGCATCACCAGTTCCCCCTGCTGGGCCGACTGGTCCGCATCATCGGCCGCCCGCGCGGCAGCGGCTGCATGGCGCGCGACTTCCTGGGCGGTGGCGGACATTTCGTTCATCGCGGTCGCCACCTGATCGGTGCGGCTGAACTGCTCGTTGGTGCCCTGGGACATCAGCCCAGCAATGGAATTGAGTTCGCCGCTGGCGCTGTCCAGGTCCGTGGCACTGCGCTGCAGGCCGGCAAAGGTTTCGGCGAGGAAATCGCGCAAGGTGTTGGCGGCAACCGCCAGACGCCCCAACTCATCCTGACGGTCATTGGCGACCCGGGCGCTGAAACGGCCCATGCTCAACTGGGCGACGTAGTCGATCAACTGACGGATCGGCTCCACCAAATGACGGTTGACCAGCCACAGGCTCAACAGCCCGATCAGCAGCGCCGACACCAACATCACCACCATCCCCAGCAGCACGGTGCGATCGGCGCTGGCACTGATCTGCAGCGATTGCGCGTTGCCGCGCTTGCGCAACTCGCTGACCAACTCGCTCATCTGCTCGCTGGTGGCACGGTCCACCCCCTTGACCGCCGCGTCGCCGGCGGCCGGATCGGCACCGGCCGCCAGATAGGCCGCGCGACCTTGCTGGTAGGCGCTGCCCAGGACTCGATGGGCTTCGCGCAGGCTGTCGATGCGCGCCTTCAGCGCAGGCTCGATGCCAGGCTGGCGCACCAGTTCGCCCAGGATGTTCTGCACCTCGCCCTGGCGCGCCTGGAACTGCGCCCAGTACTTGTCCCCTTCCGCCGGCTGCTTGCCGCGCAACAACACGTTTTTCCATTCCTGGACCTGCACCTTGAATTGCAGGTTGGCCTCGTCAATCAACTGGGAAGTATGCAAAGGCCCTTCAATCAGGTTGCGGTAACTCTGCACCCCGGCCGAGAGGAAGTGAAAGCTGGCCAGTGCGATCAACAACATGGCCAACAGGCTACCGCTCAGCAACGCGAGGAGTTTGGCTCTCAGGGATTTTTGCAAAAACATCGAGTGATATCTCATGACAGGAATAAGGCGGACACCGAAGTGCGCAGACCAGCCTAGCCGTCATCGGCCCTGACAAGAATTTCTTGAGTCGCGCTGACCAGCGGTTTAGAGGCCTCGCTGTCGCTCGAAAAGGTGTCACAAAACGGTCAGATTGGCTTGCCATGATGCCGCTCAAGCGCCGCTGTGAATTGCATGGCGGGCGCTCCCGCCAGCGAGACGCCATGAACCACAGCATCGACCAACGCCACCGCGACGCCGATCTTTTTGGCCTGCTCTACGGGTTCAGCTTCCGCCCCGGCGAACCCGGTCGGGAAATCACCTCAGCCCAGGCCCTGCAGCGCCTGCACCGGCCCGACAGCGCCGATGAGTTTCTCTGGCTGCACCTGAACCTGGCCCACGCGGCCTGCGAACGCTGGATGAAAACGCACCTGGCCTTACCCGAAGAATTCTTCGAAGCCCTGCACGAGGGCTCGCGTTCGACCCGCATCGAGCACGTCGACTCGGCCCTGCTGGCAGTGGTCAACGATGTGGTGTTCAACCTCAGCAACCTGGTGTCCTCGGATGTCTCGACCCTGTGGGTCTGCGTCCGCAGTCGACTGATCATCAGCGCACGCCTGCAACCGTTGCACTCGGTGGACAAACTGCGCTCCTCGGTCAAGGCCGGCGAGTGTTTCCGCTCGCCCCTGGAGTTGCTGGTGCATCTGCTCCGCGACCAAGGGGAAGTACTGACCCAGATCGTGCGCAAGACCAGCCTCAGCGTGGACCAGGTCGAGGACCAGTTGCTGTCCTCGCGGCTGTCGACCAACCGCGCCGAACTGGGCGCCAACCGCCGGGTGCTGGTGCGCCTGCAACGCCTGCTGGCCCTGGAACCCGGCTCCCTGCTGCGCCTGCTCAACCGCCCGCCGCAGTGGTTGCAGAAGGAAGACGTCAAGGAGCTGCGCAAATCCACCGAAGAATTTGCGCTGATCATCAACGACCTCACGGCCCTGGGTGAGCGGATCAAACTGCTGCAGGAAGAAATCGCCGCCAACCTCAACGAACAGAGCAACCGCACCCTGTTCACCCTGACCGTGGTCACCGTACTGGCCCTGCCGATCAACATCATTGCCGGCTTCTTCGGCATGAATGTCGGCGGCGTACCGCTGTCCGGTGACCCCCACGGGTTCTGGGTGCTGGTGGCACTGGTCGCCACCTTCACGCTGATTGCCGGACGCTGGGCGTTTCGCAAGCGCGCAGATTACTGAGCCACCTGACGCCTGCCCTGATCGAGCCGCCCCTATGGGCGGCTCACCCCCAGCGTTCTGAACACCCAGCAGCGGCTACCGGGTTGGGCTCACCACGCTTGCCGCCTGCCGGCGCGAAAGTGCGAACTGCAGCCCGAACGCCAGCACTCCGGTCAACGGTGCGGAGAAACTGCTCAGCCCCGGGCCGGCAAACATCAGCATCAGCCCCAGCGCCGTGCCGCCAAACCAGGCCACCAAACCTGCCGGGTTATAGGCCGACACCCGCGCAAGCGCCGTCACATCACTGCGGCCATAGAGGATCTGCGCCAGCGCCACACCCACCCAGGCCACCACAAAGATCCCTTGATAAGCCAGCGCCTTCAGCAGGTAGGCAAACACATCGGCCAGCATCAGGCCGTAGACGATCACCCCCACCGCCAGCGCCCACACCAGGTACGAGCCGCGCAAACCGAACCGACCGAAAAACGCCTGCATGTTCAGCGTCGCCAGGTAGTAGTTGGCGGTGTTGATCCGGGTCTGCGTGGCCCAGACAAACAACAGGCCCCACAACCCCATCAGTTGCAGGATCGCCATCACCACCGAGACTTCGTTCAATGCGCCCTCATGGGGAATGCTGCTGACCAGGTAAATCCCCGCCGCGCCATTGAGCAAAAACGTCACCGCGTAGAACGGCATGCCGAAGTTCCAGCGGCCGTGGTAAGTCTGATCCTCGGGCTTGCCGAAACGGGCATAGTCGAAGGTGAACAGCATCAACACCCAGACGCCCATGTACGCGACGAAGCAATCCCACCAGCCAAACGCACTGGGATTGGCCGGCCCGAAATCCAGCCACTGCGGCTGGTAACCGTAGCGACTGATCGACAACCCCACCGCCACCAGCAGACCGCCCAGATAGATCGGCAGCAACACGCCATTGAGCTTGTCCAGCCAGTGCTGCACGCTCCCCAGGATCATCGGCACGCTGTACAGCACCACGAGCAAGGCAGCCAGCGGGTAGACCAGCTCCGGGTACAGGTGGTTGAGCGCCACCGCGATCACCGAGCCCTCGAACACCGCGTAGTAGATCGCCGTAGAGAAGAAGATCAACGTCGCCAGGCAGGCACCGGTGCTGCCGAACAACAACCGCGAAAACAGCGCCACCGACAGGCCGCTGCGAATCGCAAAACGACTGAGCACGCTGTTGATCAGCCCGTAGCTGAGCACCGACAGGAGCATGCCGATCAGCGCATTGCGGGTGCCATAGGACAACGCCAGGGACGCGCCGACCACGATATAGAACATGGCGCTGCACACGGCCCACCAGGCCATGGTCAGGGACAGCCGGCCCATGCGTGCTGCAGCAGGGACCGGGTGATTGGCCGGGTCCTGCCCGGTTTGACTCGATTGCGATAAAGCAGCCATATGCGTGAACTCCAGAACCAGTCAAAGGTTGAAGCGCGGGCAGCCGTCACCGCACCGAAGTGCGGCGTTGGCGTACCGTTTGGCATGGCCCGCGCGATGCGGCGGGCAGAATCAGGAAGGGAACAGCTTGCTCAGGCAGCTGAGTTTTTTCTTATAGGAACGTCGCGCCTCCAGCGCCTGCTCCAGAGTCACCGCGACAAACCGCGCCTTCTGGTTAGGCTGCATCTGGCCGATCAGGTCGAGGTCGGCGCTGATCACCGTACCGATCATCGCGTAGCCACCACCGGACACTGCATCGCGATGCAGCACGATCGGTTCGAGCCCGGCCGGAACCTGGATCGAGCCGATCGGGTAACAGCTGTCGACGATGTTCGACGGATCGGAGCCGGCCCCGAACGGCTGCTCCCGGGGTTGGAAACTCAAGGCGCTGCCACCCTTGAAGCGATAGCCGATGCGGTCCGCCTCCGAGCCGACCGTCCAGGGCTCAGCGAAAAAGCTACTGGCCGCCGCTTCGGTCAGGCGTTCGTAGTACAAGCCCGGCACCACCCGCAGGCTGATCTCGCCGCCCAGCGACTGCCGCAACGCCATGGGCAGACTGGCCCCTGCGCGGCTCTTGCCACTGGCAACACCCACCGGCAATTCGTCACCGGCCACCAACCGGCGCCCCTGGAACCCGCCCAGCGCCCCCAACGCATAGGTTGAGCGACTGCCCAGCACCAGCGGCACATCAATGCCACCGGCCACCGCCAGGTATGCGCGGGCGCCGGCCTTGGGGAAATCAAAACGCAGCACTTGGCCGGCCTTGACCGTGAACGCGGTGTCGGCATGCATTTCCACGCCATCGACCCGTGGCGTCATGTGCGCACCACACACTGCCACCAGCGCGTCATCGGCAAACTCCAGCTCCGGTCCCAGCAGCGTGCACTCCAGCGCCGCCGCCCCGGCCGGGTTGCCGACCAACTGGTTGGCCGCGCTCAGGGCGTATTGGTCGAGCGCACCGGAAGGGGGAATCCCCAGGTGGTAGTAACCTTCGCGGCCCAGGTCCTGTACCGAGGTGGCCAGACCGGGTTTGAGTACCTTGATCATGCCAGCACCTCCTGCAACGACTTGGGATAGCCGACGGGGTCGGCGAGGAACGCGTCCAGGGAAAACTCCACCGGCCGAATCCGCAGGTCGAAGCGCCCCGCATCCACTTCGGCCACGGCCTGATCGTAGGCGGCGCGGTCCATGGGTTTGAACTGCACAATGTCGCCGGGACGGAAAAACACCATGTGCTCTTTGAGGTACGCCAGGTTCTGCTGTGGGTCGTAGATCGGTGCTGGCGTCACGCCAAACATCTGATAACCACCGGCGCCGCGCACCGAGTAGATACAGCCGAAGCAGCCGCCGTGGCCCAGGGTCAGTTTCGGCGTGTCGGTGCGGGGCCGCAGGTATTTGGGCACCTGCAACTGACGCTCACGCTCGACCATCTGGAACATGAACGGCAGGCCGGCGACAAAACCGACCATCGAGACGAACCACGGCGCACCGCTGTGGGCGGCAATGAACGCCTCGACGTCGGCCAGGCCATTGATCCGCGCCGCGTACTCCAGGTCCGTGGCACTGGGGTCCTGATGCCGGTCACGAAAACGCATCAGGGTCTCGTGGGTCCAGGGGTCGTTGTAGAGCACCGGGATCTCGATGATCCGCGTATGCAGGGTGCGTTCGGCAACCGCTTCGGCCTCCGCGCCCTTGACCGCTTCGAGCAGGTCATGGGGCGCGATGCGGTCCGGATCGAAGCGGATCTGGAACGAGGCGTTGGCCAGGCACACGTCCAGCACCCCATCCAGGGCCAGGCGCTCGACCGCACGGGTCACGGCCATGCCCTTGAAGAACGCTTCCAGGGACATGCTGTCACTGACTTCGGCGAACAGGTGTTCATCGGCGCCAAAACTGTAGCGGATCGGCTTGTTCATGCTGCACCTCCACTGCGGCGCGCGGCCAGCCAGGTTTCCAGGGTGCCGGTGTGGAAGTCGGCGTCGTGCAGCCAAGGTTGCTCCAGCAGCTCGGCATGCAACCCCAGGGTCGTCGCCATGCCGCTCAAGCGGGTCTGGGCCACGGCAACCCGCGCCCGGGCCAACGCTTGGGCGCGGTCGCCACCGTGGACAATCAGCTTGGCCAGCAGCGAATCATAGTACGGCGGCACCCGATAGCCTTCATACAGATGGCTGTCGACCCGCACGCCCGGACCGTGCGGCCACGACAACGCTTCGACCAGGCCCGGGCTTGGGAAGAAGTCCCGGGCCGGGTCTTCGGCATTCAGGCGCATTTGCAGGGCCGCGCCATTGAGTCGGATATCACTTTGGCGCAGGCCCAACGGCTCGCCGCCGGCGATTCGCAACATCGCCTGAACCAGGTCGATGCCGGTGATCAGCTCGCTGACCGGGTGCTCGACCTGGATCCGCGTGTTCATCTCGATAAAGAAGAACTCACCACTGGCGTCGTCATACAGGTACTCCAGGGTCCCGGCACCCTGATAGCCGAGGGACTCGGTCAAGCGTACGGCGCTGGCGCAGAGGGTTTCGCGCTGTTGCGGATCGAGGGCCGGCGACGGCGCTTCCTCAAAGATCTTCTGCCGCCGGCGTTGCAGCGAACACTCGCGCTCGAACAGGTGAACCGCGTGTTTACCGTCGCCCAGTACCTGCACTTCAATGTGCCGGGCACGGCTGATGAAACGCTCCAGGTACACCGCGCCATTGCCAAATGCCGCCTGGGCTTCGCGCTGGGAACGGGGGAACTCTTCGCGCAGTTGCGCGGGACTCTCCGCCAGGCGAATACCCCGTCCGCCACCACCGGCCGAGGCCTTGATCAGCAGGGGAAAACCCACGTGCTCGGCTGCCGCGAGTGCGGCCTCGACGTCAAACAGCTCGCCAGGCGAACCCGGCACCACCGGCACGCCGGCAGCTTGTGCGGTGCGTCGCGCCTCGGCCTTGTCGCCCATGCGGCGGATCGTCTGTGGGCTGGGCCCGACAAAAATCGCCCCGGCGGCCTGCACCGCTTCGGCGAAGTCTGCGTTCTCCGAGAGAAAGCCATAGCCTGGGTGCACTGCGTTGGCCCCGGTGGCTTTCAAGGCGCCCAGCAGGGCCTCGACATTCAGGTAGCTTTTGTCGGCGCGGGCCGGGCCGAGCAGGTGCACTTCGTCGGCCATGCGCGCGGCCTGGGAGTCGAGGTCCGCCTCACTGCACGCGGCAACGGTTGGAATGCCCAGTTCCTGGGCGGCGCGGATAATCCGCACGGCGATTTCGCCACGGTTGGCGACCAGCAGTTTAGTGATGCCTTGGGTCATGATCGTGCCCCTCACTCGTCGTCGAGTGTTGCGACGACCTGACCCGGTTCCACCGGATCGCCGTCTTCCACCAGGAATGCACTCAGGCGACCGGCCGTCCCGGCGGTCAGTTCGGAAAACTGCTTCATGACCTCGATCAGGCCAATCACTGTGTCGGCGCTGACCTGCGCACCGACCTCGACGAAGTTCGCCGACTCCGGCGTGGCTTTGCGATAGAAGGTCCCTGGTAATGGGGTGATAACTGTGTGTTCGGCCATGTCTGTTCCTTTTGGAATAGTTGTAGAAAGGCAGGCAAAAAATCCATCGTTGGGTCGGCCCGGGCGTCTGTGCGCCGGGTCCGTGTTCAGCGGGGGGCGCGCACCGTGATCCCCGCGGCGTCCAGCGCCTTGCGTGTGGCCTCGACCAACGCCAGGGCACCCGGCGTATCGCTGTGCAGACAGATCGAGTCGAATTCGATCGCCAGGTCCTGGCCCTCGACCGTGCGTACCACGCCCTCCTGGCAGGCACGCAACACCCGTGCGGCGACCTGCTGCGGATCGTGGGCGCGCACATGGCGGGTAAAGACGATAGAGCCGCTGAGGTCGTACTCGCGGTCGGCGTAGAACTCGCGAATCACCGGCTGGCCGAGTTCTGTCGCGACCCGCCAGATGACGGAGCCAGGCATGCAATACAGCAGCAGTCCGGGCTCCAGGCGCTGCAGGTTTTCCACCAGCAAGCGGGCCGCTTCCTCGTCCCGCGCCAGGTGCATGTACAACGCGCCATGGGGCTTGATGTGTTGCAGGGGCACGCCCTGCACTCGCGCCAGTTCGCGCAGGGCGCCGAGTTGATAGAGCATGTCGTCGACCAGCTCCTGGGCCGGTGCATTGATGTGGCGGCGACCGAACCCCACCAGGTCGCGGAACCCCGGGTGGGCGCCGATGGCCACGCCCTGGCGCTTGGCCTGTTCGACGGTGCGGCGCATGGTGCCGGGGTCACCGGCATGGAAACCGGTAGCGATGTTGGCCGAGCTGATGAAGGCCATCAGCTCTGTGTCGACGCCGTCGCCGATGGTCCATGGGCCAAAGCCTTCACCCATGTCCGAATTGAAATCTACTGCCTGCATGACACGTGCTCCTGACGCTTGTGACTTCATGCAGGCCACGTTAAATTCCGGCCACCCCCTTGGGAAGATCTATTAACAGATAGGGTATCTTCTGAAAAACAGATACCTGTTCGCCCGGAGTCTCAATGTCACTGACCCTGCGCCAAGTCCGCTATTTCGTCGCCACCGCCGAGATCGGGCAGATTTCCCAAGCGGCGATCCACCTGAACATCTCCCAGTCAGCGGTGACCACCGCGATCAAGGAACTGGAGGGCATGCTCGGCACCCTGCTGTTCCAGCGCTCGGCCCAGGGCATGAGCCTGACCGATGCCGGACGGCACTTTCTCAACCGCGCCTACGTGATTCTGCGCAGCGTCGATGACGCCCTCAACAGCCCACTGCCGGATGTGCGCGCCAGTGGCCGGCTGCGCCTGGCGGCCAGCTACACGGTCATCGGCTACTTCCTGCCCCACCATCTGCAACGCCTGGAACACTGGCACCCGGATGTCGCCATCGAAGTCCACGAACAGGAACGCCAGGCCATCGAACTTGGCTTGCTGGAGGGGCGTTTCGACATGGCGGTGGTGCTGACCGCGAACCTGACGCACCCCGACATCGTCTCGGAAATCCTGTTCAACTCCGAACGCCGCCTGTGGCTGCCCAGCCGTCACCCCCTGTGCGAGCGTTCGGCTGTCAGCCTCGCGGATGTGGCCCAGGAACCCTACATCCTGCTGACCGTCGACGAGGCCGAACAGGCCGCAATGCGTTACTGGGAACACGCCCACCAGCAACCGAAAGTACGGGTGCGCACCAGCTCGGTGGAAGCGGTTCGCAGCATGGTCGCCAATGGCAGCGGCGTGGCGATCCTCTCGGACCTGGTGCACCGCCCCTGGTCACTGGAGGGCAAGCGCATCGAGACCCTCACCATCACCGACCCGGTCACCCCCATGAGTGTGGGCCTGGCCTGGCACCGCGAACGGGCATTTACCCCGGCGATGCAGGCCTTCCGGGATTACTTCCACGATGCGTTCCTGGCCCCGCAACAACTGTCGAGCAGACGCTGAGGCGGGGCCCGGCCATTGACGCCGTCTCGCGCTGCGACGAGATCGGGCAAGGTCAATCAGCGCACTGCCCGCGCCAGCAACATCCGCTCCCGCAATACGTCATAGGCCCAGTGGTAGACGTAGGTGTACGGCAGGAAAAACAGCAGCACCCCGATGTCCAGAATCAGCGCCTCAAGCAGGCTGACGTTCAGCCACCAGGCAATCAAAGGCACGCTGACTGCCACCAGGCCGCCCTCGAACAGCAAGGCATGCAGCACCCGGGTCGCGGCACTGGGCACCAGCGCCAGGCGTTTGAGCAACCGGTCGAACAGGCCGTTGAACAACACGTTCCAGGCCAGGGCAATCAGGCCGATGGCAATGGTCGCGACGCCCATGTCGACCAGCGGCTTGTCCATCAGCCACGCCAGCAAAGGCGTACACAGCATGACCGCCAGCAGCTCGAAGCCGATGGCTTGAAACACACGTTCAGTGAGGGATTTATGAGGACTCATGAGCCGGCTCCGGTGGGTGAATGTGTTGCCATCATCCAGCACAGTGCCGATACTTCATAACCAATAACCATCGATCAAGGCGATAGTTCATGGCCTCACATGAAGTCCTGCTGGCATTCGTCCAGGCGGCCACCCAAGGCTCGTTTTCCGCCGCAGCGCGCAAGCTGGGCAAGAGCCAGTCGACCATCAGCGCGGCGGTGGCCAGCCTGGAAATCGACCTCAACCTGACACTGTTCGACCGCAGTACCCGCAAGCCCGCCCTGACCTTGGCCGGGCATGTGCTGTTGCAGCGCGCCGAAGAGATCCTCGCTGCCACCAGTCGCCTGGAAATGAGCGCCGCGCAGTTGTCCCAGGGGGTTGAAGCGAAGCTGACCGTCGCGCTTTCCGACACCTATCAATCGGACCGTTTCGAAGCGGCCTTGACGGCTTTCGAACAGCGTTACCCGGACCTCGAACTGGAATGCCTGATCGCCGAATGCGATGACCTGGTTGCCCTGGTGCAACGCGGTCGCGCACACCTGGCCTTCGCCGAAATGCAGGAGCGCTACCCGCCGGACCTGGACAGCGCCACCGTCGATGAGCACACCGAGATCGCCCTGTTCGTGGCGCCCACGCACCCGTTGGCGAGCCTGCCGAAAATCGATCGGCAAACCCTGCAACAGCACCGCGAACTGCGCCTGGCGACCATCATCAATCCGTATGAGGCCCGCGCCCAGGGGCGAGTCTGGTCAGCCCCCAGTTACCTGATGCTGCTGGAAATGGCCCAGGGCGGATTCGGCTGGGCGCCCCTGCCGCGCTGGCTGGTCGAACGCTTTGGCGCCGGCACCCTGCAGGAGCTCAACGTCCGCGGCTGGCCCCGGCCGGTCTCGGTGGATGCGCTCTGGTCACGCTTGCACCCGCCGGGTCCGGCAGGCAGTTGGTTGCTAGAGAGGATGCTCGAGTGAAGCCGGCCTCAAGTGCGCCCCAGCTCCGCCAGGCGCCGTTCGATGAAGCGGCGCTCCGGCACTTGCTGGGTCAGTTCCAGCGCACGCTGATAGGCCGCTCTCGCCTCCTCCACTCGACCCAGTTGCCGACAGAACTCGGCACGCGCCGAATGCGCCAGGTGATAATCGAGCAACTCGCCGCGCTGCAAAATCCCATCAACCAGGGTCAACCCCGCCAAGGGCCCGTCACGCCGGGATAGGGCGGCGGCCCGATTGAGTTCAATCACCGGCGAAGGCAGCGCCTGCAGCAAGACATCGTACAAACCGACGATCTGCGCCCAATCGGTGTCCCCGGCGGTGGGTGCCTCGGCATGCACCGCCGAGATCGCCGCCTGCAGACAATACGGCCCGATCTCCCCCCGGCTCAGCGCGTGCTCGATCAAGGCGCAGCCCTCGGCGATCATCTGGGCATCCCACAGCGAACGGTCCTGCTCATCGAGCACGATCAACTCTCCGCTGGCCGAGGTGCGTGCCGGACGCCGCGCCTCGTTGAGCAGCATCAGGGCCAGCAACCCCATCACCTCCGGCTCCGGCAGCAACTCCAGGAGCAGGCGCCCCAGGCGAATCGCCTCGCGGGTCAAGTCTTCGCGGGTCAGTTCATTGCCCACCGAGGCCGAGTAACCTTCGTTGAACACCAAGTAAATCACCCGCAGGACACTGTCCAGGCGCTCGGGCAACTCGGCCAGGGACGGCACTTGATAGGGGATCCTGGCGTCGCGGATCTTGGCCTTGGCCCGCACGATTCGCTGGGCAATGGTGGCCGGCGCGGCAAGAAAGGCGCGGGCAATTTCTTCGGTGGTCAGGTCGCAGACTTCACGCAGCGTCAGCGGCACTTGCGCATCGGCGGCCAGTGCCGGGTGACAACAGGTGAAGATCAAGCGCAAGCGATCGTCTTGCACGTCCTCGACACTCCATTGCGCCTCTTCGAGCGCTTCGAGTTGCGCCATCAGGTGCGCCTGGGACGCGGCAAACCGGGCACGCCGGCGCAGGCCGTCGATGGCCTTGAAGCGCCCGGTGGACACCAGCCAGGCCCGCGGATTGTCCGGCACTCCGTCCCGCTGCCAGCGCTCGACCGCGACGAAGAAGGCTTCCTGCAGCGCCTCTTCGGCCAGATCGAAATCCCCCAGCAGACGAATCAGGGTGGCGAGGATACGCCGCGAGTCGTTGCGGTAGACCGTCTCGACCAGCGCCTTGACCGCCTCGTCCGGCATCAGTCCGGCATGCCGCTGGTCACCAGGGCCTCCAGCCGGTCGAGGCTCTGGCCCCACCCCTCATGAAACCCCATGCCCTCGTGGGCCTGCCGATCGGCCTCGCTCCAGTGCATGGCGCGCGCGGTGTAGAGGGTCTTGCCGTCGACGTCATCAAAGGTCACTTCGGCGGTCATGAAGGGTTTGCCCGAGGGAATCCAGCCAGGCGCATACGCATCGGTGAAGACCAGCCGCTGCGGCGCGTGAATTTCCAGGAACACCCCGCTGGTGGGGTACTCGCTGCCATCCGGTGCGCGCATCAAGGTGCGAAACTGGCCACCGACCCACAGGTCCATCTCGCATTCCGGCGTGGTCATGCCGTGCGGCCCCCACCATTGGGCGAGCCACTGCGGCTCCGTCCAGGCACGGAACACCCTGGTGCGCGGCGCATCGATCAGGCGACTGATGGACAACTCGAAGGCTGCTGGCTGAGCGCCAGCGTGAGGAATACTCATACATAGACTCCTGTTTGATTGTTGTTCTTTTGGCGATGATCAGGGATTCAACTGCCGTACCGGGCGCACTTCCACGCTGCCGACCCGAGCCGCCGGAATCTTCCCGGCCACCTGGATCGCCTCGTTGAGGTCCTTGGCCTCGATCAGGTAAAACCCGGCCAATTGCTCCTTGGTTTCGGCGAACGGTCCGTCGGTGATCGACAACTTGCCGCCTCGCAGGCGCACCGTGGTGGCGCTCTGCACGGGCTGCAAGGCCTCGGCGGCAAGCATCCGCCCACTGCCCTGGACCGACTCGGCATAAGCCAGACACTCGGCGTCTTCGGGGCTGTCAGGTGAACTGTGCAGCACACGCTCGTCGCTGTAGACCAGGCATAGGTATTTCATGAGGTTCTCCCACATCAGGCTGATCAACTATGGCTGCAGATTGCAGGTTGGGTGAAAAACCCGACGATCAGGGCTGCAGGTCGAACAACGCCGCGCCACTGACCATGTCGAAGGGCGCTGACCAGTGCTCGTGGACGATTCGCCATTGACCGGCGATCCGCTGATAGCCTGCGGTGGCTCGCATCCAGCTGCCTTTGACTTCACCTTTGTCATCCGCCCCCCCGCAGTGCACCAGCCAGTGGGCGAACGCCAGGTCCTGGCCTTGCACCACCTGCAGTTGTGCGAACTCGAAAAGGTGTGGGCCGGGGCAATAGTTCATGCACTCTTCCCAGTGTGCGCGGTAAGCCGCCTTGCCCTTGAATTGCAGGGCCTTGACCGCGTCGAACGAGACAATGCTGTCGGCATAAAAGCCCATCAGTGTCTCAAGGTCCTTGGCGACCACCGCTTGTCGGTAGCGTTCGATCAGGGCCTGGATCTCAGTGTTTTCGGCTAACGCATTCATGTCGGACCTCCGAGTGTTTGCTGTAAAGACACTGTTAGTCGACGGGGGAACAGGTAAATCGACAGGCTAAAAAAATAATTGTGCATGGGCCAAAGTGGCTAAAATCCGAGCCTCAGTTTTTCGCCGCAGAGATACCGCCAATGGCCACGCACCTCGTGCCCTACCAACAGCTTTCGGCGCTGCAACGCCAACAGCTGGAAAGCATCGAGATCGATCCGTTGCAGAAGTCATTCGCCGGCGATATCCATGGCGCGCTGCACTCGCTGAGCGCGGCCGCAGGCGATGCCATCCGCGGTTTTGCGCTGGTTGCGGACGACATTCCCGTGGCCTTCCTGCTGCTCAAGCGCCCGCCCTTCCTGCCGGCCTGGGCCAGCCAGGACACCGCCACCCTGCACGCCTTGCAGGTTGACCGTCGCTGCCAGGGCCAGGGCTACGGCAAGGCCTGCCTGCAAGCCTTGCCCGAAGTGGCGCGGCAGGCCTGGCCCGAGATCAATGGCTTGGAGTTGTCAGTGGATGCCCACAATGAGGCGGCGCTGGGGCTCTACCTCAAGCAGGGTTGGGTCGACCGCGGCGACGCCTACAAAGGCCGGATCGGCTATGAGCGGCGCATGGCCCTGGCCTTCTGAATCCCCCCCAGGTTCCAGCCCCCCACCGAGACCTTGCGGGTCTATACCGGGCGACAGCGCTTACAGTTCGAGGGCCATCTCGTGCCAGGCCAACCCGCCATGCTCCGAGGCAGACGCCTTGAGGTAGGCAAAACCGAACCCGGCATACAGGCCAACGTGCTGCTCGCGGCACATCAGGTTGATACGGATCTTGCCCAGTTCGCGGATGTGCGCGATGAACGCGATCATCAACTGCTTGGCCAGGCCCAGCCCCTGGAAGTCCGGATGCACCACCACCGACATGATCACCACCTGCGGACCGTCGGGGTCGTGGCCGATCATTTCCTTGAAGGCTTCGTCGGCCATTTCCACCTGATAGGCGGCGCCGGAATTAATGAATCCGGCCACGACGCCGTCGACCTCGGCCACGATAAAGCCTTGCGGCCAGGTCTCGATGCGGGTGGCGATTTTCTCCCGGGTGGCGGCTTCATCGCCCTCGTAGGCCTCGGTTTCGATGGCAAAACAGCGGTCCAGGTCAGCCGGCGTGACCTGGCGAATGACAGTCGTGGGGGCGTTCATGGCGGGGTCCAGTCAGCGAAAAAAGGGGGCGCAAGCATAATTCAATCCGCCGCGCATATCGATGCGTGCGCCCCGTTCGCGCCTGGCTCAAGCGGCTTTGAGCGGCACCCAGATCTCCAGCACTCCATCCCCGGTTTGCGGGTCGAAGTCGGCGCTGTAGCGCTCGAACTCGGGGGCATCCGCGGCCTCGCGGCCTGAGGCCGGCAACCAGCTTTTCCAGATGTACGCGAAGGTTTGCGCCAGGCTGTCCAGGCCACCTTGATGGGTGAACACCGCATACTGCTGGGGCTGGATTTCCACCCAGCGATAGGACTCGGGCAGGTCGTCGAGCTTGCTGATTTCGACCCCGGCGACGTACTCGAAGCCCCCCTTGCCATCCGGGTTGCAACACACGCCGTAGGTCAAGTCGCCCTTCTGCCCCGGCACCTTGCCGATGTGCGGAATGAAACGGTCCCAGAGCTTGGGGATGCCTTCGGTGGCGTCCACGGAAAATCGTCCGCCCAGTCCGGCGATCAGCATAAAATGCCCCGTTTCGAAGCGCGGCTGCGCTGCTGCCTGCTGTTTTGGCTGATTCACGAATCACCTCCTGCCACTGAGAATTGGGTTCGGCTGGGAGTATAGAAGCGAAACCCAATTCCCCCAGTCACAGCCCAGGAAGTTCTGCCAGAGCGCCACCGCCGATAAACTCCTGATAACCCGATAGGATCACGTAGACCGCGAAATAGCAGAAGATCGCTGCAGATGCCAGGTAGCTATAGCGCAGCAGTTTATCACCCAGCAGTTTGCCGCCCTGGGTTGCTGCCAGGCAAAGGGCCAGGCACCAGAGCAGTCCGGCGCAAAAGAACCCGGCCAGGAACAACCCGGCACTGGCCAGGCTATTGCCGCCTGCACGGGCAATCAGGGTCCCGCCCACCGCGGCGAACCAGAGAATGGCACTGGGGGAGGACATCGCCAGGAAAATCCCGCGAAAGAACTCCCGACGATGGGAGCCGCCGCTGACCTCTGCCGTCTGCGCCAGCGCGGTGCTGTGGTAGATCGCCGAGTAGATCATCTTCGCCGCGAAGTACAGCAACAAGACCGAACCGCCGACCCACAACACCCAGCGTACCGTCGAGTACTGCAGCAGCACTGTCATGCCGGCCAGCGCCAGCACCGCGTAGACCAGGTCGCCGACACAGGTGCCCAGGCCAAGGGCAAACCCTTGGAAATAGCCGCGCTGCATGGCCAGGGTGATCATTGCAATGTTGGCCACGCCGATATCCAGGCACAGCGAAAGGCTCAGTAGAAAGCCGCTGGAGAACTCCATTTTTTTATCCTGTTGCTGTCAGTGCCGGGGAAAAAAGTTGCTAGGTGCCTCTGGACAAGCGGCCATCGGCGCCCTTATCGTGCGCCCAGACCACCGCAGTGGTCAGCGTCGCTCGGACGGTTCCGGGCGCTCACGTTATCAGAGGCAACAATGGCAGACCAAGGTTCGCCGCGCCGCTTTGCGCGCATAGATCGACTCCCCCCTTACGTATTCAATATCACTGCCGAGCTGAAGATGGCCGCCCGTCGTCGTGGCGAAGACATCATCGACTTGAGCATGGGCAACCCCGACGGCCCGACTCCGCCCCACATCGTCGACAAACTGGTCACCGTCGCCCAGCGCGAAGACACCCACGGCTACTCCACGTCCAAAGGCATTCCGCGCCTGCGCCGGGCCATTTCCCGCTGGTACAAGGATCGCTACGAGGTCGACATCGACCCGGAACACGAAGCCATCGTCACCATCGGTTCCAAGGAAGGCCTGGCGCACCTGATGCTCGCCACCCTGGACCAGGGCGACACCGTGCTGGTGCCCAATCCGAGCTACCCGATCCACATCTACGGTGCCGTGATTGCCGGTGCCCAGGTGCGTTCGGTGCCGCTGATTCCGGGCGTGGACTTCTTTGCGGAGCTGGAGCGGGCCATTCGTGGCTCAATCCCGAAACCGAAGATGATGATCCTCGGTTTCCCGTCCAACCCGACCGCGCAGTGCGTGGAGCTGGACTTCTTCGAGCGGGTGATCGCCCTCGCCAAGCAGTACGACGTCCTCGTCGTGCACGACCTGGCCTACGCCGACATCGTCTACGACGGCTGGAAAGCCCCGTCGATCATGCAGGTGCCGGGCGCCAAGGACATTGCCGTGGAGTTTTTCACCCTGTCCAAGAGCTACAACATGGCCGGCTGGCGGATCGGCTTCATGGTCGGCAACCCGGAACTGGTCAACGCGCTGGCGCGGATCAAGAGCTACCACGACTACGGCACCTTCACCCCGCTGCAAGTGGCTGCTATCGCTGCACTGGAAGGCGACCAGCAGTGCGTCAAGGACATCGCCGAGCAATACCGGCAACGCCGCAACGTGCTGGTCAAGGGCCTGCATGAACTGGGCTGGATGGTCGAGAACCCGAAAGCCTCGATGTATGTCTGGGCCAAGATCCCCGAAGCCTATGCCCACCTGGGCTCGCTGGAGTTCGCCAAGAAGCTGCTGGCCGAGGCCAAGGTGTGTGTGTCGCCCGGGGTGGGTTTTGGAGAGTACGGCGACGACCACGTGCGCTTCGCCCTGATCGAGAACCAGGACCGGATTCGCCAGGCGGTACGGGGGATTCGCGGGATGTTTCGCGCGGATGGGTTAGTCACCAAGTAAAACGATCGCTCACAAAAAAACCGCATCGCTGCGGTTTTTTTGTGTCTGGCGAAACGCTTAGACGAACAGCGACAACAGCAGGATAAAGCCCAGCGCTACGATGGACAGAATGGTCTCCATCGCGGTCCAGGTCTTGAAGGTTTCCGCCACGGTCATGTTGAAGTACTGCTTGACCAGCCAGAAGCCCGCGTCATTGACGTGGGACAGGATCAGCGAGCCAGCACCGGTGGCCAGCACCAGCAGCTCACGGTTGACCCCTGGAATCATCCCCACCACCGGCACCACGATGCCCGCACCGGTAATGGTTGCGACAGTGGCCGAACCGGTGGCGATACGAATCACCGCCGCCACCAGCCACGCCAGCAGGATCGGCGAGATCTGGGCGCTCACGGCCATATGACCGATCACATCACCGACACCACTGGTCACCAGCATCTGCTTGAAGCCACCACCGGCACCGATGATCAGAATGATCGCGGCGGTCGGCGCGAGGCTGGCATCCAGCAGCTTGAGGATGCGCTTGGAGTCGATACCCTGGCGATGGCCGAAGGTGTACAGCGACAGCAGCAACGCCAACAGCAGCGCCGAGATCGGGTGACCGATCATGTCCATCCAGGTACGGAAGAAGTTGCCGTCCGGCAGGGCGACGTCGGCGAAGGTCTTGAGCAGCATCAGGAACACCGGCAACAGCACGGTGAACAGGGTGATGCTGAAGCTTGGCAGGCTGGCCGAATCCGGTTCGCGGGCCAGTTGATCCACCAGTTCCTGGTTAGGGTGACCGGGGATGTACTTGGCGATGAACGTACCGTAGATCGGACCGGCAATGATCGCCGTCGGCAGGGCCACGATCAGGCCGTACAGAATGGTTTTACCGATGTCGGCGCCAAATACCCCAATGGCCAGCAACGGCCCCGGGTGCGGCGGCACCAGGCCGTGCACCGCCGACAGACCGGCCAGCAGCGGGATACCGATCTTGATGATCGACACGCCTGTGCGCCGGGCCACGATGAACACCAGCGGGATCAGCAGCACGAAGCCGATTTCGAAGAACAGCGGGATGCCCACCAGGAAGGCGGCAAACATCATTGCCCACTGCACCCGCTCTTTACCGAACGAGCGGATCAGGGTCTGGGCGATCTGGTCGGCCCCGCCCGATTCGGCCATCATTTTGCCGAGCATGGTGCCCAGCGCCAGGATGATGCCGACAAACCCCAGTACCCCGCCAAAGCCGTCCTGGAACGCCTTGATGATGGTGCCGATCGGCATGCCCGATGTCAGGCCGAGGAACGCCGCGGCGATGATCAGCGCAATGAAGGGGTGGAACTTGAACTTGGTGATCAGGACAATCAAGCCGATCACCGTGACCACTGCATCAAGCAGCAGGAACGAGTCGTGGGACATGCCGAACATTAGGGGTGACTCCTGGTTGTTGTTGTTATTGAAGCGGGTAATTCGAAAGCCATCAGGACAGCGCTACCTTTGAAAACAAAACTCATGAGGCGAGCTTCAGGCCGTGCCCAAGCCACCAATGGTGGGCTTGCGCGGCCAATTGCTCGACGCTGTGGGTCGAAGCATCCAGCGCCAGGGTCAGCGCTTCCCCGACCGGGGACTCGAGCGTGGCGAACTGGCTGTCGATCAGGGTCGACGGCATGAAGTGGTCCGGACGATGGGACACCCGATCGGCGGCCACTTCCCGGGTCAGCTCCAGGAACACGAAACCCAGGCCCGGCAAGGCGCTACGCAAGCGCTCGCGATAACTGAGCTTGAGCGCCGAACAGGTCAGCACCGGGCGCTGGCCCGTGGCGTCCACGCGACGTAACTCGGCGCACAGGCTGTCGAGCCAGCCGGCACGGTCGTCGTCGTTCAAGGGAATGCCGGCACTCATCTTTTCGATGTTGGCCGCAGGATGAAAGCTGTCGCCTTCGATGCCGGTCGCGCCGCTGAGCTGGCACAAGGCCTCGCTGACGCTGGACTTGCCGCAGCCGGCCACGCCCATGATAACCAGGGCGGAGATTGGTTGACTCATGTAACACCTCAGCGCGAAGACAGCGCTACCTTTGCTCATTGAGACTCTAGTGCAAACGCAGCCATTGCCGACGTCTTCTTGTCATTTTTATGGGTTGCCGCACGTTCTTGCCCAACGCCGAATAGCAGGGATCAGGCAACCCCCGCTCATTCATTTGCAGCCGCATCGAGACAGCGCTACCTTAGTGCCTTGAATTTTGTTTGGCAAGCCGCCCGATGACCTCCATTAAAAACGATAAGAATCCCCGCACCACTGGTCGCCCTACCCTCAATGAAGTTGCCCGCCTGGCGGGGGTCAGCCCGATCACCGCGTCCCGCGCCTTGCGTGGGGTGAGTACGGTGGCCACCGAACTGGTGGAAAAGGTCCAGCATGCCGCCCTCGAACTCAATTATGTGGTCAACCCGGCCGCTCGTGCGCTGGCCTCGGCCCAGAGCCATTCGGTGGTGGTGCTGGTGCCGTCGCTGTCGAACCTGCTGTTTATCGACACCCTGGAAGCCATTCACCAGGTGCTGCGCCCCAAGGGCTTCGAAGTGCTGATCGGCAACTTCCACTACTCCCGTGACGAAGAAGAAAACCTGCTGCGCAACTACATGGCCTATCAGCCACGTGGTCTGCTGCTGACCGGCTTTGACCGCACCGAAAGTTCGCGGCGGATGATCGAGGCCAGCAACATTCCCTGCGTGTACATGATGGAACTGGACAGCGCTGCCGGGGTGAACTGTGTCGGTTTCTCCCAACTCAGCGCCGGCGAAACGGCCGCTGAGCACTTGCTGTCCCGGGGCCGCAAGCGCCTGGCGTACATCGGTGCGCAACTGGATCAGCGCACCTTGCTGCGCGGTGAAGGGTTCCGTCGGGCCTTGCAGAAGGCCGGTCGCTACGACCCGGCCCTGGAAGTGCTGACCCCGCGCGCGTCATCCGTGGGCCTGGGCGGCGAGTTGTTCCTGCAACTGCTGGCGGCCCATCCGGAGGTCGACGGGATCTTTTTCGGCAACGACGACCTGGCCCAGGGCGCATTGCTCGAAGCCCTGCGCCATGGCATCCAGATTCCCCAGCAGGTGGCGATTCTCGGTTTCAACGACTTGCCGATGTCCGAGCACATGGTGCCGCGCTTGAGCAGCATCTATACCCCCCGCGAGGCCATTGGTCGGCGCGCGGCGGAACAGATGCTGACATTGATGGCGGGCAACAAGGTGGCGCGGCCGGTGGAAGACATGGGCTTTGAACTGAAAATCCGCGAAAGCAGCTGATTCAGGCCGACCTTACGTCGGCTGGCCGAGGAGATCGACCAGGGCCAATGCGCCCTTTTGCAGCGGCTGGCTCTTGAGCCATACCGCATGCACCGGCAACACCAGGCCGTTTTCGATGTTGCGGAAATTCAGCCGTTTCAAGCGCCCTGAATCCAGGCGCGCTTGCACCACCGACAGGGGGAAATTACCCCACCCCAACCCCGCCTCGACCATCTCCAGTGCTGTTTCCAGGTTGTCGGTGCGCCAGCAGGATTCGGCCACCAGCGGCCGGGTCTCGCTGATCGGCAGATCGCGGCTGGCGACGACGATCTGCCGCACGTGCACCAGGTCTTCGAGAAACAGATCCTGCCCCTGCAGCAACGGACTGTCCGCCGCCAGGGTGGCGATCACTCGCTCACTGCCGACGAATTGAAAACGCTCCAGCACATTCATGCTCAGCCCGGCAAACGCCAGGCACAGGCTGACGCGCCCGCTGTGCAGCATCGCCAGCACGTCATCCTGCGGCGCCGTCAGCACTTCGATGTCGAGCAACGGGTGGTGCTCGGCAAGCACCTTGATCGCCGCCAGCAAGCGGCGCCGGTCGATATCCGCGACCACGCCAATCGACAGCTTGCTTTCCAGCCCCAGCGACAACTGCACCGCGTGCACCTGCAACTGTTTGAGCTGCTCGGCAATCAGCCGCGCATGGGGCACCAGTGAGTTGGCCATGGCAGTGGGTTGGGGTTCGCGGTGACTGCGGTCGAACAACGGATAACCGAGCTCCGCCTCCAGGTTGGCAATGCCCATGCTCACCGCCGAAGGCACCCTGCCCAGGGCTCGGGCAGCCGCGGAAAATGAGCCGCGCTCAATCACGGCAAGAAACAGTTCGATGCTGTCGCTGTTGAAATTCACGGAATCAACCTATCAATAAAACTGAAAGCTACTGACTTTTTCTGTCACCTCCATTGAAGCTATCTTTCGCCGCCTGCGCCAGCCCCCCTGGCCATCAAGCACTGGAAACGAGGCAAACTCATGCAAGGCGTCAAACGCAAACTGGTCTACGTATCGCTCTACGAGGTGATCGGCATGACCTTCTCCGCCCTCGGCCTGGCCTTGCTGTCCGGCACCTCGCCAGGCAGCACCGGGCCGCTGGCGGTGATCATCACCAGCATCGCGGTGAGTTGGAATTTCATCTACACCTCGTTGTTCGAGCGCTGGGAGAGCCGCCAGGCATCACGCACCCGCACCGTCAAGCGACGCATCGCCCACGCTGTCGGGTTTCAACTGACGTTGATCGTGTTCCTGATCCCGTTGATTGCCTGGTGGATGCACATCAGCCTGGTGCAGGCCTTCCTGCTGGACCTGGCGCTGATCCTCTTCATCCCCTGCTACACTTTTGCGTTCAACTGGCTGTTCGACCGCACCTTCGGTTTGCCAGCCTCGGCATTGCCCGACCCGGCCTGAAGCCAAAGGCGCGGACAAGGCTGCCGAACACGTGCGCAGCCTTCGCCTCCCACCCGTCAGTGCAACTGCAGGGTTTCATTGAACTGACTGATGGCATCCACCACATGCCGTGACCCCTGCTGAATCTCCAGGATCACCTCGCCCGCCTCATTGGCCAACTCCACCCCCAGTCCGGTGCGGCTCAAACTCGACTGCATGCTCGAAACCGCGCTCAACGACAGGTCGTGGTTCTTGCGTACCACGTCGACAATTTCCAAGGTTGCCTTGCTCGTGCGCGCCGCAAGGCTGCGCACCTCGTCGGCCACCACGGCAAAACCGCGTCCATGCTCCCCGGCCCGCGCGGCCTCAATGGCGGCGTTGAGGGCCAGCAGGTTGGTCTGGTCGGCAATCCCGCGAATGGTCTGCACAATGGTGCCGATGATGTCGGACTGCTTGCTGACCGCATCGATGCTCAGCGCAGCCTGGTTCAGGTCCTGGGAGATCTGCTCGATGATCTGCACCGTCTGCTGCACCACCTGCGAGCCCTTCTGGGCACAGGCATCATTTTGCACCGAGGTCGAATGAGCGGCTTCGGCGGCCGATTGCAGGGTGGTCACCTGCTGGGTGATGTCGCTGGCAAACTTGACCACTTTGTACAGCCGGCCCTTGGCGTCGAAGATCGGGTTGTAGGAAGCTTCCAGGAATACGATACGCCCGAACTTGTCGACCCGTTCGAAGCGGTGGGAGTGATATTCGCCACGGTTGAGCGAGGCCCAGAATGCCTTGTAGCTCGCCGACTCGCTTTCCGCGCGGTGACAGAACAGGCTGTGATGCTGGCCCACCACTTCGCCCGCGGAGTAATGCATGGTCTGCAGGAAGTTGTCGTTGGCGCTGATGACCCTGCCGTCAGGGGAGAACTCGATCACCGCCATCGCCCGGCCCAGGGCGTTTACCAGGGCCTGGTTCTCATGTTCCTTGATGACCCGGGCGGTGATGTCCGTGGCCACCTTGATCACGCTGTGCACCTGCCGGTCGGCACCGATCACCGGCATGTAGCTGGCTTCGAGCCAGACCTCCTGGCCCTTCTTGTTCAGGCGCTGGAAGGTCCCACTGCTGGGTTCGCCGCGCTCCAGCTCACGCCAGAAGCGTTGGTACTCCTCGCTCTTGGCGTAATCGCCTTCGCAAAAGATCCGATGGTGCTTGCCGCGTATTTCTTCAAGGGAGTACCCCACCGCCTTGCAGAAGTTTTCATTGGCATCGAGGATCACCCCGGCAGGGTCGAACTCGATCATCGCCATCGAGCGACTGACCGCCGCCAGCTTGGCGTTGGCCTCGCTCAAGGCACAACTGAATCGTTGGATTTCGAGCAGGTCAGACTTGTGATGTAGGTTAAACATGGTCGTATCACCCTAAGCGCGGTCTTTTGATAGATGAAAGTACTTCGGTCTTTCAACGGATCCACCACAACGTTCCATGGAACAGGTACACGCCTCCCTCCAGCGCAAGGACAGATAAGGTGATAAATGAGGTTTAATCGCAGAGTCCGCCGGGTAACGTTCTAGTCCGGACATCCTTGATCAGGAATATCAGTGCTGAGCATAGACAGGCTCTGCACGGATGCAAGGCCATTAATAAGCCACCACTGAGGACAAAATCGGTTCAGCACACGCCAGGCACTCGGATCAATGCAGGACACTCTGGCAGCGAGGGGTGACGGGCGTAGAACTGGATACGGAGCCCGATTGCCGGGCTCCGTCGAGAAGGGTCTGACTAGTGGCCGAATATGCCAACCTTCTTGGCTTTCTTGTCGGCGCGTTTTTCATCGGCGCTTTTTGCCGGTTTTTTCTTCGCTGCTTTTTTTGAATCCATGCCTTTGGCCATGATACTGACTCCACTCATACGGGATGTGAGTTCAGGTATACACCTATCGCGGCGCGCACGTTCTTTTATAATCCACCGCTTTGCAGATCGACGACCTCTTTGATGCCCCACACCCAGTACACACAGCTAGATGACGCGCTGTGGCCCTTGATGAACAAGTTCTACCGTCGCCATCAATCATCGATGAAAGCGGTACGGGACGCACAATTGTGGGTCGGTAAACGCGATGAGATAGTCGCCGGCCTGTGTTTGCGGCCCATGGCCGAAGGGCTCTGGCTGACGGGACTGCTGGTTGATCCGGCCTGTCGCGGCCAGGGCGTGGCAGCGGCGCTGATGGCCCACGCGCTGGCAACGGTCACCCAGCCGGTGTGGCTGTTGTGCCACCCGGACCTGCGTGAGTTCTATCAGGGCAATGGCTTCAGCGCCGGCCCGCAACTGCCCTACGCGCTGGCCGAGCGCCTGCTGCGCTATAGCCGCAGCAAGCCGATGATTGCCATGGGGCGTGGCTGATCGGGATCACTCGTCCCGCGCTGGGTCGAGCTCGGGGCACATCACGTCGATAAAGCCAAACTTGGTAAAGTCGCTGATCCGCGACGGGTACAGTCGGCCGATCAGGTGATCACATTCGTGCTGCACCACGCGAGCATGAAACCCCGAGGCAATACGCACGATCGGCTCGCCCTTGGGATCGACGCCCTCATAACGAATGTGCTCGTAGCGCTGCACCGCACCCCGCAACCCGGGCACTGACAGACACCCTTCGAAGCCCTCCTCCAGGGTGGGCGCCAGCGGGGTGATCAGCGGGTTGATCAGGATGGTCTGCGGCACGGCTTCCGCGTCGGGGTAACGCTCGCTGTGTTCAAAGCCGAAGATCACCAGTTGCAGGTCGACGCCAATCTGCGGCGCGGCCAGGCCGACCCCGCCGACGCTTTCCATGGTCTGGAACATGTCGTCGATCAACTGCCACAGTTCGGGGCTGTCGAACATCTGCGCCGGGACTGGCGGGGCAATACGCAGCAGGCGCGGATCGCCCATTTTGAGAATTTCACGGATCATGGTCAGGCTTCGTCAGTGGTCGGCTTGAGCGAGTGGTCCCGTCCCAGTCCCGAAACGTGGTGTTTATGTGCGTGGTCGTGCTCGCCCGGAACCTTTTCGCCGGGGTCCTTGCCTTCACTCGACATGTGTTCGATCACCGCATTCATCTCCGCTCCCAGCAACAGCACCGCAGCGGAAATATAGAAGTACAGCAACAGCACGATGATCGCGCCGATACTGCCATACATGGCGTTGTAGTTGGCGAAGGTTTTCACGTAGAAACCAAACCCCAGGGACGCGATGATCCACACCACCACGGCCAGCACCGAGCCTGGGGTGATGAAGCGGAACTCCTGCTTCACGTCCGGCATCACGTAGTAGATCAGGGCCACCGCAATCATCAGCAGAATCACGATCACCGGCCAGCGCAAAATGGTCCAGACCGTGACGATGAACTCCTGCATGCCAATCTGCGAGGCGATCCATTCCATCACCTGCGGGCCCAGCACCATCAGGGCCGCCGCCACCAACAGCATGCCGGCGATTCCGACGGTGTAGAAAATCGACAGCGGGAAGCGCTTCCAGATCGGCCGGCCTTCGACCACGTCGTAGGCGGCGTTCATCGCGCTCATCATCAGCCGCACGCCAGCCGAGGCGGTCCACAGGGCGATGACGATACCCACCGAGAGCAACCCGCCCTTGGATTGCTGCAACTGGTCAATCACCGGGTTCACTTGCTCCAGGGCCTGGGGCGGCAACACCAGTTCCGATTGCAGGCGCAACCAGGAGAAGAAGTCCGGCAAGTGCAGGAACCCGATCAGGGCGATCAGGAACAGGATGAAAGGAAACAGCGAGAACAGCATCTGATAGGCCAGCGCCGAAGCATAGGTCGACATCTCGTCGTCGACGAATTCGGTGACCGTGCGCATCATCACGCGATGCAGGGGCAAGCCTTTCAAATCCGGGAAAATCATAGCGTCTCCTTTCGCCGCAATCAGGTTGTAGTCGGGGGCGACTCAGGGGCCGTTTTCTACAACAAGGTAACCTGTTTGGCGACCTTGAAACAATTTCCACGCATTGCTTAACCATAGTCGACAAAAAAACGGCCATCCGCGGATGGCCGTCTCCCTGCCTTGCGGCAATCAGGCCTTGTCGATCGTTTTCTTGACCGCATCCTTGGCATTGCCGAGCGCTTGCTGGGCTTCGCCTTTCTTTTCCTGGATCTTGCCTTCGGTCTGCAGTTTTGGATTGTCGGTGGCTTTACCGACACCCTGCTTGATGTTGCCGACAGCCTCGTTGGCCAAGCCTTTCACTTTATCGCCCGTACTGCTCATGGTCTTTCTCCTGTGAACATTCAAAGGTCAGTGTCGTTACGTAGAGGTTGACCGGCGGGTGTGTGGCGGAGTTTCATTTATTTTCACTGCATCATTTCATCGCCAGATGCAGGTTGGGCTTTATGTTTGTGGGCTTTGCCGGGAGAATGCGCAACGTATTCAGGCCTTGGCGCTGAACGTCCAATCCCGTAGGAACGTTATGAAACTCGATAAAAAGCAGGCCATTGCCCGCAGAAACCAGGAACTGGGTGGTGCCGTGCTTGGCGTCAACAACTGCCACTTCGCCGAACTGAACCGCAACCGCAACATCTGGTGGTTCGATATCCCGGTGGCCCGTCTGGCCGTTGGTCAGTACGAGTGGATTCACCTGCTGATGCACACCCCGGACACCGACCAGTTGCTGCACCTGAAAGTGCCGACCGTGTTCCTGCGGGAAAAACTCGAAGGCCTGGTGGTGCGCAACGAAGGCAAGCGCAAGGCAGCCTTGAGCCTGGAGCTGAGCGCCGACAAGGACTCCTTCCTGCAGGACATGCGCCCGGCCGGCACCCATGTGAATTTTGCGCCGTTCCAGCAGTAACGCTTCGCGCATAAAAAACCCCGCATCGGCGGGGTTTTTTATGGGTCAGGCGCTGACCTTCTTCAAACCGAGCTTCTTCAGCTCTTCATCCCGCAGTTCACGACGCAGGATCTTACCGACGTTGGTGGTCGGCAGCGCATCGCGGAACTCGACAGCCTTGGGCACCTTGTAGCCCGTGACGTTGGCGCGCATGTGCGTCATCACCTGTTCCTTGGTCAAGGTCACGCCCGGTTTGGCGACGATGAAAATCTTGATCGCCTCGCCCGATTTTTCGTCCGGCACGCCAATGGCCGCGCACTGCAGCACGCCTGGCAGAGTGGCCAGCACGTCTTCCAGTTCGTTCGGGTAGACGTTGAAACCGGAGACCAGAATCATGTCCTTCTTGCGGTCGACAATGCGCATGTAGCCATCCGGCTGGATCAGCGCGATGTCACCGGTCTTCAACCAGCCTTCGCTGTCGAGCATTTCATCGGTGGCTTCCTGGCGCTGCCAGTAGCCCTTCATCACCTGTGGCCCCTTCACGCAGAGCTCGCCGATTTCGCCCAGCGGCTGCTCGACGCCCTCGTCATTGATGACCTTGCACAGGGTCGAAGGCACCGGAATCCCGATGGTGCCGATCTGGATGTTCTGGATCGGGTTGACCGTGGCCACCGGACTGGTCTCGGTCATGCCGTAACCTTCGCAGATCGGGCAACCGGTGACTTCTTTCCAGCGTTCGGCAGCGGCCAGTTGCAGGGCCATGCCACCCGACAGGGTGATCTTGAGCGCCGAGAAGTCCAGCTTGCGGAAGGCTTCGTTGTTGCACAGCGCGACAAACAAGGTGTTCAAGCCGACAAACCCGCTGAACTTCCACTTCGACAGTTCCTTGACCATCGCCGGCAGGTCGCGCGGGTTGCTGATCAGGATGTTGTGGTTGCCGATCAGCATCATTGCCATGCAATGAAAGGTGAAGGCGTAGATGTGGTACAGCGGCAGCGGGGTAATCAGGATCTCGCAGCCTTCGTGCAGGTTGGAGCCCATCAGCGCCTTGCACTGCAGCATGTTCGCCACCAGGTTGCGGTGGGTCAACATCGCGCCCTTGGCCACACCGGTGGTGCCGCCGGTGTACTGCAGTACGGCGACGTCGCTGCTGGCCGGGTTCGCCTCGGTCACCGGTTGCCCCTGGCCTTTGCTCAGCACGTCATTGAACTTGATGGCCTTGGGCAGGTTGAACGCCGGCACCATCTTCTTCACGTACTTGATCACGCTGTTGATCAACAGGCGCTTGAGCGGCGGCAGCAAGTCCGCCACTTCGGTGACGATCACATGCTTGACGCCGGTCTTGGGCACCACGGCCTCGGCCAGGTGCGCCATGTTCGCCAGGCAGACCAGGGCCTTGGCCCCGGAATCGTTGAATTGGTGTTCCATTTCCCGCGCGGTGTACAGCGGGTTGGTGTTGACCACGATCAAGCCGGCGCGGATGGCACCAAACACGGCGATCGGGTATTGCAGCAGATTCGGCAACTGTACGGCGATTCGATCACCGGGCTGCAAATCGGTATGCTGTTGCAGGTAAGCGGCAAATGCCCCGGACAGTTCATATAGCTCACCATAGGTGAGTGTCTTGCCGAGGTTGCTAAAAGCCGGTTTGTTGGCGAAGCGTTGGCAGGATTGTTTCAACACTGCCTGAATATTCGGATACTCGTCTGGATTGATATCGGCAGCAATCCCAGCTGGGTACTTATCCTTCCAAAAGTCTTCGATCATGGAAGCCCACTCCTCAGCAACGCGAATTCTTCACCGCATTTGATGCGATTATTATTGGTGTGTGTTTTTGGTGAATCTGGCTTTTACTCAAGGCCGAGAAGTCACAAAGCGCGCCGAGAGTAGCAGCTTTGCCAAGGGCCTACTAGAGCCAAACGAAGGCTCTACGGTCACGATTATGACTCAAGACCAATCAATGGTCATTTTTAGAGTAAAAATTCTATACCCCGTGAAAGCCCCGTATTACAGGGCTCCGCACGCTTCGAAAGGGACAAAAAAAAGGAGCGCCCCAACTCGGGCGCCCCTTTTTGCTGCTGCGTCACTAACAATTCATTACGCGATATCGCGCAGCTCCCGACGCAGGATCTTGCCCACGGGTGTCATCGGCAACGAGTCTCGCAGCACGATGTGCTTGGGCACCTTGTAGGCGGTGAAGTTCTCTTTGCAATAAGCCTTGAGCTCTTCCAGGCTGACCCCGGCTTCACGCGCCACTACAAACAGCTTCACCGCTTCCCCGGAACGCTCGTCCGGCACGCCGATCACTGCGCAATTGGCAACTTTGGGGTGGGCCATGACCACGTCTTCGATCTCGTTGGGGTACACGTTGAAACCCGAGACGATGATCATGTCTTTCTTGCGATCGACGATGCGCACAAAACCATCCGGATCAATCACCGCAATGTCGCCAGACTTGAACCAACCCTCGGCATCCAGCACCTCGGCGGTGGCTTCGGCTTTCTGCCAGTAGCCCTTCATGATCTGCGGGCCCTTGATGCACAGCTCGCCGCGCTCACCCATGGCTTGCTCGACACCCTCGTCGTTGATCACCTTCAGCGTGGTGCCCGGTACCGGCATGCCCACGGTGCCGATGCGCGACAGGTCGCCATAGGGGTTGGTGCAGGCCACCGGCGACGTCTCGGTCAGGCCGTAGCCTTCGGTGATCCGGCAACCGGTGAGCTTTTCCCAGCGCTCGGCGGTGGCCTTGACCAGTGCCGTGCCGCCGGAGTTGGTCAGCTTCAGGCTGGAGAAATCCAGGGTCTTGAAGTCCGGGTGATCCATCAACGCGACGAACAGGGTGTTGAGCCCCAGCAAGGCCGAGAAGCGCCAGTTCTTCAGTTCCTTGATAAAGCCGGCGATGTCCCGTGGGTTGGTGATCAGCACGTTATGGTTACCGGTGACCATCATGCACATGCAGTTCGCTGTGAAGGCATAGATGTGGTACAGCGGCAGCGGCGCGATCATCACTTCCTGACCTTCGCGCAACAACGGTTGTCCGTCGCGACCGAACTGGCCCAGGCAGGCACGGGCCTGCTGCATGTTGGCGACCAGGTTGCCGTGGGTCAGCATCGCGCCCTTGGCCAGGCCCGTGGTGCCGCCGGTGTATTGCAGCACCGCGACGTCATCGAGGCCGACCTTGAGCGGCTTGATGCTCTGCCCGCGGCCCATGCGCAAGGCACTTTTGAAGGAGATCGCCTGGGGCAGCTTATAGGCCGGGACCATCTTCTTGACCTTGTCCACCAGGGTATTGACCAGCCAGCCCTTGGCGGTGGGCATCAGGTCGCCCATCTTCGCTTCGATCAGGTACTGGATCTCGGTGTCGGGCAGCACCTCCTGGACTTTCTGCCCGAACATGTTCAGGTACACCAGCGCCCGGGCACCGGAGTCCTTGAACTGGTGGCGCATCTCGCGCGCGGTATACAGCGGGTTGGTGTTGACCACGATCAGGCCGGCGCGCAAGGCACCAAACACAGCAATCGGGTAATGCAGGACGTTGGGCATCTGCACCGCGATGCGATCGCCGGGCACCAGGTCAGTCTGGCTCTGCAGGAAGCCGGCGAACGCCGCACTGTAGCGTTCGAGGTCAGCGTAGGTCAGGGTCACGCCCATGTTGCTGAACGCGGGACGGTCGGCGAATTTCTTGCAGGAACGTTCGAACACCTCGATCACCGACTGATAGGCACCCAGATCAATATCATTGGGTACGCCGGCCGGGCGTTTATCATTCCAGAAATCAGCTTGCATTATTATTGTCCTCTATACCTGAGCCAATCCGGGCCGCCTGAGCGGAGCTTCTGGGACACTAGCAGTTATGGCGAATCAGGCAAATATCAGCACCAGCGTCATTGATCGCGTGAATCTTGCTGCCAAGGGCTTTGCGCATTCCCCGTCCCCGGGTGGTTGCGCTATACAATGCAGCGACCCCGTGCAAAGGAATCGCCATGATCCACGATACGTTCTGGTTGACCGCGAACGACCACAGCCAACTGTTCGTCAACCAGTGGTTGCCGGAAGGTACGCTCAAGGCGGTGATCCTGGTGTCCCACGGGATGGCGGAACATAGCGCACGCTACGCACGCCTGGCCGAACAATTGTGTAACCAGGGGTACGGCGTCTACGCCCTGGACCAGCGCGGCCACGGCCAGACCGCCACCCACGGGGTCCTGGGGCACTACGCCGACGACGATGGCTGGTGCAAAGTGGTGGGCGACCTGGCCAGCCTCAACCAGCACATCGGCCAACAGCACCCTGGCCTGCCCATTGTGCTGCTGGGCCACAGCATGGGCAGCTACATCGCCCAGGCGTACCTGCTGCACCACAGCGCCAGCCTGCATGGCGCGGTCCTCAGCGGCTCGAATTTCCAACCGGTGGCGCTGTACCGCGCAGCACGCCTGATCGCCCGCTTCGAACGCTGGCGCCAGGGCCCGACCGGGCGCAGTGCGTTGCTGGAATGGTTGACCTTCGGCTCGTTCAACAAGGCGTTCAAGCCCAATCGCACCACCTTCGACTGGCTCAGCCGCGACCCCGATGAAGTCGACAAATATGCCCACGACCCGCTCTGCGGCTTTCGCTGCACCAATCAGCTGTGGATCGACATGCTGGGCGGCTTGCAGCAAATCAGCAAAGCGTCCAATCTCGCCCAGATCGATCCGGGCCTGCCATTGTTGGTGATCGGCGGCGAATGTGATCCGGTGAGTGAGGGCAAGCGTCTCACCTCTTTGGCCGAGGCCCTGCGCCGCGCCGGCAGCCAGTGCCTGGAACTGAAGATCTACCCCCAGGCCCGGCACGAACTGTTCAATGAGAGCAACCGCGATAAAGTGACTGCGGACCTGCTCACCTGGCTGGCCGGGGCCTTGAGCCATCGCCGGCCGACCAGGACCGAATGACCTTCGGTATTTTTTCACTTAACTCGTCACAGGATCCAAGACACATGACCCAGGTTACCAACACGCCGTACGAAGCCCTCGAAGTCGGCCAGACCGCCAGCTACAGCAAGACCGTGGAAGAGCGCGACATCCAGCTGTTCGCGGCGATGTCCGGTGACCACAACCCGGTGCACCTGGACCCTGAATTCGCGGCCGCCAGCATGTTCAAGGAACGCATCGCCCACGGCATGTTCAGTGGTGCGCTGATCAGCGCCGCGGTGGCCTGCGAGCTGCCTGGGCCGGGCACCATCTACCTCGGTCAACAAATGAGCTTCCAGAAGCCGGTGAAGATCGGCGACACCCTGACCGTGCGCCTGGAAATCCTCGAAAAACTGCCCAAGTTCCGCGTGCGTATCGCCACTCGTGTGTTCAACCAGCGCGATGAACTGGTGGTAGACGGCGAGGCCGAAATCCTCGCCCCGCGCAAGCAGCAGACCGTGACCCTGCCGACCCTGCCTGCTATCAGCATCGGCTGATGTCCCGTCGCACCCAACGCTGACACCCACAACGGTGTCCGCGTGACGGAGATCCGCGACCCCAGGAGAAATCCGCAGCCCGATAAGGCCTGCGGATTTTTTTTGTCCATGACAGTCACGTCCGACAGCCCATGACACTGACTCATGTAGGAGCGCTCTGGATTGTCAGCGCCCTATTGAGGTACCAAATCCCGCCTGCATAGAGTGGCGCCCACCGCGAACGCCCCACCTGAAACAGCGTTTGCCGCTCTCAGGAGTCCCCATGCCCCGCCAAAGCGACCTGCGCTTCACCTTCGAGCCCCTGCAAGGCGATGCCTTCGACGTGGTCTCGTTCACGCTCGAAGAAGGCCTGTCCCAGCCCTTCAAGCTGGAGCTGGAGCTGGCCAGCCACGACCCGGCCATCGACTTCAACCGGGTCCTCGACCTGTCCGCGCTGTTCACCCTCTGGCGCGGCGCCACCCCGGTGCGCCATGTCCACGGCCTGGTCAGCCTGTTCCGCCAGGGTGACACCGGCTTTCGGCGCACCCGCTACAGTGCCGTGGTCGAGCCGACCCTGGCGCGTGCCGGCCTGCGCTCCAACTGGCGGATTTTCCAGGGCCAGACCGTGCCCCAGATCATCCAGACAGTGCTCGCCGGGCAGTCCCTGAACGATCTGCAGAGCACCCTCTGCTTCGAACACCAACCCCGCGAATACTGCGTCCAGGCCGGCGAAACCGACCTCGACTTCATCAGCCGCCTGGCCGCCGAAGAAGGCCTGCTCTACCGCTTCGAACATCGCACCGACGGCCACACCCTGCTGCTGACCGACCGCGTCGGCGGCCTGGGCACCATCGGCACCCATCAACACTGCCCGGTGATCTACCAGCCCATGGCCGGCGGCGATTCCCCGGAACCGGCCCTGCAGCGCTTCCACTACACCGAGCAGGTGCGCACCGCCCGCCAGGTCCAGCGCGACTACACCTTCACCCACCCGCGCTATGCCCAACAGCACAGCGCCGACGGCGGCCTGGCCCTGAAAAACCAGCACAAGGACTACGAACGCTACGACTACCCCGGCCGCTACAAACGCGACATCGCCGGCCAACCCTTCACCAAGACCCGCCTGGCGGCCCTGCGCAGCGACGCGCAGATGGCCCACCTCGAAGGCGACGACGCGCGCCTGCAACCCGGCCTGGCCTTCGACCTCAGCGAGCACCCGCGCGAAGACTTCAACGACCGCTGGCGCAGCATCGCCCTCACGCACACCGGCCGCCAGCACAGCAGCCTGGAAGAAGAAGCCTTCGCCAGCGACAGCGGCACCTTCTACGCCATGCAAGCCAGCGCCATCCGCTGGAACGCCGAATGGAAAGCCCCGCTGCGGGCCAAACCCTGCATCGACGGCCCGCAAATCGCCACCGTGGTCGGCCCGCCGGGCGAGGAGATCTACTGCGACAAATGGGGCCGGGTCAAAGTCAGCTTCCCCTGGGACCGCGACAGCCAGCACAACGACCACAGCTCCTGCTGGATCCGCGTCGCCCAAGGCTGGGCCGGCGCCACCTGGGGCGCAATGGCCATCCCGCGCATCGGCCAGGAGCTGATCATCAGCTACCTGGACGGCGACCCCGACCAACCCATCGCCACCGGCCGCGCCTACCGCGAAACCAACCTGCCGCCCTATGAGCTGCCAAAACACAAGACGCGCATGACCATCAAGAGCCGAAGCCACAAGGGCCGGGGGTTCAATGAACTGCGGTTTGAGGATGAGCTGGGGCAGGAAGAGGTTTACGTGCATGCCGAACGGGATAAGAACGTTCATATCAAGCGCAACAACACCCTGTTCGTTGGCAATGATCGCAGCAAGCAGGTCGAGCACGATGAGCAGATCGAGATTGGCCATGACCGTAGTGAGCGCGTAGGCAACGATGAGCGCACTGCCATCGCCCAGGATCAACAGCTCGACGTAGGCCGCGACCGTAGACAAACAGTAGGCCGCGATCATCAGATCAGTATCGGTGGCAATCGTATCGAGGACGTGGCCAACCATCGATACGACAAAGTCGCCGCTGACCATCACCTCGAAACGGGCGGCGATCTGCACCACTCGGTGAGGAACCACTATCGCCTGTCCGCTCAACAGACCATCGCGCAAAAAACCACGTCATTCGAGGTGGCGGCGGGCGAACGTTTGGTTCTGAAAGCCCCCGGAGGCACCCTCACGATCGATGGCAGTGGCATTACCCTTGATGGACTGACCATCAACATCAAAGGGACGGTGAACGCTGAGACAGTCGGCACGGGCAATTCCTTTGCGAGCCAGCTGTCATCCCCTGCACCTCCCGGAGCCTTTCTGGGCCGCTATACGCTGCGCAAAAATGATCAGCGGGTGTTCGCCGGTTACCGTTATCGCGTCACCGATGGCAATGCGGTGCTTGCCCAGGGCCTGACAAATTCCTCGGGGGAAACGGACTGGGCCACTACCCAGGCCAGTCAGTCTGTGCAGGCCCACAAGGCAATCATGCGTGACGACCAGCACATCACAGAAGACTGGCAGCCCCGTATCTCGTTCATCGACAGTCCAGCCCTGACGGTCGATGCCAGTGATCTTTTTCCGGATGCCTTTCTCGACCACCACACTCCGGAGCTTGACTGATGCCGCTGCCTGCCATTGCCCGGGTCATCGACGCCGCCTATCGCGCCTATCGTGCCAATCAAGCGATCGAAAATACCAGGACGGCTGCCGAACTGGCTCAACTCGCCAGCGAGATAGCCGAGCGCAAGGCCAACATCAAGCGTGTGCTTCACACCACCATAGAAACCATGGCGCGGGAAATCGAGGTCAAGAGTTCGACCTTTGCCGTC
>NZ_JACMYG010000026.1 GCF_014236655.1 Pseudomonas kielensis
GCGCGTGGCGGCGGCCCACGGATTCAAGCCGGAGTGAGGGAACACCGAGCCTAAGCGAGGTGCCAAGTGGTGGGGCAAGAGCCTTTTGCTTACTTTTGGGGGGCAGTTCACGTCAGGCGGAACCATAGGAGGCCGTTACCGAAGAAATGGATATGTACTCGATCTAATCCAACATCCTGGTCGCACCACAGTTGTGTAGATACCTATGCCTATCGCGAGCAAGCCCGCTCCCACGGGTTGGGTCTGGGGTTGTCCTGCGTACCCCCCCTCATTTGTAGAGGTCCGTTCTGCGCTGGTGTTCTATAGGGTGATGCCAGCCCGATAACAACAAGAGAGCGTCCCGATGCAACGATTGATTCCCAACCTGTTGGCCGCTGCGCTGGCCCTGACGGCGGTACCGGCGATGGCCGCGGCTGACCTGGTGCTGTTCAACGGCAAGGTGTTCACCGCAGAGCCCGGCCAGGCGCTGGCGCAGGCAGTGGCGGTGCAAGATGGCAAGATCCTGCAAGTGGGCAGCGACGCCGAGATCCAGGCCCTGGCCGACGCCAATACCCAACGCATCGACCTGGCGGGCAAGGTGCTGATGCCGGGGCTGATCGACACCCACAGCCACCCGGTGGTAGCGGCCTTCGACAGCATGGGTGCCAACCTGCAGGACGAGGTCAAGCCGCTGGCGGAGCTGGAACAATGGATCATCGAGCAGGACCAGGCCGGGCGTGCCCGGGCCGGCGACGTGATCAGCATTGCCGGGACCAGTTCGGCCTACTGGGACAAAGCCCGCGAAATGGGCCAGCGTTTCAATCAGGGTCGCTGGGCCGATCAGCCGCTGGTGTTCAGCGGTATCGACGGCCATACCGGCTGGGCCAACAACGCCATGCTCAAGCGCCTGAAGATCGATGCCGCGCTGGTCAAAGGCCTGTCGGAGCAGGACCGTAGTTTTGTCGGGCATGAGGCGGACTTCACCCCCAACGGCTATTTCGCCGAATCGCGCTGGGACAAAATCCGCAACGAAATCCCTGCACCGAGCCAGGAGACCATGCTCAAGGCCGCCCGCGAGGCGGTCAAAATCAACAACCAGTATGGCGTCACTGCCTGGATGGACGCCGCGGCGAATGCGGGGAGCGACGATTCGCTGTTCGACTTCAAGGCAACGGCCGACAGTACCGGGGTCCTGCCGTTGTACCGCGCGCTGGCTGAAAAGGGCGAACTCAGTGCCCACGTCGCGGCCTTGATGCTGACCAATCCGAAGAGCCGTCCCCAGGACCTGGAAGTCCTGGCCACGGTGATGAAACAGTTCGAGGGTGTACCCAACCTGACGTTCCCCGGGATCAAGGTGTTTGCCGATGGCATTCTCGAGTTTCCCGGGCAGACGGCGGCCGTCATCGTGCCCTTCAAGAACAGCCATAAAAATGGCCAGTTGCTGATCGACCCGGAGCATTTCGGTGAACTGGTGGTGGCGGCGGAAAAGCGCGGCTGGATCCTGCACATGCATGCGGTCGGTGACCGTGCGGTGCGTGAAGCCCTGAATGGCGTGGCCTACGCGCGCAAACTCAGCCCGACGCCGGTGCCCCATAGCATCGCGCACCTGCAACTGGTCAACCCCAAGGAGTTCCCGCGCTTCAAGCAACTGGGGGTGATCGCCTCGATGCAACTGCTGTGGGCCACTGGCGAGTCGTACACGGTGGAACTGGTCAAGCCTTACATCAGTGCGTTTGCCTACGGTTACCAGTATCCCGCCCGCTCGCTGCATAACGCCGGCGCGGTGATTGCCGGTGGCAGTGACTGGCCGGTGTCCAGCCCCAATCCGTTCAACGCCATCGCCCAGGCCAGTACCCGAAAAGGCCCGCTGGGGGTGTTGAATGCCAAGGAGAGCCTCGATCGCCAGAGCATGTTCTACGCCTATACCCTCAACGCCGCCAAGACTCTGCGTCTGGAGCAACAGATCGGCTCGCTGGCGCCGGGCAAGCAGGCCGACCTGATCATTCTCGACCGCGATGTGTTCAAGGTCTCTGACGACGAGTTGTTCGACACCCGGGTCCTGAAGACCTTTTTCGCCGGCAAGCAGGTCTACGCCCCCGCGTCCTGACCCGCGTCATCCCTCCACCCAGCGATCCCGCAAACCGCCGGGCGCCTTGCAGCACAAGGCGCCGGCAACGCCGTGCCTGCAATAACCCGCACACTCATAACAACAAGGGTTTTCCATGAACGCACTCTCACGCTTTGCCCTGGCCAGCCTGGTCCTGTTGCCCATCACCAGCCAGGCGTTGCCCCTCAACGATGACTTCAGCCTGGACATGAGCCTGACCGCTGTCAGCGACTACCGCAGCCGTGGTATCTCCCAGACCCTTGGCGACCCGGCGCTGCAGTTCGGCGCCACGCTGCAGCACAGCAGCGGCCTGTACCTGGGCGCCTGGACCTCGAATGTGGACTTTGGTTATGACTACAAGACCCGCCAGGAAGTGGAGTACTACGCCGGTTACTTCTGGCAGGCCAGCGATGCCATCAGCCTGGACCTGGGCTACGTCAAGTACGACTACCCGAAGGAGGGCCAATTCAACCTCAGTGAGGTCTACGCCATCCTTGACCTGTATGGGGTCAAGGTGGGGGCCTATTACTCCAACGACACGCCCAATGTGTTTGGCGAAGACCAGGACACCCTGTATGCCTACCTGGGCTACACCCTGGTGTTGCCGGCCGAGCTGAGCCTGGACCTGCGCCTGGGGCGCAACGACACCAAGGATGAAGCCTTCCTGGCCACCAACGGCAACGGGCGCTCGGCCTACAACGAATGGGAGGCCAAGCTCAGTCGGGAGTTCGTCGGCGTGACCTGGGGCCTGAGCTATGTCGACACCAACCTGAAAAAAAGCGAGTGTGCCAGTTGGTATGGCTATGACGACCTGTGCACGGCCACCGTCGTGGTCAGTGCCAGCAAGGCGTTCTGAGTCGACGCCGCAATAACAACAACAGTGTCCGTTCCTTCAAGGAAAAGCCGTTCATGACCCAGGTCATCGAGAGTTCCAAGCGCAATCCACTGATCGAGATCCGCTCGATCGACTACATCCCCGAATCCGAACGCCATGGCAGCCTCTACAGCCAGTTCACCCTGTGGCTGGGGGCTAACCTGCAGATTACCGCGATTGTCACCGGGGCCCTGGCGGTGGTGCTGGGTGGCGACGTCTTCTGGTCGCTGATCGGCCTGTTGCTCGGCCAGGTGCTGGGCGGGGCGGTGGTCGCCCTGCATGCGGCGCAAGGGCCGAAGCTGGGCCTGCCGCAGATGATCTCCAGCCGGGTGCAGTTCGGGGTCTATGGCGCGGCCATCCCGATTGTCCTGGTGTGCCTGATGTACCTGGGGTTCAGCGCCACGGGCGCGGTGCTGTCGGGGCAGGCGATTGCCCAGTTGATCCATGTGAGCGACAGCGCCGGGATCCTGATCTTTGCCGCGTGCATCGCCTTTCTGACGATCCTCGGCTATCGGGTGATCCACCTGGTGGGCAAGGTGGCGAGTGTGCTGGGGATCATTGCCTTTGTGTACCTGTTCACCCGGCTGCTGACCCTCAATGACATCGGCCTGCTCCTGGAGAACCGCCACTTTGCCTGGGGCACTTTTCTGTTGGCGGTGTCGCTGTCGGCCTCCTGGCAGATCGCCTTTGGTCCCTACGTGGCGGACTATTCGCGCTACCTGCCGAGCAACACCTCGTCCTGGAAAACCTTCACCGCCGTCGGCCTGGGAACCGTGCTCGGCGCCCAGGCGTCGATGGTCCTGGGGGTGTTCGCCGTGGCGTTGGCGGGGGCCGGTTTTCGTGGGCACGAGGTGGCGACCATCGTCGGCCTGGGCAGTACCGGCGTGATCGCCTCCTTGCTGTATTTGAGCGTGGTGCTCGGCAAGGTCACCGTCTCGACCCTCAACGCCTACGGCAGCTTCATGTGCGTGGCCACCATCATCAGTGGTTTTCGCAGTGGCCTGCAGCTGACGGCCCGGCACCGCATGGTGTTCGTGCTGTTGATTGTCGCGGCGTCCACCACGCTGGCGCTGCTGGGGCAGTACTCGTTCCTCAACGCGTTCAAGTATTTCATCCTGTTCCTGCTGACCTTCTTCACCCCCTGGAGCGCGATCAACCTGGTGGATTACTACTTCATCAACAAGGAGCGCTACGACATCCCGGCCCTGTCCGACCCCGCAGGCCGCTACGGGCGCTGGAACGTGCTGGGCATCAGCGTCTACGTGATTGGCGTGTTGATCCAGTTGCCGTTTGTCGACACTCACTTCTATTCCGGGCCGATGGTCGCGCAGTTGGGTGGGGTGGACATTTCCTGGATCGTCGGGCTGCTGGTGCCGGGCATCCTTTACTACCTGCTGGCCAGGTCGACGGCCCTGGCGGTAGTGCCGCAGCGGCCGGTGGTTTAGGAGAGTAACCGTGGGTGATCTACACTGGATTGACTGCACCGAGCCGGTGCAACGGCCTGTGGGAGTTCATCATGAGAAGGTTGTCATCCATTAGCCTGTGCGCTGCCTTGTCGATTGCCTGCACCCAGGGATGGGCGGAAACGGTGGTGCCGACAAAAGGCCAAAGCGCGCAGCAAACCCAGCTCGATATCAGTGAATGCCATAACGTGGCGGCCAGCCAGAGCGCGAGCACCAACTCGACGTCCGGGGGGCGCCTGCGCGGCGCCGCCGTGGGGGCCGCGGCCGGTGCGACGGGGGCCGCGGTGCGCGGCAATCAGCACGACGAGATCTACGACCGGGTCGACGACGATGTGAAGCAGGACTATCGTCAAGACCGCGCCAAGCAGACCGCAGCGGCGGGCGTGGTAGTGGGGGGCTCGCGGCAACGGCAGGAGCGCCGGGAGCAGGAAAAGACCAGCGCTTCGACCAGTTCCACCGCCTATACCAGTTGCCTGCAGGGCAAGGGGTATCAGGTCACGCCTTGATGGTTGTCATCGCGCATTCACCTACATCCTTGGGGGTTCATGAAGCCCCCGAGGATGTCACTCATCCCCCTGTCGGGTGGTCAGCGGCCAGGAGACAGGCCCACCAAAAAAGCGCTTGCCCCAGGCGTTCGGCCCCTCGCTACGGTATCCATCCGGGGGCATCGCCTCCGGTTTGCTTCGCTGCACCTTCGCTCAGCCTGCCGGCCGGCCTGCTTGTCCTGGCTGGATAATTTCTTTGGGATGTCATTGTGGGTGTGCGCGAGATCTGTTGGCAGGCAAAAACACTCTGGGAGCGAGCTTGCTCGCGATGAGGCCGGCCCATTCAACATCGATGGCGCCTGACACACCGCCATCGCGAGCAGACTCGCTCCCACGGTGACTTGCCCGGCTTAACTTCCCGTTGTTTTGTTCAGCGCCGCTTCGGCCTCAGCGATTTGCGCCTGGCGTTTGCTGATCATGTCGCCGATCGGTGGGCCCTGGAAGCGTCGGGCTTCGAAGCCGAACCAGACGATGGCGGTGAGGATCAGGAAGCCGATGGTGATGTACAGCGCCCAATCGTTCGGTGGCTGGATGCCGATGATGAAGATCACCGCCATCGAGATGATCGACGCAATGGCAAACAGCGAGTACCAGCCCCGTCCCATGTTCCAGGGGCCCATGGTCGGCCACTTCGCGGTGCCGTAGGTAATCAGGCCGAGCACGATCGGGATGATGAAGGAGAAGAACAGGAAGATCACCGTGCAGGAGACCACGATGGTGTAGACCGGGGTGGCGCCGATCGAGATCACCGACGAGCCCCAGTCGAACAGCACCGCCAGGGTGGCGCCGGTCCAGATCGCGGCGACCGGGCTGCGAAAGGTCGGCGAGACAGCGGCCAGGGTTCTCGAGAAGGGCAGGCCGCCATCCCGGGAGAAGGCGAAGATCATGCGTGACACCGAGGTCACGGTGGCCAGTCCGCAGAGCACCTGGGAAATGAAAATCGCCACGTACAGCGCGAGTTTGACGTTGGGATTGACCTGGGTGTCCATGGCCCAGAAAAACACGTTCCAGCCCTGTTTCGCCGCTTCGTCCAGGCTCGGCAACAGCAGCACGAACGAGCACAACATGACCCAGCCGAACAACAACGACCAGACCACTGACATCACCATGCCCCGGGGCACCGACATGGCCGCGTTGCGGGTCTCTTCGGAGGTGTGCGCGGAGGCGTCGTAGCCGGTGATGGTGTAGATCGGCAAGAGCAGGCCGAGCATGAAGATCCAGGTATTCGACACTTCAGGCCAGACGCTGCCGCCGGCCGCCCCGGAATAGTTGCCGAAGGTCCACAGCCGGGCGAACTCATAGCTGGGCGCCGAGACCAGGCAAACGATCGTCAGCGCCAGGGCCGTGGTGAAGATCAGGTAGCCGGAAAAGTCAGTGAGCCGTGCCGTCAGGCCAATGCCCAGGTGGTTGCACAGGGCCTGGAGGCCGGTGAGGAGCGCCAGGAAAATCACCCTGACCGTGGTGGTGTCCTCCATGCCGAGCGCCGGTCCGAAGGCGCCGAAAAAGAAGTAGTAGGTGCCGACGTTGATGGCGCCGAGCACGGTCACCAGCCCCAGTAGATTGAACCAGGCGGTCAGCCAGCCGGTGAAGCGGTTGCCCAGGATCGAGCCCCAGTGATACAGCCCGCCTGCGGTGGGGTAGGCCGAGGAAATCTGCGCCATGGCCAGGGCGAACACCCCGGAGATCAGGCAGCCAATCGGCCAGCCGATGCCAATCGCCGCACCGCCCGCCCCCGAGGTGCCCTGGGCCAGGGAGTTGATGCCGCCGGAGAGGATGCAGATGATCGAAAAGGAAATCGCGAAGTTAGAGAACACCCCCATTCGTCGCGAGAGCTGCTGGGCGTAGCCCATGTTGTGCAGCATCTTGACGTCGTCGTCATGGGGGGTGCTGGTGTCGGACTGGCTGGCGGGTTTCATGTCGGTGCCCCTTCAGGTTTTGATACGCGTCCACCCGCGCTGACAGCACCGGATGGCATGGCTTTCAACCCCTTGTCGTACTGCTCCTGTGACTGCTGGGTAAACCCTGTCCCGGCCCGCGCTCGGGCCAGGGCCAGGTGATTGCTCTAGAGGCGGCCGTGGTAGGCCGCGGCGAATATCTGCGCCGCACCCTCGCGGGTCAGGGGCAGCGGATTGCCCCCCGCGCAGGGGTCGACCACGGCCATGTCGGCGATCAGGTCGGCCTGGCGATCGTCCACCCCCAGTTCGACCAGGGTATGGGGCACATCGATGTCCTTGCGCAACTTGAGGACGAACGCCAGGAAGCTGTCGAACCCGGGGGAGGGCAGGCCCAGGTAGGCGGCCAGGCGGGTGATGCGTTCCTCGATGGCCGGGCGGTTGAACGCCAGGACATAGGGCATGAACGTGGCGTTGGTCATGCCGTGGTGGGTGTCGTACAGCGCTCCCACCGGGTGCGACAGCGCGTGCATGCCGCCCAGGCCTTTCTGGAAGGCGGTGGCGCCCATGGCGGCGGCCGCGAGCATGTTGGCCCGCGCTTCGAGGTCCGCCGGGGTGCGCACAGCGCGGACCAGGGCCCCGGCCACCAGGCGCATGCCTTCTACCGCAATGCCGTCGGCCATGGGGTGGAAGCCAGGGGCGCAGTAGGCTTCCAGGCAGTGGGCAAACGCATCCATGCCGGTACCGGCGGTGACCTTGGCCGGCATGCCGACACTCAGGGCCGGGTCGCTGATGACCACCCGTGGCATCATTTTCGGGTGGAAAATGATGCGCTTGGTGTGGCTGCGTTCATCGATGATCACCGCCGCCCGGCCGACTTCCGAACCGGTCCCGGCGGTGGTGGGCACGGCAATGATCGGGGCGATGCGGCTGGCGTCGGCGCGGGTCCAGTAGTCGCCGATGTCTTCGAAATCCCAGACCGGCCGGCTCTGGCCACTCATGAAGGCGATGAGCTTGCCCATGTCCAGGCCACTGCCGCCGCCGAAGGCGATCACCCCATCGTGCTGGCCGGTGCGCCAGGCCTGCAACCCACCGGCCAGATTGGCTTCCACCGGGTTGGGCTTGAGGTCGCTGAACAGCGCCACGCCGAGGCCCGCCGCGCGCAAGGCGTCGAGCGCTGCGAGCGTAATCGGCGCCCGGGCCAGGCCGCTGTCGGTGACCAGCAATGGGCGCTGGATGCCCTGGCTGCGGCAGACGTCGGCCAGCTCGGCGATGCGCCCGACACCGAAGCGTACGCTGGTGGGGTAGTTCCAGTTTCCCGTCAGGCTCATGGTTCAGATCTCGTGGCGCAGATGAAAGGATTTGGCGCGGGTCAGGTGCTCATAGCCCAGGCTCGACAGGGTGACGCCGCGCCCGCTGTCTTTGACCCCGGTCCAGGCCAGGGCCGGGTCCAGGTAATCGCAGCGGTTCATGAACAGGGTGCCGGTGTCGATCGCGTGGCCCAGTTGTTCGGCAGCGGCCAGGTCCTGGGTCCAGATCGAGGCGCTGAGGCCGAACGGGCTGTCGTTGATCAGGGCGATGGCCTCGTCGTCGCTGCAGACCGGCATGATGCCGACCACCGGGCCAAAACTTTCGTCGCGCATCACCGCCATCCGATGGCTGACGTCCACCAGGACCTGGGGCGCGAGGTAAGCGCTGCCTGGCACGTCGGCGGGGAAATCCTCGGGGTTGATCAAGGCCCGGCCACCCTGGGCCAGGGCCTGGGCGATTTGCCCGCGGACAAAATCCGCGGCCTGTGGCGTGACCATCGGGCCCAGCGTGGTGGCGGGGTCCAGCGGGTTGCCCAGCACGTACTGGCGGGTCAGGGCGACAAACCGTTCGACAAAGGCGGGGTAGAGGCTGGCAGCGACATAGATGCGCTCGACGGCGCAGCAGCTTTGCCCGGAGTTGAAGAAGCTGCCGTCCACCAGGTTCTCCACCGCGTGGTCGAGGTTGGCGTCCGCGCGCACGTAGGCCGGGTCCTTGCCGCCGAGCTCCAGGCCGACGCCGATGAAGGTATCGACGGCCGCCCGCTGCATGTCCTTGCCGCCGCCCACGGAACCGGTGAAGTTGACCCGTTGCACCCGGCCGCCAGCGATCATCTGCGCGGTATCCAGGTGGCTGAGCAGCAGGTTGTGGAACAGCCCTTCGGGCAGATTGGCGCGGCGAAAGGCCTGGGCAAAACGCTCGCCCACCAGCAGGGTTTGCGAGGCGTGCTTGAGGATCACGCTGTTGCCCGCCATCAGCGCCGGAATAATGCTGTTTACGGCGGTGAGGTAGGGGTAGTTCCAGGGCGCGACCACCAGCACCACACCCAGTGGCTCGCGACTGATCCAGCGGCGAAACCCGGCGATCGGTTCAGGCTCGACCGCCGCCAATGCCTGCGGCGCCAGCGCGATCATGTGCCGGGCCCGTTCGGCAAAGCCGCGCAGCTCACCCGCGCCAAAACGTACCGGGCGGCCCATCTGCCAGGCCAGCTCCGGGACGATCTCGGCCTGCATCGCCAGCATCGCGTCGACGGCGGCGCTGCACAGCGCCGCACGTTCATCCAGCGGGCGGCGCTTCCACAGTGCCTGGGCGCTGGCGGCGCTGGCCAGGGCCTGTTCGATCTGCCCGGCATCGGCGCGCTGGCGCTCGGCATAGACCCGGCCATCGACCGGGGAAATCAGCTGGATAGTGGAAGTCATGGCGGTCTCAATAGCGCTCGAAGCCGCGCTGCAGTTCCCAGTCGGTGACCCGTCGGTCGTACTCTTTCTGCTCCCATTCGGCGGTGTGCACGTAATGGTCGATCACGTCGTCACCAAACGCTTCGCGCAACATGCCCGAGCCCTTGAGTGCGGCGCAGGCCTCGCGCAGGGTCTTGGAGACTTCCGGCAAATGGCTGTCGACATAGGCATCGCCCTCGAAGGGCGGGGCCAGTTCGAGCTGCTCGTCGATCCCGGCCAGGCCCGCGGCAATCAGGGCGGCGAAGGCCAGGTAGGGGTTGAGGTCGGCCCCGCCGATCCGGCATTCGATGCGGATCGATTTGCTGCCCTCGGCGCACAGGCGAAAGCCGGCGGTGCGATTGTCCAGGCTCCAGACGGCTCGCGTGGGTGCAAAGGTACCGGCCTGGAAGCGCTTATAGGAGTTGATGTAGGGCGCGAGAAAACAGGTGATGTCGTTGGCGTACTTGAGCTGCCCGGCCACCCAGGCACGCATCAGTTTTGACATGCCGAACTCGGCCTTGGCCTCGAAGAACAGCGGCTTCTTGCCGTTCTTGTCCCACAGCGAATTGTGGATGTGGCTGCTGGAGCCCGCGGCGTCGTAGCGCCACTTGGCCATGAAGGTGATCGCCTTGCCCTGCAGTTGGGCGATCTCCTTGCAGGCGTGCTTGATGATGACGTGGTGGTCGGCCATGGTCAGGGCATCGGCGTAGCGGATGTTGATCTCTTCCTGCCCTGGCCCCCATTCGCCCTTGGAGTTTTCCACGGGGATACCCGAGGCCTGCAGGTGTTTGCGGATCGCCCGCAGCACCGGCTCCTCGCGGGTGGTCTGCAGGATGTTGTAGTCCTCGATGTAGTGCCCGGCGGTTTTCGGCTGGTGGTAGTTGCGCTGGTGGATGGCCTCGTAGCTCTCGTCGAACAGGTAGAACTCCAGTTCCGAGGCGAACATGCCGGTGTAGCCGCGCTGGCACAGGCGTTCGACCTGTTTCTTGAGGATTGCCCGCGGGCTGTGGGGCAGGTCCTGGCGGTGGTGATGGTCGAGCACGTCGCACAGCACCAGGGCCGTGCATTCCAGCCACGGCACGCGGCGCAGGGTGCTCATGTCGGGCTTGAGCACAAAGTCGCCGTAGCCTTTGCTCCAGCTGGCGGCCGCGTACCCGGGCACCGGCTCCATGTCGATGTCGTCGGCCAGCAGGTAATTGCAGCAGTGGGTTTCTTCGTGGCCGCTGTCGATGAAGAACTCGACCTGGAAGCGCTTGCCCACCAGACGGCCCTGCATGTCGACCATGCACACCAGCACGGTATCGATTTCGCCATTGGCAGCGGCGCGCTTGAGTGCTTCGAAGCTTAAGAGAGGCTCGGTCATCACGACAAATCCTGCAGCAAGGAGGTGGGCAGTCTGACTAGCCGTTGCAGACGCTCTCCAGAAAACCCCAAACCTGCAGCATGAGCATCGTGTGCAATGAGCTGCTCAAAGCTTAGCTGACTGTCGCCAAGTGCAAGTCTGGCCGAGCAAAAGCGGGAGAAAACTGCCCCGCAGGGCCGGTAACCGCCATGACTTATGAGCAAGTAGCTGTTTTCAAACAAATTTGTTAAAAAAAAGCTTCCCAGACTCGAACAAACTTGGTAAATTTCCGCGCATTCTTGCACTGGCCATTACACGGTCATCGTGGTGCAAGGGTTCAGCAAGTGAGTGCCCAGCACTCGTCGCTACATCTACAGGGGCGTCGCCAAGCGGTAAGGCAGCAGGTTTTGATCCTGCCATGCGTTGGTTCGAATCCAGCCGCCCCTGCCATTTTCCAAAGCAATCTGTCTCGTAAAATCTGCTGCGCCGGCCTGGGCCGTGACGCGGTTTTTTCCGTGCCTGGGATTTTTTTCCAGCGGGGGCGGTAGACTGCGGGACTTTTATCCCCTCATGCAGGAGCACCCCATGGCTAATCAAGACCTGACCTTCATTCCCGATCCGGACGCCGATTCGATCTCTTCCGACGTTGCCGGTTTCGCTGGCCTGCTGGTCTCGACCCAGATTCCTACCCGCGCCGACGGCAGCCTGGAGCTGGGCGATATCGTGGCGCAGAGCGAGTGCACCTTGCAGGCGCTGAAAGTCGCACTGGAGAAGGCCGGCAGTTCCATGGACCGGGTGCTGCACCTGACCATCTACCTCACCGACATGGCCGACCGCGCCGCGTTCAACCAGGTCTACCAGCGCTTCTTCGCCAAGCCATGGCCGGTCCGCGCCGCCGTGGGCGTGGCCGCCCTGGCCGTTGAAGGCATGCGCGTGGAAGTCACCGCGATGGCCGCCAAGGCCTGAGTCGGCGGGTTCGGACGGCGGCCTTGCCCAGGCAATGGCCGCCACCGGGCAGCGCACGGGTGCCGCCCAGGTGATTCGCCGCTACAATGCGCACCTACCGTGACAAGTCGACTAAAAAAATATGTCCCTGCCTAAACATCATCTGGAATTACTCAGCCCCGCCCGCGATGTCGCCATTGCCCGCGAGGCCATTCTGCATGGCGCCGACGCCGTGTACATCGGTGGCCCAAGCTTTGGTGCGCGGCACAACGCCTGCAACGAAGTGAGCGAAATCGCAGGCCTGGTGGAATTTGCCCGGCGCTACCATGCCCGGGTGTTCACCACCATCAACACCATCCTGCACGACAACGAGCTGGAGCCGGCCCGCAAGCTGATCCATCAGCTCTACGACGCCGGCGTCGACGCGCTGATCGTCCAGGACCTGGGGGTGATGGAGCTGGATATCCCGCCGATCGAGCTGCACGCCAGCACCCAGACCGACATCCGCACCCTGGCCCGGGCGAAGTTCCTCGACCAGGCAGGTTTCTCCCAACTGGTGCTGGCGCGCGAGCTGAACCTGCAAGAGATCCGCGCGATTGCCGACGAGACTGACGCGGCGATCGAGTTCTTCATCCATGGCGCCTTGTGCGTGGCCTTTTCCGGCCAGTGCAACATCTCCCATGCGCAGAACGGTCGCAGCGCCAACCGGGGCGACTGCTCCCAGGCCTGCCGCCTGCCGTACACCCTCAAGGACGACCAGGGTCGTGTGGTCGCCTTCGAGAAGCATTTGCTGTCGATGAAGGACAACAACCAGAGCGCCAACATCCGCGCCCTGGTGGAAGCCGGCGTGCGCTCGTTCAAGATCGAGGGGCGCTACAAGGACATGGGCTACGTGAAGAACATCACGGCCTACTACCGCCAGCGCCTGGATGATGTGCTCGAAGACCGCCCGGACCTGGCCCGCGCCTCCAGCGGCCGCACCGCGCACTTCTTCCTGCCGGACCCGGAAAAGACCTTCCACCGTGGCAGCACCGACTACTTCGTCAGCGACCGCAAGATCGACATTGGCGCCTTCGACACGCCGACCTTTACCGGCCTGCCGGTGGGCATCGTCGAAAAAGTCGGCAAGCGCGACTTGCAGGTGGTCACCCAGGAGCCGCTGTCCAACGGCGACGGCCTCAACGTGCTGATCAAGCGCGAAGTGGTGGGCTTTCGCGCCAACATCGCCGAGGCCAAGGGCGAGTTCGAGGAGGACGGCGAGAAGCGCTACCGCTACCGCGTCGAGCCCAACGAGATGCCTGCGGACTTGTACAAGGTCCGGCCAAATCACCCGCTGAACCGCAACCTGGACCACAACTGGCAGCAAGCCCTGCTCAAGACCTCCGCCGAGCGCCGGGTGGGTGTTGACTGGAACGTGCACCTGCGTGAGGAACGCCTGGAACTGACGGCCACCAGCGAGGAGGGCATCAGTGCCAGCGTCGCCCTCGAAGGCCCGTTCGGCGTCGCCAACAAACCTGAGCAGGCCCTGGAGCAACTGCGCGACCTGCTCGGTCAACTGGGCACCACCCAGTACCACGCGGCAGCGATCAAGCTGGATGCGCCCCAGGCCTACTTCATCCCCAACTCCCAGCTCAAGGCGGCGCGCCGCGACGTCATCGACGCCCTGACCGCCGCCCGGGTCAACGCCCACCCCAGGGGTGGACGCAAGGCCGAGACGAGCCCGCCGCCGGTGTACCCGGAGTCCCACCTGTCGTTCCTGGCCAACGTCTACAACCAGAAAGCCCGGGACTTCTATCATCGCCATGGGGTCAAGCTGATCGACGCGGCCTTCGAGGCCCACGAGGAGACCGGCGAGGTGCCGGTGATGATCACCAAGCATTGCCTGCGGTTCTCCTTCAACCTGTGCCCGAAACAGGCCAAGGGCGTCACCGGCGTGCGCACCAAGGTCGCGCCGATGCAACTGATCCACGGCGACGAAGTGCTGACCCTGAAGTTCGATTGCAAACCCTGCGAGATGCACGTGGTCGGCAAGATCAAGGGCCACATCCTCGACCTGCCGCAGCCGGGTAGCGGTGTACAGCAGCAGGTGGTCGGGCACATCAGCCCGGCGGACCTGCTCAAGACCATCGTCCGCGCCCCGCACTGAGTGCCGAGCGAACGTGATGCCAAGGCGTCACGTTCGCCCGTCAGGCAAAGAGGGAGCAGATTCACTTCGAGATACACCTCTCGGCGGTCTGCGGCTTCAAGCCAGCAGTTGACGGTGTAAGATGCCCAACAAATGTCCACCATCGAGGCTGCCATGACCGGGATATCCCTGATCCTGCCGGAAGACCTATCAAACTCCCTCGCCGATCTGGCCAAGACCAACGGGCAAAGCGCGAGCTATCTGGCTATGGACGTTCTTCGCGATTACATCGCGCATGAGCGCGCGCTGACTGCACAGATCGAATTGGCGGTAAAAGAAGCAGACGAGGGCAAATTTGCCACCGATGACCAGGTAGCAGCGATGCGCGCTCGCCGCTGGAGCAACAGTGCGGGTTGAGTGGCTGGAAAGAGCCCTCAAGAACGTGGAAGACGAAGCTAGCTACATTGCCCTTGAAAATCCCAAGGCTGCCAACGACTTTTCCGATGCTGTCTTCGCCAGCGTCGACAAACTGGCCCGGCTTCCAGCCATGGGCCGTAAAGGCCGGGTCAGAAACACACGTGAATGGGCGGTGCCCAACTGGTCCTATCTGATCCCTATCGAATACGCGGTGATCGCCTTCAAGTTCTTGGCGTGTTCCACACACGGCAGCGCCCACGTTCCAAGTGGTGACGTCGGTGAGATCTGAGCCGTCCTGTCGCTTCGTTGTCGCTACTGCGAAGGGCTACCTGTTGAATGTGTCCCCACCATGCAGCACCGAGGATAAGAGCTGCTACGCTTGAACCATTAGCTTTGGCGCTTTCCAGCCTACCACCGCACCGGTTTTCTGCGGGCTGACGGAACAGTCGAATTGCCAGGTCCTGTGCCCAAGCGAATCAGACTTCGTTGAGCAGAGGAGCGGACATGCCCCCGCCAAAAAACCGGCCTGAGGCCCGCAACCCAGAGCCGTCGGAAGACACCAGAGACGAACGGGTCTTTCAGTCGCGCAAAGAACGGTTGTACGCCGGCGCGTTGTTGCGCGAGCGTCTGCCCCATGGGCAACACGCCCAGTGGAAGCCCGTGCGCAAGCAGCGGGACGCCATCGAGCTGCTCGAAGAATCCAACCGCTATCGACTGCCCAACCTGGTGCCGGTGCGCTACGGCCGCATGCTGCGCAGTCCCTTCACCTTTCTGCGCGGCTCTGCCGGGTTGATGGCCCATGACCTGGCGGCGACCCCGACAACCGGTATCCAGGTCCAGGCCTGTGGCGATTGCCACCTGATGAACTTCGGTTTGTTCGCCACCCCTGAGCGCAACCTGATCTTTGACATCAACGACTTCGACGAAACCCTGCCCGCGCCCTGGGAGTGGGATGTCAAACGCCTGGCCATCAGCTTTGCCGTGGCCGCGCGCGACAACGACCTGGGCGACAAAGAGGCGCGAGCCATCGCCGCCGGCTGCGTGGGTGCCTACCGCGAGAATCTGCGCAGGTTCTCCAAGATGAACCCGCTGGATGTCTGGTATGACCGCCTGGACGCGCAAACCATCATCGACATGGCGCCCAATGCGCAAATCAAGAAAATCCGCGAGCAGGTGGTCGCCAAGGCCAGGATGCGGGTCGGCGATTACCTCTACCCCAAGATCAGCGGTGAAGTGGGAGGGCGGCGGCGCCTGATCGATCAGCCGCCGATCCTGTTTCATGTGAATGAAAAGGGATTCCGGCGCAACGTCCATCTGGCGCTGCAGGACTACCGACTGTCACTGCCCCATGAACGGCGCGTGCTGTTCGATCGATACCGCCTGGAAGACATTGCGGTCAAGGCGGTGGGCATTGGGAGCGTCGGCACCTACTGTTTTGTCGGTCTGTTCTTTTCTGCGGAAAATCACCCGTTGCTCCTGCAGTTCAAGGAGGCCTGTCCCTCGGTCCTGGCGCCCTATGCCGGCAAGAGCAACTACGACAACCAGGGCCAGCGGGTGGTCACCGGGCAGCGCCTGATGCAGTCCTCCAGCGACATTTTCCTGGGCTGGACCCGCAGCCAGAATGGTCGCTGTTTTTTTGTACGCCAGCTACGCGACATGAAAATGTCCGCGCCCATCGAAGGCATATCCGCCGCGCGGATGAAAATGTACGCCCAGTGGTGCGGCCTGACCCTGGCGCGCGCCCACGCCAAATCCGGCGATGCGGCGCTCATCAGTGGTTACCTGGGCAAGACCGACTCCTTCGACCAGGCCATCGGCAAATTTGCCATCGCCTATGCCGATCAGAATGACGCCGACCATGGGACGCTGCTGGCCGCCGAAAAATCCGGGCGGATCATCGCGTTGAGAGAGGAGGAGTGAGGCGCGGCACTGATGTTGCGCCCGGCCCCAGCGGGGGGGACGTTGACGACACCGGACCAGGCCGCTAAGCGCGTTAATCTTGCTCCGCACTGACCTCCTTCCAGCTGTCATCCGGGTCAAAGAGGGTCATCCCCTGGGCCAGCTTCTCACTGTCCGGCCCCAGGTCTTTTTCGAACACCTGGCCGTCATGGCTGATCATGAAACTCATCACCCCGGTGTCGGCGTATTTCGCCGGCCAGGCGATCAGGGCAAAACCCCGGCTCATCTTGTCGCCGATCAGGTAGCTGTAGGCCCCACCCGGTGCCGAAGGCCCCTGGCCATGCAGGATGCGGAAGTGATAACCGTGCCAGTCCTCGCCGCCGACGGTCTTGCCGAACGCGGGGCCCAGCGGGCTGATCTGACCGCTGTCATCGTCTGCCCAATAGAGCCCGTCGTGCTGGCCCGGGGTGCTGAAGAGGTTCTGCGCATACTCCAGGGCGCCATCGCCGTCGCGATCGATTGACGCATATTCCATCTGCGCATCGTGATAGGCCAGCGCCGCCTGCACGGCGGAGAGTTCGTTGCGGCCGATGCGCCGAGCCCGGATTTCGGCACTGCCGGCCTTGATGTCGAAGCGCCAACCGTTGGCGCTTTTGACCAGGGGAATCGGCAGCGTCCAATGGTTGCTGCCCACCGACAGCAGTGCCTTGTCGTCGCCGGTTTTCTCGATCTGATGCTGTTCGTGGTACTGCTTGATGAAGGCATCGACGTCCTGGCGCTCGGTGCCTTCGCGTGGGATGAAACTGCGCCATTCGTTGCCCAGCAACGCCGTCAGGCGTTCGTGATCGGCGTGTTTGCTGCCCAGCGCCTCGACGAATGACTGGGCGGCCTGTTCCGGTGTGGCAAATTCCTGCTGCGCGCTGGCCAGGCACGACCACGCCAGGCCGGCAGTCAGTGCCAGGGCGTGCAGGAGCCGGCCGGTAAATGGCTTGATGCGAGGATGGTTATTCAACGACGGCTCCCCCGTTGGCGCGCGGGTGCGCTGGATGGTCGACTGACTTGATGGCCTGCGGCTCGCGAGGCGCTGGGGCGCTGCGCGGAAACTTGGCTGGCACGGCCACGATTGGCTTGGGCGTTGACCTGGGACGGTGAGCGCGCGCCGGCAAAGGCATTGTTGCGCGCGCCGGTCTGATGGGTCGCGGCCGGGCGTTTTTGCGTACTTTGCCGTGCTTGTGCGGGACGCTGGTCGCGCTGGTTGACCTGCGGGTTCTGCTGCCTCGGCTGCTGATTGTCGCGGGTGGTCCTGGGCGTGCCCTGGCTTCGGTCCGTGGTGCGGGGCCGCTCGTTACCGGCCTGCATGCGGTTGCCCGCCGTGGCGCCGGACTGGGCGTCGCGCACCCGGTCACGGGCTTCGCGGTTGCTGGTGGCGGGGCGTTCGATACCGTGCTTGTCCATCGACGTGCGGGCTTTTTCCCGCGCCTGGGCGCGCTGGGCATTGTCCCCGCGGTAGGCCTCACGCTGAGTGGCACCGTCCAGTTGGCGACCGTATTGCTGGCGGCTGCGGTTGTCGCGATAGGGCACGCCATTGCGGTGCGCGGCGTTGTGCTGCCACTTGTTCTGATTGTTGGTGATGCGGTTGTTGGCATTGATGTTGTTGTAGCGATCAACGTCGATGTCGATGTCGTTATCGTCCCAGTCACATTCGCCCCACAACGCCCCGACGATCGCCACACCGGTACCGAACGCCAGCCCGGCCATCAGGGCCGAACCCGGGTAGTAAGCGGGTGGCGGCGGATAGTAGACCGGCGGCGAAGCCGGGTAGGGCCAGGTGCCGTAAGTGGTGGTCGGGTTATAGGTGGGGACGTACACCACCTGCGGGTCGGCGGGCTGGATGATGATGGTCGAGGTGCTGCTGGCCGGGGCGGGCGCGGAGCTGCTGGTGCTGGCGGCCGGCGCTGGCGCTGCGGCCTGGACCGTGACGTTCTGGTACTGGTTGCTCTGCAGGTTGCCGGCGGTCTGTGCCTGACGACGCAAGCGTTGCACGCCTTCCATGACATCGTCGGGCTGAGCCAGGAAGGCATCCCCCAGGCGTTGGACCCAGACCGGATCCTGTCCCAGGGTCACCATGACCTGGGGAAACGCGACCAGCGCCTGCACGCTCGGGTCCCACGGCTGGCTCGCCACCTGTTTGACCGCGTCATCGCCCTTGGCGTCCGGGTGAGCCTTGGACCAGGTCACCGCCTCCGCGATTTCCCCGGGGTAGGTGCTGGCCATCAGCAGTTGGGCCAGCAGTGGGTCCGGGTACAGGGCAATGGGCGCCAGCATCTGGTCCAATTGCTCCTGGGTAAACACCGGGTCCTTGGCTGGCGCGGTGGCCGGTGCCGCAGCGGCGCTGCTGGCAGGAGGGCTGGCGGCTGTATCCACGCTTTGTGCCTGGCTGGCCGCTGCACTGACAAAAAGGACGGCTGATAACGCGTAAATGAATGGAATGCGCATTGCAACTCCATGGGCTCAGGCAGGTTGAGAGGGGTGAATCAAAACCGGGGAAGTGTCAGCCGACTGTGCAAGCCGCAGGCGTCGGTGTCGAGGCCGTCCGCTAATAGTAGCAAAGCCTGAAAAACTGCCAGGAAACTCCGGTTGTTTCCTGCGTGAAACGGTTCGGCAATCGCGCATAACTGCAACTACGCTTTCCAGCGCCGGGCTGGAAATGCCGCCTGGGGATGCCAATGTCTGGTACAGGGGGCGGTCTGCGATGAATAGCCAACCGAGTCAATACACGGGGCCGACCTTGCTGGTGGTCGACGACACCCCCGACAACCTGTTGCTGATGACCGACCTGCTCAAGGATCGCTACCGGGTCAAGGTCGCCAATAGCGGCGAAAAAGCCTTGCGCCTGCTCCAGGGCGACTCGCTGCCGGACCTGATCCTGCTGGACGTGATGATGCCTGGGCTGTCTGGGCATCAAGTGGCCAGGCGACTCAAGGATGATCCCCGTACCCGGGAGATTCCGATCATTTTCCTCACCGCCATGGCCGGCACCGAGGACGAAATCCTTGGCCTGGAGCTGGGCGCGGTGGACTACATCACCAAGCCGATCAGGCCGGCACTGGTGCTGGCGCGGGTCGATACCCAACTCAAGCTCAAGGCGGCGGCCGACTTCCTGCGCGATCACAACGACTATCTGGAACAGGAAGTGCAGCGTCGCACCCGCGAGGTCATCGCCATCCAGGACGTGGCGATCCAGGCCATGGCCTCCCTGGCGGAGACGCGCGACAACGAAACCGGCAACCACATCCGCCGCACCCAGCACTACGTCAAGGTGCTGGCCGAGTACCTGCAGGATCACCCGCGTTTCCGCCACTTTCTCAGCGCCGCGACCATCGAACTGCTGTTCAAGTCGGCGCCCCTGCACGACATCGGCAAGGTCGGCATTCCCGACCATATCCTGCTCAAGCCGGGTCGTTTTACCCCGGAAGAATTCGAGATCATGAAGACCCATACCACCCTTGGGCGTGACGCCATCCAGCACGCCGAGGACCAGTTGGGCATACGCGCCGACTTCCTCATCCTGGCCAAGGAGATTGCCTACAGCCACCAGGAAAAATGGGACGGCAGCGGCTACCCCGAGGGGCTGGTGGCGGACGCTATCCCCATCAGCGCCCGGTTGATGGCGGTGGCCGACGTCTATGACGCGCTCATCAGCCGGCGGGTCTACAAGGCGGGGATGCCCCATGAGCAGGCGGTCGAGATCATCACGCAGGGCCGCGGCAGCCACTTCGACCCGGACATCTGCGATGCCTTCCTGGCCTGCAAGGAACAGTTCCAGGGGGTCGCCCAGCGTTTCGCCGACACCGACCAGGACATGGCCGTCCAGTTGGCAGCCCTGCAACGTAGTGGGCAGACGCCTTGAACCCGCGAGAGCGGGGCTTTTTCGATCAGGTTCACGAGGATAGGTAATGGCTGGATTTCGCACCCTGCTCGAGCGTCTCACGCTGCTGCACAAACTGCTCCTGGGATTCGCCGCGTTGCTGCTGTTGGTGCTGGTGCTCGGCGTGCAAAGCCTGCGCACTCAGCAATCGCTGAAGCACGACATGCAAAACCTCTATCTGCAGGAACTGGTCGGCATGGAGCACCTGCATGAAGCGCGGGTGCAACTGCCCCATCTGATGCAAATCCTGCAGCGTGCCGTGGGCACCGACAGCGCGCAGATCCGCGTCGAAGCCCTGCAGCAGTTGGCTGACACCCGGCAACGCCTGCAACTGGCGCTGGCCCAGGCCAAGGTCACCCTCATGCGCCCGGAGAACCTCGCGCGCCTGGCCGAGATCGACCTGATGCTGCAACAGTTGCAGCGCTACAGCGAACAGGCGTTTGCCTTGATCGACCAGGGCCGGCAGAACCAGGCGTTGATGCTGCTCAACAGCAGCGAATTCCAGAGAATCGCCCGGCAGGCCGACAGCCACCTGTACGGCATCGCACAAATCAAGGAAGCCTCGATTCGCGACACGGCCAAGGACATTGTCGAGTACGCCGAACGCAGCACCTTGCTGACCTACATCCTGTTGTTCGGTGGCTTGTCGCTGGCGTTGCTGTTGTCGTGGCTGGCCAGCCAGTCGATCCGCAACCCGCTGAATCGGGTACGGGTGGCGGTGGATCAACTGGCCGCCGGGCAGCTCGACCAGCCGATTCCCCACACGGACCTGAACAACGAAACCGGGGACCTGGCACGGGCCATTGCCCAACTGCAGACCGAGTCCCAGCAACTGGAGCGCCAGCGCTGGATCAAAGGCCATACCGCCCAGTTGCAGGCCGACTTGCAGCAGGCCGACACCCCGGACGAACTGGCGCAGGTATTCCTGCAGCACATCGCCAGCCTGCACGGCATCTGCCAGGCGGTGCTGTACAGCGCCCCGGAGGACGCTGACACGCTGCTGCTGATGGGCGGTTACGCCACCGATTCCGAGCACCCGCCCAAGGATCACGTGCCCTTCGGCGACGGCCTGTTGGGCCAGTGTGCGGTGGATCGCCAGGCGCGGCAGTTGCAGACGTTGCCGCCGCAATACTGGCGGTTGCACTCACCGCTGGGGGAGGTGGCGGCCAGTTGCCTGTTGCTGCAACCGATCGTGCATGGCGAGCGCCTGCTGGGGGTGTTCGAGTTGGCCAGCCTGCAACCGTTGGACGAGCGCCAATGGCTGCTGTTGCAGGAGGCCACGCCACGACTGGCCGCGGCCATGGCGATCATGGAGCGTAACGAGGCGGTCAAGACCCTGCTGGCGCAAACCCGGCGCCAGGCCAGCGAAGTGGCGCAACAGGCGCTGCAACTGGAGGCACAGGCCCAGGCGCTGGAAGCCCAGCAAGGGGCACTGCGCGCGACCGAAGCCTGGTATCGCGGCATCATCGACGCGGCGCCCGACGGCATGCTGGTGGTGGACGATGGCGGGCATATCCTCAGGACCAACCGTCAGCTGGATCAACTGTTCGGCTACGCCCCCGGCGAGTTGATCGGCGCGGCCATCGAACGCCTGGTGCCACAGGCCAGTCGCGGACGTCACGTGGCGCTGCGCGACGGCTTCATGGCCCAGGGCGACACCCGGCAGATGGGCGCCAACCTCGAAGACCTGCAAGGCGTGCGCAAGGACGGCAGCCTGTTTTCCGCCGAGATCAGCCTGTCACGCTTGCCGAGCCTGGAAGGGAGCGGCCTGTGCGTGTGCGCCTCGGTGCGCGATGTCAGCGAGCGCCGGCAACTGCAGGCGGCGCTCAAGGCCAGCGAGATCCAGTTGCGCGCGGTCCTCGACAGCAGCCCGGTGGCCATGCTGATCAAAGACGCCGATGGCCGTCCGACCTACAGCAACCCGCAGTTCGACCGCTTGTTCGCCAGCCAGTTCGAGCAACTGCAGGGCAGCGACCTGAGTCAGTTCTGGGTCGAGCCCGAGGCCCACCAGCGCTTTCTCGCCGCGGCGGCGCAAGGGGCGGTGCTCAACTTCGAGGCCAGCCTGCAGCGCACCGACGGTGAGCGCTTCGAGGTGCTGGTGTCGACCGTGACCCTGAGCCAGGGGGAGCGGGGCATGGGGGCCAACTGGTACTTCGACATCACCGACCGCAAGCTCGCCGAGGCCCAGGTGCAGCGCGCGCGGGAAGCGGCAGAAGAGGCGACCCGGGCCAAGAGCGACTTCCTGGCGACCATGAGCCACGAGATCCGCACCCCGATGAACGCCATCATCGGCATGAGCCACCTGGCCTTGCGCACCGAGCTCGACCACCGCCAGCGCAACTACATCGAAAAGGTCCATCGCTCGGCGGAAAGCCTGCTGGGGATCATCAACGACATCCTCGACTTCTCCAGGATCGAGGCCGGCAAGATGCACCTGGAACAGATTCCCTTCCACCTCGAAGACGTGCTCGACGGCTTCGCCAACATGATTGGCCTCAAGGCCGAGGACAAAGGTCTGGAGCTGCTGTTCAGTACCGCCGTCGAACTGCCCACCGCGTTGATCGGCGATCCGTTGCGCCTGGGCCAGGTGCTGGTCAACCTGGGCAACAATGCGACCAAGTTCACCGAGCACGGCGAGATCGTGCTGGGCGTGGAGCTGCGCAGTGCAACCGCAGACCAGGCGCAGCTGCATTTCTGGGTGCGTGACAGCGGCATCGGCATGAGCGCCGAGCAGTGCTCGCGCCTGTTCCAGCCCTTCAGCCAGGCAGACAGCTCCACCACCCGCAAATACGGCGGCACCGGCCTGGGCCTGGCCATTTCCCGGCATCTGGTGGAGCTGATGGGGGGCGACATCTGGGTCGAAAGCGAGCCGGGTCAGGGCTCGACCTTTCACTTCGAGGTGAGCCTGGGGCTGCAGCGCGAGAGCCATGTGCGGCGCATGCTGACTGCCGATGAACTGCTTGGCAGCCGGGTGCTGGTGGTCGACGACAACGCCAGCGCGCGGGAAATCCTCTCGACCATGGCCCGCAGTTTTGGCGTGGAAGTCGACGTCGCGCAGAGCGGCCGGGCGGCCCTGGCCATGCTGGTGGACGCCGAAGCCCGGAAGCTGCCCTACGACCTGGTGCTGATGGACTGGCGCATGCCCGGCATGGATGGGGTGGAGGCAGTGCTGCAGATGCATGCTGCCCAATTGGCACAAACCCCTTCGGTGATCATGGTCACCGCCTTTGGCCGCGAGGAAGCCCGCGAAGAAGCCAGCCGCAACGGCATTCAATTGCCGGTGGTGCTGACCAAGCCGGTGACCCCCTCGACCCTGCTCGAAGCGCTGGGTACGGTGCTCGGCAAGGCGCCCCAGGTCGACACCCGGGCCAGCGAGCGCTCCGGCCAGAGCGCCAGCGCCATCGCCAGCCTGCGGGGCGCCCGGGTGCTGCTGGTGGAAGACAATGAACTGAACCGCGAGCTGGCGTGTGAGTTGCTGGAGAGCGCCGGGATCGAACTGTGCCTGGCCGTCCACGGCGCCGAAGCGCTGGAACAGTTGCAGCGTGACTCAGACTTCGATGGCGTACTGATGGACTGCCAGATGCCAGTGATGGACGGCTACACCGCCACCGGCAAAATCCGCGAGCAATCGCGCTGGGCCGACCTGCCGGTGATCGCCATGACCGCCGACGCCATGGCCGGGGACCGCGAGCGGGCGCTGGCCTGCGGCATGAACGACCACATCAGCAAACCGCTGAACATCGACGAGATGTTCGCCACCCTGGCCAAGTGGATACACCCGCGCCCAGGGCGCGGTACGCCTGCGGCCGAGGTGGCCCCAGCCAGCGCAACCACCACGAGCCTGCCCGCCAGCCTGCCCGGGATCGACCTGCACGCCGGCCTCGCCACCTGCATGGGCAAGACCGACCTCTACCTGCGCCTGCTGGCTAAATTCCACGCCAGCCAACAAGGCTTTGCCGCCGAATTCCACGCCGCGCGCAACCAGGCCGATTCATCGGCGCCAGCGCGACTCGCCCACACCTTGCGCGGCACCGCCGGCAACATCGGCGCCAGCGCCCTGGCCCAAGCTGCCGGCGCCCTGGAGCAAGCGTGCCTGGAAGGTGCCAGCGAACAGGACCTGGCCGAACGCCTGACGACCGTCGAACAGCACCTGACCCCGCTGCTGGCCGGCTTGTCTTCGCTGAACGAGGCACCCGCCGTCGACGCGCCTCCACCGGGCAGCGAATGGCACACCCAACTGGCCCACGTCCGCGACCTGCTGGCCGAAAGCGACGCCCAGGCCCTGAGCGCCTTGCACACCCTGCAAGGACTGGCATCAGGCCCACGAGTGGCCGAGCAGTTGAATCGAGTGATGCAACAAGCCCAATCCTACGACTTCGACCAAGCCTTGGAGCTCCTCGAAAACCTCTAGAGCTAACCATCTGCATGGCGACCGCGAGCGTTTGTAGCAACAGCCTGCGGCAGCTGCTACAGATCGTGCTACTGCTCAACTCATCAACACACCCCCATGCAACTATTCCCCCCCAACGCTAAGCTATCCCCAGCCCCGGCGCCCCACCCAAAAAAAGGATCAACATGGAACTGACGGCCGAAACCCTGCTCGAGGTGGCACTGGCCAACCCCGTCAACGCCCTCATCACCGCGCGCCTGCCCGCACTCGGCCTGAACCAATGCATGCTCACCGCCGGCTGCCTGTTCCAGGCCATCTGGAACCAACAGGCCCAACGCCCCCTCGACTGGGGCGTAAAGGACTACGACATCTTCTACTTCGACCCCGACCTGTCCTGGGAAGCCGAAGACCAGGTCATCCAGGCGGGCCGCCAGCTGTTTCACGACCTCGACGTCAACATCGAATTCAAGAACCAGGCCCGCGTCCACCTGTGGTACCGCCAGCGATTCGGCAGCGATTATCCGCAATTGCACTCCACCCGAGACGGCGTCGACCGCTACCTGATCGCCGGCACCTGCATCGGCCTGGACATCACCACCGGCGAACTCTATGCCCCCCATGGGCTGGGCGACACGGAGCAGGGATTGTTGCGGATCAACCCGAAAAACCCCAAGCCGGCATTGTTTGCGCAGAAGGCGCAGAGCTATCAGGAACGCTGGCCTTGGCTGAGGGTGGTTGAGGCTTGCGCTTGAGCGCGTTGGGCAACGCGTCAGCTAACCCATGGCGAAGTGCGCGAGTGCCGTCCGCACATGCACTGCCCTGGTCGGGATTGCCTGAACCTGCGGATGCAGCGCGCGGCGCTGTCATCAACACGCCGCGCAACCGCAACAACCTGTCCTGGCCCCACAGCGAAGCGCAGGGGGAGGTGGACCTGACTAGTACTTGATATCACGCGCCGTATCGCGCGTGTCTTGCTTGGTGTCGCGCTTGTCCTGGCGGCAATCGGCGCGACTCTTTTCGTCGCCTTCCTTGCAGGCTTCCTTGGTTTCCCGAGCAGCATCACGCCCCTCCTGCTTGGTATCGCGCGACTCCTGTCGCTGATCAGCCTGATCGGTGGCGAAAACCTGTGTCGACACCCAGGAGCCGCCAACGGCAAGGGCCAGGGCGGTCAGGGCGGTTAGATAGTACCTGCGGATCATGAGCATTCTCCTTGCACTGAATCTAATCACGTCTTGCCCCAACCTCCTTACCGCACGCGGTTAACTGGGGCTGTTGTGCCGCGCGATTTGAAAGGTGCTCCGAGGGGATTAACGATAGGACGATGTTGGGGGGTGTACAAGGTGGGAGGCGTTTGTCGTGACGGGCGGGAAACGGCCAGAAGCGGGCGGTCAAACGTACAGAAAATAAATCTGTCCCTTTCTTCTTTCTGGCCGGTTGGCTGACCGGATTGCGGGTTACGCGGGATGGTCACGTTGTGGCTGAAGGCTTTCGGGACGCAATTCGACGCATAGTCCTTCGCAGCCGCCAATTGCCAGCAGGTCTGTTCGATCAGTGAGACGCATCCGCTCCATCGCGGAGCATGCCTGCCTGGAATCAAGTCCGGACGTACTGCTCAGTACCCGAATCACACATTCCGTGTTGGATCGCCCGCGCTTGCGTGGCGCCGATCCGGGTCAATTTTCATATTGAGCATCATCTGATGGTGTCAGCGCCTTATTTCCGGTTGCCTAAATTGCATTCACTTTTGCTCCAGCGCGGCATCGTGCCGCAACCACCCACCTACTTGCAGGTGCTCAAGCGTGTGAGCATGCGAGCTCACAACGTCTGATTGATAAACCGGGGGGCTTCAGGGATTTAACGGGCTATAAAAGTAGACGTTCAAGAACGCACAGCGACGTTATTGAGCTATACCCAATAGTCCCCCACCGCACTTCTTCCAGTATTGGAGGTTGGCAATGAAACTCCGTCTCCCCCTGTCAGTGCTATTGACTACCGCAAGTCTCTTCGGCTGCATCAACTCCTCACACCAATCAATGAATCTTCCGTTGGCAGCGACCCATAAAAACCCTGGTCATACCGCCACGACTACATTGACGGGCGAAGGTAATAAAACCAACTTTGACTTCTACATTACCGGCGTTCCAAACGGGACCATCCTGCCGCCGCGCATCTACACCTTCATCAACAAAGGCAGTTGCCAGCAACCCGGGCCAGTCGCGTACGCAATGAACGATAAGGTCAACACCGAACCCAATGCAGGCACCGGTGGATGGACCTTTTACAGAAGCGCGCCCATCACAATGCCAGACCTGCTTTCCGGCAAGTACGCCGTTGTCGTGCGTACTTCACCCGAGGATGGCAGCGCCGATATTTTCTGCGGCGATATTGCGCACGCGACTCGATGAACCGCCGGTAGTCATTTTTAAGTTGAGTCGCGCTTTGTGGCGATTGTGTTCACCGCGTTCATGGTTGGTATTTATTCAGTTTGTAATCCTAACGTTACATACACCAACAAAACACGGCTAGAGGTTAACCATGCCAACCAAAACCACTGCCCTGCCTGCTTGTACGTTCCTCGCGCTGTGCTGCCAGCAAGCCTGGGCCGGCGGCATCATGCTCTACGAAATCGGCACCGATAACGCTGGCCTGGCCAACGCCGGTGCCGCCGCCCGGGCCCAAGGCCCAGCGACCATCGCCAGTAACCCGGCGGGTATGAGTTACCTGCGGGGCACGCAGATCACCGGCGGCTTGCAAGTGCTGTATGGCGACCTGAGCTTCGATCGCGACGCTGGCAGCAATGTGGCCGGCAGCGGCAGTGGCAATGCCCTCGACCCGATCCCCGGTGGCAGTTTCTTCATCAGCCATGAACTGGATGAACATTGGAGCGTCGGCTTCGGCCAGTACGGCGACTTCGGCTTGGCGGTCAACTACGACAACGATTGGTCCGGCCGCTACTTCGCGCAGAACTCCAGCCTGCTGGGTCTGTCCCTGGTACCCAGCGTGGCGTATCGCTTCAACGAGCAATGGTCGGTGGGCGTTGGCGTCAAGGCCATGTACGGCATGTTGCAGGCGCAAACCGCCATCGACCGCTCTCCCTTCGGTTTCACCGATCGCGCTGACGGTCAGTACAAGTACAAGGACGGTGCCTGGGGTTATGGCGCCAACGTCGGGGTGATCTATGCCCCGCAATCCGGCACCCGCATTGGCCTGGCCTACACCAGCAAAGTCGACCTGGACTTCGAAGACCAGCTGGATGTGAAAGGCGACGGCCGTTTGCTGGAACGCATCAACGACACCAACACCAAACTCGACACCACTGTGCCGCAGACCGTAACCCTCAGCCTGTTCCAGCAACTGGACCGGCAATGGGCCTTGCTGGCCTCGGCCAACTGGCAGGACTGGTCGGAATTCGGTGAGATCGGCGTACAGGTCGACACCACGGCGTTTGGCGCGCAGTCGAAATCGGTCGATGCCGGTTTCAAGGACACCTGGCACCTGTCCTTTGGCGCGCAGTACCAGGCCTCCGAGCAATGGCTGTGGAATGTCGGCGTGGCCTACGACAGCAGCGCTGTCTCCGATAGCAAACGCAGCGTGATCGTACCTATGGGCGAGTCCTGGCGCATCGCCACAGGCGCCACCTATGCTCTGAACCAAGACACCGACATCAACGTCAGTTGGGCCATGGTCTGGCTCGGCGACATGCCGGTGGACCAGACCAAGTCGATCTCGGGCAACCGAGTCTCCGGTCAGTTCGACGATGCCTGGATTCAAGCCCTGACCGGCAACATGACGTGGCGTTTCTGAAGTTCCGCTATCGAAAAATGATGATTCAATCCATGAATCGCATTTTGAGCCCTGAATCCCTCTGTAGAGGCAGAAATGAATGTCCGCAATGGGTCGGCTGCCGCCGGTGGCGACAGGCAGAAATCGGCCAAAAGCAGCCCTTCATGATTGGCTGCTATCGCCTAACGGAATTCAACTACAGCTGCATTTCACTCGAATGCGAAAATCTTCTTCCAGTCCTTTTTCATGCTTATCACAGTCCAGCCGTCATTTGTCGCCTGGGTATATAAGGATTCGGTAAAGGTGCCCACCTTGGTATCCGGTAGTCCTTGCGCAGGACCATAGGCGTACTCACGTTCGGCGTCGTCATGCAGGACCAGCATCGCTAGGCGGGCACCCTTGCCGGACTTGGCGTACTCCAGCATTTGCCTGTCACCAGTGGAATTGCCGAAGGCTGCATTGGGTTGGCGGCCGACCAGCAGGTAAATGTTCTCAGGCTTGCCGGCATCGTTGTCGTTGAGCAGTATCTTGGGTTGCTTGATTAGCTGCGGTTTGCCGCTTTTGTCGTAGCCATACTCGGTGGTCCCGGCACTGCCGACGACCTGTTCGGGAGGCACACCATAGACCTCTTCGGAATAGGCGCGAACGAAATCCTGTCCACCGCCGGTGACGATGTACGTTCTGTAGCCATTGTCACGCAGGTATTGCATGACTTCCTTCATCGGCTGGTAGGTCAACTCGGTAAACGGGCGCTTCCAGCGAGGGTCTTTGGCCTTGGCCAGCCAGGCATGGACTTCCTGCTTGAACTCGTCCGTGGGCATGCCGCTCAGGGTTACCATGGCAATTTTCAGATAGTCATCAAGGGTCAGTTTCGCCATGGCGGCATGGTCCCCCGACAACACTGTCTTGAACGGTTCGACCTGAGCCAGCTCAGGTTTCGCCTCGACGGCGGCAGGCACGCGACTCAGGCAATAGAACAATTGACCATAGGCAGGGTGCTCGACCCACAACGTGCCGTCCTGATCGAACGTCGCGATGCGCTCTGCTGGCGCCACGAACTGAGTACCACCTTCCTGGGTGGTCGCCTTGACGAATTCAACGATGGCTTGCTTGGCCGGCCCCTCATTCCAGGACGCTAGAGGGTCTGCAGCGAACACTGCCGTTGAAGCTATCAGGCTCAACCCTAATATCGTTAGTGGTGAGCCATAGCGTCGCCTGACGTGGGAGATAGGGCGCTTATCAGAAGTTACGGAGCTCCAAGTACGCTGCACCAAGATCATGAGTTTCATGATGTCTACCTATGGCTGATTTGGTAAGTCGTTGGTGGTACTTGCCTGCTCACCCTGTTGATGACTACAGCAGTCAGTTGGGAGTCCAGTGTAGATGTTTTGGTAGTATGTGCAGTTTCCGCAATCGTATGGAGTACCCGATAGCCTGCCTGTCGCGAAAGTCTTCCATCCAAAGCTGACAGTGGCAGCAAGCAGAGCTCGGCCAAAACCAGGCGCTTACATGGTCCATTGAAACTTGGCACTCACTTGGGAAACAACAGTGTAAACGCCACCCGGAATCCCCAGCCCTCAGCACCATCTTTAGGACTATCTGCCCAATAACGTGGTCCTGCTTGCAGGGTCATGGGTTGATGGCCGACCTTGAACAACTGGGTAACGAAAAGGTTGATTGGCACTGACCATTCGCGTGTCTGCCAGTCATAGGTGGATTCGGTGTTAATTCCGAAGGTGGTGTAAGTGTGGGTGGTGTAGCTGAAGAAAGGCTGCAGGAAAGTCGCGTTGACCTTGTCCTTGTCATCGGGCGGGCTGTTTTCCACCGACCAGATGTGATTGGCGAGAATGCCACGGGTCCAACCGTCATGCTGCTTGAGCAAGACCACCGTGGGGCCCAACCCCCATTGCTCACTGCTCAAAAGCTCATCGCTGCCGGTCGGCACCAGAATGGCCGGTCCTGCGCCCCAAATCCAACCGCTGGAAGTCGGCTGCTTGGGTGAAAAAAAGAAGCTCTGGGTCACATCCCCCGTACCGGATTTGTCCGCCTGGCCGCCAGGTACCAGACCATGCTGGTCAATGATCGGCAGGATGGTACGGGAGATCAGGTTCCACTCGTCATTGATGCTGAAGGGCAGCACTGGCTGGATGTTGGTGACACTTTGGTAGCCGTCACCGCTGGGTCCGAGTTTCTGGTTCCAGTTGTATTGAATCGGCAAACTGTAAAGCGCGGCAACGGGATTTAGCGTTTGCTTGGCCAACTCGGCCTGACTATCGGCGGCGAGGCTGATTTCGGGCCATACCACCGCAAAGGTAATGAAAGGAACAAGTCGAATGCCATTGTTCATTTCCAACTCCTTTCTCGAAATTGAGAGTTTGGGTTGTCGTGTCGCGGTGATAAAGCTGAGGGTGACCCTGCCGCCAATGAGCTTAGATCAGGTATCTAAAAGATGTTCATCGGGGAAAACTATCTCCGGTCAGTCGGATTAATTCGTATTAACTAACGCTCCGTTGAGCCATCGATCAATAGCCCCTCTTCATCGGGGCGAAATTTCCCCCATTGAAAGGAGTGTCCCAAAACTTTATTAGACCAAAACAGAAGATGGTCTCTTCAAAAAGCGTCTATTGATACAGCGAGAGCACTTACCACGCACACCTGAAAAACCGCACTAGACTGTATCCTGCGCCTTAACTTGTGCATGGTCATGCAGGAAGGGGAAATGATTCTGTACGCAGTACCTAGGCTAATTACTCGGTGGTCAACGCACCAAGTGTCAATGTAGTTGTGCACTCATCACCAGGTTGCCAACACAATGAAACAACGAGGATTGCTGGTATGGACAAGCTATCGGATCGTTTCAAGCTGTCTGTCGTGTTTGCTGCACTATTGTCATTGAACGGATTTGCCCACGCGGCTCAAACGGAAAAGACCAATATTCTGTTTATCGTCTCCGACGATACTGGCTATGGCGACTTGGGCCCCTACGGCGGTGGGATCGGTCGGGGCATGCCGACACCCAGCATCGATGAGTTGGCGGCAGAGGGCGTCACTTTCTACTCTTTTTATGCGCAACCCAGCTGCACGCCTGGTCGGGCAGCCATGCAAACGGGGCGTATTCCCAATCGCAGCGGCATGACCACCGTAGCCTTTCAGGGCCAGGGCGGCGGCTTGCCCGCAGCCGAGTGGACCTTGGCATCGGTGTTGAAAACCGGGGGCTATGACACCTACTTCACCGGCAAATGGCACTTGGGCGAAGCAGATTATGCGTTACCCAATGCGCAAGGTTATGACGTGATGAAGTACGTAGGCCTGTACCACCTCAACGCCTACACCTACGCTGACCCGACCTGGTTCCCGGACATGGATCCGGAAACCCGGGAGATGTTTCAACGGGTCACCAAGGGCGCGTTATCCGGCAAGGCGGGGGAAAAACCGATCGAAGAATTCAAGGTCAATGGCCAGTACGTGGACACGCCTGTCGTAGACGGCAAACCCGGCGTCGTCGGCATTCCGTTCTTTGATAACTACGTCGAAAAAGCCGCCCTGGAGTTTCTCGACACGGCGGCCAAATCGGACAAGCCGTTTTTCATCAACGTCAACTTCATGAAAGTGCACCAGCCAAACATGCCGGCACCGGAGTTCGTTCACAAGTCCATGTCCAAGTCCAAGTACGCCGACTCCATCGTCGAACTGGATACCCACATCGGCCGCATCATGGACAAGCTAAAGGCACTCGGCCTGGATAAGAACACCCTGGTGGTTTACACCACTGACAACGGAGCTTGGCAGGATGTCTATCCCGACGCCGGCTACACCCCGTTCCGTGGGACCAAGGGCACGGTGCGTGAAGGCGGCAACCGAGTACCGGCAATTGCCGTCTGGCCAGACAAGATCAAGCCAGACACCAAAAACCACGAGATGCTCGGTGGCCTGGACTTGATGGCGACTTTCGCTTCTGTCGCTGGCGTGAAGCTGCCGGAAAAAGATCGCGAAGGCCAGCCCATCATCTTCGACAGCTACGACATGACCCCGGTACTCACTGGCAGTGGCCCTTCTCCGCGCAAGGAATGGTTCTATTTCACCGAGAACGAATTATCCCCGGGCGCTGCCCGTGTTGGAAACTATAAGGCTGTATTCAACCTGCGCGGCGATGATGGCGCGCAAACCGGTGGCTTGGCGGTGGACACTAACTTGGGATGGAAAGGCGCCGAAAAATATGTGGCCACCGTGCCGCAGGTCTTTGACTTGTGGCAAGACCCGCAAGAGCGTTATGACCTCTTCATGAACAACTTTACCGAACGTACCTGGACGATGGTGCCGATTACCGGCGCGATCATAAAACTGATGAAAACTTACGTCGATTACCCACCACGGAAATTGCAAAGTATGGGTTACGACGGGCCGATCGAGCTATCGCAGTACCAGAAATTCCAATACGTGCGTGACACCCTAAAAAAAGAAGGCATCAACTTGCCATTGCCAGCGGGCAACTGACCACATCAGCTGGAAAAGGGCGGCCTCACCAGAGGTCGCCACTTCAATATGACGTCACGAGTAGTGGCAATCTGGAGTTCTTTAGCAGTCACCGATGGCTGCTGTGGGTCGAACGCAGACGGTCACGACCGACCGCTTCTGGCCGATGGTGGAATCTCCACACGTCTTGCGGTCGATTCAATACTCAGGTCAGCTGTCGTACTCCCAGGCCCAGAATCAGACCACCGCACAGGCGATCAATCACTTTCCTAGCATTCTGATACGCCGAGGAAATCTTTGGTTGCGACAAAGCCACCGCAACCAGTCCATACCAGGCCAGCGAAACGACCACCACAACCACCAGCATTGAGACGAAGGTGCTGACCGAGGGGTGGGCGGGGGCTGCTGCTGAAAAGACGGCGGCGTAGAAGGCTATGGATTTAGGATTGCCGATGTTGGTAACGACACCCTGAAAGAAAGATTTCCGGGCGCTGCCAGCCGGGCCCTCGCAAGGCCGTAGGGCGGGATGCTTGCCTGCTTTAACGATCAGACGTACGCCAAACCACATCAGGTACGCAGCCCCCATTATTTTCACAACCAGTACCGCCCATGGGAAGGCTGCAAACACAAGGCCCAGTCCTGTGATCGCACAGCCAGACCAGAGCAGGTTCACGGTCACTATACCGGCGACTAAGGCCAGCGCCTCTGCACGTGTGGCAGCTACTGCCTTGTGAACAACGGCGACGAAGTTCGGCCCCGGAATCACTACGCCCGCCAGATAAACCCAGAAAACAGTGAGCACCGCGGTACTGTCGAACATTTCGATCCCTCTTGGCGCTGGTCGGTATCAGTGCCTGGTTGAAGATTTCATCACGTTCTTCGCCGCGAGAGCATCAATGCTAGCGAGCGAAGGGGCCGACAGTCAGACACAGATTCCACAATAAACTCCGATACAGTGACTTTTTATGCTAGGTACGCTGGTACGTTTTGCCCGGCGATGACGCGATCAGGGATCGCTATGGCCATGCGAGGAATGCTTCGCTGATAAGGACGGATGTGTGCTGCCTCCAGTGCCCGCAATTGGCCGATTTCTGTCTGTCGCGACCGGCTGAAAACGACCCATTGCAGCCCTTCATGCTGTCCTGTCTAAAATCAAACTTTCAACAGAGTATCCATGATTGTTCCGGAATAAATCGTCTCCACCGGCCCGGTGAGAAAGACCGGTCCCACGCCATCCCATTGAACCGTCACAGCCCCGCCGTCACATTCAACCTCAACGCAACGGTCTAACAAGCCACGACGAATTCCATTAACGGCGGCGCCACAAGAGCAGGAGCCTGAACCCAGCGGAATACCCCCACCGCGCTCCCAAATACGCAACCGAATGCGCGCTCGGTCAATGATCCGGACGAAATGCACGTTCGTCCTTAGGGGAAACAAGGGGTTGGTTTCAATTGCTGGTCCAATCGTCTCTATTTCAACGGCTGTCAGGTCATCCACGAAGTAGGTGCAGTGCGGATTTCCCATGCTGCATGCTGTTGGTTCACCGGCAAGTGGCAACACTGAAGTATCCATTTCAAGAGCCAGAGGAATATCCACCCAGTTGAAAAGCGGCTTTCCCATATTGACGGAAATAGCGCCGGTTGAAGTACGTTCGCAAGTCAGTAGGCCACGGTTGGTTCGCAGTGCTACCGAAGTCATATTGGATTCGCGCATCAGCATATCTGCCGCCCCCCGCGTTGCGCTGCCGCAAGCGTCCAGCGGTGAGCCATCCGCATTCCAGAACACCAAACGCGCATCTGCATCATCGCAATCGAGCATCACAGCGAGTTGATTGAAGCCGATTCCTCGGTTGCGATCTCCCATTCTCCGAGCCAAATTGCTTGTGATTGGATTGGGTGAGTTTCGCGAGTCCACGATAACGAAATCATCGCCATTGGCGTGCATTTTATGAAAACTCAGCGGCATAAATAGACCTGGCGACTACACATGATGAGTTGAGGTTTGAAAACGATCTATCCCGACTCGCGTGACATTAGCAAGCTGTGTGGAAGCTAATGAGGCAAATAAGTCTGGCAGACCGGACCATTGTTGTGTTTGCTTCGTAAGCGGCTGCTAATGGCCGATAAAATCGGGCCACCAACGTCCGCTACTGGCCGATTCTGTTGAAAAAGTCGGCCATGGTTTCCACGGTAGAGAAGTATGCGCTTGAGATTGAAATCTTCACGTTGAGCAGAGGATTCGCGGCTCAGATTTCGCATAGCGACGCGCAAAAAAGGCATGTTGAGCAGTCAGTACGTGGGCAGTCTGGAAGTACCGACTTTTTCAACAGAATCGGCCGATAGCTGCCTCCCATCAACGGCCGCTGTGGGTCGCTAGCTGCCCCTCCACTGATCTTTCCCCCTCACCGCAAACTCCAAGAAACCCCCGCATAAACCCCAAACCCCTCCCCAGGCGTCGACCGTGCCGCATCCAACCCTTTATCGTCATACCCCGGCGTAACCGTCGCCGCGTACCGTTTATCCGTCAAATTGCGCAGGTCCAGCCAGGTTTGCCAGTCGCCCTTGGGGGCGTTGTAGCCCAAGGTGGCGCCGAAGAGGGCGTAGGGGTCGGCGTATTCGCTGTTGGCGTAGTCGACGGCGACTTTGGAGACCAGTTGGGTGTTGAGGGCGGCGAAGAAGCCCAGGGGCCAGTCGTAGCGCAGTTCGCCCTGGTAGTAGTGCATCGGCAGGCCGGGCAGGCGGTTGTCGCCGAAGTGGTCGTCGTCGCGGTAGTGGAAGTCGCTGAAGGTGTAGCTCTGGCGCAGGCTCAGTTGCTCGCCGGTTGGCGATGCCCACAGGGTGCTTTGCAGGCTGGCTTCCACGCCCTGGTGCACGGTGGGGCTGGCGTTGAGTTCGTAGGGGGTGATGGTGTTGGCGTCCGGCAGGACGGAGAGCAGTTCATGGCGGACCTGGGCGTAGTACCAGGACAGGCTCCATTGCCCGAGGGTGGCGTCGCCGCGCCCGCCCAGCTCGAGGGTGGTGGCGGTCTGGTTTTGCAGTTCGATCGGCGCGCGCTGGGTACCGGTGGCGGCGCCGCTGTCTTTCGGAAAACGAATGTTGGAGCTGTAGATCATCGACCAGGGGTGGGGCGCTTCCACCGAGCGGCTGAGGTTGCCGAACACTTGCAGGCCGGGCGTCAGTTGGTAGCGCAGGCCCAGGCGGGCGGCGTAGTCCCAGTGGTGCAGGCTGGTCTTGCCGCCTTCCTCGGGGTAGGTGACGGCGCTTTCGCGGCGGGTGTAGAGGGCGGCGAGGCCGGTGGTCAGCCACAGGTCGTCGGCGATTTCCAGGTCGTTGCCGGCGTGCAGCACGGAGTCCGATCCCTGGTAGGTGAAGTCGCGCATCGGCGTGCCGGGTGCGTAGCCGGCGGTGTTGCCGATGGGGATGCGCACTTCTTCGCTGGCGCCGGCGTTGGGCAGGTGTTTGGTGGTGCGCAGGCCCAGGGTGCTCTGGCTTTCCAGGCCCCAGAGGGTGTCGCGGCGCTTGTAGTCGAAGGTGCCACTGACATCGCTGTAGGCGACTTTCAGGCGGTTCAGTCCTTCGCGCAGGTCCATCGGGTAGTCGTGGTAGACCAGGCCGGTCTGGATGCTCGAATCGTCGTCGATGTAGTAGGTGGTCTTGTTGCCGATGAAGGTGCTGCCCGGTTGCTCGCGGCGATCGTCGCGCGCCACGTAGGCGGGGTTGGCGGCCCGTGGGTCGTGCTCGATCGAGTACTTGCTGACCCGCCCGGCCAGGTCGTTGTCGGTCTGGCGGTAGCGCAGGTAGAAGCGGGTTTCCAGGTTCGGGTTGAAGCGGTAGCCGAGGTTGGCGATGAAGCCCTGGCTGTCGCTGGCGGTGTGATCCTGATAGCCATCGGAGCGGGCATCGGTCACGGCCAGGTAGTAATCGAAGTCGCCCAGCACCTGGCCGGAGCTGACCTGGCGCTGCTGGTAGCCGTGGCTGCCCATCCCGTAGCGCACCTGCAACAGCGGTGAGTCATAGCCGGTGTGGCTGACGTAGTCGATGGCGCCGCCCAGGGCCAGGGCGCCCCGGTCGAAACCGTTGGCGCCGCGCAGCACCTCCACGCGGTTGAGCCACAGCGGTTCGAGCAGTTCATAGGGGGTGCCGCCGGGGCCGGTCAGGGGCAGGCCGTCGAGCATGGCGTACAGTCCCGAGGCGTGGGCACCGGGAGCGCGGTTGATCCCCGAACCACGGATCGAGATCTTGACCCCTTCGTTGCCCGCGGACTGGGCGTAGATCCCGGGCTGATAGGCCAGCACATCCTGGTTGCTGGCCACCCGGCCCTGGAGCGGGCGGCGCAGGTCGACCACGTTAGTGCCACCGGGCACCTGGGCCAACCGGGCCTTGGCGTCCTCCACCGAGGCGTCTTCGCCGCTGCGCTCCTCGGCACCGATCAGCACCTGGCCCAACTCCAGGCCCTGCGCCTCGGCCATGGCCGGACAGGCCAGGGCCAGGCCCAGTAATGCAGTGGGCAAGGATTTGGACGCGGGCATCGGGTGAACTCCAGACGAAAAGGGGGCGGGCAGTAAAGAACTGCGACGCCGGGCAGCCTCCGGGAAACACATGCAAACGCGGCTTTTTACCCTGAATTTCAGTGGTTTGCCTGCCAGATCATGGTCTGGACCAGAATCTGCGGGTGACAGGCCAGTGGGGGCACTCATCGATGAAGACGAAACCCTGCCTGAGGTAGAAATTCGCCGCGCGGTGGTTGTCCGGTGCGACATCGAGGAACACCCGCCCATGGCCTTGTTCCTGTGCGCGGGATTTCACCGCGTCCACCCACATGCCGATCAGGCCCAGCGCTCGTTCGTCCTCGAGGGCCAGCCAGAACGCAGTCCCGCTGGTGGAGTCGGCGCGCGCCTGCCATTGAACAGTGCAGCTAGAATGAACCGGTCTGTGCCAATTCTGGAGAAACAAAATGGTCAGCAAGAATACGATCTGTCTGTGGTTCAACGGCGATGCCCTGGACGCGGCGACCTTCTACGCCAAGACCTTCCCGGACAGCACGGTGGGCGCTGTGCATCGCGCGCCCGGCGACTACCCGGCTGGCAAGCAGGGCGATGTGTTGACGGTGGAGTTCAATGTGATGGGCATCCCTTGCCTGGGATTGAACGGCGGGCCGGCGTTCAAGCACAACGAGGCGTTTTCGTTCCAGGTCGCGACCGACGATCAGGCCGAAACCGACCGCCTGTGGGACGCGATTGTCGGCAACGGTGGCGAGGCCAGCGCCTGCGGCTGGTGCAAGGACCGCTGGGGACTGTCGTGGCAGATCACCCCCAGGGTGCTCACGGCGGCGTTCACTCACCCCGATCGAGCGGTGGCCAAGCGTGCCTTCGCCGCGATGATGGAAATGGGCAAAATCGATGTCGCGGCCATTGAGGCTGCAATCAAGGGTTAACCCGCGTCAACCGGGGGCAGGGCAGGCCGACTGTCCTGGCCCCCAACGGTCTCATGGCGGCCACCTACAGGATTAATTTCTGTACGTGTCCAGTGTCCTGCATCCAGGACGCGCCATGGGGTCCTGCTTCAAGACCGTTAGCTGCTACCATCGCGCCATTGTCACCCTGAGTAGAACACCATGAACCGCCGTAAAAAGATCAAGCAGTTGCTAAAAGCTCACGCGAAAAAGGCCAGCGCCAAACTGGCGCCGGTCAACAAGGACAAGTACATCAGCAAGGCCGACCGTTTGAAGCTGGCAGCGCAAGCCAGCCAGGATTCCGGCAGCCCGGCCGAGAGCTGATCGCGCCCCGATTACTTCACGGTGCCGCTCTGGGGAATGTCGCCACAGAACAGGTCCAGGTTGCCGTCCTCCGGTGCCGATCGCACGACGATCGAGTACTGGCCGGCCAGCAATTCCGGCAGGGCGATGGGGGCGGTTCTGGAAAAGGTCCAGCCGGTGACGGCGGCGCGTTCGGTGGTGACCTGGCTGTTCATCGCATAGGCCACCGGGCCCGGCTGCTGGCAACTGCCCTTATGGATGAAGGTGTAGATACGCAGGGGCAGGGAGGTGCCGGTGGGCACGCCGCTGATGAAAAAGTCGAACCCGGTCTTCTGGTCCCAATTGGCCAGGGTGGTGTTGGCGATTTGTCCGGCGTTGTGCCGGGTAGCCGCCAGGGGAATGCTGATCCCGTGCTCGGATGAAGTGCTGCAGCCAAACAGGCTCGCGCAGACCAGCAGGGCGACCAGTGGGTGTCTGGGATTCATAACCAACCTCCAGTGCTGAAGAAGCACTATGGGAGATTAGCGGGTATGGCCCAATAGTCGCCTGACGTTCGTCAGACGGGGCCCGCAGCACGCTGCGGGCCCCGTTTGTGTCAATGGACGATCTGCGCCAGGAAGGCTTTGGCCCGTGGGCTTTTCGGCGCGTTGAAGAAGTCCTCGGGTGGCGCGTCCTCGATGATCTGGCCGCCGTCGAGAAACAGCACGCGCTCGGCCACTTGCCGGGCAAAGCCCATCTCGTGGGTCACGCAGAGCATGGTCATGCCGCTGCCAGCCAGTTTCACCATCACATCCAGCACTTCGCTGACCATCTCCGGGTCGAGCGCCGAGGTGGGCTCGTCGAACAGCATGATTTTCGGTTCCATGCACAACGCCCGGGCGATGGCCACGCGCTGTTGCTGGCCGCCGGAGAGCTGGCTGGGGTACTTGCTGGCCTGGCTGGCGATACCCACTTTCTGCAGGAAATGCTCGGCCAGTTCCTCGGCCTTTTTGCGGCTCAGGCCGCGCACCGAGATCGGCGCCAGGGTGCAGTTGTCGAGCACGCTCATGTGCGGGAACAGATTGAAATGCTGGAACACCATGCCCACTTCGCTGCGCACCTTGGCCGCCTCGCGGGTGTTCTGGGACAGGTCGGTGTTGTTGACCAGGATGCGGCCTTTCTCGGCGATTTCCAGGCGGTTGATGCAGCGGATCAGGGTCGACTTGCCGGAGCCGGAGGGCCCGCACAAGACGATGCGTTCGCCTTCGCGTACCTGCAGGTTGATGTCGTGCAAGACATGGAAGGCGCCATAGAACTTGTTCAGGGCGGCGATATCCACCACCACTTTACGGGTGTCGGGTTGCACGGCGAGCGGCGTATCGATACGGGCAGAGAGGGCAGGCATGGTCGGGTCTCCGGCAATCAATGGAAGCGCTCGGCGCTGTAAGGGGCAGGGTCGGTGAACGGGGTGGCGCCGGTCATCATTTCGGCCAGCAAGCGGCCGCAGACCGGGCCGAGCGTCAGGCCATGGTGGGCGTGGCCAAAGTTGAACCACAGGCCCGGGTGCCGCGCTGCCGGGCCGATCACCGGGCACATGTCCGGCAGGCACGGGCGGCGACCCAGCCAGGGTTCGGCGTCCAGGCGTTCGCCCAGCGGGTAGAACGTGCGCGCCAGCGCTTCGCAGCGGCGCAACTGGATTTCGTTGATCGGGTCGTCGCTGTCGGCGAACTCGATCCCGGTGGTCAGGCGCACCCCGCCCACCATCGGCGCCAGCACGTAACCGCCGATAGGGTCGAGCAAGGGTTGTTGCAGGCAACTGCCCGGCAGGGCGGCATAGTGCATGTGATAGCCGCGCTTGATCGCCAGCGGAATCTTGTAGCCCAGGGGTTCGAAGACGCCCCGTGCTTGCGGGCCGAGTGCGACCACGGCTTCGTCGCCGATCACCAGGCCCTGCTCGGTCTGCACCTGCCATTTACCCTCGCTCTGGCGCAGGGAGAGGGCGTCGCCCAGGGCAAACACGCCACCGCGCTCGACGAACAGCTCGGCATAGCCACGGGTCAGGCCACCGGGATCGCTGACGGTCTTGGGGTCGAGCCAGTGGATGCCACCGATCACACTGCTGTGCAGGCCGGGTTGCCGCGCCCGCAGTTCGTCGCGGTCGAGCACCTGGTAATTGAGGCCGTAGCGCTGCAGTGCTTCGGCGTCCTTCTGTGCCTTGAAGAAAGCCGGGATCGAGCTGTAGGCCTCGACCCAACCGCCGGCCTTGATCAGATGGTCCATGCCGGCTGGCGTCGAGAGCAGGTCATGTTCACTGACGCAACGCTCCACCAGCGGCAGCATGGCCTTGGTCGCGGTGGCCAGGCCCTTGGCCCCGGAATGCCGCCAGTATTGCAGCAACCAGGGACCGGCCTTGGGCAGGTGCTTGAGGCTGTAGCGCACGTCCGACTGCTGGTTGCGGGCGTAGCGCAACAGGCTCGTCAGCTCGCGGGGGAAGGAATAGGGGATCACGCTGGCACGCTCGATCAGCCCGGCGTTGCCGTGGCTGGTGCCTTTGCCCGGCTGCTGGCGGTCGATGAGCACCACCTGGCGGCCACGGGCCTGTAGCTGGAGTGCGGTACTGACGCCGACAATCCCGGCGCCCAGAACAATGGTTTGGCAATGCATGGGTAGATCCTTGATGCTGGGGCGGCCACGGCAGCCCGAGAAAAAACCGGTTTACTGCAAATGGCGGCCGAGGCGGCCTTCCAGGGCTTTGAGGCTGCGTCGCACCACTTCCACAATCAGCAGGTACAGCACCGCGGCCCAGAGGTAGATCTGGAAGTCGAAACTGCGCGAGAAGGCCAGTTTGGTCACCCCCATCAAGTCGTAGATGGTCACCAGCGAAGCGATGGCGCTGGCCTTGATCATCAGGATCAGTTCGTTGCCCAGGGGACCGATCGCCACCAGCAGCGATTGCGGCAGGATGACTTTGCGAAAGGTGGTCCAGCGCGACAGGCTCAGGGCGTTGCAGGCTTCGCGTTGGCCCTGGGCCACGGCCAGGATGCTGCCCCGCAGGATCTCTGCCTGATAGGCCGCGGTGTTCAGGGTGAACGCCAGCAGGGTGCAGAACCAGGCGTCCCGGAAGAACCACCACAGGCCGACGTCCTGCCAGAAACCTTTGAACGAACCCAGGCCGTAATACAGCATGAACAGCTGGGCCAGCAGTGGCGAGCCACGGAAGAAGTACACATAGACGCCGGCAAAACGGCTGAGAAACCGGTTGCCCGACAACCGCGCCAGGGCAATCAGCAGGCCGAGCAGGGCGCCCAGGGTGAAGGAAATGGCCACCAGTTTGGCGGTCACCAACAGCCCGTCGATGAAGCGTGGACCGTAACGTTCCAGCAGATCAGGGCTGAGGAACAGGCTCTGCAATTCAGCCAGGCTCATGGGCGCACGCTCCGTTGATGGCGGCTGAAATGCTGCTCCAGATACTGGAACAGACGGCCGGAAATCGCCGAGAAGAACAGGTAGCCGAAGCAGGCCACGGTGTAGAACAACATCGGTTCCTTGGTCACGCTGACCGCCAGGTTGGTCTGGCGCATCAGGTCGACCAGGGAGATGGTCGACACCAGCGAGGTGTCCTTGAGCAACGACAGCCAGTTGTTCGACAGACCCGGCAGGGCGATGCGCACCAGTTGCGGCAGCACCACCTTGGTAAAGGTGGTACGCCGGGACAGGCCGAGGGCGGCAGCGGCTTCGAACTGGCCCTTGGGCACGGTCTTGAAGGCGCCCAGCCAGATCTGGCTGGAGAACGCGGCAAACACCAGGCTGAAGGCGATCATGGCGGCGACGAAGGGGTTGATCGCCACTTCAGTCTCGTAGCCCATCGCCGACAACAGTTTCTGCGCGCCGATCTGGCAGCCGTAGTAGATGATCAGCAGGGTCAGCAGTTCGGGCAGGCCACGGAACACGGTGGCAAACACCGTGCTCATGGCGCGCGGCCAACGCCGCCGGGAGCGGGCGGCCAAGGCCAGGCCCAGCCCCAGTGGCAAGCCGATCGGCAGGCAGCTCAGGGCCAGGACGATGGTCACCAGGGCGCCGGCCAGCAAGGCTGAGCCCCAGCCGCCGCTGGCGAAGGAAAGCAGTGACAGATGTTCGAACATGCTCGAACCCTCTCGGTAAATTAAGCCCGCACGCGCTCACCACCGCCGGTGGGTGCGCGGTGCAGCAGGTCGGCAAGGAACGCCCCTCAGGCTGGCCTGAGGGGCAGGGGATCAGTAGATGTCGAACGCGAAGTAGCGGCTGGAGATCTTCTTGTAGGTACCGTCGGCGACGATCTCATCCAGCGCTTTGTTGAAACGCTCGCGCAACGCATCGTCACCCTTGCGCACCGCGATGGATGCATCGGCCGTGGTGCCGTTGACATCGCCGATGATCTTGCAGCAGTCCTTGCCGGCGCTGTCGATCCAGGCCAGCAGCGGGAACTTGTCGGCAATCACCCCGTCGACGCGGCCGGCGGCCAGGTCACTGTTGGCTTCATCCAGGGTCGGGTAGAACTTGACGTCGGCGCCGGCCGGGCCGTAGTGGTCTTCGGCGTAGATGGCCTGGGTCGAGGAGGCCTGGGCGCCCACGGTGCGACCTTTGAAATCGGTCTGGGCATCGGTGATGTCCGAGTCCTTGGGCACGGCCACGGACAGCGGTGTGCGGTAGTAGTGGTTAGTGAAATCGATCTTCTGCTTGCGCTCGTCGGTGGCGATCATCGAGGCGACCACGGCGTCGTATTTCTTGGCCATCAGCGCCGGGATAATCCCTTCCCAATCCTGGGCGACGATGCTGCATTGCACTTTCATGCGTTCACACAGCGCGTTGGCGATGTCGACATCGAAACCGTGCAGCTTGTTGTCCGAGTCGACATAGTTGAACGGCGGGTAAGCGCCTTCGGTGGCGATCTTCAGGGTTTCAGCCTGCGCCCCGGAGGCCCCGGCCAGGACCATTGCACATGCACTGGCAAAGCGAATGACGTGTTTCATCTAGCACCTCGATTTATTGTTTTGAGCTTGGTGATGATGTGTATCCAACGAACTCGTTGTGCAGGAGCGCAACGGCGGCAAGACGTTTTTCCACTTCCGGGCCCAACTGTTTGCACACGTCGTTGACCAACAGGTGCACCAGCGACAGCATCGCGGCGGTCGATTCCCAGAAGAGGTTGAACTCGGTGGGCACGCGGAACACTTCGTCGGCGTTCTGCTCGGCCCAGTCGCAAAAGGTGTCGGTGACCAGCGTCACCGGGATGCCGGCCTCGCGGGCCTTGCGGCACAGCGTCAGGGCGTGGCGCGAATAGCGGCGGGCTTCGAACACCACCAGGGCGCTGTCGGCGGGCACGCTGAGCAGCACGTCGGCGTAATGCCCGGCGGCGCCGTCGACCCAGTGCACGTCATCGCGCAGGTACTGCAGTAGATGCACCATGGAGGCGGCGATGCCCCGTTCGGTCTGGAACCCGGCGACGAACACCTTGCGCCGGCTGGCCAGGCGCTGGCTGACGGCGTGCCAGGTGGGGGTCAGGCTGTATTCGTAGACTTTGACCAGGGCCGCCACTTCCAGCTCGAAGCTGCGGGGCAGGCCCTGCGGACCCTGGCTGGCCTGCTGGCGGAATTCCTGCAGACGGTCGCCCACCAGCCACGGGCCATCGCCCAGGTCGGCCTTGAGGTCGTTTTTCAGGTCTTTGAAGTGGCTGTAGCCGATGGAGCGGCAGAAGCGCCCGACACTGGACTCACTGACGTTCAACTTCGCGGCGATGTCCGCTGCGGTCTGGAACGGCAGTTCATAAAGATTGGCCAGCATGTAGTTGGCAATCGCCCGGCCGGAGGCGGCGGCGGTTGACAGACTGCTTTCAAGGCGTTGTTTGATGGGCTGGCTCAAGGCTGCTTCCTGTTGTTATTCAGCGCTTGGCGAGGAAAATGGATGTTTTCTGTCATAAAGTCAATATTTGACAGATAACTGTCACGGCCGGATAGTTCGCCCATAACAACAATTCGCCCGGAGCCTTTCGAATGTCCCACGCCAATGCCGCCTTGCCCGAAGTGGAAACCCTTGCACTCGCCGACCTGACGGAGTTGCTGCAGCGCATCTTTGAACAGCACGGCACCTCGTCCGAGGTTGCCCAGGTGCTGGCGCACAACTGTGCCAGCGCCCAGCGCGACGGCGCCCACAGCCACGGGGTGTTCCGCATTCCCGGTTACCTGTCGTCGCTGGCCAGCGGCTGGGTGGATGGCCGGGCCGTGCCGGTGGTGGAGGATGTGGCCTCGGGGTTTGTCCGGGTCGACGCCGCCAATGGTTTTGCCCAGCCGGCCTTGGCCGCGGCCCGCGGCTTGCTGGTCGAGAAGGCCCGCAGTGCCGGCATCGCGGTGCTGGCGATCCGTAACTCGCACCATTTCGCCGCGCTCTGGCCGGACGTCGAACCCTTCGCCGAAGAGGGGCTGGTGGCCTTGAGCGTGGTCAACAGCATGACCTGCGTGGTGCCCCACGGCGCGCAACGGCCGCTGTTCGGTACCAACCCGATTGCTTTTGCCGCACCCCGTGCCGGTGGTGAGCCGATCGTCTTTGACCTGGCAACCAGCGCCATCGCCCACGGCGATGTGCAGATCGCCGCGCGCCAGGGCCAGATGCTGCCTGAGGGCATGGGCGTCGACAGCCTGGGCCAGCCGACCCGGGACCCCAAGGCGATCCTCAACGGTGGCGCGCTGTTGCCGTTTGGCGGACACAAGGGCTCGGCCCTGTCGATGATGGTGGAACTGTTGTCGGCGGCCCTGACCGGCGGCAACTTCTCGTTCGAGTTCGACTGGTCGAACCACCCCGGGGCACAAACCCCCTGGACCGGTCAGTTGTTGATCGTGATCGACCCGAGCAAAACCGCCGGCAACCACTTCGCCAGCCGCAGCGAAGCACTGGTGCAGCAGATGCGCGGCGTCGGCCTGCAGCGCATGCCAGGCGACCGACGGTATCAGGAGCGGGCCAAATCCCTGGCCGAAGGCATCACCCTGCCTGCAGCCGAGTTGGCACGGTTGCGTGAACTGGCGAGCGCGCGCTAGGCAAAGCGCTCTACGACCTGTAGGCGCGAGCTTGCTCGCGATGGGGCCAGTCCATTCAACACCTATGGCGCCTGGCCCCCCCACCGGTTTGGTGGGTTAAACCCGCCACCCCGCCGACCTGCGCTCCGTTGTAACCGACCCCTCTCCACGCCCCGGCCAGGGTGCAAACGCTTTCTGCTCTTTCGATCTGCAGTCAGTGAAGGCACAATGCGCATCCTTTTTTGGCTAGCCTTGCCGGAGGCCTCGAAATGATTAAGACGCCGTACTACCTGATCGATAAACAAAAGCTGCTGGCGAACATGCAGAAAATCGCCTATGTGCGCGAGCAGTCCGGGGCCAAGGCCCTGTTGGCGCTCAAGTGCTTCGCCACCTGGTCGGTGTTCGACCTGATGGAGCAGTACATGGACGGCACCACCTCGTCCTCGCTCTACGAGCTCAAGCTCGGCCGCCAGAAATTTGCCGGCGAGACCCACGCCTACAGCGTGGCCTGGGCCGACGACGAAATCGAAGAGATGCTCGCCAACTGCGACAAAATCATCTTCAACTCCATCGGCCAGCTGCAGCGCTTTGCCGAGGCGTCCGAAGGCAAGGTTCGCGGTCTGCGGGTCAACCCGCAGGTGAGCAGCTCCGACTACCTGCTGGCTGACCCGGCGCGTCCCTTCAGCCGCCTGGGCGAGTGGGACCCGGTCAAGGTCGAGGCGGTCATCGAGCAGATCTCCGGCTTCATGTTCCACAACAACTGCGAGAACGGCGATTTCGGCCTGTTCGACCAGATGCTGTGCACCATCGAAGAGCGCTTCGGTCACCTGCTGCACAAGGTCGAGTGGGTCAGCCTGGGCGGCGGTATTCACTTCACCGGGGAAGACTATGCCCTCGACCAGTTCTGCGCGCGCCTCAAGGCCTTTTCGCAGAAGTACGGCGTGCAGGTCTACCTGGAGCCGGGCGAAGCCGCCATCACCCAGAGCGCCTCGCTGGAAGTCACCGTGCTCGACACCCTCTACAACGGCAAGCACCTGGCCGTCGTCGACAGCTCCATCGAAGCGCACATGCTCGATCTGCTGATCTACCGCCTGAACGCCAAGCTGGCGCCGAGCGAGGGTGAACACACCTACATGGTGTGCGGCAAATCCTGCCTGGCCGGGGATATCTTTGGTGAGTATCAGTTTCCTGCACCGTTGGCCATTGGCGACCGTCTGTCGTTTGTCGATGCCGCGGGTTACACCATGGTCAAGAAAAACTGGTTCAACGGCCTGAAAATGCCGTCCATCGTAGTGAAACAACTCGATGGTAGTGTCGAGCTGGTTCGTGAGTTTGGTTTCGACGATTACTTGTCCAGCCTTTCGTAAGCTGGCGCAGAAGGAGAGAGAGAAAAATTGAAGAAGAACGTACTTATCATTGGTGCAGGAGGTGTCGCCAAGGTGGTGGCCCACAAGTGCGCGCAGCACAACGATGAACTCGGTCGTATTGCTATCGCGTCGCGCAACATCTCCAAATGCCAGGCCATCATCGACAGCGTCAAGGCCAAGGGCAGCCTCAAAGTGCCCGCCGATATCCAGGCTTTCGCCCTGGACGCCATGGATGTCGAAGCGACCAAGACGCTGATCCGCGAAACCGAATCGCAGATCGTCATCAACGTCGGTTCCGCGTTCCTCAACATGTCGGTGCTGCGTGCCTGCATCGATACCGGTGTCGCCTACCTGGACACCGCCATCCACGAAGAGCCGGGCAAGATCTGTGAAACGCCGCCCTGGTATGGCAACTACGAGTGGAAGCACCTCGAGGAATGCCAGCAGAAGAACGTCACCGCCATTCTCGGCGTGGGCTTCGACCCGGGTGTGGTCAACGCCTATGCAGCCCTGGCGCAACAACAGTATTTCGACCGCATTGATTCGATCGACATTCTCGACGTCAATGCCGGTTCCCACGGCAAATATTTCGCCACCAATTTCGACCCGGAAATCAACTTCCGCGAATTCACCGGACAGGTGTGGAGCTGGCAGGACAGCCAGTGGACCAGCAACACCATGTTCGAAGTCAAACGCACCGACGACCTGCCCGTCGTCGGCGCGCAGAACCTCTACCTCACCGGCCACGATGAAGTGCACTCCCTGTCGAAGAACCTCGGCGTGGCCAACGTGCGTTTCTGGATGAGCTTCGGCGAGCACTACATCAATGTGTTCACCGTGCTCAAGAACCTTGGCCTGCTCTCCGAGCAACCGGTCAAGACCGCCGAAGGCCTGGAAGTGGTGCCGTTGAAGCTGGTCAAGGCCGTGCTGCCGGATCCAAGTTCGCTGGCGCCGGGCTACACCGGCAAGACCTGCATCGGCGACCTGGTCAAGGGCACCAAGGATGGCCAGCCGCGCGAAGTGTTCATCTACAACGTGGCTGATCACGAGGAAGCCTATGCCGAAACCGACAGCCAGGGCATTTCCTACACCGCTGGCGTGCCACCGGTAGCCGCGGCCTTGCTGGTCGCCCGTGGCGAGTGGGACGTGCAACGCATGGTCAACGTCGAGGAGCTGCCAGCCGAGCCGTTCCTCAAGGCGCTGGACGTGATGGGCCTGCCGACCCGCGTCAAGGATGAGCGTGGCGATCGTCCATGGGACAGCGAGGCCTGAGACCTTCCAGGTCCTGGTAATCGCCCCGCGCACAAGAACGCCGCTCATTGAGCGGCGTTTTGTTTTCCAGGACAGGACCGGTGGAAGTCGCCCCTCTGTGCACTGCTTATTACAAGGGCTAGACTAGTGGCATATAACCACAATAACGACGTGACTTGCCTGCATGAGAATCCATCCACTTCCACCCCTTAATAGCTTGATTGCTTTTGAGGCCGCAGCGCGGCACATGAGTTTTACGTTGGCGGCGCAAGAACTAAACGTTACCCAAGGCGCTATCAGTCGCCAGGTACGTTTGCTCGAAGATTATCTGGGTAAAACCCTATTTATCCGCACGACCCGTACGCTGCAACTAAGCCCGGCCGCCAGTCAATATTACGAAGCGGTTCGCAGTTCATTGCTGGGCGTGGCACAAGCCACCGGTGAAATACGCCAATGGCGGGGTGCCGAGCAAGTCACGGTGGCCACCAGCACGGCCATGGCGTCACTCTGGTTGTTGCCCAAGGTCACCCAGTTTCAGCGTGAAAACGAAGAGATCGACCTGCGGATCATCGCCCACGACCAGGTCAAGGATTTCTCCCGGCTCGACTGTGACCTGGCCTTGTATTACTGCCGCACACCGCCGCCGAACATGCAGGTGACCCCCTTGTTCTGCGAGGAGGTGTACCCGGTTTGCAGCCCGGCCTACCTGGCCCAGCACCCGGAGTTGAGCCAGCCTGAAGGCCTGGCCGGCTTGACCTGGCTGTACCTCGATGACCCGCAACGGGACTGGATCGGCTGGTCCGACTGGCTGCTCAGCCAGGGCCTGAACAAGGTCGAGCCAAAGCGCCGGATCAATATCAATAGTTACTCGATGCTGATTCAGTCGGCCATCAACGGCCAGGGCATTGCCCTGGCCTGGTCGAACCTGGTCGATGACCCTTTGCGCACCGGCGCATTGGTACGGCCGCTGGAGGCGGTATTAAAGACCGAGGCGCAGTTCTGTTTGCTGGAACCCTTGTCCCGGGGGGCGATGCGCCAGAGTGTGAAGTGCTTTAGAAGTTGGCTGATGAATCAACTTCCCGCGGCGAAAGATGCCGTCTAAAAACCGGAAAAGTTAAACTTTCCGATAAAGAAAAGTTGCTCATTTATACGCGCGCGCCTGCAATTAACAAGTTTGCCGGCAAAAAACAAGGTGCCGGAATTTATGACTAAAAGTCATGAATCGCGCCGCAAATATCGTTTGTCGAGTCCACTCCTGTTTTCCCAAACTGGCTGCCAACGGACAGTGGCCAGTGTGCCTGCCGATCTTTCCAAACCGTGCCCAGCAGGGGAAAACAATAATGAGCAACAACCGCCAAATTCCTGTGCATCACCTTGAAACCGTCCTGAACCCGATCCATGAGGCAACCGGGCTGAGCAACGAGTTCTACACCGATCAACACTACTTCGAATTGGAACGTGATCAGGTCATGGGCAAGACCTGGGCCTGTGTCGGGTTTGCCAGCGACCTGGTCAAGGCCGGTTCGGTCAAGCCGATCGATTTCATGGGCCTGCCCCTGCTGCTGATGCGCAACCGCGAAGGCCTGGTGCAGGTATTCCACAACGTTTGCAGTCACCGCGGCATGAAGCTGGTGGAGGAGGCCGGTGAGGTGCAAGGGGTGATTCGCTGCCCTTACCACTCCTGGACCTATGACCTCAACGGCGGCCTGCGGGGCACGCCGCACGTCGGCGGGATCGACCAGCACAAGGACGAGCGCTTCGCCTGTGAAAAGCACGGCCTGAAAGCGATCCGCAGCGCCATCTGGATGGACATGGTGTTCATCAACCTGTCGGGCGACGCCCAGCCGCTCGAGGACATGCTCGCCCCGCTGACCACGCGCTGGACCCAGTTCCTTGGCGAAGACGGCATGAGCCTGCTGCGCCGCCGTCCGGGTCAGGATCAAACCACCCTGGACATCAACTGCAACTGGAAGCTGGCGGTGGAGAACTACTGCGAGGCCTATCACCTGCCGTGGGTACACCCGAGCCTGAACTCCTACTCGCGCCTGGAAGACCACTACAACATTCTGTTCGACGAGCATTTCGCCGGCCAGGGCAGCTACGCCTACAACCTCTCGGACGTCGCCGGGACCCACCTGCCGAAGTTCCCGGCCTGGCCCCAGGACCGTCTGCGCAACGCCGAGTACGTGGCGTTCTTCCCCAACGTGCTGTTGGGCATCCAGGCCGATCACGCCTTCGCCATGCAGCTTGAACCCGTTGCCCCGGGCCGCACCATCGAGCACCTGCGCCTGTTCTATGTCGGTGACGATGCGGCCACCAGCGATGAATTCGCCGCCTGCCGCGCCGCGATTCTCGAGTCCTGGAAAGTGGTGTTCCAGGAAGACATCAGCTCGGTGGAAGGCATGCAGAAAGGCCGTTTCTCCCCCGGCTACAAAGGGGGCGCGTTCTCCCCGGAAATGGACATCCCGACGCATTTCTTCCACCAGTGGGCTGCACGTCAGTTGCTCGCCACCACGCCGTCTGCCTGAGGAGGAGCGCCCATGTATCCGATAGCCTCGCACTGGCTCAACTACATCGACGGTGAATGGAGCGACAGTGCCCAGCACTTGAAGGTCCACAACCCGGGCAATGGCGAGTTGCTCGCGACCATTGCCCAGGCGGGCGTCGCCGATGCCGAGCGCGCCTTGTCGGCGGCACGGCGCTGTGCCGACAGCGGTGAAATGACCCGAGTGCGCCCGGCGCAACGCGTCACTTGGCTGCTGCGCATCGCCGAGGAAATTCGCGCCGTGGCCGACGAGGGCGCCTGGGTGCTGTGCCAGGAGAACGGCAAGCGCCTGTGCGACGCCAAGGACGAGTTCGTCGAGGCGGCGCGCTACTTCGAGTATTACGCCGGGATGGCGGACAAGATCGAGGGCACCTCGATCCCCCTGGGCAATGGCTACATGGACTTCACCCTGTACGACCCGATGGGCGTCTCGGCGCAGATCGTGCCCTGGAATTTCCCGGTTTCGATCTGTGCCCGTTCCCTGGCCCCGGCATTGGCGGCGGGTAACGCGGTGGTCATCAAGTCGCCTGAGCTTTCACCGTTGGGCCTGTGTGTGCTGATCGGCGCCATCAGCAAAGCGGGCTTGCCGCGAGGCGCGGTCAACCTGATCTGCGGCCGGGGTCGCGAGGTCGGGGCGCACCTGGTCAGCCACCGCGCGGTGGATCAGATTGTATTCACCGGCTCGGTGCCGACCGGGCAGACGATCTTGCGTGATGCCGCCCAGCACGCGATTCCCAGTGTGATGGAGTTGGGGGGCAAGTCGGCGGCGATCGCTTTCGCCGATGCCGATCCTGTTCAACTGCTGGCCAGTGTCCAGTCCGGGATTTTCTTCAATGCCGGCCAGGTCTGTTCGGCGATGTCCCGGCTGCTGGTGCAGCGTGAGATCTATGAGCAAGTGGTCGAGTCCGTGGTCGCCATGGCCGAAGGGCTGAGTGTCGGGATCGGCCAGGACGACGCGGACCTCACGCCAGTGGTCAGTGCCGGACAGTTGGCGGGTATCGAAGACTTGTGTCGCCGTGCGGTGGCGCAAGGCGCGGTAGCGGCCACCGGTGGCCAGGCATTGCCTGACCGGGCCGGTCACTTCATGGCGCCTACGGTGTTCCGCGATGTGCGCCCGGACATGTGCATTGCCCAGGAAGAGGTGTTTGGCCCGGTGCTGGCGGTGATCCCGTTCGACACGGAAGAGGAGGCGATCGCCATCGCCAACGGTACCGAGTTCGGTCTCGTGGCCGGGGTGTTCACCCAGGACATCAGCCGGGCGATGCGCTGCACCCGACGCTTGAAGGCCGGCCAGGTGTTCGTCAACGAATGGTACGCCGGTGGGATCGAAACCCCGTTTGGTGGCGTCGGGTTGTCGGGTTTTGGTCGGGAAAAGGGCCAGGAAGCCCTGTACAGCTATGTGCGCACCAAAAACGTAGCCATCCGGGTTGCGGGGGAGTGAGCGCCATGTACAAGACTTGGCTGTGTATCGTCTGTGGCCTGATCTATGACGAGGCGCTGGGATGGCCTGAGGATGGCATCGTCGCCGGCACGCGCTGGGAAGATGTGCCCGAGGACTGGCTGTGCCCCGAATGCCACGTCGGCAAGGCGGATTTCGAGATGCTCGATATCAGCGAGCATGTTGCGCCGACCGCTATCGCCCGTGTGCCGTCGCCTACCCCGGTAATGGCGCCAGCGGCGCTGTTGCCGACCCAGCCGATCGTCATCATCGGCAGCGGTTACGCCGGTTACGGTCTGGCCCAGGCATTGCGCAAAGCCGACCCGCAGGTGGAAATCCGCGTGCTGACCCAGGATTGTGGGCACCTGTATTCCAAGCCGGCACTGTCCATCGGGCTGTCCCAGGGCAAAAACGCCGAGGCATTGGCCAGCGAGTCGCCGATGGCGATCGAACGGCGCCTGAACATCCGCGTTTATCCCCATTGCCAGGTGCAGCGCATCGACAGTGCGGCGCGGCGCTTGAGCACCAGCCTGGGTGAGATGGACTACGGCCAGTTGGTCCTCGCCAGTGGCGCGATGCCGCTGCGCTTGCCAATCGAGGGCGACACCAGTGCCGTGCTCAGCGTCAACAATTTGCAGGACTACCGACAGTTCCGTCAGCGCCTTAGCAGCGTGCAGCGTGTCGCCATCCTGGGGGACGGCCTGATCGGCTGCGAGTTTGCCAACGACCTGGCCAGCAACGGCGTGCATGTCGATGTCATCGGCCTCGGCCGCTGGCCCATGGAGCGTCTGCTGCCGGTCGAGGCCGGCCAGAAGTTGCAGGAGGCCCTGAGCGAACTGGGGGTGAATTGGTACCTGCAGAACACCGTGCAGGCCATCGAGCCGACTGCCCAGGGTTATTGCCTGCAACTGGCCGACGGGCAACGCATCGAGGCCGACCTGGTGTTGTCTGCCGTCGGGCTGCGGCCGGACCTCAGCCTGGCAGAGAGTGCCGGGGTGACCGTCGGCAGGGGCATTCAAGTGGACGCGCGGTTGCAGACGTCCCAGCCGGGGATCTTCGCCCTGGGCGACTGCATCGAAATCGCCGGGCAACTGTTGCCGTATCTGGCGCCGATCAATCAGGGCATCCAGGCACTCAGCCAGACCCTGCTCGGTCGGCCGACGGCCGTCGATTACCCCTTGATGCCCGTGACGGTCAAGACCCCGGTCGCGCCGCTGTGCCTGCTGCCGCCCGCGGCCGGTTGCGTGGGGGAATGGCGCTGCACCCTGACCGAGGATGGGGTCAGTGCCGGTTTCCATGACGTCGACGGGGCGCTGCACGGTTTTGTCCTGCTCGGACGCCAGGCGCAAACCCAACGCAGCCGTTTGCTGCAGTCCTGCCAGAACTCCCAACAGGCTGTCGCCTGAGGCCAGAATCATGAAGAACACGATCAATCTGCCGCATGACGATGCCAGCTGCGGCTGGTACGCGGCCTTGCCGCCACAACCCGCCTGCACCCGCCTGTCGGGTGAGCAGCGGGCCGACTTCGCCATCGTCGGCGCAGGGTTTGCCGGCCTGGCGGCTGCACGCCGACTGGCGGCGCATCACCCGCAAGCACGGATTCTGTTGGTGGATGCACAGCGGGTGGCCCACGGGGCTTCGGGGCGCAACTCCGGGTTTGTCATTGACCTGCCCCACAAGTTTGCCCTGGAGCATCCGGACCCGGCACACAAGCAGCGCTTGCTGGCGCTCAACCGCGCCGCCATCGCTCAGTTGCAAGGCCTGGTGCAGAGCCGTGGAATCGACTGCCAATGGTCCCATGCCGGCAAGTACCAAGGTGCTGTCGGTGCCCGTGGCCTGGCCTACCTGGATCACTTCGAACGATTGATGAGCGACCTGGGCGAGCCGTTTCGCCGGGTGGGGCCGGCAGAGTTGTCCAGCGTCCTGGGCACCCAGCATTACAGTGGCGCCATCTACACCCCCGGCTGCTACCTGATGCAACCGGCCGCGCTGGTCACCGGGCTGGCGAATTCGTTGCCGGAGAACGTCGAGCTGCTGGAAGAGTCACCGATCCAGCGCCTGGAGCGTGATGGGCGAGGCGGCTGGCTGTTGCATGGCAGTCAGGGGCTGATCCGCACCCCGCAGGTGTTGCTCGGCACCAGCATCTTCACCCAGGAGTTTGGTTATCTGCGTAACCGCCTGTTGCCGGTGATGACCTTCGCCAGTTGGACCCGTCCCTTGACCGACAGCGAACTGGCGACCTACGGCGGCCAGGTGGACTGGGGGCTGACCCCGGCAGACCACGCCGGTACCACGGTGCGCATGACCCAGGATCGTCGCTTGATCATCCGCAATACCTATAAACATGTGCCCAAGTATGGGCGCAGCACCAGCGATGCCATGCGCCTGGACGTGCGCGCGGCACATCGCAAGGCGTTCCTGGCGCGCTTCCCGCAACTGGCCGAGGTGCCTTTCAGCCATACCTGGGGCGGGGTCTATGCGATCTCGCGCAACTTCACCAACTTCTTTGGCGAGCTGGAACCGGGGCTGCATGCGTCGGCGTGCGACAACGGTGTGGGTGCGGCCTGGGGCACGATTTCCGGGACCTTGCTCGCCGACCTCGCCGTGGGCGCCGATTCGGCTCAGTTGAACGATATCCATGCGGTGACCGGCATGCCGTCGCTCAACCCGCCGGAACCGTTTCTCGGCCTGGGTGTGCGCTCGCGCATTCGCCTGGCCGCCTGGAACAGCCGGAGTGAGTTATGAGCCCGCGCGCCCCAGGCAAGGCACGGGTGCTGTGCATCGACCAGCAGGACCTGACATTCAGCGTGCGTGGTGGGCCGCCCGGTGCGGCCTATGTTGCCCGCGCCCTGAGCAATGAGGTGTCGCCGAACATCGGGGTCGGATTTGCCCGCTGGGAAGGGGCCCAGGTGCAGTGGACGGTGCTGTATGACGAGGTGATCTTCGTGATCGAGGGCTGCCTGCAACTACAGGCCGACGGTGAAGTGTTCGAGGTCAGGCCGGGCCAGGTGTTGTGGATTCCTGAAGGAAGCGAGCTGGTGTATGGCGGTCATGCCTTGTTCGGCTACGTGGTGCACCCGGGCAACTGGAAAGAGCTGCACGGATTGGCCTGACGCCAACTTCCTTCCCTTGGACTTCTTGGAATCCGCACCGTGCTTGGACTGACGCGAACTTTCGGGGCCCTTTACCTGGCCAGCTTGTTGATGCAATTGGGCTCGACCCTGCTGATGACGTACCTGGCGCTGCGCTTGAGCGGCATGGGCGGGAGCGAGGCGGCCGGCGGTGCCCTGATGGCCGCCAATGCCCTGGGCATGGTGCTGGGCGGCTGGGTCGGGCGCTGGCTGATCGGTGCGGTGGGCCACATCCGTACCTACGCGGCGTGCGCCGGGATCATTGCCGCGGCGGTGCTGGCCCATGAGTTCAGCCATTCATTGCCGTTCTGGCTGGTGCTCCGGGCGCTGGTGGGGCTGGCGATGATGTGTCAGCTGATGGTGATTGAAAGCTGGCTCAACGATCAGGCCCGCACCGAGCAACGGGGTGCGGTGCTGGCGTTGTACATGGTTGCCAGCTACGTCGGCATGATGCTTGGCCAGTTGGCCCTGACCCTCGATACCGGGTTGGGTATTCGGGCTTTGCTGGGCGTGGCCATGGTGTTTGCCTTGTGCTCGGTGCCGGTGGCGCTGACCCGCAGCGCTCACCCCAGCGTGGTGCCCAGTGCGGCGATTGATGTGCGGCTGTTCCTGCGGCGCATTCCCCAGTCGTTGGTGACCGTCCTGGTGTCCGGGATGATCAATGGCAGTTTCTACGGCCTGGCGGCGATCTATGCGAGCAAGCAGGGGCTCGACACGGCGCAGGTCGGGCAGTTCATGGCCTTGACGATCGGCGCCGGGCTGCTGGCGCAGTTGCCGCTGGGCTGGCTCTCGGATCGGCTGCCCCGGGCGAGCCTGATCCGTGGGGTGGCGGTGGTGCTGCTAGTGGTCAGTCTTCCGCTGGGGTTTAATCCGTCACCCTCGTTCAGCACGGTGTTGCTGTTTGGCGCGGCGATCGGCTTCCTGCAGTTTTGCCTGTACCCGCTGGGAGTGGCCTTGGCCAACGACAATATGGAGGCAGGTTTGCGGGTGTCCCTCTCGGGCATGCTGTTGATCACCTTCGGCGTCGGAGCCTGTATCGGGCCGCTGGTGGCAGGTTTATTGATGGAGTATGCGGGCGCCTCCAGCCTGTATTTTTTCCACGGTGGATGTGCGCTGCTGCTGGCCTTGTGCGTGACCCAGAGGCGAGTCAGCGGGCAACACCTGAACCCGGATGCGCCTTTGCATCAGCCGTTGACACCGGATGGTCTGGCGAGCTCGAACTGGGTTGCGGTGGCGGAGCCGGTAGAGCCATTGGCAAGGGACTGAGGGCCGTCGCCAGGGAAGGCAGCAGTGATTTTGATCGATGCGTTTTTCTCATGAATCGGTGACGAAAAATGGTTTGAAGGCGGGTGGGGTTTCCACCATCTTGCCAGTGGTCATTAGGATAAACACGCCTGGAATATTCATCGGACGAACAGCGTTGTTTTTCGGGTTTAAATAACCCGTCAATCGGCTGACTCCAGAACACTCTCTACACCCTTATACAAAAACAAAAGGGGAATAAAATGCGTGCGCAATCTGGCATGTTGAAAGGTTTGAATCCGAAAGTGACGGTGGCTTCATTAGTTGCCGTGATCCTGTTTGTACTGTTTTGTGCCGTTCAAGATGAACAAGCCGCCAAGGCGTTTGAAACGGCTTCCGGGTTTATCCTGTACAACTTCAAGTGGTACTACATTACGCTGATCAGCGCTGTACTCGGGGTGCTGGCGTACATTGCCGTCAGCCGCTTTGGCAACCTGAAGCTGGGCGCCGACGATGACGTGCCAGAGTTCAGCTTCGCCTCCTGGATCGCCATGCTGTTCAGCGCCGGCATGGGCATCGGCCTGATTTTCTGGTCGGTTGCCGAGCCCATGCTGCACTACGCCGACAACCCGTTTTCCAAAGGCTTGACCGATGAATCGGCGAGCATTGCCATGCGCATCACCCTGTTTCACTGGGGTCTGCATCCGTGGGCGATCTTTTCCATGATTGGCCTGGGCCTGGCGTATTTTGCCTATCGCCGGGGCTTGCCGCTGGCGCTGCGCTCGTTGCTCTATCCGTTGATCGGTAACCGCATCTACGGCTGGATCGGCCATGTGGTCGATATTATGGGGGTGGTGATCACCGCCTTTGGTGTTTCCCAGTCGCTGGGCTTGGGTGTGGCGCAGATCAATACCGGCTTACATCAAGTGTTTGATGTGCCGGTGAGTATCGGGTTGCAGTTATCCATTATCCTGGTGGTCAGTATTATCGCCTGTGTTTCTTTGCTGGTGGGTCTGTCCAAGGGGATGAAGCGCATCTCCACGCTTAATATGTATTTGTCCTTCCTGTTAATGCTGGCAGTGCTGCTGTTAGGGCCAACCCGTTATATTCTGAACTTGATGTTTGAATCCACCGGCGACTATGTGCAAAACATCGTCGGCCTGAGTTTCTGGATGGATACCCAGAAAGACAGCGAATGGCAAAACTGGTGGACCGCGTTCTACTGGCCTTGGTGGATGACCTGGGGGCCGTTTGTCGGCTTGTTCATTGCGCGTATTTCCAAAGGCCGGACCATCCGGGAACTGGTAGTGGGTGCGTTGATTGTGCCGACGATGGTCACCATCCTCTGGATGTCGGTCTTTGGCGGTGCCTCCCTGAAGCAGGAGCAACTTGATCGGCAAGCCTACCAACAGTCAGTAGCGGCGCAGGAAGTGGTTCAGGAACCAGCGCCGTTCAGCGGTGGCACGGTGTTGCTGGCGACCAAAAAAGAAACCACGGCGGCCATGTTCACCTTGCTGCAAGTGCTCGATGGCCCAGCCGTCGGCGCGGCGCTGTCGATCCTGGTCTGCGTGTTGCTCGGCGTGCACTTTGTCACCACCGCCGATGCCGGGACCCAGGTGTTGTGTACCTTGTGCGCCTTGGGCAGCACCAATCCACCGAAGTGGATCAGGGTGCTCTGGTGCCTGCTGGAAGGCGCCATTGCGGCGGGGTTGTTGTTGGCCGGCGGACTCAAAGCCATTCAAATGGCGAGTATTGCCGCCGGGTTGCCCATCGCCATGCTGCTGTTGGTCATTTGCTACAGCCTGATCCACAGCTTGCGCCAGGAGATGCCCGCCGTGGCCTACCGAACCCCGGCACCTCAGCCGAAATCGGAGCAGGACGCGGCGCTGGCAGAGCGGTGTGAACCGGAAGTGGCAGCGGGTAAACGTGTGCCCTTCCCGGTAGCTGAAGCCTACTGATCGGGCCGCGCCGGGGTGGTCATCGGGCGTATTTCCACGCCCGATAAGCCTCGGGCAAACACACCGCACATGGCCTGAAACCGGCCGCCAGGGCGGCGGCCTCATCGGCAAAAAACACCCGATGAGTGACGTAGCCGCCCCGGGCGATGGCACGCAAGGCGCCTGGGCAATCCAGGCGACCGTAGATCTTCGAGCGCCGGTGGCCGCCCAACAGGCCGGGCACCGGGCTGGCGATCTTTTGCCGTTTCTCGTTGAGCAGCCAGTAGGTTTTCATCCTCTGGGCACTCGCCACAAATACCACGCGGCAACCGTCCGATACGGGCTCCAGGCTTGGCCGAGCTCGAGCATCTGTCTACGGGTGGGCGTCTGTTCCAGGCCCTTGAGGCGGCGGTATCCGTCACGCACGCCAAAGTCGTCGGCGGGCAGGATGTCCGGGCGTTCGAGGGTATAGATCAGCAGCATCTCCACGGTCCAGCGACCGACCCCGCGCAACGGCGTCAGGCGCGCAATCAGCGTCTCGTCGTCCATGGCTTGCGCTGTGGGGTAATCCGGGACTATGCCGCTCAAGGTGGCGTCGGCGATGCCCTGGATAGTCGCGACCTTGCTCGCGGAGAACCCGCAGCGGCGCAGCGCGTCACCGTCACTGGCCAGCAACTGCGCGGCACTGGGGAAGGGCTGCCCCGGGAACAGCGCGAGCAAACGCCCGACAATCGCATCGCCGGCCCGCACGTGCAGTTGCTGATAGGCGATGGCCCGCACCAGGGCTTCGTAGGGATCGCGGGTTGGCTTGGGTTCATGCAGGCATGGGCCGATGGCCGCGACATGCCGCGCCCAGTCGTCGTCAAGAGCGGCGAGGAACTGGCGGGCGCGGTCATAAGGCATGGGTCATCCGGGGCAGCAGTGAAGGTATGGCGGACAGACTAGTCGTCCGTGCGCCACCTCGCACCCGGTGTCTTGCGCTTAAATCCAGGCTGGCGCCTGGGCCATCAGGCCTTGCTCGCCGCCAGGTATGCAGCCAGGCGCCGGCCCATCTCATCCCCCAGGGCCTGCAAGGCACTCATCGGCCGCACCATCACGTCGAACTCGACAATTTTCCCCTCCGCGTTGAAGCGGATCATGTCGATGCCTTTGAGTTGCTTGTCGCCGACCCGGGCACTGAACTCCAGCACCACATTCAGCCCGTCGGCACTCGCCAGTTCGCGGTGGTAGGTAAAGTCCTCGAACACCTGGAACACCGTGTTGAGGATCATCGCCACCACCGGCGCGCCGGGGTAGGGCGTGTGGGCCATGGGCGAGCGGAACACCGCCTCGGGGGCCAGCAACTCGGGCAGTGCGCGCAAGTCACCCTGGTCGAGCATGGCGTGCCACTGGGCCAGGGCGGTGGCGACGTTGGGGGACAGGTTGAGTTCAGACATGTTCGACTCCTGGGTTTTTATCCGTGTGCCGCTGCCCGGTAATGGCCCGGGCGGCGTGCTCTGCCCAGAGACTGTAGATCACAGGCCCAGGATGGAAACCATCGGCGGCCATCATGCCGGCCTCCGGGGCCAGGCTCAGGGTCAGGAGGCTACAGGATGGCTGGGCAGCGATCAGGGTGGCCAGGTGTTGGTTGAAGCGCCTGGCCCGGTTGCCCAGGTACCAGCGCAACGGCTGGGGCAGTGCGGGGAACAGGTGCATCGGCGGCAGTGGAGAAATGACCAACTGTTGCACTGCGAACTTGTCCTTCAAGACCCCCAGCAGGCGCTGTTGCCGTATCAGCCATTGATCGGCGCCAAGGCTGCTGGTGACATCGTTGACACCGATGCCCAGCACCGCCACATCAAAGGGCTGCGCGTCCTGGCTGTCGAGCAGTTCCAGCAGGCCCTGGGAATCCAGCCCGGTCTGCGCCCAGAGCTGCCAGCTCACCTGAAAGCCCTCAGCCAGCCGAGCGACCAGTTGCCCGCTCAAGGCCTCATCCTGGGTCGCGGCACCCACCCCGGCAATGGCCGAATCCCCGACAATCAGCAAGCGCAGGCGCGCGCCGTTGCCCGCCAGGCCCTGGCGTGCACCGCTGGCTTCCGGCAACCGCGGGGTGACCCGCCGGGTGTACAGGCCCTGCAGCAGGAGCAGGGGACCTAGCAGCAGTTTGCTCAAACGTTCAGACATGCTCGAGGCTCAGGTCCGACGCGCCATTACTGGCGGTGGGCAATACATGCAATGTTGGATCGCTGCCAATGGGATCACCGTATGTCACGCAAGGGGGTAAAAGCTTATAGCTGACTTTCAAACCCGCTTCCATGAGCAGCGTTGACGCCGAAGCCCAGGGCATCCTCAACGCGGTGGTGTTTCTGACAACGATCAATGATTACGATTGGCTAGCCGCGCGACCCATGGATTGGCAGTCAGGCCGTGCAGCAGCACACTGAGTAAAACGGTACAGACCGCCGTCGCCACCAAGGTGCGACTTTCCTGTAGAGGGGAGGCCAATATCATGACGGCGAAGACAATGCTGGCCAGGCCTCGTGGGCCGAACCAACCGATGAAGAGGCGGGTTTCGAAATCGAAGCGTGTTCCCACCAGGCTGATCAGCACGGGCAGGATGCGAATCACGGTCAAGCTGAGCACCGAGTAAAGCCAGATGTTCAGGGTGAGACTGCTCCAGGCCCAAGGGATCACCAGTGCGCCAAATACGACCCAAGTGATGACCGATAGCAGGCTGGCGAACTCTTCGCTGGCCTTGAGCATCTGGTGCTTTTGCTCGGTAAACAGAAAGCTGGCGAGCAACCCACCGACGAACGCGGCGATAAACCCGCTGCCACCCAGTGTCTGCGCGGTGGCAAAGCACAGAATGGCGAGCCCGGGCAGGGTCAACTGTGACCACATGGGCGTTTGCCATTGGTGTTTTGCGGAGTAGCGCTGCAACCGCCAGGCGATGAGCGTCAGGCTGACACCGATCAATGCACCGATGCCCAGCTCCTCGATGACTAACTCGAACGCCAGTGAGAGGGGGGACTGTGTCTGTTGTTCAACCAGCAATGCCAAAAACACAAGCAACACGGGGACGCAGATTCCGTCATTCAACCCGCTCTCAACGTTTAGCCCTTCACGCACGGACGCGGGAACCTGGGGGTTGCTCACCACCGCCTTGCCGAGCGCCGCATCGGTGGGCGCCAGAAGGGTCGCCAGTATTGCTATTTCCAACGGTGGAACCTGTGGGAACAGCCATATGCCGACGAGCCAACCCGCTGCGATGGTCAGGGGCAGCCCCACCATCAGCAAGCGCAACGGAAGTCCTTCATTGGCCCGCAGGACCTTCAGGTCGGCGTTGGCCGCATCGCTGAACAGAACAATCGCCAGTGTCAGCTCCGCCAGGAACTTGAGGCCATACCTGTCAATCTGGAGTTGCATAATGCCCAGAACGGCCGGGCCGAGAATCAGACCGGCCAGCATGAACATTAGCGGGCCATTGAGCAGACTGGACTCCAAGCGCCCCGCAAAGATGCTGTAGGTCAGGAGGAAGGCGGCAAGCAGCGCTAAGTTCTGATACATCGATGACCCGCCTGTTCAGGATGGGCAGCTGGAGCACGCAGCCTCTAGGTCAATAACCTGCCGGCACGGGCTTCAGGCATGGAACACGACGTCTTCTAAAGAGGGGTGTGCTAAGCATAGGTGGTGCAACTTTGGATGCGCACCTCATTCAGCTGTTGACCGCAAGAACAGACGAACGGAAAAGCCCGCCGGCCTGCAGCGGCGTGGATTGATATCGGTAGATAACCTGGGATTTTGTTTTGGACCAGGATTGCTTGCTGGGGAGGGGAGACCGACTTTGATCGATTCTGTTGAAAAGGTCGGTCTGGTTTGCGTATCAGAAAAGTAGGTGTTGGAGATTGACGTTTTTATGGTTTGGAGAGGCTTCCGGAGTCGGATTTCAGGTGGGGGCGTGTAAAGCAGGCGTTCCGACTGTTTTTAATAGAATCGGCCGTTTTCTGCTTGTCGCGAGAGGTAGAAAACGGCCAGGAGCAGACATTCGATGTGTCTGAGAAATCAGGAGCGATTCACAAGACGGCATGTGAAACGAGGCTGTCTCAGTTCGAGACCTGCTCAAGGAAGATCAGTTGCAAAGGCTCCTTGAGCAAACTATCGGCGGTTGCCGCAAATTGCTTGAAGTACGGCGTTGCAAAATGCACATCGAGGGCCGCCTGGTCCTTGAACGCTTCGCGCATGTAGAAAGTGCCGGGTTCATCGCGCAGCTCAAACAGCACATAGTCAAGATTACCGGGCTCGGTGCGCGTTGGTTCAACCAACGCCAACAAGCCTTGCTTGAGCGCCTGCTGTTTGCCTGGCTTGGCCTTGAGTACGGCGATGGATATCAATGATTTTTGCATAGCGGTAGTTCCGTCAGAAGAAAGGGTTGGGTGTTGGCTGCCGCATCCGCCGATCAACAACACCAGTAACGATAAGCCCATCGATCTGATTAAGGTGTTCATGCAAAGCCCTCTAGAACAATCTTGCCCCGCGCTTTGTTGCTTTCGACCAGCGCGTGGGCGCGGCGCATATTGGCGGCATTTATGACCCCAAAATGCTCACCCAGTGTGGTCTGCAAAATGCCTTGGTCGATCAGTTGGGCAATGCGATTGAGCAGGTGATGCTGGTTGATCATGTCCGGGGTTTCGAACAGTGAGCGGGTGAACATCAGTTCCCAATGCAGGGATAAAGACTTGAGCTTGAGTGGCATCACATCCAGGCTGCTTGGATCATCAATCACCCCCAGGCGACCCTGAGGGCGCAACACTTCGATCAACTGCGCCAGGTGCTCCTCGGTGTGCGTCAGGCTGGCCACATAACTGACCTCGCCAATCCCCAGAACCTGCAATTGGGCCAGCATCGGCTGGCGATGGTCGATCACATGGTCGGCGCCCATGCGCTTGACCCAGTCAGCGGTTTCCGGGCGCGAAGCGGTACCAATCACGGTCATGCCGGTCAGCTCGTGAGCCAGTTGTACCAGCATCGACCCCACACCGCCGGCAGCACCGACTACCAGCAATACATCGCCATCGCTGCCGCCTTCGCTGACGCCTAGACGATCAAACAACAATTCCCAGGCTGTAATCGATGTCAGCGGTAAGGCAGCAGCGTGGGCAGCGCTCAATGACTGCGGCCGGTGCCCGACAATGCGCTCATCCACTACCTGCAGTTCACTGTAACTGCCTGCCCGGGTCAGCGAGCCGGCGTAGTAGACCTTGTCGCCAGGCTTGAACAAACTGACGTCGGCGCCCACTTCCCGCACGGTGCCGGCCGCGTCCCAGCCGAGTATTTTCGGTTCTTTGGCGAAGCTACCGGAACGGACTTTGGTGTCCACCGGGTTGACCGCAACCGCTTCCACTTCCACCAGTAAATCCCTAGGGCCTGGCATAGGTGCGGCGATGTTCACGTCTTGGAGGGAGCGCGGGTCGTTGATAGGTAGACCGTGCTCGGTAAAGGCAATGGCTTTCATGACAACTCATTGATGATGGGGTTGCGTGCATCTTTACCTTTCCCACTACAAAGAAAAATCAACACAATGCAGTAACACTTTCACTGCTGGAGGGAAAATGATTCGTATCGATGATCTTGGGCTGTTCCTGCGCAGCGCCGCCCTGGGCAGCTTTACCGCAGCGGCGGTCGAAGTTGATTTGCTGCCGGGGCAGGTTTCAGCCGCTATTAAGCGGCTGGAGCGGGAGTTGGGGGTGCGCCTATTTACCCGTACTACGCGCAGCCTGCGCCTCAGCGCTGAAGGCGAGCAATACTTGCCCACAGCTCGGTCAGTGCTCGAGCACCTGGAGCAAGGACGGGCGAACCTGCGCGGTGACAATGCACCACTGCGCGGTACCCTGCAGATCGCCGCCCCGTCTGATCTGGGACGCAATATCTTACTGCCGTGGCTCACGGATTTTCGGCACCTGCATCCTGAGTTGAACCTACGCTTTCTGCTCTCCGATCAAGTGAGCAACCTGTTTCGCGACCCGGTGGACGTGGCCATCCGCTATGGCCTGAACGAAGACGCTAACTACATTGCCCTGCCCCTAGTTCCATTGAACCGCCGGGTACTGGTGGCGTCGCCGGACTATCTGGCACGCCGTACCGCGCCACGAACGCCAGAAGACCTATTGCGTCACACGTGCCTGCCCTACCTACAAAGCGGCCGACTGCATGACCGCTGGCAATTGGGCACGCAAACGGTGCAAGTCGCCGGCCCGTTGTTTAGCGATGATGCCGATGTGGTGCGCCGCTGGGCACTGGAAGGTGAAGGTATCGCCTACAAGTCCTGGCTGGATGTCAGCGTCGATGTGCAAGCGGGAAGGCTCGTGGTGCTGCTGACTGATTTTCCCGGTGACGTGTACCCTCTGAGTTTCGCCTGCCCCCACCGTGGGCAAGTATCGCGGGCCGTAGCCGAGCTTCATCAGTGGTTGAGGAAACGGTTCATCGCCATTCCTCCTTTTGTCAGGGAGGATTAGAAAATCCGTCGTTTGATGATCCTTTTGAATCTTCAAGCCGAAACACGTCTTGATATGCAGCAAATTGCCGCTATCAGTTCTTACTGATATAGGATTTTTCAGCCCTCAATCGCCTCTAATTCTCAGACACACCTGATGTCTTCTTCTGGCCGATTTCTGCCTGTCGCGACCGGCTGAAAACGACCCAAAGCGGACGAATTCAGGTGCCGTCGTCGATTGATCGGTGATAAGGATTGAGCCTGCTAGCATTGAGTATCAGAGAGCCTATAAGAGCACTGAAAATGCAGATGATTGAAGTAGAAGCGAGCGGTTTGAATCAGCTCCGCGCGTCCCTGAGTCAAGCTGGATTGCCCTACGATGATGTGAGCGATCCCGGGCGACAGTTTTACCGATTCGACGTGGATGGGGAAATGGTTGCTTACGGAGGGTTGGAGGGTACTGGTCCCGATCTACTATTGCGATCTATGGTCGTTTGCGAGGAGCATCGTGGAGCAGGACTGGGCTCGGCGGTGTTGTCGGAACTGGAACAATACGCGGTCTCCCGAGGCGCAGACCGACTGCATTTGTTGACCCAAAGTGCTGTTGATTTTTTCACGGCCAACGGGTACGAACGGCTTGATAGGGATAAGGCACCTGTCGCAATTTCCCAGACAGCTCAGTTCAAGCATTTGTGCCCTTCGTCAGCAAGCTACCTGCGGAAAACGTTAAGCAGATCCCCTCTGCGCTGAGTGAGTCATCGCAGCGCTACTGGGTCATTATTAGCGAACGCCCGCTTTTGGCCGATTCTGTTGAAAAAGTCGGTACTTCCAGACTGCCCACGTACTGACTGCTCAACATGCCTTTTTTGCGCGTCGCTATGCGAAATCTGAGCCGCGAATCCTCTGCTCAACGTGAAGATTTCAATCTCAAACGCATACTTCTCTACCGTGGAAACCATGGCCGACTTTTTCAACAGAATCGGCCAAGAGCGGTCGTTTGGGGAGGCTAATGAATGTCCCCTTTTTCGTCCCCTTTTCCAGTCAATCAAGCAGGAATAACGACCGGGCAGTCATTGGAAAACGATGACCCGTCGCATCTCTCCTGAGCGCTCGCGGGAGTGGCACCGGGCTCTCTGACTCAGGCATGATGTGAAACTGAGCCAACGGAGATGCGCTATGGGCAGTCACGACAACCCAGCGGTTTCACTGGCCCTTCGTTCGTATTCGGGCCAAGTCGAACTGCACGATCATGACTTTCATCAGCTCGTGCTGCCGCAGTCCGGCTCCATGGACATCGAAGTCGACGGTCGGGGCGGCAAGGTCGACTGGAGTCAGGGCGTGGTAATTCCTGCCGGTGCTCGCCATGCGTTTCTGGCGCAAAAGACCAATACCTTTTTGGTGCTCGACGTGCCGGCGACGACCTTCGGCGGGCCCAAGTATGTCGACCTGTCGACCAGACTCCTGGCCGGCAAACGCTTTTTCCCGGTACGCCCGGAAATCCGCCATTTACTCGATTACGCCAGCCGCAGCGCGCCCCTGCTGACCAGTTCACCTCAGGTGGCGGAGTCCTGGAGTACTTTGCTGCTGTCTTCGCTGACGCTACCGCCCGGAATCATCCCTGAGCATGGTCAGTTCACCCTGGCACGGGCTCTCGCTTACATCGAAAGCCATCTGGACAGCCGGCTCAGCGCCATGGAGATTGCACGGGTGGCAGGTACCAGCGAGCGGCGACTCTACGTACTGTTCGCTCGGCATTTGAAGAGCACGCCTTTTGCGCATATCGCCACCTTGCGCCTCAACCGTGCTATCGACTTGCTGTGCGAAACCGCGCTGTCGATCACCGAGATCGCCCACCGCGTCGGTTATGCCGATCAAAGCGCACTCACCCACGCCCTGAAAAAGAACCGCGACCTGACCCCGGCCGCGGTGCGCCGAAGTTCGCGGGTAAGTTGAGTCCGGCAGGCCTGAACAAATCTTCAGCAGTGCTCATCAATACCCGCCCGGCCGGACCTTTCTATCATTGCCCCACTGACAAGGATAAATCAGACGGGGCGTAGATGACCGAAGCGACGCACACTGCCAAAACACAGGTGTCTGTCAGAGCCGCAGCCTCGGCCACCGCCATCGGCGTGATCGCGGTGTTCCTGTGGTCATGCCTGGCGTTGCTGACCAGCCTCACCGAAGGCATTCCGCCCTTCCAACTGCTGACCCTGAGTTTTGCCGTTGCGTTTGTGGCGAGCCTGTGCATCCTTGGCCGCAACGGCATGGCGGGGTTTCGCAGCTGGCGTCAGCCCTGGTCGGTATGGGCGGTCGGTTTTCTCGGGATATTCGCCTACCACGCGCTGTATTTTTTCGCCCTCAAGGCTGCCCCGGCTACCGAGGCGAGTCTGATTGCCTACCTGTGGCCATTGTTGATTGTGCTGCTCTCGGCCTTCAGCGCGGGGGAACGGCTGCGCAAACGCCAATTGCTCGGCGCGCTGCTGGGGTTGGCCGGTACGGCGTTCATCATGCAACAGCGCGCCTCGGGTGAAGCCGCCGCCATGCCGGTAGCCGGTTACCTGGCCGCCTTCGCCTGCGCGCTGGTCTGGTCGTCCTATTCGGTGATCAACCGCCGCTTCAGCGACGTGCCAAGCAGCATCATTGGTGGCATCTGTGGCCTCGTCGCAGTGGCCGGCCTGGTCTGCCATCTGGCGTTTGAAACCGCGGTCATTCCAAGCACCGGGCAATGGGCGGCCATCGTCGGCCTTGGCCTGGGGCCGGTGGGCCTGGCGTTTTTCGCCTGGGACCACGCCACCAAGCACGGCAGCCTGGCGATGCTCGGCGCTCTCTCCTATCTGGCCCCCCTGATCTCGACCCTGCTGCTGGTGGCCATAGGGCAAAGCCATGCCAGCCCGATCCTGATTATTCCCGCACTGCTGATTATCGTCGGCGCCGTTATCGCCACTGAGTCAAAAAGTTGAAGCATTGAACCGTCCCGGCTTATCTAGACACTTGATGACCGCCTCTGGCCGTTTTCTGCCCGTCACGAGAGGCAGAAAACGACCCCTAACTGACATTGAAAGCAAGCGCAAAGTGGCCGATTGCTGCCTGTCGCGAAGGGCACCTGGCGCCCCTTTAGCCAGTCATCTATATCGACTGAATCCATGGTGGGTTTCAGCAGTGTTCAGAAGATCTCCAGCTCATGCTGTTACATCACGATGGGCATCGGTCAGAACGCTTGAGCACCGCACTGATGACGCGTTGTCCGTATAAGCCGACGCCAAGACCCGACACAATTAGAACCACTGCAACGATTTTGTTGGCTGACAGGCTCTCACTGAAAATCATGACTGAACCAAGCAGTCCGAATACCGGCACCAATAACGACAATGGCGCGACTGTAGACACTGGATATCGTTTCAGAAGTGAATTCCACACCCAGTAGCCGAACAGTGTATTGGGGTAGACCTGGAACAGGATCGACAGGACGGCGCGGTAGTCGAGTTGATTCACCAGTGCGCTGTAACCCGTCGATCCGTTAACAGCGTAATCCAGCGCGAAAAGAGGGATGGGTGAAAACGCACTGGACCACACCAGGAAAGCGAAGACCTGGGTGGTCTTCGCTTTTTTGTTGATCACGTTGGCTGCACTCCAGGCGACCGCTCCCATCAGCACCAATACCAGCCCGGCCGTCGTTACTGTCCCATCAACAATTGAGATGATGCTCAACAAACCACAGGAGGCGATACCCATACCCGCAAGTTGGTAGCGGGAAATCGCTTCCTTGAATATCCATGAGCCCAGCAGGATGGTGAAAAATGCGCTGAACTGAAGCACAAGCGAAGCGATCCCTGCGGAAAGACCAGACTTAATACCAAGGTTAACGACGCCCCAAAGTCCGATACCGAAGACCAGACCGTAACCAATGAGGTAGCGCCACTGCACATCGGGTTTCGGAATGAAAAAGATCGCTGGAAGTGCGCAAAGCGTGAAGCGAATGCCAGCAAGAATCAGCGGGTCAACACTGGTGAGGCCCAGTTTGATAACCGAGAAATTCAAGCCCCATATGGCAGTAATCGAGATTGCGAGCAGTAGGTGCCTGGCTCTCATGCTGATCTTCCTTGATGGGTTGTTGAAAAATGAAACGTGAAAAACCACAGCACCAGGGCAGTAGCGCTGATCAAGGCGCCCAGCAGGCTTACTGCAATCCAGCCCCAAAGCGCATAAACCTGGGTCGCCGCTGCGGCTCCCAGTGCGCTGCCGACCGAGTAGAAGCACATGTAGGCGCCGACCATGCGACTTTGGGCGTCGGGTCGTGCAGCAAAAATGAGGCTCTGGTTGGTGACGTGCACTGCTTGCACCGCGAAGTCGAGCAAGACTACGCCGCAGACCAGTGCGATGAGGGACGTCTCGGCAAACGTGATGGGCAACCAGGACAGTGTCAGGAGCCCCAGCGAAATACCGGTCACTCGCTGCCCCAGGCCTTGATCGGCCCAGCGACCGGCTTTACTGGCAGCAAGGGCGCCGGCGACGCCGGCCAATCCAAACAGGCCGATGGCCGTGTGTGAAAGCGACAGCGGCGGTGCGCTCAGTGGCAGCACCATGGATGTCCACAGCACGGAAAACGCGGCAAAGATCAGTAAAGCCAGAAGGCCCCTGGTGCGTAAGGTGCGTTCGGTGATGAATAGTTTGAAGAGTGAACTGATGAGCGCCAGGTAGGAATCTTTGTGCCTTGGCGCCGCCGCGACAGGAACCACTTTCCACAGCACCGTCGCGATGGTCAGCATCAATCCTGAGGACACGAAGTAAACGGCGCGCCAGCCCGCGATGTCCGCAATCAGGCCAGAGGTAAACCGAGCCAGAAGAATGCCCAGGACAATTCCACTGGTTATTGTCCCGACTGATTGCCCGCGTTGTGAGGGTGTTGCCAGCGCGGCCGCGTATGCCACCAATACCTGAACGACCACTGCCAACAAGCCCATCATGATCATGGCGCCCAACAGGGCCAGCCACTGCTGTGCCGCACCGACCGCCGCGAGCGCCGCCGCCGACAGCAGTACCTGCGTCAGAATCAGCCGCTTGCGGTTTATCAAATCGCCCAGCGGGACTATGAACAGCAACCCCAACGCGTAACCAACCTGAGTGGCCGTCACCACAACGCCGATCATTGATGAGGCCACACCCAGGCTGAGTGCCATTGAGTCGAGTAACGGTTGCGCGAAGTAAACGTTGGCTACGGTCAGTGCGCAGGTGATAGATAACAATAACGTCAGCGCCGGAGAAAGCCCTGGAGAGCGGTCGCAGCTGCTGCTCTCAGCGGTATCTGAATGCAGCAATTGCGAAGGATGTCTGGAGAACCGCTTGGTGACTGAGTCGGCATCTGCTGTCATGTGCACCTCCATGGTGCTAATCTGGTTTTAATTAGAAACTAGATTTCATTGTTGCCGCATCAGGTTTTAAATTGCAACCACATTGCGCCAGACTGGTGGACAGACTTGGCCACCCCACACCGCACAAGGTCAAAAAGATGGAAGAATATGCCTCACCACACAGCAGCGAATGCCCGGTAGCAAGGACGCTGGAGGCCATTGGGGATCGTTGGTCGCTCATGATCATCCGCGACGCTTTTGACGACATTCGCCGGTTCAGCGAATTCCAAAAGAGCTTGGGCGTGGCCAAGAATATTCTGGCATCGCGACTGAAGACGCTGGTTGAGGTCGGCGTTTTCGACATTCGACCGGCGTCAGATGGCAGTGCCTACAAGGAGTACGTTCTTACGGAAAAAGGAAGGGAGATCTTTCCAGTTGTGATAAGTCTCAGGCAGTGGGGCGAACGTTTCCTGTTCAAGCCGCAGGAGACGCGTTCCGTGCTGATAGACAACGAGTCCGGCCAGCCTCTGATGCCGATTGATGTTCGCTCATCAAACGGTCAAAAACTTGGACCGTCTGACTGCCACAGAGTGAGACTTGTTGGCGGCGAGTCGTGAATCGACAGCAGACTTGCCTCCAACCAGAACGACGCCGGGATAATTAGAGCCAGTGTGCTGGGCGTAGTTGACATGAGCATGTCCGCTTTTGGCCGTTTTCTGCCCGTCGCGAGAGGCAGAAAACGTCATCAGCAGACTCACAACTCCAGATGGAGCAGTGACTAGTTTTAGGGTGCGGCAAACGCTCGACTAGAAATGGAAATCGAATTGCCGTCGGGGTCTTTGGCATTAGCGAAGGTATAGCCGTCGGCCTTGTGTGTGGCTCCAAACTTCAGTCCTTGCGTCAGGCATTTTTCCTTAAAGCCATCGACATCCTCGATGTCAAAGACAAGTTTGACGGTGACTTGGCCTGTCTTGACGCTTTTTGCCGCTAGGTGAACCATTAGAATCGCACCGCCGTTCGCAGACCTCAATTCGACGACCCGGTCATCAGCATCACGCTCGCTGACAAAGCCGAAATGGCGCTGATAAAAATCGCAAGTCTCCTGAACATTTCTGACGTACAGCATTATCCGATTGAGTGATGGTTGCATGGTTCTTCCCTGAAAATTGTTGATAGACGGCAGGCGCTGAGAGCCGGGCTCATTTTCAACACTGTGTGTGCCGTTGTCGATAGACCGCTATTGGCCGGTTGCTGCCTGTAACGACCCATCGCAATCGACCCATTACAGATTCTGTATTGAGCGTATGGCAGCGCTATACCGCAATTTTGCTCGCTGGCAAGTTTCATGAGTGAACGCCCGCGGGAGTGAAAATGTGCTGAACGACAGAATATTGGGTTTGAACCAGCACATCGAAAAAGCCAGCGCTGCTATGCGCGACCCACTCGTGGTGCCTGATACCGATCACTGCAAATCTCAACAAATCGCCGCCGGGGCTTTGTTTTCCAAGCGCAGCGCGGGCATTCACCGTCAAAGGAAGGCGTGAGTGGTCATCGCCTTTTTGTTGTACCTATCGGATGCGTTTGTATATGTTTTGTGCAGATAAGGCCTAAAAAGCCCGCTGATAATCGCCATTTCCAGCCCCTATTGCTGACGCCAGATCACCAGGCGACGCTACCGGCTCATTAACGCGTGCCGAAGCCAGCCCCTGGCCCCCCTCGCGGATGGAGTATTTTCGTCAAAACCTTCCTCGCACTAACCTCTTTTTTCGGCGTAGATCGTCTTCAAATCCATCGTAATTAAGTCATTTCGCCGGGATCGCTGCCGTCCGTTTTGGTGGGGGCAGTCGAGTTTGAGATATTTCCTGTACAAAATAAGCATTTGGTATAACTTTTAAAGGTGCCGATTGCGTCATATCGAGGGCTTTGCATGACCAGGCAGACGGGCCGCTTTATCCGCCACGCTATCTGTTTTGTTCTGATGCTCCAGAGCGCAGAACTGTTTGCTGATTGGCGCGAGGCTATTCCCAATGCTCGCCGGCTGGGTTCCGGGGAGTTGCGCGTGTTCGGGTTTTCCATTTACAGCGCGCAGTTCTGGAGCTCACGCCTGATTGCCGGTGAAACCCTGGGGGCGGATGTGCCTTTTGCGCTGGAGCTGACCTACCGGCGCGCTATCAGTCGCGATGATCTGGTTCAGGCCAGCCTCAAGGAAATCCGTCGCTTGTCGCCCAACGGCCTGGATGCCGAGCTGATGGCCCGCTGGGAGTCGGAGATGTTCCAGGCGCTTGTCGATGTGCGTGCCGGTGACCGCATCACCGGCGTTTATATGCCGGGGGAGGGCGCGCGCTTTTACGTCGGAGAGCACCTTCGGCATGTGGTGAGCGATGTTGCGTTCGCCAAAGCCTTTTTTTCGATATGGCTTGACCCCCGAACACGCAACCCGGAGCTGCGCGCCCAATTGCTGGGTGCAGCTAAACCCTGAGACCGCTGAGGAAATGCACATGTTGAAGATAGGGATACTGCTGCTGTGTCTTGGCCTTGCAAGTTGCAGCCCGGTGGATGTGCAAAGCTACAGCCAGGAGACGCCCACGCTTGAGCTGCGAGAATTCTTCGAGGGTCGGGTTGAAGCCTGGGGTATGTTTCAAAAGCGCTCTGGCCTGGTTGCCAAGCGCTTCCATGTGGAGATCATTGGCCACTCCGAAGGCAGCAAGCTGATACTCGACGAATCGTTTACGTACAGCGACGGTACCCGGCAAAAACGAGTGTGGACGTTGACCCCGGTTGGCTCCAGTCAATGGCGCGGAACCGCTGGCGACGTGGTGGGCGAGGCGCTGGGTGAGGTGGCAGGCAATACACTGCGCTGGAAATACGTGCTGAGCCTACCGGTGGACGGCGAGGTGTATCAGGTTCAGTTGGACGACTGGATGTACCTGATGGACAAGAACACGATGATCAATCGTTCGTTCATGACTAAGTTTGGGGTGGAGGTCGGCCAGATCACCTTGTTCTTCCGCAAGCAACCCTGATTCAAGAACGGGCTGCGCCACGCTGGGTTTTTGGCTGGCGCACCCACGGCTCGTACTCATGATCCAACAGAGACTGCCAGGTGGGTGGCGTCAGCCCAGGAATGTCGAAGTCGGCGTTGGCTACAAACTCCGTGACATGAGGCAGTGCTCTTTGCCCCAAACCTCAAAGCGCTCCAACACCGTCCAGCCGAGCTTTGTGTAGTAATGACTCTGGCTGTGGGTGTGCAAGTACAAGGTCGTGAATCCAGCATCTTTTGCATGGCTGCAGATGCCTTCGATCAACTGCGTTGCGAGACCTCTGCGCCTGGCTTCAGGGGCGGTGAAAACACACGCAAGCCATGGGCCTAGATCGGGTCGGTCAGAGAGGTCGCTACTGGCAAGCGTGGCGCCGCCCAGCAACTGGTCTTGTTCTGTTGCGATCAGACACTTCCAACTGCCATCACGCTGTCCTTCAGCGAATTCCTGTTGCCAACTCGAAAGAGATTGTTGCGCAAACTCGTAACTGAATTCCCGATAAATCCATTCGGCCATCAGGCCGCATTTATCCATTTGATTATCGAGCCAATCCACTCGCAGCATCTGAAACACTCCTTATGTTTTCGTCCCACCGGTGGGGTTTGAATAAGCCTACAGCCGTCGGCAGGCGGTACAGACTATGTGAATGTCAGCAGGATCGCCTAGCCCTTCGACCACCGAGATGGGAGTGGGGCGGCGATCATGAATCGATTCATTGCCGGCGCTGTGCCGCTTTTTAAGCTTGCTGAAACGTTTCATCGAGTTTATAAAAATGGCACAACTCCAAGAAAGGCTGCTGCCATGACCCCGCTCAAACTCGTTGTTGCCCTCAGCGTACTGTCCGCTGCCTCCCAGGCCATGGCCTGGGATTACGTTCTGCTCGACACCGACAAAGCCGCCCAGAGCTGGCAGATCACCAGCCAGCAACTGGGCATAAAAACCGACACCCCCTTCAGCGTTACCCTGCGCACCTTGCACGGCGGTCGGCAGGAGGGTGTCAGCATCGTCGACATCGATAACGGCACGATGAAACTCTCGGTAGTGCCGACACGCGGCATGAACGTCTTGCAGGCCTCGGTCGGCGATGTGCGCATGGGCTGGGATTCGCCGGTCAAGGAAGTGGTCAATCCGTCCTTCATCGAGCTCAATGGCCGCGGAGGTCTGGGCTGGCTGGAAGGTTTCAATGAGCTGGTCACCCGCTGCGGGTACGAATGGGTCGGCCATCCCGGCGTCGACAACGGCGAACTGCTGACCCTGCACGGTCGGGCCGCCAACATTCCTGCGAACAAAGTCACCCTGCACATCGATGAAAAACCGCCGTACGCCATCACCCTGCGCGGCGAACTGAAAGAGCAGGCGTTCAAGAAGGTCGACTTCTCAGTCGCGACCGAACTGGTCACCGAGCCCGGCAGCGTAGTGTTCGCCCTCAACGACACCCTGACCAACAACGGCGACTATCCGAAGGAATACCAGGCGCTGTATCACAGTAACTTCAGTACGCCGTTCCTGGAGCAGGGCGCTCGTTTCGCCGCGCCGGTGAAACAGGTGTCGCCGTTCAACGACAAGGCCAAGGGCGATCTGCCCGAGTGGCAAACCTACCGCGCACCGACCAAGGACTACGACGAAACGGTTTACAACGTGGTGCCGTATGCCGATGCCAAGGGCGATACGTTGACCGTGTTGCATAACAAGGCCGGCAGCCTGGGCGTTTCGGTCGGCTTCAATACTCAGACACTGCCGGTGTTTTCCCTGTGGAAAAACACCGATACCCAAGGCCAGGGCTATGTCACGGGGCTGGAGCCGGGAACAAGTTTTTCCTACAACCGGCGTTATCAGCGGCCCCTGAACCTGGTCCCCACCATTGGGCCCAAGGAGCACAAGCAGTTCCGCATCAGCTACAGCTTGTTGGCGGACAAGGCGGCCGTGGATAAGGCCTTGAAGCGGGTGAGCGAGATTCAGGGTGGGCGGGAGACCGAGGTGCGGCAGACGCCGTTGGTTGATCTGACCAAGGGCTGACACCGGCTAGGGCCTTGTCGGCCGTGGATCGGTGTCTCGCCTGTTGTGCGTGTCGCTCGAACTGAACCCTTGGGTACCGTCGATTACTTGGCCATCGTGAAACGAAACGCCTGTTCTTGCAGGCTCGTTTTGATCAATGCGGCCAATTGGCGGGCGGCCGGCGTGGGGTCATCGCCATTGCTGTGGAGCACATAACCAAGGCTTGGCACGGGGGGTAAGCCGGCAACCACAGTGAGATGGCTCGGCAGGCCGATGCGGGTGCGCAGCGTCAGGCCCAACCCGGCGGTGACGGCCGCCCAGATGCCGCCAACGCTAGGGCTGGTGAGGGCGATCCGCCAGGGTATTTGCGCGGCATCCAGCGCCTGGGTGGCGGCGCTGCGCATGACGCACGGCGCGTCGAACATGATCAAGGGCAGCGGTGATGCTTCAAGGGCCCCCAGCAATGGCGTATCGCGGGCCCCGATCCAGTGCATCGGTGTCTCGCCCAGACGCGTGGCATAGGGCGACTGGTGCCCGGTGTCCCAGGTCAGGGCCAGGTCAAGATCGGCGCTTTGGATCAGCGCCAGCAATTCAGCGTTACGGGCGATCCGGACCTCCAGTTTCACTCTCGGGTACGTCTGGACGAAGCGCCGCAGGATTTCGCTCAGGAAGTGTTCCCCAAAGTCCTCTTGAAGCCCGAAGCAGAGGCTTCCGGCAGTCTCTCTTTCACGCAGGGTCTGGAAGATGCCGTCGTTCAGCTCCAGCAGCCGACGGGCATGGCTGAGCAGGGCTTCTCCCGTGGGGGTCAAGACCAGTCCGCGACCGGATTTAGCCAGTACCGGCGTGCCGATCTGCTCCTCGAGTTTCTTCAATTGAGCGCTGACGGCAGACGTCGACCGACCGAGGCGATCCGCCGCTTTGGCAAAACTGTTGAACTCCACGCCTGTGACGAAGGTGCGCAGTACGTCGAGGTCGAAGGTTGGGCGGCGCATGAAATGGTCCACTAATTCGGGATGATGGGTGCCATTAAATCTGATATTCGGCATTGTCGCGACTTGATAGTTTGCCCCCGTCAATTGGGACATTCGGGGGAAAACATCATGAGTGCATCGAGGGTCACGGGGCGGGAACAGCAGAGCAGCTACCCGCAGAAGTTTGCCGAACTGACCGACAACGTATTGTTTGGCGACATGTGGACACGCCCGCAATTGGGGCCTCGTGAGCGCAGTCTGGCGACGGTGGCCGCGCTGGTGGCGCTGTACCGGCTCGAGCAATTGCCGTTCCATTTGCAACGTGCGCTGGATAACGGGTTGAGTGCCGACGAACTGGCCGAAGTCATCACCCACCTGGCGTTTTATTCCGGTTGGCCGACGGCGGCTTCGGCGCTGAATGTGCTCAGTGAACTTCAGGCTTGCCTTGCAGAACACCAGGAGTAACCGCTGATGCCCTTTGCACGAATTTCACTGCACCGCGGGAAGTCGCTCGAGTATTTACAGGCGTTGTCCGAGGGGTTGCACGATGCCTTGGTCGAGAGCTTCGAAGTGCCGAAGGCAGACCGTTTCCAGGTCATACACCAGCATGAGGTCGGCGAGCTGATATTTGATCCGCACTACTTGGGCGGGCCGCGCAGCCATGACTTTGTGCTCATCGCGATCACCGCAGGCCGTCCTCGAAGTGTCGAGACCAAGCAGGGTTTTTACCGCGACCTGGTCGAGAAGTTGGGGCGTTCGACGGGCCTGAACGCGGAGGACGTCATGGTGGTCATCACCACGACGGCCGGCGATGAGTGGTCGTTTGGGGGAGGGCGGGGTAACTAGCGGGTGCAATCACGGGGTCGGCGTGTAGTTACCTGTCCACCCCACGACGAACTTTTTTGGCTAATGCAGATCGGCGATCGTTGGACCACGTTCGATGGTGAACACGGGCTCATTGAAAATCCTCTGGCGTATGCAGTCCGGGGGATTGCCGGTAGAAATTTTACGTAAAATTTACGGGGGCTTGAGTATCGGTATCTAATACTGCGCGGTGATCATTTGGAACGCTCTGTTATGTCCCTCGCTGCAATTCGACTTATCGGCTTCATCCTAGGCATTTTTCTGATCACGCTGGCCATAAGCATGGCTATTCCCATGATCACACTGGTGGCCTATGAGCGTAGCGACGATCTGTCGGCCTTTCTCTGGTCGAGTTTGATTACCTTTATCTGTGGCCTCCTGTTGATCGTGCGAGGACGCCCGGATACCGGCCAGCTGCGTCCCAGGGATATGTACCTGCTGACGACTGGCAGTTGGGTGGTTGTGTGCACCTTCGCAGCGTTGCCAATGGTGTTCATCAGCGATATCAGCTACACCGACGCGTTTTTTGAAACCATGTCCGGCATCACCACCACAGGCTCGACTGTAATCACCGGTCTGGATACCGCATCTCCCGGTTTGTTGATATGGCGCTCCATGCTGCATTGGTTGGGAGGTATCGGTTTTATCGGCATGGCTGTGGCGATCCTTCCGCTGTTGCGAGTAGGCGGCATGCGCCTGTTCCAGACGGAGTCCTCAGACTGGTCGGAGAAAGTGACGCCACGTTCCCATGTGGCGGCCAAGTACATCCTTTTGCTCTATCTGGGGCTTACCGGCATCGGCGCTCTGGCACTCTGGCTCGCTGGAATGACGCCATTTGAAGCGGTCAACCACGCAATGTCGTTGATCTCTACGGGGGGGTTCTCAACGTCGGACGCCTCACTTGGGCATTGGACACAACCCGCGATTCACTGGGTGGCGGTGGCCATCATGATTCTGGGCAGCCTGCCTTTCACCTTGTATGTCGCGACATTGCGGGGCAATCGGCGTGCGCTGATCAAGGATCACCAGGTACGCGGATTTATTGGGTTCTTGCTCGTCACATCGCTGGCGGTGGGTACCTGGCTGTGTTTTCACAGCGATTACGGATGGTGGGATGCGTTTCGTATCGTGGCAGTCAATGTGACCTCGGTCGTCACGACCACCGGAGTTGCAGTGGGTGACTACACCTTGTGGGGCAGCTTCGCTGTCTTGCTGTTTTTCTATCTGACCTTTGTCGGTGGATGTTCCGGCTCCACTGCAGGCGGTCTTAAGATCTTCCGTTTTCAGGTGGCTGCCGCACTGCTGGTCAGTAGTTTGAAGCAGTTGATCCATCCTCGAGCCGTGATTCAGAAGAAATACAACGGTCATCCCATTGATGAGGAGATCGTGCGCTCGCTTTTGACCTTCTCGTTTTTTTTCACCATCACGATTGCCGCCATCGCCTTGGGCCTGGCTCTCATTGGACTGGATTGGACAACCGCATTGAGCGGCGCCGCTACTGCGGTGTGTAACGTCGGGCCGGGGCTTGGCACGATCATTGGGCCGGCCGGTAATTTTTCAACATTACCGGATGCTGCCAAATGGCTACTGACCGTTGGAATGCTGCTAGGGCGACTGGAAATTCTGACTGTGTTGGTGCTAATCACTCCCGTTTTCTGGCGATATTGACCTACATTTTCGGGCTCTTTGTCTAAGAGGTGCATGGGTGGTGGTCAAATGACTTGCCGCAGGAAAGCCAGCAACCGCCCGACGCCGATCAGGCACGACGCGCGGTAGCCATAGCGGGTGGCGTTGCTGACCGACAACAGATTACTCGGCCCCGGTGCCATGCTCCGCCGCCAACATCGACCTGAACTGCGCAAGGGTCTCTGAAGGCAGCCCGGCCGCCTCGAACACTGCGCAGGTGAAGCTGACGGGGGCCGGGCCGGGCGCGGTAATGATGCGGTCTGCAACGACCGCGAGCGGACTGCTTCGATAGAACGAGTGCCCGGCATAACCTTGGGCATTGTCCTGCAGGAACTCAGGGGTGTTCGAGGTGTGCGGCACGGTGTCCAGAAGCCCGGCCCTGGCAAGTGCCAGCGTTCCCCCACAGATGCCGGCAATGGTCGCGCCACGTGAACGACTGGCTTGAAGAAAGTCTGAAATATCCGGTGCATGGGCACCTTCCCAGACCGTTCCGCCAATGATCACCACCACATCCGATTGCCAGTCCAGGCAGTGCTGCAGATTGCTGTCGACGGTGACAGGCAATCCACCCTGCGAGTGGAACTGCCCCGCCGCCGGGGCGAAAAACCTGACGTCGATCCCGTAGAACGGCGACCCAGTTCCCGCGATGAATGCATATTCCCAGTCTGCGAAACCGGGTGTCAGTACCAAACTTACGCGTGCCATCAGTCAGTATCCTCCATGAAAGCCGACAATCTAGGGCGATAGCAAACAGGCATCAAGCGCGGCGATGGGTTGAAGGCGGACCGTCACCTGAGAGCGCACCGGGCATCCTCAGGGTTGCTGGGCCTGAGCGGGGGGAGCCTGCTCGGGAGGTCGCGTTCGGCACCTCAAGGCCGTTGAAGGTGCCGAATCAAGGCTGGCGATTGTTTGCGCCAGTCGCCATCGCTAGAAGCTCTCGAGGCTGGCTTTGATTCCAGCGCGTTGCGCCAACTCAATGACTTCTCCCAGCTTCTGGGTGTCAACAATCACACCTTCGTAATTGTCACCCGTGCAGTCCAGGTGGAGATAACGTTTATCGAACCGCGCCAGCCACTGATCAAAGTGTTGGAGAACCTCTGGCATCGATGACGCCTCTTGCCTCGCGTAAACGTAGGGTTCTTTCACGCCGCTGGCACTGACCAAATAGGGCGCTTGATACTCGAACACGTCATAACCCTTCCACTCCACGCTGAGGAGAACGAGGTGTTCAAGTTTTTGTCCCTTTGGGTCATTCAGAAATCCTTCCGAGAGGGCACCGGGTGCGTCATCTCCCATCGCGTATCTGCGCATAACGCGCCGGACCAGTCTGCCCCCTTCCTTTTCCGGAATGAGCGCTACCAGCGCTTGGGCAAAAGCCTCGAGTGCTTTTTTCTCGGTGGGATCGCTTCGCTCGGGTCGCAGTTCTTTCATGATTGCTGAAGCGCTGAGGTTGGTTTCCTCAGGTGGCGGGAGGGTAAAGCGTCCACCAAACAACCGATCTAAAATGCCCATGTCCGTCCTTGTCGTTCTTTGAGGAAAACCCGCTGGTCGCGCTCTGCCGTCCATTCTCGCCATTGAGCTTGGTGCTTGAGCGTGAAGTTCTTCGAACTGGCGTTTTCGACCCTATGGCTACCTGCCAGGTTCAATTCTTTTATAGGTAGTCGCGACTCCCAACTATTCTCAAGCCAATCAGGATTCACCCGTGCAACGTCAGGTGTCGAGGATGACTTCGGCATTAGGGAAACCGCTATGACAGATCCGCAAGATAAAGCCGAATCCGAGGCGGATTTAGCTCAGATGGTGATCGGGCTGGGGCCTTGCACTTATTTATTGCTGCTCTTGCTGGGGCTGATCCTGCTGTTTCCCTTTCTTGAGGAGGGGCTGCTTGCTCGCCTGTTGCTCGGCATTCTGTTTTCGGCCGTGCTGCTGGTGGGCGCATTCGCCACCCGGCAGACCCGGTTGGGGTTCATCCTCAAAGTGTGCCTGGCGTTGTTCGGGATCGGCCTTCAATGGGCGGCCTTGTGGACTGAGAGTGTCGCGACTCTTCAACTGGCCGGGATAACCTATGCCACGTCTCTCGCCATTTCGCTCAGCGGCGTGCTTCGCTACCTCCTCAAGCGCGGCCACATTACAGCCGACAAGCTGCACGGTGCGCTGGCGGGCTACATCATGCTGGCCTTCGCCTGGTCCTTCATGTATGCCCTGGTGGAGATTTCCGCCGCGGGTTCATTCGGCCCTGGGAACTTCGATTTCAGAGACCCCGGTACTTTCTTCAAGCTGATCTATTTCAGCTTCACGACGCTTACGACCACCGGTTATGGCGATGTTATCCCCTTGACCAACCACGCCCGCTCACTGGTGATGGTGGAAGAGTTTTCAGGCGTCTTTTACGTGGGGGTGGTTATCGCGCGGCTTGCCGGTATTTATCCGGTGCGTCAGGCCCAGTGACGTTCGATTTGCCTGGGTCATCTATGGGCATTGCCGCCCGGATCGCTGATAAGGAGGCTGCTTCTGGTTGAAAGCGCCTGCCTGTTGAGAGGCTCAGCATGACGGCAAAGCTGTCCCGCCCCTGCATACATCGCTGCAAGGTCGGTCACTGAAATGGTTTTAAGCGTTAAGCCGAAAATCCACCGTCAATGCTCAGGCTGGCGCCAGTGATGTACGCAGCTTCAGGGCCTGCGAGGTAGGCGACGAAGCTGGCAATTTCACTATCCTTTCCGTAGCGACCGAGTGCCATTAGCTTTTTAAGTTGCGCAGCAGTTTCGCTACTGGCCGGATTCATATCAGTTTCTACTGGGCCTGGCTGAACATTATTGACCGTGATCGAGCGCGGGCCTAAGTCGCGAGCCAAACCTTTGGTGAAGCCGACAAGCGAAGCTTTACTCATCGCATAAACAGCACCACCAGCGATGGGGGTTCGGTCGGCGTTAATGCTTCCTATATTGATAATGCGTCCACCGGCTCGCATGTGACGGGTTGCTTCTTGGCTAGCGATGATGACACTGCGGACGTTGATGGCCAGTGTGAGGTCGATCTGCGCGAGTGTGAGTTCTTCCAAAGGGCCCCATGGAAGAATGCCTGCATTGTTGACCAGGATGTCCAGCCCGCCGAAATGTTCCGTTGCCTGACGGATAGCCTGCTGCAGTAATTCTGGATTCGCGCTGTCGGCTTGGATAGCGATGGCGTTCCCGCCAGCACCTACGATCTCACTGACTATTTTTTCCGCCGCGACCGTTGACGATTGATAGGTAAACGCGACAGCAGCGCCTTCACTGGCCAGGCGTTTCACGATCGCTGCGCCAATGCCTCGGGAGCCGCCTTGTACGAAGGCAATCTTGTCTTGAAGATTCTTTACTGGGTTCATGTCTGCTCAGTCCTTACCTTTGAAGTTCATTTCGTATCGTTGGATAAGGCTAAGCGATTCACAGACGTTGATTAAGTCCCTAGAATTCCAATCTCTAAGTCCTGCGTGGAATCAATGGTGATGGTCAAGAACCAATTTTTTGAGATTCGAAATTTCGTTTCTGTCGCGCAGGCGGGTAGCTTCACCGTAGCCGCGCAGGCGTTAGGAATGACCGGTTCAGCGCTGAGTAAAAGCATCCTGCGCCTTGAGGCTCGCCTGGGAACAAAGCTGTTGCACAGGACTACCAGGCGGGTGAGTTTGACTAACGATGGTGACTCTTACCTCACGGACTGCCAAAACGCGATGGCGATCCTGGATGAAGCCGAAAGTCGACTGGGTAGCGAGCAGCGGGTACCGGCAGGCAGAGTTCGGATTGATCTGCCCTCGGCATTTGGTCGTAGATATATCCTGCCTTCTTTGCTGGAGCTGTCGAAAGAACATCAACAGCTTGACCTATCAATTACGTTCAGTGATCGAACTGTTGATTTGATGGGGGACGGTATAGACCTGGCTGTGCGTGTGGGACACCTTGATGACAACGTAGATCTGGTTGCACGTCGCCTGGGTGAGCAACGAAGGGTTATCTGTGGCTCTCCCGCCTACTTTGCTCAAAGAGGTTTCCCGCTTATCAAGGAAGATCTCCAGCAGCATTCGTGTGTTACCGGGTGGCCAATGACATTGCGGCATAGCTGGCTGCTCAAGAGCCACGAGGGTGTGACTGAGCCCTATGAGATTCCAGTACGGCATGAAATCGGAGACTGCGAAGCAATCCTTTCAGCCGCTCTGGCGGGCTGCGGGCTTGCCCAAGTGCCCACATGGTTAGTGGAAGAGCACCTTCAATCAGGCGCCTTGGTATCCGTACTTGATGAGCTTGCGGGAGACGATGTACCCATGCACGCCATCTGGATCAAGACGCCTTATATCCAGCCAAAACTGCGTGCAGTGATTGATCGATTGATCCATTTATCCAGTGCTCCTGACAGCAAATTTATTGCCGGATAGGACTCGTGGAGACTACGTGATCTTCAAGCTCTGTAAGGAGCCCTGCTGGCCAATGCAGAGATTTTGCTGAAGGCCAGGCAGGGGACAGGCCCAGGGCTACTTTTTCACCAGCATCGGCCGGGGGGCGGACATTGACGCAGATCTCCAGGCTGGGCAAAGAGGCGCCCTGCCAAGCACGGTGGCTCAGTCGTTCATGTCCTCGGCGTAATGGCACGCCACCTGCCGATTGTCGAGCACACGCAAGGCCGGCTCTTCGCTGCTGCAACGCTCGGTGGCGCAAGG
>NZ_JACMYG010000027.1 GCF_014236655.1 Pseudomonas kielensis
GTGCCCGTAGGTTCTGACGCCTGCGCGGGCAAGCCGTGCTCCTGGGACTCCAATCGCTCCCCACCTGACGACTGCAGCAGCAAGGCGTGCCCACGAAGCGGCACTCAATGGCCATAAAAAAACCCGCCGGGTCACAAGGACCGGGCGGGCTGTATCAACACCTGGGGTTCAGTCAGATGTTCATGGGTACTGCTGCACTTGACCTTGCTGCTGGCCGCCATACTGCTGGCCAGGAATCGCCTTGAGGTTGACCTCGACACGGCGGTTCTGCGCCCGACCGTTGACGTCGCCGTTGCTGGCAACCGGGTTGTCCGGGCCTGCGCCACGGGCCGACAGGTTGGCGCCGCTGACGCCCTGGGACGTCAAGTACGTCGCGACGCTTTGGGCGCGACGCTGGGACAGGTCCATGTTGTGCTGGCGGCTGCCGGTGCTGTCGGTGTAGCCGACGATTTCGATCTGGTTCTGATTGAACTCTTTCAGCGAGCCGGCCAGGTTGTTGAGCGGCTGGTAGAAACTTGGGGCGATATTCGCCGAATCGGTGGCGAAGGTAATGTTGCCCGGCATGATCAGCTTGATCTGATCGCCCTGGCGCTGCACTTCAACCCCGGTATTGGCCATGCTGGCGCGCAGTTTCTTTTCCTGCTGGTCGGCGTAGTAGCCATAACCGGCGGCGGAAGCACCGACCACGGCGGCGCCGATCAGCGCCCCCTTGCCACGGTTGTTGTGGTCGATGGCAGCACCTGCCAGGGCGCCAGCCAGGGCTCCCAAGCCACCGTACTTGGCGGTTTTGCTCATGCCCGTGGAGCCACCGTCGGCCTGACCCTGGTTGTCATAAGGGTTAGGGGACGCACAGCCCGACAACAAGGCCACGGCAGTTGCGACAATAATCAAACGACGCGAGGTGAACATGGAGAGCTCCTACTTTTACATTCTGTGGTGCAGCGGACGTTAGCAATGGACCCCTGCGGGCGTTGGAACACGACAACCGGCAAAAATTCCGTGGCGGCTTGTAACACCTCCTGTCCTAGGCACGGACGAACGGATTCTCACGCATCTCATCGCCCAGCCGGGTATCGGGACCATGCCCGGTGACCACGGTCGCCTCTTCATCGAGGGTGTACAGGCGCTGCTTGATCGAACGCACGATAGTCGCCTGGTCACCGCCCCACAAATCCGTGCGCCCTACCCCACGTCGAAACAAGGTGTCACCGGCTATCAGCAGCTTAGCTTCTGCAAACCAGAAACTCATGGAACCCGGTGTGTGACCTGGCGTGTGCAACGCCACGCCACAGCCGCACGCCAACTCTTCATCGTCATCCAGCCAACGATCCGGCGAAGGTACCGGGGTGTAGGGCACGCGAAACATCTGGCATTGCATCTCCAGGTTGTCCCAGAGGAACTGATCTTCCTTGTGCAAGTGCAGGGTAGCACCGGTTTTTTCCTTCAACTGGCCCGATGCCAGGAAGTGATCCAGGTGCGCATGGGTATGAATGATGCTCACCACCTTCAGGCCCAGGGCCTCGAGGCGGGCCAGGATCAACTCGTGATTGCCCCCCGGATCGACGACGATGGCTTTCTTGGTGATCGGATCGCCAATGATCGTGCAGTTGCACTGCAACGGGCCGACGGGGAAGGTTTCGCGGATCAGCGCGGGTTGGGCAGCGTCCATGGGCGTTCCTGGAGAAAATGGATCGGCTATTCTGGCACAGCCCGCCACGATCGCCGATGGCAGGCCGGTAACAAAACGCCCCCGACCCTGGCATTCGCCAATGCCTGAACTGCCACCCAACACGGACACACCCATGACGTTCAACTGGCACAGCGACTTACTGACAACCGCAACCGCGCTCGACAAACACTACAAAAACACCCAGAACGTGCGTCGCTTCATGCACGAGCACTGCGGTGCAGACTTCCGCTTCGACCGCAACTTCATGGCCTGGATCCGCAGCGGGACGCCTGCAACCCTGGGCGATGTGGTCGATGAGTGGCGGCGTCGGCAACCCGTAATCGAAGATCCACGCACCTAAGGGCGACTGTTCAAGATTCGCCATTAAGTCCGGCAGCATGCTTAGAGTTACTGCAGAGCATGCCTACATCATTCAAAGAAACGTCTGATTTATCTCCCTTTGCCCAGTCATCTAGCGTGCGTCCTTTCGAAACAAAAAGGACGCATGTCGCATGAAGCGCTATCACATCACAGTCGGGGCCAAGACCACCGCCGACGGCACCGTAATCACGGGCTACCCCCACTGGACCATCGATGGCCAGCCCATCGCCCGTGAGGGCGACGAAGTCGATTGCCCGGCCTGCGACAGTACTGGCGTCATCGTCTGCGACGGTCCGCACCTGGTGGACCTCATGCAAGGACGCCCCTCCGCCCTGGAGGGTGACCTCTGTCACTGCAAATGCGACCCGCCACCACGCCTGATAGCCAACCAGACCCTGCAGTGCCAGGAGTTCAGGAACATCGCGCCAGACCCGCGCTTCACGCCACCGCCCACTCCGTTCGCAGCCCAACCCGCAGACGGAACGCACTCATCCGGTTTCGCCTCGGTCACCAGCCCTCCTGCGCCCCACGGGTTTAATAGCACTCAAGGTCAGGAGCCTGGCTTCTACATCGTGCCCAAGAGCACTACCCGCGAACTGCTTGAAGCGAACCTGTTCAGCCTGCGCGATCCGGCGGTGATGGGTAAGTTTCAATTGCTCAACCCTTATCGGCACGACGTCAAAGCCGGCTCGATGATCGTGCTAAGCGACCCGAGCAATTGGCAATGCAGTCGGGAAGAAGCCTTGCTGATGGAGGTGGCGGCCGGAACCAACGACCTGCTTGAAACCCTCAGTCCGGAAGAAGCGGACTTCATGGTCCATCACCGTGACGAAATCCAAACGTTTCTAGCTCGAGGTTCAACCGCTATCGGAGTGGGTGCGACGATATTCTCCAGGAACCTGGAGCAAGTAGATAAAAGTCTGCGAGATATCGAAGCCTTACATCAGCGTTCGTTCCTAAACGATGGCCATCTGCGCTCAGCTGACTTTTTTGCAGAACGCCAACGTCTGCTCGCCCAACTCAATACCAACCTGACAACCCTGACACGTAAGGGTATTGGTTTCCCAGACCATCCGAACTTGAAACGTTCACTAGGAATCTCCAATCGCAGCTTGGTTCACCACTGGACCCAGGCCGGTGCGCCAGGACAAATACCGGGTTATGCCACTCATCTTGACGGTGTAGCCAAGGCCGCTAAATATGTCGAACGCGGTGGATGGATTGGCACAGCCATTGGTGTTGGTGCCTCCGCGCTAAAGATTCAAAGTGTGTGCACCGCGGGCAGTACCGAAGCCTGTGAACGCGTGAGACTTACAGAGATGGGTAGCCTCCTAGGCGGGGGGGTTGGTGGTTGGGCTGCTGCTGGGTTTTTAACTGCGCCCGCTGTTACAGGGCTGTGTGTCGGACTTGGAGTGCCAACAGGCGGAACATCGTTGCTTGTTTGCAGTGTGTTGGCAGTCGGGGCCACATCTCTCGCTGGAGGCTCTATTGGTGCGGTCGGGGGGGAGGCAATAGGTGAAAAAATTTATGAGGCGATGGAATGAGCTTGAACACCGCCGACAAGGTATTCCTTATTATTGGGATACTTGACTTTGGTGGGTTACTTGTCTGGATTGGTGTCGTGCTTCATATGGCCTATACCAGGATGGATTTCTTACTTGAGCTTTTCAAGAACAGCCCAGGCGTTATGGATCTGAGCAGCATCAAACACGGCGGCCCCCTGGGGAAACTGGTAGTAATCGGTAGCATTTCCGGCTACGTCACATTTTCCAGGTTTTATGTACAACGTGGTGGCGTAAACGCCGAAGATGTAAAAAATCTACCCGATTCCATCAGACGAAAACTAGTAGTTTTACAAGGAGTCGGAATAGTCCTTTTGCTCGTCATGCTCGGTATAGCGGCGGTAGTTAAATTGGGGCTTGTTTAAGACACGAGTCCTTTCTGGTTACCCGCCCCCTGCTGAATCTGCTACTCCAGCGAACGTGGCACCTTGGCTCGGACAAGGTGCCTTGATGCTCCATTAAAACCCCAACTGCAACGTCTCCTGCCCCTCCAGCCCCAACAAATACTGCTTGGCCTCCAGACCACCGGCAAACCCGGTCAGGCTGCCTGATGCGCCAATCACCCGGTGGCAGGGGGTGACGATCGAGATCGGGTTTTTGCCGTTGGCGGCGCCCACCGCTCGTACCGCCTTGGGGCTGCCGATCTGCTCGGCGATCTGGCTGTAGCTGCGGGTTTCGCCGAAGGGGATGGTCAGCAAGGCCTGCCAGACCTTCTGCTGGAACTCGGTGCCGACAAAGTCCAGTGGCAGGTCAAAGTGCTCGCGCTCACCGGCGAAGTACTGCTGCAACTGGCGCTCGGTGTCCTGCAGCAGCGGGCTGTGGATATCTTCCTGCAGCGGGCCGATGCGTACGCGGTTGAGCCGTTCGTTTTCCCAGAGGATCGCGCAGAGTTTGTCGCCGCTGGCGATCAGGGTCAGGGTGCCGACCGGCGACGGCATCCGTTTGAATACGTATGACATGGGTGACTCCTGGATCCGACTGTCAGGGTCGGTCGTTGAGTTTGTCAGAGGACGTATTCAGAGTAATCTTGCGTTTGAACTTTCCTGGCGGACAGCGGATTGCCCGCGACAAGGTCTTCAGAAAGGCTTAGAGCCGGCCATATTCCTGCGCCGTGCGGTCCAGCGCCCGCAACGTCTTGGCGACCAGTTCGTCGATTTCTTCACGGCTGGCGATCAACGCCGGGGCCATGATCATGCGCCCCAGGGTGGAGCGGATGATCACCCCTTCCTCAAAGCCCAGGGTACGGCAGCGCCAGGCGATGTCGTTCTCGTTGACAAACCGTTTGCGGCTGCCCTTGTCCTCGGCCAATTGCAAGGCCGCGACCATGCCCACGCCCTGGATATCACCCACCAGCGGGTGCTGGCCGAACACTTCGCGCAGGCACTGTTGCAGGTAAGGCCCGATGTCCTCCTTGACCCGCTTGACCACCCCTTCATCGCGCAACGCCTTGAGGTTGGCAATGGCCACCGCGGCGGCCACCGGGTGCCCGGAATAGGTCAGGCCGTGGGCGAACACCCCGCCCTGCTCCACCAGCACCTGGGCCATTTTTTTCGACAGGATCAGCCCGCCCATGGGGATGTAGCCCGAGGTCAGGCCCTTGGCGATGGACAGGGTGTCGGGCTCGAACCCGAAGTGCTCATGGGCGAACCATTCACCGGTGCGACCGAAACCACCGATCACTTCGTCGGCGCACAACAGCACGTCGTACTGGCGGCAGATGCGCTGAATTTCCGGCCAGTAGCTCTCGGGAGGGAAGATCATCCCGCCCGCGCCCTGGAAGGGTTCGGCAATGAACCCGGCAACCTTGTCAGCGCCCAGCTCGAGGATCTTGGCCTCTAGTTGCTGCGCCGCCCGCAGGCCAAATTCAGCCGGAGTGAGGTTGCCCTCATGGGCAAAAAAGTACGGCTCGTCGATGTGTGCAATGTCCGGCAGCATGCCGCCCATCTCGTGCATGAACTTCATGCCGCCGAGCGCCGTGGCCGCCAGGGTCGAGCCGTGATAACCGTTCCAGCGGCCGATCATCACCTTCTTCTCTGGCTTGCCGAGCACCTGCCAGTAACGGCGTACGGTGCGGATCAGCACTTCGTTGGCCTCGGAACCGGAGTTGGTGTAGATCGCGTGGCTGTAGTGCCCCGGCAGCAGGCTGAACAGCAACTCCGACAGCTCGATGACCTGCGGGTGGGTGGTGTGGAAAAACATGTTGTAGTACGGCAGTTGCTCAAGCTGCCGGGTCGCCGCGGCGGCCAGGTCCTTGCGCCCGTAGCCCAGGTTGGTGCACCACAGCCCCGACATGCCATCCAGGTAGCGCCGACCGTCGTTGTCCCACAGATGCAGGCGCTCGCCTCGCACCATCACGCGCGGCCCTTCGTCGTTGAGGGCTTTCTGATCGACGAACGCGTGGATGTGGTGTGCAGCGTCGGCGGCCTGGTAGTCGCGGGTGTCACGTGGGGTGGTCATCGCCAGTTCTCCGTTGTGGTAATGGATAGTGGCCCAGGTGCTTGCAGGGCAAAAATAGTAAAAATGTGTTCGCAGGCGATGAAAAAACTGGGCAGCGATTCTCCCCACGCGCGCGCCATGTGGTTATTGTTCAGGCAAGACTCGATCGTCGCCCACGCTTACCTGGGCGGTGCGCAAATTGCTTGGGAGCCGCTGTCGAGACCGACGCCGGGCCCATCACCCCGAGGTTTGCCGTGGCTGCCTACAATCTGCGTCAACTGAAGTACTTCATCACCACCGTGGAATGCGGCAGCGTCGCCGAGGCCTCGCGCAAGCTGTACATCGCCCAGCCGTCGATCTCCACAGCCATCAAGGGCCTGGAAGACAGCTTCGGGGTGCAGCTGCTGATCCGCCACCACGCCCAGGGCGTCTCCCTCACCCCCAGCGGCGCACGCTTTTATCGCAAGGCTCAGGAACTGCTGCGCATGGCCAAGGAGTTCGAACAGAACGCCCTGGCCGACAACGATGTGGTGTCCGGGCAGATCGACATCGGTTGCTTCGAGACAGTCGCACCGCTGTACCTGCCGCAACTGATGGCCGGGTTTTCGGCGCTGTACCCGGGGGTGGAAATCCGCATCCGCGACGGTGAACAGCAGGAGCTGGTGCAGGGGCTGACGTCGGGGGCCTTTGACCTGGCGATCCTCTACGAGCACGACCTGGATGGCACCATCCAGACCGAACCCTTGATGCCGGCGCAACGCCCTTATGCCCTGCTGCCGGCCGACCACCGCTTCGCCCAGCAGGCCCAGGTGTCACTGCGCGACCTGTGCCTGGAGCCGATGATTCTGCTGGATGTGCAGCCGAGCCGGACCTACTTCGTCAGCCTGTTCGATGAGCTGGGGCTGACCCCGCGAATCGCCTTCAGCTCACCCTCGATCGAGATGGTGCGCGGCATGGTCGGCCAAGGTTTCGGCTTTTCGATCCTGGTCACCCGGCCGCATTCGCAATGCACCTACGACGGGCAGAAGGTGGTGTGTGTGAACATCGTCGAAGACGTCACCGGTTCCGGGCTGGTGGCCGCCTGGCTCAAGCGCGGGCAATTGACCAAGCCGGCGCAGTTGTTTGCCGATTACTGCCGGGAGCAATTGACGGCCAAGGCCCTGGGATCGGGCTGATGCAACGAGCCCCGGTCAGGCCAGCAGTCCCAGTTCTTTCGCCCGGGCCACGGCCTGGGTGCGACGCTCGACGCCGAGCTTGCTGTTGATGTGGCTGGCGTGGGTTTTCACCGTGTGCAACGAGATGAACAACTGATCGCTGATTTCCTGGTTCGAACAGCCCCGGGCAATCAGTTGCAGCACCGCTTGCTCACGAACGCTGAGGGTTTCGCCGCCGGGTTGGCTCTCGACGCTTTCGCGAATCGCGACCTGGGGCAGTTGTTCCATCAGGCTCTGGCGCAGCGGTGTGGCTGGACAGTGGGCCAGTTGCTCGCGCAGCCAGTCCGGTCGCTCGCGCAGTAACCCATCAAAGGGTTGCAGCAAACCGCCGCTGGCGGCCTCGAACGCCTGGGCCAGGGCCAGACGCGCTTCTGGCTCGCGCCCATGGCCCAGCAACAGGCTGACTTTCTGAATCAGCGCCATCACGCTGAGCATCTGCCGACCACTTTTTTGCCCCTGTTCGAGCAAGGCATTGAGACGCCCTTCGGCCAGCATCGGCTGGTTCTGCATCGACTCCAGCAGGGCTTGCTGCAACTCGATGTGCAGGGGCATTTGCGGGTGGAATTCGGGGGGCGCCGCGGCCTGTTCGCCGTTATAGGTCTGGCCCAGGCGTGTCAGCCAGGCGCCGGCCAGGTCGGTACGCCCCTGGGCCAGCCACAGTTCACATTTGACCAGGGTCAGCATGGCCAGGTAGTAGATCGGTGGCACGTCCCAGATGTGCATCAGCCGCTCGGCCTCGGCCAGTTCGGCGAACGCCTTGGCAAACTCGCCCCGGCTGCCTTCCAGCCGGGCGATCACACTGTGGCCGATCAGCACGCTGATGTCGCGACAGGCCCGTGCTTCCGTCAGGCCGGCGTGCAGGCGGGCGAGCCCGAGTTCGGGTTGCAGGCGCAGGACCAGCAGGAAACCTTCGTACAGGGTCAGGCGCGCGCGCACCGCATACAGCCGTTGCGGCGCCAGGCCCTGCAAGCGTTGCTGGCCCTGGCGGACTTCGTCCAGGGAGCGAAGAATTTCCCCTCGCGCCTGCAGCACCCGGGCGCGGTCGTAATGGGCCAGCGCTTCAAACAGCGGATTGCCGACCCGTTGCGCCAGCTCCAGGGATTCGCGGTTCAGCTCCCGGGCACGCCACAGGTCGGCGTCGGCAATGGCCAGGTTGGACAGGGTCGACAGGCACATCAGCCGCTGGCCATAGCGCTTGTGCGGCAGGCTTTGCAGGGCCTCGGTGCAGTACAGCAGGGTCAGGTCGCGCTGGCCACGGCCACGGGCGATGATCCCGCTCAGGGCCAGCCACTGCGCCAGCATGGATTTTTGTGCGGTGGCCGACGGGGCCGGCAGGAACCGGCTGAGGTGGCTGGCCAGTTCTTGCGCGGCGTCCAACTGGCAGGCCAGGCCCAGGGCCCAGCTGTACAGCACGATCAGGCGCGGGGTGCTGACCAGCAGGCTGTCGGGCAAGTCCATTTTCCAGCGCAGCAACATGCCGACGTTCTGTTCGGCCAGCAGTTGTTCTTCGGACAGGTTCTGCACCAGGTTCGCCGCCACGTCCAGGTGACCGGCCCGCAAGGCCTGCTCCACGGCTTCGTCGAGCAGGCCCTGGGCATTGAACCAGCGGCACGCCCGCAGGTGCAGGCTGGCGACGGGCACCATGGCGTTAACAGTCGGGCGACTGCGCAGCAGGTCGGAAAACAGATGGTGGTAGCGGAACCAGTGCCCCTGCTCGTCGAGCGGCACCAGGAACACCTGGTGGGACAGCAGGTAACGCAGGATCTCGGCACTGTCGTGGGCTTCGCGCACCGCGTCGCACAGTTCGCTGCAAAAGCGCTCCTGAGGCGCGGTGTCGTAGAGAAAGGCCTGGACCTCGGCGGGCAGGCAATCGATGACTTCTTCGAGCAGGTAGTCGCGGATCAGGCCTTCACCGCCGTGCAGGGGCGGTGGTAGTGTCGCGCCATTGCCAGCTTCCGAGGCCGCGAGCAACCAGAAGCGCAGCCCCGCCACCCAACCTTCGCTACGCTCGATCAGGCTTTCCAGCGCCTCGCCCCGCAGTGAACTGCTGTGCCGGTTCAGCAGGGCCAGGGATTCGTCGTGCGTCAGGCGCAGGTCCTGCTCGTGCAGTTCGAGCAATTGCCGCGACAGGCGCAAACGGGCCAGGTGCCAGTCGGGCCGCTGGCGGCTGGTGACCAGCACCAGCAGGCCATCGGGCAGGTGGTTGAGGAAAAACTGCAGGCAGCGGTCCAGCACCGGGCCCTGGGCCAAGTGATAGTCATCCAGCACCAGCAGCAACGGGGCACTGGGTGAGAGCTGGACCGCCAGTTCGTCAAGCAGCCCGTCCAGCCATTCCTCGAAGGCGAACGGCTGATGACGCTGGCGCATTTTCAGCAGGCCCAGGGCCTGGCTGCCTAATCGAGGAAAATAGTGTTGCAGGCCTTCGAGTAACCGTTCGAGAAAACGCCCCGGGTCATTGTCCCGTGGGCTGAGCCCCAGCCACAGGCTTTGCCAGTGATCCGGCAGGCTCTGGCAGAACTCCACCGCCAGTGAGCTTTTACCAAACCCGGCCGGGGCGCTGACCAGCAGCAGTCGCCCCGTCAAGCCGGCACTCAGCCGCTCGCACAACCGTGGCCGCAGGATGTGGCCGTCGGGCAAGGGGGGACGGTAAAAGCGTCCTTCCAGCATCGGCACGGCCGAGCTGGGAGGGCTCTGGATTCGGAACAGGTCAGTCATAGCCAACTCTTATTGAAGTACTGTTGTCGGCATTGCAGATGTCCGCAGACTAGCGGCAAACCGCCAGGGTTTGAAGGCAATTGCTACAAATGGCTACAAAAAGTCTACGACCGCCCTTTCTCCTCCCCATGCGGCGGGGGTCGAACGCTTTATCCGAAGCAAAAAAAACGCCCCGAACCAGTCGGGGCGTTTTTCGAGGATGCGGCCTCTGGTGCAGCGTATTAGCGAACACCTTCCTGACGCAGTGCGGCCGGAGTGAAGTCGCTGGTGGTGGCGGTGAAGCCAAAGTCGTAAGCCTGTTTCTCTTCGTTCTTCATGCCCAGTGCCAGGTAACGGCCGGACTGCAGGTCGTAGAGGGTTTCCAGGGCATACCACGGCACTTGTTTGTCGTAGTAGTCCTGGGCATGGGCTTCAGCCACGCGCCACAGTTGACCACGACCGTCGTAGTGGTCGATGACAGCGGCTTGCCAGGTGTCTTCGTCGATGTAGAAGTCACGCTTGGCGTAGATGTGACGCTGGCCTTCCTTCAGGGTCGCAACCACATGCCACACGCGGCGCAGCTCGTAGCGGGCCAGGTCCTGGTTGATGTGCCCGGCCTTGATGATGTCGGAGTACTTGAGCTTCGGATCGTCAAGCTTGTAGCTGTCGGAGGCGATGTACATCTCTTTCTTGCCTTCGAGCTTCCAGTCGTAGCGGTCCGGTGCACCGTTGAACATGTCCAGGTTGTCGGAGGTCCGCAGGCCGTCGGCGGCAGTACCCGGGCCGTCATAGGACACTTGCGGGGCACGGCGCACACGACGCTGGCCGGCGTTGTAGACCCACGCCGAACGCGGCTCCTTGACCTGGTCGAGGGTCTCGTGGACCAGCAGCACACCACCGGCCAGACGCGCCGGCGCGGTCACTTTCTGCTTGAAGTAGAACAGGATGTTGCCCGGGTTTTTCGGGTCGTAGTCCTTCATTTTGTCGCGGAACACGAACTGGTCCTGGAAGTACACCAGGCTGTAGGAGCCGTTGGCTTGCGGCGTGGCCTGGGTGACCAGGCGGGTCACGCTGCCACCCCGGTAGCGAGTGATGTGGTTCCAGATCACTTCCACACCGGTTTTCGGGATTGGGAACGGCACGGCCGTTTCGAAGTTTTCCAGGCCGTTGCCACCCGATACGAGGGTGGTGTTGGTGGCGTTGCGCTTGATGGACGCGAACACCTCAGGTGGCACGGTGGCGCCACGGTGCGAGGTGTACACCGGCATCTTGAAGGTTTCCGGGTAACGCTTGAACATCGCGTATTGGCCCGGAGCCAGCTTTTCCTTGTACTTGTCGACGTTCGACGCGGTGATGGTGAACAGCGGTTGCTCGCTGGCAAACGGATTGGACAGGAAGCCCTTGCTGTCGACCGTGCCGGCGTTCTTGGCCAGGGGTTTCCAGCTCGGGATCGAGCCATCGGCATTGCCGGCCATTTCTGCGCCCATCGGCGTCAGGCTCTTGCCCAGCTTGTCGGCTTCGGCTGCCGGGACGGCGGCCATGACACCGGTCGCCAGCAACGAAAGCCCCAGTCCTGCGACGTACACCAGATTCTTGGTTATTTTCATTTCTTGTTCGTCCTGAAGAAGCAGTGCTTAGAAGTTCACGCCGACGCTGAGCGCGACGAAGTCACGGTCATCCACGGTGGTGTACTTGCCGTCGAAGAAGTTGGTGTAGGCCAGGCTCGCGGTGTAGGTGTTCTGATACTCGGCATCCAGACCCAGGCTGACGGCCTTGCGACCTTCCTCGAAGTTGCCGCCAGGACCCGGCGAGTAGCCGCTGACGTCGTGGGACCAGGCCACGTTCGGCTTGAGGTTGACCCCGGCGAACACGTCGTTGTAGTCCCAGATCGCACGGCCACGGTAGCCCCAGGAGGTCGAGGTGGTGAAACCTTCGTCGGTGCAATTGCGCGTGGCGTTGTTGGTCGCAGCACCCGGACCTGCACCGGCAATGGTGCTGGCGTTCAGGGCCTGGCACGTGCCGCCTGGCAGTTCGCCCGGACCGTAGACAGGGTCGCGGCCATAACGCACGTCCGAGGTGCTTTCCAGCCCGCCAACGTGGGTCACGCCGACTTCACCCACCAGGGTCAGGCGGCTGGCGCCCATGACCTGGTCGAAGAAGTGCGTCAAGGTAGTCTGGAATTGAGTCACTTCCTTGCGGCGGTAGCCGTGCAGGTCGGTACCCGGAGTTCCCTGCAAGAGCGATGCGTTTTGATAGCCCGGCAATGGCGTCACACCGGCAAAGAGGATATCCGTGGAGTTCAGTTGCACCGGTGCGTTAGGACGGTAGCTGACCTCGCCTTGCCACGCCGTACCGGTTGGCAAAGTGGTGGAGAAGCTCAGGCCGTACAGACGAATATCCTCCGGATACTCGACGAAATACTGCGAGTTACCTGCTACCAGCAACGGCGCCAGACGGGCGATCGGCCCTTGGAGCGACGAGGCAAGGTTGTAAATCGATTGCGGGCCACCGGTGGCGCTGAAGATTGGTGCCCGGCTGTGGTAGTTCATGAAGTAAGCACCGAACTCGGTGTCCAGCGGGTCGAACATGTACTTGAAGGATGCGCCCCACTGGCCGCTGTCCCGTGCATCGCGGTCCGGACCGCGACGTACCAGCACGCCTTCCTCGTTGACGTCGACACCCAGTGCAGCGGCTGGGCCCAGGGCTGCAGCCGGCAGGGTCGAGCGCTTGTTCAATACGCGCAGGTTATTGTCGCAACCGTCGGCGATGATGTCTGGCTGGGAGAAGAAGGTTCCGCAGTTGTCGACAACCGTCTGGTCCCACTCAAGCTGGTAGAAGGCTTCCGCCGACAGGTTTTCGGTCAGGCTCTGGGACACATAGAACATGTTGACCGGGATCAGGCCTTCCTTGATCTCGGCACCCGGACGACGGAATGCGGACACGTCGATCGGGTTGATGGAGTTGATGCCGCCGCCGATGAAAGTACTTTCACCCCAGCTGACCACCTGCTTGCCCAGACGCACGGAGCCCGGCTGATCGGCAATCGCGTAGTTGTGGTAGACGAAGGCGTCGAGGATCTGCCCGCCGGAGGACTTGGCGCCTTCCTTGCGGTTGTCGTTGCTGACGTCCTTGAATTCCAGCTCTTCGTTCTGCAGCGCGAAGTCATACCAGTACTTGCCCCGGACAAACACGCCGGTGTCACCGTACTTCAGTTCAAGGTCATGAATGCCCTTGAAGATCTTCGAGAACGCTTGTCCGCTCTTGAAGTTCAAGTGGCCGTCATCGGAGGTCTGGGACAGGCCGTGCCCACCGTTGTTGACGCCGATGAGGTTCTTGTTTGGCGATTGGGTCGACACACTCATGCCCAACGAGAGGGACGAGTCGAATTGACCTTCGATTTCACCAACGTTGAAACTGACGCCGAATGCAGGCCCGGCGAGCGTAGAGGCGAGACTGACCGCCAAGGGCAGTTTCGCCCGGCGCCAGAACTGGTTTACTGATGTCATCGACGCTACTCCATGTGCTTTTATTGTTATGGCAGTGAGCACTTTTAAAAACGCTCTGGAGGACGGTGAGCCATGCGCTCGCGAAGTCATCCAAAGTTGCATCGCCCCTGTTCGTGCGTGCGTCTCGCTCTTAAAAATCCTTGAACGGACTATATCCAGCAGGCTGTACTGCTTGATCCCTCTAAAGTGTGATTTGCAGCCCCCAACCACTCTGGAACGGTCCTTCTGCCAGTCCGGCAGATGCCGGCACGGCAAGGATGGCTGAAAATTCGGAATTAACAAGCCAAGCGCTTGCTTGGTGGGCATGTCGTGCCCTTTCGGGCACGACACAGGAGACTTAAAGCGTCGACAGGAAGGTACTGTTATTGGCCTGCCACTGCGTGATGTCGAGGCGGATGCGTTTCTTGTCGAGCTTGCCGACACTGGTCTTGGGAATTTCCGTAACAAGGGCGATCTGGCTCGGGATGGCCCACTTGCTCAAGTGGCCCAATTCCACGAAGGGCTTGAGGTGCTCCTTGAGTTCCTTGGCCCCGATCACGTGGCCTTCACGGACCACCAGCAAGGCAAACGGGCGTTCGCCCCACTGCGGATCGGGGATGCCCACCACTGCTACTTCGCGTACCGCCAGGTGGCGGCTGATCAAGTCTTCGAGGTCCAGGGACGAGATCCACTCGCCGCCGGTCTTGATCACGTCCTTGATCCGGTCACGGATGTCGATCACCCCCATGCTGTCCAGGGTCGCAACGTCCCCGGTGTGCAGCCAGCCCCCGGCCCAGAGCTCTGCGCCCTTCTGCGGCTCGTTGAAATAACCCTCGGTGAGCCACGGCGCGCGCAGCACCAGCTCGCCCTGGGACTCGCCATCGGCCGGCAGGAAGTTACCCTCGGCGTCGATCACCGCCGCGTCCACCAACGGCACTGGCACCCCGGCCTTGATCCGATAGGTGGTGCGCTCGTCTTCGGTACCGGCCATCAGCTCATCGTTGAGGTGGGCACAGGACACCAGCGGCCCGGTTTCCGACATGCCATAGGCCGCAGTGAGCTGAATGCCCCTGGCCTTGGCCGCTTCGTACAGCGCACGGTTCAGCGCGCTGCCGCCAATGACGATTTTCCAGCCAGCAAAATCGGTGTTTTGCGCCGCCTTGGCATTGAGCACCATTTGCAGGATGGTCGGCACGCAGTGGGAGAAGCTGACTTTTTCCTTGCGCCACAACTCCACCAGGTATTCCGGGTCATAACGACCGGGGTAGACCTGCTTGAGGCCAAGCATGGTGGCCACGTAGGGCAAGCCCCAGGCGTGTACGTGGAACATTGGGGTGATGGGCATGTACACATCGTTGGTCCCCAACAGGCGCACGCTGTCGATGCTGCCCATGATCGTCGACACGCCCATGGTATGCAGCACCAGTTGCCGGTGGGTGAAGTACACGCCCTTGGGATTGCCAGTGGTACCGGTGGTGTAGAAGGTAGTCGCTACCGAGTTCTCGTCGAAGTCGGCGAAATCGTAGTGCGGGCTCGCGGCCGCCAGCAGTTGTTCGTACTCGCCCACCAGGTTCGGCAGCTCGGCCGTCTTTTCCGGCAGGTCGGTGAGCAGCAGGGTTTTCTCCACCGTGGTCAGTTGCCCGGCGATGGCCTGGTACAACCCGACGAATTCGCTGTTGACCAGCACGAAGCGGTCCTCGGCGTGGTTCATGGTGTAGAGGATCTGCTCAGGCGACAGGCGCACGTTGATGGTGTGGATCACCGCGCCGATCATCGGGATGGCGAACATGCACTCCAGGTAACGATGGCTGTCCCAGTCCATCACCGCCACGGTATCACCGGCCTTGACCCCGGCCGCCGTCAGCACGTTGGCCAGCCGCGCGACGCGCTCGATCAGGGTCGGATAGCTGTAGCGCAACTGGTCGCGGTAGACAATCTCGCGGGTTTTCTCATAGCGACTGCCCGACATCAGCAATCGCTTGATCAACAACGGGTATCGATAAGCACCTTCGGCTGGCGGAATAACGCGAGTCTGCAACATAAGCATCCCTTTCATCTGACTGCACGGTCTTGGCGTAAAGACTGCACTTTAGTCAGGCTGGGCGCGCGCTAAATCAGCCAAAGGAATGATTTGAGAGCGGGGCAAATACTGGCTCTAAGCCAGCATTGCTGGGGAAAAGACAACCATCATCAAGCCGTTTGTCCTACTGCCGCCTCGGCTGGTGTGCGCGGGAAAATCAGCGCCGAGAGGAAGGTCAACGCTGCAAAACCGGCCAGGATCAGGTACAGCCCGACAAAACCCTGGCGGGGCTCGACAAAGGCAATCAGCGGGATGGCCGTGGCACTGGCACCGAATGACAGGCAATAACGCAAGGCAAATACCCGCGATTGCCAGTGCGGCGCCACGAAGTTGGCGACCATCGCGTCATTCACCGTGACCTGCCCAAACACCACGAACATGAAGGCGGCACCCAATACGATGACGGCCGAGCCCTCGACATAGGCCATGGCAAACAACAGCGGGGCCTGGCACAGGGTGAGCAACATGAACGGCCATTTCAGGCTGAAGCGGTGCAGCACCCGCCCGATACTCAACTGGGCCACCGCGCCAAAGGCGTACGCCAGGCTGACCACCACCCCAAGGGTCTGCGGTGAGGCGAACAGGTCGTGCAGGCGTTCCTGGAACAACTTCGGATAGGTCATGGTCGTGGCGTTGAACACCACCCCGCCCGTGGCGGTAGCCAGGGCCAGCACCCCGAACACCATGACCATGGAGATCCGCTGGCCCGCGGCGCCCTTGAGGGGAGCATGGGCACGCACGGGAATCGGCTCCTCGCGCACCTGCAAGGCAAAGCCGATGCCCAGGGCAATGGCGGCAACACCCGGCAGGATAAACGCCGAACGCCAGCCAAACTGCGCCACCAACAAGCCGGTGACCAAGGCCGAAAACGCCACCCCCAGATTGCCCCACATGCCGTTGATGCCAATTTCCCGGCCACGGTTCTGGGCGTAGGCCACCAGCATCGCAGTGCCGACCGGGTGATAGATCGCGGCGAACACCCCCATCAGCGTCAACCCCAGGACCAGCATCGGCGCGGAGCTGCTCAGGCCGGTGAAAATCGCCGAGGCGCCGATCCCGAAGAAAAACACCAGCATCATCTGGCGTCGACTCCAGTGATCGCCCAGCCAACCCGCCGGCAACGAACAGGCACCAAAGGCGATGAACCCGCCCAGGGACAGGCCGATCATGCTGGCGTAGTCCAGGCCGAAGACCTCGGTCATGCCCAGCACGGCGGCGGGAAAAATCAGCATGAACATGTGATCGATCACATGGGCGGCGTTGATGTAGCGAATGACATTCCTGGGTTGATGCATGGCAGCACACTATTCGTTGAGGGTGTGGCGCTATGCTAAGTTGGCAATAACACGCATTCCTGACAACAAACTCATCGAACCAGACAATGTTAATCAGCCACTTCCATCATGGCCCCGTCAGCGCCCATCCGCACGATTACCCGGATGGCGCGCACCAGGAGCGGCATATCCATCGCGAGGCGCAATTGCTTTACGCCATGTGCGGCACCATGCGCGTGGTCACGGCCCAAGGTGCGTGGGTGATTCCGCCGACTCGGGCGGTGTGGATTGCACCGTGGATCGAGCATGAAATCTTCATGTCGGGCAAGGTGTGCATGCGCTCGCTGTTCATTGACCCCGAACTGTCGCCCGCCAACCTCAGCCAGTGCTGCGTACTGGCCGTCACCCCACTGCTGCGCGAGCTGATCCTCAAGGCGGTGCAGGCCCCCCGTCATGCAAAGAACCCGCTGATCCAACAGTTGATGCTCGAAGAAATTGCCAGCCTGGAAAACCTCCCGCTGCACATCCCCATGCCCGAGGATCGGCGCCTGCAAGGGATCTGCCTGGCCCTGCTGCAAACCCCCGACCATCCCAATACCCTGGAAGATTGGGCGCAACAGGTCGGCGCCAGCTCACGCACCCTGGCGCGACTGTTCCAGCAACAGTTGCAGATGAGTTTCAACGCCTGGCGCCAGCAACTGCGCCTGATGGAAGCCCTGCCGCGGCTGATCGCCGGGCAAAGCGTGCAGAGCGTTGCCGATCAATTGGGGTATGGCAGTGCCCGAGCCTTCAGCGCGATGTTCCGGCGCTTGCTGGGGCACAACCCCCGGGAATACCTCAGCGCGCTGAATCAGCTCAGTGCGATCAATGCATCTCGGTAAAGGCCAGCTTCACACCGATGGCGATCAGCACCACGCCCATCATGCGGTCGAACCAGTGCCCCATGCGGGCAAAACCGGCGCGCACTCGCTGCTGGCTGAACAGCATCGCCACCAGGCAGAACCAGATGGCAGTCGCCACGGCCAGGTAGATACCGTAGCCGGCTTGAATCGCCAGTGGCGTATGCGGATTGATCACCACGGTGAACAGGGACAGGAAGAACAGCGTGGCCTTGGGGTTCAGGCCGTTAGTCACAAAGCCCGAAGTAAAGGCACCGCGCGCCGTACGAATACCGGCTTCCTTGTGCAGGTCTTCGGTGGCAGGCTTGGCCGGTTGTGCGCGCAGGGCCTTGTAGCCGATGTACAGCAGGTAGGCCGCCGCCAGCCACTTCAGGGCGTTGAACAGCACGATCGACTGCGACACGATCAAGCCGATGCCCAGCAACGAGTAACCCACGTGCAGGAAGATCGCGCTGCCCACCCCCAGTGCCGTCCAGGTACCCGCACGCCGACCGTGGGTCACGGCCTCACGCACCACCACGGCAAAGTCCGGACCGGGACTTGCGACAGCCAGCAGGTGAATCAGGGCAACGGTCAAAAACTCTGTCCAGTACATTGGGGCTCCTTGAGGGCAAGCGTAACTATTTATTTCATCTGGTAGGCTCGGCAGATTACGCCTTCAGACTCACGCGCAAAAGGTACAGTTAATGACGAACAATCGCCGCGCCGTTTTCCTTGATCACCCATCACTGGACCTGGGGGACCTCGACCTCAGTGCATTGCGCGACTGTTTCAGCGAACTGCAGCTGTTCGCCCAGACCGAGCCCGGACAAGTCACCGAACGCCTGCAAGGCGCCGCGGTGGCGATCACCAACAAGATCCCGATCGATGCCAGCGCCATGGCCGCCAACCCGGACCTGAAGCTGATCCTGATCAGCGCCACCGGCACCAACAACGTCGACCTCGCTGCCGCCCGCGCCCACGGGATTACCGTGTGCAACTGCCAGGGCTACGGCACACCGTCGGTGGCCCAGCACACGATCATGTTGCTGCTCAACCTGGCCACCCGGCTGGGTGACTATCGCAAGGCCGTCGAGGCAGGCCGCTGGCAGCAGGCCAAACAGTTCTGCCTGCTGGACTACCCGATTGTCGAGCTGCAAGGCAAAACCCTCGGCCTGCTCGGCCACGGCGAACTGGGGGGCGCGGTGGCGCGATTGGCCGAAGCCTTTGGCATGCGGGTGATCTCGGGCCAGCTTCCCGGCCGCCCGGCTCGCGCCGACCGGATGCCGCTGGATGACTTGCTGCCTCAGGTCGACGCCCTGACCCTGCACTGCCCACTCAACGAACACACTCGCCACTTCATCGGCGCGCGCGAACTGGCGCTGCTCAAGCCCGGCGCATTAGTGGTCAACACTGCGCGCGGAGGCCTGATCGATGAACAGGCGCTGGCCGATGCCTTGCGCAGTGGTCACCTGGGAGGCGCGGCCACCGACGTGCTGAGCGTCGAACCGCCGACCACCGGCAATCCGCTGCTGGACAACGACCTCCCACGCTTGATCGTCACCCCGCACAACGCCTGGGGCAGCCGCGAAGCGCGGCAGCGGATCGTCGGTCAGTTGAGCGAAAATGCCCGGGGCTTTTTCAGCGGTACAGCGCTGCGGGTCGTCAGTTGATAAACTGCCGCACTTTTTTTCAAGGAGCAGAGTATGGATCCGCGCAGTGAAGTACTGCTTCGACAGGCTGAATTGTTTCAAGGCAACGTGCTGCTGGCCGGCTTGCCTGCCGACGACTTGCTGGGAAAACTGCCCGACGCCCATGGCTGGTGCTGGCACGCCGGCGATCAGGCGGCCCTGGACGCCCGTTTTGCCGAGCGCAGCCATTTCGGGGTGAACGCGCCCACCCGTGAGTTTGCAACGGCGGTGCTGTTCCTGCCCAAGTCCAAGGACCTGACCGACTACATCCTCAACGCCCTCGCCTCGCGCCTGGCTGGTTGTGAACTGTACCTGGTGGGGGAAAAACGCAGCGGCATCGAAGGCGCCGCCAAGCAGCTCAACCCGTTCGGTAAACCCCGCAAGCTCGACAGCGCGCGACACTGCCAGTTGTGGCAAGTGACCGTGGCCAATGCACCACAAGCCAAGTCCCTGGAAAGCCTGGCGCAGACCTATGAGTTGCCGCTGGCCGAAGGCCCGCTGACCGTCATCAGCCTGCCCGGGGTGTTCAGCCACGGTCGACTGGATCGCGGCAGTGCCCTGCTGCTCGAACACCTCGACAAGCTGCCCAGCGGCCATCTGCTGGACTTCGGCTGTGGGGCCGGCGTACTGGGCGCGGCGGTCAAGCGCCGTTATCCGCACAACACCGTGACCCTGCTCGACGTCGACGCCTTTGCCGCCGCCAGTAGCCGCCTGACCCTGGCAGCCAATGGTCTTGAAGCCGAGGTGCTGACCGGCGATGGCATCGACGCTGCCCCCATGGGACTGAGTGCGATTCTGAGCAATCCGCCGTTCCATGTCGGGGTCCACACGGACTACTTCGCCACGGAGAACTTGCTGCGAAAAGCGGTTAAACATCTGAAATCTGGCGGCGAACTACGACTGGTAGCCAACAGTTTCCTGAAGTACCAGCCGTTGATCGAAGAGCACCTGGGGCAGTGTTCGATCAAGGCCGAAGGACAGGGTTTCCGCATCTACCGAGCCAAGCGCGGTTAACTCACCGGATGAAAAAGAAGGCTTGCCGAATGGATTTTGCCTAGGCAGAATCCGCTCCGTCCTAGGGGAGTAGTCTCCCACGAGCGCCATGCTCGTCCGGCATACGTCAACATACTTGGTCAACAGGCCATGGCGTATGCGACCCAAGCGTCCGCACAGACGGACCGCAGGGTTTGACAAGACCTATGACACGCACACCTTACCCGGGGCGGGAAGGCTGTACGTGTCATAGCCGTGTCGACCCGCCCCTTAGGAAAACCCTGATGCTGGATTCGTTACTCGTTCCTACCGCAATCGTTGCCTTGGCCGAAATCGGCGACAAGACGCAACTGCTCGCACTCATTCTCGCCGCCCGCTTCCGCAAGCCCTGGCCGATCATTGCCGGCATCGTCGCCGCGACCCTGGCCAACCACGCAGCCGCTGGCGCCGTGGGCGCCTGGTTCGGCAGCTTCTTCTCGGATGCAACCCTGCACTGGATCCTCGCCGCCAGCTTTGCCGCCACCGCCCTGTGGACCCTGGTGCCGGACAAGATGGATGACGACGAGACCAGCACCGCCCGCAAGTTCGGGCCGTTCCTGACCACGTTGATCGCGTTCTTCCTGGCGGAGATGGGGGACAAGACCCAGGTCGCCACCGTGATGCTCGCAGCGCAATACCCGGAACTGTGGCTGGTGATCATCGGCACCACCGCCGGCATGCTGATCGCCAACGTGCCGGTGGTCCTGGCGGGCAACTTTGCCGCAGACAAACTGCCCCTGACCCTGATCCGGCGCCTGGCAGCATCGGCATTCCTGATCCTGGCCATCGTCGCGGTGTACAAGGCGATGCAGAGCAGTGGCTGGGTTTAAAGCGTTAGCGTGCGGCGCTACCAGCGCCGCACAATCCTCAGGACTTCTTGGCCTGCTGGTAAAGCGGCATGACTTTCGGAATCGCCGCCTGCAAGGAGGCGATCCGGCTGGCCGAAGCCGGGTGAGTGCTCATGAACTCCGGCGGCGCGCCCTCGTTCACTTTGCTCATCTTGTTCCACAGGGTGATCGCGGCGTTCGGGTCGTAGCCCGCACGGGCCGCCAGTTCCAGGCCGATCAGGTCGGCTTCGTTCTCGTTGGCCCGGCTGTTGGGCAAGGTCATGCCGTAGTTGGCCACGGTATCGGCCAGCGCCAGGGTGTCCTGGCCCAGACCGAGCAAGGCACCAGCGCCCTGCTTGGCCATTTCGATGCCATAGGCCTTGGACATCGCTTCACGGCCATGCTCGCGCAGGGCGTGGGCGATTTCATGGCCCATGATCGCGGCGATTTCATCGTCGGTGAGTTTCAGCGTGTCGATCAGCCCGGTGTAGAAAATGATCTTGCCGCCAGGACCGCAGTTGGCGTTGAGCTCATCGCTCTTGATCAGGTTGACTTCCCACTTCCACTGCGCCGAATCCGGACGGAACACCGGCGCCTGGGCGATCAGACGGGTGGCGATGGCTTGGACCCGCTTGGCGTCACGGCTGGTCTTGTCCAACACGCCCTTGCTGCCCGCCTCGCCCACGGTCTTCTGGTAAGACTGGGCGTACATCTGGTTGACCTCGTCGGTCGACAGCATGCTGAACATCCATTGCGAGCGCTCTACGCCCACTGCCCCGCCGCTGGTGGTGTTGACCGACTGACAACCACCGAGCAACAGACTGGCGCTCAGCGCACACACAACCCAAATCTTGTTCATGAGTACACTCCCTGAAAACATGGCGCGTATCGTAGGCGGTGACGGATGTTGGCGCCAGATGTAACAGGCGTGTTATCCATCATTGACCGAGTGAAATCCGATGCAGCGTTTCAACCGGGGGTCAGGCACTCCGGGGCATTGAGTTTGGGATCGTTGACCAGGTTCGCCAGCACCCGCTCGCGCAGGACGACGGGTTCGCTGGCGAGCAGTGCCTGCAGGACATGCAGCGGGGTTTGGGGGTCGAGCCAGGCTTGCTGGCCCGCCGCATCGAGAATCAATGGACGCCGCTGGCTGGCTGCCGGCTGGGTAATCACCGCCGTGCTCAACCACAGCTGTTCCTGCACCGGATAGGCTTCCCAGATGGCCGCAAAAAACAGCGACGATCCCTCGCCCGGGGTCAGCCAATACGGGCGCTTGCGGTGGGTGCCGCGCCACTCGTAAAAACCGTTGGCCGGCAGCAGGCAACGCCGCTGGCGGAAGGCCTCGCGAAACATCGGTTGTTCGGCGACGGTTTCCGCCCGGGCATGGGCCGGCGTCTTCGACAGGTCGGTCAGCCAAGGCGGTGTCAAACCCCAACGGGCACGTGCCAGCGTGCGCTCACCGGCCTCGGCACGCAGGATCAGCACCGAAGCATTCGGCGAAATATTCCACTGCGCCTGCTGATCGGCCGGGAATCCGGGCAAGGCCGCAAACGCGGGATTCCAGCGAAACAGGGCAAAACGTCCACACATGGGGCAACACGACTCTTGATCAAACGAACGTCAGCCTAACAGACCAGCACGTCCGGGAAGCTATCCGGTTCGTCGCCGGGCATCGGCAACGCCGCATTGTACGCGGCGATCAGCTCGCGGGCGTATTGCGCCTGATCATTATCCACCGCCAGGCCCAGCAGGCCGTACACCGGCAACTCGCCCGTAGCCCCGAGCAAATCACGCCCCACCAGATGGGCTTCTATCCCCTCGCTGGCCAGCATCCCTTGCAGCAACTCCCCCTCCATCAGGTTTTCCGGCTCGTAGATGCGCTGCATAGAGGGCACTCCTCAGTCGTTTTCACTGTGAACTTCGAGCATCCACTCCCGACCGTCGGTCTGTAGCGTGAACACTATCGGCCGACAACACACCGGGCAGTCCTCGATATAGGTCTGGTCGCCCCCGGACAAATCCAGAACCGCTTCGGCGTCCTCACCACAATAAGGGCATTCATAGCGCTCGGTTTCCAGCATCACGGTCTCCCAAGTGACTTGTGCGTATAATCGCCGGTCTATTTGCAGGGCTATTTTTGTTTGAGCTGACTTTTCAGACCGTACCCTGTGTGGATTTGATCCAATCCATTACTTACCCTAGCCGTTTCTAACAAGAGAGCATGATGGGCGAATTCGATGCCATCCGACCTTACGACGACAGCGAAGTCCCAGCGGTGCTGGCACGGCTGCTGAGCGACAAGGCGTTTCTAGATATCCTCACCCACTTTCGCTTTCCGCGGTTTGCCAGCGCCCTGGGCTGGATGCTCAAACCCCTTATAGCTCATCGCCTGCGCCGTGAGTTCGCCGGTGTCTGCTCGGTTGCCGCCTTGCAGGACAAGGTCGAGTTCTATGTCGACCACACCATCGAGCGCGCCACCGATGGCGTGACCTATACCGGTGTCGAGCAATTCAAGTCCGGCAGTGCCTATCTGTTCCTGGCCAACCACCGCGACATCGTGATGGACCCGGCCTTCGTCAACTACGCGATCTACCACGCAGGCCTGCCCACGCCGCGCATCGCGATTGGCGACAACCTGCTGCAAAAGCCCTTCGTCAGCGACCTGATGCGCCTGAACAAGAGCTTCATCGTGCACCGCTCCATCAGCGGTCGCCGCGAGAAGATGGCGGCGTATCAATTGCTGTCGGCGTACATCAACCATTCGATTCGCAATGACTGCCAATCGATCTGGATCGCCCAGGCCGAAGGCCGCGCCAAGGACGGCGACGACCGTACCGAGTCGGCAATCCTCAAGATGTTCCACATGAGCCGCAAGGACGAGCCGTTTGCCGAGGTGATCCTGTCGCTGAACCTGACGCCGGTCTCGATCAGCTACGAGTACGACCCATGCGACCAGGCCAAGGCTCGCGAGCTGTACATCCGCGCCACCACCGGCAGCTACACCAAGGAGCCCGGCGAGGATGACGTGAGCATCGCCAAGGGGATTACCGGCTACAAGGGCCGGGTCCATGTGAACTTTGCCGCGCCGATCAGCGAACGGTTCGAAGACACCAAGCAATTGGCAATCGAGATGGACCGGCAGATCCTCGGCGGCTATCGCCTGTTCCCGGTGCACTACCTGGCCTACGCCCAGTGGCAGGACGCCGACCCACAATTGAGCGTACCGAGTGCCGCCGAGCTGTTCCCGGCCGACGAACTGGCCAAGGCCCGGCAAGAATGGCAAGACCGTCTCGCGGCTTGCCCCGAGGAGCACCGTCCGTACCTGGTGCTGCAGTACGCCACCCCCGTGCGCAACCAGTACCGGGTCAAGGCCGGGCAGCCCCTGTAGGGCTCTGCCTGCAGCAAAAACGGCGCCTTGAGCGCCGTTTTTTTTATCTGGGGATCAGACCCGGGTGCTGATCCATGACACCAGCAGCGCCAGGCCCAGGCAGGCGAAACCAAACGCATAGAAGAAGCGATTCATACGCAAGGTGGCGATGCTCGCCAGATGCACCTGGTTGTCGGTATTGGCGCGCCCTGCCTGGGCGGCCAGGCTGGCGCGCGCCTGTTGCTCGCGGCGACGGGTCGAATGCAGCAGCCAACCACCCGGGCAGGCGAACAGCAGTGCAAGGAGGTTGATCAGCTTGGCGGGATGAGCGGAAAACAGCGACCAGAGTTGCAGAGACATCGTGGACCTCAATCGAAACAGGGCAAGCGCGGCGCGAATTCTACCCAAACCCGCACTGTCTGCCTGGGCTTTCCGACAAAAAACGAAACATCTGCCTGACTAATGTTCTGCGTCACGGCTTCGTCATCTAAATACGGCAGTCTGTCGCCCCTCGAAACCGACACGGAGCTTGTCATGCTGCACGCCGAAAACCAGGACCGCCTGTACCTCATCACTGCAACCGACGAACAACAGGCCCTCGTCGGCAGCCTGGCCTTCAATGTCCAGGATCGTCACTGGCTGGTGTATTGCGCCCTGGGCGGACACCAGCATGCCGACCTGCCGGAAACCGACCTGCTGACCGGGGTGAGCGTGCTGGATTTCTATTCGCAGGCGGCGTAACGGGCTGACACGGACAATAAAAAACCCGGGCCATGACTGGCTCCGGGTTTTGTAAGCGCACTACAACAACGCGTTACTCGGCCAGGATCTGACCCACGGTCGGGTCCTTGAACAGGCGGGTCAACGCATCGCTCAACACATCGCTGACCAGCTTGGTGTTGGTCTCCTGGTTCGGCGCCATGCCGAAACGCTGGTCCAGCGAGGCACCGTAGCGCCCGCTGTAACGACGGCCGGCGTTCTGCACATCGGAGCGGAAGGTCGCGCCAATGGTCGCCTCGGTCACGTACATGCCTTCCTTGGGCGACTGATACTTCAGTTCCGCCAGGGTCACCGTCAGCTGCGGGGCATTCAGCGCGTTGGCGGTCGGGGTGAAGCCCAGCAACCGCACAGCCGCTTCGGCCTGGGCCTGCAGCTTGGGCAGGATCTGCGCGCTCTGCACCGTGATCGCGCTGGTTTCAGGGTACAAGCCACCACGGGTGCCCAGGGTCGGTGACGGACGACCGTCCACCACCCGCACTACCACCGGCTGGCCACGCCCGACCGGCGCCAGCTGAGTCGTCAGTTTCGGCTCCGGGGCGAGTTGTTGCGGGCTGTGGGCGCAGCCAACCAGGGTCAAACTGGTCACAGTGATCAAACCGAACAACAGGCGTTGCAACATGCGTTTCTCTCCAGAATCAGGCACAGACAGACGCGCAGTATAGCGGTCGGCACCGGCAGCAAACCAGCGACCCTGAACACCGGCTGAAGACTTGCGCAATGTCATCCCTGGCGACTGCTCGGTCACGGGAGTGTCATGCCACACTGCTAACTTCAACACCGTCACCGAACGAGGGCATCGCCATGCAGTTTCTCTGGTCGCTTTTCGCTCCACGCCGCACCTATCGTTACTTCGCCCGACTCGACAGCGCCGAACGCTGCCTGGCATTCAAACACTGCCAGGTGCCTCCGATGGGCGATGGCTGGGTCGAAATCAACGAGATTCGCCCCCACTGGTTGCACCAGCCACTGCCCACCAGCGCCCGTCTTAGCCCACGCATTCGTCGCCTCAGGTTGCACTCGGCACTGGCCGGCTGACCGAACGGCTAATAAAAGTCATTAAACACGACCATTTCCCTGCGTTTCTTCGCTACAATCTCCCCCCGATTATAAGGACGTCTCCTGATCGGGCCTCGCAGCACCGCTGATACCTGCGTATTGGCACCCCCGCACCGCCCACAGAGAGCCGCCCACACAGATCGAGTGAAGCTGGCGAGCTTGCTGTTTTATCTTGCAAACCACCACTTTTCGCGAATCTGCAGAGCTGTCATGACGCTCGGCCACTGAGCTGTTTGCCCGTTTTCGACGCGGGTCCGGTGCCAGGCGCAGATAGCCCTTTTTGAGGTTCACGTCTTCAAAAGAGCGTGAAAAAACGGGTTTTCACAACTTCACAAGAGTGTGGCGAGCAAATGAATAGTTTTGCGTCTGAATATGCACCATTAGCGTCTACAACAGCCCAACGACACAGGACCGGATACGCCTCGAATACCGGAGCCTGAAGCCTGTCCGCTACGGATTTGGTTGCACAAACGGACGTATCGACCATAAGTCGAATTGCCTGCCGCGCGCTGAAATGAGTTCATGGGAACCCTGAGGCCAGTAGGTAACGTCTGTCGAAGTTGCGATAAATTGCGAAGATTCGGACATGGCGATCCTGGCCATGGGTGACCTGGGGCTCTACAGAGCATGCCCCGTAACTCCTGGCAGCTATGCCGACAATTTGGTGCTGCAGATTTTGGAGACGCGTTAAATGGCGCATAACGAAGCAGTCGACGTAGTACTGGTTGGGGCCGGCATCATGAGTGCCACCCTCGCTGTACTGCTCAAAGAGCTCGACCCCGCGATCAAGCTGGAAGTCGTCGAGCTGATGGATTCCGGGGCCGCGGAGAGTTCCAACCCGTGGAACAACGCCGGTACCGGTCACGCCGGCCTGTGTGAGCTGAACTACACGCCACAGGCCGCGGACGGCAGCGTCGACATCAAGAAAGCCGTGCACATCAACACCCAGTTCGAGGTGTCGAAGCAGTTCTGGTCCTACCTGACCCGCAAAGGCACCTTCGGCTCGTCGAAATCCTTTATCAGCCCGGTCCCGCACCTGAGCTTCGTACAGGGTGACGCTGGCGTGTCGTTCCTCAAGGAACGCTTCAACGTGCTGAAAAAGCACCACGCCTTCGCCGACATGGAATACACCGAAGACAAGGCCAAGATGGCCGAGTGGATGCCCTTGATGATGCCCGGGCGTGACGCTGGCGAAACGCTCGCCGCGACCCGCGTGCTCAACGGCACCGACGTCAACTTCGGCAACCTGACCAATCAACTGCTCAAGCACCTGACCAGCGCCGGCGATGCCCAGGTCAAGTACTGCAAGCGCGTGACCGGTCTCAAGCGCAGTGCCAACGGCTGGACCGTCAGCATCAAGGACGTCAACAGCGGCAGCAGCCGTGAAGTCGACGCCAAGTTCGTGTTCCTCGGCGCCGGTGGCGCGGCCCTGCCGTTGCTGCAGGCCTCGGGTATCGAGGAAAGTAAAGGCTTCGGCGGTTTCCCGATCAGTGGCCAGTGGCTGCGTTGCGACAACCCGGAAGTGGTCAAGCATCACCAGGCCAAGGTCTACAGCCAGGCCGCGGTCGGTTCGCCGCCAATGTCGGTTCCGCACCTGGACACCCGTGTGGTCGATGGCAAGACGTCCCTGCTGTTCGGGCCATACGCCGGCTTCACAACCAAGTTCCTCAAGCACGGTTCCTTCATGGACCTGCCGCTGTCGGTACGTGCCGGTAACATCGGGCCGATGCTGGCCGTGGCCAAGAACAACATGGACCTGACCAAGTACCTGGTCAGCGAAGTGATGCAATCGATGGAGCAACGCCTGGAGTCGCTGCGTCGTTTCTACCCTGAAGCGAAAGCCGAAGACTGGCGCCTGGAAGTGGCCGGCCAACGGGTGCAGATCATCAAGAAAGACCCGAAGAAAGGCGGCGTGCTGCAGTTCGGCACCGAACTGGTCGCCGCCAAGGACGGTTCGCTGGCCGCCCTGCTCGGCGCTTCGCCAGGTGCTTCGGTGACTGTTTCGATCATGCTGGAGCTGATCGAGAAATGCTTCCCGGGCAAAGCCAAGGGCGAGTGGGCTGGCAAACTGGCGGAAATTTTCCCCGCGCGTGAAAAAGTCCTGGAAACCGACGCTGCGCTGTATCGCAAGATCAACGCGCAGAACAACGTCGCCCTGGAGCTGGTGGAAGCCAGCAGCGAGACGCCAAGCTTCGCTTGATCCTCGCCCATAAAAAACGCCCCGTTCTCATCGAGAGCGGGGCGTTTTTTTATGGCGCTGACAATCTCAGCCGCGGGCTTTTTCGATCAGCTCGATGTACTCGGCGCTGTTGCGCTGATCCTTGATCACATCGACGAAGGTCTGGCCATGCTCATCCTTGCCGTCCAGGTCGTAGCCGGCTTCGACAAAGAACGTCAGGAAACGCTCGAAATCATCGATGCGCAGGCCGCGATAAGCCTTGATCAACTTGTGCTGGGACGGTGAAGTGGCGTCAACCGGTTCGAAATCGAGGAACAACTTGATCTGCTCATCGCCGATCTCGTCACCAATCACTTGCTTCTTATCTTTACGCATTGCCGACTCCAGCTCGCAGACATTTCACGGGGCAGGCAGTTTACCCCCGCCCCGCCCGATGCCTCAACGACCACGCTTCACTGCACCTGTGTGCAGGTCAGCCCAGATGTGCCCGTTGGCGTAGCTGAGGAACTGGCAATAGACCGTGTCATTGCGCAACAGGTCCAGCACCACCCGGTATTGGGCCATGGGATAAAACAGGGTGAGGGTGCGGGTAGTGGCGTCGTAGATCGGCTTTTTCAGGCTTTTGCTTTCGCCGTCGAAATTCACCAGCACCTGGCTGATGGTGGCCCCCTTGTTCAGGGGTTTGCCCTTGAGGCGAATCAGCACCGGTGACGTCACCGGGATCGGCTGCTGATTGGACTGGCGCTGGCTACCCACCACGACCGAATACTCGGTGACCTGTAACAGTTGCTGCTGCTCGGGCGAGGTGTCACGCAGGGTCAGGTCATCGGGCGGCAGAAATTGCCCGTGCATCACCGCAGGCGCGGCCGCCAGGGGCAGGCTGAAGCTCAGCAACAGAACGGCGCAACTGCGGATCAAAAGGCTCATGACGGGCTCCGGAATGGGGCCCAGCACTGTAGCAGCTGGCGTCCGGCGACGCAGCCAGACGCAGCCTTCTCGACCCATTGAGCAACGAGTGCCTGATCAAGAAAGCTGGAGGCGCTCTGGCTTACATACCTTTAACGGCAAAAATCCCGTTGGCGTTGCGCCAGTAGCCTTTGTAGTCCATGCCGTAGCCGAAGATGTAACGGTCTACGCAAGGCAGCCCGACGAAATCGGCCTTCAGGTCCGGACGGGCCTTGCGGTCGTGATCCTTGTCGATCAGCACGGCGGTGTGCACTTTGCGGGCACCGGCGTGTTTGCAGAAGTCGATGATCGCGCCCAGGGTGTGCCCTTCATCGAGGATGTCGTCGATGATCAGCACGTCACGGTCGATGAACGAGACTTCGGGCTTGGCTTTCCAGAACAGGTCGCCGCCGCTGGTTTCGTTGCGATAGCGCGTGGCGTGCAGGTAAGAAGCTTCCAGCGGGAAGTGCAGATGGGTGAGCAACTTGCCAGAGAAGATCAGACCGCCGTTCATCACGCAGAACACCACCGGATTGCTGTCAGCCAGTTGTTCGTTGATGAGCGCACCGACACGGGCGATGGCCGCCTCGACTTCAGCTTCGGTGTACAGGCAGTCAGCCTCTCGCATGATTTGACGGATATGCTCGAGATCAGCGGACATGGTGCTCTCCAAGGGGTGGCGGATTCGGAAAAGCGAGCAAAGGTACGCATCCCGACCGGTCGAATCAAGCGTTTCTGGACTAACGTACTGAATGTCTATAGGACAACAACCCCGGATAGATTAATCTAGGCCGGTTTTTTTGCCCGCCGCCGGAGCCTTTCCCTATGCCCATCCGTGAGATCCGCCATCCGCTGATCCGACACAAACTTGGCCTTATGCGCCGCGCCGACATTAGCACGAAGAATTTCCGTGAGCTCGCTCAGGAAGTGGGTGCCCTGTTGACCTACGAGGCCACCAAGGACCTGCCCTTGGAAACCTATGACATCGAGGGCTGGTGCGGTACCGTTTCGGTCGAGAAAATCGCCGGTAAGAAAATTACCGTGGTTCCTATCCTGCGCGCCGGCATCGGCATGCTCGAAGGTGTCCTGAGCCTGATCCCAGGCGCCAAGGTCAGCGCCGTGGGCGTGGCCCGCAACGAGGAAACCCTCGAAGCGCACACCTACCTGGAGAAACTGGTTCCAGAAATCGACGAACGGCTGGCCATGATCATCGACCCGATGCTCGCCACCGGTAGCTCCATGGTTGCCACCATCGACCTGCTGAAAAAAGCCGGCTGCAAGGACATCTGCGCCATGGTCCTGGTCGCGGCCCCCGAAGGGATCGCGGCTGTCGAGAAGGCTCACCCGGACGTGACCATCTACACCGCCTCGATCGACGAAAAACTCAACGAGCACGGCTACATCATTCCTGGCCTGGGCGATGCTGGCGACAAGATCTTCGGCACCAAGCAGAAGGACGCGTGAGCATGCAGGACGAGTTCAACGACCCGCTCTGGCGCCAGATCCTGTCGGGTGCCCAGATGCTGTTCGTGGCGTTTGGCGCGCTGGTGTTGATGCCGCTGATTACCGGCCTCGACCCCAACGTCGCGCTGTTCACGGCGGGCCTGGGGACTCTGCTGTTCCAGCTCGTGACCGGGCGGCAAGTGCCGGTGTTCCTGGCGTCGAGCTTTGCCTTCATCACCCCGATCATTCTTGCCAAGGGCCAGTTCGGCCTCGCGGCAACCATGGGTGGCGTGATGGCGGCAGGTTTTGTCTACACCTTCCTGGGCCTGGCCGTGAAGATCAAGGGCACCGGTTTCATCGACCGCCTGCTGCCACCGGTGGTGATTGGCCCGGTGATCATTTCGATCGGCCTGGCCATGGCGCCGATTGCCGCGAACATGGCCATGGGCAAGGCCGGTGACGGCAGCGAGCTGATTCCCTACCAGACGGCGATGATGATCTCGATGCCGGCGTTGCTGACCACCCTGATCGTGGCCGTGTTCGGCAAAGGCATCTTCCGCCTGGTGCCGATCATTTCCGGGGTGCTGGTGGGCTTTGGCATGGCGTTCTACTTTGGCGTCGTCGACACCGCGAAGATCGCTGCAGCGCCCTGGTTTGCCTTGCCGCACTTCACGGCACCGGAGTTCAACTGGCAGGCGATCCTGTTCATTGTCCCGGTGGCGCTGGCCCCGGCCATCGAACACATCGGCGGGGTCATCGCTGTCGGCAGCGTGACCGGTCGCGACTACCTGAAAAAACCGGGCCTGCATCGCACCCTGTTTGGCGACGGTATCGCTACCACGGCAGCCGGCATGCTCGGCGGCCCACCCAACACCACCTACGCCGAAGTGACCGGCGCGGTGATGCTGACCAAGAACTACAATCCGAAAATCATGACCTGGGCGGCGATCTTCGCCATCAGCCTGGCCTTTATCGGCAAGTTCGGTGCGCTGCTGCAAAGCATTCCAGTACCGGTGATGGGCGGGATCCTGTGCCTGTTGTTCGGCTCGATTGCCGCGGTGGGCATGAACACCATGATCCGCCACAAGATCGACCTGGGCGAAGCACGCAACCTGGTGATTGTCTCGGTCACCCTGGTGTTTGGTATCGGCGGTGTGCTGATCGGCACCGGCACCGGCCCGGATGACTTCGGCCTCAAGGGCATCGCCCTGTGCGCCATTGTCGCGATCGGGTTGAACCTGCTGTTGCCGGGCAATGACGGCTGGAAGAACAAGCAGCCGGACGAGCCGCTGCTCTAAGGGTCTTGCTGCCTGAAAGAAGGTTATTGCGGGCACCCCTTGCGCCGACAGGAACAAGGCGTGCCCGCGATACTTTCCGGCCCTCTACAAAACCACCGGCGCCCTTTCACACAGGGTGTTCAACGCCTGCGCCCACTGCGGCTCATCGTTGAGGCACGGCACTAGCACCAACTCCTCGCCCCCCGCTTCGCGGAACTGTTCCAGGCCACGATCACCGATCTCTTCCAGGGTTTCGATGCAGTCGGCGACAAACGCCGGGCACATCACCAAGAGTTTCTTCGCGCCACTTTTGGCCAGCTCATCGAGGCGGGCTTCGGTGTAGGGTTCGATCCACTTGGCACGCCCCAGGCGCGACTGGAATGACACCGACCACTTGCCATCCGGCAAGCCCAGGCGCTTGGCAAAGTCTGCCGCCGTGCGCAGGCATTGGGCGCGATAACAGGTGGCAATCACCTCTGCCGGCGCTGCGGCGCAGCAATCGCCACTGTTACTGCATTCAAAGCAATGACCCGGATTGAGCTTCTTCAGGTGCCGCTCCGGCAAACCGTGAAAACTCAGCAGCAGGTGATCGTAATCCTGCTCCAGATAAGGCCGGGCGCTGGCCACCAGGGCGTCGAGGTATTCCGGCTGGTCGTAGAACGGCTGGAGAATCGCGAACTGCACCTCGAGTTTTTTCTCGCGCACCACTCGCTTGGCTTCCTCGATCACCGTGGTCACGGTGCTGTCGGCAAACTGTGGATACAACGGCGCCAGGGTGATTTTCTTGATGCCTTGGGCGGCCAGTCGAGTCAGCACCGTCTCGATCGACGGCTCGCCGTAACGCATCGCCAATTCGACCGGACCCCGGGTCCACTGCGCCGTCATGGCCTGCTGCAAACGCCGGCTGAGGACCACCAGCGGCGAGCCTTCGTCCCACCAGATCGAGGCGTAGGCATGGGCCGACTGCTCAGGGCGCTTGATCAGGATCAACGACACCAGCAGGCGCCGCACCGGCCACGGCAGGTCAATGACGTAAGGGTCCATCAGGAATTGATTGAGGTAGCTGCGCACATCCGCCACCTGAGTGGAAGCGGGCGAACCCAGGTTGACCAGGAGCAACGCGTGATCGGTCATGCAACGTCCTATTTCAAAGGCGGCTGGACAGGTCGTCCAGAGCCGCACGCAAATCAGTGAAGCGAAAGGTGAAACCTGCCGCCAGTAAACGCATCGGGGTCACCCGCTGGCCGCCCAACAGCAGCAGCGACAACTCACCAAGCCCCACCTTCAGCACGAACGATGGCAGGGGCATGAATGCTGGCCGGTGCAGGACATCGGCCAGGGTCTTGGCAAACTCGCGATTGCGCACCGGTTTTGGCGCGCAGGCATTATAAGGACCGCTGGCCATATTCTGATGCAGAAGAAAATCAATCAGCGCGATTTGATCGTCGATATGAATCCATGACATCCACTGCCGGCCATTGCCGATAGGCCCGCCCAGCCCCGCTTTGAAGGGCAGGCGCAGGCGCGACAAAAAGCCGCCCTCAGCCGACAGCACCAGCCCGGTCCGCACCAGCACTACACGCATGCCCAAGGCCTCGGCGCGTTGTGCGGTTTCTTCCCAGGCGATGCACAGCTGGCTGGCGAAGTCCTCGCTGACAGGGGGAGAATCTTCGGTCAGTTCACGCTCGCCACCATCGCCGTACCAGCCCACCGCGGACCCGGAAATCATCAACCGGGGTTTTTGCTCAAGGCTCTCCAGCCAGGCCAACAGGGTTTCGGTCAGGCTGATCCGGCTGCTCCACAGCAGCGCCTTGCGCCGATGGGTCCAGAGCCGATCGGCAATCGGCGCCCCCGCAAGGTTGATCAAAACATCCACCGGCGCCTGGCCGATCTCCTCCAGACGCGCGATGCCTCGCACCTGAGCGCCGCACAGAGTCGGCACTTTTTCCGGCTTGCGACTCCATACCGTCAGGCTGTGGCCCTGGCTCAACCAGAGTCGGCAAAGCTGGCGTCCTATCAATCCAGTACCGCCGGTCAGCAATATGTGCATGACATGTTCCTCGCGTGGCGTTTTACCTCGATCACTAGTCTATTTTTATAAGCAGGGATGTTTCGGATCGGGCAGGCTCTGTGATTAACCATAGGCCAAGCTATCAGAACGAGAACGCTGAAAGTTATACCAAAAAATATAATTGTACAGGTTTAACCCTAAGCGTAGCCTGTAGAGAAAGGTAAACGAGGCCCCTATGACTCTACCCATCGCAATTATCGGCACCGGCATCGCCGGACTTTCCGCCGCCCAGGCTCTGCAAGAGACCGGCTACGTCGTGCAACTGTTCGATAAAAGCCGTGGCAGCGGTGGGCGCATGTCGAGCAAACGCAGCGACGCCGGCGCACTCGACTTGGGGGCGCAGTATTTCACCGCCCGTGATCGGCGCTTTGTCACTGAAGTGCAGCGCTGGCAGGCCAATGGCTGGGTCGCCGAGTGGACGCCACAGCTCTACAACTTCCAGGGCGGCCAGCTCAGCCCCTCGCCGGACGAGCAGACCCGCTGGGTCGGCACGCCGCGCATGAGCGCCATTACCCGCGCCCTGATTGGCGACCTGGAGGTGCACTTCGCCTGCCGCATCACCGAGGTCTATCGAGGTGAACAGCACTGGCACCTGCAGGATGCCGAAGGCTTCACCCACGGCCCCTTCAGCCATGTGGTAATCGCCACGCCCGCCCCGCAGGCAACCGCCCTGCTGGCCTCCGCACCGAAACTCGCCGGGGTCGCCGCCGGGGTGAAAATGGACCCGACCTGGGCCGTCGCCCTGGCATTCGATACACCGCTGGATACCGCGATGGAAGGCTGCTTCGTGCAGGACAGCCCGCTCGACTGGCTGGCCCGCAACCGCAGCAAGCCGGGGCGCGATAACAACCTGGACACCTGGGTGCTGCACGCCACCAGCAGTTGGAGCCGGCAACACATCGACCTGTCCAAGGAGGCGGTGATCGAACAACTGCACGGCGCCTTTGCCGAACTGCTGCACAGCGCCATGCCTGCCCCGACCTTCAGCCTGGCGCATCGCTGGCTGTATGCGCGCCCTGCCAGCAGTCACGAATGGGGGGTGCTGGCGGATGCCGACCTGGGCTTGTATGTGTGCGGCGACTGGTGCCTGTCGGGCCGGGTCGAAGGCGCCTGGTTGAGTGGCCAGGAAGCCGCCCGCCGCTTGCACGAACACCTGCAGTAGCCGCCTCCTTGTAGCCGCTGGCGAAGCCTGCGTTAGGTTGCGCAGCGCCCCCGGCATTGCCAAGTCCAATGAACGTCCTGCGGCCGTTAACGCAGCCTCGTGGGCTCGACAGCTGCTACCGGAACAATCGACGTGAAAACCTATACAAAATAATTGACTTGTACACCTTACGACCTATGATCAAAACATGTTGTACAGCGAGTGACGCTTGTACAGGTTTTAATCCGAGGTCTGCCGATGTCCAGCGAATCCCCGCACAAACCGAAAATCGCCATCAGTGCCTGCCTGCTGGGCGACGAAGTGCGCTACAACGGTGGGCATAAACAATCCCAGCTCTGCAGTCGCACCCTCAGCCAATATTTCGAGTTTGTCCCGGTGTGCCCCGAAGTCGCCATCGGCCTGGGCATCCCACGCGAGCCCATTCGCCTGGTCGGCGACCTGCGACACCCTCGCGCCGTCGGCACCGTCAACCCGCAACTTGACGCAACCCAACCGCTGGCCGACTACGGCCAGCGCATGGCCGCTGAACTGACGGACCTGTGCGGTTACATCTTCATGCAAAAATCCCCCTCCTGCGGCCTGGAGCGGGTCAAGGTCTATCACGCCAACGGCAGCCCACAGGACGGTGGCGGCCGGGGTATCTATGCCGAGGCGTTTTGTGCCCGCCACCCGGACCTGCCAGTGGAAGAAGATGGTCGGCTCAACGATCCGGTGCTGCGCGAGAACTTCCTGACCCGCGTTTTCGCCTATGCCGCCTGGCAGGATTTGCTGCAACAGGGCCTCAGTCGCCGCGGCCTGACCGACTTCCACGCACGCTACAAGTACCTGCTGATGGCCCACAACCCACTGCAATACAAGGCCCTGGGCAAGCTGCTGGGCAACATGGGCCAAAGCGACCCCGCAGAACTCGGCCCGCGTTATTTCAGCCAATTGATGGCGGCCCTCAAGCAATGCGCCACCCGCGGGACCCACAGCAATGTACTGCAACACCTGAGCGGCTATTTCAAGCAGACCCTGAGCGTCGAGGACAAACAGGAAGTCCAGCACGTGATCGGCCAATACCGCCTCGGCGTCGTGCCGCTGGTGGTCCCGCTGACCTTGCTCAAGCATCACCTGCGTCACCATCCCGATCCGTACATCGCGCAACAGGTCTACCTGCAGCCGCACCCGGAAAACCTCAGCCTCAGAAATGCGATTTGAATGAACATGCCCAGTGCCAATCACGCCCATGAACCAGACACCGACTACCAGCAGGCGCTGGAGGAAGGCTGGCTGCCGATCCGTGAAGTCGCCCGCGTGACCGGCGTCAACGCCGTCACCCTGCGCGCCTGGGAGCGTCGTTACGGGCTGATCGTGCCGCAGCGCACCCCCAAGGGCCATCGGCTGTTCTCGGCCGAGCATGTGCAGCGCATACACGACATCCTGACCTGGCTCAATCGCGGTGTGGCGGTGAGTCAGGTCAAGCAACTGCTGGACACGCCCCAGGCCTTCAGCTCGCCGGTGGAAAATGACTGGCAGGTCCTGCGGCAGAACCTGACCCAGGCCATCTGCAGCCTGGCCGAGCGCCAGGTTGATGACCTGTTCAACCAGGCCATGGCCCTGTATCCGCCACGGACCTTGTGTGAGCAACTGCTGATGCCGTTGCTGGCAGAGCTCGAACAACGCTGGCAAGGACAATTCGGCGCCCAGATGGAGCGCTCGTTTTTCTACAGCTGGCTGCGCAGCAAATTCGGTGCGCGGATCTACCACAACAACCGCCAGCTGCGTGGCGCCCCGTTGCTCCTGGTCAATCACTCCGACCTGCCGCTCGAACCCCACCTGTGGCTCTGTGCCTGGCTGATCAGCAGCGTCGATTGCCCGGTGGAAGTGTTCGACTGGCCTCTGCCGGTCGGTGAACTGGCCCTGGCGGTCGAACACCTGCAAGCGCGTGCGGTGCTGCTGTATTCGAGCAAAACCAGCAATCTGAAACAGTTGATGAAGCTGCTGAACAATGTCAGTTGCCCAACACTCATTGCCGGTCCAACGGTATCTATCCACCACGCCGAGTTGTCCGAAATCACCACCGAGATCGCTGACCTATTGCTGGCCGATGACCCCCTGTCGGCTCACCAGGTGTTGATTCAGCGAGGACTGATCTGATGCCCAGCGTGCAAGCGAACCTGCAATTGATCTGGCTGCGCAGCGACCTGCGTGTGCATGACAACACGGCCATGAGCGCCGCAGCCAACCGCGGCCCGAGCGTCGCGGTGTATCTCTTGAGCCCCGGGCAATGGCTGGCCCATGACGACGCCCCCTGCAAAGTGGATTTCTGGCTGCGCAACCTGCGCGAACTGAGCCAGGCACTGGCCGCGCTGAACATCCCACTGCTGATCCGCAGCGCCCCGGATTGGGACGATGCACCCCGAGTGCTGGCACACCTGTGCAACGAACTGAACATCGAAGCGGTTCACGCCAACGAAGAATACGGCGTTCATGAAACCCGCCGGGATGCCGCCGTCCAACAGGCCCTCGACGCCCACGGCATCCCCCTGCATCGCTATCTGGATCAGTTGCTGTTCCAGCCTGGCAGCGTACTGACCAAGACCGGTGGCTACTTCCAGGTCTTCAGCCAGTTTCGCAAAGTTTGCTACGCCCGCCTGCACGGTGCTCTGCCCCGATTGATCGCGGCACCCGGGATGCAGGCGCCGACGGGCATCGACAGCGACCCGGTCCCCGAGCAGGTGGAGGGTTTCACGCCCCCAGGCGAACCGCTTCGAGCACTCTGGCCGGCCGGTGAGGACGAGGCGCAGCGACGCCTGGAGCACTTCACCGACGCCCAGATCAACTACTACAAGGACGAACGCGACCTGCCGGCCAAACCCGGCACCAGTCAGCTGTCGGCCTATCTGGCAGCCGGGGTGCTTTCGCCCCGCCAGTGCCTGCATGCGGCGCTGCAAGCCAATCAGGGCGAGTTCGAAAGCGGCAGTGTCGGCGCGGTGACCTGGATCAACGAGCTGCTATGGCGCGAGTTCTACAAACACATTCTGGTCGGCTATCCCCGTGTCTCCCGGCATCGCGCCTTCCGCCCGGAAACCGAGGCCCTGGCCTGGCGTGATGCGCCCGACGAGTTGGCCGCCTGGAAGGAGGCGCGCACGGGCCTGCCGATCATCGACGCCGCCATGCGCCAGTTGCTGGAAACCGGCTGGATGCACAACCGCCTGCGGATGGTGGTGGCCATGTTCCTGACCAAAAACCTGTTGATCGACTGGCGCGAAGGCGAACGCTTTTTCATGCGCCACCTGATCGACGGCGACCTGGCCGCCAACAACGGCGGCTGGCAATGGAGCGCCTCCACCGGCACCGATTCGGCGCCTTACTTCCGGATCTTCAACCCGTTGAGCCAGTCGGAAAAGTTCGACAGCGAAGGCGTATTCCTCCGGCACTGGCTGCCGGAACTGGCCGGGCTGAACAAAAAAGAGATCCACAACCCGGCCGCCATGGGCGGGTTGTTTGGCGTGGCGGATTATCCGCCGCCGATCGTCAACCTCGGCCAATCGCGCGAGCGTGCGCTGGCAGCGTTCAAGAACCTGCCCCCACGCCAGGAAGCCGGAGCCCAGCATGAGTGACTTCCTGCAGCGCTTTGCCCGCGAGTTCGCGGCACTGGACAAAGACAACCTGCAACGCCTCGACGAGCTGTACAGCGAAGACGTGCACTTCACCGACCCGCTGCACAACGTGCAGGGGCTCGGCCCACTGCACCACTACTTCGCCCAGCTCTACGCCAACGTCAGCCACTTGCACTTCGACTTTCATGACTTTGATCAAGTGGCTGAAGGCCGGGGCTATCTGCGCTGGACCATGAGCTATCGCCACCCGCGCCTGGCAGGTGGGCAATTGATCGAAGTCGAGGGCTGCTCGTTCCTGCTTTGGCGCGACCGGGTCTACCGCCACCGGGATTATTTCGATGCCGGGGCCTTGCTGTATGAACACCTACCCGTAATGGGCCGAGCCATCGGTTGGCTGAAAGGGAGAATGGGATGAGTCATGTGACCCCGCGACGATACTGGTTGACCGGCGCCAGCAGTGGCATTGGTGCGGCGTTGGCCGAACAACTGCTCAAGGCCGGCATGCACCTGGCGGTCAGTGCCCGCACGGTGGCGCCGCTCAAAGCCTTGGCCCAGCGTTATCCGGGGCAAGTGCTGGTGGTCCCCGGAGACTTGACCAACAGCCAGACTGTGCGCGAGATCGGCAAGAAGATCCAACACGACTGGGGCTCGCTGGACACCGTCATCCTCAATGCCGGCACCTGTGAGTACGTTGACGCCAAGCAGTTCGATGCCTCGATCATCGAGCATGTGGTGCGCACCAACCTGCTCGCCAGCAGCTATTGCATCGAGGCCGCCTTGCCGCTGTTGCGCGCCGGCACCGAACCTCACCTGGTGGGCATTGCCAGCTCGGTGACGTACTTGCCGCTGCCGCGCGCCGAAGCCTATGGTGCATCCAAAGCCGGCCTGCGCTACCTGTTCGAATCCTTGCGCATCGACCTGGCCCCCGAGGGCATCGAGGTCACCGTGATCAGCCCCGGCTTTATTGAAACCCCGCTGACGGAAAAAAACGATTTCCCCATGCCTCTGAGTTGGCCTGCCGACAAGGCGGCCCGCTACATCGTTGAAAAACTCAAAAAGCGCCCCCTGGAGATCGCCTTCCCGGCCTTGTTCATGGCCGTGCTGTGGCCGCTGTCGAAGCTGCCTGGGCGGGTGCAACTGGCGATCGGCAAACGCATGGTCAGAAGCTCCCCACCGATCAAGGATCAGCCGTGAAAATAGCCATCATCGGCAGTGGCATCTCGGGGCTGACCAGCGCTTACCTGCTGAACCGCTCGCACGAGATCACGCTATTCGAGGCCAGCGACTGGATCGGCGGCCATACCCACACGGTGCAAGTCACCGTCAACGGCCAGCGTCATGCGGTGGACACCGGTTTCATCGTGTTCAATGACTGGACCTACCCCCATTTCATCCGCTTGCTGGGAGAGCTCGGCGTGCGCTTCAAGCCCACCGAAATGAGCTTCTCGGTGCGCGACCCCGACAGTGGGCTGGAGTACAACGGCAACACCCTCAACAGCCTTTTCAGCCAGCGCAGCAATCTGCTGTCGCCGGGGTTCTGGGGCATGCTGCGCGACATTCTGCGCTTCAACCGCGAAGCCCAGCGCGACCTGGCCGAACAACGGATCGCAGAACACACCACCCTCGGTGACTACTTGCGCAGCAACGGCTATGGCAAGCGCTTCACTGAGCATTACATCGTGCCGATGGGCGCAGCGATCTGGTCAATGTCGCTGGACGACATGCTGAATTTCCCGCTGCAATTGTTCGTACGCTTTTTCAAGAACCACGGCTTGCTGTCCGTCAGCAATCGTCCGCAATGGCAGGTGATCGAAGGCGGCTCCAGTGCCTACATCGCCCCTCTGACGGCCTCCTTTTCCGAGCGGATCCGCCTCAACTGCCCTGTGCACCGGGTCGAGCGCGATGAACACGGCGTGACCGTCCACAGCAAGGCCGGCATCGAGCGTTACGACAAGGTGATATTCGCCTGCCACAGCGACCAGGCGCTGCAACTGCTGGCCAAGCCGAGTAGCGTGGAGCAGTCGATTCTTGGCGCCCTGCCCTATGCAGAAAACGACGTCGTGCTGCACACGGACACCCGCTTGCTGCCCGATCGAAAACTGACCTGGGCCAGCTGGAATTTTCGCCTGGGCGCGCGCGGCCAACAGGCCGCCGTCACCTACAACATGAACATCCTGCAAGGCCTGCAAAGCGACGCGACGCTGTGTGTCAGCCTCAATCAGCGCGCGCAGATCGACCCGCTCAAAGTGCTGGCCCAATACACCTACGCCCACCCTCAATACAGCCTCGCGGCGGTGGCCGCGCAAGCACGCTGGGAAGAACTCGACGGTGCGCAGCACACCTGGTATTGCGGCGCCTACTGGGCCAACGGCTTTCATGAGGACGGGGTGGTCAGCGCCTTGCGCGTCGCCCGCTCGCTGGGCGAACGGCTATGAACAGCGCCCTTTACAGCGGCTGGATCAGCCACCGGCGGTTTGCCCCTAAACATCATGCGTTCCGCTACCGGATCGGCCTGCTGTACCTGGACCTCGATGAACAGGACGCCGTGCTTGGCCTGTCTCCATTGGCCGGCAGCAGCCGTTTCGCGCCTTTCTCTTTTCGTCAAAGCGATTACCTGAAGGCCTATACCGGCAAGGGCATGCCACTGATCGACGCGGTACGACAGCAGGTCGCCCTTGTCATCGGCCACGCCCCCCAGGGCTCGATCTGCCTGCTGACCCAGGCACGCAGTTGGGGGCTGTCGTTCAACCCGGTGAGCTTCTTCTACTGCCATGAGACCGACGGCCAACTGGCGGCGATTCTGTGTGAGGTCACCAATACGCCCTGGGGCGAGCACTATCACTACGTGTTACCGGCCAGGGCCACGATTGATTCGAACGACAGGCACCAGCACTTTGCCGTGGCCAAGGCCTTTCATGTCTCACCGTTTCTGCCGCGCGATCTGGAATACCGCATGAGTTTCAGCCCCGCCGCACACAAGCTCGGCGTGCACATGGCCGACTGGCAGGGCGAACTGAAACTGTTCGACGCCACGCTCAATCTGCAACGCGAAGCCCTGGATCGCCACAGCCTGCACCGCTACCTGCGGCGCTTCCCGTGGATGACGGCGAAAACCTGCCTGGCGATTTACTGGCAAGCCTTTCGCCTGTTGCTCAAACGCACACCGATTTTTGCTCATCAGGCTGCCGACGGCAGCTTTCAAAGCGCAATTGTTCCCCCCAAGGATCGCCGTCATGAAATCTCCTAGTATTTCGGCCAAGGCCAACCTGCTCAGTACGCACGGGTTGAGCGGCTCACTGTTGCGCCGTGGCGTATTGCGGCAATTGGCGCACCTGAAAAACGGCCAACTGCTGGTCATCGAAGAGGGCGAGCGGCATCTGTTTGGCAGTGCGGGCAGCCCGCTGCTGGGAGAGATCCACATCCTTGATGCGGCAGCCTGGGGCCTGGTGGCCAGCAATGGTTCGATTGGTGCGGGCGAAGCGTTTATCCATGGCTACTGGAGCTCCCCGGACCTGACCGCCGTGGTGCGCGTCTTCGTCAGTAACCTTGAGGTGCTCGACGCACTGGAGGGTGGGCTGGCGAGACTCGGTCGGCCTCTGGTTCGCGCCCTGCACTGGCTCAATCGCAACACGCGCAAGGGTTCGCAAAAAAACATTGCTGCCCACTACGACCTGGGCAACGAATTGTTCGAACAGTTTCTCGACCCGACCATGATGTATTCGGCCGCCCAGTTTCGCAGCGCCGACGACAGCCTCGAGCAGGCGCAGCTCAACAAACTCGAACGCATTTGCCAGAAGCTCGACCTCAAGGCCAGCGATCACCTGCTGGAGATCGGCACCGGCTGGGGCAGCATGGCGCTGTACGCGGCGCAGCATTATGGCTGTCAGGTAACGACCACCACCCTGTCCAAAGAGCAGTACGATTTCACCGCGCAACGCATTGAGGCGCTTGGGCTGCACGCTCAGGTCACGCTGTTGCTCAAGGACTATCGCGACCTCACAGGGCAGTACGACAAACTGGTGTCGATCGAGATGATTGAAGCGGTAGGCCATCGCTTCCTGCCGACCTATTTCAAACAATGCGCCCATCTACTCAAAAGCAACGGCCTGATGCTGTTGCAAGCCATCACCATTCGCGAGCAACGTTACGAGCAGGCCAGGAATGGGGTGGACTTCATCCAGCGCTATATCTTCCCCGGCGGTGCCCTGCCCTGTGTACAAAAGATGCTGGAAATCGTCAGCCGCGATACCGACATGAACCTGTTGCACATGGAAGACTTCGGCCTGCACTACGCGCGAACCCTGCGTTTGTGGCATGAGAATTTTCGCCGCGCCCATGGCCGCTTGAGCGAATTGGGCTACGACGAATACTTCCTGCGCCTCTGGGAGTTCTACCTGTGCTACTGCGAAGGTGGCTTTCTGGAACGCACCATCGGCACCGCGCAACTGCTTCTGGCCAAACCCGCGGCCATGCCACAACCGCTGCTCGGACGCTTCGATGCTTGAGCGCCTGGCCAATGCCGTGCTGTTTCAGCTCGGCTGGTTCGCGTGTGTACTCGGAGGGGATAGCCTCTGGCTACTAATCCCGGTGGCTGTGTTGTTGATTCACCACCTGTGGATAAGTCGCCCAGGCCAGGACAGCCGACTGATACTCTGGGTGGTGGTGCTGGGTATTGCGGTGGACAGTTCGTTGCGGGGCCTGGGCGTAATGGAGTTCCAGCACGCCGCGGCGTTGATTCCGCTGTGGCTGATCATGCTGTGGGCTTTGCTGGCCACGACCCTGCGTCATTGCCTGCGCTGGAGCGCCCGCCCCTGGTGGCTGGCCAGTGTCACCGGCGCTGTGGGTGGACCGCTGTCGTACTACGCAGGCGGGCAGTTGGCCGGCGTACAGTTTCCGATGGGAGTGTGGCCAACGCTGATCGGGTTCGCGGTGCTATGGGCGTTGTTGTTTCCCTTGCTCCACCTGATGGCCCGGCGCCTGCCCCACTGAGCGTCCGTCAGCACTTTCACACAGCCGCAGTCAGCTGCCTTACACTGGCGCCCATGAACACCATTCCCCTCACCGAAATCATCGACCCGGCGGCCACCTGCTCGACCTGCGCGGCCTGCTGCTGCCAGCTCGAAGTGATGCTGATCACCGACACAGGCGTGCCTGATCGCTTTATCGACACCGACGATTGGGGTGGGGAAGTCATGCTGCGCCTGGATGACGGCTGGTGCGCGGCGCTGGATCGCGACACGATGATGTGCACCATCTACGAAAAACGCCCGTTGATATGCCGGGAGTTCGAGATGGGGGCGCCAGAGTGCATTGAAGAGCGCCGGGGGATTGCGACGGCGTATCGGTGAGTCCGACTTCGCTGGCAAACCAGCCCCCACAGGGCGCTCTGTGACGTCGCAGGCACTGGCCTGCCAGCGATGCGCTTGATCCTACAACGCCATGGTGTAATGCAACGCGTAACTCTCGACACCGTCATTCGGGCTGCTGATCCCGGCGTTGGAGTAATGGATGGCGCGTATCCCCACTTCATGTCCACCCGCAAAACGCAGGCCGGCGCCGAAGCGGTCCTCGAACTGGAAGGCCGAGCCGAGTTTGTTGTCCTCCACTTCGGTGTGGGCAAAAACCGCCACCCCAACCCCCACTTCCAGATAAGGCCTGACCGATTCCCCGGCGAATTCATACACCAGCACCGGCGAGAACGACAGGCTGTGGTTGCTTGCCGTCTTGTCACCGTCCCAGAAGGTGTAGGCCCCGTCCCAGTAGCCCGTCAAACGCCCCACTTCGCTCTGCCACCAGCTTTTGTCCCATTCAGACTGCAGCCCCAGGCGGTAAGTCATGGTCGAGTCACTGGTTTGCCCGACTGAAAACTCGATACCCGCCGCTTGTGCGCTGTAACCATGCCCCAACAATACGGCCGCAAGCGCAGCCAGACAGAACACTCGCTTCATAGGAAACATCCTTTTTATGCGAACGATTGTTTTAGGTTTGTTTGCTCAAAAGACGCAGTAATAGAAGCTTGCCCCCACGCAGAAGTTCAGCTGAATTTCAGCCTGTCTACTGATTGAAGCTTTGCACAACGCCACCGTTATGCCAGAGCAGCGGCAGGATATTTCTTAGGTGTTCGGGGCTGGCGCTGGTCCAGAACTGCGCGGGTCGGGCGGGACCGTCCGCGAGCAATTGACGCTCAGCGAGCAGGCGCTGGGTCTGCCGGGCAACGGCAGCGCCGGTGTCGATCAGGCTGATGTCGGCAGGGAGCATTTGCGCCAGGATCGGCTTGAGGAAGGGGTAATGGGTGCAGCCGAGAATAATCGTGTCGCAGCCTGCGTCCAGCAGGGGCTGCAGGTAGCTGCCCAGTAACTGGCGCAGCGTCGGGCTCTGCAAGTCACCGGCTTCGATCAACTCCACCAGGCCCGGGCACGGCTGGGTGACAACCCGCACGTCGGTGGCGAAGCGGTCGAGCAAGGCGGCGAACTTGGCGCTCTGCAAGGTTCCGGTGGTCGCCAGCACGCCGACCACACCGCTGCGGGTCGCGGCCGCTGCCGGCTTCACCGCAGGCTCCATGCCGACGATGGGCCACGACGGGTAGTCGCGACGCAAGTCCGCCACACCGGCCACGGTAGCCGTGTTGCACGCCACGACCATGGCCTTGGCGCCCTGGGCCTGGAGAAAATCGGCCATCACCGCGCAGCGTTGGCGGATGAACGCCGGGGACTTCTCGCCGTAGGGAATGTTGCCGCAATCGGCCACGTACAACAGCGACTCATTGGGCAGCAGCCGGTGGATCTCCGCCAGCACCGACAACCCGCCGACGCCGGAATCGAACACGCCGATGGGCGCCTCACGCATGTTTGGCACCACAGACGCTGCAACCCGGATCACGCTTGACCCGCAGCTCCCGGAACCGCGTGCCGAGGGCATCGATCAACAACAACCGCCCCACCAGCGGCTCACCAAAACCCACCAGCAGTTTCAACGCTTCAAGGGCTTGCAGGCTGCCGACCAGGCCCACCAGGGGACCGACCACGCCGGCTTCGCTGCAGGTCAGTTCGGCTTCGCTGCCGTGCCCGTACAGGCAGTGGTAGCAGGGGCTTTCGGCGCGACGCGGGTCGAACACCGACAACTGCCCTTCCAGGCGAATCGCCGCGCCGCTGACCAGGGGTTTGCCCGCTGCCACGCAGGCGGCGTTCACCGCTTCGCGGGTGGCAAAGTTGTCGCAACAGTCGAGTACCAGGTCGACCGCCGCCACTGCCGCCGCCAACGAGTCGACATCCAGTGCGGTGCGATGGGCAACCAGCTGGATCTCGGGATTGATCGCACTCAGGCGACGGATCGCCGAATCAACCTTGCTCATGCCAACGCTGTCGGTGTCGTGGATGATCTGGCGCTGCAGGTTGGTCAAGTCGACGGTGTCGAAATCCGCCAGGTGCAATTCCCCCACGCCCGCCGCCGCCAGGTACAACGCCACCGGCGCGCCCAAGCCACCGAGGCCGACAATCAGCGCGCGGCTTTGCTTGAGTCGCAACTGGCCGTCGATGTCGACGTGTTGCAACAGAATCTGCCGGCTATAGCGCAACAGCTCCTGATCGTTCAGCACGGCAGGCGCCCCAGGCTGATGCGTTGGTGGCCGCCAAGGTCCATGCGGCTGTGGACCTCTACGAACCCCTGGGCCAGCAGCAGATCGCGTACGGCCTGCGCTTGATCGTAGCCGTGTTCGAGCATCAACCAGCCACCGGCTTCCAGGTGCTGCGGCGCCTGGGTAATGATCACCCGCAAATCATCCAGGCCGTCGGTCCCGGCCACCAGCGCACTGGCCGGTTCGAAGCGCACGTCGCCGGCAACCAGGTGCGGGTCGGCGGCGGCAATGTAGGGTGGGTTGCTGATGATCAGCGTGTAGCGATGGTCCTTGAGGGCATCGAACCAGTGACTGCTGAGCACCGTGACGTTATGCAAATGCAGGCGCTGGCGATTGCGCTCGGCCAGGGCCACGGCTTCAAGCACGCGGTCCACCGCCGTCACCTGCCAGGCCGGACGCTCGCTGGCCAGGGCCAGGGCGATCGCTCCGCTGCCGGTGCCCAGGTCGAGCACCTTGGCCGGTGTCGACGGCAACAGTTCGAGGGCGGTTTCCACCAGCAACTCGGTGTCCGGACGTGGGATCAGCGTATGCGGTGCGACCTCCAGGTCCAGCTTCCAGAAGCCCTGTTGCCCGAGGATGTAAGCCACCGGCTCACCGCCGCGACGACGCTGCAAGTAGTCGGCGAAGGTCAGCGCGGCATCACTGGGCACGATGCGCTCGGGCCAGGTGTGCAGGAAGCTGCGGGATTTGCCTAGGGCAGCGGCCAGCAGCAACTCGGCATCCAGGCGCGCGGTAGGCGAGTCAGGCAGGTCGGCGGCGCGCAACAAACTGGCAATGATGGTCATTTATTCACCTATCGCCGCCAGTTGGTCCGCCTGATATTCGGCCAGCAGGGGCTCGATCACGGCATCAACGCCACCGGCGAGGATTTCATCGAGGGAGTACAGGGTCAGGTTGACCCGGTGGTCGGTGACCCGGCCCTGGGCGAAGTTGTAGGTGCGGATCCGCTCGGAGCGATCACCCGAACCCACCAGCAGTTTGCGTTCGCTGGCGATGGCATTGGCCGCCGCACTGGTCTGCTGGTCGTTCAACTTGGCCGACAGCCAGGACATCGCCCGCGCTCGGTTTTTGTGCTGCGAACGTTCTTCCTGGCATTCGACCACGATGCCGGATGGCAAGTGGGTGATACGAATGGCCGAGTCGGTCTTGTTCACGTGCTGGCCGCCCGCACCGGAAGAGCGGTAGGTGTCGACCCGCAAATCCGCCGGGTTGATCTCGATCGCTTCCTGCTCGTCCGGCTCCGGCAGTACCGCCACGGTGCAGGCCGAGGTGTGGATCCGGCCCTGGGATTCGGTGGCCGGGACCCGTTGCACGCGATGCGCGCCGGATTCGAACTTCAGCTTGCCGTAGACATTGTCGCCTTCGACCCGGGCGATGACTTCTTTATAACCACCGTGTTCGCCGATGTTCTCCGACAGGATCTCGACCCGCCAGCCACGCCGCTCGGCGTAACGCGAGTACATGCGGAACAGGTCGCCGGAAAAAATCGCCGCCTCGTCGCCACCGGTGCCGGCGCGAATCTCGAGGAACACGTTGCGCCCGTCATTCGGGTCCTTGGGCAGCAGCATGCGCTGCAGGCTGGCTTCCAGCTCGAGCAGTTGTTCCTTGGCCTCGCGGACTTCTTCCACGGCCATTTCGCGCATGTCCGGGTCGCTGTCCTTGAGCAGGGCCTGGGCCCCTTCGAGGTCGCCCTGGACCTTGAGTAACTGTTTATAGGTGGCGACAATCGGCTCGACTTCCGCGTATTCCTTGGAATAGGTGCGGAACTTGTTCTGATCGGAAATGACTTCGCCATCGCCAAGCAAGGCGGTCAGTTCCTCGAAACGGTCCTGGAGGATGTCCAGCTTATTGAGCAGTGACGCTTTCATTGCGGTTTTTTATCCGAAGAGCTATCCGACGCGCCCTCACCGAGGGCAAAGAGTTCCTGGGCCATGGCCAGCGCATCGAGGCGGCCTTCGGCAGTCAGCTTTTTCAACTGCACGCTGGGCGCGTGCAGCAGTTTGTTGGTCAGGCCACGGGCCAGTTGCACCAGCACGTCCTCGGCGCTGCTGCCATTGGCCAGCAGGCGCTGGGCCTTTTGCAATTCTTCATCACGCAGGCGTTCGCTCTGTTGACGATAGGCCTTGAGCACATCGACTGCGGCCAGTTCACGCAGGCGCACCATGAAGTCGTCGGCGCCGATTGCCACCAGCTCTTCCGCCGCCTGGGCTGCACCCTGGCGACTCTTGAGGTTCTCGGCGACCACTTCATGCAGATCGTCGACGCTGTACAGGTACACGTCGTCCAGCTCACCCACTTCCGGCTCGATATCCCGCGGTACGGCAATATCGACCATGAATATCGGTTTGTGCTTGCGCAGTTTCAAGGCGCTTTCCACGGCGCCCTTGCCCAGGATCGGCAACTGGCTGGCGGTGGAACTGATCACGATATCGCTGCGCACCAGTTCCGCCGGGATGTCCGAGAGTAGCACCGCGTGGGCGCCGAACTGTTCGGCCAACAGGCTGGCGCGCTCCAGGGTGCGGTTGGCGACCACGATGCGCTTGACCCCCAGCTCGTGCAAATGGCGGGCGACCAGGGTGATGGTCTCGCCGGCGCCGATCAACAACGCCTGGCTGCGTTGCAGATCGCTGAAAATCTGTTTGGCCAGGCTGACGGCGGCAAACGCCACCGACACCGGGTTCTCGCCGATGGCCGTGTCGGTGCGCACCTGCTTGGCGGCGTTGAACGTGGCCTGGAACAGCCGCCCGAGCAATGGGCCGACGGTGCCGGCCTCACGCGCCACGGCGTAGGCCGATTTCATCTGTCCGAGGATCTGCGGCTCCCCCAGGACCAGGGAATCGAGCCCGGAGGCGACCCGCATCATGTGACGAACTGCCGCATCATCTTCATGCACATAAGCACTCGCGCGCAGCTCTTCGAGGCTCAAATGGTGATAATCGGCCAGCCAGCGCAGCACGGTATCGGCACTCAGCTGATCCTGTTCTATATAGAGCTCGCTGCGATTGCAGGTGGAGAGGATCGCAGCTTCGCGGCTGTCGGTGAGTCGGCAGAGCTGCTGCAAGGCCTCAACCAGCTGCTCCGGCGTAAAGGCCACGCGCTCGCGGACGTCTACGGAAGCAGTCTTATGGTTAATACCGAGTGCAAGGAAGGCCATTCAAGATCGCTGATGATGTCGAGAAGCCGACAATTGTCCTACTTCGACAGAGCGAGAACAACCACCGTTAACTATTGTCCTACTACCCTGTGCCATTAAAGGCGCCCTGCAGGGGTGAGCTTGCTCGCGAAAAGCTCAAGGGCATCGCGCTTATCCGGGGTGTCCGCTTCATCGTTGACGGCCATCGCGAGCCAGCCGCAAGCGGGCGCCCGCCCCTGCATAAACAGATAAAGAGCGCCCCGGTTATGTTTGGCCGAAGGCTTGTGTCATGATGATCCGACCGCAGGTTAGTCGTCCTCTTCCTATATGAATAGATCTTCCGCGTTGCTCCTCGCTTTTGTCTTCCTCAGCGGCTGCCAGGCCTTGGCGCCCGTTTCGACGGACGGCACGCCGCCGGTCGCAGACAGCACAGCAGCCCCTGAAAAGCCCAAGGTTTACAGCTCCTTCAGCGAAGAGACGATCTTCAGCCTGTTGAGCGCCGAACTGGCTGGCCAGCGCAATCGTTACGACATTGCCCTGGACAACTACGTGACCCAGGCCATCAACACCCAGGACCCGGGCATTTCCGAGCGGGCCTTTCGCATTGCCGAATACCTGGGGGCTGACCAGGCTGCACTCGATAGCGCACTGATCTGGGCCAGAAATGCCCCAGAGGACCTCGAGGCACAACGCGCCGCCGCCATCCAACTGGCGCGCAGCGGCCGTTACGACGACTCGATGGTCTACATGGAGAAAGTCCTGCAGGGCCAGGGCGACACCCATTTCGACTTTCTCGCCCTGTCGGCCGCTGACACCGACCAGGACACCCGCGACGGCCTGATGAACAGTTTCGACCGTTTATTGCAGCGCCACCCGAACAACGGCCAGCTGATTTTCGGCAAGGCCCTGCTGCTGCAACAGAATGGCGACTCCCAGGGGGCGTTGAGCCTGCTGGAGAAAAACCCGCCGGAAGCCGGCGAAGTGGCGCCGATCCTGCTGCGTGCGCGCTTGCTGCAGAGCCTCAACCGGGGCGATGAAGCACTGCCGCTGCTGGAAAAAAGCATCCGCCAGTACCCGGACGACAAGCGCCTGCGCCTGACCTATGCCCGCCTGCTGGTGGAACAGGACCGCATGGATGACGCCAAGACCGAGTTTTCCAGCCTGGTCCAGCAGTACCCGGATGACGATGAACTGCGCTATTCCCTGGCTCTGGTATGCCTGGAAGCCAAGGCCTGGGAAGAGGCCAAGGGTTACCTGGAAGACCTGATTGCCCGGGACAGCCACGTCGACTCCGCGCACCTGAACCTGGGGCGCATTGCCGAAGAACGCAGCGACCCACAAGGCGCCCTGATCGAATATGCCCAGGTCACGCCGGGCAGCGAGTACTTGCCGGCCCAACTTCGCCAGGCCGATATCCTCATGGAGAACGGCCGTAGCGTCGAAGCCCAGAACCGCCTGGCCAAGGAGCGTGACGAGCAACCGGACTACGCGATCCAGCTGTACCTGATCGAAGTCGAGACCCTGGCTGCCAACAAGCACGAAGACCGCGCCTGGAGCGTGCTCGATAAAGCCTTGAAGCAGTACCCGGACGACCTCAACCTGCTCTACACCCGTGCCATGCAGGCGGAAAAACGCAACGACCTGGCGCAGATGGAGCGTGACCTGCGACAAATCATCAAGCGCGATCCGGACAACGCCATGGCATTGAACGCCCTGGGTTATACCTTGTCGGACCGTACGACCCGCTACGACGAAGCCAAGACGCTGATCGAGCAGGCACACCAGTTGAGCCCGGAAGACCCGGCCGTCCTCGACAGCCTCGGCTGGGTTAATTTCCGCCTGGGCAACCTCGACGAAGCCGAGCGTTATCTGCGCCAGGCCCTGGAGCGCTTCCCCGACCAGGAAGTCGCCGCGCACCTGGGTGAAGTCCTGTGGGCCAAGGGCAAACAGCGCGAGGCCAAACAAATCTGGGCCAAGTTCCTCAAGGAACAGCCTGACAGCCCTATCCTGCGCAGCACCATCAAGCGCCTGACCGGATCCGAGACTCTTTAAAATCATGTTTTTGCGCCACATCATCGTTTTCAGCTTCATTGCCCTGCTCGCCGGCTGCGCCGGTTTTGGTGCCCGCGAATCGGTCGAGGGTCACGGCGACCCCGCGTCATGGCGCGAGCACAAACAGCAAATGACCGCCCTCGATGGCTGGCAGATCGACGGCAAGATCGGCATTCGCGCCCCGAAAGACTCGGGCAGCGGCACCCTGTTCTGGCTGCAACGCCAGGACTACTACGATATCCGCCTGTCCGGACCGCTGGGTCGTGGGGCCGCACGCCTGACCGGGCGCCCCGGCGACGTCAGCCTGGAAGTCGCCAATCAGGGCCGCTACAGCGCCGCGAGCCCGGAAACCCTGCTCGAAGAACAGATGGGCTGGAAACTGCCGGTCTCCAACCTGGCCTGGTGGGTTCGTGGACTGCCAGCCCCCAGCAGCAAGAGCCGCCTGACCCTGGATGCAGACAGTCGCCTGGCCAGCCTCGAGCAGGACGGCTGGCAGGTCCAATACAGTGCTTATACCCAGCAAAACGGGTATTGGCTGCCCGAGCGCATCAAGCTGCACGGCGCCAACCTTGATGTCACGCTGGTGATCAAGGCCTGGCAACCACGCAAATTGGGGCAATGACATGCCTGCCGCTCGCCTGACATTGCCTTCGCCGGCAAAACTCAATTTGATGCTGCACATTCTTGGTCGCCGCGAAGACGGTTACCACGAACTGCAAACCCTGTTTCAATTTCTCGACTACGGCGATGAAATCACCTTTGCCGTACGCGATGACGGCATCATCCGGTTGCACACCGAGTTCGAAGGCGTGCCCCATGACAGCAACCTGATCGTCAAGGCCGCCAAAAAACTCCAGGCGCAATCAGGATCGACGCTGGGCATTGATATCTGGATCGACAAAGTCCTGCCCATGGGTGGCGGAATCGGTGGCGGCAGTTCGAATGCGGCCACCACCCTGCTGGGCCTCAACCACCTCTGGCAACTGGGCTGGGATGAAGATCGCCTGGCCGCACTGGGCCTGACACTCGGCGCGGACGTCCCGGTTTTTGTCCGCGGTCATGCCGCTTTTGCCGAGGGCGTGGGGGAGAAACTGACCCCCGTGGACCCCGAAGAACCCTGGTATCTCGTGCTGGTACCGCAAGTATCTGTAAGTACAGCAGAAATTTTTTCCGATCCTTTGTTGACACGTAACTCGTCTGCCATTAAAGTGCGCCCCGTTCCCAAGGGAAACAGTCGAAATGACTGCTTACCGGTAGTAGCAAGGCGTTATCCAGAGGTACGTAACGCTTTGAATTTGTTAGGTAAATTTACCGAAGCAAAACTTACCGGCACTGGAAGTTGTGTGTTTGGGGGCTTCCCAAGCAAAGCTGAAGCTGATAAAGTCTCGGCCCTTCTTACAGAGACCCTTACAGGGTTTGTAGCAAAGGGAAGCAACGTTTCGATGTTGCATCGCAAGCTGCAAAGTCTGCTCTAAAGGAACCGATTACTGGGTAATCGTTGCAACAGATACAGGGGCGTCGCCAAGCGGTAAGGCAGCAGGTTTTGATCCTGCCATGCGTTGGTTCGAATCCAGCCGCCCCTGCCATTTTCCTATACTCATCCAGGTTACCCTCAGCCTTCAGGTACTGCGCGTGTCCAAGATGATGGTCTTTACGGGGAACGCTAACCCCGATCTGGCTCGGCGTGTCGTACGTCAGCTGCATATCCCTCTCGGTGACATCTCTGTCGGTAAGTTTTCCGACGGCGAAATTACAGCCGAGATCAATGAAAATGTCCGCGGTAAAGACGTTTTCATTATTCAGCCGACTTGCGCTCCGACCAACGATAACCTGATGGAACTGGTAGTGATGGCTGATGCCTTCCGCCGCTCCTCAGCCACTCGAATCACTGCGGTGATCCCCTACTTTGGTTATGCCCGTCAGGATCGCCGTCCGCGTTCCGCACGTGTAGCTATCAGCGCGAAAGTTGTTGCTGACATGCTTACCGTAGTCGGCATCGATCGTGTTCTCACGGTTGATTTGCATGCTGACCAGATCCAGGGCTTCTTCGATATTCCGGTAGATAACATCTACGGCTCCCCTGTATTGGTGGATGACATCGAAGACCAACGCTTCGAAAACCTGATGATCGTGTCCCCGGACATTGGCGGCGTCGTGCGTGCACGTGCTGTTGCCAAATCCCTGGGCGTTGATCTCGGGATCATCGACAAGCGCCGTGAGAAAGCCAATCACTCTGAAGTGATGCATATCATCGGTGATGTCGAAGGGCGTACCTGTATCCTGGTTGACGACATGGTCGATACCGCCGGCACCCTGTGCCACGCGGCTAAAGCCTTGAAAGAGCATGGCGCTGCCAAAGTCTTTGCCTACTGCACACACCCTGTGCTGTCGGGTCGGGCCATCGAGAACATTGAAAATTCCGTGCTGGACGAGCTGGTGGTGACCAACACCATCCCGCTGTCCGCTGCAGCACAAGCCTGTGCACGTATCCGTCAACTGGATATCGCACCGGTTGTTGCCGAAGCGGTTCGCCGCATCAGCAATGAAGAATCGATCAGCGCGATGTTCCGTTAAGGGCCCTGCCCTTCGGACTTCTCGATGACGAAAAGCGCCCCGCCCCGGCATTCCTGTCGGGGCGGGGCTTTTTTGCCCATATCGCCTTTAGCGCTGGTCGCAAACGCTGGGGCGAATGTGGTTATTTTGGAGATACAACATGAACGATTTTACTCTGAATGCTGAAGCGCGTTCCGACCTGGGGAAAGGTGCGAGCCGCCGCCTGCGTCGTCTCGCAAGCCTGGTTCCAGCTGTAGTTTACGGTGGCGACAAAGCCCCTGAATCCATCAGCATGCTGGCCAAAGAAGTTGCCAAACTGCTCGAAAACGAAGCGGCTTACAGCCACATCATCGAGCTGAACGTTGGTGGCACCAAGCAAAACGTAATCATCAAAGCTCTGCAACGTCACCCGGCTAAAGGCCACGTGATGCACGCTGACTTCGTACGCGTTGTTGCTGGTCAGAAACTGACCGCTATCGTTCCTGTGCACTTCATCAACGAAGCTGCTCCAGTGAAGAAAGGCGGCGAGATCTCGCACGTTGTTGCAGAAATCGAAGTTTCCTGCCTGCCAAAAGACCTGCCTGAATTCATCGAAGTTGACCTGGCTAACGCCGAAGTCGGCTCGATCATTCACCTGTCCGACATCAGCGCTCCTAAAGGCGTTGAATTTGTTGCTCTGGCTCACGGTAACGACCTGGCTGTTGCCAACGTTCACGCTCCACGTGTTGCTCCAGAAGCTGCAGAAGACGCTGCAGAGTAAATTACTCTGTACGTCGGAGTGACCGAGTAACATCGCGGGCTGGAACGTAGCGAGAAAGCGGGCGGAACGCGGAGTTTACATCATGGTAAATGAGCACTTTTCGTCCACTTTCGCCGCACATCTCCATGGCGGCGATGTTATTAACCACTCCAAGGAAGGGCCCCTGACGTGACTGCCATCAAACTGATCGTTGGCCTGGGAAATCCAGGCGCCGAATACGAACAGACCCGGCATAACGCAGGGGCCCTTTTTGTTGAGCGCATCGCGCACGCGCAAGGCGTCAATCTTGTCGCCGATCGCAAATATTTCGGCCTGACCGGGCGCTACTCGCATCAAGGTCAGGATGTTCGTCTGCTGATTCCCACCACGTACATGAACCGCAGCGGCCAGGCCGTAGCGGCCCTTGCAGGTTTCTTCCGCATCAAGCCTGAAGAAATTCTCGTGGCGCATGACGAACTCGACCTGCCACCCGGCGTTGCCAAGCTCAAGCAGGGCGGCGGCCATGGCGGTCACAACGGGTTGCGCGACATCATCGCGCAACTGGGCAATCAGAACACGTTCTACCGCCTGCGGCTTGGCATTGGCCACCCGGGCGTTGCCAGTATGGTTTCAAATTTCGTCCTGGGTCGTGCGCCACGCGCCGAACAGGAAAAACTCGATGCCAGCATCGACTTTGCCCTCGGCGTGCTGCCGGATATCCTCGCCGGAGAATGGAACCGCGCGATGAAAAACCTGCACAGCCAGAAGGCCTGACTTTTACCCGAGGGGAAACACCATGGGATTCAATTGCGGCATCGTCGGCCTGCCTAACGTCGGCAAGTCCACCCTGTTCAACGCCCTGACCAAGTCCGGTATCGCGGCCGAGAACTTCCCCTTCTGCACCATCGAGCCGAACAGCGGTATCGTGCCGATGCCGGATCCACGCCTGGACGCCCTGGCGGCCATCGTCAATCCAAAGCGCATCCTGCCGACCACCATGGAATTCGTCGACATCGCTGGCCTGGTCGCCGGCGCCTCGAAAGGTGAAGGCCTGGGCAATAAATTCCTGGCCAACATCCGCGAAACCGATGCCATCGCCCACGTGGTCCGCTGCTTTGAAGACGACAACGTGATTCACGTCTCCAACAGCGTCGACCCGAAACGCGACATCGAGATCATCGACCTGGAACTGATCTTCGCCGACCTCGACAGCTGCGAGAAGCAACTGCAGAAAGTCGCGCGCAACGCCAAGGGTGGTGACAAGGACGCCGTGGTCCAGAAGGCTCTGCTGGAGCAACTGATCGCCCACTTCACCGAAGGCAAGCCGGCACGCAGCCTGATGAAGAACATGAGCACCGACGAAAAAGCGGTGATCAAGGGCTTCCACCTGCTGACCACCAAGCCGGTGATGTACATCGCCAACGTGGCCGAAGACGGCTTCGAGAACAACCCGCTGCTCGACGTGGTGATGGCCATCGCCGAAGAAGAAGGCGCCATGGTTGTCCCGGTGTGCAACAAGATCGAAGCGGAAATCGCCGAGCTCGATGACGGCGAAGAGAAAGACATGTTCCTCGAGGCCCTGGGCCTGGAAGAGCCTGGCTTGAACCGCGTGATCCGTGCGGGCTACGAAATGCTGCACCTGCAGACCTACTTCACCGCCGGTGTTGAAGAAGTCCGCGCCTGGACCGTACGCGTCGGCGCCACCGCCCCGCAAGCGGCCGGCGTGATCCACACCGACTTCGAAAAAGGCTTTATCCGCGCCGAAGTGATCGCCTACAACGACTTCATCCAATTCAAGGGTGAGGCCGGTGCCAAGGAAGCCGGTAAATGGCGCCTGGAAGGCAAGGACTACATCGTCAAAGACGGCGACGTGATGCACTTCCGCTTCAACGTGTAAGCCACACGCCGAAAAAAAGCCGCGTTTGATACGCGGCTTTTTTGTGCCTGCGATCTTTAAGGCGTCAGGTCTTTTTGGTGCGCGGCAGGAAGATCGCCAGCACACCAAGCAACGGCAGGAACGAGCACAGGAAATACACGTACTCGATGCCGTGGATGTCCGCCAGGAAACCCAGCAGCGCCGCCCCCACTCCGCCAAATCCGAACATCAGGCCGAAGAACACCCCAGCGATCATCCCGACATTGCCCGGCACCAGTTCCTGTGCATAGACCACGATGGCGGAGAAGGCCGAGGCCAGGATGAAGCCGATCACCACGCTCAGGACGCTGGTCCAGAACAGGTCGACATGGGGCAGCAGCAAGGTGAACGGCGCCACCCCCAGGATCGAGAACCAGATCACTGCCTTACGGCCGATCTTGTCGCCGATCGGCCCGCCGAAAAAGGTCCCCGCCGCCACCGCCCCCAGGAACAGGAACAGGTGCAACTGGGAGCTGGCCACCGACAGGTCGAACTTCTCGATCAGGTAGAACGTGAAGTAGCTGGTCAGGCTGGACATGTAGAAGTACTTGGAGAACACCAGCAGGCCAAGCACCACCAACGCACTCAGCACCCTGCCCTTCGACAGCCCGTGAGTCGCCGCCTGGCCCTGCTTGAGCTTGAACAGGCTCAAGTGGTTGGCGTACCAGCGGCTGATGCGGTACAGCACCAGCAGGGCGAACACAGCGAACAGGCCGAACCAGGCCACATTGCCCTGGCCGAACGGAATGATGATCGCCGCCGCCAGCAAGGGGCCGAATGCCGAGCCGGCGTTACCACCCACCTGGAAGGTCGACTGCGCCAGGCCAAAACGTCCACCGGATGCCAGACGTGCCACCCGCGAGGCTTCCGGGTGAAAGGTCGAGGAGCCGATGCCGATCAACCCTGCCGCCAGCAGGATCAAGGGAAAGCTGCCGACCTGGGACATCATCAGAATGCCGATCAGGGTGCAGATCATGCCCATCGGCAGCAGATAAGGCTTGGGGTGACGGTCGGTGTAGTAGCCGACCCAAGGCTGGAGCAGCGAGGCCGTGAGCTGGAAGGTCAAGGTGATCAGGCCGACTTGAGTGAACGTCAGGCCGTAGCTGTCCTTGAGCATCGGATAGATCGACGGCAGCACCGCCTGGATCAGGTCGTTGATCAAATGCGCCAGCGCCACCGCGCCGATGATGCGCATGACCAAGGGGCTACTTTGCGAGCTCGCGGGTGTCGCGCAAGCGGACACTTGAGGGGTACTGGTTGCCATGAAAGTTTCCAAACAGCAGAGGGGTGCGCACGTGCAGGTGCGCCAATGTGCCATTTTTCACTGCGGCAACGCCATCCCCTTAGCCTGCTAACGACTTTAAATAATCCATCGGTGGGATGATTTGCCCGGGAGCAAAGCAAAAAAACCGGGGTTTTTCCGCAGTCTGAGGATAAGCAGTTGAAAGCGTAGAGAAATATTTTAGATTTATGCTTGACACATCGTCGTTCCAAGCCAATAATGCGCGCCACTTGGCTACATAGCTCAGTTGGTTAGAGCATAGCATTCATAATGCTGGGGTCCGGGGTTCAAGTCCCTGTGTAGCCACCAAGTACTAAAAACGGCTTACCGCAAGGTAGGCCGTTTTTTTATGCCTGGAGAAAAGTGCCGCCCGCTCACACCCGCCCCAACGTTGCAGCCGGTCTCTGCCGCCGATACAGTCGCCCCCTCTATTTCCCCATGGACGGAGTGCCCTCGTGTTCCCAGCCTTCCCTACACGCCGCTTGCGCCTCGGCGCCCTGTCGCTGCTCGCCACCGCGCTGACCCTCGCCGCCTGTAGCGCGCCACCCGCCTCGACCGCCGTCAGCGCCCTGCCCGCAGCGCCGGAAATGGCCTCGGGCTTTCGCACCGACCTGAGCACCCAGTACGCCAGCAAGCACATGGCGGCAGCGGCCAATCCGCTGGCCGCTGCCGCCGGGCGGGAGATGCTGCGCCAGGGTGGCTCAGCCATCGACGCCGCCATCGCCATGCAGGCGGTGTTGACCCTGGTAGAACCCCAGTCTTCGGGAATTGGCGGTGGCGCCATGATCGTGCTGTGGGACGGCAAGGCCGTGCGCACCTACGATGGCCGCGAAACCGCACCGGCGGGCGCCACCGAACGGCTGTTCCTGCAGGCCGATGGCAAGCCGATGCCGTTCCTGCAGGCACAGATCGGTGGCCGTTCGGTCGGCACGCCGGGGGTCTTGCGCGCACTGGAGATGGCGCATCGCGAACACGGGCGCCTGCCGTGGGCCAGGCTGTTTGAGCCGGCCATCGAATTGGCACAGAACGGCTTTGCGATCTCGCCACGCCTGCACACGATGATTGCCTCTGACCCTTTCCTGCCGCGCTCTCCCGACATGGCGGCGTATTTCCTCAACCGCGATGGCAGCCCGAAAGCCGTCGGCACCCTGCTGCAAAACCCGGCCCTGGCCAAGGTCCTGGAACGCATTGCCAAGGAAGGTCCGGACGCCCTGTATCAGGGGCCGATTGCCCAGGAGATCGTGGCCAAGGTCCAGGGCCACGCCAACCCCGGCAGCCTGTCGCTCAACGACCTCAAGGGCTACCGGGCCAAGGAGCGTGCTGCACTGTGCAGCGACTACAAGCGCTGGCAAGTCTGCGGCATGCCGCCACCCTCGTCGGGCGGGGTTGCCGTGGCACAGATCCTCGGCACCTTGCAGGCCCTGGAAGGCCGCGACAGCCGTTTTGCCCTGGCACCCCTCGCACCTCGCAAGAGCGACCGTCCGTCCGGCCTTGAGCCGGCTCCTGAGGCCGTGCACCTGATTGCCGAAGCCGAGCGCCTGGCCTACGCCGACCGCGCACTGTACGTCGCCGACCCGGACTTCGTGCCGGTGCCCGTGGCGGGCCTGCTCTCCCCTGCTTACCTGAGCACTCGCGCCGCCTTGATCGGTGAGCGCAGCATGGGCACTGCCAAGCCCGGCACACCGGCGGGCATCCAAGTGGCCTACGCGGCGGATCGCTCGCCCCTGCGCATCTCGACCTCCCAGGTGGTGGCCGTCGACGACGTGGGGGGGGCGGTGTCGATGACCACTACCGTGGAAGCCGCGTTCGGTTCGCACCTTATGGTGCAGGGCTTCATGCTCAACAATCAGATGACCGACTTCTCGTTCATCGCCGAAGAACATGGCCAGCCGGTGGCCAACCGCGTCGAGCCCGGCAAACGCCCGCGTTCATCCATGGCGCCGACGCTGATCTTCGACCGCCAGAGCGGCGAACTGCTGGCCACGGTCGGCTCCCCCGGCGGGTCGCAAATCATCGAATACGTCACCAAGTCGGTGGTCGGCATGCTCGACTGGCAACTCGACCCTCAAGCCGCCATCAGCCTGCCCAACTTCGGCAGCCGCAACGGCCCCACCGAACTGGAGCGCGGTCAGTTCAGCCCGGCGCTGATCCAGGCGCTCAAGGACAAAGGGCATACGGTGAACGAGATCGACATGACCAGCGGCACCCAGGCCATCGTTCGCGTGCGCGACGCGCAGGGCCAGGCGGCCTGGGCCGGTGGCGCCGATCCACGGCGTGAAGGTGCAGCGCTGGGGGATTGATCGGGAAACCGGACAGGAACCGCACTGTGCGGCAGTGGCGAGCAGGGTTGATCGCCACTGCCCGCCGTCTACGCCGCGATACGCAAATGCACCAGGGCCAGCCGGCGGCCCTGTGGGTCCTGGCGCTCTTCAATGGCAAACGGGGTAAACCCCAGCTTGGGGTAGAGCAACAGCCCGGCCACGTTGGTGTTGAAGCACGACAGCGTCACCTCCCGGGCCTGGTGCCGGGTGCGGGCAATCGTGATCATCTGCTCGATCAGTTGCGCGCCGATGCCCTTGCCCCGCACTTCAGGATCGACGATCACGTTACCGATGGTGCAGGTGCCCGCCTCTGCCCATTGATAGAAGTTGGCAAAGCCTGCAACCACACCGTCCAGCTCGATCACGGTGGAGTCCGAACGTTTGTCGATCGAGCCCTGCAATTGGTCGTCGGTCAGCGGCCAGGTCGCGGCCGGAAAAAAGAAAAACTGTTCTTCCTGGTTGCGGGCAAAACCACAGATCCGCGGAACATCCCGGGCTTCTACCGCTCTGAAAGTGATGGTCATGGGTGGGTCTCCTTGTCCCTTTTTTAACGATTGGCAACCCGATGGGCGCCAAACAATAGCGAGCAACTGCCAGCCACCGGTGTGATCGCTGGAACAGCGTTTTTACTCGACCTTGAGCCCATCAGGCAAACGGTTATCCGGCTGACAGCCCACCCGCCGCTGAGATACCGTGGGAACCCGTGCCAATCCCATGATGAAGACTGCCCATGAACACGCCAAGACGCCTCACCGACTGGTTCCATCGCGCCCCCCAAAGCGGCGGGCTGGAGCGTATCGAGGCGTATTTTTCCGGGCACGGGTATGACCTGCACCGGCACGACACCTACGCCATCGGCCATACGCTAGCCGGGGTCCAGAGTTTTCAGTATCGCGGTGGTTGGCGCCACAGCCTGCCCGGCAGCACCATGGTGCTGCACCCGGATGAAGCCCACGATGGCGAGGCCGGTACCGAGGAAGGCTTCAAGTACCGGATGCTCTACGTTGAACCGGCGCTGATCCAGCAGATGCTCGGCGGCCAGCCACTGCCATTCATCAAGACCGGGATCAGCAACGATCCGCGCCTGTTCGCCGCCACCGGGGCGCTGCTGCAAAGCCTTGATCGCCCGCTCGATGCGCTGGAGCAGCAGGACGCCCTGTATGACCTGGCCCAAGCCCTGCACGTCGTCTCCGGCGCCCCTGCGCGGCGTCAGCGCTTCGATTATGTGGCGGCGGAGCGCGCGCGCGCGTTCATGCACAGCGCCCTCGATCAGCCGGTCACCCTCGAGCAACTCGCCGAACACAGCGGGCGCGACCGCTGGAGCCTGTCACGGGACTTTCGCTTGCTGTTTGGCACCAGCCCCTACCGTTACCTGACCATGCGTCGCCTGGACCTGGTGCGGGCGTTGCTGATGCAAGGCGAGTCGCTGAGCAACGCCGCGCTGATCGCCGGCTTCAGCGACCAAAGCCACATGACTCGACAATTCGGCAAGACCTACGGCCTGTCACCCGCGCGCTGGATGAACATGCACCGCGCCTGAGGGCCGCACAATCGTGCAAGAGTCTGACGCCCGTCCTGGCTAACCTGGGTCCGCCATCAACCTTCAGGAGCCGCGCCATGCCGTCCTATCAAAGCCTCAACCTCGCCAACAAACTGCAACTGATCAACGAGCACTGGTCGCCGCGGGTGATTGCAGAGATGAACGACTACCAGTTCAAAGTGGTGAAACTGCTGGGGGACTTCATCTGGCATGATCACCAGGACACCGACGAAACCTTCATCGTCCTCGACGGCCAGTTGCGCATCGACTTTCGCGATGGCCAGGTACTGGTGCGCCAAGGCGAAATGTACGTGGTGCCCAAGGGCGTCGAGCACAAGCCGTATGCCGAGCAGGAAGTCAGCCTGATGCTGATCGAACCTCGCGGCGTGCTCAATACCGGCGACGCCGGGGGTTCACGCACCGCGCAGAATGATCAGTGGATCTGAAGCGCGACGCCCAGGCGGCTGAATAAGGAGATTCAATGCACGCCTTCCCCCTCCTCGACACCCAGCGCTTGCACCTGCGTGAGATCCAGATGGACGACGCGCCGCAATTGCTGGCGATTCATGGCGACGCCCAGGCCATGAAATGGTCCGGCAGGCACTGCGATTGGCTGATGCTGTCACACTTGCGCAGCGATCGCGCAAGCCCTCAAGTGGCGAGCTGATTGGCGAACTGCCCGACCGCGCTGACCACTTTCTGCGCGCCGTCCTGGATCTCGACAATCACTGTTCCCGCCTCGGCCGCCAACGCCAGACCTTGCTCGGCCTGGAGTTTGCCGTCGGTCATCAGCACCACCGCATCGCGCACCATGTCCTGGTTCTGACGCACCACCCCGACGATTTCATCGGTGGCTTTACTGGTCCGCGAAGCCAACTGCCGGACTTCGTCCGCGACGACGGCAAACCCCCGGCCCTGCTCGCCGGCGCGGGCCGCTTCAATGGCCGCGTTAAGCGCCAGCAGGTTGGTCTGCTCGGCAATGCCGCTGATGGTCTTGACGATGCTGCCGATCACCAGTGACTGCTCGTTCAGGGCCTCGATCCCTTCACCGGCCTGTTGCATATGGCGGGCCAGTTCGCGCATCACATCGACCGCCTGGGTCACCACCGCCGTGCCGCGCTGTGCGCTGCTGTCGGTCTGCAATGAGGTGGTGTACGCAATGTTTGCCGCCTCGGCGACCGCCTGCTCCTGATTGACCTGGTCGGTGATGATCGTCGCGAACTTGACGATTTTGTACAGATTTTCGTTGGCATCGCGCACCGGGTTGTAGGACGCCTCCAGCCAGACGACCCGACCGTGACCGTCGATCCGCTTGAAGCGGTCGGCGACGAACTCACCGGCGTTCAAGCGCTGCCAGAACGCGTGGTAGCCAGCACTCTGGTATTCCTGCGGTTCACAAAACAGGCGATGGTGCTGCCCCTTGATTTGCGCCAGGGTGTAGCCCATGCCGCTGAGGAACCGCTCGTTGGCCATCAACACATGGCCCCCCAGGTCGAACTCGATCACTGCGGTGGAGCGCACCAGCGCGCCGATCAGATTCTCGTGCTCGCGGGAGTTTTCGATGGTGCGGGTCAGGTCGCTGGCGTAAATCGAGACGTGCTTGACCCGCCCGTCCGGTCCACGCACCGGCTGGGAGATCGAGCGCAACCAGGCTTCTTCCCCGTTGCCGCGCAGCAAGCGCAGCGCACCGGCGAAGTGCTCGCCACGGGTCAAGGCATGGCGAAAGCGCAGGTGGAACTCGTCAGTCTTGACGTGCGGCGGGACGATGTCGTCGATCGGCCGGCCAATCAGTTCGTTGCCCTTGTAGCCCATTTGCTCGGCAAAATTGTGGTTGATCGCTTGCACGCGCCCATCCGGGTGCAGCGTGAGCACCAGCATCTCGCTGTCCAGACTTTCCTTCACTTGTTGAAGGCTGGAGAGTTCCTCGCGAAGAGCCGACAGCTCCTGCTTCAAGCGTTTGTTGAACATGGGGGGACACCAATGGGCCGGGGTGAGTGCATCGTTGTGCCTAGCCATCGGCCTTGTGCGAGGTTTCTGAAGAGCCCGGCCAGCGTGTTCGACAAAAATACTCGGCGATTGCGCCACGCCTCTGTTTGGGGCTGCCAGCAACCCGCTATAGTCGGCGCACCCCACACACAGGAGACGCCCGACATGGATCAATCACGCAAAGCGCTGTTCGAGGGTATCGCCCAGGCGCTGGGTCATCGTTTCGACGGTGAAATGCGCATTGGCGGCAACTACGTGCCGACGGTGCAACATGGCGATGAGGTGTACATCAGCGGGCAGATTCCGCGCATCGACAATACGGTGATGGTGGTGGGCCGCGTGGGCGCCGAGGTGTCGCTGGAGCAAGGCCGGTTGGCCGCGAAGATTTGCACGATGCGCGCCCTGGCCATCCTCACGCAGCAACTGGGCGACCTGGAGCGGATCCACAAGGTCTTGCGCATCAATGTCTACGTGCGCAGCGCCGAAGACTTCACCCAGCAAAGTGAAGTGGCGGACGGCGCCTCGGAGGTGCTGTACGGGATTTTCGCCGAGGCCGGCGTGCATACACGCACCTCGGTGGGGGTGTACCAGCTCCCCAAGGGCGCCGCGGTCGAAGTCGACATGATCGTCGCGCTCAAACCGCTGGTGGCGCCGCTGGATGAAGACTCGATCAGCGATTGACCACCCTCAGGGGCAGCAGGTCGCGCCAGCCGGCTGGGCGACCTGGGGCAGGCGCGAGCCGAAGTACAGTGCCGCACCGATACCCACGGCGCCCATCACGGCACAGAAGATCACGCAGATCCATGGGCTCCACGGCATCAGACCGATCAGCAACAGCGGTGTGATGCTGGCCCAGATCGCGTAGGCAATGTTGTAGGTGAAGGAGATCCCCGAGACGCGAATCCGTGCCGGGAACAGGTTGACCATCACCGACGGCACCGCGCCCACCACCCCACAACCGAGACCGGCAATCGCATAGGCCAGGCCGATCCACTGCGCTCCGCCAATCAGGCTGCTGTAGAGCACGCCGATGCCCAGGGGCAACAGCAGGCTATAGAGCATCACCGTACGCCAGGCACCGATCCGATCGACGATCAGGCCGGCGATCACGCAGCCGATGTTCAGGAATACGATGCCCAGGCTGCTCAGCGCAAAGGTGTGGCTGGCGGTCATGCCGAAGGTTTTCTGCATCATGGTCGGGGTGATGACCACGAAGGTGACCACCGCCGAGGTCAGTACGCAGGTGAGGATCACCGCCGGCAACATCGCCAGACGGTGCTCACGCAGCACCGTGCGCAACGGCAGCTCGACGTGCAGTTCACGGCTGGCCTGCATCGCCATGAACACCGGGGTCTCGTTGAGCCAGCGGCGCAACCACACGCCAAGCACGCCGAACACCCCGCCCAGCAGGAACGGATAACGCCAGGCGTAATCGAGGATTTCCGCTGGGGTGAAGGCCTGTGCCAGCAAGGTCGCCGTCAAGGCGCCGATCAGGTAACCAAACGTCAGCCCGGCCTGCAGGAATCCAAGGGCATACCCGCGGTGGCCGGCGGGCGCATGTTCGGCGACAAACACCCAGGCACTCGGCACTTCCCCGCCGACGGCGGCGCCCTGGAACACCCGCAGCACCAGCAGCAGCAACGGCGCGAAATATCCGATCTGGGCGTAGGTCGGCATGATCCCGATCAGCAGGCACGGCAGCGCCATCATCAGGATGCTCAAGCTGAAGACCTTCTTGCGCCCCAGCCGGTCGGCAAAGTGCGCCATCAGGATGCCACCCAGCGGCCGCGCCAGGTACCCGGTGACAAAGATCCCGAAGCTCTGCAGCAGACGCAGCCATTCGGGCATTTCCGGCGGAAAAAACAGTTGGCTGAGGGTCAGGGCGAAAAACACGAAAATGATGAAGTCGTAGATTTCCAGCGCCCCGCCCAGTGCCGCCAGGCCCAGGGTCTTGTAATCAGACCGGGAGAACGGGACGGGACGAGGGTCGGCAATGGCAGTCATAAACGGGCTCGAAAAATAGGCAAAAAATCACGGCGCCCATGGTCTACGCAAAAACGCTCCCGGACAACCCGTTACACCATAGTCCCAAGCTCATAAAACACCACTGGCGAAATGATTTCGGTGCCACTGTAAGTCATGGCTTACAGCATAAATGGCCGCCCTCCCCTGTCAGGGCTGACAGTAGACGGTCTGTGTCATTTGCGAGACGCTTGAGCACTACTCAAGCGCTGCAGGGCTGACAGGATGCCCCGTCTGCGGCTGTCGCAGGCTTGAACCAGGCAGGGATGTCTATGAAACCCCAGGTCAATGCCCAGTCTTTATTGAACGGATGCCTCTACCCCTTTGAGGGGCTCAGCCCCGAGCAGGGCTACCCCTCCATGGCCGACTTCATTGTGGAGTCCGGCCACAGCGCGAAAGGCCGGGGAGTCATGGCCCTGCGTCACTTTCAGCGGATTACCCGGATGTGCCGGGTATCCGGACAGTTGGTCCACGCCCCCCAGTTGCACAGCGTCCAGTTGGCAGCGGGCATTCACGTCTACGACCCTTACTTCTGCGGACGACTGCGCCACTCCTGCGACCCCAACGTCTTCCTCGACATGAGCGAGCTCTGGCTATGGGCGCTACAGGACATTACGCCGGGCAGCCCACTGTGCATGGACTATGTCAGCACCGAAGCCACCTTGTTGCGCCAGTTTGCCTGTGAATGCGGCTCGCCCCGCTGCCGTGGCTGGATCACCGGTTACGATGAACAGCCCAGCACCGAGGGGTGGCTTTTCCTGCAGCGATGGCATCGCCATGGCCTCTGCTGAACGCCCGCCTGGGGTGTGCTAGAGGGCACCCACCGGGCGCAAGCGATACTGCGGCGGCAGTTGCTCGAAACCACTGATGGTGGCGTTCAGGCTCTTCCAGCGGCCATCCTTGATGCCATAGATGCAGCCGTGGATCGACAGGCTCTGCCCGCGATGCCAGGCATTTTGCACGATGCTGGTATGGCCGACGTTGGCCACTTGCTGGATCACGTTCAGCTCGCAGAGACGGTCGACCCGCTCTTCTTCAGTCGGCAATTGGGCCAACGCTTCGCGGTGCTCGTAGTAGAGGTCGCGGATCGAGCGCAGCCAACCGTCGATCAGCCCCAACTGACGGTCCTGCATCGACGCCCGCACCCCGCCACAGCCGTAATGGCCGGTGACCAGGATGTGTTTGACCTTGAGCACATCGACTGCGTACTGGATCACCGACAGGCAGTTGAGGTCGGTGTGCAGCACGACGTTGGCCACATTACGGTGCACGAACAGGTCGCCGGGCAGCATGCCGACGATCTCGTTGGCCGGCACGCGCGCATCGGAGCAGCCGATCCACAGGTATTCAGGCGTCTGCTGGCGGGCCAGTTTGGCGAAGAAGTCAGGATCTTCCTGCTTGATCGCATCAGCCCAGCGCTCGTTGTTATCAATCAGATCTTGTAATTCGTTCATGTTCTGAAGCCTCAAGAATGATGCGCTGGTTTGACACCCCAGCGTGCGTCGGGGTCACGCCGTTATTAGGGCAAATGGCTTGGAATCTTCAAGGGTAGCGCCTGTCCACCCTATAAGCCCCCACATTATGAGGATTTGCCATGACTGATTCACGACGTCCGTATGGAGCGGTACAACCCGAGCCTATCGACGACAACGAAGACCGCATGGGCTCGATGCGTGAACTGGACTTCGATGAGGAGCCCTCCAACGCCATCCTGCGCGATGAATTGCCCGAACACCTGCGCAAGCCGACCGCCCCGCGCCAGCCTGCAGTTGAAGCAGGTCTGCACGAGACCACGACCGATGACGACGAATCCACCGATGATGACCTGACCCCAGGCAACCTGATTCGTGAAGACGGCGCACGGGACGCCCAGGACGTCGGCGAAGGCAATCAGGCCGATTGGGACTTGAGCATCGTAGATGAGGACGAGATTGGCGGCGGCAATGGCCTGGATGAAGCGGAGCTGGCGCGGCGCGATCCGGTCGACGGCAATCGCTAGTACGCCTTCGCGGGCAAACGTCAGGCTTGCCCGCACAGTTCAAAGGGCTCAGTCGACCAGGGTACAGGCCATGACCACGGCGTCTTCACGCCCACCGACCGCTGGGTAGTAATCGCGGCGCCGTCCCACTTCGTTGAAGCCGTAACGTTCATACAGGCGGAAAGCCGCGCGGTTGCTGTCGCGCACTTCGAGGAAGCATTCACGTGCTTGTGCCTTGTAGGCAATCGACATCAGGTGCTCGAGCAAGGTCAGGCCCAGGCCGCGTCCCTGGTTTTCCGGCTTGACCGTGATATTGAGCAGGTGCGCTTCATCGAGGATGATCTGCACCACCCCGTGGCCCACCTGCTGCTGCCCCTCGAACATCAGCCAGATCTGGTACTTGCCCAGGCCATCGAGAAAGATCCCACGGGTCCAGGGATGGCTGAACGCCGCGTATTCGATTTTCAGTACGGCGTCCAGGTCGGCTTCGGTCATCGGGCGGAACGATACAGCGTCACTCATTTGATTCTTTCCAGCGCGCCATCAGCCGACGCATGGCTTGCCAGACATCAGCCTTACGCTGTGGCTCTTCCATTAATAATTCCAGGCCAGGCAGCGCCCAGACCGACCCCAGGCCTTCGACCTGAAGTTCGCGATTGTACGCCTGTGCATCCGCCTCGCCGGCGAAACGCACGGCCGGCAGGCCGATCAGCCACAGGCAGACGCAAGGTTCGTCTTCCAGGCGCGCCGAAACAAAGCCCTGGACGAAGTCCCGCGCCGCTTCCGGCCCCTGGTCCATGGTGCCCCGTGTCAACAGCGGCCAACGCACCGGCTCACCGACGATCTGTGGACTGTCCGGCAGGCCGGCGGCGCGCAACATGTCCTTGAGCAGCAGGTAGGCCGGGTCACGCGTCTGGAACGTATCACCTGTGGGTAACTCCACCAGCAGCAGGCAACGGCCGGCACGCAACAATTGCAGGGCAAACCGCGGTGGCGGCACGACCGGGGCCTTGGCCACGGTGGGGGCGGCCTCTTCCTCGACCTTGGCGTGGGTCCGGGTACTGGCCAGCGACGGGCGCGGCACTTCGATCCTCGGGCGCGCCGCGGGGGCGGTGATCGGCTCGACCGCGACGGCGGCCTTGGCCACCGGCACAGGCGCAGCGCCCGGCTCTGGGGGCTCGACGAGCAACGGCTCGACCCACTCCAGCAACTCGGGCCGCGAAGGGGCGGCAAAGGGCAATTCTGTACGCGGCAGCCAGTTGACCACCTGCATGGCGGTCAAATAAGCGCGGCGACGGGACTCGATTAGCAAAGGTCGGCCACTTGTGGATAACTTAAAGTGCAGGGATTCTACCGCCCTTCGCCGAAGATCGCCCGCAGTAGAGCAGAGAAAAACGACAGTCCGTCCCGTCGATCTGCCGAGGGGGATTCCCATTGCCTGCGATGCAGTACAATCGCTGCTTTTAATCGCCAACCAGCCGGCCAATCCAATGATCGAACCCAAGCGCGTCTTGCGCGCCCTCGCCGAACACTGGGCACTTCTGGAGCCACTGTGTGAGCATTTCGACCAAGGCACCCTGAGCCTCAACGAACTGCGCACGCAATTGGCCGCCCAGCAACTGGACAGCACGCCACAGGACATCACCAGCCTGCTGGATGTGTGGATCCGCCTCGACATTCTGGTTCCGGTGGCAAAAAGCCCGAACCGCTTTGAACTGAACGCGCAGATCCACGATTTCCTGGCCTACCTGCGCCGCGAGCACCGCTTGGGCCTGTGCCTGGAAATCGAAGCCTACTTGCGGCACCTGGAGCGGCTGGCCGGCTACATCCAAGACGCCTTCGACATTCGCGATGGCAACGACCTGGCGCGCCAGTTGCGCTTGCTCGACATGCGCGTACGCGATGTGTTGAAAAAACTCGCCAACGACGAACAGGCCCTGGTGGCCGTCGCCGAGCGGGCCAAGACCAGCGACCGGCAGATTCCCTTGCGCCAGCGTTATGCCGAAGTACTGGCGACCTGGGACGAGTATGTCGAGCCAATGATCCAGTTGGTCAACGCCGACGGCGCCTTCGAACAAGGCGTGCGCAAGGTCGAGAACGTCCTGCTCAAGATGCTCACCGAGCAGCAGCGCCTGGGCCATCTGGTCGACGACGACATGCTCCTGCGCACCCACGCGCGCATCCTTGAAATGCAGACCAGCGCCCAACTGACCCTGCGCCACGCCCGCGAGTTGTTGCTGCCGCTGCGCGAAGAAGCCCGCCGGCACAACGCCGTGACACGTGGCGCGGCACTGGCCCTGTCGATGATCCGGCGCAAGGGCATCGACGCGGTGCCACAAGCGGCGATGCCGATGTTCACTCGCCCGCAAAGCACCTTCCTTGGCAGTGCCAGCCAGGTGGAAGCCTATGTCTACGCCCTGGCGCGTTTCGAGCCAAAGCCTGCGCGTTTCCCCAAGGCCCACAAAGTCCAGACCGGCGAAGCCCCGCGTGCACCACGTACGGTCCGGGAAATGCTCGAGCGCTGCGAAGACGCCCTGCCGATGCCAGACCTGATGACCTGGCTGCTGGAGCAGGAACCCGATGGCGCAACCGACGAGTTGCTGTATTGGTTCTCGCGCCTGTCGCGGGATAAACGCTTCAAGCGCGAGCGCCTGGAACGCCGCGATTACCACACTCACGAGCATCAGGTCAGCCTGCGCTCCTTCGCCCTGCTCTCGGCAGGCTCTGACGCCAGCGAGAATTCTGCGAGCACTTCCCATGCATCTTGATCTATCCGAACTGTCTCAGCTGGCGCCGATCTTTCGCGAGCTGTTCAAGGGTTATCACGTCAGCCGTCGCGATCCTGAGCTGTACGCGCAGTTGTCGAATTTTCAGGACCAGTACCGCACCTTGTTCCGAGCCCTGGGTTTTGAACTGGTGTGCGATACCCGAGGCTTCTACTACTTTGTGCCGGACCTCGCCGCCGCGGCCGTGAACAAGACGGCCCAGCGCCTGGCGTTGTTCACCTTCATCCTGGTCGAACACCTGGCCGACCAGGGCCGCGATCCGATCGCCGTGCTCGACGGCGGTAGCCTGGGCCGCGATGAACTGCCGTCGTTGCTGGAAAAATACCGCGACCTGTTCATCCAGGCCGAAGTGCAGACCGTGGAAGAACTCGAAGAAAAGATCATGCGGCGCATGACCCAGCTCGGTTTTGCCGGGGAAGAGAACGGCATCTACCGTTTCCTGCCACCGATGCACCGCTTCCTCGACGTGTGCCTGTCGGTGCAGCAGGACCGCGACCTAGCCGCCAGCCTGCACAGCGTGCTGCCATTGCCGGCGCCGGTGCTGATTGACGACGACAGCGACGAAAAATTGCTGCAGACCGATGATCCGCTGGACCTCAGCGACTTCGCCGAAGACAGTGAAGAAGATGCCTTGGCCCGTGCCATTGCCGAAGAACAGGAGCTCGACGCATGAGCAAGGAACGCTACGGCATTCGCCGCTTTGCCCTTCTGAATACCGCAGGTTACAGCCTCGGCCTGTTCCCGCTGGAAGAGCCGCTGTCGGTCTATGGGGCGAACAACCTGGGCAAGTCCGCCTCGATCAACGCCCTGCAGTTCCCGATCCTGGCGCGCATGTCGGACATGAGTTTCGGCAAGTACAGCCTGGAACAATCGCGGCGTTTCTACTTCGCCTCCGACACCAGCTACATCCTGGTGGAGGTCTCGCTGCCCCACGGTCCGCATGTGATCGGCGTGGTCGGTCGTGGGCCGGGCGGCGGTTTTGGCCACCAGTTCTTCGCTTACGCCGGCAAGCTGGACCTGGCCCACTACCAGAAAAACGACACGTGCCTGCGCCAGAAAGAATTGTTCAGCAACCTGGAGCGCGAAGGCCTCAAGGCCTACGAGTTGAAACCGGATGAACTGCGGCGCCTGCTGGTAGGCGGTCACACGTCGATCCCGCTGGACCTGACCCTGATTCCGCTGCGCTCCACCAGTGAGCAGAGCCTGAAGACTTTCCGGGCGCTGTTCATCAACCTGCTGCACATGCGGGAAATCACCGCGGCCAAGCTCAAGCAACTGTTCCTCGATGCCTTCGAGCACAGCCTGCGCTCCGGCAGCGTCGATTACATCGCGGCGTGTGAAGAAGCCTTCCGCGATGTACGCCGCATGGAGCAGGACTACAACTCACTGGTTACCGCCGGCCCCTTGGTCGAAGCCCTGTCGGCAGGCGTAACCCAGCGCAATATTTTGCGCGGCAAGTTGCACCGCATCTCGCCGCTGCTCGATTCCCTGCTGGGCACCTGGTCGGACTACGCCAGTGCGCGCAAGGAAGAACTGACGATCCAGGCCGAGCACTACCGCAACGAGCAGGACGCCCTGCAAAACGATCAGCGTGGCGGCACGCAGGAGCTGATGCGCCTGGAACGCGAGATCACCGGCATCCAGCGCTGGCTCGGCGAGTTGTCGGTGCTCAAGCATCGTTTCGCGTTGGTCGAAGACGTCAAAGTCCTGGAGCAGCAACTGCTGGCAGCCAAGGATGCCCACGATGAACTGGCCGGCGCCCTGGCCCAGTCCCGGCAGTTCAGCGCCGAAGACCTGGAAGAGCGCCTGCGGGACCTGGAAAAGCGCCTGAAGTCGGTCAAGCAGCAACTCGATCACGCCGACAACAACAGCTATGCGCGCCTGCGCGAAGAGTTTTCGCAACAGGACGTCGAACGCCTGATGCGCCTGTTCAACAGCGCGCTGTTCAGCCTGCCGTTGGGTGAGCACGGTATTACGCTGGACGAGGACGGTCAGTGGGTCAAATCCCTGGAGCTGATTCTCGACGGCTTCAAGGGTGAGCGTTTCGACGTGCCGGGGCTGTCCATCGACATTTCCCACATCGAACCGCCCGCCCTGCAAGCCTTGGCTGACCGCGCCGCATTGCGCGACCAGAAAGAGCGCCTGGACAAAGAACTCAAGCAACTGAAAACCCAGCAGGCCGTCGCCGCGGACCGCGCTGCCAGCAAGACCCAGACTGAAGCGTTGTACCAGCAGGTACTGGACGCGCAAAAAGCCCTGGAGGACTTCCGTCGCGCGCAGACCCTGAGCGCCGAAGAAGGCGACAAGCTTGAGCAACTGGCGCAGATGGAAGCGGCCCAGGACGAGTTGAAGCGCTCCAGCGATGCCTTCACCGAACGCGTCCAGCAACTGTCGGCCAAGCTGCAACTGGTCGGCCGGCAGATCGGCGACATGGAAGCCAAGCAACGCACCCTCGACGACGCCCTGCGCCGCCGCCAGTTGTTGCCGGCCGACCTGCCGTTCGGCACGCCGTTCATGGACCCGATCGACGATTCCATGGACAACCTGTTGCCGCTGCTCAATGACTACCAGGACAGTTGGCAGGGCTTGCTGCGTGTCGACGGCCAGATCGACGCCTTGTACGCCCAGGTTCGCCTCAAGGGCGTGGCCAAGTTCGACAGCGAAGACGACATGGAGCGGCGCCTGCAATTGCTGATCAACGCTTACGCCCACCGTACCGATGAAGCCCTGACCCTGGGCAAGGCCCGGCGTGCGGCCGTCACCGACATCGCCCGGACACTGCGCAATATCCGCAGCGACTACGACAGCCTCGAACACCAGTTGGCGCTGTTCAACCGCGAGATCAACAAGCGCCAGGTGTCCAACCTGCAGAGCTTTCGCATCGTCCTGGCGCCGAACAAGGAAGCCCTCAAGCACATTGACCAGATCATCCACAGTGCCGGTCAGTACGAGGAAGGCGAAACCCTGTCGGTGTTCGACCTGAGCCAGAGTGCCGAGCAGGACAACAAGAACGAGGAGGCCAAGGAGTACCTGGCGCGCCTGGTGGCGGCGAACCACAACCAGCTCGGCCTCAAGGACCTGTTCGAGCTGGCGTTCGAGATTACCAAGGTCAATGGCCAGCCGGTGATCCACACCGACATCGATGGCGCCGCGTCCAACGGCACTACGATGACCATCAAGGCGCTGACCAACATGTATTTGTTGCTGCACTTAATGGACCGCGACCAGGCCGGGCGGGTGCGTTTGCCGTACTACCTCGACGAAGCCGCGGACATCGATGAGAAGAACCAGGCCGCCCTGCTGGAAACCAGCCTGCAACTGGGCTTTGTGCCGATCTTGGCCAGCGTCAAGCCACAGGTCTGCGCCAGTGTGGCGATTGACCTGGAAGGTGGCAGCGGGCCGAACGGGATCTACATCGACGAGGCAGACTGGAAGTACATTCGCCGGCATGACGAGGTGAAACCGGCAGTCAGCGTCGAGTCGACCGAAGCCGAGCTGGACGCCGTCTAAGCGCTCAACTGGTGCCTCAACAAAAAGGCCGCGATCCATTGGATCGCGGCCTTTTTGTTCAGCGGGTTTTGGCTTACTTGCCGAGGGAGATCTTCGGCGCCCACTCCAGCCATTCGTCTTCGAACTTGTCGAACAACGGGAAGGTCTGCTGCGGCCGCGCCGGGTTACCCATGCGTTCGCCATCCGGCGTGGCGAAGGCAACGCCGCCCTGGATCAGGGTTTCCAGGGATTCGGTGCGCACGGTCGCGCCCTTGAACAGGCTGTAATCCAGGCCAAAACCGCTGGTGTTCCAGAAGCGCGTACCGCTGCGTACCAGTGGCGCGTACTTCGGCTCGATGAGGATGTGGATCAACACCCGGTCCGCAGTCTGCCCCAGCTCGTAACCGGTGACCTTGCCCACCGTGATTTCCCGGTAGGTCACCGGCACCCCGATTTTCAGCGAGCCACGGCGCGCGGCGCTCAGCACCAGGCTCAGGCCGGCCTCTTGCGCGGTGGCTTCAGGTGGCTGTGGCAGGGCAACGAAGTTCTTTTGCGGGCCGAGGTTTTTCACCGCCGGCTGCACTTCGATGTACTGCCCGGTCACCAGGGTTTCCAGATTGGAGGTCTTGATCAGGCCCAATTGCGGCTTGACCACCCAGAACTGGCTGCCCACCCGGGCAATGCGTTCCGGCACTACGGTGATGCGCGCGGTGAGCAGCACCGATTGCAGGTCGTCGCTGAGGTCAACGTCTTCCACCTTGCCGACGTCCAGGCCTTTGTAGCGAATCGGCGTGCCATTGCGCAGACCGTCGCCGCGGTCGAGCTTGAGGGTGATCACGGTGCCTTTCTCCATCGCCTCGTCATGGCTGGTGAACAGACGGAAGCGCGGAATTCGTTTTTGCAGCGGCGCCTTGGCTTCCGGGGTCTCGAACGCAATCCCGCCGGCCATCAGGCTTTGCAGGGATTCGCTCTTGACCTGGATCCCGCCGGTGAGACCACCGGTGAGGGTGATGCCGCTGGCATTCCAGAAACGCGTGGAGGCATTGACCAGGCCTTCGTATTCCTTCTCGATGTGCACGCCGATGACCAATTGCTTTTTGGTCCGCGAGAACTGATAGCTCTGCACCGAGCCGACCTTGACCTGTTTGTAGAGAATCGGGCTGCCAACCTCCAGCGAACCGAGGTTCTCGGTGAACAGCACCAGGTGCAGGCCCGGAGAGCGCAGATCCAGTGGCGGCGCCTTCGGCCGTGCCTCGAACTCGCGCTTGGGCGGGCTACCCTTGTCGCCCGGACGCACGGCGATGTAGTTACCCTTGACCAGGGCTTCCAGGCCAGTAATACCGGCCAGGGAAATCGACGGCTTGACCACCCAGAACTGCGTGCCATCGACCAGGTAATCTTCAGCCAGTGGGTCGAGGGTCAGTTCGGCGGTGGCGCTGGACAGGTCGGAGTCGACCTTCAGGGCCTTGAGGTTGCCGACCTGAATGCCTTTGTACATGACCGGCGTACGGCCGGCTTGCAGGCCTTCGAAATCGCTGAGCTTGACCTTGACCCGGATACCCGCCTGGGCGGCGTCGAAGTCTTCATACAGACGGAACGGCAGGCTCGGGTCGGTGGGCGGGCTGTCCTTGCGGTTTTCCGGCGTGGCAAAGGCGATACCGCCGGCCACGATGCTGGCCAGCGACTCGCTGCGCACCTTCACACCCGACAGGTTGGCGTCGATGCTGATCCCGCTGGCATTCCAGAAACGCGTGTGTTTGCGCACCAGATTGGCGTAGGTGGGCTCAATGAAGACCTTGATCTCGACAGTGCTCTGGTCCTCGGACAGCAGGTAGCTCTTCACCTGACCGACCTGGATCTGCTTGTAGAACACCGGGCTGCCGCGGTTCAGCGAGCCCAGGCGATCGGCCTTGATGGTCAGGTGCAGGCCCGGTTTGGAGTCCGACAGGGGCGGCTCTTGGGCGAGGGCCTTGAACTTGCGGGTCGGTTCGCCCTCACCCGGGCTGATCGCCACATAGTTACCCGAGACCAGGGTTTCCAGACCGGTAATACCGGCCAGGGTTACGCTGGGCTTGACCAGCCAGAAGCGCGTGCTGGTCTTCAGGTACTGCTCGACGTCCTTGTTCATTTCGACCGTGGCGATTACCCCACGGCTCTTGCCTTCATCATCGAGGGTCAGGCTTTTGACCTTGCCCACCGACATGCCTTTGTAGACCACTTCGGTCTTGTTGGCCTGAATGCCTTCACCGCTTTCGAAGCGGATTTGGACCTGGATCCCGGTCTCGTTATAGGCACGCCAGCCCAGCCACCCACCAATCACCAAGGCGATCAGGGGCAACACCCAGATGGCCGACCAGTTGGAAGCCGGTCGGGTTTTAGCTTTAGGCAAATCAGTCATGGTCGTCGTCCGACTCCGTGTTATCCCAAATCAGTCGGGGATCGAAAGTTACTGCAGCAAGCATTGTCAAAATCACCACACTGGCGAAGGCCACTGCACCGAGATTGGCCTCGATGGTGGCGAGCCGACCAAAGTTGACCACTGCCACCAGAATCGCGATGACAAAGATGTCGAGCATTGACCAGCGGCCAATGAACTCAATGAAGCGGTACATCAGGATGCGTTGCCGCGCGGATAAAGGCTGGCGGCGCTGCACCGAAAACAGCAGCAGGGCGATGCCGACAAGCTTGAAGGTCGGCACCAGGATACTGGCGACAAACACCACCGCGGCGATGGGAATCATCCCGTGCTGCACCAGGGTGATCACGCCGGACATGATCGTATCGCCTTGGCCCTGCCCCAGGGCGCTGACTGTCATGATGGGCAACAGATTGGCGGGTATATACAGAATCGCGGCGGTGATCAACAGCGCCCAGGTGCGCGCCAGGCTGTTGGGTCGGCGGGCATGGACCATCGCGCCACAGCGCGTGCAGGTCTGCTCGTCGGTGTCGGGTTCCTGTTTGTTCAACTGATGGCACTCAGCACAAATCAGAATGCCTGCATCAATCGCCCGCATGAGCATCCTCCCCGGATAACGCTTCCCAGATCTGGTGCGGTGACATCACCACCTCAAGCCAGACCTGAACCAACAGCAAGCTGATAAAACACCCCAGGCCCAAGCCAATGGTGATGGACGCCAGGTCAGCGAGTTTGACGATGGCCACCAGCACCCCCATCAAATAAACCTCGAGCATCCCCCAATCCCGCAGATGGTGATAAATGCGGTAGAGCAGCAGGCCATAGCTGCGTCCGATATCAAATCGAATGCTCAACAATACCAATAACTGACAGAGCAACTTGAGCAGGGGGATCCCCATGCTGCACAGGAACACCACGACCGCCACGCCTTGCATGCCGGTATCAAACAGGCCGACAACACCACTCCAGACCGTGTCGTGTGACGTCTGCCCGAGTAGATTGAGTTCCATGATCGGTAAAAAGTTCGCAGGGACGAACAACAACAGCGCAGCGATCACCAGTGCGAGGCTACGCTCCACGACATTGTGCCGATGGGCGTAGAGCTCATAACCGCAACGCGGGCATAAGGCTTTCTCGTCATGAGCGAGGTGTGGCTTGCGCATCAGCAAGTCGCATTCATGACACGCCACCAAGTTGTCCAGCGGTAAATCTGACAGCCCGCAGGCGTCAACCGGATCCGGCATAGAGGGCTCTGATTGTGAAAATAAGGGCTCTATTCTAGTGTTCTGACTGAGAAATAACTGCGCAATTTTGTGTCGATCCTGCAATGAA
>NZ_JACMYG010000028.1 GCF_014236655.1 Pseudomonas kielensis
TCTGAAAGTCGCACGGGACGCCAACTCGGCGACCTTCCTGACGTTCCAGTCGTTCGGCATCGCCGCGTTGATCTACCTGGCCGTGACCTTTGCCTTGGTCGGCCTGTTCCGGGTTGCCGAACGCCGCTGGCTGGCATTTCTCGGACCGGCCCATTAAGGACGGCAGTCACCGTTTGCGGCCTGCGCGTCGCAGCGAACCCTTTTTCTTTCTGGATGTTTGCGCCCATGTACAAACTGACCATTGAAGAGTTGCACAAGAGTTACGGTAGCCACGAAGTGCTCAAGGGTGTGTCCCTCAAAGCCAAGACCGGGGATGTGATCAGCCTGATCGGTGCCAGTGGTTCGGGCAAGAGCACCTTTTTGCGTTGCATCAACTTTCTCGAAACCCCCAACGACGGCGCCATGAGCCTGGACGGCAAGTCGATTCGCATGGTCAAGGATCACCATGGCATGCGCGTGGCCGACGACGCCGAGTTGCAGCGCCTGCGCACGCGCCTGGCGATGGTGTTCCAGCACTTCAACCTGTGGGGCCACATGACGGTGCTGGAAAACATCAGCATGGCGCCACGCCGGGTGCTGGGTGTCAGCAAGAAAGACGCTGAAGAGCGGGCCCGCCGTTACCTGGAAAAGGTCGGCCTGCCGGCTCGTGTGGCGGAGCAGTATCCGGCGTTTCTTTCCGGTGGCCAGCAGCAGCGGGTGGCGATCGCCCGTGCGCTGGCGATGGAGCCGGAAGTCATGCTGTTCGACGAACCCACTTCGGCCCTGGACCCGGAGTTGGTGGGTGAGGTGCTCAAGGTGATCCAGGGGCTGGCCGAAGAAGGCCGGACCATGATCATGGTCACCCATGAAATGAGCTTTGCGCGCAAGGTCTCCAACCAGGTCTTGTTCCTGCACCAGGGGCGAGTCGAAGAGCAGGGCGCGCCGGAAGAGGTGCTGGGTAATCCGAAGAGTGAGCGTCTGCAACAGTTTCTCAGCGGTAACCTGAAGTAAGTGCGCGCGCGTTTGGCCTTGGGGCTGGACGCGCGTAGCTTTTTATAGCGAGAGCAACAGGCGTCCGGCAAACAGAATCAGGATCACGCCCATGGTCCGTTCGAACCAGTGGCCCATGCGCATGAACTGCAAGCGCACCCGATTGCTGGAAAAGAACAGCGCCACCAGGACAAACCACAGGGCGTTGACCAGGCACATCCACAGACCGTACAACGCCTGCACCCCTAGCGGCGTGGTGGCGCTGATGAGCGTGGTGAAGATCGCCAGAAAGAACAGCGTTGCCTTGGGGTTGGTGGCGTTGGTCAGGAAACCGGTGGTGAAGGCTTTGCCCAGGCTCTGCGGGGCATCGGGTGCGGCGGCGGCCGGTTCGCTGTCAAGCGTCGACTTGGGTTTGCTGCGCAGCAGGCTGACGCCCAGATAAACGATATAGCCGCCCCCCAGCACCTTGGCCACTGTCAGCAGCCAGGGTGTGGTGTGCATCAGTGCGCCGACGCCCAGCACCGTGTAAAGCACATGCACCGAAATGCCCGCGCCAATGCCCAGTGCAGTGCAGATTCCCACCCAGCGGCCAAACCTCACGCTCTGGCGGATCGTCACTGCAAAGTCCGGCCCCGGGGCCACCACGGCGAGAAAGTGAATGGTCGCCAACGCCAGGAACTCACCCAGATAATTCGAAAGCATTTCAACTCCAGCTGATAAGGGGAGCATGCTCTGGCGAGCATGCCGGTAACGTGTGCTTTCGGGGTGGGGCGAGGCAGGCCGGGACTCAGCTGACGTCGTAGCGCACGGACAGCGTGCCCTTCTTCTGCGAGAGGCTGGCGATGGTCACCGTGCCCAGTTCCTGCAGACGCTGTACATGGGTGCCGCCGCAACCGTAGGCGGGCAGTTCACCAAAACTGATTTCCCGTGCGCCTTCGCGCAGCGAGGTCAGGCGCGGCAAGTCTTCTTCAATCCACTGGGCCAGGGCATCTTGCAGTGCGCTGGCATCGAACTCCGTGGGCGTCTCACCCGGCTTGAACGTCACCCGCCCTTCGCCTGGCCAGTGATGGGCCTTGATCGGAATCCAGCCGAGGGTTTCGGCAAAGTGCCCGATCAAGTGCCCGGCCGTATGCAGCCGGGTATTGAGTTGGCGACGTTGCTCGTCGAGGCGGATGCGGGTCATGCCGGGGCTGATGGGGCGATCGACGTAGTGCACGATGCGCTCGGGCTCCTGAACCACCCGCAGGACCTGGCTTTCACCGATCCAGCCGGTGTCGCAGAGTTGGCCGCCACCTTGAGGGTGGAACAGCGTGGCGCGCAGTACGACGGCAAATTCGCTCTCGTAGGGCGTGCATTCCAGGACTTCCACGTTGGCACTGTGTTCATCGCTGTGGAAGAACAGGCGAAGCGTCATATTCCAGGCTCTTATCAAAATTTCCATTTTTTATTATATGGATGGCGCAATAGCGTGATAATCCGTTCAAACATCAAAGGACTGTTGCGCTGTGAGCATAAATCTCCCGTTACCGCTGTTGGGTGAAATGGCAATTTTCGTCAAGGTGGTCGAGACCGGCAGCTTCTCGGAAGCTGCGCGCCAACTGGGCTCTTCTCCCTCGGCGGTGAGCCGGAGTATCTCGCGCCTGGAAAAAGCCCTGGCCACCCGCTTGCTGCAACGCACTACGCGCAAGTTGCGCCTGAGCGATGGTGGCGAAGAGGTGTTCAAGCGCTGCCAGGAGATGGTCAGCGCGGCCCGTTCGGTCATGGAAATCAGTGGCCAGTTCACCCAGGAAGCCGAAGGGCGGGTGCGGGTCAGCGTGCCCAAGGCCGTGGGACGGTTTGTGATCCATCCACATATGCCGGAGTTTCTGCGGCGCTACCCCAAGGTCGATGTCGAGTTGCTCCTGGAGGACCGTGAGGTTGACCTGATCGACGACCATGTCGACCTGGCGATTCGCATCACCGACCGCCCGCCAGTGGGGCTGGTAGGGCGCCAGTTGCTGACCATCGACCACCTGCTGTGCGCGACGCCGCAGTACCTGGCGGAGCACGGCACGCCGAGCCATCCCCACGACCTGCTGAATCACAGTTGTATCTACCTGGGCGAAACGCCGAGCGACGCGCGCTGGAAGTTCAAGCAGGGCAGCAAGGCGGTGACCGTCGGGGTGCGCGGGCGTTATGCCGCCAATCACACCGGGGTGCGCCTGGGGGCCGTGTTGCAGCACATCGGCATTGGCAGCCTGCCGTACTTCACCGCCCGGCATGCGCTTGAGCAGGGGTTGATTGTGCAGGTGCTAGCGGACTGGAGCTTTCTTGCTTCCTACAGTGGTGGTGCCTGGTTACTGCACTCGCCAACCCGCTACTTGCCACCCAAACTGCGGGTGTTCATCGATTATCTGGTGGAGTGCCTGGAGAAAGAGCCAACGCTGAGTAAGCCGGGGAAATCCGCTGGGGCTGGCGCGCTCGTTGCGCACTATGAGTTGCCGGAGAGTGAGGGGCTGTTCTGAGGGGCGGCGGGGTGATTCAGGCTGTACGCGTGGTCGTCAACGTCCATCGCGAGCAAGCTCGCTCCTACAGTGTCCCTGGCTTACACGGGAATTTTGAAGAAGCTGGCTTGCCAGCGAACAGGGCCGCAAGCCATTGCAGGGCTGTTGATCAGTGCTTGCTGTCCTGGTTCGACAGGGCCAGCAGTTGTTTTTCCTGGTTCCAGTCGAAGGGTTCGTCGTTCTGTTCGGCTTCGAAGCGACGTTCTTCCAGGGCCTGGTACAGGTCGATTTCATCGTCGGGCATGTAGTGCAGGCAGTCACCGGCGAAGTACCACAGCAGGTCGCGTGGGACCATATGGGCGATTTGCGGGTAGCGCTGGATGATCTGGCACATCAGGTCCTGGCCCAGGTACTGGCTTTCGATCGGATCGATCGGCAGGGCGGCACGCAGTTCGTCGAAGCGTTCCAGGAACAGCGCATGGCTTTCTTCCGGAACCTGCTCGGCTTCACCGACAGCGACCAGGATACTGCGCAGGAGGTCGAGCTGGACGAGAGTTTGGTCGAGCATAACGGGAGTCCTCTAGAACTAAAGCAAAACGGGCGCCGGAGTATATAGCCCTGGCGCCCGTTTTTCATCTGTACCGCGCTGGACGGGCCCGGGTATTAGCGGACTTTGCCCTCGGCCAGTTGCAGTTGCTCCTTGGAAAAGTCATCGACGTCGATCACCTTGCGGCGCGCTACTTCGGCTTCGCGCAGGTTTTGCGCTTCCACGGCTTGCAGCACCCCGGCCTCGAGTGCCGCGTCGATGAGGTTCTCCCCGGCAGCGGGCTTGAACTGCCCGCTCTTGAGGGCCAGGTGGACTTTTTTCTGCAGTGGATGGACTGCATTGAGCAGGTCGCAGGCGTGTTGCAGGGCGCCCACCGGATCGTCGACGGCTTGCGGACGGTAGCAGCCGCCCAGCAGTTCTTCGAGGGTCGGGTCGCCCTTGGGCCGGCCGATCACGCCTGCCACTTCGGCACCGAGTCGATCGTCCGGGCCTTTGTGGCGGCGTCCGAACGGAAACACGATGACCCGCAACAGGCAGCCCAGCACCTTGCTCGGGAAGTTGCTCAGCAACTCGTCCAGCGCCCGCTCGGACTGCCCCAGGCTTTCCTCCATTGCCCAGGTGAACAGCGGCCGCATGTGTTCAGGCGAGTCGAGGTCGTGATAACGCTTGAGCGCCGCGGAGGCCAGGTACATGTTGCTCAGCACATCGCCCAGACGGGCCGACAAGCGTTCACGGCGTTTCAGTTCGCCGCCCAGCAACATCATGCTCAGGTCGGCGAGCATGGCGAAGGCAGCCGCCTGACGGTTGAGCGCGCGGAAGTAACCCTGGCTGAGTTTGTCACCGGGACTGTGTTCCAGATGACCAAGACCGAGGTTGAGTACCAGGGTGCTGGCCGCGTTGCTCACGGCAAAGCCGATGTGCTTGAGCAGCAGGCCGTCGAACTCTTTCAGTGCCTGCTCTTTGTCTTCGCGACCGGCGAGGGCCATTTCCTTCAGGACGAACGGGTGGCAGCGGATCGCGCCCTGGCCGAAGATCATCAGGTTGCGCGAGAGAATGTTCGCGCCTTCCACGGTGATGAAGATCGGCGCACCTTGCCAACTGCGTCCCAGGTAGTTGTTCGGCCCCATGATGATGGCCTTGCCGCCGTGCACATCCATTGCGTGGCTGATGCACTCGCGACCCCGTTCGGTGAGGTGATATTTGAGCACTGCCGAAAGCACCGAGGGTTTTTCGCCTAGGTCCAGGGCGCTGGCGGTGAGCATGCGTGCCGCGTCCATCATCCAGGCATTGCCACCGATGCGCGCCATGGCTTCTTGAATGCCTTCGAAGGCCGAGAGCGGCACGTTGAACTGTTCGCGCACCTGGGCATATTGGCCGGTGACCAGGCTTGTGAACTTGGCGGCGCCCGTGCCTACGGCCGGCAACGAAATCGAACGCCCCACCGACAGGCAGTTCATCAGCATCATCCAGCCCTTGCCGAGCATCTCCTGGCCGCCAATGAGGAAGTCCAGCGGCACGAACACGTCCTTGCCGGAGTTGGGGCCGTTCATGAACGACGCGCCGAGGGGCAGGTGGCGACGCCCGATTTCCACCCCGGCGGTATCGGTGGGAATCAAGGCCAGGCTGATGCCCAGGTCTTCCTCGTCGCCCAGCAGATGGTCCGGGTCATAAGCCTTGAACGCCAGGCCGAGCAGGGTGGCGACGGGGCCCAGGGTGATGTAGCGCTTTTCCCAGTTCAGGCGCAGACCCAGGGTTTCCTCGCCTTGCCATTGGCCTTTGCAGATCACCCCGGTGTCGGGCATCGCGCCAGCGTCGGAACCTGCCAGCGGGCCGGTCAGGGCGAAGCACGGGATGTCATCGCCACGGGCCAGGCGCGGCAGGTAGTGGTTGCGTTGTTCTTCGGTGCCGTAGTGCAGCAGCAGCTCGGCCGGCCCCAGTGAGTTGGGGACCATCACGGTGGAGGCCAGGTCGCCACTGCGGGTCGCCAGTTTCATCGCCACCTGCGAGTTGGCGTAGGAGGAGAACCCCTTGCCGCCGTATTCCCGGGGAATGATCAGGGCAAAAAAGCCGTTGGCCTTGATATGTGCCCAGGCTTCGGCTGGCAGGTCCATGGTCTGGCCGATCTGCCAGTCGCTGACCATGGCGCAGAGTTCTTCGGTCGGGCCGTCGAGAAAGGCTTGCTCCTCGTCGCTCAACTGCGCCTTGGGATAGGCCAGCAGCTTGTTCCAGTCCGGCCGGCCGCTGAACAGTTCGCCATCCCACCAGACAGTGCCCGCATCGATGGCGTCGCGTTCGGTCTGCGACATGGGCGGCAGGGTTTTCTGGAACCAGCTGAACAGCGGGGCGCTGAAGAATTTGCGCCGCAGGTCTGGCAGGAGCAGGGGGGCGGCCACGGCCGCCAGCGCAATCCAGAAAATCAGCAGCAACCAGCCTGGTGCATGACTCAGGATGCCCATCGCCAGCAGGTAGACGGCGACGATGCCCAGGGCGGGCAGGGGCGCGGTGCGGCGGTGAGCCAGATAGGCAATTCCGAACACCAGAACCAGTATCCACAACAGCAACATATTCAATCCTCCGTGAAACCAGGGTCAAAACCACCCCAAGAGCTTAGTCGGCATCTGCCAAAGGGGGCGGTTGGTACTATGTGTTTGAATGTGTAGGAAACAGGGGGTGTATTTCGCTTGTGAAACCGGGCGGCAAGCTGAGTAAACCCTGCGTGGGGTGTGCGACAAGCGCTCATGTTTGGCCGAAATGTCGTTATCTCTGTGCTGAGGGTATCGCTAGACTCGGGGCTTCCCCAGGAGAGCGTTCTCATGCACGAGTATCTAAGTCCCGGCCGCTTCATCGATAGTGACCACCCCTCGGTGGTGGAGTTCGCCGAAAAACATCGGGGCAGCAGTCGTGACCCGATCGCGCAGGCGGTCAATCTCTATTACGCGGTGCGCGAGGCCGTGCGCTACAACCCCTACACCTTCAGTCGTGATCCCGAGACACTGCGCGGCAGCTATGCCCTGGCCACCGGTGAAAGCTACTGCGTGCCCAAGGCCACTTTGCTGGCCGGCTGTGCCCGGCATTGCGGGATAGCCGCACGCATCGGCCTGGCGGACGTGCGCAATCATCTGTCGACTCCGCGCCTGATCGCCTTGCTCAAGAGCGATGTATTCGCCATGCACGGCTACACCGAGTTGTATCTGCAGGGGCGCTGGGTCAAGGCGACGCCGGCGTTCAATGCGCGGCTGTGTGAAGTGTTCGATGTGCCAGCGTTGGAGTTCGACGGGGTCAACGACAGCGTATTCCATGCCTTCAACCGGCAGGGGCAGCAGTCCATGGAGTACCTGGTGGATCATGGCCAGTTTGCCGATGTCCCCGAGGTGTTCTTTTTCGAGCACCTGCAGCAGTGCTACCCCCATTTGTTCAGCGAGCAAATGCCGGCCCTGTTGGGTGACATGCAGAGCGATTTGTCTGACGCCTGATCCGGCGTAGACTGCTGCGGCATTCATCCATTGAGGGAAGATCATGCTGAAGATCTGGGGTCGGAAAAACTCGTCGAACGTCAGGAAACCCCTGTGGGCGGCGCAGGAACTTGGCCTGGCCTACGAGGCCATCGACGCCGGCGGCGCGTTTGGGCTGGTCGATACGCCTGAGTACCGGGCCATGAACCCCAACGGCCGAGTGCCGGTGATCGAAGATGACGGGTTTGTCCTTTGGGAGTCCAACACCATCGTGCGTTACCTGATGGCCCGTCATGCCAATGGGACCCCTTGGTATCCGGCCGATGTCCAGGCCCGTGCCAGTGCCGAAAAGTGGATGGACTGGACCACTTCCAGTTTCGCCGGTCCGTTCCGCACCGTGTTCTGGGGGGTGTTGCGCACCCCGCCCGCGCAGCAGGACTGGTCGGCGATCAAGGCCGCGATCAAGGAGTGCGAAGCCTTGCTGGCGATGGCGGATCAGGCATTGGCCAGCCAGCCCTATCTGTCCGGTGCCGAGATCGGCATGGGCGACATTCCCCTGGGCAGTTTCATCTATGCCTGGTTCGAGATGCCTATCGAGCGCACCCATCAGCCCCATCTGCAAGCCTGGTACGCGCGCCTGAAACAGCGCCCGGCCTATCAGCAGGCGGTCATGACCGCGTTGACTTAATACTGACTATCAATACGCATGACTGTACTTGTGCGGCGTCGCCAAGCACCATAACGCTCATGCGCCGCGGTGGTTTTGCTCGCCGCGAGCCCCAACGTATTCCTCACTTCCCTTCTTGGTGCGTAAATCCGATATGAGTTCTGCTCTGTCCATCCGGCAGCTAACCAAAACCTACGGCAACGGTTTCCAGGCCCTGAGTGGTATCGATCTGGATGTCGCTGAAGGTGACTTCTTCGCTTTGCTCGGCCCCAACGGTGCCGGCAAATCCACCACCATCGGCATTCTCTCGACCCTGGTGAACAAGACCAGTGGCAGCGTGAATATCTTCGGTCACGACCTGGACCGCGACCCGGCCGGGCTCAAGCGCTGTATCGGCGTGGTGCCCCAGGAGTTCAACTTCAACCAGTTCGAAAAGACCTTCGACATCGTGGTGACCCAGGCCGGTTACTACGGGATTCCGTCCAAGGTGGCCAAGGAGCGGGCCGAGCAGTACCTGACCCAGCTTGGCCTGTGGGACAAACGCGATGTACCGTCGCGCTCACTGTCTGGCGGCATGAAGCGCCGGCTGATGATCGCCCGGGCGCTGGTTCACGAGCCGCGCCTGCTGATCCTTGACGAGCCCACTGCCGGCGTTGATATCGAACTGCGTCGCTCGATGTGGAGCTTTCTCACCGAGCTGAACCAGAAGGGCATCACCATCATCCTCACCACCCACTACCTGGAGGAGGCTGAGCAACTGTGCCGCAACATCGGCATCATCGACCACGGCACCATTGTCGAAAACACCAGCATGCGTAATCTGCTCGGCCAGTTGCATGTCGAGACGTTCCTGCTCGACCTCAAGCACGACATGCAGGTGGCCCCGCAGTTGATCGGCTACCCGAGCCGGCTGATCGACAGTCATACCCTGGAAGTCCAGGTGGATAAAGCGGTGGGCATCACTGCGTTGTTCGCTCAGTTGGCGACGCAGAACATCGAAGTGTTGAGCCTACGCAATAAAACCAATCGCCTCGAGGAGCTGTTCGTGTCCCTGGTGGAGAAAAATCTGGCGAAGGTGGCCGTATGAGTTCCGAACTGCAACCCAACCTCGTTGCCCTCAACACCATCGTTTACCGTGAAGTCCGCCGGTTTACCCGGATCTGGCCGCAGACCCTGCTGCCGCCGGCGATCACCATGGTTCTGTACTTCGTGATTTTCGGTAATCTGATCGGCCGGCAGATCGGTGACATGGGTGGCTTCACCTACATGGAGTACATCGTGCCGGGATTGATCATGATGTCGGTGATCACCAACTCCTACGGCAACGTGGTGTCGAGTTTCTTCGGCAGCAAATTCCAGCGCTCCATTGAAGAGCTGATGGTGTCACCGGTGTCCCCGCACACCATTCTGATCGGCTACACCCTGGGCGGCGTGCTGCGTGGCTTGATGGTCGGGGTCATCGTGACTTTGCTGTCGTTGTTCTTCACCGACTTGCAGGTGCATCACCTGGGCGTGACTGTCCTGGTGGTGGTGCTGACAGCCACTATTTTCTCGTTGTTGGGGTTCATCAACGCGGTGTTTGCACGTAACTTCGACGATATCTCGATTATCCCGACCTTTGTGCTGACTCCCCTGACTTACCTGGGCGGGGTGTTCTACTCCATCAGCCTGCTGCCGCCATTCTGGCAGACGGTGTCGCTGGCCAACCCGGTGCTGCACATGGTCAACGCCTTCCGCTACGGCATTCTTGGCGTGTCGGACATCAAGATCAGCATCGCCATCACCTTCATGCTGGTGGCCACCGTGGTGCTGTATGTCGGTTGTGCACGGTTGCTTGTCAGTGGTCGCGGGATGCGCACCTGATACCGTCACTCGGTGACAACAAAAAACGGCACCTCAGGAGGTGCCGTTTTTCATTTGGTCCGTCGGGCTTTCTTGCGTCGCGTCCACTGCCGGCCGACCCACCAACGCCAGTAGGTCATGGTCATGCAGTAAGCCAGGGCGCCGAGCACCAGGCCGGCCACCACCGAACCCAGCAGGAACGGTTGCCACAGCGTTGACAGTTCGCCGCTGATCCATTCCCAGGTCAGCTCCTCCGGCAGGCTGCGGGCGGGGACATTCATCAGCCAGGCGCCAGTCTGGTAGGTACAGAAAAACACCACCGGCATGGTGATCGGGTTGGTCAGCCAGACCAGGCTCACCGCGATCGGAATGTTTCCGCGCACCGAAATTGCCAGTGCCGCGGCCACCAGCATCTGCATGGGGATCGGCAAAAAGGCGGCAAACAGGCCCACGGCCATGGCTCGGGCTACAGAGTGGCGGTTGAGGTGCCAGAGGTTCGGGTCATGCAGCAGGGTGCCGAGAAAGCGTAAGGACTTGTGTTCCCTGATGCTGCTCGGGTCTGGCATGTAACGTTTGAATAAGCGCCGGGGCATAGGGCTTCTCGGTCAGTTCAGGCGGCAAGTATGCCCGGATTCGAGGAAACGCCCATTCAGACTTTGTGACAATTAATAAATGCGCGGCATCGTGACTCGGCTAATCCAAGAGAGGGAACTCTCAAGGACGGGCTTATGCGCACAGGGATGTTGGCGCTCGCGCTGGGTCTGTTGACCCTGGTTTTTTTGCCGGCCTTACCACCGGTCGGGATGTTGCTGGCGATGGTGTTGCTGGCGTTGATGCTGTTGCCGTTTCGCACCTATCCGCTGGCGTTTTTTCTGTTGGGCCTGGTGTGGGCCTGTATCAGTGCGCAGTGGGCACTCGATGACCGTCTGGCGCCGGAGCTCGACGGCCAGACTCGCTGGATTGAAGGCCGGGTCGTCGGCTTGCCCCAATACTCGCCAGGGGTAGTGCGTTTTGAATTGGCCGATGCCCGGGCGCGGCGTACCGAGGTGCCGACGTTGCTCCGGCTGGCCTGGTATGACGGGCCACGGGTCAACAGCGGCGAACGCTGGCGGCTGGCCGTGACGCTCAAGCGGCCAGTGGGCCTGCTCAACCCCCATGCTTTTGATTACGAGGCCTGGCTGTTGGCGCAACGCATCGGTGCCACGGCCACCGTCAAGGACGGACACCGTCTGCAGTCTGCGCAATGGGCCTGGCGCGACGCGGTTCGCCAGCGCTTGCTGGCCGTCGACGCCCAAGGCCGGGAGGGGGCGCTGGCGGCGTTGGTGCTGGGCGACAGCTCTGGGTTGAGCCGTGCCGACTGGCAGGTCTTGCAGGACACCGGCACCGTGCACTTGCTGGTGATATCCGGACAGCACGTGGGTTTGCTGGCGGGGATGGTCTATCTGCTGGTTGCGGGCCTCGCGCGGTATGGCCTGTGGCCGCAGCGCCTGGCGTGGTTGCCCTGGGCCTGTGGCCTGGCGTTCGCCGCAGCGCTGGGCTATGGGCTGCTGGCCGGATTCGAGGTGCCCGTGCGCAGGGCCTGCGTGATGATCGGCCTGGTGTTGTTATGGCGCCTGCGCTTTCGCCATCTGGGGGCCTGGTGGCCCTGGCTGCTGGCGCTGAATGCGGTGCTGCTGCTGGACCCATTGGCCAGTCTGCGCCCGGGGTTCTGGCTGTCGTTTGCCGCGGTGGCGGTGCTGATCTTCACCTTTGGCGGGCGACTGGGGCCGTGGCGCTGGTGGCAAACCTGGACCCGCGCCCAGTGGCTGATTGCGCTTGGCTTAGGTCCGGTGCTGTTGATCCTCAACCTGCCCATCAGCCTCACCGGTCCCTTGGTCAATCTGCTGGCCGTGCCCTGGATCAGCCTGCTGGTCCTGCCACCCGCCTTGCTGGGGACGTTGTTGCTGCCGGTGCCCTATGTCGGGGAGGGGCTGTTGTGGCTGGCTGGCGGCTTGCTCGATGGGTTGTTCAGTGCACTGAGCTGGGTGGCAGGGAAACTGCCGGCCTGGGTGGCGCCAGCAGTGCCTTTGTGGGCCTGGGCGATCGCTGTGCTGGGCGCGGTATTGCTGTTGCTGCCCAAGGGGGTGCCGTTGCGGCCACTTGGTTGGCCGATGTTGCTGCTGCTGGTGTTCGCGCCGCCCCGGGTGGTGCCCGAGGGCCGGGCCGAAGTCTGGCAGCTGGATGTCGGCCAGGGCCTGGCGATTGTGGTGCGTACCCGGCAACACACCTTGCTCTATGACACGGGGCCGGGTTTTCGCGGGTTTGACCTCGGCGCGCAAGTGGTCCTGCCGGCGTTGCGCAAGTTCGGTGTCCGCCACCTGGACCTGATGTTGATCAGTCACGCCCATGCCGATCATGCCGGGGGCGCACGCTCAATCTGGCGTGGCCTGCCGGTCAGGCAAGTCATCAGCGGCGAACCGCAGGATCTGCCGAATGAATTGCGTGCGTTGCCCTGTGCCAGTGGCAAGCAGTGGGAGTGGGACGGTGTGCGTTTTACCCTGTGGCATTGGTCTGGGGCGACTGACAGCAATCAGAATTCCTGCGTGTTGCAGATTGAGGCCAACGGTGAGCGCTTGCTGCTGACCGGCGATATTGACGCCCGTGCCGAGCGGGTGTTGCTCGATTCGCCGCTGGCGGTCAGCAGCCATTGGCTGCAAGCGCCGCACCACGGTAGCCGCAGCTCCTCGTCCGAGGCGTTTGTCCGTGCGCTGGCGCCCCAGGGGGTGCTGATTTCCCGGGGGCACGGCAACAGCTTCGGTCATCCCCATCCCCAGGTGGTCGAGCGCTATCAACGCCTGGGTGTGCAGATCTATGACAGTGCCGAGCACGGCGCGGTGCGCCTGCTTCTGGGGGAGTTCACGGCGCCGCAGGCGATGCGTCGCGCCGCGCGTTTCTGGCGCAGTGCGCCGTCTGTCAGCCCTGCGCCCTGAGGCGGCCCGGACTGGTGTCATGGCCGGGCACGGTCGTCGGCGGGCCCGGTCTCTACGGCCTGTCTGTATGCTAAAGTGGCGCACTTTTTCGAGGGGACTGTCACTGTGTGGGAATTGGTCAAATCCGGCGGCTGGATGATGTTGCCGATCATTTTGAGTTCGATCGCTGCATTGGGCATTGTTGCCGAGCGCCTGTGGACCCTGCGGGCCAGCCGTGTGACCCCGGAGCATTTGCTCGGGCAGGTCTGGGTGTGGATCAAGGACAAGCAACTCAATAAGGAAAAACTCAAGGAACTGCGCGCCAACTCGCCGCTGGGGGAAATCCTCGCCGCGGGCCTGGCCAACTCCAAGCATGGTCGCGAGATCATGAAGGAGTGCATCGAAGAGGCTGCCGCCCGGGTCATTCATGAGCTGGAGCGCTATATCAATGCACTCGGCACCATTGCTGCCATGGCGCCATTGCTGGGGCTGCTGGGTACGGTGCTGGGCATGATCGATATCTTCAGCTCGTTCATGGGCTCGGGCATGACCACCAACGCCGCGGTGCTGGCCGGTGGTATCTCCAAAGCCTTGATCACCACCGCCGCAGGCCTGATGGTGGGGATTCCGTCGGTATTCTTCCACCGGTTCCTGCAGCGCCGCATCGATGAACTGGTGGTCGGCATGGAGCAGGAGGCGATCAAGCTGGTTGAAGTGGTGCAGGGCGACCGTGACGTTGACCTGACCGAGGGCAAAGCGTGAAATTCCGCCGCAAACCACGGGAGAATGTGGACATCAACCTGGCGTCGCTGATCGACGTGGTGTTTATCCTGCTGCTGTTTTTCGTCGTGACCACCACTTTCACCCGGGAAACCCAACTGCGGGTCGACTTGCCGGAAGCGGTCAGCGGCTCGCCGGCCGAAGACCAGCAGGCCAAGCAACTGGACGTCGCCATCAGCGCCGACGGGACGTTCTCGGTGAACAACCAGGTGCTGCCCAAGAACGACCTGGCCAGCGTGATCGATGCGCTGAAAAAAGAGTCCAATGGCGACACCAACCTGCCGCTGTCCATCAGCGCCGATGGCAAGACCCAGCACCAGGCGGTCATCACCGCCATGGACGCCGCCGGCAAGCTGGGGTTCACCCATTTGCGCATGACCACTGTTGAGGCGGCTCCGGCACCCTGATGGCCATGTCCGATCGATTGCTCACTGCGTGGTACGCCGGTCATCCGGCGCTCAAAGTCTTGTGGCCACTGGAGTGGTTGTACCGGCGCGTGGTCACGGCCAAGCGCCAGCGGTTCCTGGCGGGCGAAGGCGAGATCTACCAGCCCCCGGTGCCGCTGATCGTGGTCGGCAATATCACCGTCGGGGGTACCGGCAAGACACCATTGATTCTGTGGATGATCGAACACTGCCAGCGCGCCGGCCTGCGGGTCGGGGTGGTCAGTCGCGGCTACGGGGCGACGCCGCCCCAAATGCCCTGGCGGGTCGAGGCGCAACAGACTGCCGCAGTGGCCGGCGATGAGCCGCTGCTGATCGTCCAGCGTACCGGCGTGCCTTTGATGATCGACCCGGACCGCAGCCGTGCCGTCCAGGCGTTGCTGGCCACCGAGCCGCTGGACCTGATTCTTTCTGACGACGGCATGCAGCATTACCGCCTGGCGCGCGACCTGGAACTGGTGCTGATCGATGCGGCGCGCGGCCTGGGCAATCGTCGTTGCCTGCCGGCGGGGCCGTTGCGCGAGCCGGTGGAGCGTCTGCAAAGCGTCGATGCGGTGCTGTTCAACGGCGCCCTGGCCGATGCCGACGAGGGTTTTGCATTCCGCTTGCAACCCACAGCGCTGGTCAACCTGCTGACCGGTGAACGCCGCGGCCTCGAGTATTTCCCCGCGGGGCAGGCGTTGCACGCAGTGGCCGGGATCGGCAATCCGCAACGTTTCTTCACTACCCTTGAAACGCTACACTGGCAGCCTGTGTCACATGCGTTTGCCGACCACGCGCAATACAGCGCGGCGGCCTTGAATTTCACGCCATCGCTGCCACTGGTCATGACGGAAAAGGATGCGGTGAAATGCCGAGCCTTTGCTGCTGCCGACTGGTGGTACCTGGCGGTCGATGCTGCGCCTTCACCGGCTTTCGTGGCCTGGTTCGATACGCAGTTGATGCGGCTGTTGCCCGCACGTCTTTTGCCTTAAAACGCTTTTTCCAGGGAGTTTTCATGGACACCAAATTGCTCGACATCCTCGCCTGCCCGATCTGCAAAGGTCCGCTCAAGCTCAGCGCCGACAAGACCGAACTGATCAGCAAGGGTGCTGGCCTGGCATTTCCGATTCGTGATGGCATTCCGGTCATGCTGGAAACCGAAGCCCGTACCCTGACCACCGAAGAGCGCCTGGACAAATGAGTCACGCGTTCACGGTGGTGATTCCGGCGCGATTTGCCTCCACGCGCCTGCCAGGCAAGCCCCTGCAGATGATTGCCGGCAAGCCGATGGTCCAGCATGTCTGGGAACAGGCGCGCAAAAGTGCCGCCCAGCGAGTGGTGATCGCCACTGACGACGCGCGCATTGTCGAGGCCTGCCAGGCCTTTGGGGGTGAAGTGGTGATGACCCGGGTCGACCACAACTCCGGCACTGACCGCCTGGCCGAGGTCGCCAGCCAACTGGGTCTGGCGCCAGATGCCATTGTGGTCAATGTCCAGGGCGACGAGCCATTGATTCCGCCGAGCGTGATCGACCAGGTCGCCGCCAACCTGGCAGCCCATGCCGAAGCGGGCATGGCGACCCTGGCCGAACCGATCGAAGACCTTGAAACCCTGTTCAACACCAATGTGGTCAAGGTCGTCAGCGACCTCAATGGCCTGGCGTTGACCTTCAGCCGGGCGACCCTGCCGTGGGCGCGCGACCAGTTCGCCAAGAACCAGACGCAAATGCCCGAGGGTGTGCCGTACCGCCGTCATATCGGGATCTACGCCTACCGTGCCGGCTTCCTGCATGACTTCGTCAGCTGGGGCCCCTGCTGGCTGGAAGACACCGAGTGCCTGGAGCAACTGCGCGCACTCTGGCATGGCGTGCGAATCCATGTCGCCGATGCCCTCATTGCCCCGCCAGCGGGGGTCGACACCCTTGAAGACCTCGAGCGCGTCCGTCGCCTGCTGGAGGCCTGATGCGGGTTCTGTTTGTCTGCCTGGGCAATATCTGCCGTTCGCCGACGGCCGAGGGCGTACTGCGGCATAAATTACGTACCGCCGGATTGACCGGGCAGGTCGACGTGGCTTCTGCCGGCACCGGCGACTGGCATGTCGGCAATCCGCCGGACAAGCGCAGCCAGGCCGCGGCGTTGCGCCGTGGCTACGACCTGTCGGCGCAGCGGGCGCAACAGGTGACGCGGGCCGACTTCTCCAGCTACGACCTGATCCTGGCCATGGACCAGAGCAACCTGCGCAACCTCAAGGCCCTGCAGCCGGCCCAGGGCAAGGCCGAGCTGGACCTGTTCCTGCGTCGTTATCAGTCGAGTGTCGATGACGTGCCGGATCCTTATTACGACGGTGAGCATGGCTTCGAACAGGTACTGGACCTGATCGAGCAGGCCTGCGATTTGCTGGTGATTGAATTGAAGGGACGCTTATGACTTTGCACCTGCAGTCGCAGGTTTCGCTCAAACCATTCAACAGCTTTGGCGTGGACGTGCGTGCGCAACTGTTCGCCGAGGCCCGTAGCGATGCCGACGTTCGCCAGGCGCTGGCGTATGCCGACGAGCACGGGCTGCCATTGTTGGTGATTGGGGCGGGCAGCAATCTGCTGCTGACGGCGGATATCCAGGCGCTGGTGCTGCGCATGGCCACTCGCGGTATTCGCCAGTTGAGCGACGACGGCACGCGGGTGGTGATCGAGGCCGAGGCCGGCGAAGCCTGGCACCCCTTTGTACAGTGGACGCTGGCGCAGGGCTTGTCGGGCCTTGAAAACCTCAGCCTGATTCCCGGTACGGTAGGGGCGGCGCCGATGCAGAACATCGGGGCCTATGGGGTGGAGATCAAGGACGTGTTCGCCGGGTTGACGGCCCTCGATCGCCAGACCGGCGAGCTGCGGGATTTCACCCTGGCCGAATGCAACTTCGCTTACCGCGACAGCCTGTTCAAACAACAGGTTGGCCGCTGGTTGATCCTGCGGGTGCGGTTTGCCCTGGACCGGGTCGAGCATTTGCACCTGGAGTACGGCCCGGTGCGCCAGCGCCTGACCGAGCAGGGCATCGAGCAGCCAAGCGCCAGTGATGTCAGTCAGGCGATTTGCAGCATTCGCAGTGAGAAGTTGCCTGACCCGGCGGTGCTCGGCAACGCCGGCAGCTTTTTCAAGAATCCGGTGGTCGGCGCCCAGCTCGCTGCACACATCCGCCTCGCGCACCCGGGCCTGGTCGGTTATCCGCAAGCTGATGGCCAGGTCAAGCTGGCGGCTGGCTGGTTGATCGAGCAAGCGGGCTGGAAAGGTTTTCGTGAAGGCGACGCCGGGGTGCACCGCTTGCAATCGCTGGTGCTGGTCAACTACGGCGGCGCCACCGGGCTTGAACTGCTCGAACTGGCGCAGCGGATCCAGAAAGACATACTCGAGCGTTTTAATGTCGAGCTGGAAATGGAACCGAATCGCTATTGAGCTACGCTTGAACGCTGAACCCAGAGCCCTGCACGCCCTAATGGTTGCAGGGCTTTTTTGTTAATGATCAGTTAACGTGATCTTCTGACGATGTTTTCCTTTGCTCCAACAAAGGCCCGGTGAAGACCCATCTTCACAAGAGAGCCCATCAGCCTGAGTCGATCTGCGTGTTCCGAACCCTCGCTACAGCGCGGCAGATAACTCGACCCCATAACCTCATGCATATGCGGGCGTGCCCATGATTACCCTGAAGCTCAATGGTCAAGACCATCAACTGGATGTCACCGAGGACATGCCGCTGCTCTGGGCGATCCGCGACGTTGCCGGTTACCGCGGCACCAAGTTTGGCTGCGGTATGGGCCTGTGTGGTGCATGCACTATCCATATCGACGGTGCCCCGGCACGCAGTTGCATCACCCCGATCGGCTCGGTGGTCGGCCAGGCTGTCAGCACTATCGACAATCTGCACCGCGATCCGCTCGGTCAACTGGTCCAGCAAGCCTGGCTCGATACCGCCGTCGCGCAGTGCGGGTTCTGCCAGGGTGGCCAGATCATGTCGGCCACGGCATTGCTCAAGACCCATCCCAATCCCAGCGATGAGCAGATCGAGACTGCGATGGTCGGCAATATCTGCCGCTGCGGTACCTATAACCGGATCAAGACCGCGATCCGCCAGGTGGCGACCCATCTGCAGGAGGCCAAGGCATGAGCCGCTTACCAATGGATTTTGTCCTGAGTAACCTCAGCCGACGCGGCTTCCTCAAGGGCGTAGGGGCCACGGGAGCGCTGGTGCTGGCGGCCAGTTGGGGCTGGCAGGACGCGTTCGCCGAGGACAAGAAGTTCGGTGCCGACGGCATGCCCAACGGCTGGGTCGATGACCCCAAGGTGTACGTCAGCATCGCCGCCGATGGCACCGTGACGGTGCTGTGCAACCGCTCGGAAATGGGCCAGGGCGTGCGCACCAGCCTGAGCATGGTGGTGGCCGATGAGCTGGACGCCGACTGGGCCATGGTCAAGGTTCGCCAGGCGCCGGGCGATGAAGTGCGTTTCGGTAACCAGGACACCGACGGCTCGCGCAGCATGCGCCACTGGTATGAGCCGATGCGCCGGTGTGGGGCCGCGGCGCGGAGCATGCTGGAACTGGCGGCGGCCAATCAGTGGCAAGTGCCGGTCGGCGAATGCCGGGCGCAATTGCACACCGTCCTGCACCAGCCCAGTGGGCGTCAGTTGGGTTATGGCGCGCTGGCCGAGGCGGCCGCTGCCTTGCCGGTGCCGGCGCGAGAAAGCCTGCGGCTCAAGCAGCCTTCGCAGTTTCGTTATATCGGCAAGGAGTCGGTGCGTGCCATCGATGGCGAAGACATTGTCACTGGGCGGGCGGTCTATGGTGCCGATGTGCACTTCGAAGGCATGCTCTTTGCCACCGTGGCGCGGCCGGCGGTGTATGGCGGCACGGTCAAGTCCTTTGATGCCAGTGCGGCGCTGAAGGTGCCGGGGGTGGTCAAGGTGATGCAGATCGACAGCCGGCCGATTCCCTCCGAGTTCCAGCCGTTGGGCGGTGTGGCGGTGATTGCGAGCACTACCTGGGCGGCGATCAAGGGGCGCGAGGCACTGAAGATTGTCTGGGACGACGGCGCCAATGCCGGTTATGACTCGATCGCCTACCGCAAGGTGCTGGAAGCTGCGGCGCTCAAGCCGGGCAAGGTGGTGCGCAGCACCGGTAATATCGACGAGGCGCTGAACAGTGCCGACAGCAGCCTGGAGGCGACCTATTACTTGCCTCACCTGGCGCAGTCGCCGATGGAACCGATGGTTGCCGTCGCACGCTTCCAGGACGGTCAGTGCGAGGCTTGGGCGCCGAGCCAGGCCCCTCAGGTCACCCGTGAGCGTATCGCCGAACGCCTGGGCATACCTTTCGACAAGGTCAGGGTGAACGTCACCTTGCTCGGTGGTGGTTTCGGGCGCAAGTCCAAGCCGGACTTCATCCTTGAGGCGGCTATCCTGGCCCAGGCGCTCCCTGGCAAGGCAGTGCGGGTGCAGTGGACCCGTGAAGACGATATCCACAACTCCTACTTTCACACGGTTTCGGCCGAATACCTCAAGGCCAGTCTCAACCAGGACGGCATGCCCTCCGGTTGGCTGCACCGCACCGTAGCGCCAAGCATCACCGCGTTGTTCGCGCCGGGGATGAATCATGAAGCCGCTTTTGAGCTGGGCATGGGCTTTACCAACATGGCCTATGCGATTCCCAATGTGCGCCTGGAAAACCCTGAAGCCGCTGCCCATACCCGGGTCGGCTGGTATCGCTCGGTGTCGAACATTCCCCATGGCTTCGCCATCCAGAGTTTTGTCGACGAGCTGGCGCACAAGGCCGGCCAGGATCCGCTCAAGTACCAGATCAAGCTATTGGGGCCCGATCGGCAGATCGATCCACGGACCTTGAGCGAGGAGTGGAACTACGGCGAATCCCCGGAACGTTACCCGATCGACACCGCGCGTTTGCGTGCTGTGCTGGAAACCGCCGCCCAGGCCGCCGGCTGGGGGCGCGAGTTGCCCCGGGGGCGTGGCCTGGGGCTGGCGGTGCACTACAGCTTCGTCACCTATGTGGCGGCAGTCATCGAAGTGGAGGTCAGCGGCGACGGCACGTTGCTGGTGCACAAGGCGGATATCGCCGTCGATTGTGGTCCGCAGATCAACCCCGAGCGTATTCGCTCGCAGTTCGAGGGGGCTTGCGTGATGGGCCTGGGCAACGCCGTGCTGGGGGAGATCAGCTTCAAGGACGGTAAGGTCCAGCAGGACAACTTCCATATGTACGAGGTGGCGCGCATGTCCCTGGCGCCAAAGGTACTGGCGGTGCATCTGGTCACGCCCCCCGGCAATGTGCCGCTGGGCGGGGTTGGTGAGCCGGGCGTGCCTCCGATTGCACCGGCCTTGTGCAATGCGATCTTTGCCGCGACCGGCAAGCGCATCCGCAGTTTGCCTGTGCGTTATCAGTTGCAAGGCTGGCAGCAGGAAAAGGCGTGATGAGGCGCGTGCAGTGCAATGTCGGCGCGATCATTCTCGCGGCAGGGCAGGGCAGTCGTTATCGGCAAGTGGCCGGCGCCGACCAGGACAAGCTGCTGGCGCGGTGTAAGGGTCGCGACGGTGTTGTCCGGCCGGTGCTCGAACACAGCCTGCGCAATTTGCCGGACAGCGTCCAACCGCGCTGGCTGGTGACCACGCCGGACCGCCCCGAGGTTGCCCGACTGGCCCGTGCCTACGGCTGCGAAGTGCTGTGGCTGGCCTCCGCGGGGATGGGCGACAGCATTGCTGCGGCAGTGTCGGCCTGCCCGGGACTGGGCGGCTGGCTGGTGGTGCTGGGGGACATGCCGTTTATCTTGCCGGCGAGTATCGATGAGGTCGTGGCACAGGTGACGGCCGATGCCATCAGTGTGCCGGTGCGGGCCAGCGAGTTCGGCCACCCTGTGGGGTTTGGCGCGTCGTTTGGCCCGGCGCTGATGGCGTTGTCCGGAGACCGTGGGGCCAAGCCGTTGTTTGCCAAGGCCAGGGTGGTCGAGGTGGTGGTGGACGATGGGGGCGTTTTGTGGGATGTGGATGTGCCACAGGCGCTGGTCTTTGATCAGTCCGCCGGGGGATACCTGTAGGCGTTTGCGGTTTGCTCGCGATGGGTGCGAGGGTGCAACCCGAATATAAAAAAAGCCCCACCTGATTGCTCAGGCGGGGCTTTTTAGTGGCCGATGGAATCAGGCGAGGGGTTTAGGCTCGTGCTCTTTTTCCAGGGCCTCAGGGTGTTGCTCTACCACTTCTTCGACGGAACGCAGGTTTTCGTCGATGGCAGGGGCAGCAGGCTCGGCAGCGACTTCAGCGACCGGTGCAGCAGCGGCAGCCAGTTCGGCTTCCTTCTGCAGGCGCTCGGCTTCACGCTTGCGGCGACGCACTTCACGTGGGTCGTTCGGTGCGCGACCGTTTTCGGTCAGGACCACGGCTGGTGCAGCTTCGACAACGGGTGCAGTTTCGACAACCGGGGCAGCCGCTTCGGCCACGACTGGCGCTTCAACTGGCGCTGGCTCGGCAACCACAGGGGCAACCGGTGCCACAACCTCGGTGACTACGGCTTCAACCACGGCTGGCTCGGCTACCCAGTTGAAGGCGGTCTGCTCTTCGCGGGCTTCAGGTGCCTGTTCGGCTACCGGCGCTTCGACAGCAGGTGCTTCAACCACCACAGGGGCTTCGACTACCGCTTCTACAGCGACAGGTGTGTGCACCACGGCTTCGGCTTCAGCCACTACTTGCGGTTGTGCTTCAACAACCTGGGCTTCAACCACGGGCGCCACTTCTACAGCAGGAGCGGCTGGCGCTTCGACTGGGGTGGTGGCTTCCACGGCGGGTGCTTCAACCTCAGCGGTTGGCTGAGCAACGTCTTCAGTCACGGCGGCGGTAGCGCGCTCAGCTTGCTGATGAGCCTCGGCTTCGGCTGGAGCACTGATCACGCTGCTGGCAACCGCTGCGGTCACGGCCAGGCCGGCAGCCAGTTCAGCGCCCGTAGGCTCTTCGTTGCCTTCGGACTCTTCCGAGCCTTCGATCACGTTGCCGTTGGCATCACGTTGACGCTCACGACGGTTGCTGCGGCGACGCTGGCCACGGGAGCGGCGACGTGGACGATCGCCTTCGGCGTTGTCCTGGCCATCTTCCGACAGTTGCTCTTCGCTGGTTACCAGTTCTTCTTCGGCAACCGGGGCAGCAGCCTGTTCGGCACGTGGTTGACGCTCTTCACGCGGCGGACGCGGTGCACGCTCTTCGCGTGGCTGACGAGCTGGGCGCTCTTCAGCGACGGCGGTAGCAGCAACAGCGGCAGTAGCAGCGGCGGGGGCGGCATCCAGAGGCTCACGCAGTTCACGTACCGGACGGTCTTCACGATCGCCACGTGGCTTGCGCTCTTCACGGGGTGGGCGTGGAGCACGCTCTTCACGTGGGGCGCGAGGTGCGCGCTCTTCGCGAGCAACGGTCGGGGTCTCTTCACGGGCTTCGCGTGGTTGGCGCTCTTCGCGCGGCTCGCGTGGAGCGCGTTCTTCACGCGGTGCACGTTCTTCGCGTGGCTTGCGTTCTTCATCGCGGCGACCGTTACGGTTGCGGCTCTGCTGACGGCCGTTGCGACGCTCTTCATTGCGGGCTGGACGCTCGGCGGCAGGTTTTTCAACCACTACCGGAGCGGCTGGCTCTTCCTTGGTGGCGAACAGGCTGACCAGCGACTTCACCAGGCCCTTGAACAGGCTTGGCTCTGGCACGGCAGCCGGAGCCGCTACCGGAGCCGCTGCGACTTCAACCGGCACCGGTGCGTTGGCACGGGCTGGGGCAGTCTTCACCGCGGCTTCCTGGCGAACCAGGGTGCGGGTGGCGGCGGCCGGTTGCACTTCTTCCACTTCAGCCGCGGCAGCTGCGATTTCGTAGCTGGACTGGTTGGTGTGGGCTTCCGGGCTGTCATCGCGCAGGCGCTGCACTTCGAAGTGCGGAGTCTCGAGGTGATCGTTCGGCAGGATGACGATGCGGGCGCGGGTGCGCAGTTCGATCTTGGTGATCGAGTTGCGTTTTTCGTTGAGCAGGAACGCTGCCACCGGGATCGGCACCTGGGCGCGAACTTCGGCAGTGCGGTCTTTCAGGGCTTCTTCTTCGATCAGGCGCAGGATCGCCAGCGACAGCGATTCAACGTCACGGATGATGCCGGTGCCGTTGCAACGCGGGCAGACGATGCCGCTGCTTTCGCCGAGCGATGGACGCAGGCGCTGACGGGACATTTCCAGCAGGCCGAAGCGCGAGATGCGACCGACTTGCACGCGAGCGCGGTCGGCTTCCAGGCATTCGCGGACTTTTTCTTCCACGGCGCGCTGGTTCTTGGCAGGGGTCATGTCGATGAAGTCGATGACGATCAGGCCGCCGATGTCGCGCAGGCGCAACTGACGGGCGATTTCTTCGGCGGCTTCAAGGTTGGTCTGCAGGGCGGTTTCTTCGATGTCGCTGCCTTTGGTGGCGCGCGCCGAGTTGATGTCGATGGACACCAGGGCTTCGGTTGGATCGATGACGATGGAGCCGCCGGAAGGCAGTTCAACGACGCGCTGGAAAGCGGTCTCGATCTGGCTTTCGATCTGGAAACGGTTGAACAGCGGCACGCTGTCTTCGTACAGCTTGATCTTGCTGGCGTACTGCGGCATCACCTGGCGGATGAAGGTCAGGGCTTCGTCCTGGGCTTCAACGCTGTCGATCAGCACTTCGCCGATGTCCTGGCGCAGGTAGTCGCGGATCGCGCGGATGATCACGTTGCTTTCCTGGTAGATCAGGAATGGCGCGGAGCGATCCAGCGAGGCTTCTTTGATGGCGGTCCACAGTTGCAGCAGGTAGTCGAGGTCCCACTGCATTTCTTCGCTGCTGCGGCCAAGGCCGGCAGTGCGCACGATCAGACCCATGTCAGCCGGGGCAACCAGGCCGTTCAGGGCTTCACGCAGTTCGTTGCGCTCTTCACCCTCGATGCGACGGGAGATACCGCCAGCACGTGGGTTGTTTGGCATCAGCACCAGGTAACGACCGGCCAGGCTGATGAAGGTGGTCAGGGCGGCGCCCTTGTTGCCACGTTCTTCTTTTTCGACCTGAACGATGACTTCCTGGCCTTCGCTCAGGACGTCCTTGATGTTGACGCGACCTTCAGGAGCTTTCTTGAAGTATTCGCGGGAGATTTCTTTGAGGGGCAGGAAGCCGTGGCGCTCAGAGCCGAAATCGACAAAGGCAGCCTCAAGGCTTGGTTCGATGCGAGTAATCCGGCCTTTATAGATGTTGGCCTTCTTCTGCTCGCGTGCACCGGATTCGATGTCCAGGTCGTAGAGGCGCTGGCCATCTACCAGTGCAACACGCAACTCTTCGGGTTGAGTTGCGTTAATCAGCATTCTTTTCATGTAGTACCGTCGGTTTCCGGGCTGCCGGAAACGGCGTTCGGCACACACGACTTCTCACGGTCGGTGTCAGGTGCGTCAGGAGTGGTTGGCCATTCCCGTGTCCAGCGAAGTCCGGCCAATGTGGGCCTTCATCGCGACGTACGCGTCCTGCTTGCTGTGGCTACTTAAGCACTCAGTCAGGAGGAGGAATCAACCGGCGACTGTGGACGAGATGAAGCGTCTAAATATAAGCCTAGTGCTACACGGTCCGACGGTTGTGCATCTCCACCCTACACGTATCCCTGATAATTCGGGTGCTGCCGCGCGCAGAATCCGCAGCGGGTTGGCATTTACCGTGTTCTCCAATGGGGAGTCCACGCTCATGGCTACACAAGACTGGGTGAAAGCTGTTTGGCTGGCTCCCAGCTTGTAACAGGCGTTGTTTCCGAAACTCTCGACCCAGGTGTGATTCGGGACTGACTGCACTTTGTGAACTGGCCGTAAATATCGGCGCAACAGACGAGTGGTACTCTGTTTGTTGCACTCGCTTCAGGCCTCATGTCACCTGCGCTTGTTACAATCACGAACCTTCCAGAAGATGCGAAAGCCCCGTAGGACGGCCTCGCGTCCTGATGAATTGCGTTGGTCAGGGCCGGCAACTTGCCGTTTGTCCTCTGTCCAGCCGCTTTTGGCGGCGTTCGCGACTATAGCAGCAATGATTAAGTGCTTCAATTCCATAAAAAATTGTTATCATTCGCGACATGACGACGACTACCCCCCCGACCCCAGCCGTACAACTGCTGGAGGTCTCGCCGGAATATGCCGGCCAACGAATTGACAACTTCCTTCTTGCTCGGCTCAAAGGCGTGCCCAAGACCTTGATTTACCGCATTTTGCGTAAAGGCGAAGTGCGAGTGAACAAAGGTCGGATCAAGCCCGAGTACAAACTGCAGGCGGGCGACATCGTGCGCGTGCCGCCGGTGCGTGTGCCGGAGCGTGACGAGCCGGTGCCCCTGGCCCAGGGGTTGTTGCAACGCCTGGAAGCCTCGATAGTCTTTGAAGACAAGGCGCTGATCGTGATCAACAAGCCGTGCGGCATTGCCGTTCACGGTGGCAGCGGCTTGACCTTCGGGGTGATTGAGGCTTTTCGTCAGTTGCGTCCCGATTGCAAGGAGCTGGAACTGGTTCACCGTCTCGACCGTGACACCTCCGGCCTGCTGATGATTGCCAAGAAGCGCAGCATGCTGCGTCACTTGCACACGGCATTGCGCGGCGATGGCGTGGACAAGCGCTACATGGCGCTGGTACGCGGCAACTGGGCGAGTTCGATCAAGCAAGTCCGGGCTCCGCTCGGCAAGAGCAATCTGCGCTCCGGCGAGCGCATGGTCGAGGTCGACGAGGAGGAGGGCAAGGAGTCCGTGACCGTGTTCAAGGTCCTGCTTCGCTTTGGCGACTTTGCCACCTTGATCGAAGCCAAGCCGATTACCGGTCGGACTCACCAGATCCGTGTCCATACCTTGCACGCCGGGCACTGCATTGCTGGCGATACCAAGTACGGCGAGGAGGGGTTCTCCAAGGAGATTCGCGATCTGGGTGGCAAGCGATTGTTCCTCCATGCCTACATGCTGACTGTGCCGCTGCCGGACGGCAGTGAGTTGAAGTTGCAGGCGCCAGTGGATGAAATGTGGGCCAAGACCGTGGAGCGCCTGAGTGCACCCCTCTGATTGCAAGCTACTGATTTTCGATTGGGATGGGACGCTGGCCGATTCCATTGGCCGGATCGTCGAGGCGATGCATGTCGCGTCCGAGCGCTCAGGTTTTGCGCTGTGCAGCGATCTGGCAGTCAAAGGCATTATCGGGCTGGGTCTGCCAGAGGCGATTCGCACCTTGTACCCGCAGATCGGTGATGCAGAGTTGGTGGCGTTTCGTCAGCATTATGCCGATCACTACATCGCGTTGGAGGCCGAGCCTTCGCCGTTGTTCGAGGGTGTGCTCGAGTCGCTTGAGGCATTTCGTGACGAGGGTTATCAGTTGGCCGTGGCCACCGGCAAGGCGCGTCGCGGCCTGGATCGGGTGCTGAAGTCCCATGGCTGGGAAGATTATTTTGATATCACCCGCGCCGCCGACGAAACCGCCAGTAAGCCGCACCCCTTGATGCTCGAGCAGATCCTGGCGCATTGCGCGGTCAGGCCTGAGCAGGCGCTGATGGTGGGGGATTCCTCGTTTGATCTGCAGATGGCTCGCAATGCCGGGATGGCGTCTGTCGCCGTCAGCTATGGCGCCCAATCCATAGAGGCGCTGCGCGCGTACGAGCCGTGCCTGGCTATTGATCATTTTTCGCAATTGCGTGCCTGGCTGGGTCAGCGGGCCAATTAAGTTCGGGTTGGGGTAGATGCAATGACTGACGAATGGAAGGCGCCTGTCAAAGCCAGTGCTGCAGATGGCGAAGACAAGAGCTGGAAACTGCTGGAAAAAACCCTGCTGGCCGGTGTGCAGGAGCAGCGGCGCTCGCGGCGTTGGGGGATTTTCTTCAAGCTGCTGACCTTTGTGTACCTGTTTGTCGCGCTGATCCTGTTCACGCCGCTGATGGATATTGAAAAGAGCGCGACGCGTGGTCCGGGCTACACCGCGTTGATCGAGATCACCGGGATGATTGCCGACAAGGAGCCGGCCAGCGCCGACAATATCGTTGGCAGTCTGCGTGCGGCGTTCGAGGATACCAAGGTCAAGGGTATCGTGCTGCGGATCAACAGTCCGGGCGGCAGTCCGGTGCAGTCCGGTTACGTCTATGACGAGATCGTGCGGTTGCGCGCCTTGCACCCGCAGATCAAGGTTTATGCGGTAATTTCCGATCTGGGTGCCTCGGGTGCCTACTATATTGCCAGTGCCGCGGACCAGATCTATGCCGACAAGGCCAGTCTGGTGGGCTCCATCGGTGTCACAGCGGCCGGCTATGGCTTTGTTGGCACCATGGAGAAGCTGGGTGTCGAGCGGCGTACCTACACCTCGGGTGAGCACAAATCGTTCCTCGATCCGTTCCAGCCACAAAAACCGGAAGAAACCCAATTCTGGCAGAGCGTGCTGGACACCACTCATCAGCAGTTCATTGCCAGTGTGAAGAAGGGGCGTGGTGACCGGCTGAAGGACAAGGAGCATCCGGAGCTGTTCTCCGGGCTGGTCTGGTCTGGCGAGCAGGCTTTGCCGCTGGGCTTGATCGATGGCCTGGGCAGTGCCAGTTCGGTGGCGCGGGACGTGATCGGCGAGAAGGAGTTGGTGGACTTCACCATCCAGGAATCGCCGTTCGATCGCTTCTCGAAAAAACTTGGCGCCAGTGTGGCTGAGCAATTGGCCATGTGGATGGGCTTTCACGGCCCGGCCTTGCGCTGATTACTGCACGACATGAAAAACCGGCCTGCGTGGCCGGTTTTTTTATGGTCTGTAGCCGCTGGCGCAGCCTGTGTTGGGTGGCGTAGTGACCCTGTGCACATTGTCGGGCCGAGCGAACGTCCTGCGGTCGTTGGTGTTGTCTCGCGCGGCTCGGCAGTGGCTACGGGATCTGGATGCCTTCGGCCAATAGCATGTCCACCAGGCGAATGAGCGGCAGGCCGACCAGGCTGGTGGCGTCCGGGCCTTCGGTGCGCTGGAACAGGCTCACCCCCAGTCCTTCGGCCTTGAAGCTGCCAGCGCAGTCGTAGGGCTGCTCGGCGCGCAGGTAGTGCTCCACGCGCGCGGGGTCGAGTGTGCGCATATGGACGGTGAAGGGGATGCAGTCGAGCTGGCAGTGGCCGCTCTGGCTGTTGAGCAGGGCCAGGCCGGTGAGGAAGGTCACGCTGGCACCGCTGGCGGCCAGCAGCTGTTCGCGAGCCTTGTCGAAGGTGTGGGGCTTGCCGATGATCTTGCCGTCGAGTACCGCGACCTGGTCCGAGCCGATGATCAGATGCCCCGGATGGCTGGCAGCCAGTGCCTGGGCCTTGGCCTGTGCCAGGCGTCTGACCAGCTCGATGGCGGACTCGCCTGCCAATGGGCTTTCGTCGATATCCGGGGAGCTGCAGGTAAAAGGCAGCTGCAAGCGAGCCAGTAATTCACGGCGATAAACCGAGCTTGAAGCGAGTAATAAAGGCAGCATAGGGCTCTCCAGAAGTCAGTCGCAAATTCTAGCGGGGGCTGCAAGTGACGGACAGGACTGAATTTCCTTTGACAAGGGCGGGTGCATCCCTATAATGCTGCGCCTATGTTGAATGACCCGATTCCACCTCACGTTGACCCGCGCAAATTGGCTGATCGTGGCACCACCCTCCAAGGTGAAATGCTGCTGGCCGATTTGGAGAGACTCTGCGACCCGCTTTCCGACACTGTCGGTACGGTGCAGGCTAAATTCGTTTTTGAACGAGATGAACGTAAATCTGTGGTGATCCACAGTTTTATCGACACCGAGGTCAAAATGGTTTGCCAGCGTTGTCTTGAGCTGGTCACCCTGCCGATTCACAGCGAATGCAGTTATGCTGTGGTAAAGGAGGGTGCGAATACCCAGTCGTTGCCGAAAGGTTATGACGTGCTGGAACTGGGCGAAGATCCTTTGGATCTGCAGTCACTGATCGAGGAGGAGCTTTTGCTCGCCTTGCCCATTGTGCCTGCTCATCATCCGGAAGAATGCCAGCAGCCGGCGGGTCTCGATGAGCCCGAACCGAGCGAGGACGAGGTAACGCGGTCCAACCCGTTCAGTGTATTGGCGCAGTTAAAGCGTGACCCAAACGTTTAGGAGTTAATCAATTATGGCTGTTCAGCAGAACAAAAAATCCCGCTCCGCCCGTGACATGCGTCGTTCGCACGACGCTCTCGAGGCAAGCACTCTGTCCGTAGAAAAGACCACTGGTGAAGTTCACCTGCGTCACCACGTATCGCCAGAAGGCGTATACCGTGGCCGTAAAGTGATCGACAAGGGCGCTGACGAGTAATCCTTGTCCGCTCAAGTCATCGCGATTGACGCAATGGGCGGGGACTTCGGTCCCCGCAGCATTGTTCAGGCCAGCCTTGCTTGTCTGTCTGCTACGCCCTCGCTGCACCTGACCCTCGTCGGTCAACCCTCCCTTCTTGAAGAATTGATCGCTGGCCAATCGGCTGTGGATCGCGCGCGCCTGTCGATTGCTCCGGCATCCGAAGTCATCACCATGGACGAAAAACCCGCCCAGGCCCTGCGTGGCAAGCCCGATTCGTCGATGCGCGTGGCGCTCGAGTTGCTGCGTGACGGCAAGGTCCAGGCCTGTGTCAGTGCTGGCAACACCGGCGCGCTGATGGCGTTGTCGCGGTTCGTGCTCAAGACGTTGCCGGGAATCGATCGTCCAGCGATGGTTGCGGCGATCCCGACACAAAAGGGTTATTGCCAGTTGCTGGATCTGGGGGCCAACGTCGATTGCAGTGCCGAGCACCTGTTCCAGTTCGCGGTGATGGGGTCGGTGGCGGCCGAGACGCTGGGGATCACCCGGCCCAGAGTGGCGTTGTTGAACATCGGCACCGAGGACATCAAGGGCAATCAGCAGGTCAAGCTTGCGGCGACCCTGTTGCAAGGTGCCCGGGGCTTGAACTACATCGGTTTTGTCGAGGGTGATGGCCTGTACCGGGGCGAGGCGGATGTGGTGGTCTGTGACGGTTTTGTCGGCAACATCCTGCTCAAGTCCAGCGAAGGCCTGGCGACCATGATTGCCGGGCGTATCGAAGCCTTGTTCAAGCAAAATCTTGCATCAAGGCTGGTCGGGGCCCTGGCATTGCCCTTGATGAAGCGCTTGCAGGCCGACTTGGCGCCTGCGCGGCACAACGGCGCGAGCTTCCTCGGGTTGCAGGGGATTGTGGTCAAGAGCCACGGTTCGGCTGGCGTGCAGGGCTTTCAGAGTGCGATCCAGCGAGCCTTGATCGAGATTCAGGAGAATCTGCCGCAGCGACTCCATGGGCGTCTCGAGGATTTGCTGCTTTAGGCATTTTCGTCGGACAATGCTTAAATGTGACCGCTCGGTTCAATTGGCCATCCAACTGTCAGTTTCTTGCGTCCCCACAGCGGGGCGTCAACTCTCCGACGACAAGATCATTAGGGGCTTGTTACATGTCTGCTTCCCTCGCATTCGTCTTTCCAGGACAGGGTTCGCAGTCCCTCGGCATGCTGGCCGAGTTGGGCGCGCAATATCCGCTGATCCTCGAAACATTCAAAGAAGCTTCCGATGCTCTGGGTTACGACCTGTGGGCACTGACCCAGCAAGGGCCGGAAGAGCAGCTCAATCAAACCGACAAGACCCAGCCGGCCATCCTGACCGCCTCTATCGCTCTGTGGCGCCTGTGGCTGGCTGAAGGTGGTGCGCGTCCGGCTTATGTAGCCGGTCACAGCCTGGGCGAATACAGCGCCCTGGTCGCGGCAGGCAGCCTGAGCCTGGGCGACGCCGTGAAGCTGGTGGAGCGTCGTGGCCAACTGATGCAACAAGCCGTTCCGGCCGGGCAGGGCGCCATGGCGGCGATTCTCGGCCTGGATGATGCTGACGTGCTGGCGGCCTGTAGCGAAGCGGCGCAGGGCGAGGTAGTCAGTGCCGTCAACTTCAACTCCCCGGGCCAGGTGGTGATCGCCGGTGCCAAGGCGGCAGTCGAGCGTGCCATCGAAGGCTGCAAGGCGCGGGGTGCCAAGCGCGCCATGCCGTTGCCGGTCAGCGTGCCGTCTCACTGTGAGCTGATGCGTCCGGCGGCCGAGCAGTTTGCCGAGTCCGTCGCTGCGATTGACTGGCAGGCCCCGCAGATTCCGCTGGTGCAGAACGTCAGCGCGCAAGTGCCGGCCGATCTGCAGACCCTCAAGCGTGATCTGCTCGAGCAACTGTACAAGCCAGTGCGCTGGGTCGAGTCCGTACAGGCGCTGGCGGCCAAGGGCGCGACCAATCTGGTCGAGTGCGGCCCGGGCAAAGTCCTGGCCGGCTTGAACAAGCGCTGCGCCGAAGGCGTGTCGACATCCAACCTCAATACCCCAGACGCTTTCGCTGCCACCCGTGCAGCGTTGGCCTGAATCAGGAGAAGCTTGCATGAGTCTGCAAGGTAAAGTTGCACTGGTCACTGGTGCGAGCCGTGGCATTGGCCAGGCTATCGCCCTGGAATTGGGTCGTCAGGGTGCCATCGTGGTTGGCACCGCGACTTCCGCCTCGGGTGCCGAGCGCATTGCCGCCACCCTGAAGGAAAATGGTATTCAGGGCACGGGCCTGGAACTCAACGTCACTAGCGACGAGTCCGTGGCCAGTGTTCTGGCAAGCATCCAGGAGCAGTTCGGTGCGCCGGCGATCCTGGTCAATAACGCCGGTATCACCCGCGATAACCTGATGATGCGGATGAAAGATGACGAATGGCATGACGTCGTCGATACCAACCTGAACAGTCTGTTCCGCCTGTCCAAGGGCGTTTTGCGCGGCATGACCAAGGCGCGATGGGGTCGAATTATCAGTATTGGTTCGGTTGTGGGTGCCATGGGCAACGCAGGCCAAGTAAACTATGCAGCCGCCAAGGCAGGTCTGGAAGGTTTCAGTCGCGCTTTGGCCCGTGAAGTGGGTTCGCGCTCGATTACGGTCAACTCGGTGGCCCCTGGGTTCATCGACACCGATATGACCCGCGAACTGCCTGAAGCGCAGCGTGAAGCCCTGCAGACACAAATTCCGCTGGGTCGTCTGGGGCAAGCTCAAGAGATCGCGTCTGTGGTCGCTTTTCTTGCGTCGGACGGTGCGGCTTACGTTACTGGGGCTACAATCCCGGTGAACGGCGGGATGTACATGAGTTAAATGTGACGGATCGCTTCAAAAAAATGTCATACGAGCTGTCTAAAATCCGTTATAAAGCTGCAATCTATTTATAGGCAGCCGGTCGTCAGGGTTTGAGGAGTGAAGCTTTCAGTTGAAAAACTGAAAAGCCTTTCTATACACTTACCCACTGGCCAGCTGCCTGAATTTGTCCATTAGGAGTGAAAACAAGGTATGAGCACCATCGAAGAGCGCGTCAAGAAAATCGTTGCTGAGCAACTGGGCGTTAAAGAAGAAGAAGTGGTGAACACTGCTTCCTTCGTTGAAGACCTGGGTGCCGACTCCCTTGACACCGTTGAGCTGGTGATGGCTCTGGAAGAGGAATTCGAGACCGAAATCCCTGACGAAGAAGCTGAGAAGATCACTACTGTACAAGCTGCCATCGATTACGTTACTAGCCACCAGGCGTAATAGTTTGTAATCGTTGTTCGCTGTCATGGAAAAACCGCACTGCCATCATGGCGTGCGGTTTTTTCTTTAGGTCTGATGCAAAGTCGTCATTTGAAAAAAGGAGAGTGCTGTGTCGCGTAGACGCGTCGTAGTCACCGGTATGGGTATGTTGTCGCCACTGGGCACGGATGTGCCGAGCAGCTGGCAGGGCATTCTGGCTGGCCGCAGTGGCATTGGTCTGATCGAACACACTGACCTTTCTGCCTATTCCACTCGTTTTGGCGGCTCGGTAAAGGGCTTCAATGTCGAGGAGTACCTGTCGGTCAAGGAAGCTCGCAAACTCGACCTGTTCATTCAATACGGTCTGGCGGCCGGGTTTCAGGCAGTGCGTAATGCCGGCCTGGAAGTCACCGATGCCAACCGTGAGCGTATCGGCGTGGCCATGGGCTCGGGTATTGGCGGTCTGACCAATATCGAGGAAACCAGCCGCACGCTGCATGATTCCGGGCCGCGACGGATTTCTCCGTTTTTCGTGCCGGGCTCGATCATCAATATGATTTCCGGTTTCCTGTCGATCCACCTGGGTATACAGGGGCCTAACTACGCCATCGCCACCGCCTGCACCACCGGTACCCACTGTATCGGCATGGCTGCGCGCAACATTGCCTACGGCGAAGCCGACGTGATGATTGCCGGTGGTGCCGAAATGGCAGCCTGTGGCCTGGGTATGGGCGGCTTTGGGGCTGCCCGTGCACTCTCCACGCGCAATGACGAACCGACTCGCGCCAGCCGTCCATGGGACAAGGGCCGTGATGGTTTTGTACTGTCCGACGGTGCCGGGGCCCTGGTTCTCGAAGAGCTGGAGCACGCCAAGGCGCGCGGGGCGACCATCTACGCCGAGCTGATTGGTTTTGGTACCAGCGGCGATGCCTATCACATGACCTCGCCTCCGGCGGACGGTGCCGGTGCTGCGCGCTGCATCGCCAACGCCCTGCGCGATGCGCGGATCAATGGCGATCAGGTGCAGTACATCAATGCCCACGGCACCTCGACCTCGGCCGGCGACCTCGCCGAAGCCCAGGCGATCAAGACCGTGTTCGGCGATCACGCCTACAAGCTGGCCGTCAGCTCGACCAAGTCCATGACTGGCCACCTGCTGGGTGCCGCGGGCGCCGTCGAGGCGATCTTCAGCGTGCTGGCAATCAATGGCCAGGTGGCGCCGCCAACCATCAACCTGGACGAGCCTGACGAAGGCTGCGATCTCGATTTTGTGCCGCACACCGCGCGCAATATGGATATCGACGTGGTGCTGTCCAACTCCTTCGGGTTTGGTGGCACCAACGGCTCCCTGGTGTTCCGTCGGTTCGCCGACTGATGGAAAGCTGGGTCGACGGTCAGCCGGCTGACGCACTGTCGCTAAAAGACCGCGGCCTGGCCTACGGCGATGGCTTGTTCGAGACCATCGCCGTCAGGGGCGGCCAGCCCGTCTTGTTGGAGCGCCACCTGCAACGCTTGGCCGAGGGGTGCTCACGGCTAGCGCTGGCGGCGGATCACGGGTTGATTCGCGCCGAGCTGGTGGCGTATGCCGCTGCGCTTGGCGACGGCGTGCTCAAGCTGATCCTGACCCGCGGCGACAGCCAGCGCGGTTATGCCTTCGACCCTGCTGCCGCGCCGCGGCGTATCCTGCAAGGCAATCCCCCCGCACGTTATCCGGATGTTCATGCCGAGCACGGTGTGCGCCTGTTCCCCTGCGCTACACGTTTGTCCAGCCAGCCGCTGCTGGCCGGCCTCAAGCACCTCAATCGCCTTGAGCAAGTCCTTGCTCGCGCCGAGTGGCAGGGGCCTGAGTACGCAGAAGGGCTGATGCTGGATCTGGACGCCCGCGTCATCGAGGGCGTCTTCAGTAATCTGTTCATCGTGCATGAAGGTGTGCTGGTAACCGCCGATTTGCGCCGTTGTGGCGTCGCCGGCGTGATGCGTGGCGAATTATTGTTTCAAGCCAAGTCACTGGGGATCCCCACTGAAATCACTGACATCAGCCTCGAACAACTGCAACAGGCTGATGAGGTTTTCGTCTGCAACAGCGTCTACGGCATCTGGCCGGTGAACGCGTATGCTGCGCTGAGCTGGCCGGTTGGGCCGCTCACCCGTAAACTGCAGGGAATTGCCCGCGCGCTACTGGATGCTTGATTCGTGAGACGTAAACTCTTGCTACTGCTGGAAACCGGATTGGTTCTGGCGGGGCTGCTGCTGGGCGCTTCGGCCTGGAAAATCAATTCGGCGCTGGAACAGCCGCTCAACATTACTCAGGAAGAGTTACTCGACGTACCCACTGGCTCGACACCGTCCGGGACCTTCAATCGCCTGGAAGCCGACGGCGTGCTCGAGGACGCTTTCTGGCTGCGCCTATACTGGCGCTTCAACCTGGCCACCCAGCCCCTGCACAGCGGCGAGTACCGCATGTTGCCGGGCATGAGCGCCCAAGGCCTGATCGGCCTGTGGCAGCGCGGCGAAGTGGTCCAGTACAGCCTGACGCTGGTGGAAGGCTGGAACTTCCGCCAGGTGCGTGCAGCGCTGGCGAAAAACGACAAGCTCGAACAGACCCTCGCCGGCCTCAGCGACAGCGAACTGATGGAAAAGCTCGGCCATGCCGGTGTGTTCCCCGAGGGCCGGTTCTTTCCGGACACCTACCGTTTCGTTCGCGGCATGACCGACGCCGAAGTGCTGGAAAAGGCCTACGATCGACTGGAAGAAGTGCTGGCCAAGGAGTGGAGCAAGCGCTCCCCGGATGTGCCGTACTCCGAGCCCTACCAAGCGCTGATCATGGCGTCCCTGGTGGAGAAGGAAACCGGCGTGCCGCAGGAGCGCGGGCAGATTGCCGGAGTGTTTGTACGGCGCATGCAGATCGGCATGATGCTGCAGACCGATCCGACCGTGATCTATGGCCTGGGAGAGCGCTACAACGGCAAATTGACCCGCGCGTCCCTGCGCGAGCCGACCCCCTACAACACTTATGTGATTTTCGGCCTGCCGCCGACGCCGATTGCCATGGTCGGTCGTGAAGCAATTCATGCGGCCCTCAACCCGGTGGCGGGCAGCAGCCTGTACTTCGTGGCGCGTGGCGATGGCAGCCATGTGTTCTCCGATGATCTGGATGCCCACAACAACGCCGTGCGCGAGTATCAGCTCAAGCGCCGCGCCGACTACCGTTCCAGCCCTGCGCCGGCCAACGGTGCGGTGACGCCCGAGGAACCGGTGCCGGTCGTGCCCGAGGTGCCAGCGGTACCGGAATCGCCTGAGGCGGCCCCGCAGGCACCCGCACCGGCGTCGGCGCCTGACACCCAGGCACCGCAAGGCCCGCAATGACTCTGACTAAGGACTGCCTGTGACTGGCTTGTTTATTACCCTGGAAGGCCCAGAAGGCGCCGGCAAAAGCACCAATCGCGAATACCTGGCCGAACGCCTGCGTGACGCCGGTATCGAGGTGGTGCTGACGCGCGAGCCGGGGGGGACCCCTTTGGCCGAGCGCATCCGCGAAGTACTGTTGGCGCCGGTCGAGGAAGTCATGCACCCTGACACCGAGCTGTTGCTGGTGTTCGCGGCCCGCGCCCAGCACCTGGCCGAGGTCATCCGCCCGGCGCTGGCGCGCGGTGCGGTGGTGCTCTGTGACCGGTTTACCGATTCGACCTACGCCTATCAGGGCGCCGGCCGCGGGTTGTCGCTGGAGCGTATCGCCGCGCTGGAGACCTTCGTCCAGGGTGATTTGCGCCCGGACCTGACCCTGGTGTTCGATTTGCCGATTGAGATTGGCATGGCCCGCGCCAGTGCCCGTGGCCGACTGGATCGGTTCGAGCAGGAAGGCCGTGTGTTCTTCGAGGCCGTGCGCGCGGCTTTCCTGCAGCGTGCCGCGGCAGATCCGGGGCGTTACCTGTTGGTCGACGCCGCCCAGCCATTGACGCAGGTGCAGCAGGCGCTGGACGTCTTGCTGCCACAGTTGCTGGAGCGTCACCGTGGCTGAAGCCTATCCGTGGCAGGACAGCCTCTGGCAGCAACTGGCCGGCCGCGGGCAGCACGCCCACGCCTATCTGCTCCATGGCCCCAAGGGCATTGGCAAACGCGCCCTGGCCGAGCGCCTGATGGCGCGCCTGCTGTGCCAGCGGCCAGAGGGCCTGGACGCTTGCGGGCAATGCAAATCCTGCCTGCTGCTCAAGGCCGGCAGTCACCCGGACAATTACATCCTCGAACCGGAGGAGGCGGACAAGGCGATCAAGGTCGACCAGGTCCGTGAGCTGGTCAGTTTCGTGGTCCAGACCGCGCAGTTGGGCGGGCGCAAGGTGGTGCTGATCGAGCCGGTGGAGTCGATGAACACCAACGCCGCCAACGCCTTGCTCAAAAGTCTCGAAGAGCCGTCCGGTGACACCGTGCTGTTGCTGGTCAGTCACCAGACCAGCCGCCTGTTGCCGACCATCAAGAGTCGCTGTGTGCAGCAGGCCTGTCCCTTGCCCAGCGAGGCCATGAGCCTGGCGTGGCTGGCCCAGGCCTTGCCTGATTGCTCTGAAGAGGAGCGCGTCGAGTTGCTGACCCTGGCGGCCGGCTCGCCGTTGGCAGCCGTCACCCTGCAGGCCCAGGGCGTACGCGAACAGCGGGCGCTGGTGGTCGACGGGGTCAAGAAACTGCTCAAGCAACAGCAGTCACCCACCCAACTGGCCGAAGGCTGGAATGCGATCCCGCTGCTGTTGTTGTTCGACTGGTTCTGCGACTGGTCGAGCCTGATCCTGCGTTATCAGCTGACCCAGGATGAAGCCGGCCTGGGCCTGGTGGATATGCGCAAAGTGGTGCAGTACCTGGCGCAGAAGTCCTCCCAGGACAAAGTGCTGAACATCCAGGACTGGATTCTCGCCCAGCGGCAGAAGGTCCTGAGCAAGGCTAACCTCAACCGTGTGCTGCTGCTCGAAGCCCTGCTGGTGCAGTGGGCCGGGTTGCCGGCTCAACGTTAAACCGCGCTGCCCGGACGTTGTCCGGGTGCCCCACCCATACGATTTAGTTGCAGCCTCACTATGCTTGTAGATTCCCATTGCCATCTCGACCGTCTCGACCTTGCCGCCCACGACGGCTCCCTGGACGCTGCCCTGGAAGCGGCGCGCCAGCGTGGGGTCGGGCATTTCCTGTGTATCGGCGTCAGTGCCGACAACGCGGCCGACGTCAAGGCGCTCGCCGAGCGTTATGACGACGTCGACTGTTCAGTGGGCGTGCACCCGCTGGACGTCCAGCCGGGCGCGGCGCCGGCGCTGGACTGGCTGTTGCAGGAACTCAACCACCCGCGGGTGGTGGCCATTGGCGAGACTGGCCTGGACTACCATTACGAGCCAGAGGCGGCCGAACTGCAGCAGCAATCCTTCCGCCTGCACCTGCAAGCCGCCCAGCAAACGGGCAAGCCGGTGATCGTCCACACCCGTGGTGCGCGCGCCGACACCCTGGCCTTGCTGCGTGAGGCCGCCTTGCCTCAGGCGGGCGTGCTGCATTGCTTCACCGAAGATTGGGACATGGCCAAGGCGGCGCTGGACCTGGGCTTCTACATCTCGTTGTCCGGCATCGTCACCTTCCGCAATGCCGATGCCCTGCGCGACGTCGCGAGCAAGGTGCCGGCCGATCGCCTGTTGGTGGAAACCGATTCCCCCTACCTGGCGCCGATTCCCTACCGTGGCAAGCCGAACCTGCCGCAATACGTGCGCGAAGTGGCGGAGTTCCTGGCGATGCTGCGCGGTGAATCCTACGAGCGGTTTGCCGAGCAGACCACCGAAAACTTCAAGCGGCTGTTCCCCCTGGCCCACGTCAAGTCGGCGTGAGCGACGGCCCTGGGGAGGGGGCAAATCGCAGGCAAAAAAAACCCGGGTTCTGGGGGGTGAATCCGGGTTAAGACCATTAGGAGTAAAACAAAGGCACGCGGTCCGTTGGTACCTATATCCACGCGCCACTTGGGGGAGATGACGCGCCGACATTTCAAGTATTGATCAGTATTGCGCCGAGTCCAGTCTGCTCCCCCGGTTTCTTAAACATATTTGGAATACCGGCGCTTCGCTTGAGTTCTCACTGCTTGGCGATGACCGAGACGATGGCGATAGTTTCGTCGATCACGCGTTTTTCAGTATAGAAATGCGGGGAAAAGCGCACGCCGGGCCCGCGCGGAATACACACCACCTGCTGGGCGGTGAGGGCCTTGTGCACGACCTGGTTATCGATGCCGTCGATGCTGAAGGACAGAATCCCCCCGCGCCGGGCCGGATTGAGCGGGCTGTGCAGGGTGATCCCGGCGATTGCGCCCAAACCGTCCTGCAGCCACTGCACGCGTTCGGCGATCAGGGCGGCCACGGTTGGCATGCCGACTTCTTCCAATAACGACAGACTCGCCTCCAGGGCCATCGCGCCGAGCATGTTCGGGCTGCCGCACTCGAAACGCCGGGCACTCTTGGCCGGCTCCCAGGTGGTGCGGCTGTAGTCGCCCATGTGTTCAAGCATGTGCCAGCCGAATTCGTGCAGCTTGAGTTGTTCGCGCAGTTCGCTACGCACGTAGAACACCCCTAAGCCCTCCGGGCCCAGCAACCATTTGTGGCCGTCGGCCATGGCAAAGTCGCATTGATAGCTCTGGACATCGAAGGGCAGGGCGCCGAGTTGCTGGATGGCATCGATGCAAAACAGCACGTTTTGCTGCTTGCAGCCGGCTCCCAGGCGCTGCAGGTCCAGGCGCAGGCCGCTGGCAAATTGTACGGCGCTGACCGACATCAAGCGCGTGCGGGGGCCGCAGGCAGCCAGCAGCGCGCCTTCCGGGTCATCGCCCTTGAGGCTGGCCTGGATCACTTCGACGCCTTGCGCCGCCAGGGCTTCCCAGACGATGCGGTTGGATGGGAACTCCTCGTCACTGATGACGATCTGGTCACCGCTCTGCCAGGGCAGTCCGAAGGCGACAAAAGACAGCGCTTCAGAAGTATTTTTGACCAGGGCGATATCGTCCGTCGATGGCGCGTTTAGCAGGCGCATCAGGCGTTCACGCAGGCGTTGCTCCAGCGCCATCCAGTCCGAATAGTCCCGCGCGCCCAGCAAAACGTTCTCCTGGGCGAAGCGCGCCACGGCGCTGGCCGCTCGATTTGGCCACGGCGCGACGGCCGCATGATTCAAATAGCGAAGCCCTGGAGCCTGTACAAATTCATCAAGAAACGTAGTCATGGTCGGATGATCCGTGCAATTTGGCGCAAGTTAGGCATAATACGCGGCTTCGAATTTTGACCCCTACAGACCTTTTTCTTATGCACAAAGAACCTCGTAAGGTCCGTGAGTTTCGTCGCCGCGAGCAAGAAATTCTCGACACCGCGCTCAAGCTGTTCCTCGAACAAGGTGAAGACAGTGTCACCGTCGAGATGATCGCTGATGCCGTGGGTATCGGCAAAGGCACCATCTATAAGCACTTCAAGTCCAAGGCGGAGATCTATCTGCGCCTGATGCTCGATTACGAGCGTGACCTGAACGAGCTGCTGCACTCTGCCGATGTCGATAAGGATAAGGAAGCCCTGTCCCGGGCCTACTTCGAATTCCGCATGCGCGACCCACAACGCTACCGGTTGTTCGATCGCCTGGAAGAGAAGGTGGTCAAGGGCAACCAGGTGCCGGAGATGGTCGAGGAGCTGCACAAGATCCGCGCCTCCAACTTCGAGCGCCTGACCCTGTTGATCAAGGGCCGCATCAGCGAAGGCAAGCTCGAAGACGTGCCGCCGTATTTCCACTACTGCGCATCCTGGGCGCTGGTGCACGGCGCGGTGGCGCTGTATCACTCGCCGTTCTGGAGCAATGTGCTGGAAGACCAGGAAGGCTTCTTCCAGTTTCTGATGGATATCGGCGTGCGCATGGGCAACAAGCGCAAGCGCGATACCGACACCCCAGGCAGCTGACTCATTCAGCGGCCTTATTGCGCCATGTTTTCCCTGTATGGCGCAGTGCCCCAGGAATATACTCAGGCTTAGGTATTGCTAAAACTTGATTTGTGAGTCAAGTTTTAGCTTTTCCGCACCGACTTCCGCCGGAGTAATCCATGATTGTTGACCGACAAGGCAGGCGCTTCCGCAATTTGCGAGTCAGCCTGACCTCCGCCTGCAACTATGCCTGTACCTACTGCGTGCCTAACGGCAAGCGACTGGTGGCTGCGCAGGACGAATTGTCGGCCGAAGCCATGGCGCGCGGGGTCGCGTACCTGATCGAGGCGGCTGGCATCGAGCGGCTGCGCATTACTGGCGGTGAACCGCTGGTGAGCCCGAAGCTGGAAACCTTCATGCAGGCGGTCGGGCAAATGGGCCTGGCCGACATCAGCCTGACCACCAACGGTCAGTTGCTGGGCAAAAAGCTGCCCTTGCTGGTGGATGCCGGCATTCGCCGGATCAACGTTTCCCTCGATACCCTCGACCCGGCAGCCTTTCGCAGTATCGCCCGGGGTGGCGATCTGCCGACGGTGCTTGATGGCATGCAGCAGGCCCGTGCCGCGGGCATCAAGATCAAGGTCAACATGGTACCGCTGCGCGGGCAGAACCTGGATCAGGTGATGCCCTTGCTCGATTACTGCCTGGAGCGCGGCTATGAGCTGCGCTTTATCGAATTGATGCGCATGGGCCACCTGGCGTCTGACTCGAATGCCTTCCTGCAACAGTTCGTCAGCCTCCAGCAGTTGCTCAGCCTGATTGGCGAGCGCTACGAATACCTGCAAGCCGATGCGCCGGTGGATGCCACGGCGGTGCGCTATGAAATCCCCGAACTCGGCCATTTCGGCGTGATCGCCAATGAAAGCGTTCCGTTCTGTCGGACTTGCTCGCGCCTGCGCCTGTCGTCCACGGGCTGGTTGCATGGCTGCCTGTCATCGAGCAATCGGCACTATGTCGGCGACCTGCTGGACAAGCCCCGTCACCAGGCCTTGCCGGCGTTGCAACGGCTGTTGGTCAAGGCGCTGGGGGACAAGCAGGAAGTGGCATTTTCCGGTGGCGCGACCGTGATGAAAATCATCGGCGGCTGAGCTGGCGCGGAAGCTGCATCTTGCCCGGATTCGCCGGTTTTCCGTCACCGGCTTCTGGAGGGTAAGGATGCGTAGCCTGGTTTTGCTGCTGGCGGTTGTCACGCTTGGCGGCTGCATGACTGTCAGCGACATGGGCGAAGGGGTTCGCTATCAGATGAGCGACGCCGGTTTTCTCGATCACAGCGACAGCCGTCGAGTGAACAACCTGCGTATTCAGCCAGACTCGTTCATCTACATTGCCCAGGGGCCGTTCGCCCCGCCGGGCAGTGCCGAGCCGCGCCCCAACGTGGTTGCCGAACAAGCCTTCAACGGTTTTATCGAGTATTTCCCGATGGTCCGCCGCGCCCGCGCGCCCGAGGGGCTGGATGCCGCCATGGGTGAGGCCCGGGCCGCCGGCGCCCATTACCTGCTCTACACCCGCTTTGCCAACGCTGACGACCGCATCGGCAACTCCGATGAGTGGCTCGATCAAGAGGCGGTAGATCGCCTGGGCATCGACAAAGGGGTGATTCAACTGATGTTGATCGAGACCAGCACCCAGTATTTGATTGATACTGCACGGATCAAGAGTCGTGGCGGTTTACTGACGTTCCACGACACCAGGCCAGAAGATCTGCTGGGCCCGCCGCTGGCGCAATATGCGCGTAGCCTGCTGGGCCTGGGTGATCAATAGTTCAACGGGAGAACAACATGAGTGGTGCGCAGAAAGCTAACGATCTGCTGGGGCAAATCCCCAAGTCCAAAGGCTTGCCGCCGGTTCATCTGTGGAATCCCGACTTCTGTGGCGACATCGACATGCGCATCGCCCGCGACGGCACCTGGTACTACCTGGGTACGCCGATCGGGCGCAAGCCGATGGTCAAGCTGTTCTCCACCATCATGCGCCGAGATGGTGACGATTATTTCCTGATCACGCCGGTGGAGAAGGTCGGGATCACAGTTGATGACGCGCCCTTCGTGGCCGTGACTCTGGAGGTGCAAGGCGAGGGCGAAGCCCAGGTGCTGCGTTTCACCACCAACGTCGAGGACGTCACCGAAGCCGGGCCTGAGCACCCCTTGCGAGTGGTCATCGACCCGCAGACCCAGGAACCCGCCCCCTATGTGCACGTACGGACCAACCTCGAAGCCTTGATCCATCGCAATGTGTTCTACCAACTGGTCGAGCTGGCCGTCACCCGCGAACTCGACGGTCAGCGTTGGCTGGGGGTTTACAGCGGTGGCGAGTTTTTCCCCATCGGGCTCGAACCCTGATCGCGACTGGCACGAACACCCCCCTATCTCCTGTAGGAGCATGGCTTGCCCGCGAGCAGGCCAGCGCCCCTAAGCCTCCTGCAATGCCTGGCTCGCGAGTCGCCAGCGCCACAACAACCGCCCGACCGTAATCAACCAGTTCAACAGCGCCACGCCCAGCACCACCAGCAGCATCGTCGGCAGCCCTTGCTCGACGATGATCCTGCCCGCCAGCCAGGGAAAGCCGAACACCCCGACAAAATAGCCCAGGCTGAACAGCAGCAGGGCTTGTGGGGTGCTGCCGGGCGGCGCTTCGTTGGCCGCCAGGCCATTGATCACCGAGTAGGTCAGGCCGTAGCCGATACCCAGCACCACGGCGGCGAGCAGGTAGCTCAAGGCATCGTCGACGACGAAACTGAACATCAGCACCGACATCACCATCAACCCCGACAGTAGGCAGGATGCCCAGTAAGGGTCGCGCCTGACCACGAAGCTGGCAATCAACATGCGACTGGTAATCGCCGCGCTCATGAAGCCAAGAAAAAACAGCGAGTAATCCAGCGCGCGCTCAGCGGCGTAGCTGGTCTGGAAGCTCGACAGACCGCCGAATACGCAACCACCGAGGCCCACCATAATGATCGGGAACAGCGCCCTGGAGGACATTACCCGAACCGTCGCCGCCCAGGTGATGCGCGATAGCGAGGCGTTGCCCAACTGGTTGGGTCGTTGCGCAAGCACCGTACCCAGGCGCCAGAACAGCAGTGCGCCGATCAGGCTGGCGAGGGCGGCGAGGAAAAATGCGCTGCTCAGCGGATAACCCAGGGCGCTGGCGGCGCGCCCCAGCAAGGGCCCGGACCCGATGCCGGTCATCATGCTGCCCGACAGCAGGGCGAAATACCTGGCCCGTTGCGCCGGGGTGACCAGCATGGCCACGATGATCGGCCCCAGGGTGTAAAACACGCCCCAGCCCAGGCCCAGGGTCAGGCCGAAAAACAGCAAGGCACTGCCAAATCCCGGCGTCAGGGCAAACCCCAGGCTGGCCAGCACCAGCAGGCCGCCGAACAGGGCAATCGAACGCGCTGCGCCGAACACGTCCGACAAGTGCCCGGAAACAAGCACCGCGGCGAAGGTGCTGAGCATCGCCGCAGAAATCACGCTGCCGGCATCGTGCTCGTTGCCGCCCCGTGAGCTGATCAGCAGGGACAGTAAAAAGGTCGAGCCGTAGGACAACGACAGCAGGTAGCTGGCGAGGCAGAACAGAGCAAACAGTTTTCCCGCGACGGCGGAGTCCGGAGTAGGGCGACGGGGCATGGACAGATCTCGTGACCGGTAGGTTGTCGAGCCCCTATCTACCACGGCCGGCCCGGGCGTTTGTTCTGTGGTTGGCGGTTTCAGGGTTAGTGAAGAGCGGAGTAACCCCTTTGCTCAGCAACAGCGTGGCCTGCACAAAGATTGACAGTGCTATGTGACGAACGGCGATTGGCGACATAGTATGGCGTTTTAATTCGTTCTCAAGGGACGTCCATGTCGATCGAGATCCGCCCGGCCACACCCAGCGATGCACCCCAAATTCTCGCCTTCATCACCGAGCTGGCGGATTACGAGCGCGCCCGACATGAAGTCATCGCCAGTGTGGCTGACATCGAGCGCAGCCTGTTCAGCGAAGGTGCCACCGCCCACGGCCTGATCTGCCTGCGCGATGGCCTGCCGATCGGGTTTGCGGTGTTTTTCTTCAGCTATTCGACCTGGCTGGGCAGTAACTGCCTGTACCTTGAAGACCTGTACATCACGCCCGAGCAGCGCGGTGGTGGCGCAGGCAAATACTTGCTGCGCCACTTGGCGAAGATTGCGTGCGCCAACGACTGCGGGCGCTTTGAGTGGAGTGTGCTGGAGTGGAACACCCCGGCCATCGAGTTCTACAAATCCCTCGGCGCCCAGCCCCAGGAAGAGTGGGTGCGCTATCGCATGGACGGCAATGTCCTGCGTGATTTCGCCGAGGGGCGCTGACGCCGTGCTCAGGCCTTGAGGGTCGCCATGTCGATCACAAAGCGATACTTCACGTCACCGGCGATCATGCGCGCGTAAGCCTCGTTGATCTGGCGGATATCGAGCATTTCGATGTCACAGGTGATTGCGTGCTCGGCGCAGAAATCCAGCACTTCCTGGGTTTCGGCAATGCCGCCAATCAATGAGCCGGCGAGGACCCGGCGGCTCATCACCAGTTTGCCGGCGTGGACCGGCGGATCGACGGGTTCAATCAAGCCCACCAGGATGTGCACACCGTCAAAGCGCAGCGTGTCGAGGTAGGGGTTGAGGTCGTGCTGCACCGGAATGGTGTCGAGCAGGAAGTCGAACTGTCCGGCCGCCGCTTCCATTTGCGCGGCGTCGGTGCTGACGATCACATGGTCGGCGCCCTGGCGACGACCTTCTTCAGCCTTGCTGGCCGATCGGGTGAACAGCGTCACTTCGGCGCCCATGGCCTTGGCGAACTTGATCCCCATGTGGCCCAGGCCACCCATGCCGAGAATGCCGACCTTGTCGCCTGCCTTCACGCCGTAGTGCTTGAGCGGCGAATAGGTGGTGATACCGGCGCAGAGAATGGGTGCGGCGCTGGCCGGGTCCAGTTGCGGCGGGATGCGCACCACAAAGTGTTCACTGACCACGATGCTGTCGGAGTAGCCGCCCATGGTGTTGCTGCCGTCGACCCGGTCCGGGGTGGCGTAGGTCATGGTCGGGCCTTCGAGGCAGTACTGCTCCAGGTCGGCCTGGCAGGCTTCGCAGTGGCGGCACGAGTCGACCATGCAGCCGACGCCGACCAGGTCGCCGACTTTATGCTGGCTGACGTGGGAGCCGATGGCCGTGACCCGGCCGACAATCTCGTGGCCCGGCATCAACGGGTAAACGGCAATCCCCCATTCATTGCGTGCCTGGTGGATGTCCGAGTGACAGACGCCGCAGTAGAGGATCTCGATCGCCACGTCGTCAGCCCGGGGGCTGCGGCGTTGGAATTGCACAGGGGCGAGGGGAGTGGTGGCCGACTGGGCGGCGTAACCGATGGCGGTGTACATGGTGAACCTCGCAAAAGCAGTGACAGGTGAGGCGGCGCATTCTGGGCGTCCGATCGGCCAGCGGCCATGGCGATTCCTCCGGGTGTCATGCCTAATCCTCCGGCATCGGCCGGCAAAGGCTCGCATTGGCGAGCAGACCTGCGATGATGCTTTCATCCCATTTTTGCGAAGTTTTTTCTATGTTGCTGACCCGTCATCTCGACGCCAATGCCAACCTGGTGGCGCTGATCGAGCCGCTGGCCGCCGGCGATGGTTTCACCCCGACCGCGTTGCCCGGCGTGCAGGTGCTGCGCGCCAGTTGCGACGTTGCCCGCGGCCCGCATATCTATGAGCCGAGCCTGATGATCATCGCCCAGGGCAGCAAACTGGCCTACCTGGGACCGCGGACCATGGAGTACGGGGCCGGGCACTACCTGATCCAGGCGTTGCCGGTGCCCTTCGAGTGCGAAACCTTTGCCTTGCCCAACGCCCCCTTGCTTGGTGTCTCGGTGGCGATTGACCGGGTGCTGCTGGGGGAGTTGGTGCTGGCCATGGGGCTGGCGCCGGGGCGCGGAGGCGCCGCGCAGACGCCCGAGTCGATGACCTCGGTGGTGCTCGATGACGGCATGCGTGGTTGTGTCGAGCGGCTGTTGTCGTGCCTGCACGATCCGCTGGAAAGCCGGATCATGGGCCCGGCGCGCCTGCGTGAATTGTTGTTCACCGCTTTGCGCGGGCCCCAGGCCGATGTGCTGCGGGCGCTGGTGGAGCAGCAAGGCCAGTTCGCCCGCGTTGCAGCGTCGATCAGCCATCTGCATGCGCACTACAACGAGCCATTGAACGTCGAAACCCTGGCCAGTTGCGCCAACATGAGCGCCTCGACCTTTCATGAACACTTCAAGCGCAGCACCCTGTTGTCGCCGGTGCAGTATTTGAAGCGCCTGCGCCTGCTCAAGGCGCAGACCTTGCTGGTGGCCGAAGGCCTGGGCGTGGCGCAGGTGGCGCATCGGGTGGGTTATCAGAGCACGTCGCAGTTCAGTCGCGAGTACAAGCGCTACTTCGAGCGCAATCCGGGGGATGAGCGCGCCGCCTGACGCCGCCTTGCGCGACTCCGAAGTGTTTTATTGCGGGCAACAAAAAGGCCCCCATTCGGGAGCCTCACTGTTCAGGCATACGGCTTACATGTTCGGGTAAGTCGGTCCGCCCGCGCCTTCCGGCGTCACCCAGGTGATGTTCTGCGCAGGGTCCTTGATGTCACAGGTCTTGCAGTGCACGCAGTTCTGGGCGTTGATCTGGAAGCGTTTCTCGCCGTCTTCCTTGGTGATCACTTCATACACGCCGGCCGGGCAGTAGCGCTGCGCAGGCTCATCGTAGAGCGGCAGGTTCTTGCTGATCGGGACGCTCGCGTCGGCCAGCTTGAGGTGGCACGGTTGCTCTTCTTCGTGGTTGGTACCGGAGATGAACACCGAGCTGAGCTTGTCGAAGCTGAGTTTGCCGTCTGGTTTCGGGTAGTCGATCTTCTTGCAATCGGCCGCCAGCTTCAGGCACGCGTAGTCTGGCTTGGTGTCGTGCAGGGTGAACGGCAGTTTGCCGCCGAAGATGTTCTGGTCTAGCCAGTTGACCCCACCGCCGATGATCGCGCCGTACTTGTGGATCGCCGGACCGAAGTTACGGCTGGCGAACAGTTCTTCGTACAGCCAGCTGCTCTTGAAGCTGTCGACATAGGCAGTCAACTCGTCGCCGCCTTCGGATTCGGCGAACAGGCGATCGGCCACCGCTTCAGCGGCGAGCATGCCGGATTTCATCGCCGTATGGCTGCCTTTGATCTTGGCGAAGTTCAGGGTGCCCAGGTCGCAACCGATCAGCGCGCCGCCTTTGAAGACCATTTTCGGCAACGAGTTCAGGCCACCTTTGCAGATTGCCCGAGCGCCGTAGCTGATGCGCTTGCCGCCTTCCAGGTACTGCTTGAGCACCGGGTGATGCTTGAGGCGCTGGAATTCGTCGAACGGCGACAGGTAAGTGTTGCTGTAGGACAGGTCGACGATGAGGCCCACGACCACTTGATTGTTTTCCAGGTGATAAAGGAACGAACCGCCCGTGTTCTCTTTGCCCAGAATGTCCAGCGGCCAACCGGCGGTGTGGACCACCAGGCCAGGCTGGTGCTTGGCCGGGTCGATTTCCCAGATTTCCTTGAGGCCGATGCCGTAGTGCTGGGCGTCGGCATCGCTGTCCAGGTTGAAGCGCTTGATCAGTTGTTTGCCGATGTGGCCACGGCAACCTTCGGCGAACAGCGTGTACTTGCCACGCAGTTCCATGCCAGGGGTGTACAGGCCTTCTTTCGGATTGCCTTCGCGGTCGACGCCCAGGTCACCGGTGATGATCCCGCGGACCACGCCATTTTCGTCGAACAGGGCTTCCTGTGCGGCGAAGCCAGGGTAGATTTCCACGCCCAGGTTCTCGGCCTGCTGGGCGAGCCAGCGGCACAGGTTGCCCAGGGAGATGATGTAGTTGCCTTCGTTGTGCATGGTCTTGGGCACAAAGAAGTCAGGAACCTTGATGGATGCCTCGGTGTTGCGCAGCACATAGATATCATCGCGCACGACCGGGGTGTTGAGCGGGGCGCCGAGCTCTTTCCAGTCCGGGAACAGTTCGTTCAGGGCCCGAGGTTCGAACACCGCGCCGGAGAGGATATGAGCACCGACTTCGGAGCCTTTTTCGACCACGCAGACGCTAATTTCCTTACCGGCTTCGGCGGCCTTCTGCTTCAATCGGCAGGCGGCGGAAAGACCAGCGGGGCCGGCACCGACGATGACCACGTCGAATTCCATGTATTCGCGTTCCACAGGTTATCTCCTACTCAAGGCTCAACAGTTTTTTTTCTAATTGGAGGTTTGGTGTCGCCCCGATCAATTACGCTGCCCTGTGGGCAGGAGGACAATCGAGGCCCACCTTTCTCTCTAGGTGGCGCATTATATCTACACCACTCTCAGCGTCCAATACAAACGTTTGTTTGAAATTGCTGGAAGCCAGATAAATCAAAGAAGCGCGGCTTATAACTGGCCATTTTGCCGTATTGACCGGAATAGGCGTTCCGGTCAAGATACGGGCGGTTTTGCGCTCGCCGTAGGCTGACTGTTGGTTTCAAGAGCACCTCTAAAGACAGGGCGAAGGCAGTATAAGGTGATGCGCAACGTGGGTTCGCGGCGAAGTCTACACGCTGTGAAAACGAATGACTTGTCAGTCACCACTGATGAACGGTCATTTACCTCCCGAGCAGGATTACCCGATACCCAGGCCGGCGTTTTTAGAGGTGCCCTTGTGCCCGATGAGCATCAACCGCCAGGTTCGCCTAGGCGACTTTCTTTTCACCGGAGAGTAACGAGGAATCCATGAAGGTTCTTGTAGCTGTCAAACGAGTGGTCGACTATAACGTCAAGGTCCGCGTCAAAGCGGATAACTCCGGCGTCGATCTCGCAAACGTCAAGATGTCGATGAACCCTTTCTGCGAAATCGCAGTGGAAGAAGCCGTACGCCTGAAAGAGAAAGGCGTTGCGACTGAAATCGTCGTCGTCTCCATCGGCCCGTCCACCGCTCAAGAGCAACTGCGCACCGCGCTGGCTCTGGGTGCCGACCGCGCCATCCTCGTCGAATCCGCCGAAGACCTGACTTCCCTGGCCGTTGCCAAGTTGTTGAAAGCTGTTGTCGACAAGGAACAGCCTCAGCTGGTGATCCTGGGCAAACAAGCGATCGACAGCGACAACAACCAGACTGGCCAGATGCTCGCTGCATTGAGCGGCTACGGTCAGGGCACCTTCGCTTCGAAAGTCGAAGTGTCCGGCGACAGCGTTGCCGTGACGCGTGAAATCGACGGCGGCGCGCAGACAGTTTCCCTGAAACTGCCAGCCATCGTCACCACCGACCTGCGTTTGAACGAGCCGCGTTATGCGTCCCTGCCAAACATCATGAAAGCCAAGAAGAAGCCGCTTGAAGTGCTGACTCCGGATGCTTTGGGCGTTTCCACCGCCTCCACCAACAAGACTCTGAAAGTCGAAGCGCCTGCTGCACGCAGCGCGGGTATCAAGGTCAAGTCGGTGGCTGAACTGGTCGAGAAACTGAAAAACGAAGCGAAGGTAATCTAAATGACTATCTTGGTTATTGCTGAACACGACAACAAAGTGCTGGCCCCGGCCACACTGAACACCGTTGCTGCCGCTGCCAAGATTGGCGGTGACATCCACGTTCTGGTTGCAGGCCAGGGCGCTGGCGCCGTGGCTGAAGCCGCTGCGCAAGTGGCTGGCGTGAGCAAAGTATTGGTCGCTGATAACGCCGCCTACGCACACCAACTGCCGGAAAACGTTGCGCCGCTGGTTGCCGAATTGGGCAAGGGCTACAGCCACATCCTGGCCGCTGCCACTTCCAACGGCAAAAACATCCTGCCGCGCGTTGCCGCGCAGCTGGACGTCGACCAGATCTCCGAGATTATCTCGGTCGAAAGCGCTGACACCTTCAAGCGCCCGATCTACGCCGGTAACGCGATCGCCACCGTGCAATCGAACGCCGCGGTAAAAGTGATCACCGTGCGTGCCACCGGTTTCGACCCGGTTGCAGCCGAAGGTGGTTCGGCTGCTGTTGAAGCGGTGGCTGCAGCTCACGACGCTGGCACCTCCAGCTTCGTTGGCGAAGAGCTGGCCAAGTCCGATCGTCCGGAACTGACTGCTGCCAAGATCGTCGTTTCCGGCGGTCGCGGCATGCAGAACGGCGACAACTTCAAACACCTGTACGCCCTGGCCGACAAGCTGGGCGCTGCTGTCGGCGCTTCCCGTGCCGCGGTCGACGCAGGTTTTGTACCTAACGACATGCAGGTCGGTCAGACCGGCAAGATCGTTGCTCCACAGCTGTACATCGCCGTCGGTATTTCCGGCGCGATCCAGCACCTGGCCGGCATGAAAGACTCCAAAGTGATCGTTGCGATCAACAAGGACGAAGAAGCGCCGATCTTCCAGGTGGCCGATTACGGCCTGGTGGCGGACTTGTTCGAAGCCATCCCTGAGCTGGAGAAGCTGGTCTAATCCAGCGGCTTCACTTATAAAGAGCCCGGCCTTTTGGCCGGGCTTTTTTTTGTCCGCGAGTTGAGAGTGGAGACATACGCCATGGATTTGCGTCGCTTGAGCGGTTGGTCGATGTTCCTCGGCCTGGCGCTATTGCCCCTTGTATCGAACGCTGCCGGCAAATGCGAACGCCTGGTGGTGACCGGCAGCCCCGATGCGCCGCCCTATCTGTGGCAAGACCCGCAGGACCCCGTGCACCTGATCGGCGCCAATGCCGACGTGCTGCAGCAGGTGGCGGCGCAGATGGGGATCAAGGTCGAGTTGCGGTATGCCGGCAAGCGCTCCCAGGCGCTGGAGGAGGTGCGCAGCGGGCGTATCGACATGCTGGCGGATGCTTCGCTGACAACCGAGCAACTGGAGGCGCTGGACTACATACACCCGGCGCTGGCCAGCAATGACTACCTGGTATGGACTCGCAATGGTTCGACGCTGGACTACAGCGAGGCCAAGGATTTGAGCGGGCATGTCGGCGCGGTGTCGCAGCAGGCACGGTTGACCCAGGATTTCGCAGCATTCGCCCAATCGCAGCTGACCCTGGTCAGTACGCCGAACCTGACCCAGGCGTTTCAGAAGCTGTTGCTGGGCGAGGTGGAGTTTGTGTTGGCTGGGCGGTACGCCGGGATGGCCATGACCCAGACCCTGAGCATCGCCAACGACGTGCAGGCTTACGCCCAGCCGGTGGATAAACCCGGGCTGTTCCTGGCTATTTCCCACAACTCGGCGTGCAACGATCCATGGTTGCGCGGACAGTTGGCCAAAAAGATGACAGAATTGCCCGCGTCCGGTCTGACTGAGGCCGTGCTACAGCGCAATCTGGAGCGCTGGAAGGCACAATTGAAACAGCCCGTCAGCACCCCAAAACAGTAGGGATTTTTAGTGACTATTCGACCTCTTTTCGCTGCCCTGGCCGTCACGGCTCTGGCGGGTTGTGCAGCCGATCCGGCGCCGAATGAACAAATGCGTTTGACCGGGCAAGCCCTGGAGCAGGCGACCGCGGTGGGAGCCACCGTGGAGGACGTGCCGGAACTGAAACTGGCGGAAGGCAAATACAGCCAGGCCAAGGCCGACATGGCCGACCAGTCATTCAAGGATGCCCGCGTCCAGGCCGAGCAGGCCGAGCTGGATGCACGCCTGGCCGAAGCCAAGGTCCTGACGCTTAAAAGCCAGGAGCAACTGAACGTTCTCAACACCCGCATCGCGCGCCTGCGCAAGCAGTTGGGAGACGCCCAATGAAACTCAAGAATGGCGTCCTCGGCGGCCTGCTGCTGGCCAGCCTGTACGGCTGTGCGGGCCAACACAGCGATGTGGCACTGCAACAAGCCTACAACGACTTCCAGAAGGTCAAGGAAGACTCCAACGTACTGCGCATCGCGCCCAAGGACGTGATCCGGGCCGGTGAATCCCTGGCCCGGGCCGATCGTCTGTCCAGCTATTGGGGCAGTGGCGCCGATGTGCAGCACTACGCCTACCTGAGCCAGCGTTACAGTGAGATCGCCCGGCAACATAGTGAGAAAGTGCTCAACGAAGAACGCGCAGCCAAGCTCGAGCTGGAGCGCCAACGCCTGCAGCTGGCGTTGCGCGAAGCCAAGTTGCTGAGCGTGCAGCAGCAGGGCAAATGGCTGGAAGAGCAGATCATCAGCCTGGCTACCACCCAGACCGATCGTGGCCTGGTGATGACCCTGGGCGATGTGCTGTTCGACACCGGCGAGGCGGAGCTCAAGAGTTCGGCCAACCGCACGGTGCTGAAAATTGTCCAGTTCCTGCAGCTCAACCCCAAGCGTGTCGTGCGCATCGAGGGTTACACCGACAGCACGGGTGGCAAGCAGGAAAACCGCAAACTGTCCCGGGACCGCGCCCAGGCCGTGGCCGACATGCTGATGGACCTGGGGGTTGACGACAAACGTATTCACGTCGAAGGATATGGCGACGAATACCCGGTCGAGGCCAACGCTTCCGAACGGGGCCGGGCGCAGAACCGCCGGGTGGAAATTGTGTTCTCCGACGAAAAAGGCCAGCTCGGCGCTGCCCGCTAAGGTCAGCGTTACTGGAAAGCCCGGCACCTGTAGAGGTGCCGGGTTTTTTTTGGCCTGCCAATCGGCGCACAAAACAGTACAGTTTTTACTGACACTGGACTGTACGGTCGACTATTGTGGCAACTGTCCCCGTACACTTCTAAACTGTGCCGGTATAGTTCTCTACAAAAATAATATGCCCGTGAAATCGAGTGCTGCGTCATGACCAATCTTTTGCTCTATCAACGTATCGCTCAGCAACTGGCTGAGGATATCCGGCGCGGCGTCTATCAGCCTGGCGAGCGTGTGCCTTCAGTGCGCAAGATGAGCTCGCAGCTCAATGTCAGCCACGCGACGGTGCTCCAGGCCTATGCCAACCTGGAAGACCAGGGCCTGATTCGCGCACGTCCTCAGTCGGGTTACTACGTCCATCAGACCCCGGCCCTGACCGCGCCGACCCCGGATATCGCCCGGGTCGAGCGCCCTGGCCTAGTGACCCGCAGCAGCATCATCCAGCAAGTACTGGTGGAGTCACGCCGCGAAGGGGTGTTCCCGCTGGGCGCAGCCGTGCCCAGTGTCGACTATCTGCCGGTGCGGGCGCTGCATCAGCAATTGGCCAAGGTCACGCGCTTTCACAGTCCGCGGGCGTTCAGCTACATGTTCAGTCCCGGTTTCGAACCCTTGCGCCGCCAGGTAGCAATTCGCATGCGCGATGCCGGGGTGGTGGTCGACCCATCCGAAGTGGTGATCACCCACGGCTGTGTCGACGCCCTGCAGATGTCCTTGCGCGTATTGACCCGTCCCGGTGATCTGATTGCCGCGGAGTCGCCGACCTACTATGGCCTGTTGCAACTGGCCGATCTGCTCGGCCTCAAAGTCATCGAGATTCCCAGTGATCCGTCCACCGGCATGAGCCTGGAAGCCTTGCAACTGGCCGCCAACCAATGGTCGATCAAGGCCTTGGTGCTGACCACGCGTCTGAGCAACCCCCTGGGTGGCACCATGCCGGAAGACCGGCAGAAACAACTGCTGCGCCTGGCCTCGGACTTTGATATCCAGGTGGTCGAAGACGATATCTACGGCGAATTGATGTTCGAGCAGGGGCGCACCAAGTCCCTCAAGGCCTATGACCGCCTGGACCGGGTGATCTACTGTTCGAGTTTTTCCAAGACCCTGTCCCCCGGGGTGCGCATCGGCTGGATGATCGCCGGCAAATACCAGCAGGAAATCCAGCGCCTGCAGACCTTCAGTACCCACTCGGCCTGCAGCGTCACCCAGATGGGCATCGCGGCCTACCTGGAGAATGGCGGTTACGATCGACACCTGCGCTACATCCGCCAGGAATACCGCAAGAACCTCAGTGCGTTCCAGCTGGCAGTGCAGCAGTATTTCCCCGAAGGCACCCAGATGACCCGGCCCACTGGCGGTTTTATCCTGTGGGTCAGTTTGCCGGGACGGGTCAATACCCAGGAACTGCATGTGCGGGCCCTGCAACAGGGGATCAGCATCGCTCCAGGACTGATTTTCAGTAACACCGAGCAGTTCAACCACTGCATTCGCTTGAATTGCGGCATTCCCTGGAACCGTGAGGCCGAGCGCGCCTTGATGACCCTGGGCATGCTCGCGACCCAGCTGTGCCAGGAAACCGCCAGCGGATTTTGAGGCGTCGACGGGGCTGATCGAGATGGGCGCTTGTCAGCGTCCCTTCAACAGGCGAGCATATGGCCCTCTGCCGTTAGTGCTGTAGGGGTTATGAAAGCGATTTTTCCTGCTGGTGTGGTGTTGGTCTGCCTGCTGAGTATGTTCAATGGGGCGCGCGCGATGGCGGCGACGACTCCGGATCAAGCGGTTTCCAGTACGTCAACGACTAAGGTGGCAACCACCACTGCGGTCAAAAAAGTCGCGCCTGTGAAAAAGCCAGACACCGCGAAAAATCCCGCTGCCCACAAGCAACGACCGCCGATTGCCTCGAAATCCAGGGCAGCGAGCGAAGTGGTGCGCACCACTGAGTTGCCATCCACCAATATCGACCTGAGCCTGCCACCGGAAATGGTCCGTCAGTTGCAACCCATTGGCACCGTCCCGATCGTCAAGCGCGCGCCCTTGCTGCCGCCACTGTTCGAGGAAAAGCCCAAGGAAGAAAGCAAGTTCCAGCTCAACGGCCGGCTGATTACCAACGAAATGCAATTGCAGCTGCGCAATGAAGATCGTCGGGAAATCGAAGGGGCGGCCCTGGAATTCCAGTTCAATCAGTAAAAACCGACGGCAGGTGTGACCTGGCGACCTGACGCTTTGTCGCAAGACTGATCAGTCACGCGTATTTGCGCGAAAAACCCCTGGGCGGCCAATTTCAAACGGCTGTTTAAGCGGGTACTCTAGTCCCCGTCATTCCACACTCCCGAGGAGCTTGTCGTCATGAAATGCCGAGAAGGCTGTGGCGCCTGCTGCATTGCCCCTTCCATCAGCACACCGATTCCCGGCATGCCCCATGGCAAGCCTGCGGGCGAACGTTGTGTGCAACTGTCTGTCGATAATCTGTGCAGTATCTTCGGCCAGCCCGAGCGTCCTGCCGTCTGTGGCGCGTTCCAGGCGGATATCGAGGTCTGCGGCAGCAGCCAGGAACAAGCCATCACGCTGATCGGCTGGTGGGAGCAAATGACCGCGGCGTAGTGTGTTCAACGAACGGAACTTCAACAAGAAGGAACAAGACTATGGGTTCGCTGCATCGTATCGCTGTGTTGTGTGGGTTGAGCGCTGTTCTGGCCTCCACGGGGGCTCAGGCCGAAGACTGGAAAGTTGCCAAGAACGAAGACGGGATCAAGATCTCCCTGAGTGAAGTGCCAGGCTCCGACTACAAGTCCTATCAGGGCGTGACCTTGATGAAGACCACTGTCGCCAAGCTGCGGGCGCTGCAGGATGACGTGGCCGGGGCCTGTGCCTGGATCCACGATTGCAAGAGCCAGAAGCTGCTCAAGCAAGAAGGTGACCAGATCTGGACCTACACCCAGTTCAATACGCCTTGGCCCGTGACTGCGCGTGATTCGGTGATGCATATCACCGTCGTCAATGGCGCCGACGGCAGCCTGACCCGCAACCTGGAAGGCGTGCCGAAATACGTTCCGGAAGAAAAGGGTTTTGTCCGGGTGACCGAGGTCAAAGGCTTCTGGAAGTTTGTGCCCAAGGGCGATCAGGTCGAAGTGACGTATCAAGTGCACACCGAGCCAGGTGGCAGTGTGCCGGCGATGGTCGCCAACAAGTTTGTGGTCGATGCACCTTTCAATACCCTCAAGGCCCTCAAGGAGCGTGCCGAGAAGTAAGCACGCCTGTTCCTGGTCATCGGAACAACAGGGTTGGTGATAGCAACCCTGTTGCCAGGGCAAATCTTCGAGGGGCGGGGAACGAATGCCCGCCGACCCGGGTCGAGATGGAAGTAAGCCCATCTACGGGTTTTATCGAGGAGGCACCGATGCAAAAGTGGGAAATCACCTTTGTGGATGATCATGGTGTGCAAAGCATCGAACGCTTCGACTGCGAGCACCAACCTGACATGGAAAAGGCTGCGCAACTGATTCGCGCCAAACTTCTCCCGGTCCCGGCGGAGCTGGATCTCAATGACCTGGAAGGTCGCACCAACGACCCGACGCTCAAGAGCCTCAAAGATCAGAACAGCATTCAAATCCTCAGCATCTCCCCGATTCCATAATCCCACCTGTAACAAGGCCTTGGCACGCGCTCCGAGTTAGGGCTACTCTGCAAACGAGATCAGCGAATGGATCGCTAAGGTCTGGTCTTGTCAGCTACATGCTTGTTTCCCGGCGGCAATCTGATTGTCGTAGCGCCTGCACCATTCGGTTGCAGGCGCGGGGAGTACGGAAAGTCTATCCATTGGAAGTAGGAGGACGTTTCATGAGCACAGCCTATCAAGAAGACATCAGCAGCAGCGTGCTGCGCCGCATGAAAGAAGGCGGTTTTGATTTTTCACGGTTCCATCCCATCGAGTTCTACGCCATTTTCCCCGACGAGGAGGGGGCACGCAGGGCGGCAGGGCAATTTCGCGGTGAATCCTTGAATGCACAGATCAGTGTGCGCGACGACGGTGCCTGGTACCTGGAACTGAGCAAGGTGATGTACGCCACCTACGGCGGCATTGGCGATTTTGAACAGGACTTCGAGGCGGTGGTCGAGCCTTTGGGGGGAATCATCGAAGGTTGGGGCGTCAAGCAGGAGGTACGAGGGCAACTCGCATAACACTATGAATAGCGACAACACTCAGCGACGGCTGACCCTTGGGGTCGGCCGTTTTCATTTGGGCCGGGGCAAATGCCAGGCAAAAAAAAGCCACCTGAGCAGGTGGCCAAAAGGGAAGAGGGGTAGCCAGCTAGCGAACGGTGCCGCTTGCTGCGTGATGGGCCAATTATCCGCGTGCCCGGGCGGGCAGTGAAATGAACTATGGCTATGCTGCTAATAGCCATAAGCATTGCTTCGCAATGAAGCGCGAGTGATCAGGTGAGGGTGTTTGCTGCACGGGATTGGTGCGAAGCCTTTGGGGTGAAAATCCAACTGATTGATATTAAAGGGTTTATGCCGCTGGCACGGGCCTTGCGATGCCAAGGTGTCCGGGTGACAAGGAGTACGGCATGATCCGCACCTATTTTGATGAGATGTACGATGCCAGCGGCCAGGTCCGCGCGCATTATCGAGAATTCGCCCGTTGGCTGGCAGAAACGCCTGACGAGCTTCTGGCTCAACGCCGACGCGAGGCCGATCTGTTGTTTCATCGCGCCGGGATTACCTTCACGCTCTATGGCGATGAGCAGGGCACCGAGCGCCTGATTCCCTTCGACACCATTCCGCGCAGCATCCCCGCCAGTGAGTGGCGGATTGTCGAGCGTGGCTGCATCCAGCGGGTCAAGGCGCTGAACATGTTCCTCGCCGACCTCTATCACGAGCAACGCATCATCAAGGCCGGCATCATCCCGGCCGAGCAGGTGCTGGCCAACGAACAGTACCAATTGGCCATGCAGGGCCTGGACCTGCACCGCGACATCTATTCGCACATCTCCGGGGTCGACCTGGTGCGCGATGGCGACGGCAGCTACTACGTGCTGGAAGACAACCTGCGCACCCCCAGCGGCGTGAGCTACATGCTCGAAGACCGCAAGATGATGATGCGCCTGTTCCCTGAGCTGTTCGCGGCCCAGCGCATCGCGCCCATCGATCACTACCCGAACCTTTTGCTCGACACCCTGAAAAGCTCGAGTCCCATCGATAACCCCAGCGTGGTGGTGCTGACCCCGGGACGTTTCAACAGCGCGTTCTTCGAGCACGCTTTCCTGGCCCGGGAAATGGGCGTGGAGCTGGTGGAAGGTGCGGACCTGTTCGTGCGTGACGACAAAGTCTTCATGCGCACCACCGATGGCCCCAAGGCCGTCGATGTGATTTACCGGCGGCTCGATGACGCCTTCCTCGATCCGCTGGCATTCAACCCGGACTCGATGCTCGGGGTTCCCGGCCTGCTGGCGTCCTATCGCAGCGGCAACGTGGTGTTGGCCAACGCCATCGGCACGGGGGTGGCGGATGACAAGTCGGTGTATCCATTCGTCACCGAGATGATCCGTTTCTACCTCGACGAGGAGCCGATTCTGAAAAACGTACCGACCTGGCAGTGTCGCAACCCCGCGGAACTGTCCCACGTGTTGGCCAACCTGCCCGATCTGGTGGTCAAGGAAACCCAGGGCTCCGGCGGCTACGGCATGTTGGTCGGGCCAGCGGCGACGGCGGCCGAGATCGAACAGTTCCGCGCACGGATCAAGGCCAAGCCCCATGCCTATATCGCCCAGCCGACGTTGTCCCTGTCGACCTGCCCGACCTTCGTCGAAAACGGCATCGCCCCGCGGCATATCGACCTGCGCCCATTCGTCCTGTCGGGGCGCGAAACCCGGGTGGTGCCTGGCGGCCTGACCCGCGTCGCCCTGCGCGAGGGCTCCCTGGTGGTCAACTCCTCCCAGGGTGGCGGTACCAAGGACACTTGGGTTGTCGAGGATTAAAGGAAGCTTGCCATGTTGAGTAGAACTGCCTCGGATCTGTACTGGATGTCGCGTTACCTGGAGCGGGCGGAAAACCTCGCACGGATGCTCGACATCAGTTATTCGCTGTCGTTGATGCCACAGGATGGCCGCGGCGATGGCCTGCACGAACTGGCGATGCCGTTGTTGATCACCGGCACGCTGGAAGACTACCTGGAGCGCCATGGCGCGTTGCACGCCGAGCGCCTGCTGCACTTCTTCGCCCTGGACGCCGCCAACCCGGCCAGCATCTACAGCTGTCTCGGGGCCGCGCGGGCCAGCGCCCATGCGGTGCGTGGCCGGATCACCGCCGACATGTGGGAAAACATCAACGCCACCTGGCTGGAAATTCGCGGCATTGCCGAACAAGGCCTTGGGCGTTATGGCATGAGCCGGTTCTGTGAGTGGATCAAGGAACGTTCCCACCTGTTTCGCGGGGCTTCCTACGGCACCATCATGCGCAACGATGCGTTTCGCTTCATTCGTCTGGGCACCTTCATCGAGCGGGCGGACAACACCTTGCGCCTGCTGGATGCGCGCTACGAAATGGCCGGCGACCAGGGCGAGGCGGTCAGCGATGGCACCGCCCACGCCTACTACCAGTGGAGTGCGTTGTTGCGGGCCCTGTCCTCATTCGAGGCCTACACCGAAATCTACCGCGACGCGCCCGGTGCCCGTCAGGTCGCCGAGCTGTTGCTTTTGCGCGCCGATGTCCCCCGTTCGTTGCGCGCCTGCACCGAGGAAATCGACCAGATCCTCGCCCAACTGCCGGGCGCTAACGGCCGTCCGGCCCAACGCCTGGCGGCGGAAATAGACGCGCGCCTGCGCTACACCGGCATCCAGGAAATCCTCGACGAAGGCCTGCATGCCTGGTTGACCGAGTTCATCCCGCTGGTACGCCAGTTGGGCAATGCCATACACAGTTCCTACCTGGAGGCTGCATGAGACTTTCCATAAGCCACGAGACCACCTATCACTATGAGGATCAGGTGCGGGCGAGCATCCAGTATGTGCGGTTGACCCCCCACGACAGCGAGCGCCAGCACGTACTCAGCTGGCAACTGGAGCTGCCGCGACCGGTGCGTGCGCAGCTCGACCCGTTCGGCAACATCCTGCATGTGCTGACCCTGGACGAGCCCCATGAAGCCATCATCATCGGAGCGCGAGGGCAGGTGGACATCGATGAGTTGCGCGAGGCCGAACACGAGAGCCAATCGGCCCTGCCATTCCTGCGCTTTACCCGCCTGACCGAAGCCGACGAGGCCCTGCAGGCTTTTGCCTTACAGCAATGTCGGCAACGTCGCGACCGCAGCGCGCTGATCGACCTGATGCATGGCCTGAACCAGCACATCACCTACACCCCGGGCGCCACCGAAGTGCAAACCAGCGCCGCGCAAGCCTTCGCCGGCCGTGCCGGGGTCTGCCAGGACCACGCCCACACCTTTATCGCTTGTGCCCGCAGCCTGGGGATCCCGGCGCGTTATGTGTCGGGCTACCTGTACAGCGAAAGCAGCGAACACCTGGCCAGCCACGCCTGGGCCGAAGCCTGGCTGGACGACGCCTGGTACAGCTTTGACGTGACCAACCAACTGGCCCGTCCCGAACGCCACCTGAAGCTGGCAGTGGGCCTGGACTACCTCGACGCCTGCCCGGTACGCGGCATGCGTCGCGGTGGTGGCTTTGAGCAGATGCACGCCAAGGTGTTCGTCTCGCCGCTGCCGGCCCCGGTGATGTCGGTGCAACAGCAGTAGGCGGCGATAGCCCATCGCTCGCTCCCACGTGAACGGATGCTCAGTCCGGGGGCATCGCCTCCGGTTTGCTGCGCTGCACCTCCTGCCGATGTATGCGGCTTCGCCCCACGGCGCTAGGCGCCTCCCCCCGGATGGACACCTTCGCTCAGCCTGCCGATGGGGCGGGTGGATCAAGAGCTGCAGGCGAGCTAACGCTCGGACTGTTGAGTGGTAAGGGCCGGCGAGGCGGCCTGCTTTATTCCAGGTGTATGAATTTTCCTGTGGGAGCGAGCCTGCTCGCGATGGCGCCCGCCCGGGCGCCGCATCCAGCGACCCGTCAGGGCTTCACCTTGCGTCCCGCCATATGGCGCAAATACGCCAACAATTGCGTCAACTCCTCATCCTTCAGCACCGCTTGGGAGAACCCCGGCATCTTCGCCTGGGGCCATTGGCGCAGGCTTTGCGGGTCGCGGATGTAACGTTCGAGAAACGGTGCACCAAAATATTCGGTGGGGTTGAAGGGGATGTTCAGGTCCGGTCCGAACTGCGCGTCACCTGCGCCGTTGAGGCGGTGACAGGCCAGGCAGTTTTTCTGGAACAGGGCAAAACCCAGGTTGATCGGGTCATGGGCGGGGAGGGCGGGGTCCGGCAGCAGGGCCGGGAAGCGCTCGGCGACGGCGGCCAGGCGCTTGATGGTCGCGACCTGGAATGGCCATTGCTCCGGGCTGATCCCCGCGGCCTGGGGGTGAGTCCACACCAGGTAGAACGGACCGGCGCTCGGTTTGCCAGGCGCCAGCGCCGGCCAGGGGTGCGCCGGGTCTTCAATGGCCAGCCAGGCCTGGGCGCCCTGTGTCGCGAGCAAGGGGGCCGCCGCCAGTTCGGCGGCAAAACCATCCAGGGCCACGGCCTGCAGGTGATGGTCGGCCTCGACGCCCGTCAGCAGCGCCGCCAGGGGCACCGCACGGTAGTCCATGTCGCGCTTGTAGGAAACGTCGTCAGTCACATGAATGGTCTGTGCCAGCCGATGCTGCAGCAGCTCTTCTGTCTGCCAGGTGCGGCTGTCGGCACCCAGGTCCAGCGCCAGTTGTGCGGCATGCAAAGGCATGCCCAGTAGCAGGGCTCCAAGCAGAATCAAAGCTTTCACGTGATTGCCATCCGGTCGTGGTCGTGCCGCCAAGGTTGGCACAAGCACACGAGTGCGAACAGTCAGGTTGAGCAAACCCCAGGCGCTGGATCAGCCAATTACCTTGGTCAGGTTCGGCAGAATCAGCAGCAGGGTGGTGGCGAATAGAATGAGCCCGGCTTGACGCACTTTCGATTGTTTGAACATGGCTGACCGCCTTTTTTGTTATTTCCTGAGCGTCGAATGCTTGCCTGCACATCTCCATCGGCAAAGCGCTGTAGGGTCAAGCTAACGGGCACCTCGGCAAAACCCGACGGCAACCTCGTAAGCTTTACCTTAGGGGCCGCGCGGGCTGTGGCTTAGATCCATTTCATATCAGCTAAGCGCCAAAGGCATCTAAAAAAGCATGAGGCCTATTGCCACCTGCTTGGTCGCCCTTTTGCTAGACAGTTCGCCGACCTGAAACGGTTAACCCGATTGCTGGCGACCGTTCGTCTGAGCATGAGCGTCAAGGCCGTTGAGCGTATCGGTCATTGAATCCCACGCCCGTCAGCCTAAGGTGGACACTCATTGATCTTTTACCTGCCCGGCAGTCCGAGGATGTCATGACCCAAGCTTTGATTTTCGATGCGATACGCACGCCCCGTGGCCGCGGCAAGGCGGATGGCGCCTTGCACAGCGTCAAGCCGGTGAACCTGTTGGCGGGCCTGCTGGGGGCGCTGCAACAGCGTACCCAGCTCGACACCAGCCAGGTCGACGACATCGTGCTGGGGTGTGTGACGCCGGTCGGCGACCAGGGCGCCGACATCGCCAAGACCGCCGCGCTGGTGGCCGATTGGGATGTCAGCGTTGCTGGGGTGCAGATCAATCGCTTCTGCGCCTCGGGCCTGGAGGCGGTGAACCTGGGGGCCATGAAAGTGCGCTCCGGGTTCGAGGACCTGGTGGTGGTCGGCGGTGTCGAGTCCATGTCGCGCGTGCCGATGGGCAGCGACGGAGGCGCCTGGGCGCTGGACCCACAAACCAACCTGCACACTCACTTCACCCCGCAGGGCGTGGGTGCTGACCTGATTGCCACGCTCGAAGGCTTCAGTCGCGAGGACGTCGACACGTTCGCCCTGCAGTCACAACTCAAGGCCGCCCGGGCGCGGGCCGCGGGCGCGTTCAACAAGTCGCTGATAGCGGTGCAGGACCAGAATGGCATCGTGCTGCTCGAGCAGGACGAATTCATCCGCGCCGACACCACCCTCGAAGGCCTGGGCAAACTCAAGCCGAGTTTCGAGATGATTGGGCAGATGGGCTTCGACGCCACCGCGTTGCGGGTCTACAGCCATGTGGAGCGGATCCGCCACGTGCATACCCCGGGCAACAGTTCCGGAATTGTCGACGGCGCGGCACTGATGCTGATCGGCTCCGAAGCCAAGGGCAAGGCGCTGGGCCTGCAACCACGGGCGCGGATCGTCGCCACCGCGGTCACCAGCACCGATCCGACCATCATGCTTACCGGTCCTGCCCCGGCCACCCGCAAGGCCTTGGCCAAGGCCGGGTTGCGGGTCGAGGACATCGACCTGTTCGAGGTCAACGAAGCCTTTGCCTCCGTGGTGCTCAAGTTCATCAAGGACATGGCCATCGATCCGGCCAGGGTCAACGTCAACGGCGGCTCGATTGCCATGGGCCACCCGCTGGGCGCCACCGGCTGCGCGATTCTCGGCACCTTGCTCGATGAACTGGAAGCGCGCCAGCAGCGTTACGGCCTGGCCACGCTCTGTGTCGGTGGCGGCATGGGTATTGCCACCATCATCGAGCGCCTCTGAGCCCCCTGACTTCAAGGAAACCTGTTCATGACTGATGCCATTCGCTACGAAAAAGGTCAGGACCACATCGTGGTACTGACCATCGATATGCCGGGCCAGAGCGCCAACACCATGAATGCGCTGTACCGCGAGGCCATGGCGGCCTGTGTCGCGCGGCTGCTGGCCGAGCAGGACAGCATCGCCGGAGTGATCATCACCTCGGCCAAGAAAACCTTTTTTGCCGGCGGCGACCTCAACGAATTGATCAAGGTCGGCAAGCCCGAGGCCAAGGCGTTCTACGCCATGGTCCTGGAGCTCAAAAGCCAGCTGCGCAGCCTGGAAACCTTGGGTAAACCGGTGGTCGCGGCGATCAACGGCGCGGCGCTGGGCGGTGGCTGGGAGATCTGCCTGGCCTGTCATTACCGGGTCGCCCTGGACCACAGCGCAGTACAGATCGGCCTGCCGGAAGTGACCCTCGGCCTGTTGCCGGGCGGTGGCGGAGTGGTGCGCATGGTGCGCCTGCTGGGCCTTGAGAAGGCCTTGCCGTACCTGCTTGAAGGCAAGAAGGTCCGCGCCCGGCAAGCACAGCAAGCCGGACTGATCGATGAGCTGGCGGTGGATCACGCTGACTTGCTGGCCAAGGCTCGGGCCTGGATCCTGGCCAATCCGGCGGCGGTGCAGCGCTGGGACGTCAAGGGTTACCAGATTCCCGGTGGCACGCCGGCCCATCCCAAAGTAGCGCAGATGCTGGCCATCGCCCCGTCGATCCTGCGCAGCAAGACCCAGGGTTACCTGCCGGCGCCGGAGAAAATCCTCTGCGCGGCCGTTGAGGGCGCCCAGGTCGATTTCGCCACGGCACAGTTGATCGAAACCCGCTACTTCACCGAACTCACCACCGGCCAGGTGGCGAAGAACATGATCGGCACCTTCTGGTTCCAGCTCAACCAGATCAATGCCGGCGGTTCGCGGCCGGCGGGTTTTGCGCCGTACCAGACACGCAAGGTCGGGGTGCTCGGTGCAGGCATGATGGGCGCCGGCATTGCCTACGTCAGCGCGGTGGCGGGCATCGAGGTGGTGCTCAAGGACATCAACCTGGCGGCGGCCGAGAAGGGCAAGGCCCATTCGGCGGCGTTGCTTGAGCAGAAGGTCGCCCGTGGCCAGTTGAGTGCCGAGCAGCGCGACGCCACGCTGGCGCGGATCACGCCTACCGAGCAGGATGCCGACCTGGCTGGCTGCGACCTGGTGATCGAAGCGGTGTTCGAAGACCGCGAACTCAAGGCCCGAGTCTCGGCGGCCGCCCAGGCGGTGGTCGGTGCCGATGCGGTGATCGCCTCCAACACCTCGACCCTGCCCATCGGCGGCCTGGCGCGGGCAGTGCCGGACCAGGGCAAATTCATCGGCCTGCACTTCTTCAGTCCGGTGGAAAAAATGCCCCTGGTGGAAATCATCAAGGGTGCCCACACCCGCGATGAGACCCTGGCCCGGGGCTTCGATTTTGTCCTGCAAATCAACAAGACCCCGATTGTGGTCAACGACAGCCGGGGCTTCTTCACTTCGCGGGTATTTGGCACCTTTACCAACGAAGGCATTGCCATGCTCGGCGAGGGTATTGCCGCGCCCATGATCGAAACCGAGGCCCGCAAGGCCGGGATGCCGATTGGCCCCCTGGCGATCTCCGACGAGGTCTCCCTGAGCCTGATGAGCCATATCCGCCAGCAGACCGCCAAGGACTTGCAAGCCGAAGGCAAACCACTGCCAGAACACCCGGCGTTTGCCGTGATCGACTTGCTGCTCAATGAATACAAACGGGCGGGCAAGGCTGCGGGTGGGGGGTTCTACGACTACCCGGCCGGCGCGCCAAAACATCTGTGGGCGCAACTGAAAACCCGCTTCGAGCAGGCTGACGGGCAGATATCGCCGCAGGACGTGCGTGACCGCCTGTTGTTCGTGCAGGCCATCGAGACCGTGCGCTGTGTGGAGGAGGGCGTGCTGATGTCGACGGCCGACGCCAACATCGGTTCGATCTTCGGCATCGGCTTTGCCCCATGGACGGGCGGGGCACTGCAGTTCATCAACCAGTACGGGATCAAGGACTTTGTCGCCCGTGCCCGCTACCTTGCCGAGCAATACGGTGAGCGCTTTGCGCCGCCGGCGCTGTTGCTGGAAAAAGCCGCCAAGGGCGAACTGTTCTGAGGCGGTGAGGGGGCATCTCGGGGCTTGCCTTGCCAGGGTGTTTCAAGGCAGGCTCTGGGGTGTCAATTATTCCCATCATCGTGTCAGGTATTTTTTATGTCGCTACGCATCTGCATTCTGGAAACCGACATCCTGCGTCCAGAACTGGTCGATCAATACCAGGGTTACGGGCAGATGTTCCAGCGCCTGTTTTCCCAGCAACCGATTGCCGCCGAGTTCACCGTGTACAACGTGATGCAGGGCGAGTATCCCAGCGATGACCTGACATTCGACGCCTACCTGGTCACCGGCAGCAAGGCCGATTCGTTCGGTACCGACCCCTGGATCGAAACCCTCAGGACTTACCTGCTGACGCGCTACGAGCGCGGCGACAAACTGCTGGGCGTGTGCTTCGGCCATCAATTGCTGGCGTTGTTGCTGGGTGGCAAGAGCGAGCGCGCGACTCAGGGCTGGGGCGTGGGGACCCACAACTACAAAATGGCGGCCAAGGCCCCCTGGATGAGCCCCGTGCGCGAGGAGCTGACGCTGCTGATCAGCCACCAGGACCAGGTCACCGCACTGCCGGAGAACGCCACGGTGATCGCCTCCAGCGATTTCTGCCCCTATGCCGCGTATCACATCAACGATCAGGTGTTGTGTTTCCAGGGGCATCCCGAGTTCATCCATGACTATTCGCGGGCGTTGCTCGACATTCGCCAGCAGTTTCTCGGCGAGCAGATCTACCAGCAGGGTGTTGCCAGCCTGGACAAGGACCACCACGGCAGCACCGTGGCCGAGTGGATGATGCGCTTTGTCGCGCACAAGCCTGACACCCAGGCGTCCTGATCCCAGGGGTTATCGTGGCGGGCTCGCGCCCTCAATCTGAACCGATGCTGAACGCCAGGGTGATTGCCCCGGCGCAGGCAAACAGCAAGGTTTACGCAGCGCCAGGCGCTGCGTAAGCTGCGCGCGTTTTCAACCTTTACGGAGACCCACAGTGGGTACTTGTTCGAGCGACAGTCGTCGGCCGGTTTCGATAACCGGCACCTTCTCGGCAAGATAACGCGCACCCCGCTTGTGCCGTTGTCTCGCCGATAAACAGCGAGCAGCGGTTTCCTCCGGTCACGGCCAGTCCTGGCTGACGTGTGACACCTCTCTCATCGACACTGAACAGCCTGTTCTGGCCACCTGGGGTGGACGTGACCGGCTGTCGACACGCCAGTCTATTGTCCGGCGTGTCACCCCTGGCCTGGTTGTTTACCGGGGCAGCGTTCGGTCGTACCGGCTTGATGGTCTTCCTGCACTTGGCAATTCAGTCAGGAAATCTACCGATGCAAGCACTCAACAACATCAATCTCGATTCACTGGTCGACACCCTGGTCAGCCTCAGCGCCGCGTTCATCCTGGGTGGGCTGATCGGCTACGAGCGCCAGTACCGCCAACGCACGGCAGGCCTGCGCACCAACGTGCTGGTGGCCGTCGGCGCGGCCATATTTGTCGACATGGCCAACCGCCTGGCCGGCGCCGAGGGGGCCGTGCGGGTGGTGGCCTATGTGGTCTCCGGCATCGGTTTTCTCGGCGCCGGGGTGATCATGCGCGAAGAGGGCCATGTCCGCGGCCTGAATACCGCCGCGACGCTCTGGGCCTCGGCGGCCGTCGGCGCCTGTGCCGGCGCCGACCTGGTGCTCGAAGCGCTGCTGGGTACCTTGTTCGTGTTGGCGGCCAATACCTTGCTGCGGCCGATCGTCAATAACATCAACCGCCAACCGCTGGATGTGATCTCGGCGGAAGTGACCAACATCGTCTATGTCATTACCCAGCGCTCCCGGCAAAAAGCCGTGTTTGCCTTGCTCGAAGCCGAGCTGGAGCGCAGCAACTACCCGGCCAGTGATGTCGATGTGCATGCCTTTGGCAGCGATGAAGTGGAGATCGAAGCGACCCTGGCCACCACCTCGGTGGACGGCGACGAACTGGACGCCCTGGTGGCGCGCTTGAGCCAGTCGCCGCTGGTGCAACAAGCCTTCTGGAGCCCGAGCACCACCGAGTGATGGCCCCGCCCCGCGCACTGGGCGGGGAATGTTGCGGCCAGACGGGATATCATGGCGTTTTGCTTGGTCTGCAGGGGTCTCCATGTACAAGGCATTGATCGTGGACGATCACCCGTTCATTCGGTCTTCAGTCAGGGTGCTGCTGGAACAGGAGCAGTTTGCCGTGGTGGCCGAGGCGGGCAACGGTGCCGATGCCGTGCAACTGGCGCGCGAACACGTGCCCGACCTGGTGCTGCTGGACATCACCATGCCCAAGCTGGACGGCCTGGAGGTCATCAGCCGGATCAGCGCCTTGCGCCTGCCCATCAGAATCCTGGTGCTGACCTCCCAGGCGCCGCAATTCTATGCCATGCGGTGCATGAAGGCCGGTGCTGCCGGCTACCTGTGCAAGACCGATGACGTGGGCGAATTGCGCAAGGCGATTGCCGCGGTGATGCACGGCTACACGTTTTTCCCCAACCTGGCCGACAGTTCGGTACGCCGCAGCGACGGCCAGACCAGCGAGCTGGAGTTGATCCAGAGCCTGACTGACCGGGAACTGAGCATCCTCCAGCAACTGTCCAACGGCTTGAGCAACAAGCAGATCGCCGAGGCAATGCTGCTGAGCAGCAAGACCGTGAGCACCTACAAGACCCGCCTGATCGAGAAGCTCAACGTCAAGTCGGTGGTGTACCTGGCGGACTTCGCCAAACGTAATAACCTGCTGTAGATGAGGTCCATGGGAAGGTACCTGGGCGCCCTCGGTGTCGTACTCCTGTTGCTTGCGAGCAGCGTGCTGGCGGCCGAGCCATTGACCTACAAGCTGTTGGGGCGCTCCACGGTCGAGGGGTATCAGGTCGAACTCGACGACAGCGACCGGCAGTGGTTGCGCAGCCAGGGCACGCTGGTGCTCGGGGCATCGGAGCCGGAGTACCCACCGTTCGGCATCACCAGCAATGGCCGTGACTATGAAGGCATCACCGCCGACTTTGCGCACCTGCTCGGGCAACTGCTGGGCGTTGAGGTCAAAGTTCGCAGCTACGGCTCGCGGGGCGAAGTGATCGCGGCACTCAAGGCGCGCCAGATCGATTTTCTCGGCACCTCCAACAGCTTCGAAGTAGCCGATCCGCAGGTGGTGCTGTCCAGCGCCTATGCCGATGACCAGCCGACCCTGGTCAGCCGAATCGATGCTCCCCATGAGGTCACGCCGGACCTGCCGGGCAAGCGTCTGGCCATGGTCTATTACTACCTGCCCCCCGAACAGGTGCAGGCGTTCTACCCCAAGGCGCAGTTGCAACTGTACCCCTCGACCCTGAGTGCGATCGGTGCGGTCGCGTTTGGTCAGGCGGATGTCTACATCGGCGACGCCATCGGTGCCAACTACCTGATTCTGAAAAACTACCTGAACAACGTTCAGCTGGTCGATTTCTCGCGCATGGAGGTCAAGGATTTTTCCTTCGCCCTGGCCCGAAACAACCCGCGCTTGCTGCACATAATCAATGCCGCGTTGGCCGCGATTCCCGCGGAAGAACGGCAGACTATCCTGCGGCGCTGGCATGCCGGCAGCGCCAGCCTCTCGGGGAAAAACCGTGTGCACTTCACGGCCAGCGAACAGCGCTGGATGGACGCTCATCCCCGGGTTCGGGTGGCCGTCGACAGCAGCTTTGTACCGCTGTCGTTCTACAGCAGCGAGGGTGAGTTTCGCGGCGTGACGGCCGATCTGCTGGCCAAGATCAGCCTGCGCAGCGGCTTGAAATTCGACATCCAACAAGGTTTCGCCGTGCCTGAACTGGTTGATCGGATCGAGTCGGGCCAGGCCGATCTGCTGGTGTCCCTGACCCCCAGTGCCGATCGAGTCGGCAAGCTGCGCTTCACCCGCCCTTATCTCAATACCCCCTACGTGCTGGTCAGCCGCGCGGGCGACAACGCGGCGGCGACCCTCGATCAACTGGACGGGCGGCGCCTGGTCCTGACCCAGGGCAGCGCCGTCAAGGACATGATCGCCACGCGCTATCCGGGCATTCAATTGCGCGAGGCGGGCAACGCCCTGGAGGCCATGGCCATGGTGGCCAGCGGCGAGGTGGATGCGGCGGTCAGCTCGCTGATCACCGCGCGCTACATGATTTCCTGGCAGTACCGCGATCAATTGCAGATCACCAGCACCGTCGGCACGTCTGCGGCCTATATGGCCTTTGCCACCGGGCTCGAGGCGCGGGAACTGCATTCGATCCTGGACAAGACGATGTTCAGCATCCCCCCGGAAGAAATGGACGAACTGACCAATCGCTGGCGCAGCGAGGTGGTGGTCGATGACAGTTACTGGCTGCGCTACCGTTCGACGATCATCCAGGGGTTTGCCATTGCCGGCCTGTTGTTGGTGGTGGCGCTGGTCTGGATCGGCTATTTGCGCCAACTGATCCGCAAGCGCGAGCAGGCCGAACGGGCGCTCGGCGATCAACTGGAGTTCATGCGCGTGTTGATCGACGGCACTCCGCACCCGATCTATGTGCGCGATCGCCAGGGCTGCCTGATGGTCTGCAACAACGCCTATTTGCAGGTGTTCGGGGTTGAGCGCGAGTCAGTCATCGGCAAGACCGTGATCACCGGCAAGCTCAAGAGCGTGGTCGAGGCCAGGGTTTTCCACGAAGAGTATCTGCAGGTGATGGCGCAGGGACTGCCGCGGGTGCTCGACCGGCAGTTGACCCTGTCGGCTACGGATGTGCGCACCATCTATCACTGGATGTTGCCCTACCGGTGCAGCGATGGCCGGGTCAAAGGCATCATCGGTGGCTGGATCGACGTCAGCGAACGCCAGCAGTTGCTGGAACAGTTGCGCGAAGCCAAGAACGAGGCCGACGCGGCGAATCGGGCCAAGACCACCTTCCTGGCGACCATGAGCCACGAGATCCGCACCCCGATGAAT
>NZ_JACMYG010000029.1 GCF_014236655.1 Pseudomonas kielensis
CGTGATCGGCATGCTCGAACTGACCCTCGAACGTGACGAGCACAGCCTGCAGGATCGTCCGGCCATTGAAGTGGCCTACAACTCGGCCAAGGACCTGCTGGCGCTGATCGGTGACATTCTCGACATTGCCCGAATCGAATCCGGTCGCCTGAGCCTGGCGCCCGAACGGGTCAATCTCGGCGCAACCCTGGAAGCTGTGGTACGGGTCTTCGACGGACTCGCGCGGCAGAAGAAACTGACGCTGAGCCTCGACTTCCCCGACGCGGATGCGCAGCCGGATGTGCTGACCGACCCTTTGCGCCTGAAACAGATTCTGTCCAACCTGATCAGCAATGCCATCAAGTTTACCGAGCAGGGAGAAGTCAGCATCAAGGTCCGGTTGATGACGGTCGAGGGTGCCGACCACCAACAAATGGTCATGCACATCAACGATACCGGGATCGGCATCAGTGCAGACGACCAGCGCCGGTTGTTCGAGCCTTTCGCCCAGGCACAGCACACCGGACAATTGGCCAGGAGCGGTGCCGGCCTGGGCCTGGTGATCTGCCGCAGCCTGTGCGAAATGATGGGTGGCGACCTGCAACTGAGCAGCCAACCGGGCGTCGGCACCCAGGTCCGGGTTGATCTCCCCATGACGCCGATACCAGGAGCCTCCGTGCGGGAGCCAGCGCCGCCGCTGGTCGCACCTGGCCAGGCCAGCTTGAACGTGCTGGTGGTCGACGACCATCCGGCGAATCGCCTGCTGATGAGCCAGCAACTGGGGTTCCTGGGCCACCGTTGGGTCACGGCGAACGACGGTGCGCAAGGCTTGGCGGCCTGGCGAGAGGGCCATTTCGACCTGGTGATTGCCGACTGCAACATGCCGGTGATGAATGGCTATGAACTGTCCCGGGCCATCCGCAGGATCGAGCAGGATGAGCAACGAACACCGTGCACGGTGCTCGGTTTTACTGCCAACGCCCAGCCCGAGGAAAAACCTCGATGCCGCCAGGCGGGAATGAACGATTGCCTGTTCAAACCCATCAGCCTGGCGACACTGAGCCAGTGCCTGGAGACCCTGCAGCCGTTCAATGAAGAACCGGCCTTCAACCTGCAGAGCCTGCAAGCACTGACCGGTGGCGACCCGGTGCTGGTGCAGCGCCTGCTCACCGAGCTGCTCAACAGCAATCGCATCGATCGACAAGCATTGCTCAGCGTGTCACCAGGCTGCGGGCGCGAGGCGTTCATCGATATCGCCCACAAAATCAAAGGTGCGGCCCGCATCGTCCAGGCCACCAGGCTGATGGACAGCTGTGAAGCACTTGAGCGGATGTGCCACGAAGCGTTCACCGAGGCCAGCCTGGCAAGCTGCACCGAAGCGATACAGCAGGCGATGCTGGAACTGGAGCGAGCACTGCAACGTGAGATCACCCAGCAATCGCCGGCCTGACGCTTCCGGGCCACAGGTTAAGCCCTGTTGGCCCTGCCCCCCCCCCGGACAGCCTCGAGGATTCACGGCAGACCGTTGTGCCATTAACTATGCTTGTTCGCTGAGCCGTGCGTATCGATCATGGAGAGCCAGCAATGCCCAGCCCACTGCGCCCGGACAAACGGCGATTGCCGCTGCACGTGCACATCAGCGTGATGTTCACCCTGTTGCTGCTGTTCACGGGCGTTGTACTGGGTATTTTCAATTACCGACAAACCACCGAAATCATCCTCTCCAGCAGTGAGAAACTGTTCGAACGCATAGACCAGGACGTACGCAGGGACCTGCAAACCACCTACCAGCCCATTCGACGATTGCTCAGCCTGTTGGCAGAAAGCGTCGCGATCCAGGGCACGGACCTGGCGCACCGGCTGCCCCTGCTCAAACCCTTCAGCCAGTCCCTCAGGGACAATACCGAGCTGGCATCGCTGTACGTCGGTTATGCCGATGGCGATTTTTTCATGGTCCGTCCATTGCGCAGCGATGCACTGAAAAAAAACCTGCAGGCACCTGATGCCGCCGCCTTTCAGGTCTGGAGCATCGATCGTGACAGCCTCACCGGGCAAACCCGCTCACAATCCCTGTTCTATGACGCGACGCTGAACCAGATCGGGCGCCTGGATAATCCGCAGGAAGCCTATGACCCGCGCACCCGCGCCTGGTTCGACCGGGCCAACATCAGCCAAGAGCAAATCACCACCGAGCCCTACATCTTCTTTTCGACCCACAACATCGGCACGACGCTTGCCCGCCGCAGCGGCCCCAATGCCGTCGTAGGTGCCGACCTGACGCTGGCGCAGCTGTCCGCCACCCTGGCCAAGCACCAGGTAACGCCCGGCACCGAGGTCGCCCTGTTCGACGGCGACGGCAATGCTGTTGCCTACCCCGACAGCCGCAAGCTGATCATCGATGATCAAAAGGCCCACTTGGCCAAGGTCAAGGACTTGAGCCCGGCCCTGGCAGCCCTGTTCATGCATACGGCCAGCGGCAATCGCCTGGAGGTCGGCAACCGTCAATGGATCTTTGCCCGCAGCAGCATCCAGGAGGGTGGCCCGCGGGGGCTGAACCTGGCGGTGATGGTGCCCGAAGAGGAATTGCTGGTCGATGCCTATCGAATGCGCTGGCAGGGCGCCCTACTGACCCTGGCTATCTTGTTACTGTGCGTGCCACTGGGTTGGCTGACTTCCCGCATCCTGGTCAAACCGTTACGGGCACTGGTGCAGGAAGCCGACGCGATTCGCAGTTTTGATTTCAACTACCCGGTCACCCGCCGCTCGCCGGTGCTGGAAGTCGACCAGCTCAGCGTCTCCATGGCGCGCATGAAAGCGACGCTGGCCAGCTTCTTTGAAATCACCGACAGCCTGTCGGCAGAAACCCGCTTCGAGCCGCTGCTGCTAAGAGTCCTGGCGGAAACCGTGAAGATTGGCCAGGCCCAGGCGGGACTGATCTACCTGCGGGAAAATGAAGGCAACCGCCTCCAGCCCCATGGCTTGTTCATCGAGGGTGAATCCCACGACCTGTCGGCGTTCAACATCAAGGGTCACGACCCTGACGACACGCAGGCCCCTGCCTGGTTGCGCCCACTGACAAGCCAGAACGCCCTGGTGACTACCCTGGGATTCGAGCAGGCAGGCGACCTGCAAAGTGTCATGCTGGCGCTGCAGAGCCCCAGCGTGCACCTGATCGGCATTCGCCTGCACAACCGCCATAACGAAACGGTCGGCGTGCTGGTCCTGTTGCTGGCCGACAGCGGCGCGCAAGCGGACCTCGAAAAGCTGCGCCCCGACCGGATCGCCTTCATCCAGGCGGTCTCCGGCGCTGCGGCCGTCAGCATCGAAAGCCAGCGCCTGCAGCACAAGCAAAAACAGCTGCTGGACGCCTTCATCCAGTTGCTCGCAGGTGCGATCGATGCCAAGAGCCCCTACACCGGCGGCCACTGCCAACGGGTACCCGCACTGACCCTGATGCTCGCCCAGGCTGCCGCCGCCAGCCGGGCCCCGGAATTCGAGCGCTACAACCCCACCGACGATGAATGGGAAGCGCTGCACATTGCCGCCTGGTTGCACGACTGCGGAAAAGTCACCACTCCCGAATACGTGGTCGACAAAGCCACCAAGCTTGAGACCCTCACCGACCGCCTGCACGAGATCCGCACCCGTTTCGAGGTGCTCAAGCGCGATGCCTGGATCGACTACTGGCAGGGGCTCGCCCAGGGGGGCGATGAACAGATACTGGCTGCGACGCGCGACACCCGCCTGGCCGAGCTCGACGACGACTTTGCCTTTGTCGCCCGCAGTAACCTGGGGGGCGAGACCATGGCCGAGGCCGACCTGCAACGCTTGCACGCCATAGCCCAGCGCACCTGGACCCGCACCCTGGATGACCGGCTGGGACTGTCCTGGGAGGAAAACCGCCGTCAGGCACGTAGCCCAGCTCCCGTGCTGCCGGTCAGCGAGCCGCTGCTGGCGGATAAACCCGAACACCTGTTCGAGCGCAACAGTGCCGAGCTGATTCCAACGGACAACCCCTGGGGCTTCAAACTCGACGTACCGCCGCACAAATACAACCGTGGCGAGCTGTACAACTTGAGCATCACCCGCGGCACGCTGACCCGCGAGGAGCGCTACATCATCAACCATCACATGGTGCAAACAATCCTGATGCTCAGCCACCTGCCCTTCCCCGGGCACCTGAGCAACGTCATGGAGATTGCCGCCGGGCACCACGAAAAAATGGACGGCACCGGCTATCCCAGACAACTCACGCGGGAACAGATGAGCCTGCCGGCGCGGATGATGGCGATCGCCGATATTTTCGAAGCGCTGACTGCCGCAGACCGACCCTACAAGAAAGCCAAGACGCTCAGTGAGGCCCTGGGCATCATGGCGTTCATGTGCCGTGATGCCCACATCGACCCGCAGCTTTTTGCGCTGTTTATCGAGGAACAGATCTATCAGCAGTACGCCGACAGATACCTGGAGCCAGGGCAGATCGATGCCGTGGACCGGCAAGGCCTGCTGGCCAAAGCAGGCCTGGTCAGTTGATCAGCAGTCGGTAAGGCGCAGGAAGATTGCGGCCAGTTGCTCGATACCGGCCTGGTCGGCGACGCTGAAGCGCGCCAGTGATGGGCTATCCAGGTCCAGCACGCCGATCAGCCGACCGTCCTTGACCAGTGGCACCACCAACTCACTGTTCGACGCGCTGTCACAGGCAATGTGCCCGGCGAACGCATGCACATCCTCCACCCGCTGAGTCGTGAGCGTGGCCGCCGCAGCGCCACAAACACCCCGCCCGAAGGGGATCCGCACACAGGCAATCTGGCCCTGGAATGGCCCGAGCACCAGCTCTTCATCGCGGTTCAGGTAGAACCCGGCCCAGTTCAGGTCATCGAGCTGATGGAACAGGAACGCCGAGAACTGCGCGGCGTTGGCGATAAAATCTCGCTCATCGGCCAGCAACGACTCCAGCTGTGCGCAGAGCAGGCCATAACCGTCCAGGCCTGCGCCGCTGTTTTGCAAATCGATCATGCCTGTTGCTCCAACAATTTGAGCCCGACCCAATAGCGGGCGAACTGATAGGCGCAACGCCCGTTGCGGTTACCACGGCCAGTCGCCCAGCGCACCGCGAGGATTTCCAGCTCTTCATCCCGTTGCCAGGCCAGGCCGGCCTTGGTGGCCAACTCGCCGACCCAGTGTTCGACCACGTTGAGAAAGTGCTCCTGGGTAAAGGGGTAGAACGACAGCCACAGGCCAAAACGATCCGACAGCGCGATCTTGTCCTCCACCGCCTCACTGGGGTGCAGTTCGCCGTCGACCCTTTTCCAGTTTTCGTTATCGCTCTCTTTTTCCGGCACCAGGTGGCGCCGGTTGGAGGTGGCATACAGCAGAACGTTGTCCGGGGCCTGCTCCAGCGAGCCGTCGAGCACACTCTTGAGTACCCGGTAATCGCCCTCGCCCGCCTCGAAAGACAGATCGTCACAAAACAGCACAAAGCGTTGCGGCAACTTGGCGACCTGCTCCACCACCCGTGGCAGGTCCGCCAGGTGATCACGCTCGATCTCGATCAAGCGCAGCCCGCCCTTGGCATGCTCGGCCAACAACGCGCGCACCAGTGAAGACTTGCCCGTTCCTCGCGAGCCCCAGAGCAGAGCATGGTTGGCAGGCAGGCCATCGAGGAACTGGCGCGTATTGCGGCCCAGCTGTTCCAGTTGCTTGTCGACCCCGATCAGGTCGGTCAGGCGCATGTCCAGGCTGACCTCAAGTGGCAGCAGAAAACCACTGCGCCCCTCACGCTGCCAGCGGGCAGCCAGGCATTGTGTCCAGTCGATGGCACTGCGTGGCGCAGGCAGCAGCGGCTCGATACGAGCCAGAACCGCATCAGCGCGTTCAAGAAAGGCATTCAGTCGAGAATCCACGTCTTCTCCTCAAGGCAGTTCACAGTAATGATGGGCAGACCAAGCCGCTCCTGACGCCAGACACCATCCGAGTCGCGAGCCAGAGCGCTGCGCGCACGGCAAAACTCGGTAGCGATCAGCTATGCTTGGCCCAGAAGGGAAACGAAAGTGGCTGCGCACCCGATGGATATCAAGTTCACCAACCGCCTGTCCTATAAGCAAGCCAAGCTCACCGTGCTGGTCGGTTTTGTCCTGGGTATGCTGCTGAGTCTGCTGCAGATAGGGATCGATTATGCCAGCGAAGATGCTTCCATCAACCGGGAAATATTGTCGTTGCTGGAAATCAGCCACAGTCCCGCCTCCCGGATCGCCTACAACATCGACGCGGAACTGGCCCAGGAGTTGACGCTTGGCCTATTGCGCTCACCCGCGGTGATTGGTGCGCAACTGACCGACAATAACAACACCGTGCTGGCCAACGTCAAGCGTGCCCCCTCAGCCAGTTCTTACCGCGTGATCAGCGACTTCCTGTTTGGCGCCAATCGTCAATTCAAGGAGCGGCTGTTCCTCGAGCATCTGCCCGATGAGTCCCTCGGCACACTGCAACTGGAAGTCGATACCTACGCCTTCGGCAGCCGCTTCTTGCGCCGGGCCGAAGTCACCCTGCTCAACGGTTTCGCCCGCAGCCTGATCCTCAGTGGCATTCTCCTGGCGTTGTTCTATGTGATGCTGACCAAGCCGCTGGTACGGGTCATTCGTGAGCTGAGCGAGCGAGACCCGCGCATTGCCGAGCAACCGCCGCTGGAATGCCCGCTGCACCATCAGAACGATGAAATCGGAGTGCTGGTCAGGGTGGCCAACCAGCAGTTCGAAAGCATGACCACGGAAATCCAGCAGCGACGCGCCGCCGAAAATCGCCTGACCGACTACCTGGGTCAACTGGAGACCATCGTTTCCTCGCGAACCACCGAGTTGAAAGCGATCAATCGGCGCCTGACAACCTCCAACGAGGAACTGCAGATCGCGCGCCAGACAGCCCTGGACATGGCGCAGGCTCGCTCGGTGTTCCTGGCCAACATGAGCCATGAAATCCGCACGCCCCTCAACGGCCTGCTGGGCATGATCGCCTTGTCCCTCGACAGCCCCTTGAATGCCGAGCAGCGCCAGCAACTGGCGATTGCCCACGACTCCGGCAAAGTACTGGTGGAATTGCTCAACGATATTCTCGACCTGTCGAAGTTCGATGCGGGCCAACTGGAACTCGAACACATTCCCTTCGACCTCGGCTCATTGATCGAGGACACCGCCAACCTGCTCTCGCAGAACGCGGCACCCAGTGTCGAGCTGACCTGCCTGATCGACCCGCACTTTCCCGCCCAGGTGATTGGCGACCCGACACGGGTTCGGCAAATCGTCAGTAACCTGCTGTCCAATGCCCTCAAATTCACCCGCTTCGGCCGCGTCGATGTGCGCCTCAGTTCCTGGGAGGATGGCGTTCGGATCGAAGTCTGCGACACCGGTATCGGCATTGCCCAGGATGCCCAGGTCAAGATCTTCCAACCCTTTACCCAGGCCGGCGCCGGCATTACGCGCCAGTTCGGCGGCACCGGGCTGGGGCTGGCCCTGACCTTCAACCTGTGCAACGTCATGCAAGGCCGCCTGAGCATCAGTTCGGAGTCGGGTTTTGGCAGCCAGTTCTGTGCCGACCTGCCACTGCCCGCGCACACTCGCGCCACACCGCCGGCCCGCCTGCAGGGCAAGGTCGTGGCCATCACGGCGGCCAGCAGTGGCCTGGCCGAGTTGTTGCGCAGTCTGCTGCCCGGATGGGGCCTGGACTACCAGCAGCGCAGCCTCGATGACTCTTTGCACGGTCTGGACCCCGATGTACTGATTACCGACTGCCCACCCTGCCTGTTCGAATTGCGCTCGACGTTCTCCGCACCGATCTTGCTGGTGACAGCCTACGGCAACTTCATGCCCAGCGAAGAAAGCGCCGCCCTTGCTCCTCTGCAACAACAAGCCCGCCCGCTGGCGCGCAATGCGCTGTACCAGACCTTGCGCCGGGCCTTGAACGTGGAAAGCGCTGGGGATAACCGGGCGCCCGAACAAACGCCGTCGCCTCCACGCCGCGGGCGAATCCTGTTGGTGGAGGACAACCCGGTCAATCAACTGGTGGCCAAAGGCATGCTAAGCAAACTGGGCAGTGACGTGATTGTGGTGTCCCACGGCGCCGAGGCACTCGACCAACTGGAACTCAGCCACTTTGACCTGGTGCTGATGGACTGCAACATGCCGGTCATGGACGGCTATGAAGCCAGTCGGCATATCCGGCGCAGCGGTCGCTGGCCGGACCTGCCGATTGTCGCCTTGACCGCCAATGCCATGCCCGAGGAACGGGAGCGCTGTCGCGCGGCCGGGATGAACGACTACTTGGCCAAACCCTTTCGCCGCGAGGAACTCGCCGCGCTGCTGGACCTGTGGATACCGCTCAGGAAAGCCCCTTGATCTGCTCCAGCAACTGATCGAGCCCCGCACGCAATTGCGTCAGTTGCTGAAGATCGATGCCGCTGTCGCACAACAACCTGGTCTTGAGGGGGCCGACCTGCTCACGCAATGCACTACCGGCCGGCGACAGGCTCAGGTGCACTTCCCGTTCGTCACGCGCCGAACGTTGGCGCTGGACGAACTGCATCTGCTCCAGGCGCTTGAGCAAGGGGGTCAGCGTTCCGGAATCCAGCGCCAGGCGTTCGCCCAACGCCTTGACCGTGGGTTGCTCAGGCGGCTGTTGCTGCCACTCCCACAACACCAGCATCACCAGGTACTGCGGATAGGTCAGGCCCAAGGGCTCGAGCAAGGGCTTGTAGCTCCGGATCACCGCTCTGGAGGCCGCGTACAGCTTGAAGCAGAGCTGGTCATCCAGCGCCAGCGAATCAACGGACAGGTCATTCATTTGAGCAGGGCTTCAATCTCGCGTGTCAGGTCCTGCGGCTTGGTCGCGGGGGCAAAACGCTTGACCAGGTTGCCGTCCTTGCCGATCAGGAATTTGGTGAAGTTCCATTTGATGCCTTGGGACCCCAACACGCCGGGGGCGCGCTTCTTCAACTGAACAAACAGCGGATGGGCGTCGCTGCCATTGACGTCGATCTTTTTGAACAGCGGAAAACTGACACCGAAGTTCAATTCGCAGAACTCGGAGATCGCCCCCTCGTTACCCGGTTCCTGCTTGCCGAACTGATTGCAGGGAAAACCAAGCACCACCAGGCCCTGATCCTTGTAGGCCTGCCACAATGCCTCCAGTCCCTTGTACTGCGGGGTGAAGCCACATTTGCTGGCAGTGTTGACCACCAACACCGCCTTGCCGGCGTAATCGGCGAGGGTCTTTTGCTCCCCCTTGATCGTGGTGCACGGGATGTTGAGCAGGTTGTCGGTCATGGCACAGCTCCGATTAATAGGCAGTGGCGACAAACATAGCGAGCAATTGGATTGTACGCAATTTAATTAACCAAAAACCGACCGGGAGTACCGGCCGGCTAACGAGCGCCGGCTGCCGGGAGCACACCTTCGCCGGCCGGCCAGCACCTGCCTCAGTCGCGCGGCACCAGATCCAGGCACACGGAGTTGATGCAATAGCGCAGGCCAGTGGGCGGCGGGCCGTCCGGGAACACATGACCCAGGTGCGCCTCACACTTGGCGCAAACCACTTCCGTGCGGATCATGCCGTGGCTGACATCGCGGATCTCGACCATGGCACTGGCGCCGATCGGCTCGTAGAAACTTGGCCAGCCGCAGCCGGAATCGAACTTTGCCCGGGAGTCGAACAGCGGCTCGTTGCAGCAGATGCAATGATAGACACCCGCGGTTTTGGTCGCGTTGTACTTGCCCGAGAACGGTCGCTCGGTGCCCTTGAGACGGCACACGTTGTACTGCTCCGGATCGAGCATGGCCCGCCATTCTTCCAGGGTTTTCTGGATCTTTTCCATTGTCCTACCTCAGCAACTGAAAAAGCCCGATCTGTACCTTTTCCACGGATCGGGCGGCACGTATGATTGCGCCTCGTCAAACACCAGTCTGGCAGCCGCGTTACACGCATTCAAACGGATTTTGGTGCACCGCTCCGAGGCGCCGGGCTCGTGTGAGAACGCAGGATTCCCAGTACGGTAGTTCATACAACGTCTGGATCGTTCATTTTCGGGAACACATCGCCATGCAGGTCAGCAAATCGAACAAGCTCGCCAACGTCTGTTATGACATTCGCGGCCCGGTGCTCAAGCACGCCAAACGCCTGGAAGAGGAAGGCCATCGCATCCTCAAGCTGAACATCGGCAACCCGGCACCCTTTGGTTTCGAAGCACCTGATGAAATCCTCCAGGACGTCATCCGCAACCTGCCGACTGCCCAGGGCTACAGCGACTCCAAAGGCCTGTTCAGCGCGCGCAAGGCGGTGATGCAGTACTACCAGCAGAAGCAGGTCGAAGGTGTCGGTATCGAGGACATCTACCTGGGCAATGGCGTTTCCGAGCTGATCGTGATGTCGATGCAGGCCTTGCTCAACAACGGCGACGAAGTGCTGGTGCCGGCGCCCGATTACCCGCTGTGGACCGCTGCGGTGAGCCTGGCCGGTGGCAACCCGGTGCATTACCTGTGCGACGAACAGGCCGACTGGTTCCCTGACCTGGCTGACATCAAGGCCAAGATCACCCCCAACACCAAAGCCCTGGTGATCATCAACCCGAACAACCCGACCGGCGCGGTGTACTCGCGCGAAGTCCTGCTGGGCATGCTCGAACTGGCGCGCCAACACAACCTGGTGGTGTTCTCCGACGAGATCTACGACAAGATCCTCTACGACGATGCTGTGCACATCTGCACCGCTTCGCTGGCACCGGACCTGCTGTGCCTGACCTTCAACGGCCTGTCCAAGTCCTACCGGGTGGCGGGTTTCCGTTCCGGCTGGATCGCCATCTCCGGGCCCAAGCAACACGCCCAGAGCTACATCGAAGGCATCGACATGCTGGCCAACATGCGCCTGTGCGCCAACGTGCCGAGCCAGCACGCGATCCAGACGGCGCTGGGTGGCTACCAGAGCATCAACGACCTGGTGCTGCCCCAGGGGCGGCTGTTGGAGCAACGCAACCGTACCTGGGAGCTGCTCAATGACATTCCTGGCGTCAGTTGCGTGAAGCCGATGGGGGCGCTGTACGCGTTCCCGCGGATCGATCCGAAAGTCTGCCCGATCCACAATGATGAAAAATTCGTGCTCGACCTGCTGCTCTCGGAAAAACTGCTGGTGGTGCAGGGCACCGCGTTCAACTGGCCGTGGCCTGACCATTTCCGTGTCGTCACCCTGCCCCGCCTGGATGACCTGGACATGGCCATCGGCCGGATTGGCAACTTCCTGAAATCCTATCGCCAGTAATCGACTTGTTGCCGAGGCGAGTATCGACTCGTCCTCGGTGATTGATTCAGCAACATATCCCCCGCCTTTCGACTACTCTCTGCGCCTTGTGTACGGGCGCCGCCTCATCTGTGGCTGCAACCCAATAGCACCGGGCATTGCGTAGGAAAAAACCGACCCAATATGGCTTTAGACGATACGAAAAATGTCCTGCAACCCACTAGAATCTGGCTGTAGGACACAGTTTGAAATAGTCACCCGGTTGAATAGCCCGGTGCAGCACCTTATATACCCCGCAGTAAGCTACATCTTTAGCATGAGGAGATTTCTACAACCATGATGCGCATCCTGCTGTTTTTGGCCACTAACCTGGCGGTCGTGCTGATTGCCAGCATCACCCTGAGCCTTTTCGGCTTCAACGGGTTCATGGCGGCCAACGGGGTTGATCTCAACCTCAATCAGCTGCTGATTTTCTGTGCGGTCTTTGGTTTCGCCGGTTCCCTGTTCTCGCTGTTCATCTCCAAGTGGATGGCGAAGATGAGCACCAGCACCCAAATCATCAGCCAGCCGCGCACTCGCCATGAACAATGGTTGCTGCAAACCGTTGAGCAACTGTCCCGCGAAGCCGGGATCAAGATGCCGGAAGTCGGTATTTTCCCGGCTTACGAGGCCAACGCATTTGCCACCGGCTGGAACAAGAACGATGCACTGGTTGCGGTCAGCCAGGGCTTGCTCGAACGTTTCTCGCCGGACGAAGTGAAAGCGGTCCTGGCCCACGAGATCGGCCACGTAGCCAACGGTGACATGGTCACCCTGGCGCTGGTCCAGGGCGTGGTGAACACCTTCGTGATGTTCTTTGCGCGGATCATCGGCAACTTTGTCGACAAGGTGATCTTCAAGAACGAAGAAGGCCAGGGCATCGCCTACTACATCGCGACCATCTTCGCTGAATTGGTCCTGGGCTTCCTGGCCAGCTCGATCGTCATGTGGTTCTCGCGCAAACGCGAGTTCCGTGCCGACGAAGCCGGTGCTCGCCTGGCGGGTACCAGCGCCATGATCGGCGCCCTGCAGCGCCTGCGCTCGGAGCAAGGCCTGCCGGTGCACATGCCGGACACCCTGAATGCCTTCGGCATCAACGGTGGCCTCAAGCAAGGGTTCGCTCGCATGTTCATGAGCCACCCGCCGCTGGAAGAGCGTATCGACGCGCTGCGTCGTCGCGGTTGATCCGCCCGGCGCAATAACAAAAAGGCCCGCAGCGATGCGGGCCTTTTTTGTTTGTCCTGAGCGGGCGCCTTGCTCGCGATGTGGTCGGCACAGTCAACGCAAAGCTAACGAGGGGAAATCCGGTACACCCGCTCCACAAGCCGCGTCACCCCGGCCTGCAGGAACTTCCCGCCCTCACCCAGTACATCCTGCTCCTGCAGCTCTTGCGTCCGCCAGGCACGCCCCAACAAGCGCTGCACCTCGTCATCCGCCACGGCAAACGGTGGTCCTGGCAACTGCGCCTGATCGTAATCCAGAGTAATTAGCAACCCGCGCAACTCGGCCGGCAAGATCTGCTGCAGATGCGCGGCATAACGCTCGCGCATCGACGGCGGCAAGGCGATCAGCGCTGCGCGATCGTACAGCGCAGCACAATCAGCCACATCCCGTGCTGCCAGCGCAAAAAAATCGCCACACCACAGCTCGATGGCCCCGGCACGATAGACCCTGAACGCGCCCACATCGCTCACTTCTGGCGTTAACTGCTGCTCGCTGAAGAAGTCTTCGACAGCCGTTTGTGAAATTTCAATTCCAAGCACCGGGTGCCCCTGCCCTGCCAGCCACAGCAGGTCCAGACTCTTACCACACAGCGGGACCAGCACACGCGCCCGCGCAGGGACCGCCAGGTCCGGCCAGTGTTGCTGCAAATATGGATTGACTTGCGGCTGGTGAAAACCGATCTGGTTCGAAGCCCACTTCTTGTGCCAAAACTCCGGCTGCATAAATCACCCTGAAAATTCGATCAATAGGCACTAAAACTTATATTAGATTTAGATCAATGATCTGACTGAAGATGCAGCTATCTTACCGCTCAGGACCGCCTTCATGCTCCCCTGCCTGTTTATCTCCCACGGCTCACCGATGCTGGCGCTGGAACCCGGCGCCAGCGGGCCGGCACTGGCGCGCCTGGCCCGCGAGCTGCCAACCCCCAAGGCCATCGTGATTGTCTCAGCGCACTGGGAAAGTCAGGACCTGCGGGTCAGCAGCGGCGCACAACCAGAAACCTGGCACGACTTTGGTGGCTTTCCGGCCGCCCTGTTCGCCGTGCAATACCCCGCACCCGGTCAGCCGGAGCTGGCGGCACAAGTGGCCGAACTGCTCAAGGCTGATGGCCTGGTGGCGCAACTGGACGGGCAGCGTCCGTTCGATCATGGGGTCTGGGTGCCGTTGTCGCTGATGTATCCGCGCGCCGACATCCCCGTGGTGCAGGTGTCACTGCCAAGCCATGCCGGTCCGGCGCTGCAGACCCGGATTGGTCATGCACTGGCCAGCCTGCGCAAACAAGACGTGCTGTTGATCGGCTCCGGCAGCATCACCCACAACCTGCGAGAGCTGGACTGGCACGCCGGCCCCGAGAGCGTCGAGCCATGGGCCCGTGAGTTCCGTGACTGGATGATCGACAAGCTGGCGGCCAACGATGAAGCGGCGCTGCATGACTACCGCCAGCAGGCACCCAACGCGGTGCGCAGTCACCCGAGTGACGAGCACCTGTTGCCGCTGTATTTTGCCCGCGGTGCCGGCGGCACATTCAGCGTGGCGCACACAGGCTTCACCCTGGGCGCGCTGGGCATGGACATCTATCGTTTTGGCTGACCCCTGCCCCTGGGCAGCAAACAGCAGGCAAAAAAAATCCCCGAACCAGTCGGGGATTTTTTATCGCAGATCAATCAGCCCAGGGGCGGATCAATCTTCGCGGTAGCGACGCAGTTTCAGCTGCTTACCGGCAACACGAGTGTCCTTCAGCTTGGTCAGCAGTTTCTCCAGACCATCTTCCGGCAGCTCTACCAGCGAGAAGCTGTCACGCACCTGGATGCGACCGATTGCTTCGCGAGCCAGACCACCCTCGTTAAGGATGGCGCCCAACAGGTTCTTGGCAGCGATACCGTCACGCGCACCCAGCGCGGTACGGCAACGAGCACGACCTTCGGCCAGCGGGATCGGTGCACGACGCTCACGATCACCACGGTCCGGACGATCACCGGTACGCTCTGGACGGTCGCCACGCGGTGCATTGTTCGGCACCAGTGGACGCTCCTTCTCGATCGCAGCCAGGGTCAGCGCTTGACCGTTGGTAGCCTTGCGCAGCAGGGCTGCGGCCAGGGCACGCGGGCTGCAACCGATGTCGGCGGTCAGGCGATCAAGCAGATCACCGTGGGTCGACTCGGCATCAGCAACCAGCGGCGCCAGGCTGTTGGTCAGTTTCTTGATGCGCGCATCGAGAACTGCCTGGGCGTCCGGCAGGCGAACTTCAGCAACTTTCTGCCCGGTTACACGCTCGATTACTTGCAGCATGCGGCGCTCACGAGGAGTCACCAGCAGCAGCGCACGACCTTCGCGACCGGCACGGCCGGTACGGCCGATACGGTGAACGTAGGATTCCGGATCGTACGGCATGTCAACGTTGAACACGTGAGTGATGCGCGGAACGTCCAGGCCACGAGCAGCAACGTCGGTCGCCACAACGATGTCCAGACGGCCATCCTTGAGGGAGTCGATCACGCGCTCACGCTGGTTCTGGGCAATGTCACCGTTCAGCGCAGCAGCTTTGTAGCCTTTGGCTTCCAGGGCGCTGGCCAGGTCCAGGGTCGCTTGCTTGGTCCGCACGAACATGATCAGTGCGTCGAAATCTTCCACTTCCAGCAGGCTCAATACAGCCGAGGTCTTCTGGTCAGCGTGAACCAACAGGTGAGCCTGTTCGATCGCGGTAACGGTCTGAGTCTTGGTCTGGATCTTCACGTGTTGCGGATCGCGCAGGTGGCGTTCAGCAATGGCACGGATCGACTGCGGCAAGGTGGCCGAGAACAATACGGTCTGACGGGTAGCTGGCAGTGCCTTGAAGATGACTTCCAGGTCGTCCATGAAGCCCAGCTTGAGCATTTCGTCGGCTTCGTCGAGAACCAGGTGGTTCACGGTCGACAGGACTTTCTCGTCGCGACGCAGGTGGTCGCACAGACGGCCCGGCGTGGCGACAACAATCTGTGCGCCATTACGGATTGCTTTCAATTGTGGGCCCATCGGCGCGCCGCCGTAGACAGCCACAACAGTTACGCCTGGCATTTGCTTGGCGTAGGTTTCAAAAGCGGTTGCAACTTGCAGCGCCAACTCTCGGGTTGGCGCCAGGATCAGGGCTTGCGGCTCGCGCTTGGCAGGATCGATGCAGTGCAGGATAGGCAGGGCGAACGCGGCGGTTTTACCGGTACCGGTTTGCGCCTGGCCAATCATGTCTTGGCCGGCCATGATGATCGGGATCGATTGCTGCTGAATAGCCGAAGGCTCTTCGTAGCCGGTCGCAATGACGGCTGCCAGAATATTCGGATTAAGATTAAAAGCGGCGAAGCCGCCGGTTTCCTGGGTCATGGGTCTGCCTCTAAGTGCATCCGCAAAGACCCATGCTCCAAAGCTGCGCGTGCCGTGTTGAGACTCAAGAGTCGCCCTGGCAGCTTTGTCGGCGGGGATTTGCGAAAACGAATGAATGAAAAGAATCGTCAAGGAAGAGTCCGCAGTGCGGACGTGCAGCCGAAGCTGACTTCGGGGAATTGCTCTACCTAAACGCGGCCCGGCTAAAGGCCGGCGCGCACTATACCGGAATTAGCTGAAAAAGGGAGCTTTTTTTATCGGAAAAAGCCTGTGAACGCAGGACTGTCACAGCTTTTGCGGATATTCGCGCGACGGTCTATTTTTCAAAGGCCCGGCCCTGCTGGTCATCGCGCTTAATCGGTTCATCTTGCAGGCCGCAACCTTTGGTCCGATGCCTCCTTTCCCTCCGAGGATTTACCCCATGAATCAACCGGATAAGAGTCGTGTCAGCCTGGAACGACGGGGTCACGTCCTGTTGATCGGGCTGGATCGGGTCGCCAAGCGTAACGCATTCGACCTGGACCTGCTGAACGCCTTGAGCCTGGCCTATGGCGAGTTCGAGGCCGACTCGCAGGCCCGGGTTGCCGTGGTGTTTGCCCATGGCGAGCACTTCACTGCCGGCCTCGACCTGGTGAGTGCCAGCGGCGCACTGACCCAGGGCTGGCAGGTTCCGAGCGGCGGCTGCGATCCGTGGGGCGTATTCGTCGGCCCCAGGGTCAGCAAACCGGTGATCGTGGCCGCCCACGGGTATTGCCTGACCATCGGCATCGAACTGATGCTGGCGGCGGACATCAACCTGTGCGCCAGCAACACCCGCTTTGCGCAGATGGAAGTCCAGCGCGGGATCTTTCCCTTCGGCGGCGCCACCTTGCGCCTGCCTCGACTGTCGGGCTGGGGCAATGCCATGCGCTGGTTGTTGACCGGAGACGAATTCGACGCTCACGAAGCGTTGCGCCTGGGGCTGGTGCAGGAAGTCATGGCCAGCGAGGACCTGCTGCCGCGCGCCATTGAACTGGCTGAACGCATCGCCCGCCAGGCGCCGCTGGGCGTGCAAGCCACATTGCAGTCGGCACGCCAGGCCCACCTTGAAGGTGAAGCCGCGGCGGCGGCGAGTTTGCCAGCGTTGGCCAAGGAACTGTTGAACAGCGAGGATGCCAGGGAAGGCGTGCGGTCGCTGATCGAAAAACGAGCGGGGGTGTTCAAAGGCTGCTAAACCACCCCCCTTGGCGCGCCTTCAGGTGGCGGGGCGAATGGCCTTGATCAGGTTCTGCAACGAGTAACCCAGGCGCGGGGCCAGGGCTTCGGCGCGGGCGGTAAGCCCGTGCATGTCCAGCTCCTGGTCAAGCTCTGCCGGCACGATCAGGATCACATTGCCCTCCTTCACCGGCAGCTCCCAATAGTGGCGGTGATACAACCCGCGCAGCAGCGCCGCCCCCAATGGCTTGCCATCATCGGTAGCCCATTGGTTGATCACCAGCCAACCGCCCGGATTCAGGCGTTTCTGGCAGTTTTCCAGGAAGTTCCACGCCAGATGCCCGACACCCGGCCCGACATCGGTGTACAGGTCAACGAAGATCAGATCCGCCGGCTCGGCGGTTTCCAGCAGATCGAGCGCATCGCCAATGCGGATGTACAGCCGCGGGTCATCGTCCAGGCCCAGGTATTCGATGGCCAGGCGCGGTACATCCGGGCGCAGTTCGATGGCCTCCACGTCTTCCAGCGGCAGGAACTTCAGACAGGCCTGGGTCAGGGTGCCGGCGCCCAGCCCGAGGAACAACGCGCTGTCCGGCTGTTCGTGGCACAGCGCGCCAATCAGCATGGCGCGGGTGTAGTCATACTCCAGCCAGCTGGGGTCGGCGGTGAACACGCAGCTCTGCTCGATGGCGTCGCCAAATTCGAGGAAGCGGTAATCCGCCACTTCCAGCACCCGGATCATGCCGAACTCATCGTGCACTTCGGCGAGCAGATGCTCGACGCGCTCCTCAGTCATTTCGTCTCCTGGTCGTTGCCCGGCCAGTCCCGAGACAACGTAATCATTCGTTCCGCGTTAGGCGGCAAAGGCGCGATTGTCGGCCAAGCATCGCCAGCAGGTCACGTACTAATTGCTGATAACATGAGGTCCCGTGCGTAAACACTAGAGACCGTGATGAGCCAACCCTGGAGCCCTGACAGCTGGCGCGCCCTGCCGATCCAGCAACAACCCCACTACCCGGACGCGGCGCACCTGCATGCCGTCGAGCAAAGCCTGGCCAGTTATCCGCCACTGGTGTTTGCCGGCGAGGCCCGGGAGTTGCGTCGTCAGTTTGCCGAGGTGACCGAAGGTCGTGCATTTCTGCTGCAAGGCGGTGATTGCGCGGAGAGCTTTGCCGAGTTTTCGGCGGCCAAGATTCGCGACACGTTCAAGGTGCTGCTGCAGATGGCCATCGTCATGACCTTTGCCGCCGGCTGTCCGGTGGTCAAGGTCGGGCGGATGGCGGGGCAGTTCGCCAAGCCGCGCTCGGCCAACGACGAAACCATCGATGGCGTGACCCTGCCGGCCTATCGGGGGGACATCGTCAACGGCATCGGCTTCGACGAAAAAAGCCGGGTACCGGACCCGGACCGCCTGCTGCAGTCCTACCATCAGTCCACTGCCACCCTGAACCTGTTGCGCGCCTTTGCCCAGGGTGGTTTTGCCGACCTGCACCAAGTGCACAAGTGGAACCTGGACTTCATCGCCAACTCGGCGCTGGCGGAAAAGTACAGCCACCTGGCCAACCGTATCGATGAAACCCTGGCCTTCATGCGCGCCTGCGGCATGGACTCCTCGCCGCAATTGCGCGAGACCAGTTTCTTCACCGCCCACGAAGCCCTGCTGCTCAACTACGAAGAAGCCTTCGTGCGGCGCGACAGCCTGACCAACGACTATTACGACTGCTCCGCCCACATGCTGTGGATCGGCGACCGCACTCGCCAGCTCGACGGTGCTCACGTCGAGTTCCTGCGCGGGGTCAACAACCCGATCGGGGTCAAGGTCGGCCCAAGCATGAACACCGATGAACTGATTCGTCTGATCGACGTGCTCAACCCCGACAACGACCCGGGCCGCCTGAACCTGATCGCCCGCATGGGCGCAAACAAGGTCGGCGATCACCTGCCGCAACTGATTCGTGCCGTGGAGCGTGAAGGCAAGAAAGTGCTCTGGAGCTGCGACCCGATGCACGGCAATACCATCAAGGCCAGCAGCGGCTACAAGACCCGCGACTTCGCGCAGATACTCGGCGAGGTGAAACAGTTCTTCCAGGTTCACCAGGCCGAAGGCACTTACGCTGGTGGCATTCACATCGAGATGACCGGTCAGAACGTCACCGAGTGCATCGGCGGCGCACGCCCGATTACCGAGGACGGCCTGTCGGACCGCTACCATACCCACTGTGATCCACGGATGAATGCCGATCAGTCGCTGGAGCTGGCGTTCCTGATCGCTGAAACCCTGAAGCAGGTTCGCCGCTAAGGCGGGTTATCCCCCCGCCAACGCCACCCGCAACCGCGCCGCACTGGCGCGGGGGCAATTGAGTTGAATCTGCGCCAGGCCCAACCAGTCGGCCATCTGGCGCAAATTGTCCGCCAATGCCTGCATGCCCGCCTCATCAAGGCCCGGTTGCTCCTCGTGAACCGCGTGCACGGCCAATCGACCTAGCGCCCGCTCTGCCCGCAGATCGACCCGCGCAGCGATCCGCTCATGGTGCAGAAACGGCAACACGTAGTAGCCAAACACCCGTTTGGCGGGCGGGGTATAGATTTCCAGGCGGTATCGGAAGTCGAACAGACGCTCGGTCCGGCTGCGCTCCCAGACCAACGAATCAAAGGGTGAGAGCAAGGCACTGGCGCTGACCCGGCGTGGCATTTTCGGCACGGGCAAACAGTAGGCCAGCGGCTTCCAACCCTGCACTTCACATACCTGCAACGCACCATCCTCCACCAACTCCGCCAACGCGCCGCGACTCTGCGCCAGATCCAGGCGAAAATAGTCGCGCAGGTCCTTCTCAGTGGCCACGCCCAGTGCAGCAGCGGCATGCAGGAGCAGCCCCCGTTGCGCATCGGCCTCGCTTTGCAGAGCAACGTTGCGCACGGACGCAGGAATCACCCGCTCAGGCAGATCGTAGAGCCGTTCAAAACCGCGCCGCCCCGCCACCGTGACTTCCCCGGCCGCGAACAACCATTCCAACGCATGTTTCTCCACACTCCAATCCCACCAGGGCCCCGCGCGCTCCTGGCGTGTCGACAAACTGCCAGCACCCAGCGCACCCCGCTCCTCCACAGAGGCGAGGACCCGGCGAATGGTGTCCTGCTGCTCCCGCCCGAAACGCGCCAATTGCTGGTAGATCCCCTCGCCTTGCGCGGCCCGTTGCATCCGCCAGCGCAGCAGTGGGTACATCGACAACGGCAGCAATGACGCTTCATGCCCCCAGTACTCGAACAAGCTGCGGCGCCGCCCCTGGCTCCAGGCGGCCTGGTCCAGCAGTTCGGATGAGTAAGCCCCCAGGCGTGAGAACAGGGGCAGGTAGTGCGAGCGCACCAGCGCGTTGACCGAATCGATCTGCAGCACGCCCAGGCGCTCGATCAACCGATTGAGTTGGCCAGACTTGACCGGCGCCGGCGACTGACGCCCAGAGAAACCTTGGGCCGCCAGTGCCAGGCGTCTGGCCTGCTTGAGGGAAAAACTCAGGGAGCTGCCCATGCAACCGTCCTTGATGAGGGTTTGCTCCACCTTACTGCCAGGCTGGCAAAACGCCAATGGAGCGCTCAACGCTGGCTACTTGCCCTTGCCCATGGGGTCTTCCCAGAAATGCCGTTCGGCCTCCTGCTCGATGTCCGCCCGACTCAGGCCGATATCCTTCAGCGCCTCATCACTGAGGCTGGCCAGCACTGCCCGCTCACGATGCAACTGATACCAGCGCACGAGCCTTTCCAGCAGTTGGTGGGTGAAGCCATGCAGTGAAAAATGGTTCAACTGCACATAACCTTTTTGACCTTTCATCGTCTTGCCCTCCGTTGTGGATGGCTCAAGTCTCGCGCCGGGACTAAGATCAATCCAACGAATGTTTCTGATGCAACACATCTCGGAGATTGATGAGTTGAGCGCCTACCCCAGCATTGATACCGAAGTCCTGCGCACGTTCGTCGCCATCGCCGACCAGGGCGGTTTCACCCGTGCTGGCGAGTTGGTCAACCGCACCCAATCGGCGGTCAGCATGCAGATGAAGCGTCTTGAAGAGGACGTGCTGCAACGCCAGCTGTTCCAGCGCGACGGCCGCCAGGTAAAGCTGACCGCCGAGGGCCAGGTGTTGCTCGGCTACGCCCGGCGGATCCTCAAGTTGCACAGTGAAGTGTTCAACACCCTGCGTGAGCCGCACATGGTCGGCATGGTCAAGATCGGCACGCCCGACGACTATGTCATGCGCTTCCTGCCGGGCATCCTGTCGCGCTTCGCCCAGGCCTATCCGCTGATCCAGATCGAAGTGCACTGCAACTCCTCCGAGCAGTTGCTGCAGCGCCAGGACCTGGACCTGTCGATCGTCACCCGCGAACCGGGCAGCGAGATCGGGCAACTGCTGCGCAAGGAACGTTTTGTCTGGGCCCAGGCGCAGTGCTTCAACCCCAACGAGCAAGTGCCGCTGCCGCTGGCGATGTTCAACAGTGACTGTTTTTGCCGGCGCTGGGCCTGTAACGCGCTGGACGCCAGTGAGCGCGAGTACCGCATCGCCTATAACAGCTCCAGCCTGTCGGCGATCATGGCGGTGGTCAGTGCCGGGCTGGCGGTAACGGCCCAACTGGAAAGCCTGATCCCCCAGGACATGCGCATTCTCGGCGAGGCGGAAGGTCTGCCGCAGCTGCCCGAAGCCAGCATCATGCTGCTGCGCAACCTGCATACCCCCTCGCCCATCACCGAGTGCCTGGCCGAACACATTGTCGAAGGCTTCAAACTTTAAACGCGAGCATCACTGCACACAGCACCAGGAAGGCGCAGAACAGCCCGCGCAGCAGGCGCTCTGGCATGGCGTGTGCGATCTTCACCCCCCAACTGATGCTCAGCAAGCCGCCTGCAGCCAAGGGCAGCGCAATGTTCCAGTTCACCTGCTGATGCAGTGCGTAGGTGACCAGTGTGACGCCGGTGCTGGGCAAGGCCAGCGCCAGCGACAGGCCCTGGGCGACCACTTGAGTGGTGCCGAACAGACTGGTGAGCACTGGCGTCGCCACCACGGCGCCACCCACACCGAACAGCCCGCCCATGGCCCCCGAGGCCGCTCCCAGGACGCCTAGCCAGGGCCATGGGTAGCGCATCTGTGCGCTGGGTTTGGCGCTCGCCATGAACATGCGCAGCAGGTTGTAGCTCGACAGCGCCACCAGGAAGGCAACAAAACCGATACGCATGACCTGGGCATCAATGCCCACCGCCCAGATCGAGCCGAGCCAGGCGAAACAGAACCCCATCGACGCCAGCGGCAGGGCATGACGCAATTCGATGCGATTGCGCTGGTGATAACGCCACAGCGCCAGCATCACGTTGGGCACCACCATCACCAGCGCCGTCCCTTGGGCAATCTGCTGATCCAGGCCAAACAGCACGCCCAGCACCGGAATCGCGATCAATCCGCCGCCGATCCCGAACAGTCCACCCACAGTTCCCAGGGCAGCGCCCAGTACCAGATACATCGCCAACTCAATCACAATTCATTTCTCCCCACATCAGGCTGTGCATCCTACGCAGTCGCTCCTAGCGGGGAAACGCACAGCAACGCACAATGGCTGTGCCAAATCCGCATAAGTTGATCTTCATGAATCCCAATGCACTCACCGACCAACTGGGGCTTTTCCTCGACGTCGTGGAAACCGGCAGTTTTTCCGCGGCCGCCCGCCGCCATCCACTGACACCCTCGGCTGTCGCCAGGCGCATCGACAGCCTGGAGCATGCCCTGGGCAGCCAACTGTTCGTGCGCACCACCCATGCCGTTCGCGCCACACCCGCAGGGTTGGCGTTTGCCGAACGAGCCCGCCGGATAGTCAGTGAATTGCGCCTGGCCCGCGCCGAAGCGGCGTCCCTGAGCAACGCGCCGGAGGGCCTGATTCGGGTCGATGCGCCCGCGGCCTTCGGTCGACGTCACCTGGCACCGGTGATTGCCGACTTTCTGCAGGAGTACCCGGGGCTCGACGTCCAATTGCATCTGATCGACAGCTTCGTCGACATGCAGGGCTTGAACCTGGGCAAGGTCGACCTGGTGCTGCGCGCCGGACAAATGGCCGACACCCGCATGGTGGCCACCCCCTTGGCGCGTATGGTGCGCATTGCCTGCGCCAGCCCGGCTTACCTCAAGCGGCGCGGCGTACCCCAGCAGCCCGAGGAATTGAGCAGCCATGACGGCCTCGATTGGGATGGCCTGGCACCGCCCTTCGCCTGGCGCTTCGAGCGCAACGGCCAACAGCACTTGCATCGCCCGCAACGTATCCGCCTGAGCGCCAACAATGCCGAAGCGCTGCTCTACGGCGCCCTCGCCGGCCTGGGCATCGCGCACCTGCCGACCTGGTTGTGCAGCGAGTACCTGCTGCGCGGCGAACTGCTGCCGTTGTTCTGCGACAGCGGCTTGCCCAAGCCGGAAAACACCGGCATCTATGCCCTGCGCCTGGAACAGCAGGCCAGCTCCCGCACACGGCTGTTGCTGGAATACCTCAAGAGCCGTTTCAGCCCGATCCCGCCATGGGACCTGGCGCTGCAGCGCGATTTCAGCCGGCTCTAGCGGACAATCAGTTGGCGCAATGCAAAAAAAAGCCCGACACAAGGTCGGGCTTTTTTGCCTACAAGGACTGCGCTTATTTAGCACGGCCTTTGTAAGAACCGCCTTCGCGGGTATCGATCTCGATCATGTCGCCGATTTCGATGAAGTCAGCAACCGACAGCTCGGTACCGTTCTTCAGTTTGGCAGGCTTCATCACCTTGCCGGAAGTGTCACCGCGAGCGGAACCTTCGGTGTAGTCAACCTGACGCACGATAGTGGTCGGCAGCTCTACGGATACCAGACGGTCTTCGAAGAACACGGCCTCGCAGACGTCGGTCATGCCTTCTTCAACGAATGGCAGAACGCTTTCGATGTCTTCGGCGTTCAGCTCGTACATGGTGTAGTCAGTGGTGTCCATGAACGTGTAGGTGTCGCCGCTGATGAAGGACAGGGTCGCTTCTTTGCGGTCGAGGATCACGTCGTCCAGTTTGTCGTCGGCGCTGTAAACGATCTCGGTCTTGTAACCGGTCAGCAGGTTTTTCAGCTTGGTCTTCATGATCGCGCTGTTACGACCGGACTTGGTGAATTCAGCTTTCTGAACCAGCCAAGGGTCGTTTTCGAGACGGATCACCGTACCGGGTTTCAGTTCTTTACCAGTTTTCATTGCGAATATCCGAATTTGGATGGGATTTACAAAAATCTAGGCCGCGTATCATATCCAATTTAGGTAAAACTGCACCAGCGCTGCGGCAAGATCGGCCCGCAACGACTGTTCCAGAGACCAGGCGCGGGCGTGATTTTGCAGTTCGGGCCAGTGCTCCTGGGCGCCGACCCAGGCCGCAGCCATCCCCTCGCCGCTATTCCAGGCCCGCCACAACCCCTCTAGCGCCGCGCGTGCGGCCGGCGACATGGCGTTGGTATAGAGGGTCAAAAAGGCTTCGAGCTTATCCAGGTGAGCCTCTTCCTCCTGCTGGTAGATATGCCACAGCATCGGACGAGCGGCCCATTGCGCACGGACGAACGAGTCCTCGCCACGCACCGCGTTGAAATCGCAGCACCACAGCAGCAGGTCGTACTGGTCCTGGCGGACAAACGGCAACACCTGCACGGTCAGGGCTCCCCGTTGCTGCACATCGCCGACTGCCAGTTCTGGTTGCCCCAGCCAGCGCGCCACATCCCCGAGGACTCGCCCCTCCGGCACCAACAGATGGGTGGCCTGCGTGGCATTCGCCATGACCTCCAGCCAATCGGCCAGCCCGGCATTCTCGTAGGCAAACAGGGATATCAGACGTGCCTCCGGGGCGCGCTCTACCCCCAGGCCTTGCAGGAACTCACGCTGCGCAACCGGGTTGGCTTGAAACTGCTCGCGCCGTACCAGCAACTCGCGCTCGCGCAGCAGACCACCGGTGCCCGGCTGGAACCCCGGGAAAAAAAAGTACTTCTGCACATGCTGGAACTTCACCGAGGGCAGGCCGTGGCAGCCGACGATCCAGTCCTCGGCACTCAAGTAGTCGAGGTTCAGCCACAGCGGCGTCCGCTCGCGTGCGGCCATCGCCTCCATGTAGGCATGCGGCAACTGACAGGCGAAGGCGGCGACCACCACATCGGCGGCGTCCGTCGCTTGCCAGTCCGCCGGCCAGTGACGCACGTCCACCCCCTGCTGCCATTGTTGGCTCGCGCTGATATCGAGTTCCGGGCACAGGCGCTCGAATGCCCGCAGGTCATCGACCCACAAGCGCACCGCGCAGGGATGCTCGGCCACCAACTGGCGCGCCAGACGCCAGGTCACGCCGATGTCGCCGTAGTTGTCGACGACCGTACAGAAAATATCCCAGTCGACTTTCATGCCGGGCTCCGTGGGGCAAAGACTTCGATTGTCCGCATAAATCGGTGCGCGCAGAAGGGCCGACGGCGATTAATCTTCATGCGACAATCCACGCTTGCCCATTTCCCCCGCCACGAGGCAACGATGCCGTACCGTCCCCCCACTCGCCGCACAGTGTCCATCACCCTCAACCCGCTGCAATTGATCGGCAGCATCGCGCTGGGTCTGTGGCTGGGGTTTGTCGCCATCGCCCTGACCGCCTGGCTGCTGTCCAGGCTGTTGCCTGCTACGCAGTTGGCACCGCTGGCTGACGCGGTGCGCCCGGCCCCCCCGGCCACGCCGGTGGCGGCACAACCGGCAGCGGATAACCAGATGTTCGAGCAGTACAAGTCCATCCTCAATCAACAGGCGCGGCAGGAAGTCCTGGAGCAGGCGCGCAACGACCCACGCAATCAGAGCAATCCGACCTGCCAGTTCTGGCTGCAACAAGACCGCACCATTCCCAGCGACAAAAGCCGCAGCAACGTGCTGCAGTTCTGCAACTGATCATGAATAAACAGAACGTACACCAGTTGCTTCTGGAGAAGCTGGCGGTCGATTTCGACGTCGCCCAACGAGCGGCGCAAACCGCCTACGAAACCGCGACCCACGAAGAAAACATCGCCGAGAACAAGTACGACACCCTGGGGCTCGAAGCCTCCTACCTGGCGGCGGGCCAGGCCAAGCGAGTCGAGGAAATTCGTCAGGCGCTGACGCTGTGCCAGAACATGCCCCTGGGTGCATATGACGCACAGCAGGGTATCCAGATCGGCAGCCTGCTGGGCCTGGAAGACGATCAGGGACGCCAGCAATGGCTGTTCCTGGCGCCGGATGCGGCGGGCTTGAAGGTCTATCTGGTGGGACAGTTGATTACCGTCATCACCCCGCGCTCGCCACTGGGCAGCAGCCTGCGGGGCAAGTTCGAGGGCGATGAGGTGGAGATCGTGGTGGCAGGCACTCGGCAACAGTTCACTGTCACCGAGGTCATCTGAAGGACTCAGTGAACCGGTAGTTCAACGCCGTCAAACAGTTCTTCGAGTTCCTGCTTGTTGTGGCACTGGATGGCCTTGGCCATGACTTCACGGGTCAGGTGCGGAGCAAACTTCTCGATGAAGTCGCACATGAAGCCACGCAGGAAGGTACCGCGACGGAAACCGATCTTGGTCACGCTGGACTCGAACAGCTCGCTGGCATCGAGTACCACCAGGTCGTTATCCAGCTTGGTATCGACCGCCATCTTGGCCACGATCCCGACGCCCAGACCAAGGCGCACATAGGTCTTGATCACGTCGGCGTCAGCGGCGGTGAACACCACCTTAGGCGACAAGCCTCGGTGGCTGAAGGCTTCGTCCAGCTTCGAACGACCGGTGAAACCGAAGACGTAGGTCACGATCGGGTATTCGGCCAGGGCTTCGAGGGTCAGCTTCGGCAGCTTGGTCAGCGGGTGACCCTGGGGTACCACCACACACCGGTTCCAGCGGTAGCACGGCATCATCACCAGGTCACCGAACAACTCCAGGGCCTCGGTGGCAATGGCGAAATCCACGGTGCCGTCGGCGGCCATTTCGGCGATCTGCATCGGCGAACCCTGGTGCATGTGCAGGGCAACATCGGGGTATTGCTTGATGAAATTGCTGATCACCGGCGGCAGCGCATAACGTGCCTGTGTGTGGGTGGTGGCGATCGACAGGGTGCCTTTCTTTTCGTTGGAGAACTCCTGGGCAATCTGCTTGATGCTCTCGACCTTGCGCAGGATTTCGCCGGCGGTGGTGATGATGCGCTCACCGGCTGGAGTGACGCGGGTCAGGTGCTTGCCGCTGCGTGCAAAAACCTCGACGCCCAACTCGTCTTCCAGCAGGCGGATCTGCTTGCTGATGCCCGGCTGCGAGGTGTACAGGCTTTGAGCCGTAGCCGAAACGTTGAGGTCGTGGTGCGCCACTTCCCAGATGTAGCGCAATTGTTGAAGCTTCATATGAATCCCTCAAAGCAGATAGACGCCACGGGCATCAGCGACGGTATATAACTATATTAATGGCTTGAAGAATAAATCTAGAACTTTTTCATCAAAAGGCCAGCATTCTCGCCTCAAATATCCCCATGCCGCCGGCGCTTTGAGACGGGCACCAGGTAAACCGGCACTTGCGCCAACTGCAACACCCGTGCGGCGGTGCGCCCCAAGGGGGTTTCCCCACCGCTGCCGTGGCTGTGACTCCCTAGGATCAACAAATCCACCGAGAGTTTCTTGGCCTGTTCGAGAATCACCTGCGACGGATCGCCCTGGAACACCCGAACCGACTGAATGAGTTCCAGGTCCTGCTGACCTTCCCTCAATTCCTCGCGAAAACTGTCGAGCACCCGATGCTCGATGTTGGTCATTACCGTACTCAGGCCCTGGCTGTGAAACTCGTTCAGCGCCTGTTCGTCAAGATAGCTCTGCAACACCGATTCAGCGAACAGGCCCATCGGTTCAACCGCGTGCACCACATACAACTCGGCCTTGAATGTTCGGGCCAGTGCCAGTGCATGCTGCATCACAAAAGGAGCGTAAAGGCCGAGGTCAGTGGCATACAGCATCGAACCAATCATGTGACCTCCTCGAGTGCCAGAATGGCGGAGATTGCTTCAGCTTAGCAGTGCTGCGCGCAGTTCGACGTGCCGCCCAAGGTGCTGAACGGGTGGCCTAGACCTTCAGTTCGTTGCTGATGCCATGGGGCACGTGCCCGGTGGCCACGACCTCGCGAGCCAGTTCGCAGTGGCCGGCCTGGTCGTCGAAAAACACATCGGCGGCGAAGGCCTCGAGAAATGCCGACTTGGTCAGGCCGCCGAGAAACAGTGATTCGTCGAGGCGGATATCCCACTCGCGCAGCGTGCGAATCACCCGCTCATGGGCGGGCGCCGAACGTGCCGTGACCAGGGCGGTGCGGATCGGGCACTGGTCTTCGGGGAACTCGCGCTGCAAGGCATTGAGTGCCGCCAGGAAGCCCTTGAACGGACCTCCGCGCAGCGGCTCACGCGCGGCTTGCCGCTCGCTGGCCTGGAACGCTTCAAGACCGCCGGCCTGGTAGACCCGCTCCGACTCATCGGAAAACAGCACCGCATCGCCATCGAAGGCGATGCGCAATTCTTCGCTGGCCGCACGGCTGGCGCCTCCCGACAGAATGGTCGCGGCGGCGAAGCCGGCGTCCAGAGCACTGCGCACGTCTTCAGCGTGAGTGGAGAGAAACAGGTCGCAGCCAAATGCCTTGAGGTACGGATAGGGACTGCGGCCACCGACAAACGCTGCCCGGGAAATTGCCAGGCCGTAATGGTGGATCGAGTTGAATACGCGCAACCCGGTATCGGCACTGTTGCGCGACACCAGCACCACTTCGACCCGAGCCTTGCCCAGGTGCGCATTGAGGTTCAACAGTTTCTGCACCAGGGGGAAAGCATCGCCCGGCTCGAGGGTCTCGTCTTCGTGTTCGATCTGGTACTGCCGGTACGCCTCGACGCCACTGGCCAGGTACACCTTGTGGCTGTCGCTGAGGTCGAACAGCGCTCGCGAGGAAATCGCCAGGACCAGTTTGTCGTCGATGCCTTTTGCCATGTGTCCCCCCGGACTGAAACTTCAGCGGTTACGCCCATCAATAAAGCACAGGGCCTGATACAGAGCTTCGATCTTGGGCATCGGGCAACCCGCTGCCCGGGCCGAAGCCAAGGGCCGGGCGTAGATCGCAGCCAACTCCAGCGGCCGCTGCTGCAGGAAATCGTGGTACATGCTCGGCCAATAGTCGGGCATTTTTTCAGTGACTTTGAACAGATGTTCGGCATAACCCGGTGGCATGCTGTGCCCACAGGCCAGTGCGCCCTGCACCACTTCCGCCATCAGCGCCTGGATCAGCTCGCGGCTGTGCTGATCGGCCATCAAGGGGCTGGTACTCGCCCCGAGCAGCACCGACAAACCGTTGTAAGGAACATTCCAGACCAGTTTTTGCCAACGCGCCTGCTGAAGATTGGCCATGGCCTGGGAATCGAGACCAGCGGTACGAAACAGCCCTGCGCCCTGTTCGACGATCTGCTGGCGCGCGGGTGCATCGGCCATCACCGGGCCACTGTGATAACCCACATGCACGGCGCCTAGCGCCTGGTGTTCGATGATGCCTGGGCCGGCGCGGTGCACACAGATGAAACACAGGCCACCCAGCAGGTGCAGCGAGTCGGGTAACAGCTCACGCAAGCCGTCCTCGACGTCCAGGCCGTTCTGCAGCAGCAGGACCTTGGCGCCCGCCGCCGCAGCCTGGATGATCGCCGGCGCCAGCTCGCTGTTGCTGGTGGTCTTGGCGCCCACCAGCAGCCAGTCGCAAGGTGGCATGTCCTCAGCCCTGCTGTAGGCCTGGACCGGGTTCAAGGTCAGGGCGCCGAACGGCGCACTGTGCAGTTGCAGGCCACGCTCGGCCACCGCGCAAAATTCGCTGCGCAATAGAAAGTGCACGTCGAATCCGGCCCGCGCCAACATCACACCGTAAAATCCACCAATTGCCCCGGTGCCGATAATGCCGATTCTCGGCGGTTGTTCTGCTGTTGCGGTCATGGCAACTCCTCTGGTTCCCGACTCAGCGCCAGCCCCACCGCCGCGTTCAGTTCAGTGCGGGTGAGGCGCGCCTGGACTGCGCCAAAAAACTCACCGTCGCGCACCACAAACAGCGCCGGTAAATGAAAGACCTGATAACGCGCCACTGCGCCCCCGTTGTTGCCGGCATCGATCCAGCACAGCCGATCGACCGCGAGGCCGAGGGCGGGTAACTGGACTCGCGCCCAGCGGCAACTGGAGCAGCCAACGCCGGTGAAAATCACCAGCGAGACACCACTCATCGCCAACAGCCGTTGGTCGGCGTCAAAATCGGTCAGCTCGCATTCGACCACTATACTGGGGGAAACACTGTCGAATGACCGACACTTGGAGTCCGCGTTCATGGGGCGTTTTATTCCTCATCCTGACGATGTGCCCGTCGAGTTAACGTTGCGCAAGCACCAGTGTATTTCTCGGCAAGAGCTGCACACTATCAGTCTCGGCGGCGTGGCTTGCAATTATCACCGCGCCTGGCGCAAGGGAACGGCACTGGAAGTGCGCATGCCGACCCTGAGCGAACATGTCTGCTACTTGGGCTATGTGGCCTGGTGCCTGCGGCGCAAGCGCGGTTACCTGGTGGGCATCGCCTTCATCGACGAACAGACCCTGTTCAAGGCACGAATGGGCGAGCAGGTCTGCCAGATCGAGCGTTATTGCCGCCAGCAGGAGCAGCAGCGCGAACCACAAGGCGTCCAGGCGCTGGCCCTGCAATGGGTCGATCAACATGCCACCGAGTACTCCCACGAGACCGTTCGCCAGGCTTTTGCCACGCCGGCACTGGATTAAACCCGCGCCTGCCCATTGTCGAGCCACCGCCTAACGCGCTAAGGTTCGGCTCCCCGCTGCGCTTAAATCATGCTGTGCTCCGCCGCGCGGGGATCGCTGGCGGCCGGCACCCGTGACCTGACGAGTAACACGATGGCTGATTTACCGATCAATGACCTAAACGTCGCCTCCAACGAGACGCTGATCACCCCTGACCAGCTCAAGCGTGATATCCCCCTGAGCGATGCTGCCCTGCAGACCGTGACCAAGGGCCGCGAAGTGATTCGCAATATCCTGGATGGCACCGACCACCGCCTGTTCGTCGTAATCGGGCCCTGCTCGATCCACGACCTCAAGGCCGCACACGAATACGCCGAGCGCCTCAAGGTCCTCGCGGCAGAAGTGTCCGACACCCTGTATCTGGTCATGCGGGTCTATTTCGAGAAGCCACGTACCACCGTCGGCTGGAAAGGCCTGATCAACGACCCGTACCTGGACGACTCCTTCAAGATCCAGGATGGCCTGCACATTGGTCGTCAATTGCTGCTGGACCTGGCCGAGATGGGCCTGCCGACGGCGACCGAAGCCCTTGATCCGATCTCCCCGCAGTACCTGCAGGACCTGATCAGCTGGTCGGCAATCGGCGCGCGCACCACCGAATCCCAGACCCACCGGGAAATGGCCTCCGGCCTGTCCTCGGCGGTCGGCTTCAAGAATGGCACCGACGGCGGCCTGACCGTTGCCATCAATGCCCTGCAGTCGGTTTCCAGCCCACACCGTTTCCTGGGGATCAACCAGGAAGGTGGCGTATCGATCGTCACCACCAAGGGCAATGCCTACGGTCACGTGGTCCTGCGCGGCGGCAATGGCAAGCCGAACTACGATTCGGTCAGTGTGGCGCTGTGCGAGCAGGCGCTGAACAAGGCCAAAATCAAACCGAACATCATGGTCGACTGCAGCCACGCCAACTCCAACAAGGACCCGGCCCTGCAACCGCTGGTGATGGAGAACGTGGCCAACCAGATCCTGGAAGGCAACCAATCGATCATCGGCCTGATGGTCGAAAGCCACTTGAACTGGGGCTGCCAGGCAATTCCCAAGGACCTGGCCGAGCTGCAATACGGCGTGTCGATCACCGATGCCTGCATTGACTGGGCTGCGACCGAAACCACCTTGCGCAGCATGCATGCCAAGCTCAAGGATGTGCTGCCTAAACGTCAGCGCACCTGACCTGCATTCAGCGCACACAAAAACGCCGGGCTTAGCCCGGCGTTTTTATGGGTAACCCTGATCAGAGCTTGGCGGCATGCCGCTGATGACGCTCCATGTAGCGCTCCACGTAGGAGCACGAGGGGATGACGGTGTAACCCATCTGCTCCGCGTACTCGAGCGCCTGCTCGGTCAACGCGGCGGCAATACCACGGCCCCGCAGCGCGTTGGGTACGAACGTGCGATAGATATCCAGGGTCTGCTTACCCAGGTCCATATAGGTCAGGTAGGCACGATGACCGTCCACATTGGTCTCGAACTGATGACCAGCCTGGTCATGGTGGATGGACAACGCCTCGCTCATCACTACTCCTCGCGGGTCTTTGACTGACCCCTACCTTACCGATGTTTTTCCGGCGAAGGAACCTCTACGCCACCCCGTGCCTGTCTGACACCGAGAAAAACCCGTCCGGATCCCACGCAGCCTGGCACGTATCAAATAGTAGGCACCAAAGGCATAAATGCTCAAGGCACGCTCATCACGATGTCGCGGGCGCGGGTTCAGCACGGGTCACGTCGAGGCGGTTCGACCGACGCTCTTGAGCGGCCGATCACCTGAACATTGCCGGATATTGAGACTTAAGACGTGCGCCAGTAGTTAAAGTCACCGCTAACATGCAAATGTGACGTGAAACGACGCACAATTCCTCAACGTAAGTGTAGACGAATCAATAAAGAAGGACTTTAGGCCGACACTGCGAAACAGCCACCAAGGTGCCCCTGGCTTTCAAGCAGCTCGTTCAGGACGGGCTTCGCGGCTGCACACTTTTTATACAGCGCGATTAAAAGTTGCTCGAAAAAGAATCAGCGCCTACAATTTTTTTTGCTTCTTGCTCTACGTCAGTTTACTTACTAAAAGTAATGGGTAGTATGTACGCCGGCTGTTTCCTCACTCTGGGGTGACAGCCAATTAATAGAAAGTCCTTGAAGGGGAACACGATGAACAACGTTCTGAAATTCTCTGCTCTGGCTCTGGCCGCAGTTCTGGCTACCGGTTGCAGCAGCGTATCGAAAGAAACCGAAGCACGTCTGACTGCTACTGAAGACGCAGCAGCTCGCTCCCAAGCTCGTGCAGACGAAGCTTACCGTAAAGCTGATGAAGCTCTGGCTGCTGCTCAAAAAGCACAACAGACTGCTGACGAAGCTAACGAGCGTGCTCTGCGCATGCTGGAAAAAGCTAGCCGCAAGTAATAGTCCTTCGGGATTGTTATCAAGCCGACCCATTTTTTGGGTCGGCTTTTTTATTGCCCGCAGTTTCTGCCGGCCATAAAAAACCCGCCGGGGCTGACGTCCCGGCGGGTCTTGTATAGCGCTTACTGCAGCTCGAGCGGCGTGCTCGACACCAACGGCGTGCCAGTGCCTGGCACTGCGATTTCCACTGGCAGGCCATCTTCGGCCGCGACCACGTCACGCACCACATCCCAGTTCATGCGCATGTTGCTGGTGATGTCTTCACGCTTGAGCATGGCGTTGATGACTGCGGTGTGCTTGTCGACCACCGATGGGTTGCCCTTGTCATCGATGGGCGTATGCGCCTCCAGATAGACCTTGCCCCCGCTCATGCCGAACTTGTACGGGTCGTTGAGGATACGCACCGAGGTACCCACCGGCACCATGCTGGCCATCTCCAGCACGTTGTTGTTGAACATGCGGAAGCAGCCGTGGCTGGTACGCATGCCGATGCCGAACTTCTTGTTCGAACCATGGATCAGGTAACCCGGTGTGCCCAGGGTGAACTTGAACGGTCCCAACGGGTTGTCCGGACCAGCCGGTACGACGTTCGGCAACGGGTCGCCATCGGCGGCGTGCTCAGCCTTGATCGACGCGGGCGGGGTCCAGGTCGGGTTGGGGGTCTTGGCGATGATGCTGGTGTGGGCAATCGGCGAGCCCCAGCCTTCCCGACCAATCCCCAGGGGGAAGGTGTAGACCACGTTGCGGCCTTTAGGGAAGTAGTACAGGCGGTACTCGGCCAGGTTGATCACGATGCCTTCGCGCGGGCCCGGGGGCAGGATGAAACGTGTTGGCAGGATGATCTCGGTGCCCGCGCCAGGCAGCCAGGGATCGACACCCGGGTTGGCCGCGACCATTTCCGAATAACCCAGGTCATAGGTAGTGCCCAGGTCGGCGAAGGTATCTTCGTACTTGGCCTTGATCACTTGCACCTGGCCGACGATATCTTCGCCCGGCGGTGGCAAGGGCAGCTCCAACGCTGCAACGGGACCGGCCACGCACAAGGCGGCAAGAGACAGGCAGCGGGCGACGGCAGGAAAGCGCGACAACATCCGGAAAATCCTTTGCATGATCAACAGAGGGGGTAAAACCGCGATTGTACACCGCCGTCCGCGGATTCGGGGAGCCGGGCGACGGTCGCTGCGCCGCAGGTTACAACTCGAAACGCAACTCCGGCCAGATCGGCGAGGTGCCGCGTTTTTGCGACTCCAGGATCGCCCGGCACAATGAACACAGGCGCTGATCCTGGAATACCCGGCGATCGACGCTGGACCAGCGCGGTTGCGCCGGCAGCAACGTTCCGCACAGGGTACGGTCGGCCGAGCCGCCCAACTCCAGTTGACGCGTCACCAGATGCACCCGGACTTCCTGGCAGGCGAACAGATCCAGCTGCTCGTCAGGCTCGATCAGTTGGTAGGCAAACAGGGACCAGGCAGGACGCGGCATCGGGGGCTCCAGATCAGGGGGGCGCCACATTAGCCGAAAGCCTGCCGCTAGAAAAGCATCAAAGCAGGGGTTTTAGCGCTGGCCAGACATTTTCCAGCAACTTGCCCTGTGCGGCACCGGCCGGGTGAATGCCATCGGCCTGCATCAGCTCGGGCTTACCGCCAATGCCTTCGAGAAAAAACGGCACCAGCGCGACCTTTTTTTCCGTCGCCAGGTTGCTGTAGACCTGGGCAAAGGCCTGGGTATACCGCACACCATAATTAGGCGGCAGTTGCATGCCCAGCAACAGCACCTTGGCGCCACTGTCCCGGGACTGGTCGATCATCGACGCAAGATTTTGTTGCAATTGCGTGGGCAGCTGTCCACGCAGGCCGTCATTGCCCCCCAATTCCAGCACCACCAGCGCCGGCTTATGGGCTGCGAGCAGCGCTGGCAGCCGCGCCTGGCCACCGGCACTGGTGTCGCCACTGATGGACGCGTTGACCACCGTCGTGGTGAAACCTTCGTCCTTGAGCCGTTGCTCCAGCAACGATACCCACCCCTGCCGGGTATCCATGCCGAAAGCCGCGCTGATACTATCGCCAACGATCAGGACAGTACCCGCCGCTGCGTTCTGGGCCATGCACATCAAGGCCAGGCCAGCACTCAAAAACCACACACGCATCGGACTCTCCATGGGCGCAAGCATTCTCACTGCGCGGAACCTTAGCAAAGTGGTTCCCAGCGCGGAAGGTGAACTGACCATCCTGCACCAACTCAGCCTGGAACTGAACAAGGGCGACAGCCTGGCCATCGTTGGCAGTTCCGGTTCCGGCAAATCCACCCTGCTCGGCCTGCTCGCCGGCCTCGACCTGCCCAGCAGCGGCGAAGTCACCCTGGCCGGCCAGGCCTTGAGCCAACTGGATGAAGACCAGCGTGCGCGCATCCGCGCCGAGCACGTGGGTTTCGTGTTCCAGTCATTCCAATTGCTGGACAGCCTCAACGCCCTGGAAAACGTGATGCTGCCGCTGGAACTCGATGGTCGCAAGGACGCCCGCGAACGAGCCACCGAACTGCTGCGCCGGGTCGGCCTGGGCAAGCGCCTGAGTCATTCGCCGCGCCAGCTGTCCGGTGGCGAGCAGCAGCGCGTGGCGATCGCCCGGGCATTTGCCGCCGAACCCGATGTGCTGTTTGCCGATGAACCCACCGGCAACCTCGATACCCATACCGGCGAACACATCAGCGACCTGCTGTTCGAACTGAACAAGGAAAACGGCACCACCCTGGTGCTGGTCACCCACGATGAGCGCCTGGCGCACCGCTGTCACCGCCTGATCCGCCTTGAAGCCGGCCTGTTGGTCGCCCCCCTGGAGCCTTGATGGCACGTTTGCCGCTGTTGCGCCTGTTCAGCCTGGCCATTCGTCAATTGCTGCGTGATGCCCGCGCCGGCGAACTGCGAGTGCTGTTCTTCGCCCTGCTGGTGGCCGTGGCCGCCAGCACCGCCATCGGCTATTTCGGCGCGCGCCTCAATGGCGCAATGCTGTTGCGCGCCACCGAATTTCTCGGTGCCGACCTGTTGCTCGAAGGCAGTTCACCCGCCCGCCCCGAGCAGATCCAGAGCGGCAAGGACCTGGGTTTGCAACACGCCCAAGTGGTGGAGTTCTCCAGCGTCATCGCCACCGACCAGGGCATCCAGCTGTCGAGCATCAAGGCCGCCGATGGGGTCTACCCACTGCGCGGCCAACTGAAAAGCGCACCCGCGCCGTTTGCCCCGGAAGAAGCCGGCGGCAGCCCGCAGCCGGGTGAAGCCTGGGTCGAGGCGCGGCTACTGACGGCACTGGATCTGAAGATCGGCGACAGCATCGATGTCGGCATGAAGACCCTGCGCCTGAGCCGCGTCCTGACCTACGAGCCGGACCGTGCCGGCAATTTTTACAGCCTCACGCCGCGGGTGATGATCAACCTCGCCGACCTGGCGGCCACCGGCGTGGTGCAACCCGGCAGCCGGGTCAGCTACCGTGAACTCTGGCGCGGCGATGCCAGCGCCCTGGCCACCTACCGCGAACAACTCAAGCCCGGCCTGGCGGCGAACCAGCGCCTGCAGGATGCCCGCGACGGCAATCGCCAGATCGGTGGCGCGCTGGGCAAGGCCGAACGCTACCTGAACATGGCAAGCCTGGTGGCGGTGCTGCTGTCCGGGGTCGCGGTGGCGCTGTCGGCGACCCGTTTTGCCACCCGCCGTTTCGACGCCAGTGCCTTGTTGCGCTGCCTGGGGTTGTCCCGCCGGGAAACCCTGGTGCTGTTCAGCCTGCAACTGACCGTGCTGGGGTTGCTCGCCAGCGTCAGTGGCGCCCTCATCGGCTGGTTCGCCCAACTGGGGTTGTTCGCCCTGCTCGGCGACTTGCTGCCCACCGACGTGCCGCCTGGAGGCCTGCTACCGGCCATTGCCGGGATCGGCACCGGGCTGGTGGCCCTGGCCGGATTTGCCCTGCCGCCACTCGCCGCCCTCGGCCGAGTGCCGCCCCTGCGGGTACTGCGTCGCGACATGCTGCCCATCCCCTCTAGCACCTGGATGGTCTATGGCGCCGCCCTGGGCGCTTTGGGCCTGATCATGTGGCGCCTGAGCCTGGATCTGGTGCTGACCTTCGCCCTGCTCGGTGGTGGCGTACTGGCCGCACTGGTCCTCGGCGGCTTGTTGCTGCTGGTGCTCAAAAGCCTGCGCCGCCTGCTGGCCCGGGCATCCCTGCCCTGGCGCCTGGGCCTGGGGCAATTGCTGCGTCATCCGCTGGCGGCGGCCGGTCAGTCCCTGGCTTTTGGCCTGATCCTGTTGTCGATGGCGTTGATCGCCCTGCTGCGTGGCGAGTTGCTCGACACCTGGCAGAACCAACTGCCAAAAAATGCGCCCAACTATTTCGCCCTGAACATCCTGCCGGCCGACAAACAGGCCTTCACCGATCGCCTGATCGAACTCTCCGCCCAATCCGCACCGCTGTACCCGGTGGTGCCGGGACGCCTGATCAGCATCAATGGTGAACCGGTGCAGGGGATTGTCAGCAAGGACTCCCAGGGTGATCGGGCGGTCCAGCGCGACCTCAGCCTGACCTGGGCGGAGCACCTGCCGGCGGGCAACAGCATTACCGCCGGCAATTGGTGGTCAGCCCAGCCGTCCGACGACATGCCCGGGGTCTCGGTCGAGGGCAAGGTTGCCGAGAGCCTGAAGCTCAAGCTCGGCGACCACCTGGTGTTCACCGTCGGCGGGGTCAACCGCGAAGCCCGGGTCACCAGCCTGCGCAGCATCAACTGGGACAACTTCCAGCCGAACTTCTTCATGATCTTCCAGCCCGGCACCCTGCAGGACCTGCCCGCGACCTACCTGACCAGTTTCTACCTGGCAGCCGGTCACGATCAGCAGATCATCGACCTGTCGCGCGCCTTTCCGGCGGTGACCATCCTGCAAGTCGAAGCCCTGCTGGCGCAGCTGCGCAGCATCCTGGGCCAGGTCACCCTGGCCGTCGAGTACGTGCTGTTGTTCGTTCTGGCGGCGGGCATGGCCGTGCTGTTTTCCGGATTGCAGGCGACCCTCGATGAACGCATTCGCCAAGGGGCCTTGCTACGTGCACTGGGGGCCGAACGGCAACTGCTGGTCAAGGCCCGGCGGATCGAGTTCGGCTTGCTGGGTGCGGTCAGCGGCCTACTGGCGGCCATTGGCTGCGAGCTGGTGAGCCTGGTGCTGTACCGGTACGCCTTCGACCTGGCCTGGCATCCCCACCCGTGGCTGCTGTTGCTGCCGGTGATCGGTGCATTGCTGGTCGGCGGTGCCGGAGTCTTCGGTACGCGCCGGGCATTGAACGCCAGCCCCCTGACAGTCCTGCGCGAGGGTTGATAGACTCGGTGCTTTCCCAGCACAAGACCTTGTCATGAGCCGCTATCGCCCTCCCCGTCCTGCCGGCACCGCCCTCATTACTCCCGAGGGCGAAGCGCGGATGCGTGCCGAGTTCCACGAACTCTGGCATGTCCGCCGGCCCCAGGTGACCCAGTCCGTCAGCGAGGCCGCCGCCCAGGGCGACCGCTCGGAAAACGCCGAATACACCTATGGCAAAAAAATGCTGCGCGAGATCGACAGCCGGGTGAGGTTTCTCACCAAGCGCCTGGAAGCGCTCAAGGTGGTCAGCGAAAAACCCAGCGACCCGAACAAGGTCTATTTCGGTGCCTGGGTGACCATCGAGGATGAACAGGGCAAAACGTCGCGTTATCGCATCGTCGGCCCGGATGAGCTGGACCTCAAGCAAGGCCTGATCAGCATCGACTCACCGCTGGCACGGGCCCTGATCGGCAAAGCGCTGGATGCCGAGGTGCGGGTGCAGACCCCGGACGGCGAGCAGTTCGTGTACATCACCGCCATCGACTACCCCTGACGACTAGCGACGGGCAATCAGCCCCTGGCGAGCAACACGGGTCAATTGGCGGATCATTTCACCGGCTTCTTCAGCGCTAGGCGACTGGATCACAGCCAGGTCAAAGCTGTCACTGGCAAACCGCGCCAGCGATTCGCCGTCTTCGACAAACTGGATCAGGAACGCTGCCGGGCCACCGTTGCGACGTGGCCAGCCATCCAGATAACGCAGCAGCGTCGGCTGGTGATTACCGCCCAGGAGGATTTTCGGGTTGCGTTGGGTCAGGTGAGCCGTGATCGGCGCGGGGCGTACAGAGGGGTGCAGTGCATTCATGTTGTCGTGTCTCAGCCTCAAAAATCTGCATGGCAGGTGAGAGGCAACACCGAACCAGCGCTTTAGCGGTACTTCAAAGCCTGTTCAAGGCTTCTATCGGCAACTGATTGAGTCACCTGGCGCCCCGCAAGTAGCTGTTTAAATCGGCGCATGGCAGCATCCTAGAGAAGCTGACGGGACAGTGTCAAGAATGCGCAGCAACAAAAAAGGCCCGCGTATGCGGGCCTTAGTCGTGAGCCAGAGCACTTAACCGGCGATGGCGCGATCCACCGACAGCTTGCCGGCACCTTCAAACAAGACCGCGATGCTACCGCCGAGCAAGGCCAGGGCAAACTCGTAGCCGTTGTTGGACATGAACAGGCCGTTGCTGATGTGCACGGAAAAAATCGCCACCAGCGAAAGGAAGGTCAGGCCCAGGGCCGCCGGACGCACCAGCAAGCCGATGATCAGCGCCAGGCCGCCGAAGAACTCGGTACCGCCCGCCAGGATCGCCATCAACTGCCCCGGAGCCAGACCCAGGCTTTCCATGTACTGCGCAGTCCCGGCAAGGCCATAGCCGCCAAACATGCCGAACAGCTTTTGCGCACCGTGGGCGGCAAAGATCACGCCGACGAAGATCCGCAAGACCGTCAGACCGTAGCCGGCGCGGGTGAAAAGTACCTTGTTGATCAGTGTGCTCATGCTCTGTCATCCATTGTGAGTGTGTGTGGGTTGGTCGCCATATTAATCGGTAAAACTCATGTTAAAAGCGCAAAAAACCCGCCATAACAATCAGTTTAGTTGATTATTTCCGACTGGCAACTTTCTGCCCCGGGGCCTCCAGTGCCTCCCGCTCCCGGTCATAGGCCAAGTAGTACTTGTTCACACTGTTAACATAGCTGACAGGCCCCATCCCTACCTGCTCCATGGCAATGCGCTCGACCTGGAAGAACCACTGGTTGGGGTTCAACCCACGGCGCCGCGCCTCGGCACGCATCCCCTGGACCCGCTCCGGACCAATGTTGTAGGCGGCGAGAATGAACGCCATGCGCTCGCGCTCATTGAGCTTGGGGCTGGCAAAAAACTTGCGCCGAATCAGCGCCAGGTACCGGGCACCGGCCTGCACATTGCTGTCCAGGGATTGAATGTTGTTGACCCCAACCCGCTGCGCCGCCGAAGGCGTGATCTGCATCAGTCCGGTCGGCCCGCTGCCGCTGCGGGCGCTGGGCTCCAGGGACGATTCCTTGAACGCCAGGGCCGCCAGGTTCAGCCAATCCAGGCCTTGTTCGCTGGCATGTTTCTGCAGCACCGTGCGCACTTTCTCCAAGCGTTGCCGGTCGTTGCGGGCCAGCGGGTTGCGTACCTGATACAAGCGCCGATAGATCCGCTGGAACGCCACATCCTGGTCGGAGGGGGCTTTGTAGGTGGTGAGAAAGCGGTCAATGCTGGCCCGCAGCATTGAGGCATCACGATGCACGAACCAGAACTCCTCGCCCGGCTCGCTGATCAGTACCTGCCGGTCGAAACGCAATTTGGGCAGGATCTTGCCCCAGCGCTCGGCAATGGGTTGCTCGACAATGGTCAAGTGAAAAATCCCGCCCTGGACCATCTCCAGCACATCCTCCACGGCGAGGCTGGGGTCTACCCACTCGATCTTCACCGGCGGTAACTTGTGCAGCGCGAGTTTCTGGTTGATCTGGTTGATCGCCTCCCCGGCGGCACTGCCAGTGGGCAGCGCCAGGGTTTTGCCCGACAGCTGTTCAAGACGGGTGTAGCGCCGTTCGCCCTTGATTCCGACCAGCAGTAACGGCACGTTGCTGACAATCGGCTCACTGGCGCTGACCGCCCGCGCTGCCTGGGCGTCAAGCAGCTCGCCGGGGGCCACCAGGTCACCTTCGCCACGTTGCAGCGCACCGAGCAATTGGTCCTTGGCCTTGGGAATGATCTTCAGGGAAATTTCCTGGCCATCACGGGCATGGCCATTGAGGTATTGCTCGAAAGCGCGCAGGCGATGGTATTCCATGCCGATGTTCTGGCCCTGGACTTGCGCGGAACTGTTGCGGCTCTGATTGACCAGCACCCGCAGTACCCGGCTGCTGCGGATCTGCGCCAAGTCGCGGACCTTACCCGTCTGTACGGCCTCCACGGGCCCGGCCAGGCGCGCCAGTGCCGGCAAAGGCACGAGCAGCGACAGGCACAACAGGAATAAAGCCGGGAGTCGCGTCATCCGTTCTCCGGAAAGAATACTGTCCCGTTGCGCGACATTAGGCGCAGCAGGTCGACAGAAACAGAGCGCCTGAAGCGCTGGCAACGGGCGAAAGAGCGGGCTGCGCGCCTGATAAAATCAGTCGGCGTGCTCCTGCGGCATCAAAAGACAGCGTTAACTCGTTGTAGTTCTTGGTTTTTCTTATAAATCTTGAGCTCTGGTATGCTTTCCGGCCGCATCCCCAGGGTAGCACCATGCAACTCATCGATATCGGCGTCAACCTGACCAACCCCAGTTTCGCCGGCAAACACCAGGCGGTGCTGGACCGCGCCTACGCCGCAGGGGTCTGCCAACTGGTGCTGACCGGCACTAGCGTGGAGGGCAGCGAACAGGCCCTGGAACTGTGCCAGCAACTGGACGAAAGTGGCGAGCGCCTGTTCTGCACCGCCGGTATTCACCCACACTCGGCCAGCGACTGGAATGCCGACAGCGCGCGGCGCCTGCACAGTTTGCTGAAAGAACCGAACGTGCGGGCCGTGGGGGAATGCGGGCTGGATTTCAATCGTGACTTCTCACCGCGCCCACAGCAGGAAAAGGTCCTGGAAGAACATCTGGCCTTGGCGGTCGAATTGCAGTTGCCGGTGTTCCTCCATGAACGAGACGCCAGCCAGCGCCTGCTGGAGATCCTGCGCGACTTCCGCGACCAGTTGCCGGCCGCCGTGGTGCACTGCTTCACTGGGGAAAAAAAGGCGCTGTTCAGTTACCTCGACCTGGACTTGCACATTGGCATTACCGGCTGGATCTGTGACGAGCGCCGTGGCACCCATCTGCACCCGCTGGTACGCGACATTGCCCGCGGCCGCCTGATGCTCGAGAGCGATGCACCCTACCTGTTGCCGCGCAGCCTGCGGCCCAAACCGAAGAATGGACGCAATGAGCCGGCCTACTTGCCCGAAGTCCTGCGCGAAGTGGCCCTGCATCGGGGCGAGAGCCTGGAAGACCTGGCAGCCCACAGCACGGCCTGTGCCCGGGCGTTTTTCGGCTTGCCCAGCCCTACCCACTGCTGACTTGACCCACATCAACACCGGCGCCCCTCGATAGCGGCACAATGATGGCACCTTGCCAATGTTGTTTCCGCTATCAGAGAAGACCTCCATGGGTGCCTGGCTTAGCAATATCTCGCTGAAATACAAGTTCTGGGCGGTCAATGCCGTCGCCTTCGTGACCACCCTGCTGCTGGTGCTGTACGCCGTGCAACTGGAGCAACAGGCGCGCAGCGAGGCCGCTCGGCAGGCCGCTGGCGCGCAAGCGCAATTGCTCCGAGCCTGGCCCGCCACCCAGCCGTTGCCGGCTAATGACGCGCTGCTGAACTTCAGCTCGGGGCAGATTCCCACGCTCGACGAGCGGCCGTTGCCGCAATTGAGCAATGCCAGCGGCTGGGTCTCGATCAATGCCATGCCGTTGTTCGGCGACCATCTGCTGATCGGTGCCGAGGTCCTGTCGCGGGGCAATGGCGAACGCACTGCCGTCCTGGCCTACGGCCCGAGCCTGACCCAGGTATTTGCCGATCGCTTCGTCAACTACGCGGCGGCGGTGTTGATCCTGATGCTGGCGATGCTCGGCGCCTCGCAGCTGTTGATCCGCTTTCTGCTCAGCCAGCTCAACACCCTCAAGGATGTCATGTTGCATGTCGAGAAGACCGGTGACCTGTCCGCTCGGGTGCCGCTGTCATGCGCCGATGAAGTGGGTCAGATGGCCAGTGCGTTCAATGCCATGCAGGCCGGCTACCAGCGCGTGGTCAATACCGTCGCCCACACCGCGCGCCAACTGGATGTCGGTGCAGCGCGCCTGGCCAACAGCATGAACGATGTCCGTCAGGGCATGCTCGGCCAGCAAAGTGAAACCGATCAGGCCGCCACCGCGATCAATCAAATGTCCGCCACCGTTTACCACATCGCCCAGCATGCCGGCGCAACGCGGGACCTGTCGCAAACCGCCGACGACCTGGCAGGCAGCGGCCAGCAGGTGGTCAGTCGCGTGCAGCACTCCATTGCCGGGCTGTCCACCGGCGTGCAGCAGACTGCCGCAATGATCCAGCGCCTGGCCGAGGACAGCCAGAAGATCAACGGCGTGGTTGGCGTGATCCACAGCATCGCCGAGCAAACCAACCTGCTGGCCCTCAACGCCGCCATCGAAGCGGCCCGCGCCGGTGAGATGGGCCGGGGGTTTGCGGTGGTCGCCGACGAAGTGCGCAGCCTGGCCAAGCGGGTCCAGGCCTCGACCGATGAAATCACACGCATGGTCTCGGCCCTGCAAGCGGGCACCCGCGACGCCGTGGACTTCATGCAGGATAGCTCCTTCAAGGCTGACGACTGCGTGCAGCAGGCGCAGGAGGCGGGCAGCGCCCTGGCAAAAATCACCAGCGCCGTGGCGCAGATGCGTGAAAGCAACACGCAGATTGCCGTGGCTGCCGAGCAGCAGAGCCAGGTGGCTGAAGAGATGAATCGCGCGGTGGTGAGCATCCGCGACGTGACCGAAAACACCGTGGCGCAGACCCTGGACTCGGCCAGCACCAGCGATGAGCTGGCAAAGCTGGCCGGTGAACTGAACCAGGCCATCGGCCAACTCAAGCTTTAGGTACTCTCACGGAGGGGGGGCTATCACCTCGATAGCCAACCTTGATTCGCCGCCTGTCAGGACCCGACCTATTCTTCAATCATGTGTTGTACACGGATCGAGGAGTACCTTCATGGGCAAACGTCACCCCAATCTTCCCGCCTGGCAATGGCGGGCATACCCGAACAATCACCAGCACCCGACCAACCTGGTTCTGCACCTGATTGCCGTGCCGCTGTTCATCCTGGGCTTTTTGCTGATCGTCTCCGGGGTGTTCAGCCTGAGCCTGGCCAATGTCGCCATTGGCGTGATCGGCTTGCTGGCCGCGCTGGGCCTGCAGCGCCACGGTCACAGCCTGGAAGCCCAGGCGGCCGAACCCTTTACTGATCGCAAGGATGCTGTCTCGCGGCTGCTGGTCGAGCAGTTCCTGACCTTCCCGCGGTATGTCTTGAGCGGCGGCTGGTGGCGCGCCTGGCGCGAACGTCACCGCCGCTGACATCAGGCGAAGATCGTCACCGTCTGGCGGCTCAGGGCAATCAATTGGCCCTCGGGGCTCCATAAGGCGGCAGCGGCATGGCCGTAGCCATCACGGGCGTGTTCGATCTCTACAGAGTACTTGCACCAGTCCAGGGTGCTCAGGGCCAGCAATGGTTGTACGAACTCGATGGTCCAGGTCAGCGTACTGCCGGCCGCTGGCTTGTTCAGGTGTGGCAACAAGGCCGGGGGCCAGGCATCCACCAGCGCCAGGATGTGCGCCTCGCTCACCACTTCGGCATTGGCTTCGTCACGCAAACGCACCCAGCCGCCCATGTCGCGCGACTTATTGCCGGTGAAAGGCAAGCCGCCGATGCTCCAGCGCATCGCCAGGTGGCGCATGAACTCCGGCGTCACACCTTTGATGTATGGCAGCTCCTGGCACTCGTCCCAATGCTTCATCGCCGGCGCGGGTGCGGCCAGCACCTCGACCTCGGATGGTCGCGAGGCGCCGAAGCTGCCCTGGACCAGCGTCACCACCTGACCGTTCTGCACCGCTCGCCCCAGCACCTGGCTGACCGCCTTGCCTTCGCGCAGCACCTCGACGTCAAAACGGATCGGCACGCCGGGCTCGGCCGGGCCGACAAAGGTGATCGCCAGCGAGCGCACCGGGCGCTCTGCCGGGACCCTGGCGCGCATGGCTTCGTACTGCAAGGCGGCGACCAGCCCACCAAAACTGGCGCGACCCTGCGCCCACTGCGCCGGAATGACCAGTTCATCAGGGGAACGGCGCACGGCGTCGAGTAATTCGCTAAAGCGCATGGCAACCTCAAGTCAGGGGAAAGGACTGCAGGATCTTAACCAGCCCAAGCGCTCTATACAGCACCTATTCCGGCCAAAGTGCCTGACAGATAGGCCGCCCTCGTAGCCGCTGCCGAGCAGCGCGAGGCGGCGTCGACGGCCGCAGGACGTTCATTGGACTTGGCAATGCATAACGCCGGCGCTGGATTCAAGACTTGAAGCAGGCGGCGCTCAGCCTGTCGAGCACTTGATCGGCACGCGCCTCGGCCTTGCTCATGGTCTGTTGCCAAACCGCCACGCAGGGCAGCAGATCGGACTCATGCTCGGCCCTGGCCAACCATTGCCAGCAATCGTGCCAGTCGCCCAGCGCTGCCTGCGCCGCCTTGAGCCGTGGCATGGCGGCCTTGGGCAAACGATCCAGCTCCGGATAGGCTTCGATGGCGTAGCGCACGCGCTTGATCAGCAAGCGCAGGCGATGACGGTCATGGGCCGGATCGTGCAGGGTCTTGTCCAGGCTATGCCACTGCTTGGCCAGACGCTTCTCGATGCGTGCTCGCAGGCGCTTGAGCAGCCCCTGGCGCTGGGAGGCGCGCAGGAACCGAGGGAAGGCATCGAGCACCATCAACAACTGCGCCAACTGGGGACTGCCGGCCACCGCCGGGTAGGCTTGGGCCATCTGCCGAATGCGTTGCTCGGCCGCTGCGGTTTGCCCGTGGCTGAGCAGATAGGCGGCCAACACTTCGCGGTCACGCATCGGCGTGGTCAAGGTGCCCACGCCCGCCGCTGCCGCTTCCAGTTGCTCGACGCCGGGCAAGCCACGCAAGGGGCGCAACAGGCTGCGTAACCGGCGCACCGTGGTGCGCAAGTCATGCAATGCCTCCGGGTCGGTGCTGGCACTCAGGCGGGCCTGGCAAGCCAGCAAACGCACATGCACGCCCAATACTTGAGCCACCAATCGATCCACCAACGCAGACATCCCGTTCTCCCCAGTCAACCCACTCATCCTCACCACTCTACGCTAGGCGCAACAACGGCTGTCGGTATTGCGCCAGGTCATGGATGGTTAGCGACCGGCGCGGGATTCGCGGATATAGAAGCGCGCTTTCTCGGCCTTGTTGGCGCAGCCTTCGAAGGCTTCGAATTGTTGCTGGGTCTTGGCCCCGGTCAGCAGCGACAGGGCCTTGGAGTAACTCACGGTGCCGGCGAATCCTTCGGCCTTGGCCAGGTCCAGCTCTTTCCAAGCGGAATCCAGTTGGCTGGCGCAGCTATCGCGATACGCCGTCTTGCCCGCGCAACCGGCCAGGACCAACGCAATCAATGGCAGACAGATCCATGCTTTCATCAATGACACCTCAAGGTAGAAATACAATCGTGCAGGGTATGACGGTCAACGCAGGTAAAAGTGCCTTGGCCCATCGCTGGAAACTATAGCGTCGGCGAGAATACCCATGCGCCGTCATCCAGTGTCGAAAAAACGACTGCTTGTGTCTGTGTGATTGAAGCACGCCCCTGAAAGGGTGCATTGTTAAAACCTGTTTGGCGAAGGATCAACTACATGAAAAAGCGTGTCGCACTGGTGCTCGGCTCCGGTGGCGCCCGGGGCTATGCCCATATCGGGGTCATCGAAGAAATTGAACGACGAGGCTACGACATCGCCTGCATCGCCGGTTGTTCCATGGGGGCCGTGGTGGGCGGCATCTACGCCGCTGGCAAACTCGAGGAGTACCGTGACTGGATTGAAAGCCTGGACTACCTCGATGTGCTGCGCCTGGTGGACGTGAGTTTTCGCCTGGGGGCCATACGCGGCGAAAAAGTCTTCGGGCAGATCCGCAAGATCGTCGGCGAGATCAATATCGAAGAGCTGCGCATTCCCTACACCGCCGTGGCCACCGACCTGACCAACCAGCAGGAAATCTGGTTCCAGGAAGGCTGCCTGCACCAGGCCATGCGTGCCTCGGCGGCCATTCCGAGCCTGTTCACCCCGGTGATGCAGGGCAATCGCATGCTGGTGGACGGTGGCTTGCTCAACCCGCTGCCGATCGTCCCCGTGGTCTCCAGCCACTGTGACCTGATCATCGCGGTCAACCTCAACTCCACCAACCAGAAGCACTATCAGCTGCCGGTGATCCAGCGCCCCGCCGCGTTCAAAAGCCGCTTCGACAGCCTGATCAACTCCCTCGGCTCGCACCTGCCGTTCCGTCGCAAGCAGGCCGAACAATTGCTCCTGCTGGAGCAGGAAGCGTTGCGCAGCGAAGCCGCCGAGATCAACCCCTGGCTCGAAGGCGCCGAACCCGAGGCCCAGCAACCCGCAGCCGCACCCGAAACCGAAGGGGCACCCAAGTCGGCAACCGGCTCGTTCATCATCGACAACGTCGGCCCGGCCTCCCTGCTCGACCTGATCAACCAGAGTTTCGAGGTCATGCAAACCTCCCTGGCGCAGTACAAGATTGCCGGTTATCCACCGGACATCCTGATCAACGTGCCAAAGCGCGTCTGCCGGTTCTTCGAGTTCTACAAAGCCCCGGAATTGATCGCCCTGGGCCGGGAGATTGCCCGGGACACCCTGGACCGTTACGAAAGTGAGCGCGATTGAGCATCCGCTGACGGGACAAGGTTCACGCGTCGCTCAACAACCGATACCCCACCCCTGCCTCGGTCAGGATGAACCGTGGTCGGGTCGGGTCGTCCGCCAGTTTCTGGCGCAAGTGCCCCACCACGATCCGCAGGTAGTGACTGTCCTCGACATGGGTCGGGCCCCAGATGTCCTTGAGCAGTTGCTGCTGGGTGATGACCCGTCCGGCGTGGCGTGCCAGTTGCGCCAGCACTGCGTACTCCTTGCGGGTCAGCGCCACTTCGACGCCGTCGAGCAGGACGCGGCGGTACGCCAGGTCCACCGTCAGCGGGCCGATGGTCAGCGCTGCTTCCGGCGCCTGGCCAGCAGGAGCCTGGCGCAACAGGGCCCGGATACGGGCGAGGAATTCCTGGATGCCGAACGGCTTGGTCACGTAGTCGTTGGCGCCACCGTCCAGGGCTTCGACTTTCTGCCCCTCGCTGGCACGCACCGACAACACCAGCACCGGCACCTTCGACCACTCGCGAAACTCGCGCAGGACCTGTTGGCCATCCATGTCCGGTAGACCGAGGTCGAGCACCAGCAAGTCCGGTTTGTTCAGCGCAGCCTGGGCCAGGCCTTCGCTGCCCGTGCCGGCTTCCAGCACTTTGTAGCCCTGGGAAGCCAGGCTGATGCGCAGGAACTTGCGGATCTGCGGCTCATCGTCGATGACCAGGATGGTCGTAGTCTGGCTCATGATTTCCATTCAACATAAAGAACTGGCGACAGAGTAGCGCAGCTCGCCTCAGGCTTCACTTTCCAACCCCGGTTGTGCCTGCAACGGCAGGTGCAGGGTGATGCAGGTGCCATGGCCATTGATGCCATCGCCAACGCTGATGCGCCCGCCGTGGGCTCCGACCATGCCCTGACAGATCGCCAGGCCCAGCCCCGTGCCCTGCCCGCCCCGATCCCCGCGGGCGGCGGTGTAGAACATATCGAAGATCTTCGCCCGCTCCTCTTCCGGGATCCCCGGGCCTTCGTCACTCACCGAGAAATACAGCTCGCTGTCCGTCGCCCCGGCACTCAGTTGCAGATGGCCCTGGACCGGGGAAAAACGTGCGGCGTTTTCCAGCACATTGACCAGCGCCTGTTCGATCAGCGCCGCGTGCACGAACAGCAGCGGCAGTTCGGCCGGCACCTCGACAGCGACCTGCAACGGCGCCAGCACCGCGCGCAAGCGATTGAGCGCACTGCCAACGATATCGGCCGGCGACACCCAGTCGCGCGCCAGCTTCAGCGCGCCATGGCCCAGTCGGGTCATGTCCAGCAGGTTCTGGATATAGCGGTCCAGCCGCTCGGCTTCATCGCGCGTGCCTTCCAGCAGTTCGCGACGATCCTCCAGCGGGATCGCCTCGCCCAGCGCCAGCAGGCTGTCGATGCTGCCGCGCATGGACGTCAGCGGCGTGCGCAGGTCGTGGGACACCGACGCCAGCAAGGCGCTGCGCAGTTGTTCGGTTTCACCGTGCAGGCGCGCTGCCTCCAGGTCTTCGGCCAATTGGGCGCGGGCCAGGGCCTGGGCCAGGGGCTGGCTCAGCGCCGTCAGCAAGCGCCGCCGTTGGCCGCTGAGCGGCTCGTCTTCGCGCGGGCACACGCCGAGCAGGCCCAGCGGGCCGTCATCGACCGACAACGGCCACCACCACCAGCGACCGAACGGCAAGGTTCCCGTGCCCTTGCCCGCCGGCTGATCGTGTTGCCAGGCCCATTCGGCGGCCGCGCGCTCGGCTTCGGAAAACTGCAACGGCCCGCCGGTTTCCACCTTCCAGCCGCCCTGGGCGTCACGATTGACCAGGCACAACTGCAGATCATTCCAGCCCACAAGGTGCTGCGCCGCCGCACTGACCACGGCCTGACGGTCAGTTGCGGCCGTGAGTTTGCGCGACAGGTCCAGCAGCTCGCTGGTCTCTTGCTGAGTATCACGCAGTGCCTGCAATTGCCGCCGCTGGCGGGCGGCGAGGTTGCCGGTGAGCGCCGCCATCAGCAGGAAAAACAGCAAGGTCAGCACGTCTTCTTCGCGCTGGATGGCAAACGAGAAGTTGGGTGGGATAAACAGAAAATCGTAGGTCAGGAACGACAGTGCAGCGCACACCAGCGCCGGCCCCAGACTACTGCGCACCGCCACCAGCAGCACTGCCGCAAGAAAGACCAGGGAGATGTTCGGCAGGGGCAGCAGGCTCGAGACGGCCCACGCCAGGCCGCAGGCCAACAGGGTGGCCAGCGGTGCCAGGGCGTAGTCGAACCAGACCAGGGCCTGGGGCGAACGCTGGCGCGGTGCGTGCTGTTGCTCATCGCTGTCCAGTACGTTGATTTCCAGGCCACGGGCATTACGCAACAGGCGTGAGGCCAGCCCGCCGCCAAACAGCCGCCGACGCCAACGTGGTCGAGACTGGCCGACCAGCACCAGGCTGGCACGCCGCTCGGCGGCGTGCTGAATCAGGGTCTTGGCCACTTCGCCGGCACGCAGCAACACCACTTCGCCGCCCAACCGTTCGGCCAACTGCTGGGCGCTTTGCAGGCGCAAGCGCGACTGTTCATCTCTGGCGCTGCCGTTGTCCACATGCACCAGGCTCCACGGCAAATGCCGCCGCTGGGCCACCCGACTGGCGTGACGCACCAGGCGTTCGGCCTGGGCATCGCCGTCGACCCCCACCAGCAAGCGTCCCCGCACTGCCGGCGCGGCCTGGCCCAACTGCCGATAGCCACGGCTGAGGTCGTCGTCGACCTGGGCCGCTGCGGTTTGCATCGCCAGCTCGCGCAACGCGGTGAGATTGGTCTGGGTGAAGAACGCATCGATCGCCGCCCGTGCCTGCTCGGGTACATAGACCTTGCCGTCACGCAGGCGCTCGAGCAGCTCACGGGGCGGCAAGTCGATCAGCAACAGCTCGTAGGCTTCCTGCAGCACCCAATCGGGCAGGGTCTCGCGCACTTGTACGCCGGTGATGCCGCGCACCTGGTCATTGAGGCTTTCCAGGTGCTGGACGTTGACCGTGGTGTAGACATCGATACCGGCCGACAGCAGCTCCTGGATGTCCTGCCAACGCTTGGCGTGGCGACTGCCGGGGGCATTGCTGTGGGCCAGTTCGTCCACCAGCACCAGCTTTGGCCGGGCCTTGAGCAGGCCGTCGAGGTCCATCTCCTCGAGCATCACCCCACGGTATTCCGAGCGCAGCAACGGTTGTTGCGGCAATCCGCCGAGCAAGGCCTCGGTCTCCGCGCGGCCGTGGGTTTCCACCACCCCGGCCATGACCTTCACCCCCTGGCGCAACTGGCTATGAGCGGCCTGCAGCATGGCGTAGGTCTTGCCGACGCCGGGCGCCGCGCCGAGAAAGACCTTGAGCCGGCCGCGGCCGTCGTGGGGCAGATCGGCTAGCAGTGCATCGGCGCGGCCGGAGTCGCTCATGGGAGGCTCTTCATTCAGGTGATTGGGGGGTGTCGCTCGGTTTGTCTGCGCAGGCCCGACAGCGCCTACAACGGCAACTGCTCAAGCGCCCGGTTCAATTGCAGCACATTGACCACCGGTGGGCCTACCAGCGGCCGTTCGATATGCGCGTTGAGCAATTGGCGCAACGTCGCCACCGGCACATTTCGCGCAGCGGCAACCCGCGCCAGTTGATAGGCAATCGCGTCCGGAGGCAAGTGCGGATCGAGGCCGCTGCCGGAAGTGGTCAGCAACGCCAATGGCACCGGGCCCTGGCCGGGGACCAACAGTTTGTTGGCCTCATCGATGACCCGCGTAGCCAGCGCCGGGTTGCTCGGTGCCAGGTTGCTGGCGCTGCTGGAAACGGTGGCAAAGGCCCCCGCCGACGGCCGTGGATGGAACCAGGCATCACCGACGAAATCCTGGGCGATCAACGACGAGCCGCGCACTTTGCCATCGGCATCACGCACCAGGCTGCCATTGGCCTGGTCCGGGAAGGCGACCTGGGCCACGCCGGTCACTACCAGTGGATAAGCGACGCCGGTAATCAGAGTCATCAGAACTAGCAGGCTCAAGGCCGGGCGAATCATTGTGGACATGTCACACCCCTCAATTCAGTTAAAACGCCACGCACCAGGCGTGGCGCAGGTCCGTTACACCAGATGCAAGGCGGTCAGCAGCAGGTCGATCAACTTGATGCCCACGAATGGCACCACCAGCCCGCCCACGCCGTAGATCAGCAGGTTGCGGCGCAGCAGATGGGCGGCGCTGGCGGCCTGCACCCGCACCCCACGCAAGGCCAGTGGAATCAACGCAACGATGATCAAGGCGTTGAAAACGATGGCCGAGAGAATCGCGCTCTGCGGGCTGCTCAGGTGCATGATGTTGAGCACCCCAAGCTGTGGATAAATCGCCGCGAACAGTGCCGGCAGGATGGCGAAATACTTGGCCACGTCGTTGGCGATGGAAAAGGTGGTCAGCGCCCCGCGCGTCACCAGCAACTCCTTGCCGATCTGCACCACGTCCAGCAACTTGGTCGGGTCGCTGTCGAGGTCGACCATGTTGGCCGCTTCACGTGCCGCCTGGGTGCCATCGTTCATCGCCATGCCAACGTCAGCCTGGGCCAGGGCCGGGGCGTCGTTGGCGCCGTCACCACACATGGCCACCAGACGGCCGTCGTTCTGTTCCTGACGGATGCGCGCCAGCTTTTTCTCCGGCGTGGCTTCGGCCAGCACATCATCGACGCCTGCCTCCGCAGCAATCGCCGCCGCGGTCAGCGGGTTGTCACCGGTCACCATGACGGTGCGGATCCCCAGCTTGCGCAGTTCGGCAAAACGCTCGCGAATCCCGGGCTTGACCACGTCCTTGAGGTGAATCGCGCCCAGCAGTCGACCGTCGGCGCAGACCAGCAACGGCGTGCCGCCGCTCTGGGCGATCTTGTCGATTTCCCGCGACATCGGTGGCAGCAGGTCGGCACGCTCCTGACCGACAAAGGCCAGCAGTGAATCCACCGCGCCCTTGCGGTAGACGCGTCCTTGATAATCGACCCCGGACAACCGGGTTTCGGCGCTGAATGGCACGCCGGTCACTGCTTCGGCGGCAGGCTCAGGCTGTGGATAAAGTCCGCGCAGGTACTCGACGATCGATTTGCCTTCGGCCGTGTCGTCCGCCAGCGAGGCGAACAACGCCCCTTCGGCCAGTTCCTTGGCGCTGACCCCAGGCGCCGCATAGATGGCCGCGCAACGCCGGTTGCCGAAGGTGATGGTGCCGGTCTTGTCCAGCAACAGCACATGCACGTCACCCGCCGCTTCCACGGCACGGCCGGACTTGGCGATCACGTTGAGCCGCACCAGGCGGTCCATGCCGGCAATCCCGATGGCCGACAGCAAGCCACCGATGGTGGTGGGAATCAACGTCACCAGCAGCGCCACCAGGAACACCAGCGGCAGGTTGCCATTGGCGAAGTGGGCAAAAGGTTGCAAGGTCACGACCACCACCAGGAAAATCATGGTCAGGCCGATGAGCAGGATATCCAGCGCCACTTCGTTCGGGGTTTTCTGGCGCTTGGCGCCTTCGACCAGGGCGATCATCCGGTCCAGTGTCGACTCACCGGGGTTAGCGGTGATGCGCACCAGCAGCCAGTCGGACACCAGCCGGGTATTGCCGGTGACCGCCGAGCGATCACCCCCGGATTCGCGGATCACCGGGGCGGACTCACCGGTAATCGCCGCCTCGTTGACGGCGGCGATGCCTTCGATCACCTCACCGTCCCCCGGGATCATTTCCCCGGCCTCGACACGCACCACATCGCCTTTGCGCAGGTTGGCGGCGGGCACTACCTGAAAGCTGCCATCGGCCTTCTTGCGTCGCGCACTCAGGCCTTCACTGCCAGCCTTGAGGCTGTCGGCGCGGGCCTTGCCACGACCTTCGGCCAGGGCTTCGGCAAAGTTGGCGAACAGCACGGTGAACCACAGCCACAGGGCAATTTGCGCGGCGACGTAGGTCGGCACCGCAGTGTCCGGGATGAAGCACAAGACCGTGGTGAGGATCGCCGTGAGTTCGACCACCAGCATCACTGGCGAGCGCTTGAGCTGGCGCGGGTCGAGCTTGACGAAGGCTTGCACCAGCGCCGGCCGCCACAGAGCCGAGATTGCGGTTTTTGGTTGCTCCGGGGCCTTGGCGGCCACGGGTTTGGTTGCGGGCATATTCATCATCCAGCTCCTATACAGTGGCTCAGAAGCCCAGGCTCAAATGTTCAGCAATCGGACCCAGCGCCAGGCTCGGCAGGAATGTCAGGCCACCCACCAGCAAAATGGTCACGGTCAACAGGGTCACGAACAGCGGACCATGGGTCGGGAAGCTGTTCTGGCCAATCGGTGCGGCCTTTTTCTGCGCCAGGCTACCGGCCAGTGCCAGCACGGGCAGGATGTAGCCAAAGCGTCCGATCAACATGCCAAGGCCCAGCATCAGGTTGTGGAACGGCGTGTTGGCACCCAGGCCGGCGAAGGCCGAACCGTTGTTGGCGCTGGCCGAGGTGTAGGCGTAGAGCAACTGGCTGAAGCCGTGGGGTCCCGGGTTGCTGATGGTGGCCATGGGGCCAGGCAGGCTGGCCGCCAGGGCACCCAGTACCAGCACACCCACCGGCATCACCAGCAAGGTCACCACCAGCAACTGCACTTCCTTGGCCTGCAACTTCTTGCCCAGGTATTCGGGGGTCCGGCCGATCATCAGGCCGGCGAGGAACACCGCAATCAGTACGTTGAGCAACATGCCGTAGAGGCCGGCACCCACGCCGCCGAAGATCACTTCGCCGACCATCATGTTGATCATCGAGACCATGCCGCTCAGCGGGTTGAGGCTGTCGTGCATGCCGTTCACCGAGCCGTTCGACGCGGCCGTGGTGGTCACCGACCAGAGCACCGTGGCGGTGGTACCGAAACGCGCTTCCTTGCCTTCTTGCGGCGCGCTTTGTTCGACGGCCGCATTGTTCAGGCTCGGGTTGGGCTGGTATTCGGCCCACAGCGACACGCTGCCGCCAATCAGGAACAGCGCGAGCATGCAGGCGATGATCGCCCGGCTCTGGCGCAGGTCCTTGACGTAATGGCCGAAGGTGAACACCAGTGCCGCCGGAATCAGAATGATTGAGCCGACTTCAAACAGGTTGCTCCAGGCGCTGGGGTTCTCGAAGGGGTGCGCGGAGTTGACACCAAAGAAACCACCGCCGTTGGTCCCCAGTTGCTTGATCGCGATCTGGCTGGCGGCCGGCCCCAGGGGGATGACCTGGTCGACGCCTTGCAGGGTCAGCGCACTCACGTACTGGGCGAAAGTTTGCGGCACGCCCTGCCAGACCAGGAACAGCGCCAGCAGCAGGCACAGCGGGAGCAGGCCGTAGAGCGTGGCGCGGGTCATGTCGACCCAGAAGTTGCCCAGGGTGTGGGCCGACTTGCGCCCGATACCGCGGCACAAGGCAACCAGCACGGCCAGGCCGGTGGCGGCGCTGACAAAGTTCTGCACGGTCAGGCCGACCATCTGGCTCAGGTAGCTGAGGGTCGCTTCACCGCTATAGGACTGCCAGTTGGTGTTGGTCATGAAGCTGACGGCGGTATTGAACGCCTGGGTCCATTCCTGCCCCGGCAGATTCTGCGGATTGAGCGGCAGGTAGTTCTGCAACAGCAGGATCGTGAACAACAGCAAAAAGCCCGCGAGGTTGAACGCCAGCAAGGCCAGGGTGTACTTCTGCCAGCTCTGCTCGCTGTGGGGGTCAACCCCGGCGAGACGATAACAGCCACGCTCCACGGGCCCCAGGACCGGCGACAACCAAGTACGCTGGCCCTCCATGACCTTGTAGTAGAAGCGTCCCAGGAACGGTGCAGGAATCAGCACCAGGGCGAAAAAGGCCAGGATCAGCCAATAGTCATAACTGTGCATAGCCGCTCCTAGCTCCGGTCCGCGCGCAACAACGCGACCAATAGATAAATGAACAGTCCCACCGCCAGCAGCAGGGACACCCCGTCCAGAATGTTCATTGAATTTCTCCGAGTTACGGCGTGTTGCCGCGTGTGCAGTGATTGTCGGCAAGGAGGGCGTAAAGGAACGAGACCAGGGGGGATGGCGAGGCATAAAGAAAGCGTAAAGAGTGGGCTCTGGCGAGTGTCAGGGCCCGATTTACGGGGCGTGGCGGGGCTCGATCAGCGACGACGCTTGCACACCCATGCCTGAGCGAACGTCAGCATTTGCGCTCGCACAAAACGGCTACTTCGGGCGAGAATGCCGACCATCGTCGTCTATTGCTGGAGAACATGATGAATGTAGTCAACACCGATCTGCCGGGTGTTCTGATTATCGAGCCGAAGGTGTTCGGTGACGAACGTGGGTTCTTTTACGAGAGTTTCAACGCGAAGGCTTTTGCCCAGGCGACAGGCCTGAACACCCAGTTCGTTCAAGACAACCACTCGCGTTCACAACAGGGCGTGTTGCGCGGCCTGCATTACCAGCTGGAAAACACCCAGGGCAAGTTGGTGCGGGTAACGGCAGGTGAGGTACTGGACGTTGCCGTGGATATTCGCCGCAGCTCGCCACACTTTGGAAAATGGGTCGCGGTACGCTTGTCCGCCGACAATCATCGCCAGCTGTGGGTGCCGGAAGGTTTCGCCCACGGGTTTGTGGTGTTGAGTGAGTTCGCCGAGTTTCTCTACAAGACCACCGACTACTACACCCCTTCGGCCGAGCGCAGTATTCGTTGGGACGACCCGGACCTGGCGATCGACTGGCAACTGGCTGATGCCCCGCAACTCTCCGCCAAGGATCAGGCAGGCGCTTGGTTCAAGGACGCCCAGGTCTTCGATTGAAACCCGCTCGCTGCGCCGAGCGGATGTAGATCAGGTGATCCTGGCGCAACAGGCCTAGAATGGAACCACGGAGAATCGTTGTGACTCAAAGTGGATATGCACGACATTGTCGCGAAACCGTTCGCCTCGATGCCTGCCCTTAAGGAGAGCCCTATGCCCTGGTATGCCTGGTTGATTCTGGTGGTTGCGATCGGATCGATCGTCGGTGGTCTGATGATGTTGCGCGACACCGCGAACAAGGTCGAATTGACCGACGAGCAACGTAAACGCGTGGCTGAACGTAACGCGGAAATGGACGCCAAGGACGCTCAGGATCGTTGACCCTGGCGCCGGCCGGGATGTTGCCATTGTGCATCCCGGCCAGCCCCGCCCTACTCCTGCCAGTCGGCCTTGGCGATATGCAGCCCGTGCAAGCCTTTGTACGCCGCCCGTTCAGGCTGACTCCAGCCTTGCAGCAACTCATCGTCCAGCCGATAGATTTCCACCCCCAGTGGCCGGCAAACACTCAACGGGTCCTGGGCATCCGGCCCCCACATCGCCAGCGACAAATCCCCGCCCGGGCACGTCGACAACGCGCACAACAGATCGATCTCGGCAAAAAATTCCAGGTAGTCGCCTTTGCGTGCCGGACAGGCTTTCATGAAATACAGGTCATCGTGGTTCAGGCCTGTGCACTGGAAGATGTTCAGCACGTCATGCACGTCGAACTCGGTCAGGCCATGGGGCAGCACCGCACGGGTCAGGTTGGAATGACAGTGATGGTGAAAGTCTTCGCCGGTGAGCATTTTGTTCACGTAGGGATCACAGCGCGTGCCCAGCAAGTCATGCAGGCGGCCGCCGTGTTCGTCGATCCCGTAGTCGGCCAGGCTATCGTCGGTGATGGTCACCAGTGGCCTGAGAAATGGCAGGTTTGACCAGAGTCGGTCATGGGTGCTGACATGGGCCCCCTGCAACTGCCGGGTCCGGGCCGCCCATAAGCGCTCGCGCGGATCGTTGGCATTCCAGACGTTAAAATCCCCCACCTGCGGTCCCACCGGCGTGGTCACCCGAAACACATGGCCGGCGGGAACATGCCAGGCGCGACCGGTACGAATGGGCACCTCGAACTGCTCGATCAGCGTGCGGCCATCCGGGGTGTCGCGGATTCGCTGGTAAAACGCGGTATCGACCTGCAAGGCCGAACCCTTACTGACCTGGTAGGCCGCTGGATAGTCTTTGTACATGGCGTGATTCCTCGATCAGTGGCGCGAGCCAGGGTTGAATACCTCGAGCAGTTGCTGCTCGGAGTCGTCCAGGTAAGTGCTCAAGGCTTCGAGAGCGGCCGGACGGTCGTTCTCGATCAGGTGTTGGTAAATCATTCGGTCGCGCGCCAGCCACGGCGCCTGGAACCTGGATTCATCGGGCGCAGCGCTGAAAACCAGGCGCAATTGCGCGACGACGGTGGTGAAGAACTCGTCGAACAACGGACTGCCCAGCAACCCGACAATCCGTTGGTGAAAACGCAGGCTGTGGGTACCAACGGCTCGCCAGTCTTCCCGATCACGGGCCAACTGCGTGGCCTCGATGGCCTCGCGCATGGAGTCCGACTGTTGCTCGCGCAGCGGCCGGCTGGCGGCGATTGCCTGCAACTCCAAGGTGCGCCGCACCTGGAACAGGTCGCGTACCTGATCGGCGCCGGGCTGGCGAACCATGACCCCTTTGTGCCGCACGTAGCGGGTCAGGCCTTCCTGCCCCAGGCGGTGCAAGGCTTCGCGAATAGTATTGCGCGAGGCGTTGTAGGCCAGTACCAGGTCCGCCTCTGTCAACGCTTTTCCCGGCAGCAAGCGCCCGCCAATGATATCGGCGCGCAGCTCCAATGTGATGTGGTCAGCCAGGGACAATCCATCACTCATACTCATCACCTCAGGATTGTTGAACAATCTTCCGGGAATGAGTAATCACTATTCATGCCAGCTACTTATGGCCAATAAGGGAGTCTGGCCCCATCTGCATGTTTTTTAGAAATAGAAGTACAGTCACCATTCCATTTAGCTTGGTTAATATGGCGCATTGCCGTGGAGATTAAGAATGCGCTACTCGCAGGACCATAAAGCCCAGACCCATCAGCGCATCATCAAGGAAGCAGCCGCACGCTTTCGCCGCGACGGAATCGGTGCCACTGGCCTGCAACCCCTGATGAAGGCCCTGGGCCTGACCCATGGCGGTTTCTACTCACACTTCAAATCCAAGGACGAACTGGTCGAAAAGGCCCTGCAAGCAGCGGGCGAGGAAGTCAGTGAGCTTTGTGCGGCACTGTTCGCGCAAGAGCGCCCCCTCCAGACCTTTATCGACACCTACTTGTCCGAATGGCACAAGACCTCTCCCCATGAGGGTTGCCCCCTGCCCACCATGTCGTCGGAACTGGGCTTGCGCGGACAGGCCAGCCCTACCAGCGATGTCGTGCTCAATGCTCGTCTGCAGCAGGTTGAGCAAGCCCTGGGCAGTGAGGATGCGGCGGATAAGAGCCTGATCATCATGTCGACCCTGGTCGGCGCCCTCCTGCTGTCGCGCAGCGTCGAAAGCCCGGAGTTGGCCCAGCGGATTCTCGACGTCACGCGTGAGCATCTGAACAAGCTGGTGGAGTAAAAATCCGCCCTATTTGTAACGTGCGGCGGCGACGTATTTCGACAGGTTCGGCGCCAATGCGTGACGCGCGGTAACAAACCCATCCCAGTCTGCGGCATCAGGTAGCGAAGGAATGCTGATCAATTCCCCTTGGTCGAAACCCGACAAGGCAGCGTCAACCCTCTCTCCAGCGTCCATGACCCTCTCTGCCGGGAGGGCGCTTGGGTCGATTGCGCAACATTCCCAGATTTCGGTACGCGTCACCCCGGGCAACACGGGCTGGACCCGCACCCCGCTGCCACCGAGCTCGGCGTTGAGCGATTGGCTCAGGCTCAACACGTAGGCCTTGCTCGCACTGTAGGTGGCGTTGAAGCGCTCGGGGATCAGCGCGACCACCGATGCCAGGTTGATAATTGCCCCGTAACCCGCCGCCGAGAAACTCGCCGCGGCTGCCGAGGCCAAACGTGTCACGGCCACCACATTGAGTTGAATCATTCGCTCCAGTTGATCCTGGTCGGCACTCGCCAAGAGGCCCTCCGCCGCCACCCCGGCGTTGCTCAGGAGCAGGCTGATGCGCGGATCGGTACGCAGGCGCTGCTCGACTGTGAGCAAAAAACCCTCCCCTACCTGCCGGTACTCAATCCCACAAACAAAAAAGGCCGGTCAATGACCGGCCTCAGTGCGGGCGCTCGGGTATCAGTTCACTTCCAGCCGGTCGCGATTCTTGTCCAGGAGCGTCTTGCCAATGCCCTTGACCTCCAACAACTCATCCACCGAGGCGAACGAGCCATTGCTGTCACGGTACGCAACAATAGCCTTGGCTTTGGCCTCGCCGATCCCGGAGAGATCGCGCTGCAAGGTGGCCACATCGGCTTTGTTCAGATCGACCTTGGCCGCCATTTCTGAAGATGCCACTGGCATCGTTGCAGGCGCTGGAACGGTTTCGAGTTTAGGGGCAGGAGCAGCGATTGCTGCAACTGAGGCACTGGTCAACAGGGCGAAAACCAGAGAGTGGAAGTAGCCTGTACGCATAAGTGACGCTCCATGACTTCGTTGAGAGAGAAGCAGCTTTTCCAAAGCTGCCTCCCAAACCTAGGTCATGGCGGGCTTCTGTCAAAAATGTGTGCGTTGCAGAGTATGTAGCATCAGGGCTCAAGGCGGCGTTGCTGGTAGATCCAGTCGACAATTTCCCCGTCCGGGGTATAGCCGCTGACGGTTTCGCGCAGCAACTGGCGAACGCGCGCGTAATCGTCCTGTTCAACGGCCCGCAACAGTTTAGCCAGGCGCACCTTCAGATCATCCCAAGGCAGGTGATCCTCGTTTGCACTCATGATCATCGGGTGCTGGGTGGCCGCCACGTTGTCGCCTATCAGCAACTCTTCGTAAAGCTTTTCACCCGGGCGCAGGCCCGTGAACTCAATGGCAATGTCACCCTGCAGGTTCTTCTCCGAACGAATGCTCAAGCCAGACAGATGGATCATCTTCTCTGCAAGCTCGACGATTTTCACCGGTTCGCCCATATCGAGTACAAATACATCCCCGCCCTGCCCCATGGAACCCGCCTGGATGACCAGTTGCGCCGCCTCGGGAATGGTCATGAAGTAACGCGTGATCTTGGGGTGCGTTACCGTAAGCGGACCACCGGATTTGATCTGGCTGTGGAACAGTGGGATCACAGAACCGGATGACCCCAGCACGTTGCCGAAGCGGACCATGGTGAACCGGGTTTTATTGACCCGTGATACGTTGCCTTTGTCGCCAAACAGCACCGGAGCGATTTCACGACTGAGAGCCTGCAGCGTCAGTTCGGCCAAGCGCTTGGTACTGCCCATCACATTGGTTGGGCGAACCGCTTTGTCAGTGGAAATCAGCACAAAGCTGGCGACCCCCGCTTGCAATGCAGCCTGAGCGGTATTCAGCGTGCCGATCACGTTGTTGAGCACGCCTTCGGCAATGTTGTGCTCGACCATAGGCACGTGTTTGTACGCGGCTGCGTGGTAAACGGTATCCACCCGCCAGGTCTTCATCACATCCAACAACTTGTCCTGATGGCGGATCGACCCCAGGATCGGCAGCAAACGAACGGACGAGGACTCACAACTGGCTCGCTGCTCAAGCTCGGACAAAATGCAGTAGAGATTGAACTCACTGTGCTCGAACAACAGCAGGGTGGTCGGTGCGAGGGAAAAAATCTGTCGACATAGTTCGGCGCCAATGGAGCCTCCCGCGCCGGTCACCATCACCGTCTTGCCCTTGATACAACGCTCCAGTAAATCGGATTGTGCCGGAACCGAATCCCGACCAAGCAAGTCGGCGATATCGACTTCCTGAATATCTTCGACTTTAACCCGGCCACTGGCCAGATCAGTGAAATTCGGAACACTGCGGATATGTAATGGAAATCCCTCAAGGACATTGAGAATTTCCCTACGCCTCGCTCGGGTCGAAGACGGCAGTGCCAACAGAATTTCCTGCGCCCCCGTTACATCGATCATCTGTTGAATGCGCTTGGGATTGTAGACCAGCAGCCCCGAAATAGACCGGTCCGCAATACTCGGGTCGTCATCAATGAAGGCGACCGGTCGCATCACGCGCCCCATGCGAAGCGCTGCGACTAGCTGATTTCCCGCGACGCCCGCGCCATAGATGGCCACTTTGGTCAAACCATCATCGCGGTTGGTGAACGGCACATGTTGAGCCGCCGTGAACCAATCGCCCATGAAGTAATGGCGCATGCAAAGGCGAAGACCGCCAATGATCACCAGGCTCAGCCACCAGTAGTTGAAAATGATGGAGCGCGGCACGACAGCTTGATGATTGCTGTACCAATAGACAACGACCGCCAGGATCAACGAGGACAGACTGACGGCCTTGATGATCGCAATGAGAGCGTCATTGCCGAAATAGCGCATGACCGCACGGTACATGCCGAAACGGATGAAGAGCGGAATGGCAACGATTGGAGCGCAGACAAATAGCCAGAAGTGGACCTTGACTGGATTGAGCACATCATCGATACCTAGACGCACTATAAATGCCATCCATAGCGCTACCCAAACCAGCAGCACGTCAGTGATGACCTGAATCAGTCTTTTTTTACGTCTGGGTAGTCCAAGTAAAAACGTTCTAACTTTATCCATAAGCCCCTCAAACACTGCAACTTTCTCCCTCGTTTTGCCCCAATTCCTGAAGCCTTAGACATAAACTCAGGAGGATCGATGAGTCCTTAAGGGGGACATTCCAGTTCCCCTGCGCGAAACCACCATGCCAACACTAGCAATGGACTATAGGCCAGCAGCAATCCAATCGCACCGTCCAGACTATAAAGAGTAACGCAAAGGGCAATTGGCAGCAGCCAGCCCAGATTGATCAATCCGACGGCGAGCGTCACAGGAAGGTGCTTGCCAAACCGACGCGAGGCAAACTGATAGGCGTGGCTACGATGGGCTTCGTAAATCCTGTCCCCGCGTATCAGTCGACGCAGCAGGGTGAAAGTCGCATCAACGATAAACACCCCCATCAGGATCAGCCATCCCCAAAGCAGTTGCGCTGAAATCCAGCCAGCCTGAAGGGACAGCACCCCAAGCATTATGCCTAGAAAACCACTACCGGCATCGCCCATGAATATCTTGGCAGGGGGGAAATTCCAGCAAAGAAAACCTGCGACGCAAGCACCCAACAACAAGGGAGCCCAGATCGAGCCGCTTTGCCCTGACATCGCGTACAGCAGGCAGGCTCCAAAGCAGGCACAAACAGCTTCTACGCCTGCGATGCCATCAATGCCATCCATGAAGTTATAGAGATTGAGCATCCAGACCAGGTAAATCACGGCCAACGCTGAGCCTGCCCAGCCCAGCTCTAGCTCAACTCCCAACACACTAATAGCAGGCAAGCCTCCCAACCAGAATATGGCCCAGGCAGCGGCAATGAAATGCCCGAGTAAACGCCATCTCGCGGCTATGTGCCCATGATCATCCATGAACCCAATGATCGCGATGAGCGCCCCCGCCCCAGCACACGCGGCAAAAACAGCAGGAGAAACCAGCCCAAAAAACAACAATGGGACCAGCGCCAGCAGAAAGGTCAACACAATAGCCACGCCACCACCACGTGGGGTTGGCAGTACGTGTGAGCTACGTGCGTTCGGAACGTCCATCAGACTACGGGCGACTGCGTAGCGACGCATTGCTCCCGTCAGTAAAAAGGAGACACCTACGGCCACGAGAACAAACCAAGCGTAACTCACGAGTTTTTAGACTCTGAAAAATGCCGCGCTGTGGTGCGCAAAGACTGCTCCAGGCTCACGGGCGGTGACCACCCCAGGAGTTGCTTGTTTTTACTGATATCCACCTGCAGAGAATCGAAAAGGCGCTGGGCAAGTGCTTGCCTGCCTAACAACAGCGCCAGCCCCCTCATTATCCAAACAGGCAAAGGAATGAGACGGGCAGGCCGACACAAGGCCTCACTGGTCTTGCGTAGCAAATCAGTAGTGGATACATCCTGACCATCACTGACCAAAAACGTCTGATTGGCAGCAAGAGGGTGATTGAGGCACACAGTGATCAGATCGATCAGGTTATCCAGCGCGACCAGACTGCGACGATTGTGGACCGCGCCCAATGGCAGCGGCACGCCCCTGGAAAGCCATTTCATCATGCTCAGAAAGTTGGCCTTGACGCCAGGACCATAAATCAACACCGGACGAATGATGACTACCTCCATGGATGTGCTGGACGCCAACTCCCGCAGCCCCTGCTCCGCTTCCATCTTGGTAATCCCATAGGGGTCGATTGGAGCAGGAACATCATCTGCGCAACACGCGGTGCCGGGTTCAGTACGCTCACCATTGACCTTGATCGAGCTTATGAAAATGAAACGCTTGACGCCCGCTGCAGCAGCTTGTCTGGCGAGGTTCAGCGTGCCGTCGACATTGACTTTACGAAACTCGGCCAACGGATCAGCGCTGGCCTCTTTCATGACATGGACTCGGGCTGCCGCGTGGACGACTTTGTCGACACCGCAAAGGGCCTGCTTCCAATCGGTATCTGCGTCCAGGTCCTGGATGTGTAGAACCCGCGCAGAGGGGGGAAACCCTGCTTGGATATTTCTGGCAGGTAGAACGAGCGCGCAGCTATCCATGGCGGCCAAGTGCTTTACCAAGGCGGACCCGAGAAAACCGCTCCCTCCTGTAACAAGAATCGTCTCAGCGTTCATTTCAATAACCTTGGCAAAAAACAAGACTGCACACACGATGCAGGCTAATAAAACTGCGCTTTAGACTTCGCAAGCGCTGACCCATGGTGGGTATCGTCGAAAATATCAGCTCAGGCAGGATCGAAAATTTTCGCAGAAGAGAACCGAGCACTCCAGGAATTTACCTGCCGAAACTGCTCTATCTGGTCCAAGGTAAATCTAAACGCCAGAGCCGCTTCGACCGTGCTGGTCAAACTAGACGGGGTGTCAGCCTGGTGCACGGTAAATACGCCGGGCTGGAGGGCATGCACGCGCATTTCGCCAAAATCAGAGGTAATGACCGGTAAACCGAGTGCGCAGTACTCGTAATACTTGATGGGGTCCACCGACTCGGTCAACTCCGTGATCTTGAACGGAATCAACCCCACGTCAAACGCCTGCATAGCCGCAATGGCCTGTGCATGTGAACACTGCGGCAGAACCTCAACATTGGCGGGCAACTTGAACGGTGCTGGCGTGTAGATGGGACCGATCAAACGGACGGTGACGTCAGTGCATCCTGCCAGACGCTCGATCATCTCCCAATCGAACCATTTCCCGATGGTCCCCACGTACCCCAAGATCCTGGAGCCCGAACGCAGAGCCTGTTGCTTGACAGGTGGCAGCACTTCGACCGCGCAAGCATTCTGGCATAGGCGGACATCACCCCCCGGGCGCATCTGTTGTGCTCTGTGCATAAGTAAAGTGGACGACACCAGCACATGGTCTACAGCGCTGACTACCGCTCGCTCCTTGCGCTGCATCGAGCGCTTGGAAAGTCCACTGTAGAACGCCGGAAAATCATCCATCGAATCGTAAATAATCTTCGCAAAACGACCACCACTCAACAGTTGCAACGCAAAGGCCGATGGTTTGCCAATAACCAGGCTGGTAGGCCCGGCACTCGCGAAGGCATTTATCTCCTGCACCAGGGCGCGTCGCAGATAGCGGTTGACGACGTTCAAACCTGAAATCGGCTCGATGGGCAACGCTTTGACCGTCAAGCATTTCAACCAGGGCTCCGACCTGCTCTGAGGGTTACTGGGGCTCGGCCGGGTCGCAAAATCTCCCAAGCCGGGTAGCCGGGTCGGATAAGGATCAACCCAGAGCACCTCCCCCCCGTAGAGTGCGTGAAACCACTCGACGAATTTATGTGGGCGTTGGGAAAAGCTGTCCCACGGCACCGGGGATAGGTAAACCATGCGATTCAACAAAAATGCTCCCGCAAAACCCCGATAATCCGTGCAGATGCTTTGCCATCTCCGTACGGAGAAACTCCAATAGCCATCTTCTTGTACTCATCAGGATTGTTGAGGAGCTTTTCGGCCTCACCAACAATCACTCCAACATCCGTACCCACCAGCCGAGAACATCCAGCAGCTATCGCCTCGGGACGCTCTGAGCTTTCGCGCATGACTAATACAGGCTTTCCTAGTGCTGGCGCTTCCTCCTGAACCCCCCCTGAGTCACTGATAATGAAGCTGGCCAGCTTCATCGCCATTACGAACTCTTGGTACCCCAATGGATTGACCAGATGGAGATTAGCAACATTACCCAACAGCTCATAAGCAACGGTACGAATACTCGGGTTGGGGTGAACAGGAAAGAGCACTTCAACATCGGGGTTATTAACGGCGATCATTTTGATAGCGGTACAAATATCAACGAACGGCTGCCCAAAGTTTTCTCTTCGGTGCGCCGTTACCAGAATCATCCGCTTGGTGTGGTCCAATGGAACCGAAAGCGATATTTCTCTTGCCGCCGTGTAGTGCAACGCATCGATAACGGTATTACCCGTTATGAACACCTTATGGCCAGGTGTGCGCTCCGCCAATAGATTCTCGGCAGCACTCGACGTCGGAGCAAAGTGCCAATGCGCCAACACGCCGGTCATCACCCGATTGGCCTCTTCAGGAAATGGACTATTGATATCGCCCGTCCGGAGTCCAGCTTCAATATGACCAAACGGAACACCCGCATAAAAACATGCCAAAGACGCCGCCAATACGGTAGTCGTATCTCCTTGGGCCAGCACCGCATCAGGCTTTTCCGCCAACAGCACCTTGTCCAGTTCGAGAAGTAACTTTCCCGTCAACGAGATCAATGACTGGTTGGGCTGCATGATATCCAAGTCGATATCAGGAACGATCGAAAAATCCATCAGCGTCTGATCAAGCAAATCGCGATGCTGAGCCGTAGCCAGAATCCTGACTTCCACCCAATCTTGCTCTTTCAGACCAAGAATAAGAGGCGCCATCTTTATGGCTTCAGGTCGTGTGCCGATAATGCACAGGATTTTTTTTCGAGGGTGGCTCAACATAGAAACGGCCGCTTAGTATTAATGTGAAAGCCTTGCAAGAGGCCATCTTCAAGGTGGGTAACCGAAGATGACCCCAACAGCTCATGGAAGGTATTTCAACCTCGACGTCGCCCGGCTCAGGCAGAGTAGTCGACAAAGAACTCCGGTTGATGCTTCCACTTCTCCTTGAAATAAGTTGAATTTCTCAGGAACAGCGTTTTGTACCTATCACTTCCGCTATCGGCACCCGTTGTCTGATGGGGCTGGTGACGAATCCCGGACAAGTCGCGGAACGAAACCTCCATTCCCAGCGCCCGGATCTGGAAGCACAGATCTGTATCCTCAAAGCAGGTTGGGTCGTAATACGTATCGAAACCTTCAATTGCGTCGAATACCGAGCGACGCATAAAGAAGCCGCTGGTGCCAAGGAATCCGATATCGGAGCGATAACCCTCGCGTATCGCGACAGGGTTCATTGCACGGTTCGGACAGTAATCCGCAATCATCCCACCCAGGTCAGTGCGGGTTGCATCAAACCAACCCGCATTCCAACCGATTACCCCGACGCTGGCGCGATTCTCAAGAATTGACAACGCCTCAGCAAAACCGGATGACCCCGTGAACCACTGATCGCTATCGAAAAAGGTAATGTATTTTCCACTGGCATGGGTGACGCCCAGGTTACGACCGGAGGAGCAGCCATTCTCAGGGTTTCTTACCAGCTTGACGCCAGGGAACTGTTGCTCAACGATTTCTGCTCCGCCATCAGAGCTGGCGTTATCGACAACGATGACTTCCTTGATATATGCACCACAGTGTTTCTGCAGGGTTTCAAGGCACCGCGCAATGATGCCGGCGTTGTTATGGATAAGAATTACCACACTGAGATCGTTGCGCGGAGTTGCCGGCACCAGGGATTCCAAGCGGGCGAGCCAAGAGTTATCCGATACAAACAAATCGTTCTTCAGGACGACTGGGAAGCGACTATTGATATCCCCCACAACCTCAGCATCGGGAAGATGCAGGTAATTATTCAGCTGAGGAATATCGATGGCCTGGGAGCTAATCACCGGTTTATTCAGAAAGGCGCCTGCATAGATGCCTTGAGGCAGGCCTGCATTCGCGGGCGTCGTCTTCAAAAATGGTGAAAGCAAGAAATCACTATGAGCAATGAGCGCATTAGCGTTATTCAGGCACTCTTGGGGAAGTGTCACTACGTTATTAGGTAGCCCTTCAGAGCGATTGAACACCCCCAACAGATAGAACGTCACCTGCGGGTTCATGCCTGCGATGCGTTCAACGTACGGCCAGTCAACACTGGCCTCCTCCCCTGGGGCAAAGATAACAGCCTTGGTACCACTGACCCCGTGGTACTGCGACGGGACCTGATAGTTCTGGTAGATATCAAAGTAGGTATGACTGGCCGCAGTAGGGACACACACCACAGGTGTGTTGTTGAACGCTGCCAGATAACTGGTTGCCTGTGTGCAACTTACACAGAAGGCACTGACCTTGCTGGCCAACTCCTTGAACAACGGTGTGCTGACGACCCGCGGATCGGCCAGGCTCGCAGAAGTATCAAGGTAAGACTTCAGTCCGCGACTTTGGGCGTACTGAAGGTACGGCAGTACTGCCAGATCCAGCATAAAGTTCAAGAGTACCGAACGCTCGGAAAGCAGCGAGAACAGCTTGGTGACAGACAGTTGACTCAAGGACATTTGCAGTAGACCCGCTGGCCCCTGCGGCCCCGTACCACTCAGCACACTTGTGTGATCTTTGGTCAGG
>NZ_JACMYG010000003.1 GCF_014236655.1 Pseudomonas kielensis
AAGTAATTGCCCAGCTCGACCAGGGCCGCGCGTACGTCTTTGGCATTGCGGATCAGGTAGAGCAATGGGCCAAACACATTCAGGCCCTGAAACAGGCCGTATTGCAGGGCGAACAGTCGGTTGCGGCTTTGCAGCTCGCATTCATCGAGCAGGTTGAGCACCTTGCGATAGGAAATCAGGCTGTCCGGATGGGCTTCCAGGTCACGGGGCAAGCCGGCTTGCAGCAGCAAGATTTCAGCGTTCAAGCCCTGGCTGGCGGCAAATGTTGAAAAGTTGGCTAGACCAGAGGCCCGGACAAAGTCGGTCATGATGTGGGCACCTATTTATTTTTATTGGGCCATGGCGCCAGAAAGTCTGGGGCTGCCGGCTTTTTATGAGTGGTTACTGCGGCAATGAGTCGTCGCCGCAGCCAGTATACGGCTGTCGCGTATTGAAATGTTTATAGCGGTAATTATCAAATCTTTGCGCAGTGCCTGGGGCAGTATGAATCTCAGATTGGATATTGATTCAGCAGCCTTCCAGGAGAATAACAATGGCCTTTCCAATTCCTTTTTATGACCACAAAGACTTGCTCAGCCTCGACACCAATGAGTTGCCGATCTACGAAAACGCCATGGCACCGTATTTCCCTGGTGTTGACGTGCAGCCGCTGTTCCTTGATCCGAGCGTCGGCATCTGGGTGCTGCGGGTTATTTTCCACCCAGGCGTAATGCTGCCCTGCCATTACCACACCGGGACAGTGCACTTGTTCACCCTGTCCGGAAAGTGGAACTACGTGGAGCACCCGGACCAGCCGCAGACCGCTGGTTGCTACCTGTACGAGCCAGGTGGCTCGATCCACACCTTCATGACACCGGCGGATAACACCGAACCGACCGATACCTTCATGGTGGTCTACGGTGCCAACGTCAATTTCGACAAGGACGGCAACTACGTCAACATGATGGACGCCAGCGACATCATGCAAATGATCGATCGCCTGACCAGGGAGCGAGGCCTGGAACCGGCCAAGTACATTCGTCCAGGCCCGGCCAGCTACAGCATCGGCCGTTGATGTCTACCTGTACCAGAGTCGTTCGGACGCTGGTACCGACCCCCTGAATTCCTATCCTGTGTGCTCCGTCTGGCTGGAAACTTCCACGCTGGCGCTTGAGCGTGCACGAGTGTCAGCCGTGAAGGACAGATCATGACAAACGCCACTATGCCCATCGGCAGTGCCGGACAAACCCCTGACGTACCGCGCTCGGTATTTATCACTGGCGCCAGCGGCTTTATCGGCCGCGCCTTGGCCAACCGCTACCGGGCATTGGGTGCCGAGGTGCGCGGTATGGACTTGCAGGCCGACCCGGCGAGCAATGTCGTCGCCGGCAACCTGACCCAGCCAGCGGCCTGGTCCGGGCACGCCAAGGGGTGTGAGCTGTTTATCAACACAGCGGCAGTGGTTTCGCTGGCCGCACCCTGGAAGCTCTACCGTGACGTCTCGGTGCAGGGCGTGCGTAATTGTCTGGACGCCGCCGTCGCCGGGGGCGCCAAGCGTTTCGTGCAGTTTTCCTCGATTGCAGCGCTGGGCTGGGACCACCCCAATGACGCCGATGAGCATTGCCCGGTGGTCATCGGCAAACAGTACCGCTACGGCGTGGCCAAAGGCGCCAGCGAGCATCTGGTGCTGGCCGCCCATGCTGCCGGTGAGATCGACTGCACCGTGATCCGTCCGGGCGATGTCTACGGGCCGGGTTCGCGCGCCTGGCTCAGCGAACCGCTGAAGATGGCCAAGGCCGGGGCGCTGATTCTGCCCAATGGCGGGAGCGGTGTGTTCACGCCGGTGTATGTCGACGACCTGCTTGACGGCGTGATGCTCGCGGCGGGCTTGGCGCAGGGGGCCGGGCAGATTTTCCACCTGTGTGGCGACGGCCCGGCGACCTGCAAAAGTTTTTTCTCCAACCACTGGCGTTGGGCTGGTCGCAGCGGTTCGCCGCGCAGCCTGCCGCTGTCGGCCGCCGTTGCGCTGACCCGCGTGATCTGGGGCGTCAACAAGCTGCTGCAAACGACCAATGAAGTCACCCCGGATGCCATGTACATGTTGGCCCGCAAGGGCAACATTTCCAGCGCCAAGGCCCAGCGTCTGCTCGGTTACCTGCCCAAGGTGGACCTTGCGGAAGGGGTGCGCCGCTCCGAAGCCTGGCTGCGTGAAACCGGCCAGATCAGCTGACTCGATGAGCCCTGTGGTTGTGGGTGCGCCAAGTGCCCCGGCCGCTTTTACTGATACGGAGAACAATAATGAAGATAAAACTCTCGTGTACAGCATTCGCCCTGGCACTGGCAGCGTTGCCATTGGCGGCGACGGCGGCGGGCGACCCGTTTCTCAAGGCGCAGATGATCGCCGAAAACCTGGAACCGGTGATCGTTCATCCCGAGCAGCAAAAAGCCGTACAGGAAAAACTCGCGGCACTGGAAAAACACAGCGGGCGTAAGCCGAATATCCTGATCTTGCTGGTCGACGACCTGGGGTGGGGCGATGTCGGTGCCTATGGCGGCGGTACAGCCGTCGGTGCGCCGACGCCGCACATCGACAGCCTCGCCAGTGGGGGGCTGAAGCTGACCTCCACTTACGCCCAGCCGACCTGTACGCCGACGCGTTCGGCGATGATGACGGGCCGCCTGCCGGCGCGCACCGGCCTGACCCGGCCGATCCTCACGGGCGAAAATCCCAAGGTCAACCCCTGGGCCTCTGAGCAAACCGCCGCGGGCCTGCTTTCTGCTGCCGGCTACCGCACCGCACTGTCCGGCAAATGGCACTTGGGCGAGCCCGACGGTTTCCAGCCGCAGCAAGTCGGTTATGACGAATACCTGGGCATCCTCAGCGTTTCCAGTGAATTCTCTCAGGGGCTGGATGCGCGCTTGGTGCCCAACCTGGTGCTTAAGCCGGAGCGCATGGCCGCATTGAAAAAAGTCAGCCGCTCGGCGATCACCGCCGGCAAGCGCGGTGAACTGGCGCAGGTGCTCGAGCCCATCGACTCAATCGAGGCGCTGGCACAAATCGACCAGAAGTTCGCCAACTTCTCCGAGGACTTCATCCGTCGTTCAGTGAAGGCCCAGAAGCCGTTCTATCTGATCCACTCCTTCTCGCGGGTGCACAACGACAACTACCCGGCCAAGGGATACGCCGGGAAAAGTCCGGCCGGATTTCCCTACAAGGATGCCGTGGTTGAGGTGGACGATATCGTTGGCCGGCTGATGCAGACCCTCAAGGACACGGGGCAACTGGACAACACCCTGGTGTTCTTCACCTCGGACAACGGGCCGTCCGACGACCTGCTGCCCGACAGCGGCTACACCCCGTTCCGGGGTGGCAAGGGCAGCACCTGGGAAGGCGGCGTACGCGTACCGGGCATCGCCTACTGGCCGGGGATGATCAGCGCCGGGCGCCAGAGCGATGGTTTGTTCGACCTGATGGACCTCTTCAACACCAGCCTGGCTGTCACGGGTAACAGCGCCAAGGTGCCGAAAGATCGATACATCGACGGTATCGACCAGAGCTCATTCCTGCTCAGTGATCAGGGGGTATCCAACCGTGAAAGTGTCTACATGTATGCCGAACGCCAACTGATGGCGATCCGTTGGGAAGAGTTCAAGGTGCACCTCAAGGTCTTCGACGTGAAACGCGCGGGCGCCAACCTCGACGAGTCGCTGGTCTCCAGCACCGGCATGTCGCCCTGGGTCTACAACCTCTACGTCGACCCGAAAGAGCAGGTCAGCACCGGCCACCGTAACTTCGAATGGGGCCTGCCACGGGTGGTCGGTATAGCCGGACGCCACCTGGCGACATTCCAGAAATACCCGGCCAAAGACCTCGGCCTGGCCAAGCCGGTTCAGTAGTAACCCGAGCTGGTGGCCTGTAGCGCTGTGCGCCAGCTCGAACCTTTCCTGATGAGAGCGAGAATTACGATGAAAGCAGTCGTCATGCGTGACAAGCAACTGTTGGTCGAGAGCATCCAGGCGCCCACCCCGGGGGCCGGCGAAGTGTTGGTCAAGACCCTGGCCTGCGGTATCTGCGGCTCTGACCTGCACATGTTCCACCACTGTGAGCACGTGCTGGCCAACTTCAAGCGCGGCAATATTCCAGTGGCGTTCGATGTCCGACAGGACGTGGTGTTCGGCCACGAGTTCTGCGCGCAGATCCTTGACCACGGTCCCGGCAGTGACAAGAAACTCAAGGTGGGTACACGGGTCTGCTCGCTGCCGTTCGTGATCACCCCGAGCAGCTTTGACCACGTGGGTTACTCCAACCGTTATCCGGGTGGTTTCGGCGAGCAGATGGTTCTGTCCGAGTCCATGCTGGTGCCGGTGCCGGGTGATCTGCCGGCGGAAATTGCCGCGCTGACCGAACCCGTGACGGTGGCCGTGCATGCGGTCAACCGCGCACAACTGGCCGGTGATGAAGTGCCGATAGTGATTGGCTGCGGGCCGATTGGCCTGGCCATGATCGCCGTGCTCAAGTCCCGCGGCATTGGTCCGGTAATCGCTTCGGACTTTTCCGCCAAGCGCCGCGCGTTGGCCGAGAAGATGGGGGCCGACGTGGTGGTGAACCCGGCGGAACAATCGCCGTATCAATCCTGGCTGCAGGTGGCGGCGCCGAGCGGTTACGACATCAACGGGCCGATGGCATTGTTCGGCCTGGGGCCGCAGCCCAAACCCTGTGTGGTGTTCGAGTGCGTCGGCATCCCGGGCTTGATCCAGCAGGTGATCCAGAACGCGCCGCCGCGCTCGCGGCTGATCGTGGTGGGCGTGTGCATGGAGTCGGACACAATCGAGCCGTTGATTGGCATCGGCAAGGAAATGAATGTGCACTTCTCCTTCGGCTACAGCGGCGAAGAGTTCGCACAGACCCTGCACGACCTGGCTGACGGCAGGCTTGACGCGACCCCGCTGATTACCGGCACGGTGCAGATGGCCGGGGTGGCAGAGGCCTTCAGTGCGTTGGGCAAACCGGATGAGCACGCCAAAGTGATGATCGCCTTCGACTGATTCGTCGGGCATTGATAGCGCCCGGTGCTCATCGCCGGGCGCTTTAGCATCACCCCCCAGCGAACCGGGCGGGTTTCAGTGAGTGGCAGGTGCCTGCGTTCTGTTGCTCCTCAGGGGTTGGCGTAGTTTGTCAAATAGCTGGCGCGCACTGCCTATCTAACGCTTTGACCCCGTACCGATAATGCAACCCGACATGACTTCCCATGGGACATGAGGCCCTGACCGAATGCGCCTCAGCCGAACGCTGCCAATCAGCCGCGTTCGCGCCGAACGCGTTGAGCGCCAGGCCATGCCCCCAACACAACAACAAATAGGGTCAAAGTGATGAGCCAGCGGCTTTGCCAGATTGCCTTTAGCGTCAGCGACCTGAGGCGCAGTCACCAGTGGTACCAGGACCTGTTCGGCTTTGTGCCGAGCGGCGGCACCGAAGCATTCAAGGGCTGGGCCGCCGAGAAGGTGCAGGGCGTACCGGGTGCGGCCAGCACCTGCTGGTGGTTGCTGGACACTCAGGAGCAGTTCCAGATCGAGCTGTTCCAATTTCATCGGCCCGAGAGCCGGCCGCTGCCGGGTGACTGGCGTCCGTGCGACATCGGTTACAGCCTGGTCGGTATCCATGTGCCGGATTTCGATGCGGCACTGGCCCGGGCCGAACGTCTGGGCAGCCCGCTAATCGGCGCAGTGGTAGGCACCGCCGGTTGTCGCCGCGTCTGCCTGCGCGATCCGGACGGGGCCCTGCTGGAGCTGATGGAAGACGATCCGCGTGCACCCAATCCGCGTGCCCGGCCACGTTCCGGGATGCTCTCAAGCGCTCGCTTCATCACCCTCTCGGTGGCCGACCTGAAGCAGTCGCGTGATTTCATGCTCAATGCCCTGCAGCTGGATGAAGCCCATGGCGTTGCTCTGCACGGACCCGAGCACGAGGCGCTGTGGGGGCTGGTCGGTGCGCGGCGCGAGAGCCTGCTGTTCTGGGCCGATGACATGCTGATTGAGGTCGTGCAGTACCTGGATCCGCCAGGCCGGGGGTTGCCGGCGGATTACCGAATCAGTGACTTGGGTATCCTCAACCTGGCGTTCGGCTACCGCAGCCAATCGGAGCTACGCCGGGTCTTCGACCGCACGGTGAATGCCGGTGCGAAGCCGAACTTTCCGTTTCCGTTCAGCGTGTACAACTGGGGCGTGATGTACGTCAACGACCCCCAGGGTTTCTCCTTCGAACTGCTGGCGGTGCGCAAGTATTACGACCGCTTCATGGGCTTCACACCCAAGCATTTCGACACCGAGGTGGCTCATCAGGTGTTGGTGGACGCACCACTTGAATTGATCTGGGAGCGTCTGGCCGATCACGCCGGCATCGGAGACTGGTTCTGCTACCAGGGCAAGCTGCTGCAGCCTGGCCAGGGGCATCCCGGCGGGGTGGGGGCGATACGCCAATTGACGCGTTTGGGCGAGCGGGTGGTGGAAGAAGTAGTGACCTTCGAACCGCTCAAACGCATGGATTACCGCCTGATCAGCGGCGCGCCGGTGAAGTTCCACTTCGGCCGCATCGAGCTGAGCCAGAGCGCCGATGGCAGGGTCTGGCTCGACTACAGCATCCGTTTCGCCGCACGCATTCCCGGCAGCCAGTGGTTCCTGCGGATGTTGATCGGCGGGCGCATGCGGCGCGGGGTGGAGCGCTTGAAGGTGATCTGCGAACAGCAGGCCCGACAGGCGCAAACACGCGGCCAAGTGCAGACGGCATGAAATGCCATACACCCGTTCGCTCGACCGGGCGACGACTCAATTGTCACAGCGCAAGCACTGTTGGGCTATCGAGCCAGGGTGACGGCGTGCGTCGTTCCTGGGCCTGGCTGTTCGAAACCGGCCAACTGGCTTGAACGGGTCCAACCTGAAGGGAGATTTCAATGCAACCGACTCATGAGCAGCTGTCGTGGATGTACCACCGCATGCTGTTGATCCGCGAATATGAAGACACCTTGGCCATGGTGTATTTCGAAGGCAAGTTGCCACCCAATGTGCAAAAAGGCCTGGCCTTCGATATTGGTGCCGGCAGCATTCCCGGCGAGATGCACCTGTCAGCCGGCCAGGAAGCTGCCGCGGCGGCCGTCTGTGTGCACCTTCAAGACAGCGATTCGGTGTGGGGCACTCATCGTGCGCACCACTTCGCCATCGCCAAGGGCGTGCCGCTTGATCGCATGACTGCAGAAATATTTGGCAAGGTCGACGGCCTCTGCCGCGGCAAGGGCGGGCACATGCATTTGTATGATGTCGAGCACAACTTCGCCTGCAACGGGATCGTCGGGGCCGGCATTCCCCATGCGGTGGGCGCCGCCCTGGCCGCACAGCTCAAGGGCAACGGGGCGGTGTCGGTGGCCGAGTTCGGTGAAGGGGCAGCCAACCAGGGCTCCTTCCACGAGTCGTTGAACCTCGCCAGCTTGTGGAAGCTGCCGGTGGTGTTTGTCTGCCAGGACAACAACTACGGCATATCGGTCAACAAAAAGGCGTCCACCTCGGTGGCCAGCAACGCCGAGCGCGCCGCCGGTTATGGCATGCCCGGCATCCAGGTGGCGGAGAACGACGCCGTGGCCATGTTCGCCGCTGCCGGCGAAGCCATCGCTCGGGCGCGACGTGGTGAAGGCCCGACGCTGATCGAGATGCAGGTGGACCGTTACTACGGCCACTTCCAGGGCGACCCCGAGGGCTATCGGCCCAAGGGTGAGGTCCGTGCCCTCAAGCAGCGCGATCCGATTCTACGCCTGGAGCGTCAGTTGCTGGAGCAGGGTCTGCTCGACGAAGCGGCGCTCAAGGCAGCCCGCGAGCAAGCCAGGCAGCAGGTCGCCGAGGCCATCGCCTTCGCCCGCGCCAGTGCCTATCCCGAGGTCGCCGAGGCCTTCCAGCATGTATTCGCAGAGTGAGAACCGTCCATGAGCCAATCAACTACCACGGCTGAATCCCGCAAGTTGCCGTTCTATGCAGCCATGGTCGAGGCCATCCGCCAGGAGATGCAGCGCGACAGTTCGGTGTTCTGCCTCGGCGAGGACGTCGGCCAGATCGGCGGGGTGTTCCAATCCACCGTCGGCCTGTTCAAGGAGTTCGGTGCGCAGCGCGTGCGTGACACGCCGATTTCGGAAACCGCCATTCTCGGCACTGCGCTGGGCGCAGCGGCGCAGGGCATGCGGCCGATCGCCGAGCTGATGTTCGTCGATTTCATGGGGGTGTGTTTCGACCAGATACTCAACAACATTTCCAAGACCACCTACATGTCCGGTGGTGCCATCAAGTTACCTCTGGTGATCACCGCGTCCACCGGGGGTGGCATCTGCGACGCAGCGCAGCACTCGCAGACGCTGCACGGTTACTTCGCCCACACCCCCGGTATCAAAGTGGTGATGCCGTCCAACCCCTATGACGCCAAGGGCTTGATGACGACGGCGATCCGCGACGACAGTCCGGTGGTCTATCTGTTCCACCGGGCCTTGCTCGGCCTGCCGGTGATGAACTTCATCGACGCCAGGTTTGCCGAGGAAGTCCCTGAGGAAAGCTACAGCATTCCCTTCGGCCAGGCGCGCCGGGTGCGTGAAGGCAGCGACGTGACCGTGGTCGCCTTCTCGCAGATGGTACCCAAGGCACTGGTTGCAGCGGGTGAACTGGCGGCCAAGGGCATCAGTGTCGAATTGCTCGATCCGCGCACTCTGGTGCCGCTGGACATGGACGCGATCTTTGCCTCGCTGGAGAAGACCGGCCGCCTGCTGGTGGTCGACGAGGATTACCTGAGTTTCGGCGTCACCGGCGAGATTATCGCGCGGGTGGCCGAGCAACTCGACCGCATCAAGCTGAAGGCGCCGCCGCGTCGCCTGGCCATTCCCGACGTCTCCATCCCTTATAGCCCGGCGCTGGAAAGTGCCGTGATTCCACAAAGCCGTCACATCGTTGCGGCGGTGGAAGAGTTGATGACCTTTAACCTCTGAGAACTGAAGCCATGATCAATATCCAACTGCAAGATGAAGCCTGGGAAAACCTTGAAGTCGAGATCGAGGCGTTGCTCGATGAGTGGCACGTGAAGGTCGGCGATACGGTCCAAGCGCAACAGTTGCTGGCCAGCGTGATGGTGGTCAAGACCAGTTTCGACGTGCTGGCCCCGGCCGCCGGAACCATCAGCAACCTGTTGGTGGCGGCTCAGGACAACTTCACCCGCGGCCAGGCCCTGGCTGAACTGACAGAGGCCTGACGATCATGACGCAGCAACCGAGTCCCGAGGACCGTAAACGGATACCGATAACCGGCCTGCGCGGCATCATCTCGCGCAGCATGACCCAGGCCTGGCAGGCACCCCGCGTGGCGCTCGGGCTGGAGCTGGAAATGGGCCCGCTGCTGGCCAGGGCCAAGGCCATGAGTGCCGTCGAAGGGGTCAAGATCACCCCGACAGTGCTGCTGTTGGTCGCCCTGGCTCGCACGCTCAAGCTTCACCCACGGCTGAACGCGCTGCTCACCGACCAGGGCATCGAGGAGGTGCATGCGGTCAACCTGACGGTGGCGGTGCATACCGAAAAGGGCCTGCTGACTCCGGTGATCCGTGATGCCGAGCAAAAGTCGGCGGTGCAACTGGCGGCCGAACTGGGCGAGTTGGCGTCCCGCGCGCGGGAGGGCAAGTTGCCGCCGACGGCCTATCAGAAAGGCACTTTTACCCTGAGCAATCTGGCCGCAGCCGGGATCGACTGGGTGACGCCGATCCTCAACGCGCCGCAGGTCGGCATTCTCGGGGTTGGTCGTACCCGCGAAGGGGTGGTGGTGCGTGACGGCGCACCGGCGGTGGCGCAGGTCGCCACGCTCACCCTGGTGTTCGATCATCGCGCGGTGGATGGGTATCCGGCCAGCCTGTTTCTACGTGACCTGGGCGCTTGCCTGACGGCGGCACAGTTCTGATGTCAGCGTTGTGCGGCAATCCACCCGCCGAGCCCAAGCTGTTCGGTGCACGGCTGCAGTGCGCGTATGCCGAACAGGCCTGGATCAAAGAACAGTTGGCGGTCGGGATCGGGGGGCCGCAATTGGCCCTGGTGGAATACCTGCGGCCGGCACTGATCTACGGGCGCCGCGGTGGTGATCAAGAGGCGGCGCAGCGGCGCGCCGGCGCGCTCGGCTACGGGGTTGCACGGCGCAGCAGTGGTGGCGGGGCGGTACTGGCCGGTCCCTGGTTGCTGGGCGTCGAACTGCTGTTGCCGCACAGCCATGTGTTGGCGCAACTGAGTCCGGTGGAAAGTTTCCGCTGGTTCGGTCGTTGCTGGCAGCACGTGCTGCGTGAGCAGGGCTATGCCAGCCGGCTGGCCGATGCTGCCAGCATCGCCACGCACAATGCGGCGGCGCAGGCGGCAGCGGTGGACTGGATCTGCTTCGCCGGTCTTGGGCATGGCGAGCTACTCGATACCGAGGGACGCAAGCTGCTTGGCCTGGCTCAGTACCGGGGTCGCGCAGGGGTGCTGTTGAGCGCCGGTTTGCTGCTGGCCGCGACGCCCTGGGAAGACCTCGAATGGATTCACCTGGGCCAGCGCACCCGCTATTCAACCATGCAGCAACAGGCTTCAGCGGGGTTGCCGGGGCTACAACGGGACCTACTTTGCCAGCGTCTGGTGCTAACCCTGCAGGCGGAACTGGCGAGCGCGTCATGAGCATTTGACTGAGCGCATGACTGGCTGGCGAGCGCTCGGAAACTCCCGACCCAAGAAGCCGGCCGACCACGCTCGGACAATGATCCACTAACAGCCCGCGCGGCGGGCATACGGTTTTATGAGGTGTAAACGATGAATACCCAAGACTGGCAGGCCTGCCCGTTGGATATGAGTGACCTGGATCTGTCCGGGGACAAGCTGCGCGAGCAGTGGGATCGGCTGCATGCCGGGAACCGCGAACCCTTCCCGCCATCCGCGCAGTTGCAAGAGGCGTGGCGCCAGTATCACTTGGGCAACTTTGCCCAGGCGGTCAATATCGGCCTTGAAATGGATGGGCAAGGGCTGGTGCCAGCGGCTTTTGCGACCACAATTTATGCGCAGTACATCGAAAAGAACGACAAGAACAAGACTGAACTGTTCAAAGAAGCCATGGCAATGTGCAAGAAAGCCGAGATGAGCGGTGTATCGAGTGCCAATGTGCATTACATGTACGCGGTTGCCATGGGGCGCTACAGCCAGTTTATCTCGATGATCGAGGCACTGGCTCAGGGCTTTGGCGGGAGCATCAAGGAGCAGCTCGAGAAGTGCCTTGGCCTCGAACCGGATCATGCCGAAGCGTATGTCACCTATGGCGGTTGGCATGCCGGCATCACCGATCAGGCCGGTGCTCTTATGGCACGCATGCTCTATGGTGCGACCCAGTGCGGCGCCCATGAGCACTACGACGCGGCAGTCAAGCTGGCGCCTGGGGCGGTGGTGCCGTTTATCGAGTACGCGCGTGGACTGGAGGTGATGTATGGCAGTGACGATCCGGGTGTCGTCGAGAAGCTGCAGCGGGCCCTGCAGTTGACGGCTCACGATGCCATGCAGCGCCTGGATCAAGAGCAGGCGCGGCAGCAACTTGCCCAGCTCCAGGCCTGAATCCAACGTTACGTGCAGTCCTGATGAGGTGTGCGTGCGCGCGCGGATCGGATGTGGTTGAGGGCTATCCCCCGCAGGTTGAGCGCCAATCGCTGTCCGGTCCGTGAGCTACCTGGCGGCGCAGGTTCAGTCGCTGTCCGGGTTGAGTTGTTGGGGGTGAGCGGTTGGCTTGGGGCGTGTTTTGCGCTGTTGGCGAACCTGAGCCGCCGCCCGGTACAGCTCCTGGACGTCGAAATGGCTGGCGTTAGCGGCATAACGCGCCCGCAGCAGGGCCTGGATCGCCTCGTGCAGGTTCGTGTCTCTGACCCGGCGCAAAGGTTCTGGCGCCGGGTTCAATTGCAGCCAGTGTTCCAGGGACGTTTCCACCGCATCGAGGTGGCCTGAGGCGCAGGCCTGACGGAAGGCGCGCCAGTGTTTGCGCTCTTCCTGCCAAGCGGCGCAACGCTGCCGCCACCCTTGCCAGCGATAGAGTGTTCCGCCCAGTAATGCGATGAGCAGACCAAACAGGCTCAGGTGTACGGCATAGCGCTGGACCGGCGCGGCCAGCGGCTCGTCGTGTTCAGCAATGCTCAGGTGACGGGCGGGCAGCTCCGCCGTTTCCAACTGCCCTGTCAGGGTATTGCGCCAGTGCAGCTGAATGGCGGGGAGCACGATTGGGCCGGCGCGCTCAAAGAGGTAGTGAACCTCGTCGATGCGGCGAATCGTTTGTCCGCTGCGTCCATCGGTCTTTTCCAGTTGCGTGGCCCGGCGATACACCCGTACCCCTGTGGGGGTATTGAGTGTCGGCGTCGGCGGCAGCAGGTGACCGGGCTCGCGCAATTCGATCTGCAGTCGGCGGGTCAGTAGGTCGCCGCTCTGCAATGGGGTCGTGTCCGGCTGGTAGGTTTCGCTCACGCTCAGTTGTGCGCGTGTGTGGGATTGGGCGCTGTACTCGGGGGCCATGGAATTGACTTGAATACGCATGTTGGGTAGCGACAAGCGGGCGTCGAGCGCGCGGTGATGCTCGTCGGCATAGCGCAGCCGGACCTCGGCGGGAGCAAGCGAGTGCTCGCCCGCCGCAAGGGGGGGAAATCGATAGGTGCGTTCGATGCCGGCATAGTCTTGCTCATCGATGCGCTGGAACACGTTGCCGCCACTGTCCTGCAGCTCGCCAGCCGGCCCACCGACCCATTCGATTCGCGGAAAATCGGGGGCGCCCAGGAAGTAATTGGGCACCAGGACCTGCACTCTGAGGACGATGCTTTGGCCGGAGTGCACCGCACCTTCCGGTTCCTGGATCACTCGTATCAGCGGCTCCTGTGCCCAGCAGGGTGAGCTGAGTAGAAGCAGCACAAACAGCTTGCTCATGGTTCGTGGCTCTCGCGCTGTTGCAGTTGCAGGGCCATCTTGTTTCTGAGATAGCCGCTAAGGTTTGCGTCCAGAGAGTCGAGCCAGATTTGCGCCTGTTCCTCTGGCGTGACGTGCTGGGAGGCTTCGGTCTCAGCGCGGCGAAGTTGTGGGTCTGATTGCAATCCGTCCGGTGGAAGGTTGGGTTCGCCCGGATTGTCGGGAGCGCGTGGCTGCTCAAGCAGGTTCAGCAGCAAGCCGAGATTGTCCTGGGCCTGTTGCCAGCTCGGCCGCACAGTGAGCGCCTGCCGATACTGCGCGATCGCGTCCGGGTAGCGGCCGAGCATGGCCAGGGCGTTGCCCTGGTTGTAATGGGCGTGGGGCGTGTTTTCGACACTGAAGGCTTGCGCTGCGGATGCGTAGTCGCCCGCCCGATAGTACGCAATGCCTTGCCACTGAGGGTCCTGGTAGAGGGCCGCGGCTGCAGCGAAGTCACCGCGGTCAAACAGGCGCTGGGCCTGTTGGTCAGGTGTGCGCCAGAGCTGCCAGAACCGCCACTCGCCAGCTTCCGCTTCAGGGGCTGGCCCGAATACGAGGAGCAGAAGAAGCACGGGCGCCATACGACGAAAGCGCAGGAGCAGGAGCACGGCGACAGGCCAGAGGAGCCACCAGCCCTGATCCTGCCAATGGCTGCCGGCGCTGGATTGAAGTTGTGCGCGGTAGTGATCGTTGAGTCGCGCCTCCAGTCTGTCGAGGTCGCTGGAGTCCAGGCGCATGGGAACCACGGGCACCTCAACGGTGTTGGCCAGTGCCTCGGCATCCGCCGTGGCGGCCCAGATGACCACGGGGCGTTCGTTCAGCGTGTGCCTGGCGGCGGGTTCCACGGAGTCAGTAATCAGCAGCAGGCTGACGGGGGACGGCTCCTGTCTCTGCATTTGATCCAGGGCTGCGAGCGCCGCAGTGGTGTCCTTGCCGGGACGGGGCATCAGTTCGGGAGAGAGTCCGTCGAGGTAATAGCCGAGCAGGCTTGGGTCATCACTGAGCGGCAGCAGCATGTGGGCCGTTCCCGCATAGGCCAGCAGGGCGGTGCGTGCACCCTGACGCCGGTCGAGCAGGTCATGCAGCTTGCTCCTGGCCCGTTCAAATCGGCTGGGGCGAAGGTCGGAACTTGCCATTGAACTCGACAGGTCCAGTGCGATGATCAGGGGGGCGCGTTGTTCGGCAAATGGCGGTGGCTGGTAGGTCCAGCTGGGCCCTGCGGCGGCGAGCACAGCCAGCGTGGGCAGCAACAGCGGCCAGAGGCGCTGGCTCCGGGCCTGTCCGGGCACGTGAAGGTGCGCCAGCAAGTGGGGCGCGATCAGTTTGCGCCATGGCGCCAGGCTGTCCAGCCGTGGTCGGGCGAGGGCGTGGCCGAGTAGTAATAGCGGCAGCAGGGAGAGCCACAGGGGGCGCAGAAAGTGGATGGGGTAGAGACTGTCCATCAGGCACCTGCTCGCGTGCGGACGCCATGCCAGTTGGCCAGCCAACCCAGCAGTAGCAAGCCGAGGGCGGTGCCGAGTGGGTAGACGTACAACGGGCTGGCTGGCTGGTGCTGGAGGTGGCGTTGCATGACCGGGAGCAAGCGGTCCAGCTCATCGATCGCGAGTGCCAGCTCCTGCTGGTCGCTTGCGTGCAGATAGCGGCCGCCACTGTCGTGGGCAATGCGTTGCAGGAGGGCTTCGTCCAAACGGTTTTCCCCTTCGCCCTCGGTCGATCCGAAACCAATGCAATACAGGCGAATGCCATGCTGGCGTGCAATGAGCGCCGCCTGTTCCGGGGGCATGCGGCTGGCCGTGTCGCGGCCATCGCTGAGAAGTATCAGGGCCTTGTCCTGGGCGGCGCTGGAGGCAAACTGTTTCACGCCCAGACCGATGGCATCCCCTAGGGCGGTCCTGGGGCCGGCGATGCCAGGTTGCAGTTCGCCAAGGAGCGTACGCAAGGTGCTCTGGTCCTGGGTGAAACCGGCCTGGGTATAGGGGCGGTCACCGAAGATCACCAGGCCCAGGCGGTCATTGCGGCGACGTTCGATGAAGGTGTCCATAACCTGTTGCACGGCTTGCATGCGGCTGAGCCCGGCACCCGTGTCGGTGGTTTCCATGGACTGTGAGGTGTCTATTGCCAGCAGCAGGTCGCGCTGGGGTTGCAGTTTCTCGATGGGCGGTTCAAGTCGAGTCGGTGCCGCCAGTGCCAGCACCAGTAGACACCAGGCCAGCCCGTTGAGCAGGTGAGCGAGAAACCCGACCGGGCGCTGGGTTGCTGTGCGGCCAGGGCGTTGGCCGGTGGCTTCGGCCATCTGCTGGAAGAAGGGTGTACGTACGGCGTCCTGGCGGCAATGACGGGCGGGCAGCACGTAGCGCAGCAGCCAGGGCAGTGGCAGCAGCAGGAGTAGCCAAGGCAGTTCAAGGACGTACATGGTGTTTTAACCAGACACGTGCTGATTGGAGCAGGGCTGAACGCTCGCCTTGTCCGAGGGCGAGGATACGCTCGGGTGGCCAGTAGGCCAGTTCGCCAAGCACCTCGGGAAAGTGGTGACCGGGGCACTGTTGCTGGATGAAGGCCAGCCAGTCCGGGCCGGACAGTGCCGCCACGCTTTCGCGAGGCCAGGCCTGCAGTGCGGCAAGTTTGAGGAGCGTCGGCAGCTCGGTGAGACGCGCCGGGTCGGCGGTGCAATGGCGTTGCAGCGCATCCAGTGTCGCCAGGGCGCAACGCCGATAGCGATTGGATCGCCAGCGACGCAGTTGCAGGCAGACTAGCCCGAGCAGAGTGAGTACGAGCAAGAGGGATAAGCTCAGGGCCAAGGGCGTTTGTGGCCAGGGGCTGATCGCGGCGGGCAGGGCGAGATCCTGCAGCTGTGCCAGGTTGGGTCGTTCAGTCATGGACGGGTCTGGCGGGCTGTCAGTTGACCGAGCAGGCGGTGCAATTGCTCGGCACAGGGCGCTGCGCTGGAGATCGGCAGCAGTGGGATACCCAGCTGCCGTGTCGAACGGTGCAACGCCTCCAGTCGAGTCGCCTGCAGCTGTTCGAGTCCTCGGCGTTGGGTCCCATGCCCAAGGTCGACAGTCATTTGTCGCTCCCCCTGACTGACCACCAGTCGACTCGATGGCAGTGGCCCGGCGAGTAGCGGATCGTGGGTCCAGCAGGCGATTACATCGTTGTGCCGGTCCAGCTCGGCGAGCAGTCGATGCGTCTGTTCGTCCAGGCCGTGGAAATCGCTGATCAAGAGAATCAAATGACCGTGGCGGGCGAGGCGGATGGCACGGCGTAGTACTTGGTTGAGCTGCTCTGGGGCGTCGTGCTGCAAGTCCGCCGACAGGGCGCGATTGTGCCGCACCAGCACCTTCAGGGTCTGCAGCAGGTAAGCGCTGCCCCGGTTCGGGCGCAGTTCATCGATCAAGGTATCGCCGAAGATGAGCGCGCCCACGCGGTCCTGCTGGGCCAGGCCAATCCAGCCGGCGAGGGCGGCCAGTTCAGCGGCGAGCACTGATTTCATTGCACGCTGGCTGCCGAAAAACTGGTTCATGCGCTGATCCACCAGTAGCAACAACGGCCGATCGCGCTCTTCGGCGAATTGACGGATGAAGGGTTTGCGCAGGCGGGCCGTGACTTGCCAGTCGATCAGTCGGGCATCGTCGCCGGGCCAATAGGCTCGCAGTTCCTCGAAGTTCAGGCCGCGGCCCCGTAAGCGCGAGTCGTGCGCTCCGGCGAGCAGGCTTCCGGGCAATGGCTGCGGTAGCAGGGACAAACCGCGGCTGGCAGTTCGCAGGGCGACCAGGTGCGCCAGGTCGACATAGATACCTTCCTCGTTCACCGCCGTGGGCGCTGTCCGTTGCCATGGCAGCGTCGACATGAGTTTCAAGCGACGGCGACCCATTGCAGCAGTTGCTTGAGCACATCGTCAGCCGCGATACCCTCGGCCTGTGCCTGATAGCTCAGGCCAATGCGATGGCGCAGAACGCGCAAAGTGACTGCGCGCACGTCGTCCGGGGTGACGAAGTCCGCCCCACGCATCCAGGCTTTGGCTCGCGCCACCTGCTCCAGGCCGAGGGTGCCGCGGGGGCTGACCCCGCGAGCGATCTGCAGGCCCAGGCGGGCGTCATAGCGATGTGCGTGGCGAGTGGCGCGGACAAGGTCGAGGATGTAGCGTTCGATACTGGCGCTGACATGCACCTGGCCGACTTCTGCACGAGCCGCCAGCAACGTCGCCTGGGGTAATTTCTTTACGGTCTGGGCCGCAGGCTTCAAGCCATAGCGTTCTTCGCGCACCACACGCAGCATTTCTTGTTCGGAGGCTGCATCGGGGTAGTCGACTTTCAGGTGTAGCAGGAAGCGATCCAACTGCGCCTCAGGAAGGCAATAAGTACCTTCCTGTTCAATGGGGTTTTGGGTCGCCATCACCAGAAACAACTCGGGCAGGGCATGGTGCATGCCTGCGGTGGTGACTTGTCGCTCCTCCATGGCTTCGAGCAGGGCCGCCTGGACCTTGGCCGGGGCACGGTTGATCTCGTCGGCCAGCACCAGGTTGGCGAATATCGGTCCCTGACGAAAGCGCAGCTCGCCGTGGCCGAACTCACCGTAGTATTGCTCCGCACCGGTGATGTCGGAGGGCAGCAGGTCCGGGGTGAACTGGATGCGCGAGAAACTAGCGTCGAGGAAGCTGCCGAGGCTTTTGATTGCCCGGGTTTTCGCCAGCCCCGGCACCCCTTCGACGAGCAGGTGCCCATCGGCGAGCAAGCCCAGGAGAATGCCCTCGATCAGCTCTTCCTGGCCCAGTACGGTGCTAGCCAACTGGTTGCCGAGGTACTGCAGGTCATGCCAGTTGCTCATAGGAATCCATGGCGCTGAACGCCCACGCGAGGTGTGGCTCGCGTGGGGACGTGTGGGTCAGAGAGAGAGTTCGCCAGCTTTGATCTGCTCGATCAGCTTGCCGATGTCGGCGGACAGCGGTTTCTGTCGAGGCGGGAAATCCTTGAAGCTTTGCAGATGCTGGATCATCTGGCCGAGCGCCGGCAGCAGCAGCCAGGTCTTGCGTTCGGCCAGTTGGCGGTTGAGGTCACCATCCTGGCGCTCGAACGGGTCCATACGCAGGTTGGTGACCAGCGGACGGCCCAGCGAGACCAGCGGGTTGTCCCACTTGCCGTCGAGCTTGGCGCGGAAGGTGATTTTCCAGGGGCCTGTACGCAGGGCGGTGAATTCCGACTCATCGTAATAGAACAGCAGGTTACGGTTGGAGTTGGGCTGCTGGCCCGTGAGGAAACTGCGCTGGTCGAAACCGTCCAGGTGCACCTTGTAGGCGTTGCCATTGTATTGGGTACCGGCCTTCAGTTTTTGCACCGTGTCCGGCTCGCCAGCAAAGGCTGCGAGAGTCGGGAACCAGTCTTCCATGGAGAAAATTTCCGCGCTGACTTTGCCCGCTGGAATATGTCCAGGCCAGCGCACCACTGCCGGCACCCGCACGCCACCTTCCCAGGTGGTGCCCTTGTCGCCACGGAACGGCGAGGTACCGCCCTCTGGCCACATGTATTGATAGGCACCGTTGTCGGTGGTGTAGAGGACGATGGTGTTGTCGGCGATGCCCAGGTCATCGAGTGACTTGAGTAGCTCCCCCACGTGACCGTCGTGCTCGGCTAGTGCATCGCCGTAGATGTCGGCGGTCTTCGAGGCGCGGGATTTGCCCTGTGACTCTTTTTTCAGGTGCAGGAACACGTGCAGGCGGCTGGCGTTGTGCCAGACAAAAAACGGTTTATCCGCCTTGACCTGGCGCTGCATGAAATCGATCGATTTGGCGGTGATTTCGTCGTCGAAGGTTTCCATCCGCTTGACCGTCAATGGCCCTTCGTCCTTGGTCGCGCCATCGGCGGTGCCGGATATGATGCCGCGTGGGTTGAAGAGCTTCTGGTAGGCCGGCGCTTGTGGACGGTCCATGTCTTCGAGGTCTTCGTTGGCATTGAGGTGGTAGAGGTTGCCCCAGAATTCGTCGAAACCGTGGCGGTGCGGCAGATGCTCCTCGCGGTCGCCGAGGTGGTTCTTGCCGAACATGCCGGTGGCGTAGCCTTTGCTCTTGAGCACTTCGGCCAGGGTCGGGTCTTCCTTTTGCAAGCCCGTGGCCGAGCCAGGCATACCGACGGTGGTCAGGCCGGTGCGCACCGGCAACTGCCCGGTGATGAACGCGGAGCGGCCAGCGGTGCAACTGGCCTGGCCGTAGAAGGAGGTCAGGCGCATGCCTTCCTGGCCTATACGGTCGATGTTCGGCGTGCTGACGCCGAGAATATCGCCGCCGTACGAGCTGATGTTCATCCAGCCGACGTCATCGCCGAAAATCACCAGAATATTGGGCTGTTTGTCTGCGGCTTGTGCAGTACCCAGGCTGGTAGCCAGTGCTATTACACTCAAGATGCCACCGATGCGTTGCATCGATGAGCGCAGGCTAAGACGCATATGACCTCCTAATGTGCGCGAGTGCCGGAGGAGAAAGCATTTGTTCTCTGCGCCGCTTCATCAGACGGTTTGTTAAGGCAAAGAAACTTCACTCGGGCAGCGGCAAGGTTTGTTGTTATTGGGTGCGAGTGTCGCGGTACATCTGGTCAATATTAAGGGATGTGGGTTACCTAAAATCCTACATTTGGTGTCATAAACGTGGCAGATAACGCCTTGGTCAGCGGATTTCAGGAGTCACTGAGCCGACCTGCAAGCGAGGCAGGGAAGGGGGCCTGTTGTCGGCCATGTTCTGCAAGCTGGGGTCAGCACCGTCATGGCAGTGCAGGATCAGATCAATGGCGCAGGGGGGCGGACCTGCTCTGCCGGCGTGCCGAGTCATCACTGAATGTGAATGAGGCGGGACACGCTGTGAGTTCTAGCTGCGCCGATAAGTCCCCGGGGCGCTTCCCGTCCAGTTCTTGAACGCGCGCTGGAACGCGGCGCTGTCAGCAAATCCCAGCTCGCAGGCGAGCCTTGCCAGCGGCACCTGGCTGGTGGTCAAACGGACGATTGCACAATCACGGCGCAGTTCATCTTTCAACGCCTGGAATGACGATCCGTCGCTGGCCAGCTGCCTTTGCAGGGTGGACTTCGCCATGTGCAGGGCGTCGGCCGTGGCTGCGAGGTCAGACCAGGCAGGCTGTGTTTTCTGCAAATGGCAGCGTACGCGCGCACTGATGGAGTCATTGCTGCGTCTGGGAGCAATGACATGCGCTTGCGCGTTGGCCAGGAACGCCTGCAGAGCACCTTCGTCACGACGTACGATGGCTTGCAGGTGCGTTGAGTCAAACCAGAGTGTCGACTGATCCGTGTCGAATTGTCGGGGACTGGGAAATACCTTGGCATAGCTGTCCGCGTAAGGCGGGCATCGGAACGCGAAGTCAAAGCGTATGGCAGGAAGTCGTCCGCCCACCAGCCATGCCAATAGTCGCCAACTGACACGCAGTAGTAATTCATGCAAAAAATGCGGCCGTTCAAGCCGCGGATTGGTAAAGCGCAGGGTCAGCCCGGTCAATTCGCCATCGTGCACCGTCTCCAGCACCACGTCGTCTTGCAGCAATCCGAATGTACGGGCGATACGACCGATTGCCACCTCCAACGTGGTGGCGCTGACGCCAGAACGGGCGATCAGGGCAAAGCTGCCGCGCCTGAGGGGGCGAGAAAAAAAACCGAGGAAGTCGTCGTCCAGGCGCTGGATCAGCAGCCGATACAGCCCTACGTACTGGTCTACGCTCACCCGTGCATTGACCTGCTGGAGCAGTTCCGAGGCGATACCTGCATCAGCCAGAAAAGCATCGCATGGCTGACCGCGAGCCCGCACGCCAGACAATATGCCATGCACGAAGGCGATAGGAATGGTGACTGGAGACTGGAGCATCAAGAGGCGAGGCGTCGTGAGTTGAGGTCTTTTGTCATCTGATCGACGCAATCGGCAATATTGGATTCGGTCAGTTGCTTCTAACATAGCCGGCGCAAACAAAACAATTGACCCACCAAGCCCGCCACACCGCATGAGACATTAAAAGGTATGACTCGACCCTTACACGGTGCGGTTCAGCGGTACCCATGCGCTGCGCCGGATGAGGCTGCGGGTGCGGTGTAGTTGCAGTGTGTTCCCGAATCCGGCTATGTGAGTGGCCAGACGCTGATGTGCAGCGGCGCCTTGACGGGGAGCCAGGCGATGACAGTTCCAGTTCAAATCGAGAAGAGCATTTAACGATGATCGTCCTATACCATTGCATGAGTGCACGTTCTTTTCGGCCATTGTGGATGCTTGAAGAGTTGCAGGCACCCTATGAGCTGAGAATGCTGCCCTTTCCTCCGCGAGCACACGCTCGGGAGTACCTGGAGGTCAATCCACTGGGAACAGTCCCTGCGATGATTGACGGTCAACTCCTGATGACAGAGTCGTCCGCCATTTGTGAATACCTTGCTGTCCGTTACAGCACCAATGGTCTTCACCTGTGTGCTGACGAAACTGACTTCGGGCTTTATCTGAACTGGCTACACTTTGGCGAAGCAACGCTGACCTTTCCGCAAACCCTTATCCTGCGCTATAGACGCTTTGAAACGGTGTCGCGCCGAAGCCCCCAAGTGGTAGAAGATTACACGCGCTGGTTTCTTGGCAGGCTGAGGGCCATAGATTCAGCCCTGGCGGGGCGTACCTACCTCTGTCAGGAGCGATTTACTGGCGCAGACATCTCGGTGGGTTATGCGCTGATGCTGGCAGAGTTCATTGATCTAGGTGGGCATTTTCCAGAACGCGTCCAACAGTACTGGACGAGATTGCAACAACGAGCCGGTTTTCAAAGGGCCCTGGCTGCACAGCAACAAGCAGCTGAACAGCAAGGCGTGAGTCTTATCCACTCGCCGCTTACCGGCTCTGACTAAACACCCTTTCTACTCACGCCGAACTCAGCTGAAAAAGGTTCTTCACGCGATACTGGGAAACACAGAAACAAGAACGCCGATTTAATTGATACAGAGGCCTTTAGGTTGTTTGTTCGATCTCGGGCTGCGCACCCTATACGATTGTCAGGCCTTACCAATGCGCCACTAAAATGCCTCGCGGGATCTGGCCAGCGGGGCTTTTTCGTTTTTGGCTCCACCGGAAGGCAAGCAAAATCCAAAGAAAAGCAGTGCGGCCATGCGCGCACTGGTGTTTGATTTGAAATCGGCCCGCCCCTCAAAAATGCAGGGCCGTCGACCCTTGGCATCATTCACGCTTTCAGCCTTCGATGGGCTGACCCCGCTGCGCTTATGGTCCCCAAGTGGCGAGGTGCAGATCGGCTTTGTGTCGAATCCGTGGGTCCTGGCCTCCTTGGGTTTTCTGTCATTGGCGATCATCGCCGCACTGTCCCGGATCGCCCCGGGGCTAGGGAAACTCGTGATCTGGCGCAAGGGCAACCTGGCCGTCGGACTTGCTCCGCGCATCGCGCTGGAAGAGGTGCTGTTTCGCGGGTTCCTGCAAGGACACCTCGAACACCTCACGTCTGCACTACGAGCCGCCCTGATCAGTGCCATCGCCTTCGCCGCCTGCCATTCCTTCCTGGCGCTGAGCGTGACCGAGGTTGGCTGGCCGATTTTGCTGTTCACGCAGGTTGAGGGGCTGGTCTGTGCTTTCGTCCGTATGCGCTATGGCGTAAGCGCCGCGATCAACCCTTCGCGGCAGGGACATGCCGGCCAAGAACGGCCCCAGGGACTTCAGCTAGATCGGATATGATTACCCGAACGTTGAGGGATGAGTCAGGCTTAGGTCGGTGCTTGGCAACTGCTTAAATCAAAAGGGAGCACGCATGAGCAAATATCTGGTTTTGTTGTTGGTTGGCGCCACAGGCGTTGCTCAGGCTCAATCGTTATGCACTTACCCATGGTATCAATCGATCGATAAGATACTGCATACAACTGACGGGCAAGGGCATGGGCCGGATATAGGCTCCGATGAATGGAAGTCGGTTATCGAATTCAAATTAGGGGTTCGCGATGGGGCAAATGTCCCTGAACGAAGCTCTGATCAGTGGTGCCAATACATTGATCGGCATATCAATGGGATGCAGGCGACCGGGGGCAGTACGGGGAAGTCGTCGATAGCCAATGTGACACTGGGCCCTTCTTACGATTGCACCAAGGTGAAGCCTGGCGCTATCGAAGCGATGATATGTGAAGACAAGGTGTTATCCGCGCTCGATCGCAATCTGTCGCAAGTGTATGCCAGCGCGAGTATCAAGGCCGGCAACGAGCATCCCCCCCGGCTTAAAGCAGAACAACGTGGATGGATAAAGGGTCGCGATGACTGCTGGAAAAGTGATGACGTCGGTGCATGCGTGCGCATGGAGTACCAGCGCCGCATCGCCGAGTTGCAAGCACGGTACCGATTGGTACCGGAAACCGGGCCTGTCTATTACGAATGCGAAGGCAACCCTGCCAGCGAAGTTGCTGTCATGTTCTTTAAAACCGATCCGCCGACATTAATCGCCGAGCGTGGCGACAGCGTATCGCTCATGTACCAGCAGCCAAGTGGCAGTGGCGTAAAGTACCTTGGACGCAATGAAACGCTTTGGGAACATCAGGCCGAAACCATAATCACTTGGGGATACGGGGCGCCCGAATCACATTGCAAAAGAAAGCCTTGAGCAACGATCCAGTCAGCTGGGGAATTGCATTGTGGCGAAAGCTAGCAAGTGGCCGGATGCAGCTTTCGTGAACAGATGCAAACGGCCAATTGCTGCTGTTCACTACAGGCAGCTTTTGGCCCAGAGTGTGTAAAAACGCTCTGACCTCATCGTCTTGGAACATCGATCTTTGTTGGCTGAGCGATCGCATGGTCAATGCGGCGGCGTCGCATCGGTCGCGACCTGGAACACGTTAACGCTGTTTTTACAGCCTCTGGGATGGGCCAAAATCAGCCTTTTTTATGCCGACAGCGCCTTCATCAAACCGTTAGCACCCATGATTTTCATCACCCGTTTCATGTTGTAGGCGAGCACGTTCAAACTCATCTCCGCACTTACCCCGGCCAGCTTTCGCGTCAGGAAGTGAGTTGCACCCATCCATTGTTTGAGCGTCCCGAAGGAATGCTCAACAGTCCGTTTTCGGACTCGCATCATCTCTGGTGCTTTGCTCAGCCGAAGCTGCATCTCCTCCAATACGTCTTCATACTCCCAGCGTCGAACTCGTCGTTCCGTGCTCGGTGTGCACTGCGATTTCAACGCACAGCCCCGGCATTTCGAACTCCAGTAACGATGCATCTTCAGGCCTTTTTCAACGTAGGAATAGTGCCAGATCAGTGCCTCTCCAGCCGGGCAAATGTATTCGTTTTTCGTCGCGTCATAAACGAACGCATCTTTGTTGAATCGACCATCCGCCTTGGCGCTTGAAGTCATCGGCTTTGGCACGTAGGCAGTGATGTCCGCGTCGTGACAGGCAAGGATTTCTTCACTCTTGAAGTAACCTCGGTCAGCTACCACCGCCAGCGTTTCGGACGCCATGGCATCGCGAGCCTGCTTCGCCATCGAGCTGAGTTGATCTCGGTCGGAACCGAAGTTGGTGACCTCATGAGCAACGATCAAATGGTTCTGGGTGTCGACCGCTGTTTGCACGTTGTAGCCGACAATTCCCGTGCCGCGCGTCATCATGGAGCGGGCGTCTGGATCGGTCAGTGAGACCTGTTTATCCGGCGATTCGTTGAGCTGGATTTCGATCGCTTTAAGCTCTTTCATTTGCGTCTTCAGCTTGGCAATTTTCTCCTCCAGCCGCACGGCGCTGGGCTCGGAGGCTGTTGGCTCTTGCCGATCGGCAGCATCGAGTGCTGTCAGGTAACGGTTGATGCTCGATTCAGTTTCTTCCATTCGCCGCTTCAGTTTGGCGCTGGTGAAATTGCGGTCGCGGTTGTTGACTGCTTTGAATTTACTGCCATCGATGGCGACCAGATTTTCTCCGAACAGTCCCAACTGCTGACAGAGCACAACGAACTGGCGACAGACGCCTCGAATGGCCTTGCTGTTGTCTTTTCGGAAGTTGGCGATGGTCTTGAAATCCGGCATCAAACGCCCGGTCAACCACATCAGCTCGACGTTGCGTTGAGCTTCTCGCTCCAGGCGTCGGCTCGACTGGATGCGGTTGAGATAGCCGTAGATGTATATCTTCAACAGAATCGCGGGGTGGTAAGCGGGACGGCCGGTGTCAGCCGGAATAGCACCGTCAAAACCCAAGGAAACCAGGTTGAGTTCGTCGACAAAAACGTCGACTACGCGCACCGGATTGGTATCGCTGACGTAGTCGTCGAGGCTCTCGGGAAGTAAGGTGCCTTGGCCTCGATGTTCACCTTGGATAAAGCGCTTCATGGGCGATCCTTGCGATGAAATCTTCAGAAATCATAGCAAGTGTTCGCGAAGGCGTTTTTACACACTCTGGGCCGGAAGCAGCCCTTCGTGACAGCCTGCAACCGCCCCAAAACAGACGCTAAGCATTACAGGAATCGATAGTTTCCTGGTGCCTTCGTGCGCCGTATAGTGGGAGTTTTTTCGGTCAAAGGAATGGCTATGAAGCCCTCAAGCTGCCTACTCGTCGGTGTGATTGGCGATTGTGATATCGCCAATGTCTCTTCGCATTGCGCTAAAGGGGGAACGTCATGCGTGTGGGAATGATCCTTGCTGGGATCGGCACAACGTTGGCGCTGGTGTCGGCATCACCAGCCCAGCCCGCGTCCCTGTCGCCAGCAGCGATCGACCAGGGTGTGATTTCGGTGCGGGTCCAAGGCTCGGGGCCAGACGTTATTTTGATTCCGGGATTGGCGTCGTCTTACGAAGTCTGGGCTGATTTGGTCTCCAGATTACGGCAGAGTCACCGTCTCCATCTCGTACAGGTGGCTGGCTTTGCCGGCTCGCCTGCCGTATCCGATCCAGGCGCGAAAGTGGCAGCGCCGACGGCCGAGGCGATCGCTGAATATATTCGCAGCCAGCGCATCGAGGCACCGGCCATCATCGGTCATTCGTTGGGTGGTGAGGTGGCACTGATGCTAGGTGCTCGTCATCCGGAGCAAGTGGGACGCCTGATGATTGTCGATGCGTTGCCCTTTTATACGTTGCTGTTTGACCTCTCTGCGACCAGTGAAACGGCGATCCCGCAGGCTGCTGCGGTGCGCGATGCAATGTTAGCGGCAACGGCTGAGCAGGCGGAAGTCATGCAGCATGCATCCATCGCCCGTCTCGTCAAAACTGAAGCGGTCCGGCCAGGCTTGGCCGCTGCGGGAATAAGCTCGGACCGAAAGACCATGGCCGATGCCATGTATGAGCTGATGGTCACCGACCTGCGGCCTGAGCTTGGACGCATCAGGGTGCCGGTCGAGGTTGTCTATGCCTATGACCTGCTTTACGGCATACCTGCGACCCACGTTGATGCAATGTTCCGTAACGCCTATGTCTCGACACCAAACATCAGTTTCAGACGCATTGACGGCAGTTTTCACTTCGTCATGCTTGATCAGCCAGAACTGTTCGCCAATGCGGTCATCAAGTTCCTGGACCAGTGAGTAGCGGCTGCGAGGGGGGGCTAGGGATAAAAAATCCCCCCCTTTTCAGGCGTCGTCTGCCTCGGGCGCACGGAAGGCCTTGCTGTAATAGCCGGACTGGTCGAAACAGCAAACGTGCTTCTTGCCGGACGCGAGCATGTCGCAGGCATCACCTATTCGCTTTGCGCGCGTCTTGAGTTGCTTGGCTGAAGAAATCCAGTGTATCCAGTCGACTCGTGCGATGGTCGTGGTGCTCTTCCAGACTTTATGGGCCTCTGGAGTGGCCGCCAGTGCCTCCCGAAAATCCGGCGGGACTTCAGGCTCGGGTTCCTTTTTCACAGGGGTTAGCTCGAGTGTCACGACATCCCCAACGGCCGCGCCTGCGGCTTCGAGTAACGCTCTGTCTACTTGCAGCCAATGACTCAGTTGACCATCCGGCTCAAGGGTTGCCTGGAAAGGGTGCCCATTGATTGTGCCTTCAACTGTCGTCCTTCCGCGCCTGGGAAGCTGTTCACTCGCGTCTCTTGGCAGTACCAGGAACGCCCACGACGTATCGTTGCCAGGCTTTGCCGGACGAAGGAGCTTTGCGTCGAATCGGGATTTCACATCGACTGTTGTCATTGCAACGCCTCCAACTGATACGTCTGGAAGGTCGACGCTACCGACTAGCCATTAGCCTGTCCAGCGGCTGCTGATGGCCGCTGGTTGCCCTTCGCATCGCGCAGCTAACGCTCCATAAGACCCCGGCCCGAACGTGGATTCGACATTCTTCCCGGGAATGCATCTTATAAAATTAATGAATTTTTCTTATTGGTTTGGCTGGCGTAGTTTGATTCAAGGACACGGAGAACCGCCTTGAAATCATCCCCTCTGAACTCAGCTGAAAAATTTGATACGTCACGGGCCAATGAGTACGCACGCCAGAGCCGTATTGCATTGGCCGGGTATGACGCCTGCCAGGATCTTGCTGCGTGCATGCTGGCGGCAAGCCTGGGCGGTGCAGGTTCGGCGAAAATACTGGTGGTTGGCGCGGGGGGTACCGCTCAAGAAATAATTGCGATGGCAGCGCTGGAACCGACCTGGCGCTTCACGGCGGTTGATCCCTGCGCGCCGATGCTGGAAGCCGCGACGCAGCAGTTGCAGGCCAACGATGTGCTCGACAGAACACACCTGCATCTTGGCTATGTTGAAGACCTGGCAGCGGATGCGTCATACGACGCCGCCACCTTGATCGGGGTGCTCCATCATCTCGATGGGGATGCTGCGAAGCGCCAAACGCTACGATCCATTCGGGCTCATCTAAAGCCCGGTGCGCCGCTGATTGTCGCGGGCAATCACTATGCGTATGCCAGCCAACCGCTATTGCTTGCCGCCTGGGGGCAACGGTGGCGGCAGCATGGCGCCAGCCCGGATGAAGTGAAGGCCAAGTTGGGGAAGATTCTTCAGGGCGCTGACCCGCCCCATTCCGAGGCGGCGGTTCAACAATTGCTGTTTGACTCGGGATTCGCAGACGCTACGCGTTTCTTCAGTAGTCTGTTCTGTGGGGCCTGGCTGACGCGTAAAACCAGTTGAGCGACGCGCTCAACGTCGGTGCCCCCATGCCCTAGATGATTTGCGCCAAGCGCAGCGCCACCGCGGTTGCCTGTTCGGCACTGCTGATGTTGGTGAAGCCAAGGACCAGGCCATGCCTGGGCTCGGCTTCCAGGTACCACTGGGACAGCGGCTCGACGGCGATACCCACGGTCCGGGCACGCTGGGCCAGTTGGACATCATCACCTTCGCGAAGGCCCACCACCAGGTGCATCCCGCCGGCCTGGGGGTTGATCAGCAGGCGTTCACCCAATTGTTGTTGCAGTGCCTCCACCAGCCATTGGCGGCGGCGGGCGTAGAGACTGCGCATTTTTTTCAGGTGGCGGGCGAAGTGACCCTCGTTGAGGAACGCCGTGACGGTTGCCTGCAGGAGGTGGGGGCAGTGGTTATGCAGACGGTCCGCCTGGCGGGCGAACGCTTCGCTCTGTTCGACCGGCACCACCAGGTAGGCCAGGCGCAGGCCTGGGAACAGCACCTTGCTGAAGGTGCCGGTGTAGAGCACGCGACCCTGTTGGTCGAGGCTCTTGAGGGCGGGCAGGGGTTTGCCCTGGTAGCGGTATTCGCTGTCGTAATCGTCCTCGATGATCCAGCTGCCACGGCGGTTGGCCCAATCCAGCAGGGCCAACCGCCGTGGCAGTGACAGCGACACACCCAGTGGGCTCTGGTGGGTGGGCGTGACCACGGCAAAGCGGGCATCCGGGGCGCGGCGGATGCCTTGCGCGACGTCCAGTCCCTGGTCATCCACGGGCACCGGTACCCACTGTGCGCCGGCTTCCTGCAGGGCGTTGCGGGCCATGAAATAGCCGGGCTCTTCCAGCCAGCAGCTATCACCAGGCTGCATCAGGGTGTGGCTGATCAGGTCCAGGCACGCGCGATAGCCAGCGCAGACAAATATCTGCTGCGGGTGACAGGTGATGCCGCGGGAGATGCCCAGGTAGGTGGCGATGGCCGCACGCAACGGGGCGTGGCCGCGAGGGTCCGGGTAGACCAGGCCCTCGACGCCGGACTGGCGTAACTGGCGGCCCGCCAGTCGGGTCCAGAGCTTGCGCGGAAAGGCATCCAGGGCGGGCAGGCCCATCTGCAGGGCGAGCGGCTGAGCTCCGCTGTGGGTGGTCTGGTACGCGGTCGAGGCCAGCGGGGGGTGAAGGATGGGCGAGGAAACGGTTGCCAGGTGTGGTGTCACCACCGTTCCGGCGGCCCCGCGAGCCGTCAGGTAACCCTCGCCAATCAGTAGCTGGTAGGCCGCGTCCACGGTGCCGCGCGCTAGGTTCAGTTCCGCCGCCAGTGCACGGACAGCAGGCACCCGGTCTCCCGGACGCAGGCGGCCGTCGGCGATGGATTCACGAAATCGCTGATAGAGCTGGCGATAGATCGGCGCTGACTGGCAGCGGTCCAGTTGGAAGGGCGCAATCATGGCCTAGTCGTTTATGCATTTTTCGGCCCTGTAGCTTAAGCCATTGCCGCCCTAAAGTGTGCCATCTCTTCACGGCGGACCACGGACATGCCTTACACCTTTGAACATCTTGACGACGAGCAGGCCTTGGCGGCCAGCTTTGAGCTAATGAGGGTCTTGCGCCCGCACGTTGTCGACCCGGATCGCTATGTCGCGCAACTGGTTCGGCAGACGGCGCAGGGCTACCGCGTGCTGGCAGCGAAGGAGGGTGGGCGCCTGCTTGGCCTGGCCGGTTACCGCGAGCTGGAGAACCTGCTCTACGGGCGTTTCATCTACGTCGATGACCTGGTGGTCAGCCCCGAACTGCAGCGTAGCGGCGTCGGCGCGCAACTGTTGAGCGCGGTTCGCGAGCAGGCCCAGCAGCGCGGTTGTGATCACCTGGTGCTGGATACCGGCCTGCACATGCCGCTGGCTCAACGCTTCTATTTCCGCCAGGGGCTATTGGCCCGTGGCATGCATTTCACCCAGAGCCTGCGGGCAGGAAGTGCGGCATGAACACTGTTTTGTTGATCAATGCCAGCCCGCAGGGGCAGGTGTCCCATGCCAACCAGTTGGCACTGGAGTTAGTGGCCTCCCTGCGTAACCGTCATCCGCAGCTCGAACTGGTCGAGCGTGACCTGGGCGCCCAGCCGTTGCCCCCGCTGGGCATGGACTATGCCCGCGCGCTGACCACGGCCACGCCGTTCGACTCGCCAACGTTCGAGGTATCCGAGGCGTTGATCGGCGAGTTGGAACGCTGCGACATGCTGCTGATCGCCACGCCGATGCACAACTTCACCCTCCCGGCCGCGCTCAAGCTGTGGGTCGACTATGTCCTGCGCATCCACCGCACATTCAGCTCAGGCCCCGAGGGCAAGACCGGTCTGCTGCGCGATCGCCCGGTGTACGTGTTGGTCGGCTCCGGTGGGTTCCACCAGGGCGAGCGGGCCCGGCAAGCGGATTTCCTGACCTCGTACCTGCGCCACGTGCTGAACACCCTCGGGCTGTTCGACCTGCACTTTTCTTATCTCCAGGGTTTGGTGCTGGGTGAGGAAGCTGTCCGCGCAACGCTCGACAACAGCCGCGCCCGCCTGGCATTGGAGCCGCTGTTCAACCACCTCGTTTGTGCCTGATCCGTTTTACTACCCAGGAGTTTTACCATGAGCCAACTCAGACTGCCGTTTCCTTCCCTGTCACCTGCCGCTTACCAGGGCCTGCTCGCCACCAACACGGCGCTGGCCGCCAGCCCCCTGGGCCTACAACTGCTGGAGCTGGTGTATTTGCGCATCTCGCAGATCAACGGCTGCGCGTTCTGCCTGGGCAAACATGCGCAGACACTGCGTGAAAGTGAGGTGGCGCAAGAGAAGCTGGATTGCCTGGCGGGCTGGCGCATCAGCGAGCTGTTCAACGACCGCGAACGCGCCGCCCTGGCCTGGGCCGAGACGCTCACCTACGTCAGCGAGAAGGGGGCGCCAGACGAATTGTACGCGCCGTTGAAAGCACACTTCAGTGATGTCGAGATCAGCGACCTGACGTTGGCCGCAGCCTTGATGAATGCTTTCAACCGGCTGGCGGTGGGGATGAAGCTCTAAGGGCAAGAAGCCTATTCTCAAACCCCTGGGTGAGGCCGATAATCCGAGCGAGTGTGAATTTTTCGAACAGCTGGATGAGCTGTTCCAGCACTCCTCATGGTGGATCAATCCGCAGTCTTCACCCAGGTTGAGGGATTATCCTTGGTTGGCACATCAGTTGTTCACACCCTGCGTCCACTGTCCGAACTGGATTACTACGACTGCCGCTCGGCCGCGCTGGCGGCGGACATCAGCGTGCTTGAGGCATGGAACATCATCACGGCGCAAACGGGGTGGTTCATGCGTCTGGCGTTCCGGGTCAGGGACCGGATTTCCTCGTTGTTCGGCGTCAAGCGCATCGGCGGTTTTTCCGGGAGCCGGCGCCAGACAGTGAGTGTGGGGGACTACCTGGATTTTTTCCTGGTGGAGCATTGTGCCCCCGACGTGCTGGTGCTGACCGAGCGTGACCGGCACCTGGATGTGATGATTTGCCTGTCGATAACCGCACGGGTGGTGACGATCACCTCATCGGTGGTCACCCACAACGCCTTCGGCCGCGCCTACATGGTGCCGGTGGGGCCAGCGCACAAGGTCATCATCCAGCGCAACCTGCGGCAACTGCAGCGCGCGCTGGCGGAAGGCGCATCAGCGCTATCGGATTAGGCGCCGATCACTGGCGATCAATGTCGCGCCGCAGGACCACGGCGGTGGTGATGTCTTCAACGGATTCGTGAATGGCGACGGCGTCCCGGACGCGGTTGAGGTCATCGATGGTGCGCGATTCAACCTCGATCACCAGGTCGAGCTGGCCACTGACCGAGGACACGCGGCGTACCTGGGAGTTCTGGGCCAGCAGGTCCAGCAGGCCGATGGCGGGGGTGCGTTTGAGGCTGACCAGCAGGATGGCGCGAATCACGTGGGCGTCGATTTCGCCGATGTCGGCACGGTAGCCGCGGATCACGCCATTGCGTTCCAGGTTGATCACGCGCTCGCTGGTGGCACTGCGTGACAGTCCGATTCTCGCGGCCAGGGCCTTCAGGGCGATGCGCGCTTCTTTCGACAGGATCTCCAGGATTTCGCGGTCTTTGGTGTCCAGGTCGCGCATATCAACTCCCCTATTTTGCTGCCGATTTTGTGCCGGTCGATTCCGACAATATGCAGGCCAAAGCCGACCGTATACTTACTGCCTTCCCTGGTTTCGCGTGCCAAGCTATCTGAAAAAAATGGCTTGGAAAACAATTACTATGACTAATCTTTCCCATCCTGCCCCGCAGTTCTCGACAGGCGATGCCGAAAAGCTGGGCGTGCAGCTTTTCAACGTAATCGGTACGGCCACGCCTCTGGACGGTGAGCGAGATCGCAACTACCGGTTGCAGACCCAAGGCGATGCGGGGTGGATCCTGAAAGTCGTCAACTCCACCGAGCCACGGGTCGAAAGCGAGTTCCAGGCGGCCATTCTCAGCCACCTCGCCAGTCACAATCCCGAGCTGACCGTGCCGTTTCTGAAGAAGAGCCTGGCCGGTGATTTCCTCGCCACGGCAGTGGCGGCCTCTGGCGAGACCCATGCGGTGCGCCTGGTCAGTTGGCTGCACGGCACACCGCTGGCCGAGGTCGAGCGCACCTTCGAATTGATGCGCAGCCTGGGCCAATCCTTTGGTGATATCGATCGAGCGCTGCAGGGCTTCATGCACCCCGGCGCGGTGCGCGACCTGGACTGGGATCTGCGCCACGCCGCCCGTTCGCGCGAACGCCTGCACTTCGTCAAGGACCCGGGCAAACGGGCGATTCTGCAACGCTTCATCGAGGCGTTCGAACAACACGTCCAGCCCCGGCTGGCGCGCCTGCGCGCCCAGGTCATTCACAATGACGGCAACGACTGGAACATCCTCGTCGATTCCGGCAATCACCAGAAAGTCTCGGGCATCATCGATTTTGGCGATGCGGTCCACACGATTCTGATCGCCGAAGTGGCCATCACTTGTGCCTATTCGATTCTCGACATGGAAGACCCCATCGGCGCGGCGGCCGCCCTGGCTGCCGGGTTCCATGACAAGTACCCGCTGCAGCCGGAAGAGTTGGACGTCCTGTTCAACCTCATCGCCATGCGCCTGGTGACCAGCGTGACCTTGTCGGCCTCGCGGCACGACCAAACGCAAGACAACCCTTACCTGGCCATCAGCGAAGCCCCGGCCTGGCGCCTGCTGGAGCGCATGGACGCGATGAACCCGCGCCTGGCGACGGCGATCCTGCGCAAGGCCTGTGGGTTTGATGCGGTCGAAGGCGCCGGTGCGATTCGCCGCTGGGTGGCCGAGAACAGCCAGTCATTCGCGGATATCGTGCGGCCGTCGGCGGCGAGCATGAACAAGGCGATTGCGCCGTTCGGCGATGCCTCCCATGTGATGACGGTTGCTTCAGCCGAGCAGCGTCCGGCAGAGGCCACCCAGTGGTGGGAAGACTTTGCGGCCGAGCACAAGGTGCCGCTGGGCATCGGGCCATGGGGCGAGGAAAGAACCATCTACACCGACGCCGCGTTCGAGTCGCGCTTCATCCAAGGGCAGCGGCGCATCGTGCACGTCGGTGTCGACCTGATCATGCCGGCAGGAACGCCGCTCTATACGCCGGTCGCCGGGGTGGTGCAGAGCGTCGAGGTCGAGTTGGAGCCGCTGGGCTACGGCGGCCTGATCATGCTCAAGCACACCCCTGAAGGGTGCCCGCCATTCCTGACCCTGTGGGGCCACATGGCCCATGAAGCGCTGACTCGCCTCAAGCCCGGTGACCGGCTTGAAGCGGGTGCGCTGGTCGGGTACATGGGGGCGGATCAGGAAAATGGCGGGTGGATTCCCCACGTGCATTTCCAGATGTCCACGGACACCGGCCTGCAAGCGAGCGAGTTCATCGGTGTCGGTGAACGGGCTTATCTTGAGGTCTGGGCCGATGTGTTCCCCGACACCTCGACGCTGGCCGGGATCCCGCCGGAAACCTACAGCCAGGATGGACGCAGCAAGGCTGAGATTGTCGCCAAGCGCAAGGAGCTGTTGCTGCCCAACCTGTCGATTTCCTATTCGGACCCGATCAAGTTCGTGCGCGGCGATGGGGTCTGGTTGATCGATAACTTCGGTCGGGCCTATCTGGACTGCTTCAACAACGTGTGCCACCTCGGCCACTCCCACCCGGATGTGGTGCAAGCACTGTCGCGCCAGGCGGGACGCCTGAACACCAACACCCGCTACCTGCACGACAATATCGTGGAGTATGCCGAGCGACTCACCGCGACCTTGCCGGAAGGCTTGGCGGTGGCGTCCTTTGGTTGTTCAGGCAGTGAAGCCAACAGCCTCATGCTGCGCATGGCGCGCAACCACACCGGGCGCAACGACGCCATCGTGCTGGATTGGGCGTACCACGGCACCACTCAGGAACTGATTGACCTGAGCCCCTACAAGTACAAGCGCAAGGCCGGTAAAGGCCGGGCCGAGCATGTGTTTGAAGCGACCGTGCCGGATGCCTACCGAGCACCACAGGATTGGCCGTTCGAGGAGCTGGGCAAGCGTTTTGCGCAAAGTGTGGCGGAGCAGATTGACTGCATGCGCAAGCAGGGCAGGGCCCCGGCGTTCTTCTTGGCGGAATCGATTCCCAGTGTCGCCGGGCAACTGTTCTTCCCGGAAAACTACCTCAAGGAAGTCTATGCCATGGTCCGCGCTGAGGGCGGCCTGTGCCTGGCGGACGAAGTCCAGGTCGGCTTTGGTCGTGTCGGTAGCCACTGGTGGGCGTTTGAAACCCAGGGCGTGGTGCCCGATGCGGTGACCATGGGCAAACCCATTGGCAACGGCCATCCGATGTCGGCGGTGGTGACCACTCGGGAGATCGCCGACAGCTTCAACAACGGTATGGAGTACTTCAATACCTTTGCCGGCAGTCCGGTGTCTTGTGCGGTAGGGCTCTCGGTGCTGGAGGTGATCGAGCGCGATAACCTCAAGCTCAATGCGCTGACCATGGGTAACTATCTGCTCGAGGGTTTCCGCAAGCTGCAGCAGCGCTATGACGTGATCGGCGACGTGCGCGGACAGGGCCTGTTCCTTGGGATAGAACTGGTCACTGACCGCAAGACCAAGGAGCCCGCCACGCACATGGCCAAACGGGTGGCCGATGGTGCCCGGGAGCGAGGCATCCTGATCGGTACCGAAGGTCCGTATGACAACGTCCTGAAAATGCGTCCCTCGATGATTTTCAGCCAGGCCAACGCGGACTTCCTGCTGGAAGTGCTGGACGACAGCTTCAGGGCTGCACTGCAGTAAATCCCCGGGGCAGGGCGTGCGACAACAAACGTGTCGCACGCCGTCCGCGGTCGCCGCAAGGCCTGAGGTGATCAAGCGGTTGGCGCTTGCAGAGCGGTTGTGTACTATCGGCGCTGGCCGCTGCTGCCCGCCGCTCGCTCCCTTGGGGAAAGGTGAAAGCAGGTTTTCTTCAAACTCTCCTGTATCACTCTTGATAGTCGAGGTTTGGCAACGCGAGCACCAGAATGCTTCGACTCCGGGAGTCACAATGCTGTCTATTCTCAAAGCCAAGCAGATGGCCAAGCACCTGCGTGCTTCGCTCGAGCAGCACCATCAACCCGTGTCCCACTCCACCGCGCTTGAACTGGTCGCCCAGCAACTGGGCTACAAAGACTGGAACACCGCCTCGGCACTGCTGCCAGAAGAACATCCCCAACCCGCTGTGACCTTCGACAAAGCCATTCCGATCTTGCGAATGTTCGACGAAGCCAAGGCGCGGGAGTTTTATCTGGATTTTCTGGGTTTCAGCGTCGAATTCGAGCACCGCTTCGAAGCGGATCTGCCGCTGTACCTGGGCATCAGCCGTAACGGCCTGCAACTGCACCTGTCCGAACACCATGGCGATGCGAGCCCCGGGGCGACGATATTCGTGCCGATGCACAACATCGACCTGCTGCGCGATGAGTTGCAGGGCAAACGGTACGGTTACGGACGTCCCGATATCGTCGAGCAGGGCTGGGGCAAGGTTCTGGAAGTGTACGACCCGTTCGGCAACCGGATCCGCTTCTGTCAAAGCTGATGGGGGGCGGGCCCTGAGCCGTAGCCAGGGCCCGCCCGGTTTAGCGAATAGCTGCCAGGCAGCGCTCGAAAATATCCAGGCCTGCTTCCAGGACGTGCGGCTCGATCGTCAGGGGTGGCAGCAGACGGATGATGTGCCGGGATTTTCCGCTGGGCATCAGCAGCAGGCCCTGCTGTCTGGCGCTTTCGAGTAGCTGTGCCAACACCGCCGTGGCGGGTGCGCCTTCGGGCGTGAGAAGTTCAATACCGCGCATGGCCCCGACACCGGTCAATTTGCCGAGATAGGGCGACAGCTTGTTCTGCTGCCAGGCCTGATAGCGGTTGAGGATCGCCTGTTCCTGGGATTCACCCCAGGCCGCCAGGTTGGCATCGGTCATCTCGTCCAGGGTGGCCAGCGCCGCCGCGCATGCAATCGGGTTACCGGAGTAAGTGCCTCCCAGTCCGCCTTTGGGCAGGGTGTCGAGCAGTGCTTTTTTGCCGACCACCGCGCCCAGCGGCAGGCCGCCGGCAATGCTTTTGCCCAGCAGGATCAGATCCGGTTCTATGCCCAGGCGGGTGAAGGCAAACCGTTGCCCGGTACGCCCGAATCCCGACTGGATTTCATCGACGATGAGCAGAATGCCTTTTTCATCGCAGAACCTGCGCAGTGCTTGTGCGAACGACGGCTCGAGCGCCAGGAACCCGCCTTCTCCCTGCACCGGTTCGAGAATGAAACAGGCCACTTCATTGACGTCGATTTCGACGCTGAACAACCGATCCAGGGCTTTGAGCGCCTCCTCGGTCGTGACCCCGTTGTCTTGACTGGGGTAGGGCAGGTGGTAAACCGGGCCGGGCAGGGTCCCGACTCGCTGCTTATAGGGCGCGACTTTGCCGTTCAGGTTCAGGGTGGCCAGGGTCCGTCCATGGAAGCCGCCATCAAAGGCAATGACCGCCGTTCGGCCGGTCGCCGCGCGGACGATTTTCAGCGCGTTTTCTGCCGCCTCCGCACCGCTGTTGGTCAACATGCCGCTGACCGCATACGACACCGGGATGAAGCTGGCCAGGCGCTCCATGAACTGCTTGTACGGTGCGTGTGGCGCGGCGTTGAAGGCGTAGTGGGTCAGTCGGCCGGCTTGCGTGCAGACCGCCTCGACAATCCGTGGGTTGCAATGGCCCAGGTTGAGCACGCCGATGCCACCGACGAAGTCGATGTAGCGCTTGCCGTCCGTGTCCCAGACATGGGCATTGAGACCGTGGCTCAAGGTGACGGGGTGGACAATGGCGATGGACTCGCTGATGGATGACGCGGTCATGGGGTGGTCCCTGGCTTCATGGATTTTTCCCTATGAAAGCGAGGATCGCCTGGCCACCACAAGCGAAAAGAAATGCCCCGGTCATTCCATAAACTCCTGAAGTGTCCCGACGCTGGATTTCTCAACCCGGCACGGCATTGCGCCAATGCCGCATCCAGCAGCCGAGGACCTGTGCCATGGCGCACGAGGCAGAGGTTTGCCGCGAGCATTTCGCGGTCAACCCGGCATAGTGTCGGTCAACTCCGGCAATGTGTCAGGCAGGCTGACACCTTGCTTGGTGCATTCCAAAATTGCCTATGCAAAACTTTTTGTGAAGGCTGGGTGAACAACCCCTGAAAAATAAATAATAACTCTTCGAAGGTGCCAACCGATGCTAACCAGAAAGCTCAAAGGCTTGATTGTCGCTTCCACCGTGGCGGCTGCGGCGTTACTTTCCACCTGCGCTGTTCTGGCTGACGATCTGCAGAAGATCCAGGACGCCAAAGAGATCCGGATCGCCATGAGCGGTCAGTACTCCCCCTTCAGCTTTGCCAACGAACAGAACCAGATTGTCGGCTTCGACGCCTCCATCAGCGAGGCCCTGGCGGAACGCATGGGGGTCAAGGTGACGATCGTCACCACGCCATTCGACGGGATCATCGCCGGCCTGCTGGCAAAGAAATACGACGCCATCATCGCCTCCATGACCATTACCCCGGAACGCCAGAAGGCCGTGGATTTTGTCGGTCCCTATTACCATGCGGGCCGCACGATCGTGGTCAAGGAGGGCTCGCCCATCCAGAGCCTGGATGACCTCAAGGATGTGACCGTCGGCGTCACGCTCGGCGATGCCCACGACAAGTGGGCCCGGGCGCGCGGCAACCTCAAGGTCAGGACCTACAAGGGGCTGCCGGAAATGCTGGTTGACCTGGAGGCCGGGCGGATCAACGCACTGGTAATGGACAGTGTTCCAGTGCTGGTTGCCGTCAAGGAAACCGGGCAGAAGGTGCGCATCATTACCCCGCCCGAGAGCGACGGTGGCATTGAAGGCATGGGCATTGCGCTGCGCAAGAACAACCCTGAGCTCAAGGCGACGATGCAGCAGGCCCTGCAAGACATGCTCGCCGACGGCACCTACGAAAAGATCTCGATGAAGTGGATCGGCAACGATATCCGCTGATTCATCGCACGCCTGGCTCGACCTGGGGTCGGGCCAGTCAATCCGACTTTTCCGAGGGTTCCCATGGATCTGACACTCATACAGCGCACATTCCCGTTTTTCCTCGAAGCGGCGTGGATTACCGTGCAGATCTCGGTGCTGGCTCTGCTCCTGGGGTTACTGGTGGCGTTCGTGCTGGTGGCTGCGCGGTTGTCCACGGTGTTCCTGTTCCGGTGCCTGGCAAGAATCTACGTCAGCGTTTTTCGCGGCACGCCGTGCCTGGTTCAATTGTTCATCATTTACTTCGGCGGGCCGCAGATCGGCCTTGAACTGGAGCCGTTCGCGGCCGGGGTGATTGGCCTGGGCCTGAACATTGCGGCGTATATGGCCGAATCCATTCGCGGCGCCATCAGCAACGTCGACCCGGGCCAGGAAGAAGCGGCGCGTTCCATTGGTTTCGGACGCCGCCAGACGTTATGGCTGGTCACGCTGCCCCAGGCGGCCAAGTTGATGATTCGGCCCCTGGGGGTGAACGCGGTCGCACTGATCAAAGGCTCGGCCCTGGTATCGACTATTTCGGTGGTTGAACTTTCCTATACCGCGCAGCGTTTTATCAGCTCGACCTACAAGCCCTTTGAAATTTTCATGGTGTCTGCGCTGCTGTACATCGTGATGGTCTACTCGGTTCGATTTGTCGTCGACTATCTCGACAATCGTTTCGCGGCAAGGTGAGAACATACCCATGCAAGGTCTGGATCTAAGCATCGTTACACCTTATTCCGAGTTGCTGGCGACGGGTCTGTGGTGGACGGTCGTGATGTTTGTCAGTTCCAGCATCTTGAGTTTGCTGGCAGGGATCGCCTTTGCCCTGATCGTGCTGTACGCGCCAAAACTCATGGCGTTGCCGGTGCGTTTTATGACCTGGCTGCTGATGGGCACGCCACTGCTGCTGCAGTTGTACGTGATTTATTACGGCCTGGTGCAGGTGGGGATAGACATTCCCGCCCTGGGGGCGGGCATCATCGGTCTTAGCCTGCACTTTGCGGTCTACAACGCCGACGTGATCCGCGCTGGCGTGGTGTCAGTCGACCCCGGGCAGATCGAAGGCGCCCGCTCCATCGGCCTGAGCCGTGGCCAGACCCAGCGCTACGTTGTCGTCCCGCAAGCGTTGCGCAGCACCATTGCCCCCCTGGGCAACAACCTGATTGTCCTGCTCAAGGACACGTCTCTGGTTTCCATCATCGGTATTGCCGAGTTGGTGTATAGCGCCCAGCTTGCGGTGAGTGAAACCTACAGCCCATTTGAGTTTTATCTGACTGTTGCGGTTATTTACTATGCAGCCAACCTTGTTCTGGAAGTCGGCCTGCATCTTCTCGAAAAAAAGGTAGAGATGTCACGATGATCAGCGAAAAATTCATGGTTGAGGTCAAGGGCGCACGCAAGGCCTACGGCGCACTCGAAGTACTCAAGGGCATCGATCTTTCGGTCTCGCGCGGACAAATCGTCGCCATCATCGGCCCCAGCGGATCGGGTAAAAGCACGCTGTTGCGGTCAATCAATCAACTGGAAGTGCTTAACGATGGCGAGATCTGGCTGGAGGGTGAACAAGTCAATCGGCCATTGAAAGGTCGTGCCTATGAGCAGCATATAAACGCCGTGCGTCAGCAGATGGGCATGGTGTTCCAGCACTTCAATTTGTTCCCGCACTTGACCGTGTTTGAAAACATTGCGCTTGGCCCGATCAAGCTCAAGGGCCTTTCGAAAAAAGCTTCCCGTGAACTGGCAATGGAATATTTGTCAAAAGTAGGGTTGGCCAACAAGTTCGATGAGTACCCCTCGCGCCTGTCGGGCGGCCAGAAGCAGCGCGTGGCGATTGCCAGGGCACTGGCGATGCAGCCCAAGGTCATGCTGTTCGACGAGGCGACATCGGCACTGGACCCCGAGCTTGTCGAGGAGGTCAACCAGGTCATGAAGCAGCTCGCGGCGGAACACATGACCATGTTGATCGTCACCCACGAAATGCGGTTTGCCGGCGAAGTGGCAGACCGGATTGTGTTCATGGATGGGGGGGTGGTTGTGGAGGAGGGCGCACCGCAGGATATTTTGCAAAACCCGGTCCACGAGCGGACGCGGTCATTCCTGAAAAAGCACCTGCATGATCGATAGCGTGTAGGGCTGCGATCTTTTGATCTTGGCCATGTGGGAGCGAGCTTGCTCGCGATGGGGCCGGCACAGCCAACATCGACGATGCCTGGCATACAGTCATCTCGAGCAAGCGCAACGCCGCCCGGCGGCTCCTACAGATGCAGAGCGCTTGACCAGCGCTGTCCGTCAAAGGTGAAGCAAACAGACTCACCATTAACGATTGGGTTCGCCTGGTCGAACTCACGAAACGCGTCCATGGCCGCGGCATCGATTCGCTGGGGTGCCAGCAGAATCAGCCAGCGTACGACCTGCATGAACTGTCCGTGGCCGAACACCAGCACCGAGCCGGTTTTGCCTTGCAGTTGGCGCAGCGTTGTTTGCGCGCGCAGCACCAGGCCGCGGAAGGACTCTGTCCCGGGGCCGTTGCTGTGATCCGGCTCGCTGGCGCGCCAATAGGCTTCTACCCAAGGACGTCTTTGCGCCGCCGTTGTCTTCATGCAGTTCGCGGGCGAGAGGTAGGTGAACTCCTCGACCGGCCACACCTCTACCGGGACGCCCGGGAATTTGCGCAGGGTGGGGGCTGCGGTATCTTGGGCTCGGATGAACGGCGACATGACGATCAACTCCGGTGCCGCCTCAAAAGACTGGGCAATGGCCTGGGCCTGGGCTTTGCCGCGCTCAGTGAGGGCAATCAGGGCCGGGTCCGATGATGCTCCGCCGGCATTGGCGGCGCTCTCGCCATGTCTGATCCACGTTACCGTCAACACCAGGTCCTGCCCCTCGCTGATTAATTCATCCGGGCACAATAAATCCCCCGGCAGGGCTTTGTAAGCTTTATGGTCTCGATACCTGGCGACGCGAACACACTACAAGGAGTCCACATGCCCTACCGAACAGCAAGGGAAGCATTCATGCACGGTGTGCGGGCGCTGTTGCCATTGAGTCCCGGGGTCGTGCCCTTTGGCTTGTTGACGGGGGTCATGGCTATCAGCCTGGGCCTTTCGCCCGGCACGACCATGGGCATGACGCTGCTGTTCTACTCCGGATCGGCGCAGATGGTTGCGCTGCAATTGCTGCATACGGGCGTCATGCCGCTGGCGATTGTGGTGACGGCCCTGGTGATCAACTTGCGCTTCATCATGTACAGCGCATCACTGGCACCCCATCTGCATCATTTGCCCCGCCGCTGGACCTGGCCCTTGTCCTACATGCTGTCCGACCAGTCCTACGCCCTATGCAGTGTCAAACTGGCGTCCGGCGAGCTCGGGCGATTTGCCCAGCATTACTATGCCGGCACCGCCGTTGCCATGTGGCTGGTATGGCAACTGTCGGTATTGGCAGGCATCTACCTGGGCGCCAGCATTCCCGAAAGCTGGTCGCTGAGTTTTGCCATCCCGCTGTCGTTTCTCGCGTTGCTGGTGCCCGGTATACGCAATGCACCGAGTCTGGGGGCCGCCACGGTAGGCGGATTGATCGCCGTGTTTGCGGTGGACATGCCCTATAACCTGGGCCTGGTCAGCGCCTCTGTGGGTGGCGTGGTGGCGGGGGTGTTGCTCGAGAATCTGCGCAAGCGCCCATCGAGCGAAGCGCTGGCCGCTGACGCCGAGGGGGAAACACGATGAGCGACCTGAGTTTGTGGGGGCTGTTCCTGGCGGTCGGGTTGGGCACGTTCGCCATGCGTCTTTCCTTTGTCGAACTGTATGGCCGACTGCGCATCCCGGCGCTGCTCAGGCGAGCCTTGCTCTATGTGCCGGCGAGTGTGCTGGCGGCCCTGGTGCTGCCCGCCGTGGTGTACCCCGGTGGCCAGGGTGAATTTGTCCTGGCCAATGCGCAGATCCCCGCCGCCATTCTGGCTGCCTGGGTCGCCTGGAAGACTCGCAATACGCTGCTGACACTGGTGGTCGGGATGGGGGCGTTGTGGTTGTTGAAGTATTTTGCCGGGTAACGGCCACCTGTGCTGTGGGCAAGCAGGAGGTCACTCGGGCGTCATCAGCACCGCCAACGTCAGGCTGATGAATTCCTCGTTGTGGTCGATGGTGTCCAGGGCGCCGCGCACCTGATCGGCAACATCGGCCGAGCCGCGCAGCTCGACCCAGTTCGACAGTTCCAGGATGGCCGCTTCGAGGGCGAGCTGGTTTTCGTTGAGCTTGAAGAGCAGGGAAGGCAGCAGGTCGGAATTGGGCATGGTGGATCCTCCGTGGTGGTTTCAGCGTAGCAGCCACATCAGCGGGAGGAGGCGGGAAGGGCGGGCAGGGGGCAGGCGCCGGGTGACTGGAGAAACGTGATCGGGTAATTGAAGATCGGGCGGTTCTCATCGATACATCGAGGACGCCGCGGCTGGTCGAGAGTATTTTTGTGTTCGGTGATGGCGTATTGATATTGCTGCCTGCATACTCTCGAACGGCACATTTGCCTGCCATCACGCCGCCTGGGCATGGAAGTCCGCACTTGATAAAACAAAAAATCTTCGCCGCATTGATCTTGGTTGCCGCTACGGCGTATTCGGTGTTTAACCTATTCAACATGCTGACCTACGGCTAGTCGCGACCAGGGTCAGACACCCCCGTTACCGTCAATTAGTGAGTCTTATGAAAGATGACCTGAGGAACCAGGCGCTGACCAACTGGCGCAGACTGTTCCTGATGCCCCAGAACCTGATCAACGCCGAGGATCGCTATGAAAAGCTGCTGCGCGCTGCCGATCATATGGAGCGCACGCAGTTGATCAGCAGTGACGAGTGGCGTGCGCTTGTCCAGCAGGCGGGTACTTCTTTTGCCAGTACCGCGCAATGCATGGGGGGATCGGTTCAGGAGTGAAAGGGTGGAGGCTGATGGTTGACGCCTGCGCGTTAGTAGCTGGTGGCCTGGCCGAGGGTGTTTTCCTGCGTGCAGGCCATGAGGTGCAACGGCATTGGCGGTTGCTCATCGGTGCAGGTAATTTCCAGATTGCCCACCACCTGGGGCGCGCGCTCACTCAGTCGGGCCGACTCTTGTTCCTTTTCCTTGGCCATTTTCGCGTGGTTCGCTGCGATTTCATGAAGAGTTGACACGTTACATCTCCGGTGACTGACCAAGCGTTTCGCTGGTGTCCTTTAACGTTAGATTGAATTAGCCCTGCGCGTCAGAATTTCGTCATTGCGCGGCGCTAGTGCGGGCTTGTGCAATCCCTAAGCCAGACAGTATAGGGCTAACCCCATGACTTATCGCTACGCGACGAATGGTGGGGCAGTTGCGTTAAACAATTGTGACTGAGCCTGATGCCAGGCGATCACTCGTTCGCCTGCCGAGCGGGCAGTGCGGGCCCCGCCGTCGACGTGGGGCCCGCACTGCCGGTGCCGGTCAGGCGGCGACTTTGCCGGCGCTGAGGTCTTTTTTGTACTGCGCCTTCATGGCTTCCATCTGTTTACCCAGCTCTTGCAGCGTGGCGTTGCCCAAGAGCTTTTTCGCCTGGGGAAACATCTCGGTTTCTTCCTCCTTGATGTGATGCTCCAGCAGCTCCTTCACCACCTTGGCCCGACCGGCAAATTCCGGGGTGGTGGGGTCGGTCAGCTTGAGGTCGGGCAACACCAGGGAATCGACCGTGCGGTGTTCTTCCTTGGCCTCGTAGTACATTTCATCCTGCTCCTTGCCCCCGGCTTTTTTGAATGCCGGGTACAGGATGTCCTCTTCCAGGCGGGTGTGGATGGCGATCTCCATCTCCAGCTTGGCCACCAGTTCGGTGCGTTTTTTCACGGCGCGGTCGGTCGACTCACTGAGTTGGGTGAGGAGGGCTTTGACGCGCTCGTGGTCAGCTTGCAACAGGTCAATGGCGTTCATGCAGGTCACCTCTTTGGTCACGGGGGCATTGCGGTTCGGTCTGTGCCTAGCGCGGGAAACACCCAACAGATATTGCAGGGCCTGTGCCAACGAGATGAATTAATTAGATTTGTAAAATCAAATACTTACGATGAGTCTTGGCGCGGTTTGCCATGCAGCTTGCACGGAACGGCGTAGCGCGCCGTGCAAAAAACGTGATGCCAGGGCCTGAAAAAACCTCGGGCCAGGCACGCCCCGGAGCAGGGCCTGCGCGGCCAATCAGGGGCGAAATGATTTACACTAGCGCCCCTTTCGTGGAGGCCGGTGATTGGTGGACGTTTTAGCATTGCTTTATAACGGCTTGCACAGATGGGTGATCGGTCCTGTCACCCAGCAGTTCCTGGGCATTTTTGATCTGAACGGGCGCCTTGGCCTGGTCTTCCTGCTGATGTCCTACAGCATTGCCTACGGTCTGTTCCAGTTCCGCCGGCGTCGCGGCCTGATGGATGCCAGGTCATTCTGGCAGTTCATCGGCGGGCGGGGTGTACACCTGCATCGCTCGGCCTTGCTCGATTATCGCTATTACTTCGTGCGGGCGATTCTCAAGGTCGCGTTGGTGCTGCCGATCGTCGCTCTAGTGGACCCGTACATCTTGCGGTCCGGGGACTACCTGCAGTTCTTCACCAACCTGTGGGGCGCGCGGGAGCAGGCAGGGCAGCACCTGGGGCTTTCGCTGCTGTTCGGCCTGGGGGTGTTCCTGGTGCAGGACTTCACTCACTACTGGGGGCACCGGGCCTTTCATAGCCGATGGTTGTGGGCATTTCACAAGGTTCATCATTCGGCGCCGGTACTGGTGCCTGCGACGGCCAGCCGGGTGCATTTCCTGGAAAAAATCGTTGAGAAACTGATGACCACGGTGACCGTGGGGGCGTACGCCGGGACCTTCTGGTATGCCTGTGGGGGCGAGGTCAGTCGTTACACCCTGTTCGGCGTGACCTACCTGGTGTTGATCCTCAATAGCCTGGCGGCCAATTTGCGCCACAGCCATGTCTGGCTCTCTTTCGGACCGGTGCTGGAACACGTACTGAACAGCCCGGCCCAGCACCAGATTCACCACAGTGACACGCCCCGGCACTTCCACAAGAACTTCGGCACCAACCTGTCACTCTGGGACTGGATGTTCGGCACGCTCTATGTCACCCGCGCCACGCCCGAGCCCATCCGGTTCGGTACGGGGGAGGGCGATCAGGATCGCTACCTGACGGTCTACAGCCTGATCGTCACCCCCTTTGTCGACACCGCGCGCCGGATGGGCTGGGTCAAGCGCCCAATGACCCCAGCCTCGAGCCCATCCGGGCCGCGCCCGTCAGTGTGACACTGGCGATTGGGCAGGCACGGCCTGGGGCTGGCTGCGGATGATCAGCAACCCGGCGGTCGCAATGACCAGGGGCACGATCAGCGCACTGTAGTAGCCCGACGGGCCACCGTGTTCGAGGAACCAGCCGCCACTGGCCGAGCCAATGATGGCGCCGACCCGGCCCAGGGCAATCGCCCAGCCGGTGGCGGTGGCCCGCAAGGCGGTGGGGTAGGCCTGGGCGACCATGTAGTTGAGCACGATCTGCTGACCGCCGATGCCCAGGCCCGCGGCGCCGGCGAGGATGAACACCAGCGACCAGTGGGTACCGCTGTTGGCCAGGCCCCAACTGATGGCGATACCGAACAGGAACAGCGCCAGCAGCAACAGGCGCGCGTTGACTTTCGGCAGGATGATCGCCAGTGGAATGGCGCAGACCACGAATACTGTGTTCACCGCCACGGTGCCCATGGGCGCCTGTTCGGCGGGTAGGCCGGTGGCCTTGAGCACGGTCGGCAACCAGGAAAGGAACATGAACCAGGCGACCCAGTTGAACAGGTAGATGGTCCAGATGCCGCAGGTGGTGCGCGCCAGGCCGCCGGTGAACAAGGAACCGACGCTGGTTTTGATCTCGACTTCGGGCACGCTGAAGGTGCTGCCTGCCGGCGTCTGACGCCCGCTGATGGTGGTGATAATGCGTTCGATCCGCGCGCGCTGGCTGGCCAGGCGATGGCGGGTGAGAAAATGCAGGGACTCCGGCAGCCAGATCATCAGCACCGCCAGCAACACCAGTGGGGCGATCCCGCCCACCAGGAAAATCCCCTGCCAGCCAATCACCGGCAGCATTTTGGCCGCCAGCAATCCACCGAGAATGGCGCCGGCAGGCAGGCCGAGCAGGACGGTGGTCATGATGGTGCCGCGGTTTTTCGCTGGCCCGTATTCCGCTGCCAGCGACAGCACTACCGGGGTTGCACCGCCCATGCCCAGGCCGGCGATAAAGCGCAGGACCAGGATCTGCTCGGTGGTTTGCGCGAATGCGGTTGCCAGGGTGGCGCAACCAAAGAGCGCCACGGCGCCGATGATGGTGGGGCGCCGCCCCAGTTTGTCACCCAACAGCCCCAGCGACATGGCGCCGAGCACCATGCCAACGATGCCAGCGGTGAGGATGGGCGCCAGGGCCCCGGGACCCAGTCCAAAGGCCTGGATAATCGACGGCCCGGTAAAGGCAATGGCCTGGGTATCAAATCCATCGAGGATCGCCACCAGGAAACACAGGGTGAAGATCCGCCACTGGAAGGCGCTGAGGCGCGCGCCATCGATCAGTTCGGGTATGGAATAGTGACTGCTCATGGGGGGCTCCGAGTGCTTTCTAGTTGTAGTTTTTCAGGCGCACCTGTTGAGCATCACGCTAAAGCCTGGGCGGGCCGGGCGTCTAATATCAAATGGGTGCAGCACCATACCTGGTGGGTATGGTGCTGCACTGGGCCATTGCCCTAGGGCGGTGTACTAGTTGGGTACTTTACTTTGTCATTGAGTCGCAAAGTGAGTGGGTGGTATTTCACCGGGAAGTCGCGTTACTGTTGGCAACTAGTGGGTGCTAAAGCCAGGAGTTGTTAGATGTATATAAGATCCAATGTGTATCACGTGTTCATGCAGCAATACCCGGATGCGCACTTTGTGACGGTTTACCATGAAAACGGCCGTGTTTCGGAAATTGCCTCTGGCAAGCGCGAGGGAAAAGTCGAGGTGGTTTTTGTCGGGACCTACGAAGCGACGGGGTGCCTGGTGGTCGAAAGTCGCATCACTGAAGACCCTTGGGGCCTGCCGGAAACGCTCTGCAGCGCAGGTCCCATGCACTACTACAGCCTGGGCGCCGAACGCGCGATGACTCACGCCAACAGCCCGATCTGCTCCAAGCGATGAAGGCACAGCGCGCTTGAAGAAGCCGCATCGCTCAGGTGTTTCGCGCAGAAAGTTAGGCATTACCTGAGGGTTGGACTATGGTCCACTGGGCTTAAGAATATTGTATTTATCATTTAAACCAGGAACTGGAATTCCGCTCGCAGCCTCAATAGCGCTGCGCAGGTCACAAGGATCGTAAAATGCCCAATAGAACTGCACGCCTGACGATACTGATTGACCAGCAGACCAAGAAAGAACTTGAAGAACTTGCTGCGCTGTCTGATCTGACCACTTCGCAAGTTATTCGCAAGCTCATAAAAGACTATCTGGAAGATTCCGATAGCCCGCCGATGCACCCCCAAAAACACCTTATCCAGTAGCCCGTCGGGTTCAGCGCACAGCCGTGGCCGCGGTCTTGTCTCGACCGTCGAGCCACTGTCCGGCAGTGGCTGTCCAAGGCGTTTTTGATGATCGGTAATCCGCCTTTTACGTAAAAAAAGTGTGGTTATTTAAGCACTTAGCTAAAATTTATTTCATTTTTTTACATGTAAATATCTTGTTACAACTCCCCATGTCGGGTTAATATCGCCCCGCGTTCACCACCACGGTTTATGCATTTTTAAGCCCCAAGTTTCCATCAGCTACTTGGGCTTTTTTTTGCCTGAAATTTGACCTCAAGGCCGGGTAGCGGATATTCCCAGGCCCCATAAGGCCAGGACAAAAGGTTATTAGACCGTCTCCCGGGCCTCTGCTAAAAAAGTAGCTGCACGACAGTCGCCCCGCACCAAGGTGGGTCGACGTGCGACGTGCACTGCATCTCCATTTGCTCAAATGGAAATCGCCCAACATTGTGCTGGGCAACGATCAATGAGTCCGATGCCACCCTTCGGGTCAATTGCTGCGCCTCTGGCCAACTGCTCGCGCAACGCGCAAAGGGCTCATTGATCACTTTCCCTCCTGCTGCCCATCCTCCGCCCGCACTGCCGTTAGAATGACTGCACTTGAACAGGCGGGTGGGTCACTGATGCGCAGAGAAATTGGTTATTGGCACCGGGAAGGGCGCGAGCTGTTCTATTACCTGGAATTCGAACCACAGACCGCGCAGTTCTTCCTCACCTGCGAGCACAGGCCCCCCGGCGCTGAGATGAGCGTCAGGCGCGTACCGCTGAGCGAAGCCCGCGGCGAGCGTTACTATGAGGATGCCCTGCTGATCATCAAGGAAGAGTTGTTCCGGGATTATCGGATCTGAGCGTAGGGCCAAGGGCAGCCCGGCGCGATCAAGCCGGGCGATTAAGGTGCTACAGTTTTCCCATGCACCTTATCCAGTCGTACCCAGAGACGGAGGCCATTGTCATGTTACTCAACAAACCGGAACAGCAATTGCGACGCGACCTGCAAGGCATTGCATCGGACCTGCGCTGGTCAGCGGTGGACATCAAGGTCATTGCCGAGCGACTGCACCAGGCCGGCAACCCGGCCGACGCGCAGGCCTTGCTGAGGATGTGCGAGGTGTTCGAAAAAACCGAAGCGCGGCTCGTCAGCTACGCCAATGAGGTCAAGGCTCACAAAATCAATCTGAGCACCTGAGCACCTGAGCACCTGAGCACGAGTGCCTGGGCTGCATGACCAGAGCTTCAGCCAGGATCTTCCCGCCAGCACCTTCAATCAAGAGCCCCGCGCTCACCCAGTTATCCGCCCATCAAGGAGCAGTCACCCGACTGCTCCCGGCCAAGCCCTGCGCCCGGATAAATTTCAGCGTGCTACTACTATTACTTTTGCCCAGGCCGGGCAAATTCGATAAAGTTAACCATTAGGTCAACTTTTTTCGGTTTGTCGGCCCTTCGCGTCTTCAGGAAGGGTTTCTGTATGACCTGAATTTTCCAGAACACCATAACGACATGGACGGATTTCATAGCCGTCCAGAGGATGATCCATGTCCAACCGTGACATATCCCGGCGCTCCTTCCTGCAGGGCGGGTTGATCGCTGGCGTCAGCGTAACGCTGACACCGCTCAGCTCCCAGGCGCTGGCTGCCTTGATGGAAAACAGCGTGACCGTGCCGTCCGAGCAATGGCTTGGCAACAACGGCAAGGCCCGCATGCGCAACGACTCGCTGTCCAAGGTCTGCGGCAGCAAGGTGTTTGCCCGCGACATCCGTGCCAAGGACATGCCGGGCTGGCCCCAGCAGCAGGGCCACGCGATGCTGCTCAAGACCATTCGTGCCGACCGCCTCTACGAAGGCTTCGACCTGGCGCTGCTGGGTGCCGACCTGCAACCCGATCGCATCGTTACCGCCCAGGACCTGGAGCAGGACGGCATTGTCTTCCCCGAAGACCACGCTCCCGATCCGCTGCTGCCCACCGGTAAGGTACCGATGTTCATCGGCCACCCGGTGGCGATCCTGATCTGGAACGACTTCGAGCGTTTCCGCCAGGCCAAGAACAAGCTCAAGTTCAACGACAAGGCGATCCGCTACGGTGCCCAGGCGCCGCTCTATACCCGCGACCCTTATGGCAGCTTCCGCTACGTGCGGGTGGGCGGTGCGACGTCGGCCGACGAAGACGAATTCGCCAGCCTCAAGGACTCGATCCTGTTCCCGATGATTCGCGAACGCCGCCCGGTATGGAATGCCCAGCCCAACGTGCACGGCAACCTGACCGAGCGCGGGCTGTTTTATGCCGACCGCATGCAACAGCAACTGCAAACCCCGCCGGAAGGCTGGATGGTCTTTGACGAGCGCTACAAGACGCCGTCCATCGAGCCTGCGGCCCTGGAACCGGACAACGGCAACGGCTGGTACGACCCGGCGACCAATACCCTGCATTTTGTGGTCGCGACCCAGTGCCCACTGGAAGCCGCCTCGGAAACCGCGAAGATGATCGCGCCGTCGCGTTTCGGTCTCGCCACGCTGAACATGCACCCCGGCTACACCGTGGGTTATGGCTCCAAGGACCACAACATCTTTGTCTACTACGCGGCCCTGGCGGCGTTGTACGGCAACGGTGTACCCGTGCGCCTGGCGAACGATCGCTACGAGCAGTTCCAGAGCGGGATCAAGCGCCACCCGTTCGACATCCGCTACCAACTGGCGGTCGACAAGCAGGATCACAGCTTCAAGATTTTCCGCGCCGACATGACCGTCGACGGCGGTGGCCGGATCAACTACAGCCCTTCGGTGGCGGCAGTCGGTGCTACCGCGGCGCAGTCGATCTACTACATGCCGCAGAACGACCTGCAAGTCACCGCCTACCACTCGCGCGGCGTTGAAGCCGGCTCCATGCGTGGCTACGGCACCCTGCAGAGCATGGCCGCGACCGAAATGATGGTCGACGAAATCGCCGATCGCCTGGGCATCGACGCCATCGCCCTGCGCCAGAAAAACGTGCTGCGCTCGGGCATGAAAAACACCCAGGGCGCGGTGCCGGCCGGGGCCTTGCGCCTGCACGAGATCCTCGAGAAGGCCGCCGCGTTCGACCTGTGGAAAAACCGCAAGGCCTTGAAGCAGGCCGAAGACGCCAAGGACCCTGACAACTGGTACGGGATCGGCTTCGCCATCTGCCAGAAAGACTTCGGCACCGGTTCGGAAGCGCCGATGGCCAGCATCGAGTTCACCGCCGAGGGGCACATTACCCTGCGCCACATCGGCATCGAAATCGGTACTGGCATGTCCACCTCCCAGGCCCTGGTGGTTGCCGACTTCCTCGGCAGCCCGGCCAGCGAAGTCAAGACCGGTGAAACCGAGTGGGACGAGTTGCAGCTGACCAGCAGCGGCAACCCCTACATCATGAGCCAGGCCGAACAGGACAGCGTGCTGCGCAATCCGCGCTGGGTCGGCAAGATTGCCTCGGCATCGTCGGCCACCAACTCGGCCTACTACTTCAGCCATGCCACCCGCGAAGCGGCGCGCGTGCTGTTCAACCACGGCCTGTGGCCTGCCGCCCTGGAAATCTGGCGCCAAGGTCCGTTTGGCGGCCAGGCCAACCCCTACGTGGTGCGCCGTGAAGACGCCCATTGGGTCGACGGCAAGCTGACGGCCAACGGCATGGAACCGCTGTCCTTGGCAGTGCTGGCCAAGCGGGCCCATGAACGTGGGCTGGTGACTGGCGCCACAGTGCATGGTTTCAACCGCTGGAGCTGGGCCGAGGCCGAGTACAGCATCAATGGCGTGCGCGAACGCCTGCCGCTCGATGCGCTGGCCGTGAAGTACGGCGATGGCGCGCCGCAGGCGATCAAGGCGCAGATGAAGTCCGCCGGTTTCCACCTGCTGGACCGTCAGAACGTGGCTTACCCGGCCACGCAACTGAACAATGCTGCCGTCACCTACTACAGCCCGGTGGCGACCATCGTCGAGCTGAAAGTCAACAAAGGGTCGGGCGAGGTGCAAGTGCTCAACCATCACTCCTGGCTCGAATGCGGCCGGGTGTTGGTGCCGGAACTGGTCAAGGGTCAGCTCGAGGGCGGGATCGCCATGGGCATCGGCCACGCGTTGCTGGAAGAGATGCCGTTGTACGAAGGCGGGCCAGGGGAGGGTGACTGGAACTTCAACCGTTACCGTCTGCCGCGGGCCAAGGATGTCGCGGTGTGGAAACAGACCTCGGAAATCCTGCCGCCGTTGTCACCCAGCGACCCGTCCAAGGGCATCGCCGAGGTGGTGATGATCCCGGTGGTGGGTGCCATCGCCAACGCCGTGGCCCACGCCATCGGCAAACGGGTCCGTGACCTGCCTATCACTCCAGCGCGCATCAAGGAGGCCCTCAATGGCTAACCGTCCGCTCCAAATGACCCTCAATGGTCAAACCGTCGGTCCTGTCGAGGTCCCTGATGATCTGCCGATGATCGACTACCTGCACGAGTACCGGAACCTGACCGGCTCGCGCCTGGGTTGTGGCCAGGGCATCTGCCACGCCTGCGTGGTGATCGTCGACAACCCCGATGGCACCAGCGAGGAAGTGCGCACCTGCATCACCGGCGCGCACTACTTCGAGGGCAAGAAGATCCGCACCATCGAGGGCCATGCGACCCGCGACGAGGCTGGCAAGGTCACTGAGCTGAACCCGATCCAGCAGCGCTTCGTCGACGAATTTGCGTTCCAGTGCAGCTACTGCGCGCCGGGGTTCGTCAACGCCGCGACGGTGCTGGTGGAAAAACTGCAGCGTCAGCCGATCAAGCAAAGCCAGCTGGAAGCGGTGATCGAGGACAGCCTCGGCCACCACATCTGCCGCTGCACCGGCTACGTGCGCTACTACAGCGCCACGCGCAACGTGCTCAACGATCTTGGCCTGGTCAAGGAGGGTTGAGCATGAACCGACTACTTAGCGGCGTTGCCACTGCCGTGGGCCTGGCGGTTGCGTTGCTGGCCAGCCCAGCGGTCCTGGCGGCGGACCCACAGCAGGTCAAGCAGGGCGAATACCTGGCGCGGGCGGCCGACTGCATGGCCTGCCACACCGCACCCGGTGGCGCGCCTTATGCCGGCGGCCTGCCGATCGTCTCGCCGTTCGGCACCATTTACGGCACCAACATCACGCCGGACAAGGAGCACGGCATCGGCCTGTACAGCGATGACGAGTTCTTCGCCGCCTTGACCGAAGGCAAGCGGCGCGACGGCGCCAACCTGTACCCGGCAATGCCCTACACCTCCTATCACCTGATACCCCGTGCCGATTCCGACGCGATCCACGCGTACCTCAAGACGATCGCGCCGATCAATCGCGCGGCACCGGTGACCAGCCTGAGCTTCCCGTTCAACGTGCGCCTGGGCCTGATGGGCTGGAACATGCTCTACGCCAAGGACGTCAAGCTGGCACCGGCCGAAGGCAAGGGCGAGGCATGGAAACGTGGCCAGTACATGGTCGACGTGCTCGGTCACTGTGGCGAATGCCACACCCCGCGCGGCCTGCCCGGCGCCATGCAGCAGGACAAACGCATGATCGGCGGCCTGCTCAACGGCTACCTGGCGCCGAGCCTGCTGGCCAACGACCTGGCGGCTCGCGGCTGGAACCATCAGGACCTGAGCTCGTTCCTCAAGCATGGCATGAGCGCCCAGGGCACCATGTTCAACGAGATGTTCCCGGTGTTCCACAACAGCACCCAGCACCTCAGCGACCCGGACCTGGCGGCCATGGCCACCTTCCTGCTGGGCGAGCAGCCACCGCAACCCAAGGTGCTCACCGAGGTCAAGCTGGACCAGCTCACTGCCAGCGCCCAGCGCGGCCGCCAGGACTACCTGAACGTCTGCGCCGGTTGCCACGGCGGCAATGGTGAAGGCAAGCCGCACATCGCTGTGGCGATGCAAGGCAACACCACCTTGCGCCTGGAAGATCCGCGCAACCTGTTGCGGGTGATCGAGGACGGGATTGGCGAGCAGCAGTTCGCAGGATTCGAGCGCATGCAGCCGATGCCGGGTTTTGCCGACAAGTTGAGCACGCAGCAATCCACCGACCTGATCAACTACCTGCGCCAGGCCTGGGGCGGGCAACCGGCTGATCTGCTGATCAGCCAGATCGAACAACTGAAGGCAGAGGCTCCCGCGGAGCACAAGGCGCACTGATATGCAGCATCTTGACCTGCAAGTGATACGGCGCGCGCTGGCCTGGTCCAGCGCGGGCCAACGTGTGTGGTTGTGCAGTGTGCTCAGTACCTACGGTTCGGCGCCTCGTGCGCCAGGCTCGATGCTGGCGGTCAACGACAGTGGGCACTGGATCGGTTCGTTGTCCGGTGGCTGTGTCGAGGACGACTTTCTCGAGCGCATGGCCGAAGGACTGTTTGCCGAGGCCGTGACGGTGGTGCGCTACGGCGAGGGCGATGATCCGCGCTCCCAGGTGAAACTGCCCTGCGGCGGACTGCTGGATGTACTGGTGGAAAGGCTCGAGCCCGATTGCGAGGTCCAGGCTCACCTGCGTGAACTGGAGTCCGCGCTATTGGGCCAGCGCCGGCTGATCCGTGAAGTCGACCTGCAAAGCGGTGCTCGCGGCCTGCTGGTCGACCGCGAGCACGGGCCACGCATCGAGCGCGAAATCGATCGGGTGCGGTTGCGTGTCGGGGCGGCTCAACGGCTGTTGCTCGCCGGCTACTCCAGCGTGGCGCAGGCGTGCGCCGAGTTTGGGGTCGGCCTGGGGTTCGAGGTGATCCTCTGTGATCCCCGTGAGGAGGTGCTGGAGGGCGTGGTGCTGGAGCATGTGGAGATTCGCCGCCAGTTGCCCTCGGTGTTCATTGCCGAGGGCGGGTGCCACAGCGACACGGCGGTGGTCGCCTTGACCCATGATCCGCGTATCGACGACCTGGCCATGATGGAAGCCGTACGCACCGATGCGTTTTACATCGGGGTCATGGGCTCCCTGCAAACCTCGCAGAAACGCTTCGAGCGCCTGCGCCGGATCGGTGGTCTGGGGGAGGCCGAGCTGGCGCGGATTCACGCGCCCATCGGCCTGAACCTGGGCAGCAAGACACCGGCGGAGATCGCCTTGGCGGTGCTGGCCGACATTCTGCGAATTCGCAGCGGTATCGCCCGGAATCAGCTCTGATTACCGGTGCTGCACACGGCCCTCAAAGCGCTCGGCTCAGCGGAAGCGTGGCAGGGGCCGGTCCAGCGGTTTGAGCGAGGTCAGCGCGTTCTGGATCAGCGGCGCGTCCTTCTCGATGTCTTGCAGGCGGTCGCGGATTTTCATCGCCGTGGGATGGCCGTCATGTTTGTCGACCCAGTCGGCGATTTCCTTGCATGCCGCCGTCAGGCGCGTTTGGCGCGAGTCGAGCAACGTCAGCAGGGTGGTGATGGACTCTTTTTCGGACATGGAAAACACCTCCATTAGTCGAGTAGCGTGGCAAAGGACAACACAGCGCTCGCCCGGTGCATAACCTTGTAGGAGCGAGCCTGCTCGCGATGGACGTCGACGATAATGCGCGGTGCTTGATCAACCGCGTTGTTCTCGGGCTCATCGCTGCAAGTATAGACCCCGTCGTGGAACGGGATTGTTGCCCCCATCAACTATAGATCCCGCTGCAAAACCTGCAAAAACCCCACGTGCTGTTCGTCGCCTGATTCAGCCTGGCAGCGTCTGGCCGACCTCTTGCAGCTGCCAGCCGTGTGCGCTCCAGTGCAGGTGGTGGGTGGGTTGCAGGGCCTGGAGAAAAGCGGCGTCGTGGGAGGCGGCGATGAGCGCTCCGCCAAAACCGCGCAAGGCCTGTTCCAGGGCCTGTACGGAATCCAGGTCGAGGTGATTGGTGGGTTCGTCGAGCAGCAGCAACTGCGCGGGGGTATTGCCCCACGATGCGATCGCCAGGGCGGCCTTGAGGCGCTCGCCACCGCTGAGCTGACCCGTGGGCACGTGCACTCGCCGGGCGTCCAGTTGCAACTGCGCCAGGCGGCTACGCACGGCCCCCTCGGACAGCGGGGTGTCCAGCAGATTCAACTGCTCGACCACCGAGCGCTCGGGGTCCAGCAACGTCAGGTGCTGATCCAGGTAGGCACTGGGGACGTAGGTCTGGCACTGGCCGCTGACGGCGGCGCAGTGACCGGCGAGCATTTTGAGCAGGGTCGATTTACCGCAACCGTTGGGACCACTGAGCGCCACCCGCACAGGCCCCACCAGCGTCAGGTCGAGCTGACTGCCCGGCGTTTGCCGGGGTAGCCACGGCAACTGCGCCGCCACCAGGCGGATGACTTGCCGGCTGTTGGGCACTGCGGTGCCGGGCAAGGGGATCAGCACCGGCTCATTGGGGATGACCCGTGCATGGGCCTCGCGGACCTGGGCGTTGAGCTCGGTTTTGCAGGCTTGGTGGGCCTGTCGCACGTGCCCCATGATCTCGCTGGCGCGGCCTTTCATGGTGGCCCGCTCGAAGCGCGAGACGTTGGCGGTCTGCGCCTGCTTGCGCGATCCGGCTGCGTGGCGGGTGATGGTGTCGTGTTCGCGCTGCAGGCGTTGCAGTTCGCGGCGGCGCTGGCTGCGACTGTGCTCCAGTGCCGCGTGGGCCGCCGCTTGCACCACCGAGCGCTGTTGCAGGTAGGCCGCGTAGTTGCCACCGAACACCTGCACCCCCAAGGGCGACAGTTCGACGATGCGTTGCACGCTGTCGAGCAGGCGCCGGTCGTGACTGACCAGGATCAGGCCACCGCGCCAGGCGGCCAGTTGCGCCATCAACCAGTGCCGACCCGAAGCGTCCAGGTGATTGCTTGGCTCATCCAGCACCAGTAAGCCGGCCTGGCTGATAAAGGCGCCGATCAGGGCGATCCGCGCACGTTGACCACCACTGAGGGCGGCCATCGGCTGCTGCGCCGTGAGCCCGGCGAGTCCGGCCTGGGCCAGCATGGATGCGAAGCGCTCGGCCAGGTCCCAGCGCTCGGCAACGTCCTCCAGATCCTGGGCGCGAGCATGACCGGCGGCCAGGCGGGCGAGCGCATCGAGGGTGCTGGCGACGCCTGCCGCCTGGGCGACAGTCTGGCCGTCGACGCACGGGGGTTCCTGTGCCACATAGGCGACGCTGGCGTGGCAGTTCAGGGTTCCGGCGCTGGGTTGCAGTTGGCCGCTGATCAGTCGGGCGAGCACGGATTTGCCGCTGCCATTACGGCCCACAATGGCCGTGGGGCGCTGGTTGAGGCGCAGATCGAGGGCATCGAACAGGCAGTCGCCATCGGCAAACTGAAAGCTGAGTTGGTTCAGGGTAACGAGTGCAGGTAGACGCGTGACGTGAGTCATAGCACCTCCAAAAAATGTCGGAAAAGGCCAACAAGTGCCCCAGGCAGCTTGTTGCGCATACATTTTTGAAAGGCTTAGTTGTTCACGGCGAAAGATCGTCCTGCAGTAGGGAAGGCGGCCAGCCTAGCTTAGATCGGCAAGGCCTTACAAGTCCTGTGGCTTTTGCGAGAGCGTTTGCAGGAACATCATCAGCCCGACTTCTTCGCGGTTCAGGTGCTTGCGTTGGCGTGGCTTGGGCAGTTGCGCCAGGGTGCCGAGCAGGTAGCTGTCGAGCACGGCCGGATGGATGTAGCACTTGCGGCACACGGCAGGGGTGTTGCCCAGTTCCTTGGCAATGCGCTTGACCATCTCGACGATGTGCTGCCTGGCGTCGGTCGCCGACTCCCAGGGCAACTCGCGCAGCGCCGACAGGGCCAGGCTGCTGCCGGCCCAGGTGCGGTAGTCCTTGGCGGTGAAGTCGCCCGCCGTCACTTCATGCAGGTAGGCGTTGATGTCCGAGGAGGTCACGGTGTGCCGTTGCCCGTCTTCGTCCAGGTACTGGAACAGGTCTTGCCCGGGGATTTCCAGGCAGCGCTTGATGATCCGGGCCAGGCGCCGGTCCTTGACGGTGATCTGGTGTTCGATACCGCTCTTGCCGCGAAACTGGAAGGCGATCGCGCTGCCGTTCAGCGACACATGCCGGGTGCGTAAGGTGGTCAGGCCGTAGGAGCGGTTCTGCCGGGCATATTGGCTGTTGCCAACGCGGATCAAGGTGGTGTCGAGCAGGCTGATGACCGTGGCCATGACCTTGTCGCGGCCATGCCCCGGGCTGGCCAGTTGCGCTTCCAGATGGCGGCGCAGCTTGGGCAGTGCCAGGCCGAACTCCAGCAGGCGCGAATACTTGTCGCCATCGCGCACTTCCCGCCAGCGCGGGTGATAGCGGTATTGCTTGCGCCCCCGGGCATCGCGGCCAGTGGCCTGCAAATGGCCGTGGGGGTCGGCACAGATCCACACGTCGGTGTAGGCGGGAGGCACGGCGAGGGCGTTGAGGCGTTTGACTTCCACCGGGTCGGTAATGCGCTGACCAGCCACGTCGAGATAACAGAACTGGCCGCGCAGGATTGTGCGGCGGATACCCGGCTGCGTGTCATCGACATAGTGCAGGTCCGGTGGCAGCGAGTCGGCGGGGGTGAGGTCCGGCATGGCGCTGGGTCCTTGGGCGGGCGGGTATAGCCATTGACCGCAGGCGTCGGCGGTCGTGCCAACGGGTTACGCCAGCACCGCCACGGCCTTGATCTGCGCCCACAGCGCCTGGCCGGGATGCAGTTGCAGATGGTCCCGGGAAAAGCGCGTGATGCGCGCCAGCAGCGGCGTACCGGCGGCATCCAGGCGCACCAGCACATGGGCGGCGTTATCGGCGGCGATTTCGCTGACCACCGTCACCGGCAGCCGATTGAGGATGCTGCTCTGTTCGCCGGCGTGCAGGCTCAGGCTGACATCGCGGGCCTGGACCTTGAAGCGCAATGGTTTGCCCAGGGCCAGCGGCAGATGGGCCACCCGCACGCTCAATTGGCTGTTGGGCAGTTGCAGGGTCAGCAGTTGATAGTCGAGGTCGTAGTCGGTGACCTGGCCGTCGATCACCACGCCGGCATCGTCGCCCAGGGCCAGCGGCAGGTCCAGCCGGGCCAGGGTTTCGCCCACCGGGCCACTGGCCAGGGCCTTGCCGGCGCTGAGCAGGACGATATGGTCGGCCAGGCGCGCGACTTCGTCCTGGGAATGACTGACGTACAGCACCGGAATGTCCAGTTCGTCGTGCAGCCGTTCGAGGTACGGCAGGATCTCGCTTTTGCGCTGGGAATCCAGAGCCGCCAGGGGTTCGTCCATCAGCAGCAACCGCGGGCTGGTGAGCAACGCCCGGGCGATGCCGACGCGCTGGCGCTCACCGCCGGAGAGGTGTTGCGGATGGCGATCGAGCAGGTGGCCGATCCCCAGCAACTGCGTGGCATGGGCCATGTCGACCCGGCGTTGCGCGCGCGGTATACGCCGCCAGCCGAACTCCAGGTTGGCCAGCACCGACAGGTGGGGAAACAGGCTGGCTTCCTGGAACACATAACCCAGCGCCCGCTTGTGGGGTGGCACAAACCGTTTGTGGTGGCTGTCCTGCCAGACTTCGTCATTTATCTGCACAAACCCCTGTTCGGCCCGTTCCAGCCCGGCGATGCAACGCAGGCAGGTGGTCTTGCCGGAGCCCGAGTGGCCATACAGCGCAGTGACTCCGCGCCCGGGCAGGTCGAGGTCGACATCCAGGGAAAAATCCGGGTAGTGCAGTTGCAGGCGCACGTGAATCGCGTCGTTCATCGGTCAGCTCCAGCCGGTTTTGGTCTTGCGGCTGGAGTACAGCGCCAGCAACACCAGGAACGAGAACACCAGCATCGCCCCGGCGAGCCAATGGGCTTGGGCATATTCCATGGCCTCGACGTGGTCGTAAATCTGCACCGACACCACTCGGGTCTTGTCCGGGATATTGCCGCCGATCATCAGCACCACGCCGAACTCACCCACGGTGTGAGCGAAACCCAGAATGGCGGCGGTGATGAACCCGGGGCGGGCCAGGGGCAGGATCACACTGAAAAAGGTGTCCCAAGGGTTGGCGCGCAAGGTCGCCGCCACTTCCAGGGGCCGGGTGCCGATTGCTGAAAAGGCGTTCTGCAGAGGTTGGACCACGAAGGGCATCGAGTAGATTACCGAGCCGATCACCAGGCCGGTAAAGCTGAAGGTCAGGGTGCCCAGGCCCAGGGCCTGGGTGAACTGGCCGAGAAAACCGTTGGGGCCCAGGGTCAGCAGCAGGTAGAAGCCGATGACCGTGGGAGGCAGCACCAGGGGCAGGGCGACGATCGCCCCGACCGGGCCGCGCAACCAGGAGCGGGTGCGCGCCAGCCACAACGCAATCGGAGTGCCGATGATCAGCAGAATCACGGTGGTCAGGGACGCCAGTTTGACGGTCAGCCAGATGGCGGCAAAGTCGGCACTCGATAGGGTCATTTAGCGCTGGTAACCATAGGACTTGATGAGGGCCGCGGCTTTGGGGCCCTTGAGGTAGTCAACCAGGGCCTGGGCGGCCGGGTTGTCCTTGCCTTTGTTGAGAATGACGGCGTCCTGCTTGATCGGATCATGCAGGTCGGCCGGAACGATCCACGCCGAACCGCTGGTGACTTTGCCGTCTTTGTAGATCTGCGACAAGGCAACAAAGCCGATTTCGGCATTGCCGGTGGACACGAACTGGTAGGCCTGGGTGATGTTCTGGCCTTCGACGATCTTGGCCTTGACCTTGTCGGTCAGGCCCAGCCCGGCCAGGACCTGGGTGGCGGCCAGGCCGTAGGGTGCGGTTTTCGGGTTGGCGATGGACAGGTGCTGGTAGTGGTTGTTGGCGAGCACCTGGCCCTTGGCGTCGACGTAACCCTCTTTGGCCGACCACAGCGCCAGGGTGCCGATGGCGTAGGTGAAGCGCGAGCCCTTGACGATGTCGCCCTCGCTCTCGAGTTTTTGCGGGGTGCTGTCGTCGGCCGACAGGAACACCTCAAACGGTGCGCCGTTCTTGATCTGGGTATAGAACTGGCCCGTGGCGCCATAGGCGGCCACCAGCGTGTGCCCGGTGTCTTTCTTGAAGTCGGCGGCAATGGCCTGGATCGGCGCGGTGAAGTTGGCTGCTACCGCCACCTGGACCTCATCGGCGTGCGCCGAACCCAGGGCCAGCAAGGCGATCAGGGACGCCAGGCAAGTCGGCGCGAAACGTGAGACACGAGTTGTCATGAAGCGGCTCCGAGAGGGGGTGGTGAAACGCTGTATAGCTGAATATATAGCGAATCAGCGATGAACGGAACTCTTCAGGGCGGGCTGATTGAGAGGTTGTATACAATTTTCTTGCCGCACCGCGCCTTTGTAGCCGCTGCCGCAGGCTGCGTTGGGTTGCGCAGCGAACCCAACGGTATTGCCAAGTCGAATGAACGTCCTGCGGCCGTTGACGCAGCCTCGCGTTGCTCGACAGCTGCTACGGGATCTCATCGGCGAGTGATCAGGGTCAACGCTTGCGCGGCCAGGCGTCGGGTCAGTTCGCCCGTGGGCAGTTCGATGCCCAGGTGCACGGCTTGACCGGCCCATAGGTTGCTGAAGTCCGCTTCACCCTGGGCGCGCAGCGGCAGCAAAGCGCCACCGGCCAGCGGGAAGGCCGGGGCTTGCGGGCAGATCGGGCCGAGCTCGCGCATGACCCGATTGATAATGCCCCGGGCCGGGCGTCCGGTGAAAATGTTGGTGATCGCGGTGTCGCTGTCCTTGGCGGTCCGCAGGGCGCGGTAGTGCGAGGCGCTGACCTTGGCTTGTGGAGTGAACAGGTAGGCGGTGCCCAGTTGCACGGCCGAAGCGCCGAGGGCGAACGCGGCGGCAATCCCGCGGGCATCGCCAATACCGCCGGCCGCGATCACCGGCACGCTGACCGCGTCGACCACTTGCGGCACCAGGGCCAAGGTGCCGACCTGGCTGCTCAGGTCCTCGCTGAGAAACATCCCGCGATGGCCGCCAGCCTCGTAGCCCATGGCGATGATCGCGTCACAGCCATGCTGTTGCAGCCAGATTGCCTCATCCACCGTGGTCGCCGACGACAGCACCTTGGCGCCCGTGGCCTTGACCCGATCGAGCAGGGATTTTTCCGGCAGGCCAAAGTGAAAACTCACCACTTTGGGGCGAAACTCCTCGACCACCGCACACGCGGCGGCGTCGAAGGGCGCGCGGTTGGAGACCGGGGTTGGCGCCTCGACATCCACCCCGAGTTCGCGGTAGTAGGGTTCCAGCAGCTGTTTCCATTGCCGCGCGCGCAACTCGTCGGCAACGGGCGGCTGATGACAGAAGAAGTTCACATTGAACGGACGCTGGCTGTGCTGGCCGATAATCGTCAGTTCTTCGCGCAACTGCTCGACACTCAGCATCGCTGCCGGCATCGAACCCAGGCCGCCGGCGTTACTGGCCTCGATGACCATGGCCGAGCCGGTCGCGCCGGCCATGGGGGCCTGGATGATCGGCAACTCGATGCCGAGCAGGTCAAGAATGCGGGTGTCTGGCCATTGGCTCATCAGCAGAGTGCTCCGGTTGGAAATCGGGTGAGGGGCCTTGGCATCATTGACAGCCATTGGCGGTCTTTGGGTAGAAGCCGTCGCCGAGGGCGAAAATCATAAACTTCTCCTGTAACGTCGAGGATGAATTTTTTACCAGCTTGATCAAGGAGGGAGTGCTCATGAGCATCAAACAACTGGAAGTGCTGCCGTTTCGCGTGTCAGGTTTGCGTGTGCGCACGCTCAATGCGGCGGAGCAACAGACGGCAACCGCACGTATCGGCCCGATGTGGGGGCGATTTTTCAGCGAAGGTCTGTACGAAAAAATACCGGGTAAAACCCCAGACTCCCTGGTGTATGGCGTGTACAGCAACTATGAGTCCGACGCGAGCGGCTCGTTTGATGTGCTGGCCGGAGTCAGGGTCAATGAGCCCGAGGCGCAATACGCAAGCATCGAGGTACAAGGCGGGCAATACCTGGTGTTCGATGCCCAGGGTGCGATGCCGGGCGCGGTGATCGAGGCCTGGGGCCGGGTGTGGGGGTATTTCGAGGCGCATCCGCAGATCAAGCGCCGCTTCGCCACAGACTTCGAAGCCTACACCGGTCCCGACAGCGTGGCGGTGCACATCGGGATTTTCTAGGGCTGGTTTTCCCGGTCCAGCAGTTGCCGCTTGCGCTCCACTCCCCAGCGATAGCCTGAGAGCTCGCCATCGCTGCGCACCACCCGGTGGCAGGGAATCGCCACCGCCAGGTGGTTGGCGCCGCAGGCCTGGGCCACGGCGCGAAAGGCCTTGGGCGCACCGATCCGCTGGGCGATGTCGGCGTAGCTGGCGGTACTGCCCGGTGGAATCTCGCGCAGCGCCATCCACACCCGCTCCTGAAAGGCCGTGCCACGTACATCCAGCGGCAGGTCGAGGCCGAGGGCGGGTGCTTCGATAAACCCAACGACTTTGGCCACCCAGTGCTCGAAATCCGGTTCGGCGCCGATCAACGTCGCCTGGCTGAAGCGCTGTTGCAGGTCTTCGAGCAAGACGTTGGGGTCATCGCCCAGGAGAATCGCACACACCCCACGCTCACTGCGCGCCACCAGGATCGCCCCCAGGGAGCATTGGCCGACGGCAAAGCGGATCTCGGTGTTTTGCCCCGAGGCGCGGTAGTCACTGGGTTTCATGCCGAGCAGGTGATCGGCGGATTCATAAAAACGGCTGTTGGAGTTGAAGCCGGCGTCGTACAGCGCCGCGGTCACGGAGTCGGCGGATTCCAGGCGTTCACGCACCCGCCGCGAACGCTGGGCGGTGACGTAGCCCTTGGGCGTGAGGCCGGTGACGGCCTTGAACACCCGGTGAAAATGGAATGGGCTCAGGCCGGCGCTGGTGGCCAGTTCGCCCAGGCTGGGTGGGCTCTGGGCCTGCTCGATCTGCCGGCACGCGGCGGCCACCAGGGTCGCATGCTGGGTGGCGACCAGGGTCTGGTCCGCCGCCGCCCGCTTGCTGGCCCGAAAACCCGCGGCCAGGGCTTGTTCCTCGGTGTCGAAGAACACCACGTTCTGCGGTTTGGGCAGGCGCGCCAGGCTGCTGGGGCGGCAGTAGATCCCGGTGGTCTTGACCCCGTAGACAAACTGCCCGTCGGCACGCGGGTCGCGGGCCACGACCGCGGCCCAGCGCGGGTCTTGCTCGATACTGTGTTTGGCTTGGGACATGACGCGCCACCCTGTGAAGATTTGCCTCAGGGTAACCGCTGCAACGGCGCAGGGCACCCGGCGGCTTGCGCTCGAATTCGCCGTTTCAGCCGGCAGTACGCAGGGTGAAGTTGATGCGCTGGGCGCCCAACTGTGGATGCAGGCCTTCCTTGAGCGGTAACACCCCGTGATAACGCAAACGATCGACGCCGCCCCAGACCACCACATCGCCGTGCAACAACGGCACCCGCTGGCTCTTGTCGCTGCGTTGCATGCCGCCGAACAGGAACATCGCCGGCAGGCCCAGGGAGATCGAGACGATGGGCGGCTCGTAGGAGCCTTCGTTGCGGTCCTGATGCAACGACATCTTCGCCCCCGGCAGGTAGCGGTTGATCAGGCAGGCATCCGGGGCAAAATCGGCGAAACCGGCCTCGCTCGCGGCGCATTGCGCCAACTCCCGGAACACCTGCGGCATCGGTGGCCAAGGCAGGCCACTGACAGGGTCGAGCGCGGTGTAGCGGTAGCCGCTGCGGTCGGTGGTCCAGCCCAGCGCCCCGCAATTGCTCAAACCCACCGACATGGTGAAGCCGCCGGGGGTGAGCATGTTGCGAAACGGCGCCGCCTTCAGCGTTTGCTCCAGTGCTGCGAGCAGGCGTGGCACCCAGGGCAGGGCGAAGCCGCGCAGTACGAATGCCTGGGGGCCGAGCTGTTCGGTTCGCGCCGGTTGCTGGTCGGCGTCGGCAAACAGGTCGAGGGTGGTCGGGCCCAAGGGCTCACTGTGCATCGTGGAATATCACTCCCAGGGTATGTCGTTGGCCGCTGTGCAGGCGACTGACGCCATGGCGCAGGTTGACCCGGTAGTCGCCGCGAACCCCGGCCATCGGTCGCTGATGCACCGCAAAAATCAGCGCATCACCTTGCTCCAGGCGCATCACCATGGGCCGCGATTGCATCCGCGGGCGCTGTTCAGTGAGCACCAGCTCGCCTCCCGTGAAGTCTAGCTCGGGCGCTGACAGCAGGATTGCCACTTGTAGGGGAAATACGTGTTCGCCATACAGGTCCTGGTGCAGGCAGTTGTAGTCCCCAGGACCGTATTGCAGCAACAGCGGTGTCGGGCGCTGTTGGCCGGCGTCGTGACAGCGTTGCAGGAAGGCCGGATGTGCCGGGGGAAAGCGGCCTGGCAGGCCCAGGCGCGCCTGCCAGCGATTGGCCAAAGGCACCAGACGCGCATACAGGGCGCTGCGCAATCGCTGGACTGGCTCGGGCAGCGGGTAGTCGAAGTATTGATACTCGCCACGACCGAAACCGTGCCTGGCCATCACCACCCGAGCGCGAAACAGCCCGGGTTGCTCGTACATCGCCCGCAGGTCCTGGCATTCCGGGGCATCGAGCAGGCGGGGGACCACGGCACAGCCGTCCTGATCGAGGCGCTGCTCCAGTGACGGCCAGGGCAGGTGGTCGATACGTTCGAGCAGCGACGGTTGGATCGCCGCGGCGAGGTCGTTGGGCAAAGGGGTATGCAGGGAAGAGACGCGCATTGCCGGCTCCTGGGCCAAGGTCGAGGAGGGCCAGTCTGGGCCGCTCGACGCGAGGCAACACTCCGCGGCTTGCGGTCAAATTGTGCCGGTTTGGCCGAGCGCCGGGCTGCTTACAACGCCTTGCTCACGCTGATATCGGTGATCACGTCCGAGCTGTCGCCATGGATCGCCGCCAGAGCGGCCTTGGCCTCGTCTTCGGTGCCATTTACCAGTTGGGCGAACTCGAAGCGGCGCTCGCCGTTGAGTTTGTACTTGATGACGTACTTGGTCGTTGGAGTCACGGGTGTACCTGTCTGTCGCGGAGCGGGCGGGGAATCAGCTGAATTTGGAGCTGGACCGGCGAACGATCTTGATCGAGTGGGTCAGCGTCGGCTTGCGGGTCACGCTGATCGCGCGGCTGGTGACCGTGTCGATGGTGATGTTCCAGAAACCGGTGCTGGGTGCGGTGATTCTCGCCGGGAAGGTGTCGAATGCGCCGCCGTGGTAAGAGTGACGACCGCCGTTCTTGAAACTGCGGAAGTTGGCGTCGCTCATCAGGCGGATGTTGCAGGTCTGGGAGCATTGAATGACGACGATGTCATCTTCGTTGAGGTGCTCGCGCTGGTGGATAAATTTCATGGGCGCCTCCAGAAGGGCTTTTTCTAGCAAATCAAAACGATAGCATGGACGATGGCCCAGTTTATCAGCGAAGGCCTCGGAAAAGCGGGCCGCTGGGAGCCGGTTTGACAATTAAAAACAGTTATCCGCGATTATTTACGCGATAAAGCAGGACAGGCCGGAGAAAAAGCGCATTTACGCTGTCCGAGGGTCTTTATCGGAGGATTTGTATGAAGCAGGGCGTTTTGTTGCTGGCATTGGTGATGAGTGGGTGTGCGACAGTCTCGGACATCAATCAGAGCCCGCCCACCATGAACGTGATTTCAGGGAAGAAGCCGCAGGAATATGCCAATTGTGTCGCCGAAAAGCTGGCCAAGAGCCGGGGCGCGGTACAAATGGAGCCGCACAAGGATGGGATGCGGGTCATCGTGCCGGGCAAGCTGTCGACCGATCCGGCAGCGGTGTTCGACATCGAAGAACGGTCCGGCGGCAGTAGCATCAAGCTGCATGAGAGCCTGTCCAATGTGCCGATGCGCCCAGGTGACATCGGGGTTGCCGCCAACGAGTGCATCTCCGGCTAAGGCCAGACCACCCGCGGCCACGCCCCCCAAAAGCCCGACCCGGACCTTCCCGGCTCGGGTTTTTTTGTGCCTCGACATAATCGCTGGACACGCCGATTATCCTGAGTGGGCGCGAGCCTGCTCGCGATGGTCGTCCACCCGGACGCGCATAGCCTGAGCGGTTGAGATAGCCGTCACAATCACTTACTCTTTATAGGCTTATGCAAACTAAGTCTAAGCTTATAACTAAAAAAAGAGGGTTAGAGATGGATTTCAAACCGACCGTACTGGGCAGCCTGATGCTCATTGCTGTCAGCGTCGTGAATGCCGACGACGGACAGAAAATCTATACCCAGGGCGGTGCGTTGCCTGCCGCTACAGCCTGCTTTGCCTGTCATGGTGCCGATGGCATGGGCATGCCAGCGGCCGGATTTCCCCGGCTGGCCGGTTTGTCGGCGGGTTATCTGAGTAAACAACTGGCGGACTTTCGCAGTGGCTCGCGGGTCAGCCCGGTGATGCAGCCGCTGGCCAAGGCGTTGAGCGAGAGCGAAATCCAGGCGGTCACCAGCACCCTGGCGGCCATGCCGGCGCCGACCACCCCGCACGTGACACGCAACACCACGCCGACGGAGCCTGGCGCGGGGTTGGCGTTGCGCGGTGCCTGGGATCGGCAGATTCCCGAGTGCGTGATGTGTCACGGCCCCGGTGGGGTCGGCGTGGGCACGGCGTTTCCGCCACTGGCTGGGCAGTCGGCCAATTACCTGGTCGGGCAATTGAACGCCTGGCGTGACGGCACCCGGCATAACGACCCCAATGACTTGATGGGGCACATCGCCAAATCCCTGACCCCGGATGAAATCAAGGCGGTCGCCGACTACTTTGCGACACTGGGCAGCCAGGAGGCCAAGCCATGAAATTCCTATCCCTCGCTCCATTGGCCCTGGCGCTGGTCAGTCTCAACGGGTATGCCGCCCAGACCGTGATGGACGACCAGTCTGAACTGAAGATCCCGGCCGCCACTAGCGCAAAAGTCGAGTATTTCCAGGCGCCGGCCGAGCATGAGTTGCCGGACAACGCCTTTGGCAAGCTGGTGCGCCAGGGCCACAGCCTGTTTGTCGACACCAAGCGCCAGGCCCCGGCCTATGTGGGTAATGGCCTCAATTGCAGCAACTGTCACCTGGATCAGGGCCGTTTACCCAACTCTGCGCCGTTGTGGGGGGCTTACCCGATGTACCCGGCGTATCGTAAGAAAAACGACAAGGTCAATACCTTCGCCGAGCGCTTGCAAGGCTGTTTCGAGTTCAGCATGAACGGCAAGCCGCCAGCGGCCGATGGCCCGGAAATCAGCGCGTTGTCGGCCTACGCCTATTGGCTGGCGACCAAGGCACCGATTGGCGTCGAGCTGCCCGGGCGCGGTTATCCGGAAGTCAAGCAGCCGGCCAAGGGTTACGACATTGCCCAGGGCGCGCAGGTCTACAAGGCCCAGTGTGCGGTGTGCCACGGCGACAGCGGGCAGGGACAGAAAGTCGGCCAGGACTACGTGATGCCACCGCTCTGGGGTAAGGACTCCTACAACTGGGGAGCGGGCATGCACCGTATCAACACCGCGGCTTCGTTCATTCAGTACAACATGCCCCTGGGCAAGGCGCAGAGCCTCAGCGATCAGCAGGCGTGGGACGTGGCGGCGTTCATCAACAGCCATGAACGGCCCCAGGACCCGCGGCTGATCGATGGCTCCGTGGAGAAGACCCGGGTGAAGTTCCATGCCAACGACGGGGTCAATCTGTATGGGCAAACCGTTGATGGCGTGCTGATTGGCCAAGGCATCCGGTAAACTGTCGTCCAACGACACAATGCCGCCCTGGGCGCAATGCTGGTTGAACAGCTTCGGGCCTTGGGCGGCATTGTCATCAATGGAGCAGGCAATGAAGCGCGAGCAAGTCCGAGAGCGGCATGCAGAGGGTCACATCTCTGCCACCCATGTGATCCAGAATCCGGCGACACCGGGGGAGTGGATCGTGTTTTTCAAGAAAAGTGCAGGGCGCAGTTTTTTCCTGGTGGACGACAATGACGAAGTCGAGTCATTCAGCCACCTGGATGACTTGGTCGAGACCATACGGGGCCTGGGCATCAAGTTCGCGGAAATTCACATGTAACGGCCCAGGGCCTAGTTACATACCACCACTACGCTGCGACTCTTGAAGTTGCCGACATCAGCGCCCAGGGTCTTGTCGCTTTCCTTGAGCGCTGGCGTGCCCTCGGAGCCGACAATCTTGTAGCCCGTACCGGCGCAGGACGCATCGGCTTTTTCGTAGCAGGTGGCCCAGGAATTGGCTTGACCTGAACAATCGATCGACAAGCCTTGCTGGCCATCGTCCAGGTACGTCTTGGACGCTGTGGCACAACCACTCAAGACCAGTACCGCCATCACAGCCAGGGTTATTTTCATCGGATCGTTGCCATCAGGGGGGGAGGGGCGTCAGGCGCAGAGAAGGCCTTGTAGCGAGAGGTTATAGCGAATGGCCATTTCGGTACAGACAAACACAAAAAAGCCCCGCACAGGGCAGGGCTGTTTGACCAGGCACCTTACTCGGGCTTGGCCCCACGACGCTTGGGCGCGGGCGGGGTGTCTTGCAGCACCGACGCCACTTCGATGGCCATGGCTTCAGTGGGGAAAGGTCCGGCGATGTTTTCGCCACCGGCGCTGTCGACCCACCATTGGCCGTCTTTGGCCTTGTTGATCAGGTATCCGTTCACGCTTTTTGCTGCCGACATCTATCTGCCTCGTTGGCTGGTTCAATTGCTCAATGATAGCGGTAAATGTGCCTGAGGGTCTTCCCTGGTCTAAAGTGAAGCCTTTGCGGAACTATCGTTAAGATTATTTCTCTATGATGGCATCGGTTAGCCAGTGCGGGGCATTGTAAGGTGCACGCCGCCTGATTAGACTGCGCCGAAACTCGTACACACAGCCCTTTCAAGGACTTTTATGATCAAGAAATGCTTGTTCCCAGCAGCCGGTTACGGTACTCGCTTCCTGCCAGCGACCAAGGCCATGCCTAAAGAAATGCTGCCGGTGGTGAACAAGCCACTGATCCAGTACGGCGTCGAAGAAGCATTGGACGCTGGCCTGACTGAAATCTCCATCGTCACCGGTCGCGGCAAACGCGCCCTGGAAGATCACTTCGACATCAGCTACGAGCTGGAAAACCAGATCAAGGGCACTGACAAAGAGAAGTACCTGGTCGGTATCCGCAAGCTGCTCGATGAGTGCTCGTTCTCCTACACCCGTCAGACCGAAATGAAGGGCCTGGGCCACGCGATCCTCACCGGTCGTCCGTTGATCGGCGACGAACCCTTCGCCGTCGTGCTGGCGGACGACTTGTGCGTCAACCTGGAAGGCGACGGCGTCCTGACCCAGATGGTCAAGCTGTACAAACAGTACCGCTGCACCATCGTGGCGATCCAGGAAGTCGACCCGCAGGAAACCCACAAGTACGGGGTGATCGCCGGTGACCTGATCGGTGACGACCTGTACCGTGTGCGCAACATGGTGGAAAAACCAAAACCTGAAGATGCGCCGTCCAACCTGGCCATCATCGGTCGTTACATCCTGACCCCGGACATCTTCAAGCTGATCGAAGAAACCGAGCCGGGCAAGGGTGGCGAGATCCAGATCACCGACGCCCTGATGAAGCAGGCGCAAGACGGTTGCGTGATTGCCTATAAGTTCAAGGGCACCCGTTTTGACTGCGGCGGCGCCGAAGGCTACATCGAAGCCACCAACTTCTGCTTCGAGCACTTCTACAAGACGGGCAAGGCGTACTGATAACGCCTGGGCATCCCGTTCTGAAAAGCCACCTTCGGGTGGCTTTTTCATTTTTCAACCCCGTATTGTTCGCGGCGCAGACCCGCACTGCGTCAGCAGGTATGCTGGTGTCCTGCCGAGGAGATAGAAATGGCCTACGATTTTGACCTGTATGTGATTGGCGCCGGTTCCGGCGGTGTACGCGCGGCACGCTTTGCCGCCGGTTTTGGTGCAAAAGTCGGCGTGGCCGAGAGCCGCTATCTGGGCGGTACCTGCGTCAACGTGGGGTGCGTGCCCAAGAAGTTACTGGTCTACGGCGCACACTTTGCCGAAGACTTCGAGCAGGCGGCGGGCTTCGGCTGGAGCCTGGACGAGGCGCAGTTCGACTGGGCCACGTTGATCGCCAACAAGGACCGCGAAATCAACCGTCTCAACGGTATCTATCGCAATCTGCTGGTCAACAGCGGGGTGACCCTGCATGAAGGCCACGCCCGGATCGTCGCGCCCCACACCGTCGAGATCAACGGCGAGCACTTCAGTGCCAAGCATATCCTGATCGCGACCGGCGGCTGGCCGCAGATCCCGCAGATCCCCGGGGCCGAGCACGCCATCAGCTCCAACGAAGCGTTTTTCCTCAAGACCCTGCCCAAGCGTGTGCTGGTGGTGGGTGGCGGCTACATCGCCGTCGAATTCGCCGGGATCTTCCACGGCCTGGGCGCCTCGACGTCCTTGCTGTATCGCGGTGACCTGTTCCTGCGCGGCTTTGACGGTGCGGTGCGCAAGCACTTGCAAGAGGAGCTGACCAAGCGCGGCATGGACCTGCAGTTCAATGCCGACATCGAGCGCATCGACCGGCAAGCCGATGGCAGCCTGAACGTGACGCTCAAGGATGGACGCAAGCTGGAAACCGATTGTGTGTTCTACGCCACCGGCCGTCGGCCGATGCTGGACAACCTGGGGCTGGAAAATACGGCGGTCAAGCTCGACCAGAAAGGCTTCGTCGAGGTCGACGAGCTGTACCAGACCGCCGAGCCGTCGATCCTGGCGATTGGCGATGTCATCGGTCGTGTGCAACTGACGCCGGTGGCCCTGGCCGAAGGCATGGCTGTGGCACGTCGTCTGTTCAAGCCCGAGCAGTATCGCCTGGTGGATTATCAGATGATCCCGACCGCCGTGTTCAGCTTGCCGAACATCGGCACGGTCGGCCTCACCGAAGAGCAGGCCCGCGAGGCAGGCCATGAGGTGCAGATTTTCGAAAGCCGGTTCCGGCCGATGAAACTGACCCTGACCGAGTGTCAGGAGCGTACGCTGATGAAGCTGGTGGTCGACGCCAAGACCGACAAGGTCCTGGGTTGCCACATGGTCGGTCCGGAGGCGGGCGAAATCGTCCAGGGCCTGGCGATTGCCTTGAAGGCCGGCGCGACCAAGCGCGACTTCGACGAAACCATCGGCGTGCACCCGACGGCCGCCGAAGAGTTCGTCACCATGCGCACGCCCGTGGCCGGTTAAGGTTCTTCCGACTGCGCCGGAGCCGGGACCGGGACCGGGACCGGCTCCGGCGCTGCTTGCTTGGCCACCGCCTGATGCAATGCCTGGAGGCTGGCTTCGGCGCTGGCGGCCCGCCGCTCAAGTTCCACGTTGGCTTGCAGGTGCTCGCTGGCGGCCTGTTTGGCGCTGGTGCTTTCCAGCACCGCCACCCGCAGACGTTCCTGCAACAGGGTGGCTTCGGCCTCGTTGCGGCGGATCTGCTCCTGGGCTTGGGCCTGACGGGTCTCGCTGTGCTTGAGTTGATCCTGCAACAGGTGCAGCTCACGCACGGTGCCGCGATTCTCGGTCAGCAGGCGTTCGTTATCGCGGTTGAGCTGGGTGATCTCGTCCTGGCGAACCATGGCGCTTTGCTGGGCCTGGCGCAATTCCATCTGGATCTGTTGCACTTGGCCTTCATGGCGCCGTTGTTCCTGCTCGCGCTGGTCCTTGATGGCCTCGCGATAGTGCTCCAGGGCGTCGCGGGCGTGCAGGTGTTTTTCTTCCAGTGAGCGGATCTGCTCATCCTTGTCGTTCAAGCGCAACTCAAAATCACTGAGGGCCTGGCTCAAGCCGGCATTGCGAGTCTGTTCGCCTTGCAGCAATGCGCGGGTGTCGTGTAAGGCGGCGGACTCGCTGGCCAGGGTCGCGCCTTGGGTCTGCAATTGGTGGGTCAGTTGAGCCTGCAGTTGCAGGGCTTCGGCCAATTGGCTTTCCAGCGCCTTGCGCGCTTGCTCGAAACCTTCCAGGGCTTGGTCGATGCGTTCCTGGCCCTGTTCCCTCAGGCGTTGCGCCAGGCGCGCCACCAGCCCGGTCAGTTCGTCGTCAATCTGTTCCTGTGGCTCGCTCTGGCGGGCCGCGACCTCGTCGTCCAGCTCCTTGAGGTAGCGATGAATGGTGGTTTTGGAACCGGTATTGCCCATCTCGATACGTACTGCATCAATGCTGGGGTTGTCGCCGCGCGCCAGGATGGCCATGCGTGCCGCCTGCACTACAGCCTTGTTTATACCGCCCCGAGCCATGTTTTCTCCTGCCTTTGCGTAATGTAGTACGTACTTTGTATGGGCGGCGAGTGTATCACGCGGCCCATCGCCTCATGGCGGGCGTCAGCCGTGAGCGATGTGGTTCGAGCGGGGGGCCGGGTTTTTTTTTGCTGAGACGGTTTTCTTCTATTAAGAGGGGTGGCTAATAGCGAAAGCCAATGAGCGGCATGAGGTTTGCCAATGAGCCATCAGGCGATCGGTTGGGTAGGATTCACCTCATCAACTTTTCAACCCTGACGGAGAGTCAACGATGCCTATCATCAACAGCCAAGTTAAACCCTTCACCGCTACCGCTTACAAAAATGGCGATTTCGTACAAGTGTCGGACGCCGATCTGAAAGGCAAATGGTCTGTCGTATTCTTCTACCCGGCTGACTTCACTTTCGTTTGCCCAACCGAGCTGGAAGACCTGGCCGACAACTACGCTGAATTCCAGAAGCTGGGCGTCGAGATCTACAGCGTTTCCACCGACACCCACTTTGCCCACGCAGCCTGGCACAACACTTCGCCAGCCATCGGCAAGATCCAGTACACCATGATCGGCGACCCGACCCATGTCATCTCCCGCAACTTCGACGTGTTGATCGAAGAAGCGGGCCTGGCAGACCGTGGCACCTTCGTGATCAACCCTGAAGGCCAGATCAAAATCGTTGAGCTCAACGATGGCGGTGTAGGTCGTGACGCTTCCGAACTGCTGCGCAAAATCAAGGCTGCACAGTACGTCGCCGCTCACCCGGGCCAAGTCTGCCCAGCCAAGTGGAAAGAAGGCGAGGCCACCCTGGCCCCGTCCCTGGACCTGGTCGGCAAGATCTGAGTCAGTGACTCGCGATACCAGGGCGGTACGCCGCACCTAAGTCAGCTGCACCGCCCTCAAGACGCCCGGGCGAGATTCGCTCGGGCGTTTTTTTTAGAATTGAACAAAGGAGATCGCCCGTATGTTGGACGCCAATCTTAAAGCCCAGTTGAAGTCATACCTGGAACGGGTCACCCAGCCGATCGAGATCGTTGCCTCCCTCGATGACGGTGCGAAATCCCAGGAAATGCTCGCATTACTGCAAGACGTTGCCAGTCTTTCCAGCCAAATTACCTTGCTCGACAACGGTGCCGATGCACGCAAGCCATCGTTCTCGATCAACCGCCCAGGGGCCGATATCAGCCTGCGTTTCGCCGGCATCCCGATGGGCCACGAGTTCACCTCCCTGGTGTTGGCGCTGCTGCAAGTCGGCGGCCACCCTTCGAAGGCCAGTGCCGAAGTGATCGAACAGATCCGCTCGCTCAAGGGTGAGTTCCACTTCGAGACCTACTTCTCGCTGTCCTGCCAGAACTGCCCGGACGTGGTTCAGGCGTTGAACCTGATGGCAGTGCTCAACCCCAATATTCATCACGTCGCCATCGACGGCGCGCTGTTCCAGGCTGAAGTCGATGAGCGTCAGATCATGGCGGTGCCCAGTGTTTACCTCAATGGCGTGAACTTCGGTCAGGGCCGCATGGGCCTGGAAGAAATCCTCGCGAAAATCGATACCAGCGGCATCGAGCGCCAGGCCGAGAAAATCAGCGCCAAGCCAGTGTTTGATGTGTTGGTGGTGGGCGGTGGCCCGGCCGGTGCGTCAGCTGCCATCTACGCGGCCCGTAAAGGCATTCGCACCGGTGTTGCCGCCGAACGTTTTGGCGGTCAGGTGCTGGACACCATGGCCATCGAAAACTTCATTTCCGTACAGGAAACCGAAGGCCCAAAACTGGCGGTCGCCTTGGAAGAACACGTCAAGCAATACGACGTCGACATCATGAACCTGCAGCGGGCCGATGCCCTGGTGCCAGGCCAGAACGGCGAGCCGCACCAGGTCAAATTCGCCAGTGGCGCGACCCTCAAGGCCAAGACTGTGATTCTGGCCACCGGTGCCCGATGGCGCGAAATGAACGTGCCGGGCGAACAGCAATACCGCAACAAGGGTGTTGCCTACTGCCCGCACTGTGACGGCCCATTGTTCAAGGGCAAGCGCGTGGCCGTGATCGGCGGCGGTAACTCCGGGGTCGAGGCCGCCATTGACCTGGCAGGGATTGTCGCCCACGTGACCCTGCTGGAGTTCGACGTGCAACTGCGCGCCGATGCGGTCTTGCAGCGCAAGTTGCACAGCCTGCCGAACGTCACGGTGATCACCCATGCGCAAACCACTGAAGTCACCGGCGACGGTCAGAAGGTCAATGGCTTGCGTTACAAGGATCGCCAGTCTGGTGAGACCCTGACCGTCGAACTCGAAGGCATCTTCGTGCAGATCGGCCTGCTGCCTAACACCGATTGGCTAAAAGGCACTGTCGAGCTGTCGCCACGGGGCGAGATCATCGTCGATAACCGCGGTGAAACCTCGATTCCCGGGGTGTTTGCCGCCGGTGACGTGACCACCGTGCCGTACAAGCAGATCGTGATTGCCGTAGGCGAGGGCGCCAAGGCCTCGTTGAGCGCCTTCGACCACCTGATCCGCACATCGGCCCCGGCCTGAACCTTAGGGCTGAAAACAGCAACCTGCAGGAGCGAGCGAGCCGCAAGCGGGCGCTCGCTCCTACAAGAGCTCGCGGCTACGGCAGCAGTGGGGCTGGCTGGATGATTTCGACCCAATAGGCATCCGGGTCCTTGATGAACGCCAGGCTCTTCATGCGGCCATCATTCAGGCGTTTCTGGAAATCACAGCCCAGGGCTTCGAAGCGCTCGCAGGCGGCGCGGATGTCTGGGACCGAAATGCAGATATGGCCAAAACCGCGCGGGTCGGTGTTGCCGTTGTGGTAGGCGAAATCCGGATCGTTCTCAGTGCCGTGGTTGTGGGTCAGCTCGAGAATCCCCGGGATCGACTTCATCCACTCGGTACGAGCTGCCGCGTCGGCGGGGATCTGGTTTTTGTCGACCAGGGCCAGGAAGTACAGGCTGAACTCGGCTTCCGGGAAGTCGCGTTTTTCCACCAGGCTGAAGCCGAGGATGCGTGTGTAGAAATCCAGGGACTTGGTGATGTCCTTGACCCGCAGCATGGTGTGGTTGAACACGAATTGCTGGGTGGCTGTGTCAGGTTGGGCAGTGACGCCGGGGAAGGTGTTCAGATCGTGCAGGCTCATGGGCCCTCCGGAAAATATGTGGGGCAAACGACGCTCCAGTCGATGGAGCTGTCCTTGGGCTTAGGCGGCCAATGATACGCAAGGGAGGGGAGCCGGCCAATGCACAAAGCTCCGGCTATTGCCTGGAGGCCCGGCTGGGCTCAGACTTTGCGCCTTACCTCGCCAGTGTCTTGCCTGATGATCCGAGCCATTCGATCCCTGTTGCTGTTATCCAGTCTGTTTGCCGCCGCTGCGGGTGCGCAACCTCAACTCGCCGAAGTCGCCTGGCCCAGTGGTTGGCAGGTTCAGGCCCTGGAGCCGGAGGCCGCGCCGGACGAGGCGTCGGCGAAGGTTTCACGCCAGCGCGCGGTCAAAAACGATGAGAACGGCGACACGATACTGGTCATGGAGTTGACCATGACTCAGGTTGAAGTCGGGCATGTGGTCAACTTGCAGGGGGTGCTGCTGGAAATGCGCAAGTCGATCCAGAAGGACTTCTTTCAGGGCGGCTACCAAAGTGTGTGCAACAAGATTCATCCCGCTACATTGAGTCGCCTGGCGGCCCTGGAAACCACCTGCACCATTACCCAGAATGGACGTCATGTGTTGTCGCAAACACTAGTGGCCGCAGTAGAGGCAGATAAGGCCTATGTATTTTCCTACGCCGGACAAGCCGATGCGTACGCAGCAAGTCAGAAAGAAATACAGGCGGTGCGTGAAAGTTTGAAACTTTAGTTCCAGATTGCAGTACGCACGAGGCAATGGCGGCTGGCCAGTTCTTTAGCCGTAAGGACTAACTAAAAAGGTAATTGTGCCGGCCCAGGGTAGTTAGCGGATTTTTCCGCTAGATCGGCGAGCATCGTTACTTAAAATCCGTGAGGCATAAAAAAGCCCTGCGTTGGCAGGGCTTTTCAGGGTGAGGCTCATGGCCCTCAGGCACGCAGCCAGGAATCAACGGTGCTGGCGCCGTATTGTTCCTTCCAGGCTTTCAGGCCGCGATGGTTGCCGCCTTTGGTTTCGATCAGCTCGCCGGTGTGTGGGTTCTGGTACACCTTGACCACGCGGGCGCGGCGGGTCTTGGGTGCCGGGGCGGACTGCTGGCTGGCCTTGGGGTTGGGGTCGAGGATGGCGATGATGTCGCGCAGGCTCTTGCCGTAGGTCTTCATCAGGCCCTGGAGCTTTTCTTCGAATTCGATTTCTTTCTTCAGCCCGGCGTCGTTCTTCAGTGATTCCAGCTGCGCAAGCTGCTCTTGAAGGGCCTTTTCAGCTGCACGAAATTCAGCGAGTCTGGACAATATCTTTACTCCAATAGTGTGTTTGGCTGAGACCAACCGCAAAAAAGCTATAAGCCAAGAGCCTTGAAGCGACTCGGTGAGAGTGGCGCACCTGGCAATCTTGCGCAGGCAGGAAAAATTGTAGTAGTTAATTCACTCCGAGTAAATCATGTCTTTTTCTTTATGTAACACCGTGCCGCTGTTTGATGCAATTTGGTGCACCGACAGCTCGGTAATGGTTTTTACAGGGTGTTTTTCTCAACGGCTAAGTGTTTGTTCAATTCGATAATGAATTCGCCAGCGGGCATTGGCCGGCCATACAGGTAGCCCTGCAGAAAGTTCACCCCGTGACGTGCAAGGTACTCACTCTGTTCAAGTGTTTCGACGCCTTCGGCGACTATTCCCAAGTCGAGTTTGCCGGAGAGTTCGATGATGCTGTCCAGAATATGCCGCGACAGGGCGTCCACACCGATCATTGCGACAAAGCTCTGGTCGATTTTCAGGAAGTCCACATTGAATTGACGCAAGTAACCCAGGCTGGAGTGGCCGGTCCCAAAATCATCGATGGCGATCATCACGCCCAGTTCATGCAGCTGTTCAAACAGTTGATGGGTGATGGCCGTGGGTTCGATCAGCTCGCGCTCGGTCAACTCCAGGACCAGCGCGACCTTGCCGGGGGGAAAGGCCGCCAGGAACTCGCGGCAGTCAGCGACCAGGTCGAGGTCCTGGCAGTGGCTGGCAGTGATGTTGATGCCGATATGGAAACGCTCGCTGTCAGGACTGATCTGCGGGCCGAGCAATGCGGCGGTCTGCTGCATCAATGAACGCGTCATCGGCACAATCAGCCCCGAGTGCTCGGCAAACGGAATGAACAGGTCGGGGCGCACCAGGCCATCCTTGGGGTGGTTCCAGCGCATCAGCACCTCGGTGCCGGCCCAACGTTTACTGTCACCATAAACCACCGGTTGAAAGTACGGCACAAACTCCTTGGCCTCCATGGCCCGCTGCAATTCCAGGCTGGGTGATGCCGAGCGCTTTTGCAGCCAGTGGGCGAGGGTGCCGGCAATGGCGCCAAAAAATATCAGCAGGCTGAACAGGGGAGGGTACTCGCTGACCATGTAGCGCCAGGTTTCCCCCTCGGGGAATCCGGCCTCCACTTTAAAGGCATAGCGTGACGACTCCAGGTAATTGCGCGCCACGGGCAGTTGCGGCAGTGCGCCCTCATGGACCTGGCCGTCGGCCGACAACCAACTGTCTCCGACCTGCAGCAGCAACAGGGTCTGGCGCCCGATCAGGCGCAGCACATTGCTCAGGTGGTAGCCATCGAGCGTGGTCAGCGCGCCAGCCCGGCCCTCGCTCTGGCGGTACACCAGCAGGGCGGTGTTGGGCGTTACCGGATTGCCGTTCATCAACCACAACTTGCCTTGGGTGTACTCGCCCGGGTCGACCTTCTCCTGGAACTCGCCAAACAACGAACTGCAGTACAGATTGTTGTCCCACACCAGGTTGGTCGAGCGCACGAAGGGGCGGCGGGTCACCTGTTCACGCAGGGCCAGCTTGACGTCCGCACAGGGTTGCCCGGCCAGCGGTAGCAGGAGCTGGGCCGCCTGGGCGGTGTTGTCGAGCATCAAGTCAAACTGGCGGACGGCTTCCTCGGCGGTCTGGTGCGTGCTCTGGCTGAGCCGGCGTTCGGCTTGCATCTGCAAAATGGCGGCGCCCAGCACCACGGGCACCAGGGCCACCAGCGCGGTGATGGCGTTACGGTAGGCGCTTTTACGCCGGCGCTTTAAGGTCAATGGCATTCGGGAAACCTGGGACGATGGAATGGGCTCTCAAATGCTGGTGCGGCAACGCCTTGCCTTCCATGAAGAGATTGCATACCGGGGATGATAGATGGCACTGGGTGATTGTGCTGCTCAACTCAAGGGCAACTCCCTTGCCAGTTTGATGAACGCCAGGGTGGCGGGTGAGCATTGACGTTGGTCCAGCACCGCCAAACCGACCTGGCGCTTGACCACCGGCGACAGCGGCCGTTTCACGTAATCCACCTGCGGGGTGTCGGGCAGCGAGCGTTCGGCAACCAGGGTCAGCGCTTCACCGCGACTCACCGTCGCCAGGGTGCTGAGCAGTTGCGAACAGCGAAAACGGATGTCGGGGCTCAGCCGTGCCGCACTGAACAGGCGCGTCACCAGTTCCGCCGAGCCCGCTTCGGTGAGGATGAACGGGTCGTGGCAGAGCTCGCGCAGCGTCAGGCTATCGCGGCTGGCCAGGGCATGTCCGATGGGGATCAGCGCCACCATCTGGTCCTCGACCAGCGCGAAGGTGTCAAAACGCTCTTCGGGCAGCACCACAAAACCGACATCGATTCGTCGCTCATCCAGCCACTGCAACACTTGCCGGTCGGGGCCTTCATCGATGTGCACTTCGATACCGGGGTAGGCCGCCCGGTACCGTGGCAAGATTTTCGGCAGCAGGCCGATCGACGCGGTGGGGCCAAAGGAGCCGATGCGCAGCGTGCCACTTTTCATTCCACGGGCGTCGGCGGCCTCCTGGCGCAGGGTGCTGGCCAGGCCGAGCATGGCGCGGGCGCGCAGCAGCAACTGCTGGCCGATATCGCTGAGTTCCACCTGGGACTGTTGGCGCCTGAGCAACTCGACCCCCAGCTCCTGCTCCAGGGCCTTGATGGCATGGGACACCGCCGATTGGCTGATGCCCAGGCGGTGCGCCGCGCTGGTGAAGCCTTGCAGTTCGGCAACCAGGGAAAAGATCTCGAGTTGGGTCAGGGTCATGAGTAAGTACTCATTTTACGATGATCGATCATGACGAGAAGAATAAGTCATCAACCCGACCATGTCCCAGGAGCCTGCATGAAAAGTCTTGTCCCGAGTGATGGGCGCGCTTCGGATGTCCCGATTTACCTGAAGCTCGCCAGCGTCACCATGCTCTGGGGCGGGACCTTCGTCGCCGGGCGTTACCTGGCGGGTTCGCTGAGTCCGTTGTTCGCCGCGAGCCTGCGCTTTGCGCTGGCGAGCCTGGCGTTGTTGCTGTTCATGGGGCTGGCCCGCATCCCCCTGGCTCGGCCGACCGGTCGGCAATGGCTGCAATTGGGGCTGCTGGGGTTCTTCGGCATCTACTTCTACAACCTGTGTTTCTTTTACGGCCTGCAGTACATCCACGCCTCCCGCGCATCGTTGATTGTCGCCTTGAACCCGGCAGTGATCGGGCTGGCCTCCTGGTTGCTGTTCAAGGAGCGCCTCAATACCAGCAAGATCGTCGGCATCCTCCTGTGTCTCGGGGGAGCGGGACTGGTGATCGTCAGTGGCGATCAGTCAGTGTTCGCCGGCGGGGCATGGTTTGCAGATCTGTTGCTTCTGGGCTGCGTGCTGGGCTGGGGCATCTATTCGTTGTTCTCCAGAAACCTGAACCAGGCACTGGGCCCGCTGCACACCGTGACGTACTCGGTGGTCCTGGGCACCTTGATGCTATGGCTGACCTGCGCAGTGCGCGGTGAACTCCAGTGGCAGCTTCTTGCGCAGTTGCGCCCGGGACAAGTGATCAGCCTGTTGTACCTGGGTGTGCTGGGGTCGGCGCTGGCCTACATCTGGTACTACGATGGTATTCGCCGGATCGGCGCCACCCGCACCGGAGTGTTCATCGCGTTGAACCCGCTGACCGCAGTGATCCTCGGCGCGCTGCTGCTGGGCGAACAGATGACGGGCACGATGTACCTGGGGGGAGCGGTTATCCTGCTGGGCATCTACCTGTGCAACAAAGCCTTTGCAGCGACGGGAAAAAGGCGGATTTTATAGAGAAGGCGGACAAATTGTTTTACGCTGTGTAGAATCGGTTTACGCATATAAGAATAAGTCTTCTGGCAGCAGAAGCCTCGCCCACAAAAGCCTTGGGTCGACCATGAAGATATTTGGGTTCCAATTGATCTACGGTGATTTTCTCGCCCGCAGTGTGCGAGGCATCTCCTGCGCGCCACCCGCGCCTCTCAGCAGTGCTCACGACTAACGATCCGTTAATTAATAAAAGCATGATGAGGCGTCAACCATGGCAGATTTATACGAAAACCCAATGGGCCTGATGGGCTTCGAGTTCATCGAATTCGCATCGCCAACCCCGAACACCCTGGAGCCGATCTTCGAGATCATGGGCTTCACCAAGGTCGCGACCCACCGTTCCAAGAACGTGCACCTGTATCGCCAGGGCTCGATCAACCTGATCCTCAACAACGAACCCAACAGCGTGGCGTCGTACTTCGCCGCCGAGCACGGTCCGTCGGTGTGTGGCATGGCGTTCCGCGTCAAGGACTCGCAACTGGCCTACAACCGCGCCCTGGAACTCGGCGCCCAGCCGATCCACATCGAGACCGGCCCGATGGAGCTGAACCTGCCGGCCATCAAGGGCATCGGCGGCGCGCCGCTGTACCTGATCGACCGTTTTGGTGAAGGCAGCTCGATCTACGACATCGACTTCGTGTTCATCGAAGGAGTCGATCGCAACCCGGTCGGTGCCGGCCTGAAGATCATCGACCACCTGACCCACAACGTTTACCGCGGCCGCATGGCCTACTGGGCGAACTTCTACGAGAAGCTGTTCAACTTCCGCGAGATTCGCTACTTCGACATCAAGGGCGAATACACCGGCCTGACCTCCAAGGCCATGACCGCCCCCGACGGCATGATCCGCATCCCGCTGAACGAAGAGTCGTCCAAGGGTGCCGGGCAGATCGAAGAGTTCCTGATGCAGTTCAACGGCGAGGGTATCCAGCACGTTGCCTTCCTGGCCGATGACCTGATCAAGACCTGGGATCACCTGAAAAGCATCGGCATGCGCTTCATGACTGCGCCGCCGGACACCTACTATGAAATGCTCGAAGGCCGTCTGCCGAACCACGGCGAGCCGGTAGGCGAGTTGCAGGCCCGTGGGATCCTGCTGGACGGTTCGTCCGAGGCCGGCGACAAGCGCCTGCTGCTGCAGATCTTCTCGGAAACCCTGATGGGCCCGGTGTTCTTCGAATTCATCCAGCGTAAAGGCGACGATGGTTTTGGTGAAGGCAACTTCAAGGCACTGTTCGAGTCGATCGAGCGTGACCAGGTGCGTCGTGGTGTGTTGACCACCGACTAAGCCGTTACACCGATAAAAACTGTGGGAGCGAGCCGGGCGGCGCTCCGCTTGCTCCCACATTTGTTTTGCGTGTGCTTAAGGTCTACGTTGGCGAACCAGGTGCTTGAACCCCTCGAACACCAATACCAGCACCGCCAGCCAGATCGGGATGTAGGTCAGCCATTCCCCCGCCTTGATGCTTTCCCCCAGCAACAGCGCCACCCCCAGCAACAGCACCGGCTCGACATAGCTGAGCAGCCCGAACAGGCTGAACGGTAGCAGTCGGCTGGCAATGATATAGACCACCAGGGCCGAGGCACTGATGATCCCGAGCACGGGAATCAGCAGCGTCAGCCAAGGGTGCTGGTCGAACACGCCGAAGCCTTGTGCGCCGTTGTGCACGAACCAGTACGCCACCGGCAACAGCAGCGCCATGTCCAGCCACAGGCCGCCGAGGTTGTCGGCCGCCAGGCGTCGGCGCAGCACGAAGTAAGTCGGGTAACCGATGGCCACCAGCAAGGTCGCCCAGGAAAAACTGCCCACCTGGTACAACTCATTGAGCACGCCCAGGGTCGCCAGGCTCGCGGCAATCTTCTGCAGGTATGACAGGCGCTCGCCGTAGACGATACGCCCGGTCAGCACCATGGTCAGTGGCAGCAGGAAATACCCCAGGGACACATCCAGGCTATGGCCGTTCAACGGTGCCCACATGAACAGCCACAGCTGCACGCCGAGCAGGGCGGAAGACACCAGCAAGCCACCGACCAGCAGCGGTTTGGCCGCCAGCCGCCGCAGGATCTCCAGCACCCGTTGCCACTCCCCGGATACCAGCATGAACACGGTCATGCACGGCACGGTCAGCAGCATGCGCCAGCCGAAAATTTCCACACCGTCCAGGGGCGACAGCAGTGAGGTGTAGAAGTACATGACGGCAAACAGCACCGAGGCCGACACCGATAGAGCAATTCCTTTAGACAAGCTGTCCTCGCGACACTGAGCATAAACAGAGAAGGATACGTGGTTTGAGCGACGAACATCGCTCCAATGGCTTCAGCGACTCAGTGCCGTGCGCCCCGAGACAAAATGGCTCACATCGTTGAACCCCGGTGTCGAGGCATGCCCCGGCGTTACCAGTGAATCGATGAAGGCTTCGTCCTCGGCGCTGATCTTCACGTCCTGCGCCTTGGTGTAGGCGTCCCACTGCTCCTCGGTGCGTGGGCCGACGATGGCCGAGGTGACCGCGGCGTTGTTCAGCACCCAGGCGATGGCGAACTCGACCATGCCGACACCGCGCTGCTGGGTGTACGCCTGGATCTGCTGGGCGATGCGCAGTGACTCGACCCGCCATTCGGTCTCCAGGATGCGCTTGTCCTGGCGGCCGGCGCGGCTGTTGGCGTCGGGGCGGGTGTCGGGCGCGTACTTGCCACTGAGCACGCCACGGGCCAGCGGGCTGTAGGGCACGACACCAAGGCCGTAGGCGTTGGCGGCGGTGATCTGTTCGGTTTCGGCCTGGCGGTTGACGATGTTGTACAACGGCTGGCTGATCACCGGCCGGTCGACGCCCAATTGCTCGGCGACGCGAATCACCTCGGCGATGCGCCAGCCCCGATAATTGGACAGGCCCCAGTAACGGATCTTGCCCTGGCGAATCAGGTCGCCCATGGCCGACACCGTCACGTGCAGCGGGGTGTTGTGGTCTTCGCGGTGCAGGTAATAGATGTCCAGGTAGTCGGTGTCCAGGCGGGTCAGGCTGGCATCGATCCCGTTGAAAATGTGCTTGCGGCTCAGGCCGCTGCGATTCGGCAGGCCGTCCACCGGGCCAAAGCCAACCTTGGACGCCACCACCCACTCATGCCGGTTGCCGGCAATCGCCTCGCCGACGATTTCCTCGGAGCGACCCTGGGTGTAGACGTCGGCGGTGTCGATGAAATTGATGCCCTGGTCCCAGGCCTTGTCGATGATTCGCAACGCGTCTTCGGTGCTGGTCTGCTCGCCAAACATCATGGTGCCCAGGGTCAGCGTGGACACTTGCAGTCCGGAGTGGCCCAGTGTGCGGTAGCTCATGACGAATTCCTTTTACCCGTGGGAAAGGCTCAATCAAATACCAGAAGGGCGATGTGGGCAACCGCAATTATCCAGAGGTGGGGACGGGCCGACCCGCACCCACCGTGGATCAGGTCAGACGCGCAACGTGCGGGTCATGCGCAACGCCAGCAGGCTGCCGCCGACAATCACCGCCGCCAGCACATACAGCGCCGCATCGGTGGAGCCGCTGGCGTCCTTGACCCAGCCCACCAGGTACGGGCTGAGGAAGCCGGCCATCTGGCCCATGGAGTTGATCAGCGCCAGGCCACCGGCGGCGGCACCGGCGCTGAGCATGGCGGTGGGCACCGGCCAGAACATCGGCAGGCCGGTGAGTGCGCCCATGGTGGCGATGGTCAAACCGAGAATGGCGATGGCCGGGTGCGCGGCAAAGTTGACCGCGATCAGCAAGCCCAGCGCGCCCATCAGCATCGGTACCACCAGGTGCCAGCGACGCTCCTTGTGCAGGTCCGCTGAGCGTCCGACGAGCAGCATGAACACCGCCGCCAGCAGGTAAGGAATCGCACTGAGCCAGCCGATCACCAGGTTGTCGCTGAAACCGAGGTTCTTGATGATCGACGGCAACCAGAAGTTGATCGCGTACACGCCACTCTGAATGCAGAAGTAAATCAGGCCGAAGGCCCAGATCGCCGGGTTCTTGAACACCGCCAGCAGCGAGTCGGTGGCCGTCTTCGGCTTGTTGGCGCGATCAATTGCCTGGTCGGCCTCGAGTACCGCGCGCTCGTGCGGCTTGAGCCATTTGGCGCTGGCAAAGTTATCGCTGAGCAGGAAGTACGCCAGTGCCCCGAGGATCACCGTGGGGATGCCCTGCAGCAGGAACATCCACTGCCAGCCGGCGAGGCCACCTTGACCCGCGGCGAAGTGGTTGAGAATCCAGCCGGAAAACGGGCTGCCCAGCAGGCCCGAGACCGGGATCGCCGACATGAACAGCGCCATGATGCGGCCACGGCGGAACGTCGGGAACCACTGCGACAGGTACAGCACCACGCCGGGGAAGAACCCGGCCTCGGCGGCACCGGTGAACAGGCGCAGGGTGTAGAACTCGGTGGGCGTGGTGACGAACAGCAGGCAGGTGGACAACGTGCCCCAGGTGATCATCATCAGCGCGATCCAGCGCCGTGGGCCGAAGCGGGTCAGCGCCAGGTTGCTCGGCACGCCGCACAGCACGTAACCGATGAAAAATATCCCGGCCCCGAGGCCGTACACGGTTTCGCTGAATTTCAGTGCATCGAGCATCTGCAGTTTGGCGAAGCCAACGTTGACCCGGTCCAGGTAGTTGAACAGGTAGCAGATGAAAATGAAGGGGATCAGGCGCAGGGTAATGCGCTTGTAGACGGCGTTTTTATCGTCATCGGTGGCCAGGGTGGCAGCGGCGCTCTGTGACATGGCGGGTCTCTCTTTATTATGATTTTTTGCGGTGCGAGGGTAACGTGACCGCCTGAAGAGTCTCGGTCACCCATTGGCGGAAGTCTTTGTGCCTGAGCACAGCGATTACGCCAAGCGCCTGTGCGGGTGAACAACCACAGCCCCAGGTTTTCCAGGAATACGCCCCATGTTCGAACTTGATCACGACCTGGCCCAGGATATCGTCGACCGGGCGATGGCCATTCTGCCCTACAACGTCAACGTCATGGACAGCCAGGGGCTGATCCTGGGCAGTGGCGAGCCGGAGCGGGTCAACACCCGGCATGAAGGTGCGCAACTGGTGCTGGCCAACGGTCGGGTGGTGGAAATCGACGCCCAGACCGCGGTGCACCTCAAGGGGGTGCAGCCGGGGATCAACCTGCCGTTGCTGCTCGATCAGCGCCTGATCGGCGTGCTCGGCATCACCGGTGAACCCGAGCAACTGCGCACCTACGCCGAACTGGTGCGCATGACCGCCGAAATGCTGGTGGCCCAGCGCAATCAACAGGCCGAACAGCAATGGCGCCGCCAGCGCTGCGATGATCTGCTGGCGCTATTGCTCAGTGAGGCGGGGGACTCGCCGCGGTTGATCGACGAAGCCCAGCAAATGGGGCTCAAGCCGCAACTGGCGCGCACCCCGTACCTGTTCGAGTTGGGCCTGGAGCACGGCAACAGCCAGACCGCCGAAGCCTTGAGCGCCTGGCTGAGCTCGCGCTACCCCGACAGCTGGTGCGTGAGTTCGGCCAAGTCCTCGTTGTTGTGGTGCCGCCCGACCAGCCACCCGGTGGAGAACCCGCGGCTGCTGGAGAAACTCGACGGTTTGGGCTGGAACATCCAGCGCATTGCCGTGGGAGGTCAGGCCGATGGCCTGCAAGGCCTGCGTCGTTGCTATCGGCGGGTCGGTGACTTGCTGGCCTACGGACGTGACGTGCTACCGCACAGCCGCCTGCTGACCCTCAACCGCTACCGTCTGCCGGTGATGCTCTGGCGCCATCGCAACGATGATGCACTCGATGAGCTACTCACCCCCTTACGCAAGGTCATCGCCAAGGACAGCAACGGCCAGTTGCTGGCGACCTTGCGCAGTTGGTGCGAGCACGACGGCCAGAGCCAGGCGTGCGCCGATGCCCTGGGGATCCACCGCAACAGCCTGCGCTATCGCATGGAGCGGGTAGCCGAACTCAGCGGAGTCGACCCGCTGCGGCTGGACGGCATGCTGGCGCTGTACCTGGGCGTACAACTGTTGCCCCAGCCCTGCGCAGACCTGTAGGCGCAAGGCTATACCGTTGGGTTTTGTAGAAATGAACAATAAACCCTCTCCACCCTTGTGCAGCGGACTGGCGTCATCGGCTGGGGCAACTGGCAGCATGCTCTGCATAACCACCGGAGAAACCCCATGAAGATCGTCATCGCCCCCGACTCGTTCAAGGACAGCCTGAGTGCCATCGATGTGGCCGATGCCATCGCCCTGGGGCTGGCCGAGGTCTGGCCGGATGCGCAGATGGTCAAATGCCCGATGGCCGACGGTGGTGAAGGCACGGTCGAGGCGATTCTCGTGGCCTGCGCGGGGGCGTTGCGCCGTACCCGGGTGCAAGGGCCGCTCGGCGAGCCGGTCGATGCCCACTGGGGCTGGCTGCCTCAGAGCCAGACCGCAATCATCGAAATGGCCGAAGCCAGTGGCCTGCAGTTGGTGCCACTGGCACAACGCGATGCCTGCATCAGCAGCACTTACGGCACCGGTGAGCTGATTCGCGCAGCCCTCGATGCCGGTGCGCAGCGCATCATCCTGGCCATCGGCGGCAGCGCCACCAACGACGGCGGCGCCGGTGCGCTGCAGGCGTTGGGCGTGGGCTTGTTCGATCAACAGGGGCAGTCGATCCGCCATGGCGGTCTCGCACTCAAGGACCTCGCCCACATAGGACTCAATGAAATGGACCCGCGCCTGGCGCAGGTCCGTTTCGAAATCGCCGCCGACGTCAACAATCCACTCTGCGGTCCTCACGGAGCTTCAACGATTTTCGGTCCACAGAAAGGTGCGACGCCCGAACAGGTGCAGGCACTCGATCTGACCCTTGGGCATTTCGCCGATCTGTGTGCGCAGGTGCTGGACAAGGACGTGCGCGATGAGCCCGGCAGCGGTGCCGCTGGCGGCCTGGGATTTGCCGCCAAGGCGTTTTTGCAGGCGCAGTTTCGTCCCGGCGTGGAGGTGGTGGCGGAGTTGGTCGGCTTGGCGAATGCCATTCGCGGTGCCGATTTGGTGATCACCGGCGAAGGGCGTTTCGATGCGCAGACCCTGCGCGGCAAAACCCCCTTCGGTGTCGCGCGAGTCGCCCGGCAGCAGGGCGTGCCGGTCGTGGTGATCGCCGGCACCCTCGGTGAGGGCTACCAGCAGATGTATCAACATGGCGTCGATGCCGCCTTTGCCTTGCCGTCTGGGCCGATGAGCCTGGCGCAAGCGTGCAGCGAGGCGCCGCGCCTGCTGCGTGAGCGGGCAGTGGATATCGCCCGGCTCTGGTGCCTCGGGTTGCCCCGGGAATGACCTTGCGCCCGCCCGGTACCTGCCAACGGGTTGTCGGCCCCCTGCAAAGGGCCGATTCCGGCTAGCGGTAGGTGAGCGTGAAGTTCAGCGCGCCCTTGGCAACTCCGGGGCGGACATCGCGGCTCGGCCCGGTCTGGTATAAGCGCGCGGTAAAGTCCAGTACCGTTCCACTGGCGCTGATCGGTATCAGTGGCACTGGCGTATTGAGCTCCACGGGCGTCGTGCCATCTCTTTTAAGCAACTGAATCCCGATGCCCTGGGCGGTGGAGTCAGGAGACAGGCCGAACACGCCCGGCACCGATGGCGGTACCGGCGCGGCACTGGCGTCCTCGAACTGGATGGTGGCAGTGGCGATGTTGGCGTTGCTGGCATCCGCTTCGCAGTCATTGAGGGTAATGCTGAACGGGATCGCGGTAGTGGTGTAGCCGGGGCTGGTGAAGTCTCGCTGATCCCATTCGCCGAGTTGTACCGGGTCGGCGCTGACGGTGTTGCTGCCACAATGGGCCTGGATCACGGTACCGGCGAGTCCGGCAGTGAAGACCTTGCCGGCGATACCCGTGACGCGGCCACTGAACAGTTCTGTGCCGTCGAACGTCTGCGGGCCGGGAGGGATGGGCCCGGTCTTGATCAGGGTGATGCGACTCTCCAGCGTGGATATATGGATGAATGTCACGCCGACATTGTGCGCGTTGTGTGCATTGAACGGCACGGTGGTATCGCCATGGTCGGGGACAAAGGCGTTTGAAGCGCTGCCATTGAACGGGAAGCCCAGCGAGAACAGCGCGCCCACTCCCGGGATGTTGGTTCTCAGCACACTCAAGGGCGCCAGGCCACCGTAGATACCCGCCGCCGGTGGTGCGCTGGCTTGGGCATTGAAGATCAGGCGAACGTCACCGTTGTTATAGCAACGTGCGGTCAGTCCTTCGTTGTTGTGGGTTCTTTTAAACAGGCGCTCGGTACCAATGATGCTGCCGACGGGCGCGTCCCGTGGAACGTAAACGGTGCCCACGTCCTGGAAATGGGTCATGGGCCCGGGGACTGTTCTCCATTCGCAGGTGTTGAACGGGTCTGCCATTACCCATGAGGCCTGGCAACTGGCAACCAGGCCCAGGGCGGTAATCAGGCTGCGGATGGATGGTGTCATGGGGTCTCTCCGAAATGCACGGCTCGCACGGCAACAGCGCGGGCGGTGCGTGAGTGAGGCAAGATGAGGATCAGCGGCACGTCAGCGCCTGCAGGCGGTAGCCTTGCGCTTGCTCCATGCTCTGCGGGTCGATCGATAGCTGACATTGCGCCATGGCTTGTTCGCCCCAGTGCACATCGAGGGTTTGCGCCTCCATGCCGGTCGACAGCATGACCTGGCCGGCTTGACCGACCATGCCGATGACGTTGCCTTCGCGATCCTTCAACTGTGCGCCGAAAGGCAGTAGCTGCCCGCCAGCCGTTCGGCCGGTGATCACCAGGCGGGTGACCGTGCGGGCTGCGAAGCTGGCCTTGACCACGGCGCCACGCCGGGGCACGAGTTGCGCGGCAGCGTTATCGATTTCCACCTCGGGGCCCAATTGATCGGTGTTCAGTTCCAGATGATTGACCCGATACGGGCGCAGATACGGTGCCAGGGCATAGCCGCGCTCATTGGTCCTGGCCCCCGCTGCGTTCTGGATGCCGACGCCAGCGGTGTCCGGGACCTCCACCAGGGCCGCAGTCTCTCCCAGGTACGGCCCCAGTTCGATGCCACCTTCATGCACCAGCAGCGCACCGCTGGCATTGACCGATAGGTTGCGATAGTCGCTGCCTTGGGTGACGCCTGCGCCGACGCTGCCAAAGGCGGCCTGATAACCCAGGGAAAGGGCCGCCGAGCGTTGCTGGGCGTCATTGTTGCTGACGGCAGCCTGATAGCTCAGTTGACTGTCATTGAGGCTGCCGCCCAGGCTTGTCCGTTGATTGAACTGCTCGCCACTTTTCTGGAGGTCGAAGGTGGCGTTGGCCGAATGACCGAAATCCAGGGGCATGCTGATGCTCAGGCCGACCAGCCGGTCACTGGCGCGAGAGTCGTTGAGTGACTGCGAGGCGAACAGGTTGTAGCCGACGCGCTTGTAGTGAGTGCTGAAATTGAGCTGGTACTGGCGCTGCACTTCGCTGCTTTGCCAATAGTCCTGGTGGGACAGGGTCAAGCTCAGCGAACTGCGAGGGCCGATGTTCTGGTAGACCGACGCCTCCAGGCGGCTGCGTCGACTGCCATGCCAGCCTGAGTCCTGGCTGCGCTGGCGCACGGCCTCATCAAAATCGCGATAGCCTTCGGTGGAGTAGCGATAGCCGGCAAAGCGCAGGTTGGTCTTGGAGGCAAAGGACTTGCCGTATTTCAGGGCATAGCTCATGCCCTCCAGGCTATGGCTGTCGCGCCTGTCGACCACGGCGCTGGAGTGGGTCAAGTCCAGGGACAGTGCGCCCCATGGCCCCAGGTCCCTGGATGCGCCGATATTGCCAGCCTGGTAAAAGTCGCTCGCGATCACCCCGCCATACAGGGTCGAGTTCCAGGCGATGCCTGTCGCCAGGGTGCCTTGCCAGTACAGCGGATCATCCAGCCCGTAGGCGCCGTTGTAGTGACCCAGGGCACTGCTGTAACGCCAGACACCCTCGCGCAGGAGATTGCTGAGGGTGGAGAAGGATTGGCTGAAACGTCTGACCTGGCCGTCAGCCTCGGTCAGGACAATCTCCAGTTCGCCGCTGCCACCGTTGGTGCTGAGGTCGTCGATCTGGTACGGCCCGGCGCTGACATACGTGGAGTAGATCGGGTAACCGTTCTGAAAGATTTCGAGTTTCGCCCGGGTTTGCGCTACGCCCCGGATGATCGGGGAATAGCCTTGCAGGACATCCGGCAGCATGCCCAGGTCGGTGGCAATCATCGCGCCCTTGAACGGCAGGCTTTTGAACACTTCGCCGCTGGTGAACGCTTCACCCAGTGTCAGCGTGCCGAGGGTGCCCGGCAGGTCGCGCTGGGCGTAGGTGTAGGCGCTGCTCCACTCACGCTTCTCGCCGGCGTTCTGGCGCAACGACTGGTTGCTGCGCAAGCGCCAGCCCCCCAGGTTGATCCCGCTGTTGAGGTACAGATCGTCACTGTTCTGGCGGCCGCGATAGCGGTTGCTGACTTGTTGCGCGGAGGCCTGATAGTTGACAAAGGCGGCATTGATGCCGTGGTCCCAGCGTGCGGGGTCGACTTGACCGAGGACATCCCGGCGCATGGCAATCTGCGGGATCGAAAGACTCAGGAGCAGTTGGCTGCTATCGAATTCGACCAGGGCACCGGGTATCAGCGCCAGCAGGTCGACACAGGAAGACTGCATCAGCGCCGGATCAGCCAGGCTGTCGATGCGCACGCCCATTTCGCTGAGCAGCTCGGCGCTCAGGCAGGGCTGGAGTTGATCACCTGCGGGGCTGAGCACGAATTCGAGTTCGCGGCGACCGAAGTACACCCGATTGACCTGGATATCGACCTCATAGCGTCCCGGCCCCAGGTCGTTACCCAGGGTCAAGGCGTTGAGCGCCAGCACGCCGGCGTCGCTGGCATGGTCGGCGTTCTGGCGCATGAAACCGGATTGAAATTCAACGACAGTGGCCATGGCAGGCCGGGTATCCATCAGGCTGGCAATACCGATGCCGGTCACCAGCAGGTGGGTCGCGCGCAATCGAAAGGGCGCCCGTTGGTGTGCAGGCAATAGAGTCATGGGCAGGTTCCTGGCCGTGAGCGTGTTCGATGCTGTTTCAAGGGACGGTTTGAATCGGCAAGGTCAGCGCCTGGGTGTAGCCGCCGTAGTCGTTGATGGTCGAGAACTCCACCTGCAATCCCGCGTGCGGCTTGATGCCGTCAAGGGTGTAGGTCTGAGTGCTCAGGGGGGCGAGCATCTGGGCGTTGGGCAGAGCCTGTTGTTGACCGTGGCCCTTGACTTCAAGGCGGGCGAAAGAGACATGAAAGGGGGTTGGGTTGTTGACCCGCAATTGCGTCTTGCCGTCGGCCTGGGTGATCGACCACTGCAGATCCTTGAGGCGCGCGACGGGGTTGTCCTTGAGTTCGGCCGGTCGATAGAACAGTTTGATTCGGGTGCGCAGGGCGATGTTCAGGACGTTGCCTTGCTCGGTACTGGCCTGGGGAATCTCCTGGACGTTGAAGTAAAACAGCGACTCGCGATCCGTGGGCAGGGTATTGGGCAGACCGTTGATCTGCACGTGCTGTTCCTTGCCCGGATTGAGGCGGAACAAGGGCGGGGAGGGGATGAACGGGACTGCAGTGCGGGTGTCATCGGCGGCCGTGTTGACCCAGGTCTGTACCGCAAAGGTGCGGTCACTGGGATTGGCGACGATCATCGAAGCGCTGCGCTTGTCACTGTCGAACACCACACGGGTGCCATTGAGCGTGAGGGCCGCTTGGCTGGCGGGGAGGTAGGCGGTGAGCATGAGCGCAGTCATGCAGGCTGCAAGGGTCGGGCGGACAGCGGCCGCCTGTTTGATCGAACCGAACATAGGTCTTTACCTTTGGCCTGGCTGAAAGCGCCAGCCAGGACACGTGTGGATACCCCTTGTTCAGCACGGCGAACAAGGGGCAGGAGCGGGGATCAGTTGATGGCGACAACGAACTGGATATCGGCCGACGCCACGCCCGCGGTGACCGTGGTGGCTGTCGAGCGGTAGTAGGCGTTGAACTGCAGGTCGGTTGGTGCGCCGACGTTCAGGTCATAGTCGGCGGAGGCCGCGCCCGGTGCGAGTGCGGCGCCGCGTTGGTCGCGCATGGAAATCACCACGCCTTTGGCGCCATCCAGCCCGGGGGTGACCTGGAAGTAGTTGCCGCTAGGGTCGGGTATGCCGTTGAAGGTGGTATTGGCCACGCTGCCCGCGGTGATCGCGCAGCCCGCACCACCGCTGACACGCAAGGAAAAGCGCTTGCCGCTGTGTTCCTGGCCCACGGCGGTGAAGCGACTGGCGTCGACGCTGCCCATTTTCACCAGGTCGCCGACCGAGCCGTCATCCGGGTTGACGATTTGAATCGGGCAGGTGCTGCTGGTGACCTTGCCCTCGAACTTGACTGTGCCGCTGCTGGCGAACGCCGAGGCACCGAGCAGGCTGGCACTCAGGCCCAGCGAAAGGGCAAGTAAAGATTTTTTCATGGTTTGAATCCTTTTGGTCTAGGTCGCGCCAGGCATTGAAGGATCGAGACAGTGCCGAGGTAGCGCTGTTGGAAAAATGCGGTGTCAGGAACACCGGGTGTCTCGATGGCGGCGATTCTAGGAAGCCCACAGGGCTGCGGATATGAGAGATCTCTCAGTCTTGCGGGGCGTGTGTAAGTGATTGCGAATGGGGCAGCCGGTCAGGGGCAGCGGGCATGGCTGGGGCTGGAATGCAAAAGGCCCCGCATCGTTGGATGCGGAGCCTTTTACTGGATGGCCACCTAATGGCCGGGTTTTAGAAAGGGCTGCTCAGGTGTGGAGCATGGTGCGCCTGAGTGGCTGCTGTGGGTCAACTGATTAATCATTGAATGCATCAATGTAATTAGGGCCCCAGCCTTGTTGCCGATTGTCAGCGGTGTTGAGGGCTTTGCCCCGACCCAATACCCCCTTGTACCAACCAATTTGGTTCTTGACAGTCCAATTCTTGCGAACCGGTGTGACTGGCTCAACAATCGGCCCTGAAGCATCGCTACTGCCACTGAGGCTGCTGGTCCGGCTTGGCGATCTGATTGGATTTACTGCTGAGTGGGGGTTGCCGTCCAGAATGTCCGAGAGACTCGGGCCATTAAGCGAAGTACCAGATCCTGTGCTAGCCCTGGATCTGGATGACCCCACGCTGCCAGAGCCAACACCGATAGATCGAGTTGACCCACCGATTACACCAGAGCCTGCGCCAGCCGATCGAACCGACGCCGTTGCGCTCTGAATAGCATAGGTAGTCCCGGCGATTGCCGGAACTGCAACAAGCCCAGCTACCGCAGCAGTCTTCACGCCCGCTGCGAGACTCGCTGCTGCCTTCGCCGCTGCCTTCGTCGCCAAGTGCGCCATCGCTCTTGTGACCAGCCCCGCTCCAATGGTGACGAAGCTGCCCGCGAGTCCGGCCCACATGGCGATACTCATCACGTCTTCGTTCTCATCCAGAGTGGCCCAGATCGCTAAACCCAGTGCGCCGACGCTCAGCAATATCCCCAAGACGCCCGCCACCAAACCCAATGACAGGCCACCTGTGAATGGAGTGAATGCCACTGCCACAATCAAGGAAATGACCATCCCTGCCACCGCCAACCACTTCTGCCACCACGGTCTCTTGGGCTCTACGATAGGATCTACATACCCTGGTCCAATCGGTCGCCTGTTGTTGATGGCTCGATGTCCATTGGGGTCGCGGAAGGCGATAGGGTTACCCTGGCAATAGACATAGGGGTTGGGCCCGCCAGTACCAAACGGGCTGAACGAGTCGGGACTGTGAAAACGCAACAGGGCCGGGTTGTACACTCGATAGCCTCGGCCCAGCAGGTACCAGCCGCAGATGGCCTCGCGCACCTCGCCGTTGAACGCCAGCAAAGTGGTTACTTCCTCCTCGGCGCTGCGTTGCCCATAGGCGCTGTAGACGATGCTGTGCAGTGTGCCTTGCAGGCATTCGCCAATCACGCTGGGGCTGGCATCGGTCATCAGCAGCAGCGTGCGGTCGTGGGTGTGCAGCTGCTGTTCGGCCAATGGCAGGTCGCCATGGAACAGGTACTGGGTGTGGACGCTGCCCTGGCGGGTGTGGCTCAGGCTGTACCCCTCGTAGTTGCGCAGGGTTTCTTCCTGCAGGCCCTCGCGTACGCCAATCAGGTGATTATGCCCGTCGTAGCGGTAGGTGCTTAGAGTCTGCTCGTTGTCGGCGTCCTTGACCGACAGCAGGCGTCCCTGGCTGTTGTAGTTCAGGCGCTGACCCTGTTCGTCATTGAGCATATGGCCATCGGCGTCGTACTCGAAGGCCTGCCGCGCCTTGTAACCGCCTTCGACGTAAGTGTGGGTCACTTCCTTCAACTGGCAGGAATCGTCGTCGGCGTAGGTGAATTGCGCCCTGTCATTGCGCCCATTGGCGAAGATTGTCAGGCAAAGCTGGATGTTATCCAGCGCATCGAAGCGAAAGGTCTGACTGGTGATTGGGTTGCCATAGGCGTCCCTGGGTAATTGTTCGCCGGAGCAGGCATGGCGGATCAGACGCTTGCGCGGGTCGTAGGCAAACTCCTCCTTGAGCAGACTGCGAGCGCCGATGTGCAGGTGCCGGCTTTTGAGCTGGTCGTCGTCCTGCCAGACCTGGCTGATGGTCCGTGTGGGATGACCGTTGAGGGTCATTTGACGCTCGATTTCCCGACCCAGGGTGTCGTAGCTGAGCACGGTTTTCAGGGTGGTGGCGCTCTGCAGGTTATGGGTGGTGATGCACCGGGTCTGACCAAGGTTGTCGTATTCGAATTCGGCCCGTAGTGAACCCTGGGTGGCGCTTTCGGGGCGGCCAAACTCATCGTAGGCATAGACGGTCTCTAGCACGCTGGTGTGATGGCGGCTGATCGGCCGTCCTTGCAATGAGCTGAGCTGGACGGTCTCGTGTTCAACGTTGTCGCTGTCGGTCCAGGTTTCGCTGTGCAAATCGCCATGGTGGGTATAGGCATACTGGTAAAACCCCTGGTCATTGGCCGCGTTGGTCAGGCTCGCGGTGGTGTGATCATAGTCGAAGCGCGCCTCGCCTTCGGCGGTCTTGATGCTGATGGGCTGGTCGGTCAGGTGCAGGTTGTATTCATAGTCGATGAGCTTGCTGGACGGGGTGATGCGCCGGCAGACCTGCATTTTTCCGGGTGCGTACTCATAGCGCTCCAGACGTGGGCCGACCGTCAAGCTGGTTTGTCGCAACAGCCCGTCGAAGGTCTGTTGGCCGCTGTGGACTTCAGGCAGCTCTTGGTTGGCCGGCTTGACGCTCAGGCTGGTCGGCATATCCCCGCTGGTGTGCTCGGCAAAGGTTCGGCTGACGAGGGTGTCGTCGGGCAAGGTAGTGCGCGACATACGTTCCCACACATCGTATTCATAGCCAGTGGCGAACTCCATGTCATCAACCCGTTCCAGTTGCTGGAGGCCGTTGCCATAGCCGTTGTAGGCATACTCGATGGAACCGACGGTCGCCAGCGCGCGACGTGCCAACAACGCCTTGACCTGTTGCTGCACTGGGCCTTGACCCGGTGCCTGCTGCAGGTGCTCATTCAGGGGCTGGGCATCGAACCGCGTGACCCGGTCAAGCTTGCCAAAGCGATTGAAATGACTTTCGCTCAATTGATTGACCTGGGTCGGTTGTCCGGCGCTTTCACGCCAGGTGCGTTCTATCGGCCCGTCGCTACCGAACGGTGACAGATCACTGACGCTGGCGGTGCCGTCAGGCCCAATCACCCGCAACTGATCGCCCCACGGGCTATATTCGAAACGGCTGTGCAATGTCAGCGGTTGATCGGCGAGCCAGTCGAGACTGGTTTGCCGGACCAGGTTGCCCAGCGCGTCGTACTCTGCGGCAAAGGTCTGGCGGAACTGCGTCGCCTGTGTGCCATCTACGGCGTATTGCTGCTCTTCATAGACACTACGGCCGATGCCGTCCAGGCGGGTACGGGTGATCAGGCCCTTGGCGTCTTCGACCTCCTGGCTGGCTTGCTGCCCGTCCAGTGCTGTCAGGGTGTAGCGGTAATTGCGCGTGGCCCGGTACTCGGCAACCTCCGGAGCGACAGTCTCGCGGATCACCCGATGCAAGGCGTCGTACTCGGTCAAGGTGTAGTTACCATTGAGGTCGTCCTTCAATACGGGCAGGCCATACAGCAGCGACTGCTGCTGGCGGATGACCTTGCGCGAATCATGACTGCCTTCAACGTGATCGAAGCCTACAAAGGTCTCGACGATTTCCAGCACCTCTTCATTGGCCAGGGTGCTGTTGAAGCGGTTGTAGGCATAGCTGGTGGTGCTGGTCTTGCCGTTCAGGGTTTCGCTCTGGGTCAAGGGACGACCGTGCAGGAACGGGGTGTCCACGGCTTCGATGCAGGTACGCAACGTGTGCTTGAGGGGGATTTCGTCATTGCCCTGCAACTCCAGCACCAACTCGCTGTCGTTCACCAACCATTGCCCGAGTCCACTGCCCCGCAGCGGCTCCTGGGTGCGGTAGCGAAAGCGGGTGCGCAGGGTGGAGGCGAGTTTGCCATTGTGGGTCACGGGCGCGGGGATGACCGTGCTGTCCTTGCGGTTGCGGATAAAACCTTGCGGGTCGGCGGGGCAGCCGTCGCTGGCTTCCTTGGGGTAGTAGGTGTGTAGCGTGCGGATGCCGCTGGCTTCGATCTCTTCACGCAGGTTGCCGTTTTCATCAAATACCGTACTGCTCGATTCTTCGCGGTACTGGGTTGGATCGTTGTCCATTTCCCAGGACGTCTTGAGGTGTTTGGGGGACTGAAATTGCGCCACTTGCCGGTCGAAGGGAACGTCTTGGGCATAGTAGGTGGTCACCTCCCGTTTCACACAGTGATCCTGGGTGGTTTTCTCTTCGGTCATCGCGTGAAAGCGGCTATAGGTGCGCTCCACCTGGCGCACCACCTTGCCGCCCGCCATCAGGCTGGCGGTACTGCCGTAGCTGTACCCGTGGGGCGCGTTGTACAGCGAGTCCATACCCTCTTCGGTGCTGACCGTAATGCCAGCCCCAAGAAAATTTCTCGACGTGTAGCTGAAGATGACTTCCATGATCGGCTGGCCAAAACCGGGGTCGGTGCGATGGCGAGTAACCCGTGGCAGTTTGGGCAAGTTGACGCCGTCGGAGAAGGGGTGGCCATCGTCCTGATAATCAATGGTATCGACGCCGCCGAGTGGGCTGTTGACCTTGTGCAGGCAAAGTATGCCCCGGATCAGGTCATTACCGTAGTCGAAACGCCAGGAGGGTTTCTCCTCGCCCGGCAGGACAATCTTGGTCACCCAGCCTTTGCCGTTCAACTCCATTTCATAACGCGCCAACGGCTCGCCGTCGGCGCCACTGCCGGGTTTTATCAGGATGTCCACCGAGGAATCACTGCGATTGATCCGCACCAATTCGCCCTGGGCATCGCTGATCGATTGCAAGCGCTGTCCGCCGCGGAACACTGCGTAGGTCAGGTCGATACAGTGGCCAGTGGGGGCGTAGAGGCGAGTGGGCAAGGCCACCCGATTATCGCCACTGCCGCCCACGGTCAGGATTTCGATCAACCCTGAGCGATGCACCACGCGATAGGTGCCGTCCTGGTTGTTGTAGAAATGGAAGGTGTCGAGTTTCTTTTCCCGGATCGCCGGTTCGCTGCCGCTGCCGGTGACCTTGAAGGTTTCCCCGGTGCACAGGGCCAGAATGCTGTTGTGCGGGGTGAACTGGCTCAGATTGAGGTTCCAGCCAAGGCCAAAGCCGGAGTCGAGAATGTTCATCGGGTTGAAGCTCAGGGCCAATGGCACGGCGGGGCCGCACAGCCAGTTGCTCTTGAGTTCGGGGAAGCTGACGGACAGGGTGTATTGGCCGGTTCGGGGGTCTACACCGTTTTGCAGGAAGCTCATGAAGCCGAACGCTTGTGAGTGGACGGAACTGGACAGGGTCATGTTGATGAACCTCTGAGGTCACAGGGGGCGGAAGCTGAAGAAGGGGCACGCTTGTGCCGGGACTGTTGAAGTGGCGGTCACGGGGTCGGTGGCGCTGCGGATGTCTTGATTTGTACGCACGCAAGTTTATCGCGCACGACTGGATTGCCCGGTTTCAAAAAACGATCGATAAGTTGTAAGCCAGGGCCGACGATGTTTGGGGGGGTAAAACTTTTTAGGTACTCCATCTCTATATAGTTCAAAGTGGTTGGGTTTTTTATAGTCTTAAATCTGAACCAGAATTCTCCTTCTTCGCCCGGTTGTGTGTTGCAGAGTTTGTTTGCTGAAAACAGTATTTCAGTAGCAGAAGGGATTCCGATAAGCCCGAACTCTCTGGCTTCTACGAGATGGCATGGTGGAGGTGGTGGAGGTGGAAGTGGTGGAGGTGTTATTACAACTGCGGATACCAAGTCGTAGGTTATTGTTTCCCCTGCTGCCGGAACGGGAATAAAGCACTCGAACTTGTCTTTGTCCATGAGCGCAATCGAGCCTACTGCTTGAGTGGCTGCCAGCGCAGGTTGTGCGTGGATTATTTGGCTGCTGAGCAGTAATCCACAAGTTATTGTTTTGATGTGGTTCATCGGTGCAGCCCTCTTCCAGGCGTGTCATTGAGCGAATGTCTCACGGTAATTTATCAGTTGAATGGCCGTGGAAAACCTAGCAGTTCTACCAGTGGACACGGGTATCGGCTGAGTCTAGGGTCAAAGCAATAACTGCGGGCGTTAACTTCATGGGCTATCCGCGACTGAAAAAAGAACTAACGCTAGCAGTGATTTCCCGTTTGGCAACCTGTTAGTTCTGCTAGTAGTTGAGCGGGCCGTGCAGGAGTAAAAGTACGCCATCACGGCATCAGCGACTGCTCAGAAGTTGTTTCGTTATTGGTACGAGCCCCCATGGAGTTGAGTCAATGGCACAGTCAAACCCGCTTCCAGACATACCGGACCTCAAGGACGACGATTGGGTCGACCTGGATGAATTGGGGGGGCAGGCGTTGCGCACGTACATCAAGTACCCCGGGATCACGGTCGATGAGGATGTGATCTGGCCCAGGTGGATAGGCTGCGGCGCGCTTGGTGAAACGGCTGACTACGTGACGTCCCGGATCGATGTCACCGTGTCGGGGGGCTACACCGCTGCACGGGGAATGCCGGTGGATATTTCCAACGCGCTGTTGAGGCAGCTCGATCAGGGCATTGCGTTGTTTTCCTACAGCAGTTCCAAAAACAGTGATCCGGATAACCGTGGCCCGGAGTCACTGCGAAGGCTCTGCCGTATCGGCCGGCCCTCCGTACGCCTGGAAACCTTGCCCGTGGCGCAGATCAAGGAGTCCCACGGGCTGGCCCTGGATCCCGATGCCGTTGGGGCTGTTGGCGCCAGCGCCGTGGTCCCCTCGTATGCTGCCATGAGCGTGGGTGACAAGGTCACTTTTACCTGGCAAGGATTCTTCGAGGGGTTCCCGGATACCCCCATCAGCCGGACCCTGGAGCTCAAGGCTGAACATATTGGCTGGCCATTGACGTTCACCGTGCCGCAAGACCAGGTGCTGTTCAACGACAGCGCCGACATCGGCTACAGCATTCAATATGCCGATGGCACGGGCGAGCGCGGTGAGTCGGAGCGCCAGACTCTGCTGATCAGAAAGCCGGCAGTGGCCCGGTTACCCGCACCGCAGATCCTCAACCACAGCGATGGCCCGATCAATCCGGGATTGTTCCCCAACGGCCTGATCTTGCGCATCCAGCCTTCCTACGCCGACATCCAGCAGGGCGACCGTGTGCTGGTCTATGGCAACGCCAATCGGGCCGATAGAAGCCTGCTCAGCGCATTGCGCGTCGATCGTTCAATACTCGACCGCGGCCTGATCGAGTCGCATATCCCACAGCAATGGCTGCTGGACAACAGCAATACTCGGGTCACGTTCACTTATCAGTACGCACGCGCTGGTAGTGCGCTGTCCAGCGAATCACTGGCGCTGGACATCAGCAAGCCGCTGGATCTGCCGGCCCCCATCGTCGAGGATGCCGTGGCTGACGGCGACCTGAGGGGCAGTCTGCCGGCTGATGTTTCAGGAGCCTATGTCAACGTGCCGGCGCAGGCTGAGATTGGCTCAGGCAAGGTGGAAATGCATTGGTTCGGCCATGCCGCAGGGGGGCGCCACATCGCGCCGAACCCGGTCGGCGGCGCGGGCCGACGCTTTTTCATTCCGGCGACGGCGATTGCCGCCAACATGTCGGCCACCCAGCGTTTTCAGGTGTTCTATCGCGTGACCCCGCCGGGGCAGACCGCGAGCGAGGACTCCGTCGCGTTCAATCTGCGAATCGTGCCGTTGCCGGCATCTCGCTACCCGGACACCCAATGCACTCAGGCCCAGGGCACTTCGACCCTGTCATTGGCCAGGGTACCTGCGGCAGGCGCCGATCTGACCGTGGCGCAATGGCCGTTCATGGCCGCCGGGCAGTTGTTGAAAATCGTCGCCCGCGGGGTCAGGGCTTCCGGTGGCGGCTCAACGTCGATCACCGTGCGCAATGCGCTGCCGGTCACTCAGGCGGAGTTCAACAGTAAACGGGTGACCGCCGTCCTGGCCCGCACTTTCCTTGCTTCTCTGCGGCTCAATGAAAACTTCACCCTGGAGGCCAGCGTCAGTTTCGATGGCGGTGAGACTTACTGGCCGTTCAAAGATGGCAATCTCAAACTATCTGCATGAATCAGTGTTGGGCATGGGGCCTGGTCAAACCAATCGCAAGGATATCTATCATGAGCAATAACTCTCTGGATGAAATGTATAAATGGCTGAATGTCGAGCCACGTACCCGTGGCTGGAACGCTATTCTGGCCTATGACCGGTCGAAGACCAATGCGGTGCTGTTGCAGGAATATATTAATCGGTTCAGCACGGGGAACTACCTACCGCCCATTACTGAGCTGCTCCAGGATAATCAGACGCCAACGTATCGAGAGTACATGGTCAATTATGTAATGGATGCTCCACGCCTGTCGTTTACCAATTCAAACCTGGAAAACTCCAAGGCACGCATCCGGCAGAAAGTCATGGGGGGCACGCACATGGCTTTTGAACGGCCACTGGGCGCGTCGGCCTGGCGTACCACTAAAGTGGCGCTGTGGGGGCCGATAGATGGGCCGACCCTGGAATACGATATTGACCTCAAAGTCACTCAGGGAGGGGTAGACCGGCAGGGGACGGTATCGCTGAATATTGCCGAAGGGCTGAACTATCGGATGACGTACGCGCAAACCGAACACTTGGCGAAGTTTACCGGTGAACGCTTGAAGGCGCACTTCAATAAGTTGCCGGAGGCGCAAAAAAACTTTGTGTTGAATGAGATAACGATTGATCAGAACCAGCTATTGAAGCCCGTGCACTTTGTGGTCCGGACCCATAATAAGAAAGGCAGCGGGGCTACACTGGCGGCTAATGAAAACGAGGAAGAAGGCGCGGTACTGCTGTTTGTGACGATGGAAGGGCAAAGTGATGGTGCGCTGCCTGCCAGGAGCAGTGACTTGAAGTATCTGCTGCCGGATGGGGTTTCGGCCACTCTGTTGCTGGGGCATCATTTTTTCTACGACAAAATAGTTGTTTCCGGAATGCGGCGACTGTTGAATCAGGATTCTTTTCAGTATGAATATGAAATGCAGGCGGGTGGCAAATCGATTCTTGCTGCTTATGCGATACGCGGGGCTCGTACGGTTGAAAAGGCTAACAGGCTGGTGATTGATGATCACCAGTATCGCTGTAATGTCTTGAATTTTTTTGTCTCTGCTCCGGATGAGAAAAGTTACTTTAAGGGCTTTCAGGTCGTAGATTCAACCGTTAACTCTCTCAGGCATTTATTTGTTGATTGGTTGAAGGAGGGCGAGTTCATACAGGTTGTTGTGAACTCGCCGGGTCATGTAGGAACTATGCATATTCCTACACGCTTTCGATTTCATACGACGTTAACATTGGCGGTTGATTCTGAAACGATGGATCTGGTGTTCAAATATTCTCAGGGTGCGCACAAGTTGGAGTTTTATCCTGACTTCTCCAATCAATCACTGCTGCCGCCCGCGCATCTGTCAAGAGTAAGGGACGCGTTAGTTGAATGGGTTCGCGAGTACTTCAGGGATGCCGACAAAGATTATACGAGAGCCGTAGGTGACCTCAATGTGTTGATGCTCAATAGCTTGTTGTTCCGTGGGCTAAATCGGGTTCAACCGCAAGACGTCAAATTTTTCCATGACCTGGCCATTTTCGGCCAGGTCGGCCCCACGCTGACCGCCTTCACCCTGAACAATCTGGAACCGGTTATCGGTCGCGGCGATACCTTCCAGTTCAGCACCATCCCGGCGATGAGCAATGTGACCTGGAAGGTCGAGAACATTCCCGGCAGTGATGGTCAGCCCGGCACCATCAACACCTTGGGTCGCTACACGGCGCCGAATGCCGGTCAGTTCGCGGGCGACTACACCCGGGTCCGGGTGACGGCCACGGCCGGTGGCAGCAGCAGTTCCGCGCTGGTCAGCGTGCTGCGCTACGACATCGTGATCAACCCGCTGGTGCAGGTTGTTGGTGTGGAGGAAGTAGCCGGTCGCGAGGTGTCGGCCGGGGCCTTGAACGGCGAAGCGCTGGTTTGGTCTGTCGCGGATCCGAGCACGGGGGCGAAGGTGCTGCCGAGCAGCAAGGAGGGGGGCGATCACACCTATTATCCCGGACCCCGGTCTGACGACAGTAAGCTGGTGTTCAGCGTGGATCAGATCGTCGTGACCAATCCCCGCACCAAGAAGACTGAACGGTCCGCCGTGCTGAAATTGCACCAACTGCCGAATATGACGGTCAGCATCGTGCCAGGATCGGGCGGGCCGGCGAATCAGGTCAGGCTACAGGCGAGCATTGGCGATTGGGTGGCTGATCCCGAGACGGAAGACATGAGTTGGGCGGTGATCGCAGGTTCAGGTCACGTGGACCCCAAGACCGGTGTGTTCACGATCGACGCCATGGGGGCGCACAAGTTCGCCGTGATCACTGCGCACATTCCGGACGTTAGAGGGCGAGCCCCGGATGATGGATATATCATCCTGCCCATCCCGCTTTACACCGTGCCAGAGGCGATCCGCATGTTAACTACGGATCAAATGGCACTCAGCGCCGACTAATTTTGGGAGCAGCATCATGTCGAATTCTCTGGCAAATCTGTTGGCGCGGATGAGGGCGGGTTCAGTGGTTCTGGGCTGGGGGGCGGTGGCGGCATTCGGTCGTGCCCAGCTCAATCGGCTGCTGGAAGAGCAGTACCTGCGCTGGTTGAGCGATTCGCGTTTCATACCGCCCATGAGTGGTTATTTGTACGTGACCCCGGACCACACCGAATCGGTACAGCTCGACTCGCTATTGCTGGGCAAACCGGTGCTGTCGTTTGCCTCGGCCTCTCTGCACAGGTCCAGGGTCACGGTGACCATGAACCTGATTGGCGGTACCTACACCGCCATGAGTTACCCGGTGACCGGGGTGCCTGCTCTGATGTCGAGCTTCAGCATTACCGAGGACATGGGCTACAGGATCGAGATGCAAATCGAATTGGGCCACATCGAGGGCGAGGTCGATAAACGCGGGCGGGTGACCCTCGATCTGGCCAGCGACCCCAACCTTAAATGCAATCTGGGTGAGCTGCCCGGGGTACAGAATAAAATTGCCGAGTTCATCCAGGGCTTCCTTGCGGCCCAGCCGGATGACCGCCGCATGTTCGAGTTGGGGCTGTTTGATTTCAGCGGCTATAACCCCCTCAGCCCCACAGGCTTTTATATCCGCACGCAAAAAGCCCCTGGTTCCGGCGATTCGGCTGATGGTGCGGTACTGGTCTTCATTCGTCTGAAGGCCAGGGATGAGAATGGCCAGGGCTTGCCCACCGATGGCAGTAATTTCCCCTACCTGATTCCGGACGACACCAATGGGGCGAATCAACCGCTGTACAGCGCAGCCCTGGTGTTGAATCAACAGTGGCTGGAGTTGGTCGACGAAACGCAACTGGACGTGCTGAAGAATCTGCTGTTTCCCGGTGAAAACATCTTTGTCGAGACGCCGGGCGGTCGGCATCGTCCTGCGGACATGCTGATCCTGGGGAACGTCAAGGCCGCAACCGAGCACGTGGCGGTCGAGCCAGCTTTCGTCAATATGAAGGGCAGCAAGGTCCAGCAGTTCACCGCGCGCAAGAGTGACGGCAGCGTGGTCAGGGCCAGTTGGAGTGTGAGTAACCTGATCAGTCCGCTGGCGGTCGGCACGATTACCGCCAACGGCGGCCTGTACACCTCGCCAGCGGCCTCGCGGTTGGGCAAGGAGCGCCAGCCGGTGCTGGTGACTGCGTCTTACACCCAGGACGGACGCCAGCAAACGCGCTCCGCCATGGTGCTGGGGGTCTACGAAAACATGAGTATATCGCCCCGGGTATGTACCAGTGGGGTGGGCAGCACGGTTGACAAGATTCCGCTGCGCGTCACCACCGTGACGGGGGGGGAGTTGATCTGGCCTACGCTGTTGCCGACGCAGGGCACGCTGACCCGGATTGATAATAATCGGGCGTTGTATACCCCGCCGGTGACGCAGGCTGAACCGCTGCAACTGGTCAGGCTCACCGTACAGGACAGAAGCAGTAACGAGTCGATCGAAGCGACGATTGTCGTGGTGGCGTCGGCGCAGACGCTGCAGGTGGATCCGCCCTATGTCTCGGAGATCAGCCAGTCCGAATTGGTTTACCTGCGGGCCGAGGACTATCAGAAGGAAGATTGCCAATGGAGCGTCATCGGTGAAGGGGAAGTCAACGAAGATGGCGTTTTCACCCCGCCGGCGTTCGGCGCTTCACGGATCAGCGTGGTCAGGTGTGACATTCAATACGATGGTGTCGGGCCCATCCGGCGTCGCGGTTTCAGCATCATCCAGCTCACCGAACGGGCGGAACCTGAGTTGCGTTGGAGCGAGTTGCAAAACTTCGATGTTTCAATCAATGGTGACGATAACCGCTGTTATGCCAACGGTCGCCAGCAAGTACCCGTGGTCGTGAAGATCGAGACGAAGCCGGTGAGAATCGATGGCCGCGATCATTACGTTCCGGTCAGTGATGCGGACCTGGCGACATTGAAACTGGTCCACAAACTGACGGGCGCGGAGGTGCCGTTCATAACGCTTGGCGAGGAAGGCATCGAGCACAACAGCCCGTTGAAGTGGGCAGCAAACAAGCAGAGGAACCGTTTCCGCTATTTTCCCACCATGGCGCAACAGGCCCCAGCGGTGGTGCTGCCCAAGCCAGACAACAATGGCACGCGCTATCGCGAGCTCTACATCCACATGGCTGTTGAAGGCAATCAAACGTTTTTTGCCCGATTTCAAGGCAATGGGGCGACCTTTAGTTCGGGGGGGGTGGCGGCTGGCGAGGTGTCGGTGCGCGGTGTGTTTTCCGCTGCACCGTCGGAGGCGGAGTACCAGCTTGACCGTGAGCGTGTCGCTCAGGATCCCAACGGTCATGATGAGCCGAACGATCCGAGCAATCCGAATCGGGATGTGTTTAGTTACTACCTCTGGTCAACGGACTACTGGCGCCTGAGCTATCGGCGGCTTGGCTCTTACCCGGTGAGATTCTCGACCCTGCATATCGAAAAGAACATCTCGACGATTCAATGGGAAAGTGAACTGCTGGATGAAACCTTCTTCAGCTACACCTGTTATGCGTTTAACCCGGCGAACGGTGTCAACAGTGATTCACCTGCCCCCGAAGGTTTGTCATTCGATCTGTACTTGAGAAATTTGTTCAAGGAAACCGGCAAGGTCTTGAGCGGCGCCTTTGAGGGTGGTTCCAAGCCTTCTCCGGGTCAGTTGCTGATCAGTTTGCATCGCACCCATGACATGAAGTTCTGGTATGACGGCATGGCGGGGGGAGATGTCTACCGGCTTTATCGAAAACTCCTGGATCCAGCGGTCATCTTTGTGTTGCTGGATGAGGACGGTAATCGCCATCGGTTGCAAATCGGCTTCGCGCCCCCGAGTACTGCAGACAGTCGCAACCGACTGGTGTTGTTGCCGCAATAACAGGCCTTCTCGAAGTCGCAGGCGCGCACTCGGTGGTGCCTGCGGTGGATTCCGTCATCTATGTAAAAGGGTATGGAACATGACCACATCCAGTGCGGTGCATTCCCAGGCGTTTGCCTTCATGAGTTACTTGCAAGGCGGCGTCGACCCGCGTACCGGGCAATACACGCTGTCCCTCGACTTTCCCGAAATAAAAAGCAACTGGCTATGCGGCCCGGACTTTATGTTCAAGTTGAGTTTTAATCCCATCAATATCATTGACTCCGGTTATGGTTTTGGTTGGAACCTCAATCTGAGCCAGTTCACCGCACACAACAGTATTCTATCGCTCAGTACCGGGGAAACATTCAAAGTTACCGGCAGTGGCACTGAGCCGGCGATCAGGGAAAAGAAACTCGACAGCTTCCATTTCTACAACAATCAGGACGGTACCTACCGCGTGGTGCACAAGTCCGGATTGATCGAAGTGCTCACGCTTGGCGGCAGCGGCGAGGACCGAGTGGCGTTGCCCAGCCAGATCTACGCCCCCAGTGGTCACAGCATCCACTTGACTTACGCCAGCTTCAGAGGCGGCCAGCGCTTGCAGTCGGTCAGAGATGCCCAGGGCGAGTTGTTGCGGATCAATCGCCCCAACGACTCGCAGGTCGAACTGCTGCTGCGCCCCTTCGACGGCCCTGGCGGAACCCCGCTGGCGCGCTATGAAATGGAATTGAACGGCAAAGGCTGGGTGACGAAGATTGTCCTGCCGACCCAGGAAAAACCCTCCTGGCGTTTCGACTATGGCAACGACCCGATCCGTGGCATCCTTTGTCTGCACGAGGTCAAGACGCCCGCCGGTGGCCGTGAAACCATTGAGTACCAGGACGATGGGCACCCCTATCCGAACGGCGTGACACGACCCAACCTGCCCCGGGTGACGCGCCACCGCACGTATCCCGGCTTCGGGCAACCGATGATGGAAGTCGTGTACACCTATTCGGTAAACAACTTTCTGGGCAACCGGGAGACGGTCAGTTGGGAAGACGGAATGGACCCGCTGTACAACGTTCCGCACACCTATGTGTACAGCAGTCACGCTGCTGAGCGGGTGGGTAGCGCGGTCGTTCGCCAGGTCGATCGCACCTTCAACCGCTTTCATCTGCTTACCGAAGAAAAGATCACTCAGGACCATTGCGTCCAGTTGCAGGCGACCCTGTATTACGCCGAAGACAAACCCTTTGCCCAGCAGCCTGCGCAGTTCCAGTTGCCCCGGCAAACCTCCAGCAGTTGGCGAATGGACAATGATGCCAGCAGGTTCCGCGAAGAGGTCACCCTCAGCGCGTTCGATGTCCATGGCAATCAGCTTGAGCAGGTCGAACCCAACGGCGTGCGCACGGTTCACACCTACTACCCGAAAGAAGCCAGCGACGGTTGCCCGGCCGATCCGCAAGGATTTGTCCGCAACCGCAAGGACAGCACGGTTTTCCCTTCGTCGCTCGAACAGCCAGGCGCCCCGACATTACGCATGCGCTTGCGCTACCTGGCGCTCCCCGCGTTGACCGGCAGCGGCCAGGCGCCTTGGCTGAGCAGTGAAAGCGAGACCCTGCAGCAACTGCAGGGCAGCAACGAAGTCGAGCTGCAACGGACGCTGTACGCGTATCACGATCAACCCGGTGCGGTGTTCCTGCATGGTCGTCCAGCCAGTCAGCGCACGATGCTCAATGGTCTGACCAGCACCACTGAATATGCCTACCGCACTCTCGACAGCGTATTGGCAGGTGAGACGGTACTGGAAACTATTGAAACCCTGACCGGTTTCGACCATGGCGCCGAACCTGTGCGCAAGGTGACCACCCGTGAGGACTCGCTGGTCCACGGCCAGCCATTGCTCAGTTACGACGACAACGGCGTGAAAATCCGCAGTACGTATGACGAACTGCAACGGGTGACCAGTGAAACCGTATCGCCGGATGATGATGAGTTCAAAGCCACGCGGGCCTATACCTACTACCTGACCTCGCTGGATGGACAGCAAGCCCAGCAACAGGTCACGGATGTCAAGAATGTCACTACCCGCACCTATTTCGATGGCCTGAATCGACCGATCAACGAGCAACGGCAGAACGCCGACAGTCTCACCCGCGCCGATGAATACCGCACAACCTGGTCAGCGCGATACGACGCGCTGCAGAACCTGATCGAGGAAACCCAGTTCGACTGGCGGGGCGAGGAGCAAGTCCCCCTGACTCGCACGTTCGATTACGACGCCTGGGGTATGCAGTGCTGCGTCACCGGCCCGGATGGTGTGCAGCTCCATGAACAGACCGACCCGATTGGGGCGGTTGACTGGAAAGGACCGATCCAGCGGAGTTGGCGGCAGGGATCGGGCGTTGCGGCGAAGCGGGCCGGGATGACCGTGACCTATGTCAATCTGTTTGAAAAGCCGGCGCACATCGAGCGCTTCGATACCGCCGGTGGCGCGATCAGCTTGCATGAGTACGGCTACGATGGCCTTGGCCAGACCGTGCTGGAAATCGATGCCCGGTCCGGCAGGACCGAATACGCCTACGACAGCTTTGGTCGGATGATTCGTAACACGTTGCCAGACGGGGCCGTGGTCCAACGTCGCTACGCGTTGCACAGCGCCGAAGACTTGCCGACTGAAATCAGTGTCAACGATGTCGTCCTCGGCAGGCAGGAGTTTGACGGGCTTGGCCGCATGAAGGCCTCGACCACCGGAGGCCGCAGGCAGGTCTTCAGTTACCTGCCCGGCATGATGCAGCCGGACACCGTCACGACGGCGAGCCAGCAACGGATCCACTACCAGTACAATCCGCAGCTCAGTGAAGAGCCAATGCGTCGACAGTTGCCCGGGCAGGTCACGGCCGACTATGTCTACGACAAACAAAACGCCCGGCTGGTCAGTTGTCAGGAGCAGGCGCTGGGTATCAGTCGCCAATACTTCTCCACGGGTGAGCTCAAGAGCGAGCAGCGCAATCAACCGGGTGAATCCCATGCCATGCACTACGACTACAGCCGCCTGGGCCAGCTCTTGAGTTACACCGATGTGCTGCAGCAGGTGCAGAGCTATGACTATGACGTTGCTGGGCGCCTGGAGTCGACGCAACTGGGCAGCACTCACTCGGACTTCAGTTATGACGAGTTGGGGCAGACGGCAACCATCACGACCCGTGACAGTGCCAGTGGGCAGCAGGTGATCATTGCGCTTGAGTACGATGATTTGGGTCGAGAGATCCAGCGCACCTTCGACCTCAATGGCATCGAGCAACAATTGACCCAGGTCTATAACGCTGCCGACCTGGTGGAGCGACGAACCTTGAAGCAGGGCGACGCTGTGCTGCGTGACGAGACGTATGGCTACGACCTGCGGGGGCGTCTCACGCTCTATACCTGTGAGGGTAGCCAGCCCCCTGTCGATCCCTACGGTAAGGCGATCGCGCGGCAGGTGTTCAGGTTCGATGTCCTGGACAACCTGACCCAGGTGTTGACGACTGCGACGGATGGGCAGCTCAATCGCGCGCTCTACCGTTTCGAGAACCCTCTGGACCCCGCGCAGTTGACCCGCGTCGAGAACAACGCGGGAGCACCTTACCCCGCCGAGATTCTGCTCGAGTATGACGCCGATGGGCATTTGATCCACGACGAGGAGCAGCGTGTCCTGGAATACGACGCCCTGGGCCGCTTGACCCGCATCAGCGGCTTGTCAGGTGAACCTGGGAGCAACCTTGATTACGACCCTTTGGACACCCTCGTCGGCAAGGATGGCCCTGAAGGAGCGGAGCGACGTTTTTATCGAGATGGCGAACTGGCGAACCGAATTCAGGGGGCAGACGGCAGCACGTTCGTACGCGCGGCGGGAGTGGTACTCGCCGAGCACCAGACGGGGGATGTGCAAACACCTTCATGACCGCGCTATACATGGAGTCCACTGACCCGTGCAAACTCCACCAGGCCACCGTCATGCTCAAGTCCCAACTTGTCCATGGCGGTGCGTTTCTGCCGACTGATGGTTTTTTCGCTGCGGTTGAGCTGCAGGGCGATCTGGCGGCCAGACAGACCCTGGACAAACATCCGCACCACTTCAAGTTCTCGTTCGGAAAGACTGGCCGAGGGTTTATCCGCGCCGGCGGACAGCAGCGTCTGGGCGTGCAGAATGCGCGCAAAGGTCGGGCACAGATAACGACGACCGTGTAGCACGCTTTCTGTTGCACGCTTGAGCTCAGGCAAGGCACTGCGTTTGTCGAACAGTGCGCAGACGTCCAGGTTGAGCAACGCCTGCAACAGGCAGGGATGGCTGAGCATGGTCATCACAATCAAGCGGACATGGCCGAAGTGACGTCTGATGTAGCCGATCAACGCCAGACCATCGGGAAATTCGCCGTAGGGCATCGCGTAGTCAGTGATCAGGATGTCACAGGGCTTTTGCTCCAGGTGCTCGACCAACTCCTCGGCGCTTTGGGCCTGGGCGACGATCGCGAAATCCTGGCTGAACGGCGGACACAGGGCCATTTCTGCGCCCATCAGCACCACCGGGTGATCGTCGGCAAGGATAATGCGAGTCCTGCCCGGCATGCCAAGGACAGGTGTTTCAGGTGTGTCGCCCCACAGTAGGGGAGCAGCAGAGAACAGCGGTTGCGCAGGGTTCATGCGGTGTCTCGACAGGGACCAATAGCACGCCGGACACCGCAGGCCGCAGGTTCAATTCAGTTGAATCAAACCTTGCTCGAGGGCCTTGAACACAGCGATCCAGCGCGATTTAACGTCGAATTTTCGACGGATGTTGTCTAAGTGATAATTCACGCCCGATTCAGTGCAATTGACAATCACTCCTATTTCCCACGACGACTTGCCTCTGGCAGTCCAGCCCAGCACCTCCTTTTCACGCTGGGTCAATGTGATTGCAGGCCCTTCAACGCTAGGTGGCTTCTCCCGGTGAGGTTGGCGGTCACGGGTACGCTTGGTCGTCGCAGTTGAATGGTTCATGACAGGCACTCCCATTTATCAATTACTGGAGTGGGCGCGATGGATCCTTCCTAAAATGGGCGTGGTCCTTGCGTCCGGCTGACAGACGCCTCGTAAGGCGCTGTAGGTTCAGCTCCGTTATATCGCGGAAACAGCGCCTTGAAACCTGTAAGAACTAACAGGTGGAGCACATTAATGCAGCGAATGGAGTGGTTTCTGTCGGGCGTTTCACCTGCTCATGTAGAGGTTTTCCTGTTATTGGCAAGGCTTTAGTTTCAGATCTACCGTCTATCGCGTTTTTACCGCTGCCACGCGTCCCCGTTGACCAGATTCGCCGGCCGCTGCCCAGCCAACGCCGCGAGCAGATTGTCGACCGCGCAGCGCGCCATGGCTTCGCGAGTTTCATGGGTTGCCGAGCCGATATGCGGGGTCGCCACCAGGTTATCCAGTTGCAGCAGGGGTGAGTTCGCGGGCAGCGGTTCACGTTCGAAAACATCCAGCCCGGCCGCGCGGATCTGCCGCTGTTGCAGGGCCTGGATCAGTGCCGGTTCATTCACCACCTTGCCCCGGGAAATATTGATGAAGATGCTGTCCGGGCGCATCAGGGCAAACTCCTTCGCGCCAATCAAGCCTTCGGTGGCGGCGGTCAGGGGCAAGGTCAGGCAAACGAAGTCCGCTTGTTGCAACAACTCGGGCAGGCTGCGGTACTGCGCATCGAAGCGTTTCTCCACGGCAGGTTTCGCGCTGTTGCTGTGGTAGAGGATCGGCATGCCAAAGCCGAAATGCCCGCGCTGGGCCAGCGCCTCGCCGATGCGGCCCATGCCGATGATGCCCAGGGTCTTGCCGTGTACGTCGCTGCCAAAGTGGGCCGGGCCGATATTGCCGGTCCAGCCGCCCGCACGCACCAGGCTGGCAAGTTCCACCACGCGCCGCGCCGTGGCCAGGATCAGTGCGAAACCGGTGTCGGCGGTGGTCTCGGTCAACACGTCCGGGGTGTTGCTGAGCAGGATCCGGCGCCGGGTCAGGTAATCGATGTCGTAGTTGTCGACACCCACCGAGACACTGGCGACGGCCTCAAGCTTGGGCGCCAGGTCAAGCAGCCCGGCATCCAGGCGCAGACTCGCGCCCAACAGGCCATGGGCGCCGGGCAAGGCATCGCGCAGGCGCATCAGGCCATCGTTGTCCAGGCGTTCGATCAGCGTCACCTCAACCTGCGCTTGCAGGCGCGCCATCAGCGCGGGAGACAGTTTCTTGTAGAGCACGACGTGCTTGTTCATCCGTTCACCTTCAATTCGATTCAAGAGTGTGCGCTCGCCAGCGGTTGCGGGCTCGCCTTGGGGGCTTGGCGGTCACTGGCGCCGGGCTTGAGACAGAGCGTCAGCAGCACCGCCAGCAGCAGCGACACGCTCATCAGCAAAAAGGACGCACCGGGCGAACCGGTAGCACTGTTCAGGTAGCCCACCAGGTAGGAACCGCCGAACGAACCGAGGGCGCCCATGCTATTGATCAGCGCCATTGCGCCACCGGCGACGTTGGCCGGGAGGATTTCCGGAATGATCGCGAAGAACGGTCCGTAGGGGGCGTACATGCACGCGCCGGCAATCACCAGCAAGGTGTAGGACCACCAGAAGTGTTCGGCGCCCAGGGCATAGGAGCCGTAGAACGCAATCTTCTGGGGCTTGATAAAAGTTAGAAGGTAAGTACTTTATAAACAGTAATTTAGAAAGCAACCATAGAAGCATTGGTTTAGATCATAGGTTGGGGGGGCGGTTGATGGAGCTTGTGTGGGCTACTGAACTCTTGGTGATTGGCGGTCGCCCGTATCCAGGCTTTCCGATCTTGCTTTGGGACACGATGGACAGTTGCGTTCCTGCCAATGAATTCATGCGCCACTTTCTATTGCGGGGAGCCATTGGGTCGCGGAAATCTTGGCCAAGCACGGGGCGTGCTCTTTACGACTTTTTCAGTTTCCTTCAGGCACATGAGCTCGACTGGCGAGACGTAGATCGTGGCGAGGCCAAGAGTGTCGTTGCCGGTTACCGGGACTACTGCCTGGTGGAGTGTCAGTTGGCCCGATCAACAACCCGGCAACGACTCCACTATATCTGCAAGTTTTATGAGTATGCCCAGCAGCAGGAATGGGTGAGCAGACTGCCGTTTGGTTATGAGGAGCGGAAGATCAAGCGGGCTCCCGGCTTTCTTGCACACATCGATGCCAGCGGCGGAAAGGCAATGGTGAACGACGTCATGCCGCGTCAGCATCGGGTGCTGCCGAAGTTCCTCAGCATGGATGAGATTAAGGAGTTGCTGGAGAAGGCGGAAAATCCGCATCACCGAATGATGATTCGACTTGGACTTCAGACTGGCCTGCGGCGAGCGGAAATCGCCTCTTTTCCGTTGGCGTATGTCTTCGATCCGGACAAAGCCGGTAGGCACGAGCGCAACATCCGGATTCGCCTTGATCCACACGATGGTCACGGAATGCGAACGAAGGGAAGCAAGCCGCGTGACATCTATATCAGTCGACGCTTTCTCGCGGATCTGTACCGGTATGTAGTGCAGGTTCGTGGTGAGCGGGCTTCACTGAGTCGTACTCAACACAAATCGCTGTTCTTGAATCAGTTCGGTGAGCCCTACGCCGATGATGGTAAACGCATCGAACGCATTGTCCGAGAAATTGGCAAGCGTGCGGATATCAAGGTTCATACGCACATGCTTCGCCACACCTACGCGACCCATACTCTGGTCGCCCTTCAGCGCAATGGCAGCAGCCTGGAACCGCTCGTGTTTGTGCAGCGGCAGCTCGGTCATAGTTCGATCCAGACGACGATGGTGTACCTGCACTTGGTCAACGAACTGGCCGACAACGCGGTGCTGGCTTACGACGATGAACTGTCTGACGACTTGGGAGCTGTTTAATGGGGAAGCGCAAGGTCTTCTTAAAGACCGACCTCAATATCCCGCAAGTCGAGCATAGTCACGACGCGAACGGGTCTGTCATTGTTCTGCCCGAAGTGATTCCACCTGTCCACACAAAGGTCAATTTCGGAAGGAATGCCACGCGTTCCCGAGGCATCGACTTCGCTTTCTGGTACGGCGTGGGTATCGATTCAATCACGTATGCCTGTCAGCGACAGACTGAACGCTTTCTGGCCCAGCAGGACACTGGGGTCGAAGCGAGTACCGTAGCAAGCTTCTGTAAAGGCGGTTTACGCCACTTCCTTAACTTCATGATTTTGCGTGCAACCGCGCTCAGCCGTGAGTTGACCCTGAACGCCATCGATCGCGCATTGATTGACGATTTTCTTGGCTACCTTGCTGGATTGGGCATTACCACGCTTAGCCAGAGTACTCACTACACCGGTATGAAGTGCGTCCTTCACGCGTTGGGCCGCAGAGGGATAATTTCGTTGGTCACCACAGGGGACGATGCGACGTTTCCGCGAAACCCGTTCCCAAACAGTGGCAAGAGTAAGGGGGAAACGCCACTACCGAAACGTCAGCGACAAGCGTTCACCTCAGCATTAAAACAGGCGACCCTGCCAATCTGGAATGAAGACGCCGTTGTGACAGGTGAGCTACTGGCTTATGCCTTGTTGACCGTTGCGCTGCACACCGGGCGTAACGCCACGCCGCTGCTGGAGATGGGGCACGATTGCCTGCGCGCTCACCCCAAAGACAACAGTGTCTTTTTGGTCCTCTGGAAACGTCGCGGACACAGCAGCAGTAAAGTGGCTCTGCGCGCAGAGAGCGCCACTGAGCGTCGTCTGGAGTCGACCCCAACCATCAAAACCAACATTGAACGCCTGATCCGCCGTGTCCTTGCTCACAGTGAAACGCTGCGTGCGGAGGCTCCGAACGACATCAAGGATTGCGTTTGGCTGTATCGCGTGCACCGTGGTCCAGGCGTCGGCACGGTCATTGTCCTGACGGATTCAGCGTTGAAACTAGCGGCCAAAAAATTGGTGACTGATTATGGACTCGTCGATACGGATGGTCGGCCGCTGCGCATCAACATCTCTCGACTACGTAAAACGTTTGCCAACCGAATATTCGAATTGCTCGCGGGTGACCTGATGACCACGGCCATCGCGCTTGGTAACACACCACAGGTGGCCGGACGAAATTACTTGGCACCTAGCGCAGACGCGAGGCGCAACTGGCAGTTTATGGGCGAGATAATGGTTCAGGAACTGCTCAGCCGGACCATTGGCGCTACTTACAAAACTACCCCAATGGGGCGCTGTGGTGATCCGGTGAACGGCCAATATGCACCAAAACGTGAGGGGGAAGCGTGCTTCTCATTCCTCAACTGTCTGCGATGCAAACATTACGCGGTCACGGGAGACGATTTGCACCGGCTATTTAGTTTTTACTTCCGTGTGTTTGCGGAGCGTACCCGCATGAACAAGCGGCGTTGGGCGCAGGAATACGCGCATATTCCTCGATTGATTGACGACTATATCGTGGCTGAAGGGCTGCGGCGTGGAACCTTCAAATCGGCCGTCGTTGAAGCTGCTCGCGAGCAGGCTCGCCGCGATCCGCACCCGTTTTGGTCGTCCGATGTAGTGGAAAGTCTGGAGATGTTTGCATGAGCAAAAGCAATGTGGCCATGTTGCCTTGGGCAAGCATCGAACTACAACCAGGGGATATACGTGAGTTGCCCGAGGGCGACCGCGAAGCACTCATTGTCAGCGCCATCCATGTTGATGGCCACTGGGTCATCCTCAGTCGCTATCGCGACAACATTTGGCAGCTCGAAGGGTTGACTAGCAATGTACCGGACAACATGAGGAATTTGGACTTCAATCGAGTACCCGCTGCGTTTGTAACGGTGATGAAGTCCCTCTTGTACCGCTACCTACGGCGCGGTCGCGCAGGGCAGAAGCGTCCCGTGGCAAGTACTTTGCGCAATGTTTTTGAAAATGTATTGCCCTTTCTACGGTATCTAAGCGCGCTTAAGCTCGGTCACTTCGGCGCTGTAACGCCCATGATCTGTGCAAATTACGTCGCCGAGTGCAAGGAGATCCGACAGACGCGTCGCAATCGGGGGCAGGCGCTGTCTCCGGCGGCCCTTGAACGTCGTTTTATGTCAGTCGAGGCGCTTCATGAACTCAGTCAGTACACCAACGACCCAATCCCAAGACATCCCTGGCCTGATACATCGGCGAGAGCCCTGGCCGGTAGAGCCTCCCTCAACAGTGAGGCCGGCAAAACGCCGTTGATACCAGATGAGGTGTTTTGTACTTTGTTCGAGAAGGCCTATGAACAGGTTCAGCGCGGTGAGCGTCTGCTCGATCTGCGCGACGCCCTCGATAGCGTCGCAGTAGCGCGCAAGGGACAGGTGATCAGATCAGTTCAGGAGCATAAGGTTCGCCAGCTGACGGCTCTTGGGTGGGAAGGCGGGCTTGAGACATTCAACCAAGCGATTAAAGATTTGAGAACTGCCTCCTATATCGTTCTGGCCAGCACCTCCGGTTGCCGGAATCATGAGTTGGCCAACGTAAAATCTGGCGCGCACCACCGTACGGAAGACGATGAAGGCACGGTCTTCCACTGGCTGCGCTCCACATCGGAAAAAACCGATACCGGCGTGCACGACTGGATGATTCCAGAAATTGCTGTGCACGTGTTGCGCCTAATGGAGCGTTGGGCCGAGCCGTACCAGGCGATGATCGACGCTGAGATCGCCGAGCGAAGAATGCTTAACTCGAGTGATCCGCAAATCGCCACGGCGCAGAAGCATCAGCAGGCTCTCTTTCTCGGGGTGGCTGCCACGAAGCGTAATCAAGTTCGTACCCTCTCGGGTTCGGCATGGAACATGTGCCTCAAAGCGTTCGCGAAGAGCTGTGGTCTGATCTGGATCTTAGCCAGCCATCAATTTCGCCGTAAATTCGCCAACTACGCAGCGCATAGCCAGTTTGGCGACCTGCGTTACCTGCGTGAGCATTTCGCGCACTGGTCCATGGACATGACCTTGGGCTACGCCATGGATCAAGATTGGGGGCAGCATCTCGATATCGAACTGTACGAAGACATCCAGTCAGAACTCGAAGACATCAAGTCCGAGGTCGTCGGTACTTGGCTGGGGGACACACCACTGACTGGCGGCTACGGTCGATCGATCAAGCATTGGCAGCGCGATTCGGCGAACCTCGCGATCTTCAAGAACCACGCCTCGATGGTGACCTCGATTGCTGAGAGCACCGCGATTCGAAGTAATGGTCATGCCTGGTGTACCGCCGCCGATGATCGTTGCGTCGGCAACACCATGGAGCGAACGCGCTGCGGCGACTGCAACAACGCCGTGATTGGAGGTGCCCATGTTGGTATCTACCAGCGTCTTTATGGCAACTTGAAGGGGTTGTTGGATTGCAACGATATTGGTGACGGTGGTCGACAGCGCGTATTGCGTGATTTGGATCGCTGTCGTGACGTGCTTATGCAGCTTGGATACGACCCGGAGGCGAACGTAGTATGACGATCAAACGCAAGCCCTCGGACGCCCGCGAGCGGGATTTGCAACTCGCGCTCGCGCGCATCCAGCGTGGTCGGACGCACACCGGAGAATCCAAGGTCACCATCGCCGCGGTGGCGCGTGAGGCCGGTGTTTCGACGGCGCTGATCCACAATCACTACCCAAATATCGCCGAAGCGATCCGTGAAGCTCAGGGACGTTCGAGTCGTGCTCAGCGGGATGTGAAACACCAGGATCTCTTGGCTGAACGCGAGAAAAATCGAATGCTCCGCCAAGAGAATGAGGAGCTACGCGTGAAGATTGCCAACCTCGCCTCGATTAACGAGGTATTGATAGCCGAGACCCGTGTTCTAAAGGCAAAGCAGAGCGACCCCAAGGTAGTAGATCTACCCTCGGGCAAGTTGTAATTCCGTAAGCTCTCGCTCTCTAAATGTGCTACGAAAATGCTCTGATACTCCCTCCAAGTATGTTCTGTCCGTCGGACGGAATCTGCCAGAAGGGAAGGACTTACAAAAAAATCACTGGGGAGTGTCAGCCAAACAACATGCCGCAGACGAATCGTTTCAAGAAGTGTGCCCATAACCGTCCGTCCAACACACCTTCCTGATCCCAACGCTAAGGGCGATTGTGTGCAAGTGATGCGACTGCTGTTCAGTGGGAATGTGATCTGGCAACGTATCGGTCGGCAACCCATTGAGCAGCAGGTCCCCTCAACACCAGTGTTCCTCGATGCATAATTTGACGAGATAGAGGTAGCAAGCTCTAATTCCAGTAATGCATCGTGGCGATGCTCTAAAGCCAGCGATAGAGGAGTCGGACATGAGCAAGGCTCTGTTTTTTACAACAGCTCTCCGATGTAGTGTCTGTAGAACAGCAGTACTCCAGCGCTCTCGACCCGGCGCGCAATCAGGTTGCAGTGACGCTTCTCGGTGATCAGCAAGGACGCATCGCCCAGGCGGAGGGGTTTAGCGTGAAGTCGGCACCTGCGCTGGTATCGACCACCAATCATTCACATCAACTTCGGTGCCGCGCTCGCGGACTGAAGTACTGAGGCAACCATGAAGCGCTTACTCGCTGCACTGACACTGGCAACCCTCGTCAACCCTGTCCTGGCGACAGATGCGGAAGTGCCGTACCCGACCGGCTACCGCGACTGGCACCACGTCAAGAGTATGGTCATTGACCAGGGACATCCGCTTTACGAAGCCTTCGGCGGCATCCATCACCTGTATGCCAATAAGCAAGCGATGGAAGGTTACCGATCAGGTAAGTTTCCGGATGGCGCGGTCATCGTGTTCGATTTGCTGGACGCGAAGCGGGCCGACAATGCTGTGACCGAAGGAGCGCGCAAGGTTGTGGGCGTCATGCACAAGGATGCGAAGCAGTTCAGTGCGACGGGGGGCTGGGGGTTCGAAGGCTTCGGCAGCGGTGACTCAGCCAATCGCGTCGTGCGTGCCAAGGCGACGACCGCCTGCTTTGCCTGCCATACCCCGCAAAAAGATCACGACTACGTGTTCAGCCGCTTGCGTGACTGAGCGAGAAACATCGACAGTTTTGCGGTGGTCTCAGAGTGACAAATGAGCCAATGGTTCAATAAGGTTTCTGAAATTAATGCGACTTTTCTCAAATTAACGCAGACTTCATATTCGCCTGCTAGCTGAAGCCTTCAATTGATGTGGCGGGGGTAACGCAATCTCTCAAGAATGAAACTCTTGGTCGGATTTACCTTGTTGGGTGGTCGTCATGATGCTCGGACGTTTGCCCTTTACGCGGCGCTGCTCCAAGCGTGACATGGTTCAAAATCATTCATACTGGTTAAAATTGGTTCAGGCTGAATCAATTTACAACCCTAACGAATAGAGCTTACTTGTTTGAGTATTCATATGGATTGAATTGGCTGTCGATTACGAAGCGAAAGGGAGCGCTTACGTCTTTCGCAACGTGCGTTTGGTCAATTAGGTGGTGTGGAGGCAAACGCTGAAGGCAAATACGAAAGTGGCAAACGCATGCCTAAAGCTGATTATCTCGCAGCCATCACGAATCACGGTGTAGACATTCTCTTCGTGCTCACCGGCACGAATACGCCGATTTCTGCCGACAGTCTCAACCAAGTCGAAAAAAAGATACTGGTTAGCTTCAGAACCTTCGGGCATGGGCAGCCCGTAAGCTGCGCATCACTGGCACGCCTGACCCGCAGACCCTGCAACTCATCTTGCAGCAGTTATTGCGATGATTTCTCCTCCCGCTGGAGCCCGCATCTGGATCGCCGCCGGTGTCACGGACATGCGCCGTGGCTTCGACGGTTTAGCCGCACTGGTGCAGACTCAGCTTAAAGCCGATCCGTTCTCCGGTCAGATTTTCGCCTTTCGCGGACGGCGCGGTGACCGGATCAAATTGCTGTGGTGGGACGGCGACGGGTTGTGTCTGTTTTGCAAACGGTTGGAACAAGGACGCTTCGTCTGGCCGCAAGCAACCAGCGGCAGCGTGTCGCTGACGGCTGCGCAGTTGTCGATGCTGTTGGAAGGCATTGATTGGCGCAGGCCAATTCGTACAGCACCCGTCCTCGCGGTCTGACTTGCCACGCTGAAAAAATCCCAAGTAACATTCGGTCATGACTCTCGCGACCGACTCCCTGCCTAACGATCTTCAAGCCTTGAAGGCTCTGGTCTCTGCCCAGCGGGCAGAGATTGAGCGTTTGAAAATGATGATCGCCAAGCTGCGTCGTATGCAGTTTGGTCGCAGCTCCGAGCAACTGGACGCGATGATCGATCAGCTCCAACTGAGTCTTGAAGAGTTGCAAGTCAGCCAGACGGAACTGACGCCGCCAACCGAACCGCCACCTCGCCCTATCTCTCGGCGCAAGCCATTACCTGAACACCTGCCTCGCGAAATTCACGTCCATCAGCCCGAATCACAATGTTCTGGTTGCGGTGGGAAACTTCGCCTGCCGTCAGTGCCAAACGACCGGCACCACGGCTACCGGCAACTCGAACTTCTCAGTAGCCGCCCAGCAATGCCTTGAACACTTGCGTAGGTCCAATCCGAAGTTCTCCGCGGGCTCCAGCCCATAAGACGCTGCCTTGGGATAATGTTCGTAACTGCGCGCACGATGTTCGTAACGAACTTTTTTCAACAAATCCAATGCGGGTGTAATGGTAGCTCTTGGCTTGGCGGCTGAAGAAAAATGGTGTGCTGGATTCTAGGTCATTGATCGACACAAGGCTCTATTTGGCCAATTTCCAAAGGGCTACCAGCGCTTGTTGCCGCTCGTCAGAGAGAGGCGCTGATTAAGCAAGAACGATGATTCATGTGACTAATGACTAATAGTTGAATTGGGTTTTTATTCACTTTCGACCTTTGACACCAGTGTTCAATGTCTGTATTTTTCGAATGTGAACATTTTGCGAATGTTCCACTGCAACACTCGGCAGCAAGCTCGAGATCGAAGGGGATCTTGCTTCAGTGAAAATCGCGCTTTGACCCTGATGAAAAAGCGCCCGACAACAACAAAAAACGAGGTTTTCAATGACGACTGCATTACAACAACCTTCGCTCTCGAGCCAATGCATGGCCGAGTTCCTGGGTACTGCTTTACTGATCTTCTTTGGTACGGGCTGTGTTGCCGCGCTCAAGGTCGCGGGTGCCAGCTTTGGCCTTTGGGAAATCAGCATCATCTGGGGGATCGGCGTGAGCATGGCGATCTACCTGACCGCCGGTGTTTCCGGCGCCCACCTCAATCCGGCAGTCAGTATTGCGCTGTGCATTTTTGCCGACTTTGAAAAGCGCAAACTACCGTTCTACATCTTCTCCCAGGTCGCTGGCGCCTTCTGCGCAGCGTTGTTGGTTTACACGCTTTACAGCAACCTGTTCTTCGATTTCGAACAAACGCACCATATGGTTCGCGGCACACAAGCCAGCCTGGAACTGGCCTCGGTGTTCTCGACCTTCCCGAACCCTGCCTTGTCGACGGGCCAAGCATTTCTGGTTGAAGTGATCATCACCGCCATTCTAATGGGCGTGATCATGTCCCTGACCGACGACAACAATGGTCTACCAAAGGGCCCACTGGCGCCGTTGCTGATCGGTCTGCTGATTGCCGTGATCGGCAGCTCGATGGGCCCGCTGACCGGTTTTGCGATGAACCCGGCGCGCGATTTCGGTCCTAAATTGATGACCTTCTTCGCCGGCTGGGGTGAAATATCTTTTACCGGCGGGCGCGATATTCCGTACTTCCTGATTCCGATTTTTGCACCGATCATCGGTGCCTGCCTCGGCGCTGCCGCCTATCGCGGGCTGATTGCCCGCCATCTACCCAGCGTCATACCTGCTACAAAGGATGCAGAACACGCCTGCAGAACACGCCATTGACGGCAAAGTAAAAGTTTCTTGAAAGCGGCGGCGCGAAATCCTGCCCAACCCTGATCTCGCGCCCCCACCCCCCCTTATTTCGTCCAAGGCAATCGACATGACCGACATTCAGAATAAGAACTACATCATTGCCCTCGATCAGGGTACGACCAGCTCCCGGGCGATCATTTTCGACCGCGACGCCAATGTGGTCTGTACCGCTCAGCGCGAATTCGCCCAGCATTACCCGCAAGCCGGTTGGGTCGAACACGACCCGATGGAAATCTTCGCCACCCAAAGTGCGGTGATGGTCGAGGCCCTGGCTCAAGCCGGCCTGCATCACGATCAGGTTGCCGCCATCGGCATCACCAACCAACGCGAAACCACCGTAGTCTGGGACAAGACCACCGGCCGCCCGATCTACAACGCAATCGTCTGGCAGTGCCGACGTAGCACCGAGATCTGCCAGCAGCTCAAACGCGATGGCCATGAACAGTACATCCGCGAAACCACGGGCCTGGTTACCGACCCGTACTTCTCCGGCACCAAGCTGAAGTGGATTCTCGACAACGTCGAAGGTAGCCGCGAACGCGCCCGCAACGGCGAGTTGCTGTTCGGCACCATCGACAGCTGGCTGATCTGGAAATTTACCGGCGGCAAGATCCACGTTACCGACTACACCAACGCTTCGCGGACCATGCTCTTCAACATCCACACCCTGGAGTGGGATGCGAAGATGCTTGAGATACTGGATATCCCGCGGGAAATGCTGCCAGAGGTAAAGTCGTCCTCGGAAATCTACGGCCATACCAAAAGCGGTATCGCCATCGGCGGCATTGCCGGCGACCAACAGGCTGCTCTGTTCGGTCAGATGTGCGTCGAGCCAGGCCAGGCGAAAAACACCTACGGCACCGGCTGCTTCTTGCTGATGAACACCGGCGACAAGGCCGTGAAATCCAAGCACGGCATGCTCACCACCATCGCGTGTGGCCCACGCGGCGAAGTCGCTTACGCGCTGGAAGGCGCGGTGTTCAACGGCGGTTCCACCGTGCAGTGGCTGCGTGACGAGCTGAAAATCATCAACGACGCTCACGACACCGAATACTTTGCCGGCAAGGTCAAAGACAGCAACGGCGTGTACCTGGTCCCGGCCTTCACCGGTCTAGGCGCACCGTACTGGGACCCGTATGCCCGTGGTGCGCTGTTCGGCCTGACCCGTGGCGTACGCGTGGATCACATCATTCGCGCGGCCCTGGAATCGATTGCCTACCAGACCCGCGACGTGCTCGACGCCATGCAACAGGATTCGGGCGAACGCCTCAAAGCCCTGCGCGTCGACGGCGGTGCAGTCGCGAACAACTTCTTGATGCAATTCCAGGCGGACATTCTCGGCACTCACGTCGAACGCCCACAAATGCGTGAAACCACTGCCCTGGGCGCTGCCTATCTGGCAGGTCTGGCCTGTGGCTTCTGGGGCAGCCTGGACGAACTGCGTGGCAAAGCCGTGATCGAGCGCGAATTCGAACCTCACTTGGCCGAAGCAGAGAAGGAAAAACTCTACGCCGGCTGGCTAAAAGCCGTGAGCCGCACCCGCGATTGGGAACCGCACGAAGAGGCTAAGTAAGCCAGAGCACTGACTCGTATCCGTATGTAACTGGCAGGGAGTGGATTCCTGCGGCATCATGGGCAAATTTTGCACGGCAGCCCAAAGGAAGCCCCATGAATCTGCCTCCCCGTCAGCAGCAAATCCTCGAGCTGGTCCGCGAACGCGGTTACGTCAGCATCGAGGAAATGGCTCAGCTGTTCGTCGTTACACCGCAGACCATCCGCCGCGATATCAATCAATTGGCGGAAGTAAATTTGTTGCGTCGCTATCACGGCGGCGCTGCTTACGATTCAAGCGTAGAAAACACTGCCTACGCCATGCGTGCCGATCAAATGCGCGATGAGAAACAACGCATCGCCGAAGCTATCGCCGCCCAGATTCCCGATCACGCCTCGCTGTTCATCAACATCGGCACCACCACCGAATCCATCGCCCGGGCGCTGCTCAATCACACCCAGCTCAAGGTGATCACCAACAACCTGCACGTCGCCTCGATCCTCAGCGCCAAGGATGATTTCGAAGTCCTGCTCGCTGGCGGCAATGTGCGCCGCGACAGCGGTGTCGTCGGCCAGGCCAGCGTCGATTTCATCAACCAGTTCAAGGTCGACTTCGCCCTGGTCGGTATCAGCGGGATCGACGAAGACGGCAGCCTGCTGGATTTCGACTATCAGGAAGTGCGGGTATCCCAGGCAATCATCGCCAATGCCCGACAAGTAATACTGGCGGCCGACTCCAGTAAATTTGGTCGTAACGCCATGGTTCGACTGGGACCGATCAGCCTGATCGATTGCCTGGTCACCGATCAGCCGCCAGTGCCGGCGCTGGCGCAGCTACTGAGTCAACACAAGATTCGCCTCGAGGTTGTTTAACCCCAAGGGCGGTTAAGCCCGCACTACAAATCCCCCCCCCGCACATCTAAATGTTCGAAAATGTTCCTTTAGCGGCCCTTCGATGAGTATTTTCAATCGAAGTTAAGTGGTCGCGGGCGTCAATTTCGGTTGCAATTTTCGAAAATGAACATTAATGTTCGAATTCAAATGCACAACAAAGCCCTGAGGCCTGCCGATGCTCACTTCTACCTTGCCTACGCCCCCTCTCGCTGAGGTCTACGATATCGCCGTCATCGGTGGTGGGATCAATGGCGTGGGGATCGCAGCGGATGCCGCCGGTCGCGGTCTTTCGGTGTTCCTTTGCGAAAAGGACGACCTGGCCAGCCACACGTCGTCGGCCAGCAGCAAACTGATCCACGGCGGCCTGCGCTACCTCGAACATTACGAATTCCGCCTGGTTCGAGAAGCCCTGGCCGAGCGCGAGGTGCTGCTGGCCAAGGCGCCGCACATCGTCAAGCAGATGCGCTTCGTGTTGCCACACCGCCCGCACCTGCGACCTGCATGGATGATCCGCGCCGGTCTGTTCCTTTATGACCACCTGGGCAAACGGGAAAAACTTGAAGGTTCGAAAAGCCTGAAGTTCGGTCCGGACAGCCCGCTGAAAAGCGAAATCACCAAAGGCTTCGAATATTCCGATTGCTGGGTCGATGACGCTCGCCTCGTCGTATTGAATGCCATGGCCGCCCGCGAGAAAGGCGCTCATGTTCACACCCAAACCCGCTGCGTCAGCGCCCGGCGCAGCAACGGTTTGTGGCACCTGCACCTGGAACGCGCTGACGGCAACCTGTTTTCGATTCGCGCCAAGGCGCTAGTGAATGCGGCCGGCCCCTGGGTCGCCAAGTTCATTCGCGATGACCTGATGTTGGAATCACCGTATGGCATCCGCCTGATCCAGGGCAGCCACCTGATCGTGCCGAAACTCTACGACGCGCCGAATGCTTTCATTCTGCAGAACGAAGACCAGCGCATCGTGTTCGCTATTCCGTATCTGAACCACTTCACCCTGATCGGTACCACCGACCGCGAATACACCGGCGACCCGGCCAAAGTGACGATCACCGAAGGCGAAACCGATTACCTGCTCAAGGTGGTCAACGCGCACTTCAAGAAGCGACTGAGCCGCGAGGACATCCTGCACAGCTACTCTGGCGTTCGCCCACTGTGCAATGACGAATCCGACAACCCTTCGGCCGTGACTCGCGACTACACCCTGGCCCTGTCCGGCAGTGCGGCAGAGGCGCCATTGTTGTCGGTGTTCGGGGGCAAGCTGACGACTTATCGCAAACTGGCCGAATCGGCCCTGGCGCAACTGGCGCCGTTCTTTAAAGGCATCAAGCCGAGCTGGACCGCGCAATCGACTCTGCCCGGCGGCGAAGACATGACCACCCCGCAGGCATTGAGCTCGCTGATTTGCGACAAGTTCGACTGGATGCCAAGCGAAATCGCAAGCCGTTGGGCCACCACTTATGGCAGCCGCACCTGGCGCATGCTGGAAGGCGTGCAGAACCTGAGCGATCTGGGCGAACACATCGGCGGCGGGCTCTACACCCGTGAAGTCGATTACCTGTGCAGTGAAGAGTGGGCCACCACCGCGCACGACATTCTGTGGCGCCGCAGCAAGCTCGGTTTGTTTATCACACCGGCGGAACAGGAAAACCTCAAGGACTACCTGAATAAGGTCGAGCAGAACCGCAGCAAGATCGAAACGGCCTGATCGGGAGTCCGGTTAAAGCAAAGCCCCTGAACTCTACGATTCAGGGGCTTTCTACCGCGAATCATGACCGACCTTCGAGCATCCCGGCCGGCTTCGGCGTGCCGGGCTCGAACAATTCGCGCATGGGTTAGCGAAGCAGGGCTTCGGATTTATACGGGGCGCTATTCATACGAACGTATTTGAAGTGGTGACTGTCATGCAACGCAGAACAAAAATTGTGGCTACATTGGGGCCAGCAACCGAATCATTCGAAGCCATCGAGGGGTTGGTCAAAGCAGGCGTGGATGTCGTGCGTCTGAATTTTTCTCACGGCAAGGCGGAGGATCACATTGCCCGGGCGAGGTTGGTCCGTGAGCTGGCTGCCAAGCATGGCCGCTTCGTGGCGGTGTTGGCTGATTTGCAAGGTCCGAAAATTCGAATTGCGCGATTCGCGCAAGGAAAGGTGATCCTGGAAAAGGGTCAGCAGTTCGTTCTCGACGCTTCCCTGGACAAGAATGCAGGGGACCAGCAGCGAGTCGGTATTGACTACGAAGCGCTGATCACCGATAGCCGTCCGTACGACATTTTGCTGCTTGATGATGGGCGAATCGAGCTTAGGGTCCTGAAGGTCGAGGCGACGCGATTGATCTGCGAAGTCCTGGTCAGCGGGCCGCTTTCGAACAACAAAGGGATCAACCGCAAAGGTGGGGGATTGTCTGCGTCGGCACTGACCGAGAAGGACTTCGCCGATATCAAGACTGCCGCAGAAATGCAGGTGGACTACCTGGCTGTGTCGTTCCCACGCGATGCTTCGGATATGGAATTGGCGCGTCGGTTGCTGCATGAAGCTGGAGGGCAGGCAGGCTTGATCGCGAAGATCGAGCGCGCAGAAACCGTCAACGATCTACGTATTCTGGACGCGATCATTGAAGCATCGGAAGGTGTAATGGTCGCTCGTGGCGATCTGGGCGTTGAGATTGGCGATGCAGAATTGGTGGCCGTGCAAAAGCTGATTATTGACCGTGCTCGCACACTGAATCGCGTGGTAATCACGGCGACGCAGATGATGGAGTCGATGATCACTCAATCTATGCCGACCCGTGCTGAAGTGTTCGACGTGGCCAATGCGGTGCTGGATGGTACCGATGCGGTGATGCTCTCCGCTGAAACCGCGGCCGGTGCCTATCCGATCGAGACGGTTGAGGCCATGCACCGGATCATTATCGGTGCGGAAAAACACCCTCAATCCCATCGCTCCAAGCACCGTGTCGATCAAGTGTTCCACAAGATCGACGAATCCATCGCGATGTCAGCGATGTATGCAGCCAACCATCTGCATGGCGTCAAAGCCATCATCTGCATGACGGAGAGCGGCGATACCCCTCGTTTGATGTCGCGCATTCGCTCGCACCTGCCCATTTTTGCATTCTCTCGCAATCTGGCTACTCAGAACCGGGTCACGCTGTTCCGTGGTGTCACCACCATTCCGTTCGACAGCGATGATTTCGACCCTGAGTTGGTGAACGAGAAGGCCGTTGCGGAGCTGACCCGGCGTGGCGTCGTCAAGGCTGGCGATCACGTGCTGATTACCAAAGGCGACTACGCCAACGCCCAAGGTGGCACGAACTCCCTTCGAGTCGTGTGCGTCGGTGAAGCCATTCGCTGAGTGAGGAAGGACTGATGAGTAAGACCCATTCAGCAGATCACGACGCAACGAATAACCATGATCGTGAATCGTGGCCAAGAGATTTCGATTTTCGTGAGCAGTACGCGGAGCAGCAGGAATTACTGAAGTCGCCGAGCGACGGCACGCAAGCTCCGAACCATCCGAAGGGGGAAAACCATGCTTAACAAGACCAGCCAGATTCAACACATCAGCGCTCGGGAAATCCTCGACTCGCGAGGCAACCCGACGGTTGAAGCCGTGGTGACACTCGCCAATGGCGTCAGTGCTACCGCCAGCGTGCCCTCTGGTGCTTCGACGGGGTCACGCGAAGCGCTTGAATTGCGGGACAACGCAGCGCGCTACATGGGCAAAGGCGTTATGCGAGCGGTCGAGAACGTGAACAACCCGATCCGCGAGTGCCTGATCGGACTGGATGCTTTGAACCAGCGCGAAATCGACAACGTCATGATTGCGCTGGATTGCACCGAGAGTAAGAGCATCCTGGGGGCCAATGCGATTCTCGCCGTGTCACTGGCGACCGCCAAAGCGGCGGCCAAGGTTCAGAACATTCCTTTGTATGAACACTTGGCGGCGCTGTACGGCTCGCCTGGCCAGTTCAGCATGCCGGTTCCCATGATGAACATCATCAACGGGGGTGAGCATGCCGATAACAACATCGACATCCAGGAATTCATGATCCAGCCCGTCGGCGCATCGTCGTTCCGTGAAGGCCTGCGCATGGGCGCCGAGGTGTTCCATTCCTTGAAGAAGGTTTTGTCGGAGCGTGGCTTGAGCACGGCGGTGGGGGATGAGGGTGGGTTCGCGCCTTCGCTGGCCTCCAACGAAGAAGCACTGGTTGTTATCAAGGAAGCGGTGAGTCGAGCGGGTTATGAGCTGGGCAAGGACATTACCCTGGCACTCGATTGCGCGGCATCCGAGTTCTACGAGGGCGGTCAATATGTGCTCGCCGGTGAAGGCCAGTCGTTCAATTCGGCAGGCTTTGCCGATTACCTGGCGATGCTGTGCGACAAGTACCCGATTATCTCCATTGAAGACGGGATGGACGAAAGTGACTGGGACGGCTGGGCAGGCCTGACCCAAAAGCTGGGTCACGTGCAATTGGTGGGTGACGACTTGTTCGTGACCAACACCAAGATACTGCGTGAGGGCATTCAGAAAGGGATCGGTAATTCGATCCTGATCAAGTTCAACCAGATCGGCACGCTCAGCGAAACGCTGGACGCCATTCGCATGGCGCAAGATGCCGGTTACACCGCCGTCATCTCCCATCGTTCGGGTGAGACCGAGGACACCACCATCGCCGACCTCGCCGTCGCCACTTGCGCGGGACAGATCAAGACAGGCTCCCTCAGCCGGTCGGATCGCGTCGGTAAATACAACCGCTTGTTGCGCATCGAAGAGGCCTTGCAGGAGCGGGCGCCTTACAACACGGCCGCGCTTGTGAACAGGAAAGCCTGAATCATGCAGACCTCTTCGAACAAAAAACAACTGGTGATCGGCAACTGGAAAATGAATGGCAGCAGTGCTGAAAACGCGTCGTTGCTGCTTAGTTTGCTGCCGGTGATTTCACGCTTTGAAAGCGTTGAAGTTGCGCTTTGCCCGCCGTATCCCTACCTGACGACCGTAGCCGATTTGCTTGATGATTCAGATGTTGCACTGGGTGCGCAGAATCTCAGCGCCCAGCTCTCAGGCGCTCATACCGGTGAGGTCAGCGCTTCGATGCTCCACGATATCGGCTGTCGCTTTGTGTTGGTCGGGCATTCGGAGCGCCGTGCACTTTATGCCGAGGACGATGATCTCGTGGCAAAGAAATTTGCTACGGCGCTGCGTGCCGGGCTCATTCCGGTGTTGTGTGTGGGCGAAACACTCGCTCAGCGTCAGAGCGGCGAAACGGAAGTGGTCGTCACCAATCAGCTGAATGCGGTACTGAAGGCTGTTGGCATTCAGGATCTGGTTAAAGGCGTGATTGCCTACGAGCCGGTCTGGGCCATTGGTACTGGCGAAACGGCGACGCCCGAGCAGGCGCAAGCGGTGCATCGACACATCCGCCAATATTTGGCTGACCAAGATCGCGCAGCGGCCGCCGATTGCCGGATTTTGTACGGTGGCAGTGTGAAGGCCGACAACGCAGAACAATTGTTCAATCAACCCGATATCGATGGCGGCTTGATCGGCGGAGCGTCTCTGGATGCGATGTCTTTCGCTGCCATTTGCTGGGCGGCTCAAACCGGGCCGATCACCGACTCTATCGCGATCTGAATTCTTTTGAATGTGCAGGCGCTGCGTGTCCGATCGTTTCTTTCGGGCCGCGCGAGCACCTGCACAGAGGGATGAAAAATGACTTTGAATAATCGACTTGAAGCACTGTTCCCAAGCGCTGACGAAATCCCTGCGGCTTTCCGTCCAGGACCGGCCATTGAGCAGCGAGAGTATCTGGTCAATGGGGAACTGCGGTTGTGGGACGGCCCATTAGCGCCGGTCCGTAGCCCTGTGTGCCTGAAAAAAGAATCGGGACACGAGGCCGTGATTCTGGGCAGTACTCCGCTACTGGATGCGCAAACCGCGATGACGGCATTGGATGCGGCGGTGCAGGCCTATGACCGTGGTCAGGGCACCTGGCCCACCCTGCGTGTGGTCGAACGTATTCGCCACGTCGAGGTTTTCCTCAAGCGTATGCGCGAACAACGGGAAGCCGTGGTGAAGTTGTTGATGTGGGAGATCGGCAAGAACCTCAAGGACTCAGAGAAAGAGTTCGATCGCACCTGCGACTACATTGTCGACACCATCAATGCCCTCAAGGAACTGGATCGTCGTTCCAGCCGTTTCGAGCTGGAGCAGGACACGCTGGGACAAATCCGCCGCGTGCCTCTGGGCGTGACCCTGTGCATGGGGCCTTACAACTACCCGCTAAACGAGACGTTCACCACGTTGATCCCGGCGTTGATCATGGGCAACACCGTGGTGTTCAAACCCGCCAAGTTCGGTGTGTTGCTGATCAGGCCATTGCTGGAAGCGTTCCGCGACAGCTTCCCGGCAGGGGTTATCAACATCATCTACGGCAGCGGCCGGGAAACCGTCAGCGCTTTGATGGCCAGTGGCAAGATCGATGTCTTCGCATTCATCGGCACCAACAAGGCGGCCAGTGATCTGAAAAAGCTGCACCCCAAGCCACATCGCCTGCGTGCAGCCCTCGGTCTGGATGCCAAGAATCCCGGCATCGTCCTGCCTGATGTTGATCTGGATAACGCCGTTTCAGAGGCCGTGACCGGTTCTCTGTCGTTTAATGGGCAACGTTGCACGGCGCTGAAAATTCTCTTTGTTCATGAAAACGTAGTTGACGCCTTTCTGGATAAGTTTCAGTCGAAGCTTGCCCAGCTGAAACCGGGCATGCCTTGGGAAGCGGGAGTGGCCTTAACTCCGCTGCCGGAGCCTGGCAAGACTGATTTCCTTACCGGACTTGTGGCCGATGCTGTCAGCAAAGGCGCCCAAGTGGTCAATGCCGGAGGCGGGGAAGTCTGCGAAACCTTCTTCTACCCGGCGTTGCTGTACCCGGTGACTAGCGAAATGCGGGTGTACCACGAAGAGCAATTCGGACCCGTCGTACCAGTGGTGGTTTACCGCGATCTGGAAACAGTCATCAACTACGTCCTCGACTCCGATTTCGGCCAACAACTGAGCATTTTCGGCACGAACTCCGCAGAAGTGGGGCGTCTGGTCGATGCGTTCGCCAACCAGGTAGGGCGCATCAACATCAACGCGCAATGCCAGCGTGGTCCGGACAGCTTTCCCTTCAACGGCCGCAAAAACTCTGCCGAAGGCACGCTCTCGGTCGATGACGCGTTGCGGGTGTTTTCCATCCGGACACTGGTCGCCACCAAGTTCCAGGAGAGCAACAAGGATCTGGTCAGCGACATCATCCGTCATCGTGAGTCGAGCTTCTTGACCACCGACTACATCTTTTAGGGGGCACGATGACTACGCGCTCTTTGATTATTCTCGACGGTGTCGGCATTCGTCAGGCGACTGAGTCGAACGCTTTTGCAGCGGCCAGGACACCTACATTCGATGCGTTGCTTGCGCGTTTTGCGAACAGCCAAATCGAAACATCAGGTTTGGCGGTTGGGCTTCCTCAAGGCCAGATGGGGAACTCCGAAGTTGGGCATATGAACCTGGGAGCGGGCCGGGTGGTTTATCAAAGCCTGACCCGGGTTGATAAAGCGCTCGCCGATGGCGAGTTCTCCCGCAACCCCGCGTTGCTGGAATTGATCCAGGGAATAAAGACGCGCGAGGGTGCTGTGCACGTCATGGGTCTGCTTTCTCCTGGCGGTGTTCATGGCCACATCGATCAGATTGTCGCGGCATGCGGTTGCCTGGTTGAGCAGGGTGTCGAAAAAATCTATGTGCATGGCTTCCTGGATGGTCGGGATACTCCGCCCAAGAGTGCGCAGGCATCGCTTGATGCCTTGGAGATTGAGTTCGCTCGCCTGGGCGCTGGACGGATCGTCTCGTTGGTCGGTCGTTACTATGCAATGGACCGCGATAACCGCTGGCCTCGGATTGAATCGGCGTACCGCCTGATTGTTTCAGGGGATGCTGAACATCAAGCGGCAACCGCTTCTGAGGCTTTGTCAGCAGCTTACGAGCGCGGGGAGTCGGACGAGTTCGTCAAGCCGACAACGATTGGGCAACCTGTCAGTGTCGGCCCTGATGACGCGATGATCTTCATGAACTTCCGCCCCGATCGGGCGCGAGAATTGACCCAGGCATTGATCAAACCTGACTTCGACGCGTTTGAGCGGCCTTTTGTGTTGCCCAAGGATCGACTGCTGACGTTGACCCGGTATTCCGAAGAGCTGGACTGCCCCTGTGCGTTCGCTCCAGAGGCGATCAGCAACAGCTTGGGCGAACACCTGGCGAATCTTGGGAAGAAGCAATTACGTATTGCCGAAACCGAGAAGTATGCCCACGTCACGTTCTTCTTCAACGGTGGCCGAGAGCAGCCTTTTGCCGGTGAAGAGCGAATCCTGATTCCTTCGCCTGATGTGGCTTCCTACGATCTCCAGCCTGAGATGAGTGCACCGCTGCTGACGGATCATCTGGTCAACGCCATCGCCGGCGGCACATTCGACCTTATCGTTTGCAACTACGCCAATGGTGACATGGTGGGCCACACCGGCTCTTTTGACGCCGCAGTAAAGGCCGTAGAAGTACTGGATGACTGTCTGCGCCGAGTGGTCGAAGCGACGCTCGCAGCAGGAGGCGAATGTCTGATTACTGCCGACCACGGCAACGTCGAACAAATGCTCGACGTCAAGTCTGGTCAGGCACACACGGCTCACACCTTGAATCCTGTTCCCCTGATTCTGGTCAGTGAGCAGCCTGATCGTTTGGGACTGAAAAACGGCCGGCTGTGCGATATCGCTCCAACTTTGTTGCAGATGCTGAGTTTGCCTATTCCGTCAGAGATGGATGGCAAGTCGCTTCTTACCGTCTGATTGGCTTACAGGTGCCATCAGTGCATCGCCGTACAGACGATTTGATTGGTCTCCTATCGTTGAGGTAATGCGGCTTATCACGACTCGCTCATTTGAGCATGCGGGCATCGCCAATTTTTGGTGATGCCTTTTTTTGGTGCGCCAGGCATGGCGCGTTGCGGAGGTCATGCCGAGATAAAGGAAAATTAGGACATTTGAGTCACAAGGTTATGATTTTATAGCTTTATTTCATGCAAATAAAACACAATATTCGGCCCCTTCTGCTAGGTTTCGTGGATGCATGTAAACCACGTAACCGAGGACTACATTAATGGTTTTCGCCGTAACAACGAGCCGGCGGCATTGTCTTCGAAGGCTCTAGCCTCCTCGATATAGCCATGTACGGTGTCATCGTGCCGCCACCCACCCTGGCGCTTGATTTCCAGAAAGTCCGCCCCGGCACGGTAAGCGCTGGTGGCCAAGCCTCGGCGCAGGCTGTGGCTGCTCATCTGTGGCACATACAACAGTCCCGCGGCTTCGGCACGTGTCGCCAGGATGGTATTGACGCTACCCTCGTGCAGCGCCACCTCGCCGATCACGCCCCAACGACTGACGCGTCGAAACAATGGTCCTTGCTCAATCTGAGCGGCTTCCAACCAGCCCCGTAACACCTTCGTTGGACAGCAGAGGCCGTCGCCATAGGGGATCACGCGCTCCAGTCCCTCGCCCTCTTGATCGGTTTTGGAGCGCGGGAGCGTGATCCGTAGACCTTCCCGTTCCCACTGCAGATCGCGGACCTCCAGCGTGACCAGCTCACTGCGGCGGAAGGCGCCGAAGTACCCCAGCTGTAGCAGCGCGCTGTCACGCAGCGCGGCGAGCCCTTCGAGCGTGTCCAAGTGCGACACGATGAGTTCGAGATCCTCCAGCAGCAGGGCCTTGGCTTTTTGTCGAGGGCGCCCGTTCACTCGCTCAATACCGCGCAAGGTCTTACGCACGGTGGCGCTGGCTGCTGGGTCGGGAAAGCCCTGATAGCGGTGCCATTGAGTCAGCGCGGTCAGGCGCAGGGCCAGGGTCCGCGGGTTAAGCACCTCCGCGAAGGTCAGCAGGTAGCGATGTCGGTATTCACGATCATGACTTTCTTCCAGTTTTTGTTCGGATCGTAAGTGATCACAACAAAGGGATTTTCCCCCCAGTCCTCGTCTGGTCCAGTCACCTTCGATAGAGCTTCTGTTTTTTGCTCGGGAAGCATCTCGCTGGAAACTAGGGTTTCAAAATATGGCCTCCCGCGATGATCGAAGTATTGCTCATTCATCCCCCCTAGGGCGTCCATCTCTTCCATCATGTTCAGAGCGACCATCGCGGGAATTGTCCAGCAACCATTCTTTGTCAGGTAGAAACGGCGATTCGAGCCATCCGACGAATATTTTGTCCGCCAACTCAATGTCCACCAGGAATGATCGACTGATGCACTGGTCCGTTGCTGCAATGCAAGCTTTACCGGAATTCCTTCTATGATTCTCTCCACCTCGAGTCGACGATCATAGGTTGTCGATGGAGTGCGATCGCTCACAGCCCTCTTCACGGAGGCCGCCAAAGAGGCCTGTGCGACTATCCATTGCTCTCGATACTCATCTGCCGCCAGAAGCAACTGGCCCTGATTGTCCTTGGTGGGTGTCTGGAGATTGAGAAATTTTTTGTTGCGACTGTCGAAAGGCGTCGAAGCCGTTCGACTAAATGATGCCGACACATCGAGTCCATCCACGTTGGCAACAGGAGCCCACCATGAGCACCACCCTTACTCCCTACCTCAGCTTCAACGGCAACACTCGCGAGGCCTTTGCATTCTACGAAAAGGCGCTCGGCGCGAAGATCGAAACCATGATGAGCTACGCCGACATGCCTGCGTCCGCCAACCCCGGCGAAGGCTGTGATAGCGGCAGCGCACCCAGTGGGGATGGCATCATGCACGGCTGCCTGGCGCTGCCCGGTGGCGCGATGCTGTTTGCCGGCGACACCCCGCCCGGCATGCCATACGAAGGCGTCAAGGGCGTGATGCTCGCGCTTCAGTACGACACGATCGACAAGGCCCACAGCACCTTCCACGTGCTGTCGCAAGGTGGCCAGGTGACGATGCCGCTGGCACCCGCGTTCTGGGCCAAGACCTTCGGCATGCTGACCGACCGCTTCGGCGTGAGCTGGGCCGTCAACGGCGAACCGGTCGCGTTTAAGTAATTCCGTCGAACCAGGAGAAAGACATGGGCAGGCCAACGAATGGTTGATGCGTTACCTGGTGCACAGACTTTGCCGTAGAGCGCAACATGGTCTTGCATAAGACTGAAGCTCGCCTACATGGGGTCAAGCCGAGATAAGGGAAAACTCATTTGGTCTGCAACTACTTGTCGGAATTGAAAATTCCAGAGACCAGGCGACAGGCGTGCGAGGATAGGTCGAGGTCTGCGCCTATCCTTCAGTGAAACCATTATAGATCAACAGCTTACGGAATAAATGTCCTGATTTTCCTTTATCTCGGCTTAACCCCTTGTGTGCCAGCGCGCAAGCGAGCCAGGTTTTGCCTACGCCAGTGGGGCCGCCGATGATCAAGTTCAGGCCGTCCCGTAACCACTGGCCGCTGCCCAGTTGCAGGATCAGTGACTTGTCCAGACCACGGGGGCTGCGGTAATCGATGTCTTCCAGGCAAGCGTTATGACGCAGTCGGGCCGCTTTTAGGCGGCTGCTCAGGCGCGTGTTTTCACGCTCGGTCAGCTCGCGATCAACCATCAGGCCCAGGCGTTCCTCGAAGCCGAGGCTGGCGATATCCGGCGTGCTGTGTTGCTCGCTCAACGCTTTGATCATGCCGTGCAGTCGCAGGGTTTGTAGTTTGTCGAGGGTTGGATTGGGTAGCATTTTGGTGCTCCTTCAGGTCAGTGGTAGTAGCCGGGGCCGCGCAGGTTGATGTGCTCTTCGGGTAACAGCGGCAGGTTTTGTTGGGCCAGTGGCAGCCGCTCCAGACCTTGGCGAAGGATCGATTCGAGGCTTTTGTAACTGCACGCACCCAGCGCCAGGGCGCGCTGGCAAGCAGCTTCCAGCCGATCTTCGCCATGGTGTTTTCCTAGGCGCAGGATGCCCAGACAGGCACGGAAGCCGTCCCGCGGATGGATCCGGCGTTCGAGGATGTAGGCGATGACACCAGCAGTGTTCGGCCCGGTTTGCTCCGCCCAGCCGATCAGCCGTTGCGGTGTCCATTCGGCGTGTTCGCGGTGGCTCTTGGGCATGTGCTCGGTTTGGGTAGTGTGGCGGCCTTTGTACAGCGAGCGCAGATGGCTGGCCACTCGTTGGTTGGCGTGGAAGCACTCCACCGTTTGCGCCGTCAGGCGCACTTCGAGCTGGTGCTTCACCAGCTGGTACGGCACCGAGTAGTAATCCGCATCGCCACCACAGTCGAGTTGAAAATCCTCTATTGGGAGCGCAACGGGTTTTGCCTTTGGCTCAAGCAGAAATTTTGGGGGTATGTGTCTGGGTGCTCCATCACCTCTAGATCGGTACATGTCATGACCATCGCGCTGAACGCAGTGGCGCCCAGATTATTCCATTTGCGGGGTTCAGTAGAACACGCTCGAAAAACCTAAAAATAGTTACTAAGGTTAAAGCATTGAATTACATTGATAAAATCAAAGCTAACGGTTAATTAGGGTCCAGAATTGTCGGAGGCAATCAGCAACGGTGGCCAGACAAAACGTTTACGTTTCTGCAGTTTGTCCGAGCCCCAGGACACCAGCAGCATGCCGATCACGGCCGCCAGATACGGCAGGGCCGACAGCCAGCCGGCCTCGATCATGTCCATCTGCGCGCCTTGCTTGAGGATCGACGGCAGCCACAACACGAAGCCGTAGACACCGATGCTCCAGCAAAAAAACTGCAAGGCCAGGACGATGACTTTCGGCGAGCGGAAGGCTTCGGCGTAGTTCTTCACCGCCTTGATCCCGACCTGTTCGGCCGCCAGGGCGCTTTCCAGGTGGTGTTTTTCCTGGTCGTTGAGCCATTTGGCCTGCGCCGGACGATCGTCGGCCAGGCGCCACCAGATGAAGGCCCAGAGCACCGCCGGCAAGCCTTCGATGATGAACATCCAGCGCCAGCTGTAATGCTGCACCAGATAGCCGGAGACCACCGACATCCAGAGCATGGTCACCGGGTTGCCGAGGATCAGGAAGGTATTGGCGCGCGAGCGTTCGGCGCGGGTGAACCAATGACACAGATAGATCAGCATCGCCGGCATCACCGCGGCTTCGACGACGCCGAGCATGAAGCGGATGACGATCAGCCAGTAGGCGTTGGAGACCACCCCGGTCAGGGTCGCCAGGCTGCCCCAGAGGATCAGGCTGACAAAGATCAGCTTCTTCACGCTGTTTTTCTGTGCGTAGATCGCGCCGGGGATCTGGAAGAAAAAGTACCCGAGGAAGAACAGCGCACCGAGCAACGACGACAGGCCTGGGGTGATCATCAGATCGGCGGCCATTCCGGAAGCGGCGGCGAAGCCATAGTTGGCGCGGTCCAGATACGCCAGGCTATAGGTGATAAAGACAATGGGCATGATGTACCACCAACGGCGGGCGGCGAGTTTTGGCGTTTGCATGGTAGTGCTCCTGAGCTTGTTGTTTTTGTCGCAGCAGGTATCGGAATCTTCAGTGATCGGGTTGGCCTTATCGTAAGCAGGCCGCAAACGGGCGCTAGCCCCACAGGGTTTCTATGCCCGGCACAAATCCCCAGTGGGAGCGAGCTTGCTCGCGATGGCGGCCTCAAATTCAGCAGACATCTCAAGCCGGGTCGGCAGGCCCTCCATGTCGCCACGGCTCTGCACGGCGCGGCTGCCAATCCAGTTGGCCCGTTGCACCGCGTCGCTGACGCTGTGGCACTCCAGCAATGCGCTGATCAGGCCCACCGCAAAACCATCGCCGGCACCGACGGTATCGACCACCTGCGCCACCGGCACGGCGGCGACAAAGCCCTGGTCCTGCGCCGTGCGGTAGTAGGCACCGTGGGCGCCGAGCTTGATCGCCACGACCTGGGCGCCTTGATCCAGATAGAACGCGGCAATGTCCGCCGGGTCGTCGAAGCCGGTCAGCAGGCGGCCTTCGCCCAGGCCCGGCAACACCCAGTGGGCGAGGGCGGCCAGGCGGTTGATCTCTGTGATCATCTGCTGCTCGCTGGCCCACAACGCCGGGCGCAGATTGGGGTCGAACGACACGGTGCGGCCGGCAGCGCGCATCTGCGTCATCAGCTCCAGAGACAGCTCGCGGGCGGTCGCCGACAGTGCCGGCGGAATGCCGGTGGCATGCAGGTGCCGGGCTTGCAGCAACGGCGTCTGGATCGCCTGGGGCGACAGGTGACTGGCGGCCGAACCCCGGCGGAAGTATTCCACCTGGGGATCGGCGCCGGCTTCCTCGCGGGACTTGAATTGAAAGCCGGTCGGGTGCAACGGATCGACGTCGACCTGGGAGCAGTCCAGGCCTTCACTTTGCAACGTGTCGAGGACAAAGCGCCCCAGGGAGTCAGCGCCGACCCGGCTCAGCCAGGCCACCTTGAAGCCCAGTCGCGACAGGCCGATAGCGACATTGCTGTCGGCCCCGGCAATGCGTTTGTGAAAGTTTGCGACCTGCGCCAGGTCGCCGGTTTGCTCGGCGACCAGCATCGCCATGGTTTCGCCAAACGATAGGATATCGACTTCAGACATGGGCGTGCTCCGGGCCGGGTTGACCCAAGCGGGCGAGGACGGCCACGTGCTCGGTGGTCAGTTGCTGCAGGTCATCGGCCTGTAACGGGTATTCGGCGGCGCGGGAGATGCCCGGTGCCATGTGCGTGAGCAACTGTTCCCACTGCTGCAGGTCGGCGGCGGCCGGCGCAATCGCCACCAGCTTGCTGTCGGCGCGGCGGGTCACCGCCTTGCAATGCACGTAGGCGACATGCCGGCCCAGCAGGCGCGCAGCAGTGGCGGCGCTCTGGTCCTGCCAGGACCAGTTGCCGATATCGAAGGTCATCCGCACCGGCAACACGTGTTGCTCTACCTGCGCGAAAAAACGCTGGAACGGCTCGATGCGTCCGCCGTGCAGGGTCTGGTCGTTTTCCACCAGCAACTGCACCGCGTGCTCGGCCAGGCACGCGGCCAGGCTGTGCAGGTCGTTGGTGTCGGTGAAGTAGCCCAGGGACACCTTGAGCCAACGGGCACCGAAGCTCTCGGCGCGTTTGAGGGTGGCGGCCAGCAACGGGTTGGGCTGGGCGCGACCGGCGACCCACAGTTCCAGCGGCGAGGAAAACACCGCCTCAAGCCCCTGTTGCTCAATGGCGTGGGCCAGTTCCCGCGGGTCTTCGCTGGTCAGCAATTCTTCGCGCCACTCAATCCGCTGGGCGCCGGCCTTGGCCAGGACCTCGACAAATGCCAGTTGGCCCACCTGGCGAACTAGATCGGCGCCGTAGCTGGACAAGCTGATGGAAACAGGTGATTTACTCATTGTTATTGACCTCTGAAACCGGTTTCATTTTTGTTCAAAAAAAATCTGCACACCTGTGTAGCAACTGCCACCTGTAGGGATCAGTGGCGGGTGCCTGAGGATCGTGGTGAACGGGACAATTGCGTCGACCCGCGCACAACCAACTGCGCCGGGTAATCCAGGGTCCGCACGGGGCCGTCGTCGCCGCGCAAGCGTTTGAGCAGGCAGTCGAACGCACTGGCGCCAATGGCTTCGGTCGGCTGGGCGAGGGCGGTGATGCCGCTGCCCACCAGCGGGTACCAGTCCAGATCATCGAGGGCGATCAGGCCGACGTCGGCGAACAAGTCGCAACCCAGTTCACGCAGCGCCCGAGTGGTCGCCAGGGCGGCAATGCCGTTGGCACAGAACAACGCTTTAGGCCCGGGTGCCGGGGCGTCGAGGAAGGCTTGCAGATGGCCACTGAGTTCGACACCGGTCTCGACCACCGCCCCCCGCAGCGCCGGGCGCTGGCCGATTTGCTGCTCAAAGCTGGCAACGCGTTCGATCCGCGAACTGGTGCCGTCATAGGGCTCGCTGACCAACAGCACGTCGCGGTAGCCCTGGTCCTGCAGATGGCTCAAGGCGGTGTGGACGGCGGCCGGGTTATCCAGGCCGACCAAGTCGCTGTGCAATGACTCGACCTTGCGGTCCACCAGCACCATCGGCATCTCGCGGTGCAGTTCGCGCAACAGGTCCGGGTGGTGACCCAGGGTGTTCACGATCAGGCCTTCGATGTTGTACGAGCGCAAGGCTGCCAGGTGCTGGCTTTCCTGCTCGTCATCGCGATCGGTGTTGCACACCACCAGGCTGTAGCCGTGCTGGCGGCAGGCGGTTTCCACGCCATGCATCACGGCAATTGAATAGGGGTTGCGGATATCGGCCACCAGCATGCCGATCAGGCGGGTGCGCCCGCGTTTCAGGCCGCGGGCCATCTGGTTCGGGCGGTAACCCAACTCGTCGATCGCCTGCTCGATGCGCAAGGCAATGGCATCGGACAGCAAGGCGCGGTCTTCGCCGATGAAGCGTGACACGCTGGCCTTGGATACCCCGGCGCGTTCGGCGACATCGAGCATGGTCACGCGGCTGCGTTGGGCGGCAGAAAAACTATTCACGGCGACGACCTTATTATTGGAGTTATCGGCAGCAGCGTCGGTTAGCCCTCGCTGAAACCGGTTTCAGGAGACACCAAAAGCCTTTGGGTCGTCAAGCGCGAAAATGCGGGTTTCGAAAAAAGTTGATCAAGCGCGTGCGCCATCGTCTGGATCACGGGTTGGGCACAAAGGCAACTGGCAGATCTGTCAGGTACGCAACAGGTCGGTTTGGTCAGACACTGTGCGACACAAGGTTAACGCGCACAGGAGCTTCAATCATGATCTGCAGTCCCGGTGGAATACAAGGAGAACGAACCAGCCCCACAACCGCGCGCCTGACGTGGGATGAGCCCTACACTCAGTGTGTGTATTGCCCCTATAACGCCTCGGGTTATGAGGTCATGGCCGAGGGGCTTGCGACCCTTACCGTGAGCCGCCCACCGTGTGTCATCAACGGATTGAACCCTAATCAAGAGTACTTTTTTTATCTCTATGCCAAGGCGGCGGGCAACATCCGCTCCAACCCGAGTCGGGCTCGCATAGGGCTGTATGTGCCGGATCGCACGCCACCGAGCAAGCCAACGCAGTTACGCACTGAAAGTGTGGCGAGTAAGAGGGTCAACCTGGCGTGGATGGCGTCGGTCGACAATGGAGGGGTCGTTGAGTATCAGGTTTTCTGTGACGGGAAACTGATGGGCAGTACTGATAGCACTCGTTATACGGTCGCCAATCTGAATGATATGACGACTTATATTTTCATGGTGCGGGCGAGGGATCCCGATGGAAACTATGCCGATTCCGACCCCTTGACGGTCTCCACCCCAGATTGGACAGCCCCTTCCACGCCTGGAAACTTGAGGGCGAGCGCTATCACCAACAACTCCGTCGTCCTTGAGTGGAACGCCTCGCAAGACAATGTCGGAGTGAGTGGGTATGAGCTGCGTAATGGCAGTTGGCTGCTTGATACGGTCAGGGATACTCGCTATCAGGTTGCAGGGTTGAGCAGTAACACCAATTACAGCTTTTCGGTGATCGCCCTGGATGCTGCCGGTAATCGCTCGGATGGAACCGTGATCTGGGTAACCACATCCGCCGAGAGCAACGCACCGACTGAACTCAGATTGTTCCGTCAACTGGGCCGGGGTGACCTGACCTGGAGGCCACCGGTACAAAGTGGTGGTGTCACCGGGTACCAAGTATTCCTGGATGGAACCTTTCTCCGTGAACTGAGCGATACGTTTATCAGCCTCTACAATTTGACGCCCGGCACTGAACACCTGTTTGAGGTGCGTGCCATACGCAATGGTGTGCTCTCGGATCCCGCTTCGATCCGTGGTTGATCGCTCAGCCAAACAGTCCCGCCGCGATATTGATCGAAAACCCCAATATCGCGGTGTTGAATACAAAACCAATCAACGACTGGGCCAGGACAATTTTGCGCAGACCTCGGCTGGCCACGCCGACATCGGCGGTTTGCACGGCCACGCCAATGGTGAAGGAGAAGTACAGAAAGTCCCAATAGTCGGGGGTTCGCAGGCCTTCGGCAAAGCGCAGCGGCGGTTCCTTGCCTTCCCAGGTGTAGAACAGGCGGGCGTAGTGCACGCTGAAAATGGTGCCGATCAGCAGCCAGGAGCCGATCACGGTCAGGCCGGTAAAGCCGTAGCGCAGGAGCTTTTGAGTGGCATGCGTGTCGCCGATTCCCGCCAGTTCGAAGGTAATGGCGGCGAGGCTGGCAATCGCGGCAATGCAGACGATGAGCAGCACCAGCCCGGCATTTTCGTCTTCGACCTCGGCGATGCGTTTGACGTCATCGGCCTTGGCGCGGACAGTGAGCCACAGCATCAGGGCCAGGTAGGTCCAGACGCCGGCATTCCAGCCAATGAGGATGTTGCTGATGAAGGAGTCGGCGGGAGCCAGAATACCTGCCGTGATGCCAATCAGGCTGGCACAGGTGAGGCGAGGGTGGGTGCGCACGAGGTGGGGCATGGGGGCTCACTGCAATGGGACTTGAAAGAACCATAGCGCAGCGCAGCCCGTTGTGGCCATAAAGGTGAGCCTGATGAAGCCCTGTGGGAGAGCGAGCGGAGCACCGCCCGACCCGCCCCCACAGGTGAGGTTGCTCAGATGTCCTTGTGACGCTTGCGCACCAGTTTCATCACCACCACAAAAAACACCGGCACAAACACCACCGCCAACGTTGCGGTGATCATCCCGCCGATTACCCCGGTGCCAATCGCTTGCTGGCTCGCCGAGCTGGCGCCGGTGGCAATGGCCAGGGGCACCACGCCGAGGATGAACGCCAGGGAGGTCATGATGATCGGCCGCAGGCGCAAGCGCGCAGCTTGCAGCGTGGCATCGATCAGGTCGTGGCCTTCGTCGTACAGGCTCTTGGCGAATTCGATGATCAGGATCGCGTTCTTCGCCGACAGGCCGATGATGGTGATCAAGCCGACCTTGAAGAACACGTCGTTGGGCATGCCGCGCAAGGTCACCGCCAGTACCGCCCCCAATACCCCCAGGGGCACCACCAGCAGCACCGAGGTGGGGATCGACCAGCTCTCATATAACGCCGCCAGGCAGAGGAACACGATCAGCAACGACAGGCCCAGCAGGATCGGTGCCTGACTGCCCGACAAGCGTTCCTGCAACGACAGCCCGGTCCATTCCTGGCCCAGCCCGGCAGGCCCCAGGGCCACCAGGCGCTCGATCTCCGCCATGGCCTGGCCGGTGCTGTGGCCGGGGCTCGGTTCACCGGAAATGCTCACGGCTGGGTAGCCGTTGTAGCGGGTCAACTGGGTCGGGCCCTGGGTCCAATCGGCCCGGGTGAAGGCCGACAGCGGCACCATACTCCCACTGCTGTTGCGCACATGGATCTTGAGCAGGTCTTCGACCTGGCTGCGACGATCGCCCTCGGCCTGCACCACCACCCGCTGCATCCGTCCCTGGTTGGGGAAGTCGTTGATGTAGCTTGAGCCGACCGCCGTGGACAATACGCTACCGATGTCGGCAAACGATACGCCCAGGGCATTGGCCTGCTTGCGGTCGACGATCAGTTGCACCTGCGGCGCTTCGGCCAGGGCGCTTTCGCGCACATTGGCCAGGATCGGGCTTTTTTCGGCGGCGTCCAGCAAGGCCGTGCGCGCTTGCATCAACGCGCTGTGCCCCAGGCCGCCACGGTCTTGCAGGCGGAACTCGAAACCGCTGGAAGTGCCCAGCCCATCCACCGGCGGCGGCAGCACCGAGTAAGCGACCGCGTCCTTGATCTGGCTGAAGGCAATGTTGGCGCGCTCGGCAATCGAGTCCGCCGAGTCATCGCTGCCGCGCTGCGACCAATCCTTCAGGGTACTGAAGGCCAGCGCTGCGTTCTGCCCGCTGCCGGAGAAACTGAAGCCGAGGATCACCGTACTGTCGCCGATCCCCGCTTCGGTGGCGTTGTGCGCCTCGATCTGTTGCACCACCTGCACCGTTCGGTTCTTGCTGGCGCCCGGCGGCAGTTGAATGTCAGTGATGGTGTAGCCCTGGTCTTCGGTGGGCAGGAACGAGGAGGGCAGGCGACTGAACAGTACGCCGAGCGCCACCAGCAACACACCGTAAATCAGCAGGTAGCGGCCGCTGCGTTTCAGCGCATAGGCCACCCAACCCTGATACCGATCGGTGAACTGCTCGAAGCGTCGGTTGAACCAGCCGAAGAACCCCGTCCGGGCATGCAGCTCGCCCTTGGCGACCGGCTTGAGCAGGGTCGCGCAGAGGGCCGGGGTCAGGGTCAGGGCGAGGAACGCCGAGAACAGGATCGAGGTGGCCATCGACAGTGAGAACTGCTGGTAGATCACCCCCACCGAACCCTGCATGAACGCCATCGGGATAAACACCGCCACCAGCACCAGGGTGATACCGATGATCGCCCCGGTGATCTGGCTCATGGCCTTGCGGGTCGCTTCCTTGGGCGACAGACCCTCTTCGGCCATGATCCGTTCGACGTTCTCCACCACCACGATGGCATCGTCCACCAGGATACCGATGGCCAGCACCATGCCGAACATGGTCAGCACGTTGATCGAAAAACCCAGCGCCAGCATGGTGGCGAAGGTGCCCATCAGCGCCACCGGCACCACCAGCGTCGGGATCAGCGTGTAGCGGATGTTCTGCAGGAACAGGTACATCACCGCGAACACCAGCAGCATTGCCTCGCCCAGGGTGTAGACCACCTTGGTGATCGAGACTTTGACGAAGGGCGAGGTGTCGTAGGGAATCTTGTATTCGACGCCGGCCGGGAAGTAGCGGGCCAGTTCGTCCATCTTCTCGCGCACCAGGGTGGCGGTGTTCAGTGCATTGGCGCCGGGGGCCAGTTGCACACCGACCGCGGTGGAGGGCTTGCCGTTGAGGCGGGTGGCGAACTGGTATTCCTGGCTGCCGATCTCGACCCGCGCCACATCGCCGACGCGCACGGTGGAGCCGTCCGGGTTGGCCTTGAGCACGATGTCGGCGAACTCTTCGGGCGTCGACAGTTGCCCCTTGACCAGCACGGTGGCGGTGATTTCCTGGCTGTTGTGGGTCGGCAAGTCGCCGATGCTGCCCGCTGACACCTGGGCGTTCTGCGCGACGATCGCGGCGTTGACGTCCGCCGGGGTCAGATTGAAGCCGATCAGCTTCTGCGGGTCGATCCAGATCCGCATCGCCCGTTCGGCGCCGTACAACGAAGCCTTGCCGACCCCGTCCAGGCGCTTGATCTCGTTCATCACGTTGCGCGCCAGATAATCGCTGAGCGCCACGTCATCGAGCTTGCCGTCACTTGAGGTCAGGGTGATCAGCAGCAGGAAGCCGGAAGACACCTTCTCCACCGACAAGCCTTGCTGAATCACCGCTTGCGGCAGGCGCGACTCCACCACCTTCAGGCGGTTCTGCACATCGACCTGGGCCAGTTCCGGGTTGGTGCCTGGCTTGAAGGTGGCCTTGATGGTGGCCGAACCGAGGCTGCTCTGGGATTCGAAATACAGCAGATGGTCGGCGCCGTTGAGCTCTTCCTCGATCAGGCTGACCACACTTTCGTCGACGGTTTGTGCCGAGGCACCCGGATACACGGCGTAGATCTCGATCTGTGGCGGCGCCACATCCGGGTACTGGGCCACCGGCAACTGCGGGATGGCCAGGGCACCGGCCAACAGGATGAACAGCGCAACCACCCAGGCGAACACCGGGCGGTCAATAAAGAAATGCGGCATAAAATCTGCGTCCTGCCTACTGCCCGGTGACCAGGGCGTGCGGAAGAGGGGTGGCGTCGATGGCTACTTTGTCGCCGGGACGGGCGTGCTGCAGACCTTCGATGACAATGCGGTCGCCGGGCTTGAGGCCGGCGCTGACGATCCAGCGGTCCTGTTGCACCTGGCCCAGTTGCACGGCTTGCTGGCTGACCCGGTCCTCGCTGTCGAGCAGCAACACCTGGGCAATGCCGGCGCTGTCACGCTGGATCGCCCGTTGCGGCACGCTGATGCCTTGCTGGTTCACCGCTTGCTCCAGGCGCACGCGAATGAAGCTGCCGGGGAGCAGGTCGAGGTCAGGGTTGGGGAATTCGCTGCGCACAATGATCTGGCCGGTGCCGGGGTCGACACTGATCTCCGAGAACAGCAGCTTGCCCGGCAACGGGTAGTGGCTGCCGTCGTCCTGGATCAGCGTGGCCTTGGCCTGGTCCTGGCCGACCTGCTGCATCTGCCCGGCGCGGAAGGCGCGGCGCAGTTCGTTGAGCTCGCGGGTCGACTGGGTCAGGTCGGCGTGGATCGGGTCCAGTTGCTGGATCAGCGCCAGGGGCGTGCTTTCGTTCTGGCCGACCAGTGCGCCTTCGGTCACCAGTGCGCGACCGATGCGCCCGGAAATCGGTGCGGTCACCGTGGCGTAACCCAGGTTCAGCCGGGCACGGGCCACGGCGGCCTGGTTGGCGGCGACGTCGGCATTGGCCTGCAGCGTGGCGGCACGGGCGTTGTCGTACTCCTGGGCGCTGATGGCCTGGTCGTTGATCAACTGGGCGTAGCGTTTTTCCTGCAAACGCGCCTGGAACGCATTGGCCTGGGCCTTGCGCAACGCCGCGTCGGCGCTGTCGAGGTCGGCCTTGAACGGCGCCGGGTCGATGCGAAACAGCACCTGGCCCTGTTTCACGTCGCTGCCTTCGCGAAAGGCGCGTTGCAGCACCACCCCAGCGACCCGGGCGCGTACTTCGGCGATGCGCGGCGCGGCGATCCGCCCGCTCAGCTCGCTGCTGATCGACAGGGGACGCGCTTCGATGGTTTCGATGCGCACGCTGGCCAGCGGCTCGGCCTCCTCAAAGGTGGAAGACTTGTCGCAGGCGCTCAGCATCAATGCCAGTGCAATCAGGCTGAGCGGTGCAAGCAGGTTCTTGGACATGTAAATACCCCAATAATGACCCGGGCATGCTACGGGCAGCCGGCTAGGGTAGCGGTGAAGCTTTGTAGTGGCTGTGTGAAATTGTGTGAAGGTTTTGCTCAGGCGCGCGTGAGGGCGTATATCCTTGACTTCTTTTGTGTCTGTTCAGCCGCCTTCGCGGGCAAGCCCGCTCCCACCTGCCACACCCTGTGGGAGCGGGCTTGCCCGCGATGGAACCGGTCCAGACGCCATCGCTATTTCTGGAAACACCCATGCCCAACATCCTCCTGGTCGAAGACGATTCTGCGCTCTCCGAACTGATTGCCAGCTACCTCGAACGCAATGGCTATCAGGTCAACGTGATCAGCCGTGGCGATCAGGTGCGCGAGCGGGCGCGGGTCAGCCCGCCGGACCTGGTGATCCTCGACCTGATGCTGCCTGGGCTCGATGGCCTGCAGGTGTGCCGCCTCTTGCGCGCTGACTCGGCAAGCCTGCCAATCCTGATGCTGACCGCCCGCGACGACAGCCACGATCAGGTGCTGGGCCTGGAAATGGGCGCCGACGACTACGTCACCAAACCCTGCGAGCCCCGGGTCTTGCTGGCGCGGGTGCGCACCTTGCTGCGGCGCAGCAGCCTCAACGAACCGCAAAGCGCCAGCGACCGGATCCTCATGGGCAACCTGTGCATCGACCTGTCGGAACGCACCGTGACCTGGCGCGAACAGCCGGTGGAACTGTCCAGCGGTGAATACAACCTGCTGGTGGTCCTGGCCCGACATGCCGGCGAAGTGCTGAGCCGCGACCAGATCCTGCAACGCCTGCGCGGCATCGAGTTCAATGGCACCGATCGCTCGGTGGACGTGGCGATCTCCAAGCTGCGGCGCAAGTTCGATGACCACGCCGGCGAAGCGCGCAAGATCAAGACAGTGTGGGGCAAGGGCTATCTGTTCAGCCGTTCCGAGTGGGAATGCTGACGCCATGCTACGTATTCTGGTGCGCCTGTACCTGATCACCATCGTCACCTTCAGTGCGGCGATCTACCTGGTGCCAGACCTGGTGGTCAGGGTCTTTCACGAGCGCTTTTCCAGCTACAACCTGGACCACTCCCGGGGTGTGCAGAGCCTGCTGGTCAAGCAGTTTCAGGGGGTGCCGAGCGCTCAATGGCCGGCGCTCGCCGCTGAGCTGGATCAACAATTCAGCCCGTTGCAGATCGCCGTGGTACCGATCAGCGACGCGGGTTTCACCACTCACGAACGCGAGCGTCTGCAGCGCGGTGACATGGCGGTGCGCACGGGCGACTGGGGCTGGCGCACGCTGGCCGCGGCGCCATTGAATGAGACGCAGGCGGTCAAGCTGGTGGTGCCGCCGGATCCGCTGGACGTCAGCCTGCTTTACTGGGGCATCAATGTGCTGATCGGCGCGGCGCTGCTCGCCTGCCTGCTGGTCTGGCTGCGTCCTCACTGGCGCGATCTGGAGCGCCTGCGCAACACCGCCGAACGGTTCGGCAAAGGCCACTTGAGCGAACGCACGCAGATCGCTGCCAGCTCCAACATCGGCAGCCTGGCCCACGTCTTCGACACCATGGCCGGGGACATCGAGAACCTGCTGAACCAGCAGCGCGACCTGCTCAACGCGGTGTCCCATGAACTGCGCACGCCCTTGACCCGCCTGGACTTCGGCCTGGCCCTGGCGCTGTCCGATGACCTGCCGGCCGCCAGCCGCGAGCGCCTGCAAGGCCTGGTGGCGCACATTCGTGAACTGGACGAGTTGGTCCTTGAGTTGCTGTCCTACAGCCGCCTGCAGAACCCGGCACGTTTGCCGGAGCAGGTCGAGGTGGCACTGGACGAGTTCATCGACAGCATCCTGGGCAGCGTCGATGAAGAGCTCGACTCCCCGGAAATCGTGATCGACGTGCTGCTGCACGGCCATTTCGAACGCTTCAGCCTCGACCCGCGCCTGACCGCCCGGGCCATCCAGAACCTGCTGCGCAACGCCATGCGTTATTGCGAGAAGCGCATCCAGATTGGTGTGCAGGTGCAGCCCGAGGGGTGTGAAATCTGGGTCGACGATGACGGCATCGGCATCCCCGACGACGAGCGCGAGCGGATTTTCGAGCCGTTCTACCGCCTCGATCGCAGCCGTGACCGCGCCACCGGCGGCTTTGGCCTGGGCCTGGCCATCAGCCGCCGCGCCCTGGAAGCCCAGGGCGGCACCCTTACCGTCGAGGCGTCGCCGCTGGGCGGGGCGCGGTTCCGGTTGTGGTTGCCGACCTCGGCCTGACCACCGGGCGGTCGGTGGTCAGGTAGTCCAGCGCCATCAGGAAGGACGGTTCACCCTTCGATCACCTCCTGCAGCAACTGCTGCACGCCCTCATGGGCTTCGGCGCGCAGTTGTTCCAGGTCCAGCCCCGGGATCACTCCGTTGTCCACTACCAGGCGGCCGCCGACCAGGCTGTAACGCACCGTAATCGGTTCGCCCGCCACCACCGGGGCCACGGCGAGGTCGTGGAAGCCGAGGAAGCGTGGGTGATCCAGGCCGTACAGCACCAGGTCGGCGGCTTGCCCGACCTGCAAGGTGCCGACGGCACCCAGCCCCAATACCTGCGCGCCGCCGGCCGTGCCCCAGTGGATCACTTCTTCGGCGGTGGTGGCCGCTGCGCCCTGGGCGGCGCGGTGGATCAGCCAGGCGGTGTGGGCTTCGCCGACCATGCTTCCGGATTCATTGGACGCCACGCCGTCGACGCCCAGGGAGATCGGCACGCCGGCCGCTGCCATGGCCGGCACCGGGGCGATACCGCTGCCCAGGCGGGCGTTGCTGACCGGGCAGTGGGAAATCCCGGTGCCGGTTTGCGCCAGCAGGCGGATTTCCGAGGGCTGCAGATGCACCGCATGGGCGAACCACACGTCGGGGCCGAGCCACTCGTTTTCGGCGACGAACTCCACCGGCAGGCAATTGTATTGCTCGCGGCAGAAGTTCACGTAGTGCTGGGTCTCGGACAAATGGGTGTGCAAGCGCAAGCCCATGCCACGGGCGGTGTGGGCCAGTTCGCGGAGCAGGGTGGGCGGCAGCGAGAAGGTCGGGGTCGTCGGCGCCACCACCACCCGGCGCATGGCATCCGGGCTGTCCTGGTGGTAGCGCGATTTCAGCCGCTCGATGTCGCCGACCATCTGTTCGAGGCTTTCCGGTTGCAGCGCGGTTTTCGAGAACCCGGGGTGGGCCGTGGCCGACTCCAGCGCGCCCCCCCGGCACAGCACGAAGCGCATGCCGAACGCCTCGGCGATGTCGAACAGCTGGTCGCCGCTCTCGGTGCTGCCATGGGCGTGATACAGGTAGTGGTGGTCGGCGCAGGTGGTCACCCCCGACAGCAGCAACTCGGCCATGCCCAGGCGTGCGGCGATGCGCGTCAGGTGTGGGGTAAAGCGGTTCAGGCGCGGGTAGGGGACGCTGGCCAGCCAGCCTTGCAGGTCCTGGTTGATCCCGGCCGGGACGGCCTTGAGCAGGTTCTGGAACAGATGATGGTGGGTGTTGACCCACCCGGGGTAGACCACACAGTGGCGCGCGTCGATCAGCCGTTCGCCCGGTTGCGGGCTGAGGTTGGCGGCCATCTCGCTAATGCGCCCGTCGACGATGCGGATGTCGACAGCGCCCGCGCGGGCGTGCTCGCCCCGGCGGCCGGTCATCACCGCCGTCGGGTTCTTGATCAGGATGTTCTGGGTATGAGTCATGGACTTCTCCAAGGCAGAAAGAAACGCCAATCAAAGGCTGTGGGTCGCGGCTTCTTTGGTCGCGGCCGGGCTGCTGACGCCGTTGAGCGCGGCGTTGAGCAGTACCGACACCAGGCAGGCGATCACCACGCTGCTGTGCAGGAACGGCTGGCTCCACTCGGGCAGTTGCTTGAACAGCGCCGGGGCCAGTACCGGGACCAGTGCGGCGGCGATGGTGAAGCCGACGATCAGCACGTTGTAGCGATTGCGCTCGTAATCGACCTTGGCCAGGGTCTGGATTCCCGCTGCCGCGACCACACCGAACATGGCGATCCCGGCACCGCCGAGGGCGGCGGTGGGCATCGAGGCGATGATGGCGCCGGCCTTGGGCACCAGCGCCACCGCGCACATCAGCAGGCCGCTGACGGCCACCACCCAGCGGCTGCGCACCCCGGTGAGGATCACCAGGCCGACGTTTTCCATGAAGGCAATGAACGGAAAGGCCGCGAACATGCCGGCGATGGTGCTGGCCAGGCCGTTGGCGCGCAGGCCGTTGACCACCTGTTGGTCTTCCACCGGCTTGTCGACGATGTCACCGATGGCGACAAACAGGCCCATGGATTCGACCATCTGCACGATCATCACCACCACCATGGTGGCGATCGGGATGATGCCGAAGGTCGGCAGGCCAAAATAGAAGGGATAAGGCACGGTGAGCCAGGGCGACTCCTGCACGCTATGGAAGTTGCCCATGCCCAGCCCATAGGCCAGCGCCGCGCCCACCAGCATGCCGATCAGCACCGCCATGTTGCGCAGCATCGGCCCGGCGTAGCGGTTCACCAGCAGGATGGTCGCCAGCACCACGGCGGCCACGGCCAGGTAGGCGGGTGCACCGAAATCACTGGCATGGCGCCCGCCGCCAATCCATTCGTAGGCAATCGGGAACAGCTGTAAACCGATCACGGTGACGATGCAGCCCGTCACCACCGGCGGGAAGAAGCGACGCAATCGGCCCACAAAGGGCGCGGCGAGGATAGTAAAGATCCCCGCGCCGATCACCGCCCCGCAGACCCCGGCAAAACCCACCTCGGGGTTGGTGCCAATGGCGATGACCGGGCCGACGCTGCTGAACGCGACACCTTGGAGAATCGGGAGGCGCACGCCGAACTTCCAGAAACCGACGGTTTGCAGGAGGGTGGCGATGCCGGAGCAAAACAGCGTGGTGCTGATCAGCACCACGGTTTGTGCCTGGGTCATTTTCAACGCACTGGCGACAATCAACGGCACGGCAATGGCGCCGATGTACGAGACGGCCATGTGTTGCAGGCCCAGGGTAAGCATCTGGCGGACCGGCAGGATCTGGTCCACCGGGTGAATGGCGCGAATCACGGAATCTGAAGACATGGTGAATCCTCTGGCTGTTTTTATGCTGTAGAGAGGGGTACCCGTTCAGTCTGTCCAGAGCCGCCATCCACCGGCTCCAGCGTCTGTTGCTAGCCTGCCAGGCAGGCGGCGAAACCTTGGTTCAGCGCCGCCCGATCCAGGTCGCGGCCAATGAACACAATCTTGCTGGAGCGCGGTTCACTGCCCCACGGGGTCGATGCACGAAACTCCACCAGGCTGTGCACCCCCTGCAGGACATAGCGCTGGTCCTGGTCCTGGACCGCCAGCACACCTTTCATGCGGTAGAGGGAGTCGGCCTGGTCATCGCGCAACTGGCTGATCCAGCGATGGAAGGCCAGCAGGTTGACCGCGCCGTTCACGGCAATGCCCACCGACGACACGCTGGGGTCGTGATCGTGGGCCAGTTCGTCATGCTCGTGGGCGTGCGCGTGTGGATCGGCGTGGTGGTCATGTTCGGCACCGATCTCCATGAGTTTCTGGGTGGCTTCAAAGGCACCGATGCCAAGGATCCTCGACAGGTCGATCTGTGCGTAGCTGCTGGTCACCAGCTCGGCGGTCGCATTGAGGCCGCGGATTTTGCCGCGCAGCGACTCGACTTCAGCCGGCGTCACCAGGTCGACCTTGTTGATGACGATGCGGTCGGCGCAGACGATCTGGTCCACGGCCTGATTGTCGACGCCGTCCAGTTGCAGGTCTTCCAGGTGCTGGGCGACGTGCTTGGCATCGACCATGGTGACAATGGCGTCGAGTTCCACTTCAGCGGCGATCGGGTCGTTGATGAAAAAACTCTGGGCCACCGGGTACGGGTCGGCCAGGCCGCTGGTCTCGATCAGAATGTGGTCCAGGCGCACCGGGCGTGCCACCAGTTCGCGGACGATGCGCACCAGGTCCTCGCGGACCTCGGCGGTGCAGCACACGCAGCCATTGACCATCTCGTAGATTTCTTCGGTTTCCGAGCTGAGCACCAGGTCGCCGTCGATCCCGACTTCGCCGAACTCGTTTTCGATCACGGCGATTTTGCGGCCGTGGTTTTCCTTGAGGATGTAGTTGAGCAGGGTGGTTTTTCCGGCGCCGAGAAAGCCGGTAAGGATGGTCACCGGAATCTTGCGGTTGGGCGTTGGTGCATTGAATGGACTGTTCATAGGAGCTCCTTGGGGGTCGCAAAAGGGCGGGCTGGATCTTGGCTGGCGGGGGTGGGTTCACCCCAGCGCAAGGCGGTGCCGGCATCGAGGCCAAACAGGTCGAGGACCCGGCCCAGGCTGTGGTCGATCATCTGTGAGAGGTTCTGCGGCCTGGCATAAAACGCCGGCACCGGGGGAGCGATGATCCCGCCCATCTCGGTCACGGCCGTCATGTTGCGCAGGTGCGCCAGGGTCAGCGGGGTCTCGCGGGCCATCAGCACCAGGGTGCGGCGCTCTTTCAAGGTGACATCGGCGGCGCGGCTGATCAGGCTCGAGGAGGTGCCCGTGGCAATTTCCGCCAGGGTGCGCATCGAACAGGGCGCGACCACCATGCCCAGGCAACGGAACGAGCCACTGGCGATCCCGGCCGCGACGTCGTCGCAGCGGTGGTAATGGCTGGCCAGGGCGCTGACGTCGGCCAGCTTGTAGTCGGTCTCATGGGCCATGGTCAGCAGTGCCGCGCGGCTGATCACCAGGTGGGTTTCGACCCGCAGTTCGGCGAGCAACTGCAGCAGGCGGACCCCATAGACAAACCCCGAGGCGCCGCTGATGCCCACCACCAGGCGTTGCGGGGTCATGAGTGCAGGCCCTGGAGCAGGTCCCGGGCACGGGCCTGGACCGCCTCGCTCAATTGCGCGCGAATGCCTTCGAACCCCGAGCCGCGGGTGGCGTCCAGGCCCATGCGCGAGGTGGTGCCGTTGACCGAGGAGGATGGGTCGAGCGGGCTGCCGGGCAAGCCGTCGATGACGAACAGGTCCTGATGGGGCTGAAAGTGCGTGGCCAGGGCCCAGAGCACCTGGCTGTCGTCACTGATGTCGATGTCGCTGTCCACCGCAATCACGCTTTTGAGGTAGGGGTCCCAGCCCAGCAGGGCGAGCATGATCTGCCGGGCCTCGCCGTCGCGGCTCTGGTCCAGGGCCACGTAGCAATGGAAATGGGTGCCGGAGTTGGGGTAGTGCACGCCAGTCACCGCCGGGAAGCGTGCCTTGAGCTTTTCGCTCATCTCGGCTTCGCGGGGCAGGCGGGCCAGGGTCAGGTGTTCGGCGTAGCGCCCGCCGACCACATCCACCAGCCAGGCGTCCTTGCGCCGCATCAGGGTGTCGACCCGCAGCACGTTGTTGGTCGAGCGGTCCGAGGAGTAACCGCTGAACTCACCGAAGGGGCCTTCTTCGGCGTAGGCCGTGGGGTCGATGGCGCCTTCGAGGACGAATTCGGCGCAGGCCGGCACGCCGATGCCGTAGCGTGGCGTCTTGACCAGTTCCAGCGGGGCGCCGAACAGTCCGCCGGCCACCGCTCGCTCGTCGCTGCCAAACGGCAGGCGCGCGGCGGCGGCGAGCATGAACAGCGGATGGGCGCCGACCACCATGGCCACGGGCAACTCCTCGCCGCGCTCGCGGGCCGCTTGCAGCATGCGCCACAGGTGCCCGCGCGAATGCAGGCTGGTGGCCAGGGCCTGGCGGGCGTGCTTCATCGAGCGGTGGTAGCTCATGTTGGCGATACCGGTCACCGGGTCCTGGGCAATGATCACGGCGTTGGTGATGTAGGGCCCACGGTCGCTGTCGAAGTGCTTGAGCATGGGCAGCAGCGCCAGGTCGACGGCTTCGCCTTCGAAGATTTCATCGAGCACCGGGCCGGTTTCCAGGTAGCGCGGTGCGATGGGCTGGTTGGCGCGGGTCTGGAACGTTTCGTGCAGCTGCGCCGGGGTGACGCCGAACATCCGCGCGATACGGATGCGTGAGGCAAACAGGTTGGTCACCACCGGCACGCCCAGGGCGCCAACCTGCGAGCAGATCAGCAAGGGGTGGCGGCCCTGGACGGCCAGCGCGTCGACCAGGGCGGTGACGTCCTGGTCGGCCGACAGTGGTGCGTCGATGCTCAGCACATCGTCCGGGAACTGGCGGCGATAGGCGTCGATGAAATCGTGGAAATCCTGGGTCTGGCCAAGCGTGTAGAGGGACATGGTTTCACCTCATGGAGTCAATTCTGGTCACTCAATAAAACCTAAGCCAGGCACATTCCCTGTGGGAGCGAGTAGCTCGCTCCCACAGGGGGCGGCGTAGCTAGAGGTAGGTGGTGGTCAGGCGAATGTCCGCCTCGATCAGGTCCTTGGGTGGCGGCGTCGGTTCGATGCCGCACAGCCGGGCGATGTTGTTGCCCAGGTAGTCCTCCAGGTGATCCTCATCGATCCCCAGGCCCTGGGGCGCCGGGGAGCACAGGACTTCCAGTTCCCGCAACCACATGCCCGGTTCGTTGGGCGGCGAGTCGGTGCCGAACACGATCTTGTTGCGCGGCAGTTCCTTGGCGAACTCGACAATCCGCGACTGGAAGCACCAGCCCGATTCGCAGTAGACGTTGGGCGTGTCCATCGCCATCCAGAACGCCTCGAACGAGTAGTTGCCACCGGTCTGGATGCCGAAGTGACCGATGATGAAATTGACCATCGGGAACTCGCGGATGATCGGGTAGAACATGGTCGGGATGGTGTACGGCCCGTCGCCGGTGTGGATCAGCACCACGATGTTGTACTTGGCGCAGACTTTCATCGCCGGGCGCAGCCAGTCCAGGGCGCGGTCCGGACGGTAGCCGTGCATGTTGGCGTGCAGCTTGAGCATCTTGAAGCCGTACTCCTTGATGTGGAATTCCAGCTCGGCCGCACCGTTTTCCGGTCCCCAACGCGGGTTGAAGTTGAAGTTGCCGATGAACCGGTCCGGGTACTTCACGCACAGTTCGGCGATGTAGGACATGTAGTCGCGCACGCCTTCGCGGCCCCGGCGGTTGCCGTCGCGGTAGCCGGTGTTGCCCGGTGGCGGCTGGATAAAGCCCATGTCGATGCGGCGTGGCTTGCCGTTGATCATGTAGGGGCCGTCCATCAGCTTGAGCATGCGCTCGCCGGTGAAGGGCTCGCCGGTGTGGCGCCAGGCCTCGTCGACCAGGTTGGTGGGGTGCAGATGGGTGTCGATGATCATCGGTTCAGCTCCTGGCCGGTTGAGGGGTGACGGGGCGTTTGAGGTACGCCTCTGCTTCGCTGACGCTGCGCGGCGGGGGCGACGGTTGCAGGCCGATCATTCGTGCAGTGTTGTTGCCCAGGTAGTCTTCGAGGGTGTCCTCGTCCAGGTTCATGCCCTGGGGCGGTTCGTGGCACAGCACTTCCAGCAGGCGCAGCCACATGCCCGGCTCGTTTGGCGGGGTGTCGGTGCCGAACAGAATCTTGTGGGTCGGCAGGACCTTGGCGAACTCGACGATCCGCGACTGCAGGCACCAGCCCGACTCGCAGTACACGTTGGGCAGCTCCATCGCCCATTGCATCGGCTCGAACACGTAGACGCCGCCGGTCTGCACGCCGAAGTGGGCCATGATGAAATCGACGTTGGGGAATTCCTTGATCATCGGCACCCATTCGGACGGGATGCTGTAGGGGCCGTCGCCGGTGTGCAGCTTGACCGGGATGCCCAGCTCGGCGCATTTCTCGAAACACGGCCGCACCCAGTCCAACGCTCGGTCGGGCCGGTAGGCGTGCATGTTGGCCTGCATCTGGACCATCTTGAAGCCGTGCTGGGTGACGTAGCGCTCGATCGCCTCGACGCCGTTCTCCACCCCGCAGCGCGGGTTGTAGACGAAGCAGCCGATGAACCGGTCGGGGTAGGTCTGGACCATCTTCAGGGTGTACGCCATGTAGGCGTCGATGGATTCGCGCCCCGACAGGTCGCCGTCGGTCCAGGTGTAGATGGTGTTGCCCTGGGGCGGCTGGATGAAGGCTTTGTCGATGCGCCGGGGTTTGCCGTTGACCATATAGGGGCCATCCATCATCTCCAGCAGACGCTCGCCGGTGAAGGGGTCACCGTCGTGCCTCCAGGCGAGGTCCACCAGGTCGGTGGGATAGCAACTGATATCGATGATCATTGAAGTCGATCTCCTGATAGAGCGGGGAAGGGAACCTTGCGGTTCACAGCAGCCACGTCCCGGGCAATCGGCCGTTTCTATGCGCAACGGATCGCGCATTCCCTCGCCTGGTCGCATCCGGCTCGGGACGCTGTCTGCATGGCGGGAAGTATTGGAAGCAGGGGTTGGATCCGTACAATATTAATTGGACGAGGGGGTGATACCGGTTCGATATCGGGGCAATGGACGATCACGCCATGCCCCGTGGCGGCCCTTAGGCGAGGGTGTGGCTGGCGAGGGTTCTGATGACTTCCACCACCGGCGCCACTCGCTCGGCGTGGCCGTGGGGCCACACGGCGTAGAGGTTGTAGTGGGCCGGGATCCGGGCGCTGGTCAGCTCCACCAGGCGTCCGCTGCGCAAGGCGTCTGCCGCCAGCAAGCCACGCACCAGGCCGGCACCGACCCCGGCCTCGGCCGCGGCAATCAGGTTGGCGGCGTTGTCGAAGATCACCCGCGCCCGGGGTTCGTTGGGCGCAAGGCCCGCGGCGTCCAGCCAGGGAATCCAGGAGCGGCGCGTGTAGCCCAGCAGCGGCAACTCCAGCACCTGCGCCGGGTCGATCGGCCCCTCGATGCCGTGGCGTACGAGCAAGGACGGAGCCGCAACCGCGGTGACCCGGTCGCCGCAGATCTGGCTCATTTCACAATCTTCCCAATCGCCATAACCGTAGCGCAGTGCCAGGTCGACCCGTTCGAAGGCGCTACGGTCGGAGCGGGGCATCGACAGCAGCACCACCTCGGTGTCCGGCAAGGCTGCCAGCAGTTGGGGCAGGCGAGGATTGAGCCAGCTCTGGGCCAGTTCGCTGTCGACGTCCAGGGTCAGGCGTTGGCTGAGGCTGCGGTTCTTCACTGAAGACAAGGCCCGGTCGACCTGGGCCAGACCATCGGACAGCACGCTGGCAAACAGTTGGCCGGCGTCGGTGAGGGTGCTGCCGCCCCCTTCGCGGACAAACAGCGGCTGGCCGATGAACTCTTCCAGGGAGCGGATCTGCTGGCTGATGGCGCTGTGGGTGAGGTCAAGCTTGCGCGCCGCGCTGGAGAAACTGCCACACCGGGCGGCCTGGATGAAGGCACTCATGGACTGCACCGAGGGGTATCGCTTGTACATGCTGTTAGTCCTCCTTACACAGGGTGGCAGAAAACGTCGCTGGCCCGATTTGCCCGGGCCTACCAATAATCCGGCACCAGGCCCGCACAAAGACGGGCCGCTCTGCTGGAGCCTGACAATGATCGACATCACGGTAAACGGCGTACGTCACGAGCAGGTCGAGGCTGAACCCTCGATGCCCTTGTTATGGGTCTTGCGCGACCGCTTGCACCTCACGGGCAGCAAATTTGGCTGCGGCATGGGCCTGTGCGGTGCCTGCACCGTGCACCTGGATGGCGTCGCGGTGCGTGCCTGCCAGTTGCCGGTCGGCGCTGCCGTCGGGCACCAGATCACCACCATCGAAGGCTTGTCACCGACCCAGACCCATCCGCTGCAACTGGCCTGGGTGGCCGAAGATGTGCCGCAATGCGGCTACTGTCAATCCGGGCAGATCATGTCCGCGGCTGCCTTGCTCAATACCGGCGCGGCGGTGACTGATGATTCGATCCGCAATGCGATGTCCGGCAATCTCTGTCGTTGCGGCACCTACGGGCGCATCAACAAAGCCATCAAGCGCGCGGCTGCCGCGTCGAAGGAGGCCTGATGGACCTGGCACGCCGCACATTCCTCAAACAGTCCGCGACCCTGGCCTCAGGGCTGGCCGTGGCGTTCTATCTGCCGCCCAGCCTGGCCGGCACCGACCCCAAGGCACCCGCCGCGGCCAGCGAGTTCGAACCCAACGCCTGGGTGCGGATCTTTGCCGACGGCACGGTCAAGCTGGTGGTGCACAAGCACGACTCTGGCACCGGCACCCACACCGCCCTGGCGGCCTGCGTGGCGGAAGAGCTGGATGTGAACCCGATGACCGTGCAGGTGATTTCCCCCGAAGACCCGTTCTTCGAGGCCTACATTCACCCGGTGTGGAAGGTGTTTTCCACCGGCGGTAGCACCAGCGTCTCCCTGGAGTACGATCGCCTGCGCCTGGCCGGGGCCACGGCGCGGGCCTTGCTGGTGGCGGCAGCGGCTCGGCAATGGCAAGTCAGCCCGGCCAGTTGCAGCACCGCCGAGGGTCGGGTGCTGCACGGCAACGGCCGACACAGCCTGGACTACGGCGAGCTGGTGGCGGTGGCCGCGCATTTGCCGATGCCCGAACACGTCAGTCTCAAGGACCCGAGTCAGTTCAAGTACATCGGCAAACTGCGGCACAAGCGCGACGCTGCGGCCAAGGTCTGCGGGGCGTTCCAGTACAGCCTCGACCTGCGCTTGCCGCAGATGCTGGTGGCGCTGCTGCAACGCACCCCGGTAGTCGGTGCGCGGGTGCTGGATTTCGACGCCCGCGCGGCGCTGCAAGTGCCCGGGGTACGCAAGGTGTTGGCGATTCCCGGGCGCCCCGATGTGCTGGGGGGCAATCAGGAAAGTGTCGCGGTGCTGGCCGATGACTACTGGTCGGCGCAACAGGGCCGGGCGTTGCTCAAGGTGCAATGGAGCGATTCGCCCTTGGCGCAGTTTGCCAGCGACCAGCTCCCCGCAGCCCAGGCTGCGGCCATTGACGATCCCAAGGCGCTGCGGGTGCCGAGCCTGAGCGCAGGTGACGTGGCGGCCCAGTGGCCGTTGGCCAAGCAGTTGCTGGAAGCCGACTACGTCATGCCCTACAAGGTGCAGAACCCGCTGGAGCCGATCTGCATCACCGCCCACGTGGCAGACGGCGCGATCACCTGGTGGGGCGGGGTGCAGGTGCCGTCGTCGGCGCTGGAAGCGGCCCAGGTGGTGTGCAAGATCCCCAAGGACAAGGTGACGATCAATGAAAGGGTGTCCGGCGGGAGCTTTGGCGCGCGGGAATCCAAGTACTGGCTGTTCGAGGTGGCTTACCTGGCCCAGCAGGTCGGGGTCCCGGTAAAACTGATGAACAGCCGGGAAGACGAGATGCGGGCCCTGTTCGCCCATCCGGCGACCTTCCACCGCCTGAAGGGCGCGCTGGATGGACAGGGCGCCTTGACCGCACTGCAGCTCCACGCGGTGTCCCCCGCATCGCCGGAGCAATGGGAGCCGGGCTACTTCGAGCGTGCCGATCACATGGACTACAGCACCACCGAAGCCATCACCGCCTGGGATTTTGCCTACCGTCCCGCTCACCTGGACCTGGCGTGGGTGCGCCACGAGAGCCAGGTGCCCAGTGGCTGGTACCGTTCGGTGAGCTTCATTCCCAACGTGTTTGCCGTGGAGAGCTTCATGGATGAACTGGCCCATGCGGCCGGCCGTGATCCGCTGCAGTTTCGCCTGGCCCACATGCACGACCGGCCGCGCCACGTCGCGGTTCTGCAGCAGGCCGCCGCCCGCGCCGGTTGGGGTCAGCCGCTGCCGCCCGGTACCGCGCTGGGGATCGCCACCAACCAGGGCTACACCAGCTTCATCGCAGTGGTGGCCCGGGTGGTGCAAGAGGAGGGCGCGATCAAGGTGCAGAAGCTCACCTGTGTGGTTGATTGCGGCCTGGCGGTGTCGCCGGGCGGGGTCGAGGAGCAGATCTATGGTGGCCTGATGTGGGGCCTTGGGCATGCTTTGTTCGACCGCATGGAGATGAAAAATGGCCAGGTACTGCAGAGCAACTTCCACGATTACCGGGTGCCGCGAATGTCGGACATGCCGCCCGTGGACATCCTGGTGCTCGACGGTGAGCCGTCCAAGCCCGGTGGCGTCGGCGAACTGGGCAGCCCGTCGGTGGCGCCAGCGATCGCCAACGCGCTGTTCAGCCTGACCGGGGTTCGCCAGCGCGCAACGCCGCTGGACCTGAGCAAACGGGGATAAGCCGCCATGGACCTGCGCCTGCTGCGTTACTTCATGGCCCTGGCCGAAGAGCTGCACTTCGGCCGCGCTGCCACGCGCCTGCACATCTGCCAGCCGCCCTTGAGCCAGCAGATTCGCCTGCTGGAGGAGGAACTGGGGACCCCGCTGTTCGAACGCAGTCACCATCGCGTCGAGCTGACGGCGGCCGGCAAAGTGCTCAAGCAGCAGGCGCCCCTGGTGTTCGAGCAGCTCAACCGCGCGCTGGACCTGACCCGCCAGACCGGACGGGGGCAGTTGGGCGAGCTGGAAATCGGCATGATCAGTTCGGTGATGGTCGGTGTGTTGCCGCGGGCCTTGAACCGCTTTCGCGAGCGCTACCCTGAGGTCACCTGGCGCCTGCACGAGATGACGCCCGCGGCGCAACTGACGGCATTGAAGGAAAAACGCATCGACACCTGCGTCTTCCGGGTTGGCACCGATGACCCGGATTTGCGCAATGAACTGCTGATCTATGAACCGATCCGGGCGGTGCTGCCCATCGGTCATCCGCTGGCCGCGCGCGCCACGCTGGCGCCTGCGGACCTGGCCCTGGAGCCGTTTGTGGCGCTGGAACTGAAGCAGTCGCGTTTCGCTGATTTTCTCTACCAGTGTTGCATCAAGGCCGGGTTCACCCCACAGATCTGCCAGCAGGTGATCGAGGTGCAAACCTTGCTCAGCCTGGTACGCGCCGGGTTCGGCGTGGCGCTGCTGCCGGCCTCGATTGAGCAACTGGCGCCCGCCGGGGTGGTGTTCCGCAACCTGACCCCGGCTTTGCCGCAAGTCCCCTTGTATGCCACTTACCGCGCGGACGACAGCTCGCCGGTGCTCAAGCTGTTTCTCGATACCCTGCGCGAGTTGGTGGTGGAGGAGGGGCAAACCCAGCGCATTGATCCCGACACCCGAAATCACGGTGGGGGTATGTAGATCTGTGGGCAGCCAAAATCCCAGGTTTGGTGGGGGCATGCAAAATCTGCCAACACCCATCTAGCCTGTGGGAGCGGGCTTGCCCGCGATGAGCATAGGTATCTACATAACTGTGGTGCGACGTTGCATCGGTGGGCCGACCAGGATGTTGGATATGTACCCAGTCGAATCCAACACCACGGACGGCCCAGAGGCCGCAATGGGAGCAAGTTCGCTCCCACAGGACCTGATGGGTGTATGCGAGATTTGCGGGCAGCCAAATCGGTGGTGCCTGACTACCGCCATCGCCAGCAGGGTTCTTTTGCGCACGAACGCCGTGCGTTGCGGTCGTACCTTTCACAGGGTATCGGCCCAGCGCAAACGGGGAGACGTAATGAGCCAGGATGTACTTGCCACTGAAACCAATCGCCGGCAGTTGCAGCAGATCATCGCCGGGCTGTCCGACGGGGTGATTCTGCTGGATGCGGACAAGACCGTGCTGTGGGCCAATGATGCGGCGCTGGCCATGCATGGGGTCGAGCGGATCAGCGACCTGGGGGCCAACGCCCGCGAGTATGCCCGGCGTTTCACCTTGCGCTATCGCAACAACCATCAGGTGCTGGTGAAAAACTATCCCATCAGCCGGGTCGCCAATGGCGAGACCTTCAGTGATGTGGTGGTCGAAGTCACGCCCAGCGCCGACCCGGAGCGCACTTGGGTGCACCGCATCCGCAGCATGATCCTCACCGATCAGCAGGGTGCGCCGGAGTCTCTGGTGCTGATCCTCAGCGATGCCACCGAATGGGCCAGCGCCGAGCAGCGCTTTGAAAAAACCTTCAATGCCAACCCGGCCCCGGCGGTGATCTGCCGCCTCAGCGACCTGCGCTACCTCAAGGTCAATCAGGGTTTCGTCGAAATGACCGGCTACCCACGCGAGCAGATCATCGGCCGCTCGTTGTACGAACTGGACGTGCTGGAAGACGCCGAACGCCGCGACCTGGCCATCGAGCGCCTGAGCCAGGGCATTACCGTTCCGCAGATGCAGGCCGACCTGCGTATGCCCGACGGCAGTCGCAAACTGGTGGTGGTCGCGGGGCAGCCGCTGGACCTCAACGAAGAACCGTGCATGCTGTTTTCCTTCGTCGACCTGGAACTGCGCCGCAAGGCCGAAACTGCGCTGCGCCAGAGCGAGGAGCGGTTCGCCAAGTCATTTCGCATGAGTCCGGTGCCGACCCTGATCTGCAGCGCTGAGAGTCTGCAGGTGGTGGACGTCAACGATGCCTTCCTCAGCAGCAGCGGTTACGCCAGTGAGGCGCTGTTGGGCAAGACCATCGAAGCACTTGGCTTCTTCGCCACCCGGGATGCCGCCAGCCAGCTGTTTGCCAATTTGAAGCGGGCCGGCAGTGTGGAAAGCATCGACCTGCAAGTGCGCAAGCAGGACGGTGCGCTGATCGACTGCGCGGTCTGGGCTGACACCGTGAGCATTCACGACCATCCGTGCTATCTGCTGGTGTTGATGGACATCACGGAACGCAAACGCACCGAGCTGGAGCTGATGATGGCGATCGAGGAGGTGATGCAGGACGCCTCCTGGTTCAGCCAGACCCTGATCGAAAAGCTGGCCAACGCCAAGAGTGCCCATCGCAGCCATCAGCCGAGCGTGGCGTTTACCGAACTGACCGCCCGCGAGCGCGACGTGCTGGGCTTGATCTGCGAAGGCCTGGCCGACAAAGAGATCGCCGCGCGCCTGGAACTGGCACCCAACACCGTGCGTAATCACGTGGCGACCCTGTACTCCAAACTCGCCGTGCACAGCCGCAGCGAGGCGATCGTCTGGGCCCGTGAACGCGGGCTGTTCGGCGGCGGGCGACGGTTGAAGAGCCCGAAATAAAGGTGCAAATGCACTAGTGGCGACAGTGCAAATTCAGCTTCTGCAACGGCTCGCCAATTCTTAGGCTGTCAGGGTGTGCATCGTCCATCGGACGTTTGCCGCTCCCTTTGCTCCCAGCCCTATGGATGCCTGCCGTGATGACCCAAGCGCAACTGCGCAGTTACATCGAACAAGCCTTGGCCCCGCTGGCCTGCGATTTCAGCATGGATGCCGATGGCTGCCTGACGCTGCGGGTGTTCGAAACGCAAGACGAGCGTGTGCACCTGGTGGTCACCGGGATCAAGCCCGGCCGCCTGACCAGCGCCGATGACCTGGCGCAAATGATCGAAGAGCTGCGTTATGAGCTGAGCGCTACCCGCCTGGGGCAGGCTGACAGCGCTTGAAGTGCACCCGCGGGCTGAACTATCTCGCGTGCCCGCGGCTCTACTGATCAGGCCCTCTGCGGCCTGGATATGGAAAACAACCTTTCAACCCGACTCGCAGGCCACCTCATGCCTATTCTTTTGAGATCTGCTTTTGCCCCATTGCTGTTGCCATTGTGCGCGGTTGCCATGCTCAGTGGTTGCGCCAGCCCCCCACCGCCCCCTGTGGTGGTGCAAGCCCCGCCCGTCAAGACGTGCAACACCGCGCAAGATACCCAGGTGTTGGGTCAGGCCCGGGCGGAGGGTGAAGTGACCCGGGTCACCACCACCACCCGGTGCATCACTCAGTAGCCGGCAACAAACGCTGGCGGCAATCGAGTGTCAGGCGCGCACCGCCCCATTCGCTGACCCCGACGTCCAGGCTGAACCCGTGCAGGTGGACGATGGCGGCGACAATCGACAGGCCCAGGCCGAATCCACCGTTCTGGGCATTGTCGTCAACCCGGTAGAAGCGCTGGAACACGGCTGTGCGTTTGTCGGCGGGAATGCCGGGGCCGGAATCGAGCACTTCGATCCGGCAACTGCCGGCATGGTCGCTGGCCCGTACCTGCACCTGGCCACCGGCGGGGGTGAACTTGATCGAGTTGCTCAGCAGGTTGGACAAGGCCTCGAACAGCAGCGCCCGGTCGCCGGTCAGCGACGGCAGGCTGGACGGTGCCTGCAGGCTCAAGGTCAATTGGCCTTCTTCGGCCAGGGGCAGGTAGAAGTCGTGCAACTCCTGCAGCAGCGGTAGCGGGTCGAACAGCACAAAGCCGGAACGCCGCTGTTGATCCTCCAGCTCGGAAATCCGCAGCAGTGCGCGAAAGCGCGCCATCAAGGTGTCGGTCTCGGCAATCACCTGGTCCAGTTGCGCCGCCTCGCTCGAGCCTTCGGCGGCTTGCTGCTGGATCCGGTACAGCTGGGCGCGCAGCCGGGTGAGCGGGGTGCGCAGGTCGTGGGCGATGTTGTCACACACGCCTTTGACCTCGTTGACCAGGCGCTCGATGCGCTCGAGCATGGCGTTGACGATGGCCGCCAGCATATCCAGTTCGTCGCGGCGGCTGGACAGCGGCAGGCGGTGGTTGAGGTTGCCGGCGACGATGGCTTGCGCACTGGCCTGCAGGGCGTGAATCCGGCGCAGGGGGCGGCGGCGCAACAGGTACCAGCCGGCGATGCCGGGAATGATGGTCAGCGATACACCCCATAGCAGCGCATGCAGGATGATCCGGTTCACGGCAAACAGTGAGCCGTTGTCGCGCGCCAGCACCAGCCAGCGACCATCCAGGGTCGGGGTCGCCACGGCGTCGCAGCTGTCGGGGGGCAGGCCTGGGTCATGGGGGTCGGCGCAGTTGGCGAGTTCATGCACTTTGCCGTCCAGCGGCAGGCCCTCGGGGATCTGCTGGATCAGCCCGTGCAGAGGTCGGTGAAAGGCGTCGAACAGGCCGTAGGCATCAACGCCGCGTTGGTCGAAGGTACTGCTGGCGATCAGGGCTTCATCCAGTTGCTCGCCGTGAAAGCGCGAGAACAGGTGCTGGCGTTGCATGATCGAGTGCCGGGACAGGTTGTCCAGGTAGTTCGACACCTCGTAGTACATCACGCCCATCAGCAGGCAGCTCCAGACCACGAACAGTGCGCTGTAGAGGGCCAGCAGGCGGCTGCTGGAGGAGCGCCAGCCCTTAGACGGGTTCAGCAATGACATAACCCGAGCCTCGCACGGTGCGGATCAGCGGCAGCAGGCCCGGTGGGTCGACTTTTTTGCGCAGGCGGCCGATGTGCACGTCGATCAGGTTGGTGCCGGGGTCGAAGTGGTAACCCCAGACTTCCTCGAAGATCATCATGCGCGAGAGGATCTGCCCGCTGTTGCGCAGGAGGAATTCCAGCAGCTTGTATTCGGTGGGCAAAAGGATCAGCAGTTGCCCGGCGCGGGTGGCTTCGCGGCTGATCAGGTTGAGCTCCAGGTCGGCCACCTGCAGGGTGGTTTCCACGCTCTTGACGGTGTTCTGGCGGCGCAGCAGGACTTCGACCCGGGCGGCCATTTCATCGGTGGCGAAGGGTTTGGTCAGGTAGTCGTCCCCTCCGGCGCGCAGGCCGCGTACGCGTTCGTCGACATCGGACAGGGCGCTGATCATCAGGATCGGGGTGGACACGCCCATGGTGCGCAGGGTGGTGACGATGGCCAGGCCGTCGAGTTCGGGCAGCATGCGGTCCAGGGTGATCAGGTCGTAGTCGCCGCTGACCGCGCGGGCCAGGCCTTCGCGACCATTGGCTACCCAGTCTACGTCGAGGCCGTGGCTGCTCAGTTCGGCGACGATCTCCCGTGCGGTGACTGCGTCATCTTCAATGGTCAGGATTCGGGTCATGGGGTTGCCTGAGGATGGGTGAGTTACCTGGCGTAGTGTGCCAAGAAATGGGGGTTGGGTTGCTAAATTAAAGTTTATGTAGGGGCCGCCCTTACGGCGGGTCACTTTCGAAAAGCGCGAAAGTAAGAGCACGGCGACCTGCCGGCCGGCCTGCTTTTTCTGGGTGGAACATCTATGTGGGATACCTCTGTGGGAGCGAGCGCCCGCTTGCGGCTTGCTCGCGATGGCGATTTGCGCCACACCGTGGATCTCGGCAATCCCCCCGCCTGGGAGGCTCAAGATCAAGAGTGGCAGGCGAGCTGGCGCTTGGCCTGTTGAGGGGCGGTAGTGGGTGTAGTGGGTTGTGCGTGGAACATTGATATCATCCAGCCATACTTTTCTCGGGAGCTTCATCGTGCGTGTTTTGTCTCGCCGTGGCTGGATGCCGTTTTTGTCTGTGTTGCTCCTCCTGGGGTTCACGATGTCTTTCGCTTCGGCGGCGAATCAGCCGTGCTCCGGAAAAAAAGGTGGGATTGCCCGTTGTGACGGCGCGTTGTTTTTGTGCAACGACGGTTCCATCAGTGCGTCGAAAAAAAGCTGTTCGGCCACCTTCGGTCAGAAGGCCGGCAGTGCCGTGGCCCAGCCTTTGTTGCGGGACTCGGGTGGGTGTCAGTGTGGCAGCGGGGCGTTTTGTACCGGGCCCAGGGGTGGGGTTTATTGTCTGACGCCCAGTGGCAACAAGAGCTACAAGCGTAAGTAGCGGCGGTGACGCTGACAGTGCATTAAGCCCGCTCCGCGGGGGGCGGTTGTTGCAAATTGCATGGGCGGCAAACCGCAGTAGTTTTCAACTGATTGAAATAGAACGGTTTATTCAAAGTTGGTCGCTGGCATGTTGGCTGCAATACCAGGTCTGAAGCGTTGCAACCGTCTTCCTCATGCCTGGAGCACTACAACAATGAATAGAACCTCTGATATGTATCCGGCCGATCTGCCAGCGTCGAGTGCGCTGTCGGGGGTGTCCTGGGCGGCGATTTTTGCCGGGGCCGCTGCGGCGGCTGCGCTGTCGCTGATTCTGGTGGTGCTGGGTTTTGGCCTCGGGTTTTCGGCGGTGTCGCCGTGGGCCGGGAGCGGGATCAGTGCCAAGGGCCTGGGGATCTCCACTATTGTCTGGCTGGCGTTCACCCAGATTGTCGCCTCGGGGCTCGGTGGCTACATCGCCGGACGGCTGCGGGTGAAGTGGTCGAACATGCATGGCGATGAGGTGTATTTTCGCGACACGGCCCATGGCTTTTTGGCTTGGGCGGTGGCGACCCTGGTGACTGCGACCCTGGTGGTCGGCTCGGTCAGCAGTATCGTCGGTGGTGGCGTGCAGGCCGGTGCCAGTGTGGCGGGTGGCGCGGCCAGTGCCATGACCCAGGCCGCGGGGACCGCTGCCAGCCAAGGTGGCGCGGATGATTACGGCTATTTCGTCGACACCCTGTTTCGCGATGATCGTCCGGCGGCGGTGAGCGACGATGCCGCCCATGCCACCGTGACGCGGATCTTCGTGCAGACCTTGAGCCACGACGGTCAACTGGCGGCGGAGGATCGCGCCTACCTGGCCCAACTGGTGGCCCAACGGACCAACCTGACCCAGGCCGATGCCGAGCGCCGTGTCGATGACGTCTTCGCCAAGGTGCGCAAGGCGGTCGACGATGCCAAGCTCGCAGCCAAACAAGCGGCGGACACGGCCAGTAAAGTGGCGGCCTGGACTGCGCTGTGGATGTTTGTCGCACTGTTGTGTGGTGCGTTTTTTGCGAGCCTCGCCGCTACCTTTGGCGGTCGCCGCCGGGATGCGGTGGTGTACCTGGAACCGGCCGGCTACATCCCGGTCACTGCGCCCAACGCCATTCGTTGATTGAAGGAGAACGACCATGCGCTCACTCTTGCTGTTTTTCCTAGGCGTGCCGATCCCGATCATTATCCTGATCGCCCTGTTCATGCATTGATCCTGCCACAGCGCTGAACCCACCGCGTCCGCCCCTGGCAGGCGCGGTTTTTTTTGCGTCCGGTATCTGGCAAAGCCAGTCCTGTTTTTGGCCGATGCGGCGCCTACGGCTGCGGGCAGCGGCTTGGTATAGTTCGGGCCTTCATTTCTGTGCCAGCAAGGATTACTGCCATGCCCGAATATCAAGCCTTTCGCGTCGAACTGGCGGACAACATCGCCCATGTGCAGATCAACCGTCCGGAAAAGATCAACGCGATGAATGCCGCGTTCTGGACTGAGATCATCGAGATTTTCCAGTGGATCGAAGACACCGATGAGGTTCGTGCGGTGGTGATCAGCGGTGCCGGCAAGCATTTCTCCTCGGGGATCGACCTGATGATGCTGGCTGGGGTGGCTAACGAAATGGGCAAGGACGTGGGTCGCAACGCGCGTCTGCTGCGGCGCAAGATCCTGGCCTTGCAGGCCTCGTTCAATGCGGTCGACAACTGCCGCAAGCCGGTATTGGCGGCGATCCAGGGCTATTGCCTGGGCGGGGCCATCGACCTGATCAGCGCTTGCGACATGCGCTACGCGGCCGCCGATGCGCAATTCTCGATCAAGGAAATCGACATCGGCATGGCTGCCGACGTCGGCACCCTGCAACGCTTGCCGCGGATCATTGGTGACGGCATGCTGCGTGAACTGGCTTACACTGGACGCACCTTTGGCGCCGAGCAAGCGCGTGAGATTGGCCTGGTCAATCGGGTCTACCCGGACACCGAGAGCCTGCTGGACGGGGTCATGGGCATTGCCCGCGAGATCGCCGCCAAGTCGCCGATTGCCATCGCCGGCACCAAGGCCATGATCAGCTACATGCGTGATCACAGCATCAACGATGGCCTGGAATACATCGCCACCTGGAACGCCGCCATGCTGCAGTCCAACGATCTGCGCGTGGCCATGGCCGCCCATATGAGCAAACAGAAGCCCGAATTTCTGGATTGAGACCACATGACTTCACGCTGGACCACGGCAGTACTCGACACCGACGTAACCGGCGGCTGGGCGGTAGCCCGCAGCCCCGAAGGTTTTTTGTTCGATGACAACGGCGCGCTGTTCCCCCGGGAATGGCTCAAGCGCCAGGACCTGTCGCTTCTGGCCGAGCATGGCATCGGTCATCTCGACGGTGAGCCGGTGTACCTGCTGGAGTTGCAGGCGGCGGGCGAGGTGCCGGGGTGTGGCTGGAAAGGTTTGCGTGGGTTCATGCTTGAGGGCGATCACACGTTGTACAAGGTGCTCGGTTACGCCGCGCAGATCGGCACCTGGGCCCGCGAGCACCGTTTTTGTGGCAACTGCGGCCAGGCCATGGTCCAGGTGCCACGTGAGCGGGCGATGTATTGCCAGCCGTGTGACCTGCGCAGTTACCCGCGCATTTCACCGAGCATGATTGTGCTGATCACCCGTGGCGACGAGATTCTCCTGGCGCGTTCGCCGCGGTTTGTCAGTGGGGTCTACAGCACCCTGGCCGGTTTTGCCGAGCCCGGGGAGTCGGCCGAGGACTGCCTGATTCGTGAGGTGCGCGAGGAGGTGCAGATCGAGGTCAGGAACATCCAGTACCTGGGCAGCCAGTGCTGGCCGTTCCCCCATTCAATGATGCTCGGCTTCCATGCCGAGTACGCCGCGGGCGAGATCGTCCCGCAAGCCGATGAGATTGAAGACGCCCAGTGGTTCAACATTCACGCGCTGCCGCCGTTGCCGGCGTCGCGCTCGATTGCCCGTTACCTGATCGACGTCTACGTTGCGCGGCGCTTAGGCCACGCTGAACCAGTGCTGCCAGGCTAGGCGCACGGTCAGGCCGAGCACCACCGTGATGAATACCGGGCGAATGAACTTCGCCCCGCCGCTGATGGCGGTGCGTGCGCCAAAAAACGCTCCGACCATCACCGACACACCCATGCTCAGGCCGATGATCCAGTCCACCTGCCCGGAAAAAATGAACACCGACAGCGCGGCCGCGTTGCTGACGAAGTTCATGCTGCGCGCCACGCCGCTGGCCTTGACCAGGTCGATGGGGTACAGCAGCAGGCTGCTGACGGTCCAGAACGCACCCGTGCCGGGACCGGCCACGCCGTCGTAGAAACCGAGGCTGAAGCCTTGGGTCGACTGCCACTTCTTCTTGATTGGCGCGTCGCTGTCCACCGGCGCTTTGGGTGTACCGCCAAACAGCAGGTACAGGCCACAGGCGAACACAATCACCGGGAGCATTTTGTTCAACCATTCGGCCGGCAGGTAGTGCGCCACGACCGCGCCGGTCAGCGCCCCCACCAGGGTGCCGACAATTGCATGCACCCACTGCCTTGGATGGAACAGTTTGCGCCGGTAGAAGGTGACGCTGGCGATGGCCGAGCCGAAGGTCGCGCTGAGCTTGTTGGTGCCCAGCACCAGGTGCGGAGGCAGGCCGGCGGTGAGCAGGGCCGGGGTGGTCAGCAGACCGCCGCCACCGGCGATGGCATCGATGAAACCGGCAATAAATGCAACAACGGCCAGAATGGCCAGGGTGGTGAGGTCTACGCTGAGTTCGAAAGGCATGGGGTCGACTTATTCGGTGGGGCAGTAGGGTAGGGCCGGCGCCATCTTACCCATAACCTGTGGCGGCGGCGACCGCTGCACCGCCCGCCGCCCGGTTCAGGCGCTGTTGCGGCGCATCGTCTGGGACGGCGACTCACCGTAGGTACGCTGATAATCCTGGGAGAAACGCCCCAGATGGAAGAAGTTCCAGTGCATGGCCGTTTCGGTCACGGTCGGCCAGCGCTGGGTCAGCAGGTCGTGCCGAGCGTTGGACAGGCGCAGGGTGCGCAGGTAGGCCATGGGCGTGGTGCCGAAGGTCTCGACGAAACCCTGGTGCAAGGTGCGGCCGTGGGTCCCGAGGGTTTGCGTGAGCTGCTCCATGCACAGCGCGGTGTGCGCATGGGCGTGCAGGTATTCGATGGCCTGGCTGGCGATGTGTCTGCGCAATGGCGCTTCGCGCGCCGAGTCCTGGCGTGGGCTCAGGGCCTGCAGCAATGAGCTGAGCAAGGTCGCTTCCCATTGCGAGCCGGACACGACGTCAGGTGGATGGCGCTGGTTCAACGAGACGCTGATGGCGTTGACCGCGTTCAGCACCGAATAGTGATCGTGGGCCTGATAGCGCTGGCCCTGGCGCTGCTTGAGCACGTCGGTGGTGCCGTACAGTTCGCGGCACTGCTCGTAGTGTTCCAGGGTGGTGGTGACGGTGAACAGGGCTTCGTTGGGCTCGCACAGGTAATGCACCGGTTCGCCGCTGTACAGCACCACCATTTCATTGGGGTACAGCCGCTGGTGGTTCCAGGTCGGGCGGCCCGTGGACGACTGGGACAGGGCGAAGGTGATGTGCCCCTCGGGTACGCAACTGACGGCGCTGATGGAACACTTGAAATCGAATCGGCTATGGCGCAGGCGAGGGCCGCGCATGTGCTTGAGGCGATGGATGCACGCGTGTTTCTCGACGGAAGAAAAATCGATGTGCCATTGGTCATTGCCAGTGGACAGTTCGTCCAGGGCGACGGATTCGAGGGTCAGTAACGCGGGGGTTGGAAGGGCGGACATGCTGTACAGGAAGGGCACCTGAAAAGACTCGGGTTGAGTGGGCCTGGCGGCGTCTGAGTGGCCAGGGCGGGCGAGCATTGCGCGCGCCCGACCGGCGAAACTCAGAAGAGTATATAGGCCGACGCCGTGGTCTGGTTCAGATCTAGGTTACCGACCTGTAACACTTCATACTCGGCGCGGATGCCAATGTTGCGCAGCACGTCCATCTCGACTCCGGCGCCGTAGGTCAGGTCGACCCCGGTGTCATCGTCGGCAGCGTTGCCATCGGCGTCCCAGGCGTGGGCGCCGACACTGCCGAACAGGCGAATGCGCTCGCCGATAGGGAAGCCGACGTGGGCGGCGACCTGGGCCGAGTGACCTTCGAAGTCGAGGTTGTCGTCCTTGAACTTGCCGAGGTCGACGATGGCGCCCTCGAATGCCAGGTAACCATTGGCGCGGTAACCGCCGTAGACCTTGTAGCTGTTGTCTTCATCGCTCAAGGCGCTGTCGTCGGTTTCGATGCTGGTCACACCGGCGCCCAGGTAAAAGCCCTTGTCATCGGCGAACGCTGGCAGCGCCAGCAATGACAGCAGGGAAACGAAGGCGAATTTTCGAAATGGCATGTGCAGGGTAGTCCTTGTACGGGTTTGTCAGGTGTGAAGTGTTGGCCGGGAAATTGCCCGGCCCCAATGATTGATAAAAGTCATTAATGCTTATTGCCGTCGCCGCCCTCAGCGGCCCAGGGTCTGTGCTTCGTTGGCAATCGCGAAGTACTTGCGCGCCAGTGCGGCAATGGGCAGCGCGGCAGACTGATTGCCCGGGGAACTGGCGCTGGCATCGAGCCTGATCGCCGAGGCGGGGATGTCGTACCGCTCCAATACGGCGGCAACATAGTCCGCGAAATCAGGGTCGAGGATGTCCTGAGGGGACAGGGGAAGGCGGATGGAGAAGTCTTTGCAGGCCCACAGGTAAACGCTGTAGTCCTCGGCGACCTGGCGTACCACAGCACCTGTCATTTGCTGCACGACCTGGGACGGGACACTGATACCGCCCCGGCTCCAGCGTGGCAGGGCGGTGGCGCCGACCAAGCGGCCTGTGCGCCGGTCAGCGATGGGCTGGTATTTGACTTCCAGCCTTCCTTGAGTTGCACAGCTCGACAAGTCCTGTTGTCTCGCCCACGCCAGATAATGCGCCATCATGGTTTGACCCTGGAGTATTCAGATCGGTTGTTTCAACTCGGGGGGCTGTTCACATGTCCACGAGCCAGGCCAGGGTGATTCCGCACAGATAGACGAAGGTGCACAGCAGTATCTTTTGTTTGAGTGGTAAGTGATTCAAGCGACGGCTGAGCATGCGGGTCTCCTTGGGATAGGGAAATGGAGCAGGGTGGGAGCGCCAGGCGCGCAATGGAAATCATTGATTGTCATTTGCCGGGAGGTCAGTGGTTCATGCAGCGCAGGCGGTCCATTTCGTGGAGGAAGAAGCACAGGGTGTTTTCACTGGGTGTCGCCAACAGGCTGTAGTTGAGCGTGGAACCTTCCTGGACGACGTACTGGCGACGAAAAAACAGCTCCGGGGTTTTTTCGATGGCGAACAGCTCGCGGTCCTGGCTCAGTTTGGCGCGCACCACTTGCACCTGGAGGGCATCGTTGCCCGATTGGGTGATGTCGGCAGTCAGGGTGGCATGACGGAACTTGCCGTTGAGGCTTTCGATGGTCGAGTGGGTCATTCGATTTGCGTTCACCGTGAGGTATTCCTCGGTGTTCAATTGACTCTGGTCATCCAGCCACTGCTGACTCAGGGTGTGAAAGTTGCTGTTGTTCTTGAACGGCACCGGCGAATAGAGCCAGGCCCCGATACAGCCCAGGTTGATCAGGCTCAACAGCAGCCACTGCACGGCGGTTTTTCTCTGCAGGCTCACAGGGTCACCTCCAGGCATTGCGCAAGGAGGCTGGCGAGTGGTTTTTGCTGGGGGTTGAACAGCATATTGCGGGTGCTTTGATCGGCACGAATGCAGGAGATCGAGTAGTTGGAGCGGGACTGGTTGATCCAGACCTGGCCGATCAGATGCTTCGGCAGGTCTTGCAGTTGTTGCTCGAGCGCCGTGTAGAGCGCCCGGGCGGAATCGCGGCTGCTGCCCAGGGTGTTGATGGTCAACTGGTCACGCTGGGTGCTCGCCACTTCGATGCTCGGCGCCTTGGCCGAGAACGTGTAGTGGGCCAGGGTTGCCAGGCACGTGAGCAGGGTCACGGCATAGGCAATCGATAGCCATGCTATGGGCTGTTTCGGTTCGACAGGGGCAGGAACAGGGGCTGGGGCGTCGGCCGTCGGGGCAGGCGCCCTGGGGATTTCCAGCTCGACGGGTGCAGGTGTCGGTTGAATCTGCGGGGTGGTCCCGGCGCTGACATACGCCGGGTTGAAGCGATAGCCACGCCGCGGGATGGTCATCAGGATCTCATGATCGCGGCTGTCGTTGAGCAGGTTGCGCAGGGAGAACACCACCTGGTTCAAGCTGCCTGAGGCGACCACGCGGTCATTCCAGGTGTGTTCGATAATCTGCTCCCGGGATTTGATGACCCCGGGTTCGGCGAGCAGTAAATCCAGCAGGCGTGATTCGGCCCGCCCCAGGGTGCTGTGCTGAATTTCGCCCAGGGGCGTGGTGATCGATAACCTGGAGTCCTCAGGATTGAACAGGGCCTTGGAGCCGTTTTTCAAGGTGAAAGAATGGCTCATGGTTCGTCCTCTTGAGTACAGGTGTTCGCGACGTTCTGCTGGTCGGCCACAGTCTGGCCAACCAGGGTGGGGTGGCTACAAGGTGTCGGGTCAGTCGGTTGACGCTTGCTTGGCGAAGGCCAGGTCAGCGCGCTCACGCAATTGTTTGGCCCAGGCATCGAGGGCGGGGTAGGCGTCCTCGACCTTGGTGGCGTCCGCTGGCGAGATTTGCTTGCCCGTGGTGGCGCTGACGGATTGCGCCAGCAACTCGCCGGTCTGGGCATCGCGCATTTCGCTTTCAAAGAAGATGCGCAGGCTTTCATCCCGGGTGCCGGTCAGGTACATGGCACCGCCGATGACAAAGCCGATCGGCAGGTACTCGGGAATCGACAGGTCACGCGGGGTGCGTTCGGTGCCGGTGATGGCGGTGCGCAGCATCAGCGCATGGGGTTCCGGGCGACGGGTGACTTCGTAGCCGGCCGTCAGGAACTGATGCTGCAGCGCCTGGTTCAGGTACTTGAGCATGGCGCTGGTATCGGCCGGGCTGCGCGAGAGGTCCTTGCCGGTGAAGTAAAAGCGCGGCGGCTCCAGGTAGACCCGTTTCTGGTAGGTCTGGTTTATTTCAAGACCGGGCTTGACCCACATTTCGCTCTTGGGCCATTGCGGGTCTTTGCTCAACCTTGCGTAGTCGTTGAGGAATCCGGAATGACGTGTGTCGGCGTCGGGCATAGTCGTACAACCGGTTACGGCGAGGAGCAGGACCACTGGAAGCAGGCGAAAGAGGCGTATCACTGGATTACCCATGGGCGGTGGCGAATGAGCCGCGCATGGTGCAGGGCGCCTGGGGGAGGCGCTATCCGAAAACTGCGAGGCCCGATAGCGCTCCCCTGGGCGACTCTAGCTCAAGGTCTACAGGCCCAGTTCAGACAGCCCGGGATGGTCGTCCGGTCGCCGACCCAGCGGCCAATGGAACAGGCGCTGGTGCTCCTGGATCGGCAGGTCGTTGATACAGGCATACCGCTTGGCCATCAGGCCCTGTTCATCGAACTCCCAGTTTTCATTGCCGTAGGAGCGGTACCAGTTGCCCGAGTCGTCGTGCCATTCGTAGGCATAGCGTACAGCGATGCGGTTATCGCTGAACGCCCAGAGCTCCTTGATCAACCGGTAATCCAGTTCCCGGGCCCATTTGCGGGCCAGGAAAAACCTGGCCTGTTCGCGGTCGTTGATGAACTCGGCGCGGTTGCGCCACTGGGTGTCCAGGGTATAGGCCAGCGACACCCGCTCTGGGTCGCGGGAGTTCCAGCCGTCTTCGGCCAGGCGAACCTTGTGCATGGCCGACTCGCGGTTGAAGGGGGGCAGGGGCGGACGAACTTCGGCAGCAGAGGACATAAAGCGGCTCCGGGGCAGGTTGGGGTGGAACAGCAACTGGCTAGGGCGTGAGGCATTCCAGCTGCAATAACTTTCGCGCCATGTCTTGCGCACGATCAGCGGCACTCTGATCACCCGTCACCAGGGCCACGGTGATGGCGCCATCGATCAGGATCAGCAACTGTCTGGCCAGCGCCTGCGGGTCCTGCACGGCATGGTCCAGACACAGGGTGTGCAGGTAGTCGAGCAGCTTGTCTTTATGTGCCTTGGCGACCTGGCGTACCGGGTCCCGGGGGTCGCCGGTCTCGCCACTGGTGTTGATGAACGCGCAGCCGCGAAAGCCTTCGCTGGCGAACCAGGTCTTGAGCACGTCGAATACATTGAGCAGGCGCTCGCCAGCAGTTGGGGCCTGGTCCACCTGGGTGGTGAACCAGTGCATCCAGCGCTGATCGCGACGCTGCAGGGCGGCAACGATCAACGCGTCCTTGTTGGCGAAGTAGCGATAAATGCTTTTGCGCGAGACACCGGCGGTTTTCACCAGCAAGTCCATGCCCGTGGCGGCAATGCCACTTCGGTAGATCAACTTTTCGGTGACGTCGAGGATGATATCGCGGGTGTCGATGCTATTGATTGGGTTCATGAAACAGAGAGTAGAACGATCATTCTCCTTGGTCAATGCTGGATTGGAAATGTCTATTTTTTCGGACATGGTGTAAGCTCGTGGGTTCTTCGGATTCGACCCATTTGCGAGCCCTATGCCGTCGCTTTTCAAACGTTCCCTGCTGCCCAAACTGCGCAGTTTCGCGCTGACCGCCGATGCGGTCACCATCCTTGATGGCGCTGCCGAGTTTCGTCGTTGCCTGCTGGAGCAGATCGCCCAGGCAACCCGGCGCATCTACATCGTCGCGCTGTACCTGCAACACGATGAAGCCGGCCAGGAAATCCTCGATGCCTTGCACGCCGCCAAAGCCGCGCGTCCGGAGCTCGACGTGGTGGTTGTGGTGGACTGGCTGCGGGCCCAGCGCGGCCTGATCGGTGCCGGTAAACAGCCGGGCAACTCGGCCTGGTATCAGCAGATGACCCGCGACCACGCCAGCGAAGTGCCGGTGTATGGCGTTCCGGTCCAGACCCGCGAGCTGTTCGGCGTGTTGCACCTCAAGGGTTTCGTGATCGACGACTGCGTGATCTACAGCGGCGCCAGCCTGAACAACGTCTACCTGCACAAGTTCGACAAGTACCGCTTCGATCGTTATCACCTGCTGCGCAACCGCGCGCTGGCCGACTCCATGCAACACCTGGTGCAACACGGGCTGATCACCTCCAAGGCGGTACACCGCCTCGACTTGCCGAACCTGCCGAGCACCCGCAGCCTGCGCCACGACATTGGCGACCTGCGCAGCCGCCTCAAGCATGCAGCCTACGACACCACCGCCGGTGACGTGATCAAGGGTGGCCTGTCGGTGAGCCCGCTGCTGGGGGTGGGCAAAAACAACCCGCTGAACCGGGTGATTTGCGAACTGATTGCCAGTGCCCAGCAGCAACTGACCATCTGCACGCCGTACTTCAACCTACCCTTGCCGGTCACCCGCGAGATCAACCGGGCCTTGGCCCGTGGGGTGAAGGTCGATATCGTGGTCGGCGACAAGACCGCCAACGACTTTTATATCCCGCCGAGCGAGCCATTCCGGGTCATCGCCGCGCTGCCGTACCTCTACGAGATCAGCCTGCGGCGCTTCGCCAAGCGGCACCAGCGGGTGATCGACAGTGGGCTGTTGAACCTGCATCTGTGGCGTGACGGTGACAACACCTATCACCTCAAGGGCATGTGGGTCGACGAGCGCTACACCTTGTTGACCGGCAACAACCTCAACCCGCGGGCATTTCGCCTGGACCTGGAAAACGCCTTGTTGATCGATGATCCCAAGGCCGAGTTGCAGGCGCCACGTCGTCGCGAGCTGGCGGAGATTTTCCGCAATACCAGCCGCATCGAGCGTTATCAGCAATTGGAGACGTTGCTGGAGTACCCGCCTGACGTCAGCAAGTTTCTGCGTCGGGTCAGCCGGGTACGGATCGAGCGTCTGCTTTATCGCATCCTCTGAGGCTCAGCGTGGCTTGCGCGAGGGCCACACCGCCACCAGCACCAGCAGGGCCGCTGCGCACAGGTAGGGCAGGCGTGGTTCCAGGGCATAGATCAGGGTGGCGGCCAAGGGTCCGATGACCACGCCAAACCCCTGGGCGGCACCGATGCTGCCGGCCGTGGCGCCTTGCTCGGAAGCCTCCACGGCATTGGCGGCCAGGGCGGCGAAGGACGGGAAAATCCAGCCCATGCCCGCTGCAGAGACAAAAAAGCACAGCCACAGGCCCCAGGCGGTGTGGGCGAACATGCTGCCGGCATAGCCGCACGCCGCAATCAGCGCGCCGATGCGGATCAGGCGCTGCGGCGACCAATCCAGTTTGCGCACGATCAACTGAGAGCAAATCAGCGCCAGGCCGACCATGGTCAGGGCGATGCCGGCGGTTTGCGCCGCTTCGGATGGGCCCATACCCAATCGGTCGATGGCGTAGAAGCCGACGGTGATCTGTGCGATCGACACACACAGCATGGCCACGAAGGCCACGGCCATTGGCCGGCGCAGGCGCGGATCGTTGAGGCGCACGCTGCGCGGGGCTTGCTTGAGGTGCAGTTCCTGGCCCTTGAGCTTGAATCGCAGCACCAGGAATGCCAGCAACGGCAACAGCGCCATGGCGTAGAACGGCAGGCTCAGGCTATAGCGCGACAGCAGGGCGGCGATCGCCGGGCCGATTACCAGGCCACAGGCGTTGGCGGCGCCCAGCGAGGCCATGGCGGGGGCGCGGTACCGGGGTTCGAGGTTGTCGGCGATCAAGGCGTTGCAACCCACCGGAATCGCCGCGTAGAACACGCCAATGATCCCGCGCCCGAGCATGATCCCGATAAACCCCACCAGGGCCGAAGGCAGCCATTGCAGGGAGAGGTCGATGAACACGCAGAGCGCCCAGTAGGCGAGGGTGAAGCCGCCGACGCCGAGCAACAGGATATGCCGGCGGCCACGCCGGTCGCTGAACTCGCCCCAGGGCCGGGCAAGGAGCATCCACAGTACGCCGGACACGGTTACCGCCGCCCCTGCTTGCCAGGTGGCCATGCCCAGCACCCGGGAAATCGGGCCGATCAGCGACACAAAAGCCATCATGGCCATGGTGCAGGCCATGTTGACGACCAGCAGCGGGCGCATGTCAAAGGTACTGTGCGTCAGTGCGGCATCGGCACTGGCGGTGGGCGTGGTCATGGGCAACATCATCCGTGAAAGTCGAGGGCGTGGGGGATGGTAGCCAAAAGCGCACGATCCACAAAGGTCAGAATGTTAACCACCCCCTGTAGGAGCGAGCTTGCTCGCGAAGACGGCGAAAGCAATGCGCAATATCAGCCGGTGCCCGTCAGCGTTGACGAGGTTCGCGTGCAAGCCTGCGCCTGCCACAGCAATAAAAAAGCCCCGTCACCAGGACGGGGCTTTGACTTGCAGCGTGTCGCTTGAAACTAACAGCTGACCTTAGAACACCACGCCTTGGCTGCGCAGGTAGTCGTCGTAGGTGCCGCTGAAGTCGGTCACGCCGCTTGGGCTCAGCTCGATGATGCGAGTGGCCAGGGACGATACGAACTCACGGTCGTGGCTGACGAAGATCAGCGTGCCCGGGTAGTTCTCCAGCGCCAGGTTCAGTGCTTCGATGGATTCCATGTCCAAGTGGTTGGTCGGTTCGTCCATTACCAGCACGTTAGGCTTTTGCAGGATCAGCTTGCCGAACAGCATGCGACCTTGCTCACCACCGGAGATGACCTTGACCGACTTGAGGATCTCATCGTTGGAGAACAGCATGCGGCCCAGGGTGCCGCGTACCAGTTGCTCGCCACCGGTGGTCCAGCGACCCATCCAGTCGAACAGGTTGGATTCGTCTTCGAAGTCGGACGCGTGGTCCTGGGCGTAGTAGCCGATTTCCGCGGCGTCGGTCCATTTCACGCTACCGGCATCCGGGCTCAACTCGTTGACCAGGGTGCGCAGCAGGGTGGTTTTGCCGATGCCGTTAGGGCCGATGATCGCCACGCGCTCGCCGGCTTCAACCTGGAAGCTGAAGTCCTTGAACAACGGCTTGCCGTCGAAACCCTTGGCCATACGCTCGACGATGACCGCCTGGCGGTGCAGCTTTTTGGTCTGCTCGAAACGGATGAACGGGCTGACCCGGCTCGAAGGCTTGACCTCGGCCAGCTGGATCTTGTCGATCGCCTTGGCACGGGAGGTGGCCTGCTTGGCTTTCGAGGCGTTGGCCGAGAAGCGGCTGACGAACGATTGCAGTTCCGAGATCTGTGCTTTCTTCTTGGCGTTGTCCGAGAGCAACTGCTCGCGGGACTGGGTCGCCACGGTCATGTACTCGTCATAGTTGCCCGGGAACAGGCGCAGCTCGCCGTAGTCCAGGTCAGCCATGTGGGTGCAGACGCTGTTCAGGAAGTGACGGTCGTGAGAGATGATGATCATCAGGCTCGAACGCTGGGTCAGGATGTTTTCCAGCCAGCGAATGGTGTTGATGTCCAGGTGGTTGGTAGGCTCGTCGAGCAGCAGCACTTCCGGGTCGGAGAACAGGGCCTGGGCCAGCAGCACGCGCAGTTTCCAGCCTGGGGAGACTTCGCTCATCGGGCCGAAGTGTTGTTCGATGCCAATACCCAGGCCCAGCAGCAGTTCACCGGCGCGGGATTCGGCGGTGTAGCCGTCCATCTCGGCGAACTCGGTTTCCAGCTCGGCAACGGCCATGCCGTCTTCTTCGGTCATTTCCGGCAGCGAGTAGATGCGATCGCGCTCGGCCTTGACCTTCCACAGCTCTTCGTGACCCATGATCACAGTGTCGATCACGCTGAATTCTTCGTAGGCGAACTGGTCCTGGCGCAATTTACCCAGGCGCACGTTCGGCTCAAGCATCACTTGGCCGCCGGACGGGTCGAGGTCGCCGCCGAGGATTTTCATGAAGGTCGACTTGCCGCAACCGTTGGCGCCGATCAGGCCGTAGCGGTTACCTGCACCAAATTTGACCGAGACGTTCTCGAACAACGGCTTGGCGCCGAACTGCATCGTGATATTTGCTGTGGAGATCAATTACTTTACCTTTCAATAGCTTAGGTTGCGCATTTTACAGCCGGGAGCAATTTCTGACCCATCTGGAGTATGTTTCGCTGCACTCCAGCCTGAGCGTGAGTTGATCCATCGCGCATAAGTAGGCAGCAACATCGGCAGGTGTTGGCCGAGTTGCTGGGAAATGAATGCGGGGTTCATGCCAGACATAACGCATATTGTCGCATAGACGTGACGACAGTTGTATGGCGGTCTGTATCGTCACCCCAGTGTTTTCGGGGTGGTTTTGCACTGTTTATGCAGCTCAGGCGTCTGTCTTGCGTGCGCGCTGTTCTTTGAAGGCGGGAAAATCAAAGGCATTCCAAGGAATTTTCCTCCCCCTTTTTTCCGACGTTCTGCTTATTTTTTGACGAACGCCAGAGCGTGCAATGCTCGCTCGTTGGGCAGAACGAAGCGATCACCGCCAGTTTTTGTGCGCTCCACCACTTCCCCTAAGGCAATTCCGCGGCAGACGTGGGCAGTCCTTTTCTCTATGCTCACCGCATCCCACCGCAATGCCAGGGCCTCAGAAAGACGCATGCCCGTAAAAAACACGAACTCGAAAAATGCTGCGTAAATAGTGCTTGGCCAGTGGTCGTGCTGGTACATCTTCTCGATGATGGTGTTGGCTTCCTCCAGAGTGAAGGGGTCAATTTCTTTCCTGCTTCGCTTCGGAAGCTCACGTGGTGCTGCCGGGTTCTTCGCTAGAAGCTCCTCTGATACCGCGGACTTGAGAGCCGTCGAAAGCTTGACCAAGGCATTGCGCTTCACCGCCGGCGACGACCATTTGATGCTCGCCATCGTGCGGCGCAGAAGCGTGGTGGTTGCCTGTGCCACAAGACATCTTTCCAGCCTGTTCTAATTTTTAGCTGAGTGGGCACCCCTTCATGACAGACGGCTGCGCCTCACCTTTACAAAATGTCCAGATCTGGATATTGTGTCTGAATTAGCTATTGTGCCAGGCGCGTAAAATGTCCAAGATCGAAATGCTAAAACTGCTGGATAGGGACAGTGTCAATGCCCTAGTGCTACCCGAGCAGATCCTCTTCGCCGTTCGCGAAGCCTTCTACCTGCATAGCGCAGGAGATGGCCAAAACTTCCCCGTTGTTCGCGAAGCGCTGAGTACGGGTGGCATCTTTGGAATCAAATCCGGTGGTATCGCCAACCAAGGCGTGCTCGGATTCAAAGCAGCCGGTTTCTGGCCGACTAACCGTGCCCTGCAAGGTGAGCCTCATCAAGCGACCATCCTGCTGATTGATCCTACGACCGGACGGCCACTGTGTGTCATTGATGGCAACGTCATTACGACACTCCGTACAGGTGCGGCCGGGGCCTTGGGTCTGGAGATGTTTGCTCGTCGAGGCAGTTCGCGACTCTGCGTTTTCGGCACCGGCGTACAGGCCGGCATTCAAGTGGACTACGCGCTTCGCGTGATGTCCGGCATCAAGCATGTCACCTATCTGACGGCAGATGGCGTACCGAGTGCCCAATTTGAATCGCAGTTTTCAGACCGTGTTTCCATGCGCCACAGCGCATCGGCAAACGATGCCGTATCCAAAAGTGATGTAGTTATCACAGCGACGCCCGGGGGGCAGGTGCTGTTTGACCTGGACGCCGTCCAACCCGGTACGCACTTCAACTGCGTGGGTGCAGACACCAAGGGCAAAAGGGAAGTGCCGGGAGGGCTTCTGCCCAAGGCCAGAATCTTTGTCGACGATAGAGCTCAAGCTTGCCAGCTCGGCGAAACGCAATGGGCGCCGGCGTCACCAGTAACCGAAATCGGTGACCTGCTGACAGGGCAAGTCGAATTCATACGTAGTGCCAATGACATCACCCTCTTCGACATGACGGGGTTGGCGCTGCAAGACCTGACAGTTGCTCAGCTTCTGTTCAAGCAAGCCAATATCGAAGGTATTGGCCACGATATTTCTTGGCCGTGGTAAATCTTTGAGGACATTTTTCTATGCACATCACTCTGCCAACTTATCAAGACGTAGTCGACGCGGCTACGCGACTTGAGGGAGCAGCCAACGCCACGCCTGTTCTGACGTCTCGTACGATCGATGAGGAAGTCGGGGCAAAGGTATTTTTCAAATGCGAAAACTACCAACGTACCGGTTCCTTCAAATTCCGCGGGGCATACAACGCGCTCGCTAAATTCAGCGAAGAGCAACGTCGAGGCGGTGTTGTAGCGTTCTCTTCGGGGAACCACGCACAAGGAATCGCCTTGGCGGCCAAACTGTTGAAGATCCCGGCCACCATTGTCATGCCAACTGACGCTCCCGCAGCCAAGGTCGCTGCTACCAAAGGCTATGGTGCCGAGGTTGTGTTCTACGACCGTTATACCGAAGACCGCGAGGCTATCGGTCGGGCGCTGGCCGCCAAGCATGGCATGACGCTGATCCCGTCCTATGATCATCCAGACGTGCTGTCCGGCCAGGGTACTGCCGCCAAGGAGCTGTTTGAAAGCGTCGGTCAATTGGACGCCTTGTTTGTAGGCCTGGGTGGCGGCGGCATGCTGTCGGGAACGACCTTGGCGACACGCGCATTGGCACCAGCGTGCGCTGTGATCGGCGTTGAGCCTGAAGCAGGTAACGACGGGCAACAATCTTTCAATTCAGGTGAGATTGTTCACATCGACACCCCTGACACCATCGCAGATGGCGCTCAAACTCAGCATCTTGGCAACTATACCTTTCCAATTATTTTGAAGGGTGTGAGCCGGGTTGTAACTGTTACTGACGAAGAGCTGATTTCTGCAATGAAGTTCTTTGTTCAGCGCATGAAGATTGTGGTCGAGCCTACCGGATGCCTGGGTCTTGCCGCAGTAAGAAAGTTAAAGGATGAACTCCAGGGCAAACGAGTCGGCGTCATTATTACAGGCGGTAATATTGATATCGACAAGCTTGGAAAGTTTCTCCAGTCCTAAGGGTAGTTAGCTTTATCTGGTGAAAATCAGGCGCTCAACAGCGCCTGACGGCACCGTCTTGCCGGAATTTAACGAACATATATTTAGCCCAGACAACATGGCCATAAATAAGGCCACTATAAAAAGAGGTGCACATGAAAAGCCGCCTTCTCGTTAAAGCGATAGTTGTCGCGATGATTTTCGGCATAGTCCTAGGAGGCACGCTCCACAGTCAGCTGGATGCTGCGGCCGCAAAAGAAATTTCCGGATACCTGAACCTGGTCACTGACGTGTTTTTACGTCTGATCAAAATGGTTATCGCACCGTTGGTGCTTGCTACCCTGGTGACCGGGGTTGCCAGCATGTCAGGGAACGGTTCGATGGGCCGTATCGGCTTTAAAGCCATCACCTGGTTCCTGGTTGCCTCTCTGGTATCCCTGTCCATCGGTTTGCTCTTCGCCAACATTTTCCAGCCAGGTGTCGGTCTGAACCTGACCGTGAACGGTGAAGCCGTGAGTACGGGCTTGAACACTTCTGGCTTTAGCCTGCCGATCTTCCTCACCCATGTATTTCCTCGAAGCATTATTGAGGCAATGGGTACAAACGAAGTGCTGCAGATCGTAGTGTTCTCGCTGTTCTTCGGCTCTGCATTAGCGTTCGTCAAGGGCAGAGGCAAAGGCAAGTCCATCATCGTGGACATGCTCGAAGAATTGGCCAATGTCATGTTCAGGGTCACCGATTACGTCATGTATGTGGCGCCACTGGCTGTATTTTCAGCCATCGCCGCCACCATCACCGTGCATGGTCTGGAAATGGTCGTGACCTTTGGCAAGATGGTTGGGCAGTTTTACCTAGGTTTGGCAATTCTGTGGTCGTTAATTACGCTTGCCGGCTACATGGCCCTCGGCCCACGCATCAAAGACCTGTTCAAGCATATGCGTGAGCCAATTCTGATCGCCTTCTCTACCGCGAGCAGTGAAGCCGCGTACCCGAAAACCATTGCCGCCATGGACAAGTTTGGCGCCAACAAACGTGTCAGCAGCTTCGTCCTGCCGTTGGGTTACTCATTCAACCTGGATGGCTCGATGATGTACCAAGCCTTCATCGTGATGTTCATCGCGCAGGCGTACAACATTGAAATGACTGTCTCCCACCAGGTCATGGTGTTGCTGACGCTACTGGTTATCAGCAAAGGTACCGCAGGTGTAGCGCGGGGCGCTCTGGTCGTCCTGGCTGCGGGTCTGCCGATGATGGGCCTTCCGGAAGCAGGCCTGCTTCTCATCCTCGCCGTTGACCCCATCCTGGACATGGGGCGCACCGCTACCAACGTATTTGGCTGCGGTGTCGCAACAGCCGTCATCGGCCGACACGGTAATGAGCATGAGGAAGTTGAAACTGCAATTGATGCTGAGAAAAGTCCTCAAGTCGTTTAATCAAAACATAATAATAAGAGAAGCGAAGAATGACGATCAAACCCCTGGGCTTCAATAGCCGCTATAACTTCAGTCTCACACTGTTGGCGAGGTTTATGCTCTCGATCTTGGCAGGCTTAACCATTGGCGTTCCGTTTGCGCTCGCCCACGAAAAAAACCATGAGTTCGAATAATCAACAAGTGGGATTGCCAAGTCTCCTGTTACTTGCAACGGGTGGAGCTATCGCAGGCTCCGCCAGCAATCGTGACATCGGTGACACCCAAAGCGGCTTTGTGGCATCGATGGATCTAAACACACAGTAGTCTCGGATTCTCCCAAACTTCTATTCGCGAGCGGCGTCACCGACGCCTGGCAAGGTTCAGGCAGCCTCCACAAACGCTCATTGATACATCCAAGAGCTGACGCCGTAGGCATCGCTTGCTGCGCCGGCTCCACCCTAGAAAAGGTTACTTATGAAAATTGTTAGCACCGCTGCGGCTTCCCAACCTGCCGGTCACTACTCGCAAGCGGTTATTCACCAAGGCTCGCTTTACATTTCGGGCCAGCTTCCCGTTAGTCCGGACGGCACTCACAACGTTGAGGCGTCGTTCACCGAACAGGCACAAGTTGCACTGAACAACCTGCTGGCCATCCTGCATGCCGCAGATTGCTCTCCCAGCGACCTGATCAAAGTCACTGTTTACGTCGCAGGCGTGAAGCACTGGCCGGCCTTTGACCGGATCTACTCCGAAATGTTGGGCAGCCACCGTCCAGCTCGCGCCGTGGTACCGGTACCAGAGCTGCACCATGGCTACCTGGTTGAGATTGAGGCAGTTGCACGCACTGAAACCAACGCTGCTTGAAGCGCTGAAGGTACGTCCATTTCTGGCATTTCAGAGGAGATCGATGATGCTCAATGTCGCGTCGAATGAAGCTTGGCCCACGGGCTTCCAAATCAATCCATCACCCGCTGTTATCCCTGAAGAGTGGCTGACTGCGTACAGCCAAGTCCCCAGCGCAATCATCAGTGATTGTTTGGGCCGCAACGTAGGCGGGCTGGGACTTCGCCCATTTCACGGACGCGGCCATATGTGTGGCACAGCGATTACCGTGCGAGTTCGCCCCGGCGATAACCTGATGACGCTTAAAGCCATTCAGATGGCACGTCCCGGGGACATCCTGGTGGTTGATGGCAGTGGGGACCAGACTAGAGCCATCATTGGGGGGATCATGCGGGCGATGGCTCTCAAAGCCGGGATCGTCGGGATCGTCATAAACGGTGTGCTTCGTGACCATGACGACTGGCTGGACGGCAAGATGCCGATTTTCGCCCTCGGCTGCGTCCACCGTGGCCCAAGTACGGACGGTGCGGGTGAGATCAATATCCCAGTGTCGTGCGCAGGGCTGGTCGTTAATCCGGGTGACCTGGTGATAGGCGATTCCGACGGCGTTGTTGCCATCGCTCAGGACCAGCTCGCAAGGGTTTATGAACGCTGCCGCCAACTGCTGGATCGGGAAGCGTCGATCCTCAAGGGAATTGAAGACGGCACGCTTGACCCTGATCGGTTCAATGCGATGCTCAGGGCCAAAGGCTGTCCTGTGTAGGCGAGCCCATACGAGGTGTTGATCACCTCGTATCGCTATACACCGTTGCGCGGGATACGCCGAGGTGTGAAGCCACCGTTTCCATGGCCTTTCTGATATCCAGGAGGCCACACTCCTTCAACTCCTGAAGTAATACTCGCCGATCGCCAGCCTTCAGCGCACGGGGAGACGTGGATAGCCGTGCAGCAAACTGATCAATGCGCGCGCGAATCGTTTCTGCACCGCTCGATTCGAGCGACTCATGCGGACGATCGCCACTGAAGGATCCGAACTGATCCAGCATGCCCTGCAGCCCCCTAAACAGGGTGAGATCAACGTTCATGCAGAGCGCGGCCACATACCGTCCAGTAGAGTCCTTGATTCCAATAGACGTGCTTTTGGCCTGGCGCCCATCTTTGAATTGATTGGGATAATTGGCAATTATTTGGGGATAGGCGGGATCGGCAATCCGGGCAAGCCCCAGCTCGGTAGCCGATTGCCCGGTCTCCCTGCCAGAAAGATTATTGTGAATGGCCAATATTGCGTGCTCGGGATCTCGCAGATCGTGCAATACGACTTCGCAAAATGGGCTGAAGGTCTGGCTCAAGCCTTCTGCTATTTGCTCCAACTGACTGATCAGCGCCTGTTGCTCAGGGGTAGTTTTCTTCATCGTGAAGATGTCCAGCAAAAGTAAAGGTTTCAGTGAGAGGACGATAACAGGCTATGACCCGCTTTTCTCAGTGCCTTTCGTTTTGAATGATTCACTCAAGAAAGAAGCCAGAGCCTGTATGTTTCGGGATCTGTCTTTTCTGGTCGGTATCAGCAAAAGAATCGGGGCGGTCTCGAACTCCCATTCCGCCATCACGCGGATCAGGCTTCCTAACTAACTCCAGCGAACAAGCCCCAGCATTCTTGGTCGTCTAGTCTGAAGTCCCAGCTGGGCTGGAGCTTCCAAACACGGAACTACAATACCGTTATTGCGTACACCGTCGATCCGCCCGTGACCCAGGTCAGCACCGACCGCCTCGAAAACCGTTAGGTTATTGACGCTGATAACTGGAGTCTAACCGCATGAAAAGCTGGCATTGCGTCGTGAGTATACTGCTGATCACTACGCTTACCATTTTGCTCGAAATTCCTTCTGATACCTGGATGACCTCGGCCACCCTCAGCTTGGTGCTGGGTGCCTCGGCATTGGCCAACATGGCGGTGTCATGCCTGCTGGCCGCTCGTTGGCACCTCATCGAGCGACTGTTCGGCGGGCTGGATCGGGTGTATGAAACGCACAAATGGCTGGGAATCTGGGCGTTGGTCTTCGCCAGCTACCACCTGGTGTTCAAAGCCAACCTGGACGCCTGGAACAGTGCCGCGATTTTGGAGTTTTCCAAGTACTGGACTCGCATGGTGCGCCAACTTAGCTATGTAGCACTGGGGATGATCGTGCTGCTGGCCCTGAACCGAAACATTCCCTACAGCGTCTGGCGCTGGTGGCACAAGCTCTCTGGCCCCCTGTTCCTGATCGTCATTGCCCATTGGCTGAGCTTCAAGTCACCGATTACCCTGAACAGCCCCTCTGGCATCTGGTTGGCCGTACTCTGTGGATTGGGGGTCATTGCGGCCCTGTACAAGCTGGTGCTTTACCCCTTCATCGCCACTGCGGGCGAGTACAAGGTTGCTGCAGTGTCCATCGGCAAAGGCTCCCTACACCTGGAGCTGGCACCGGTCCATCGCGGCTTTCCGTTCAAGGCCGGGCAATTCGCGTTCCTGGCAATGAAGGAAAAGGGTCTGCGTGAACCGCACCCGTTTACGATCGCCAGCGCCCATAAAGACAACGGTCACATCCACTTCGTGATCCGCGCCTTGGGCGACTATACCCACGCGCTGCGCAAACAGGTCAAGGTCGGCATGCTAGCCGATATCTACGCCCCTTACGGGCACTTCAAACGCCTGCCCGATGCCCAGCGGGAGATCTGGATTGGTGGCGGGGTGGGCATTTCGCCATTCGTTTCCTGGTTGCAGGACAAAGCTGCCAAGCGCTTCGACAATGTCACGCTGGTTTACTGCTTCAACCCCTCGCGCGCGTTCCCCAGTGTCGAGCATATGAAGACGATGGCTGAAGAGCGCAGCGCCGAGTTCGTCGGCCATGACAGCAGTGCCGACAAACTGGCCGAAACCTTGCGCAAGGTTTCCCGCGAAACCGACCCAGAGCAAATCCAGATCAGCTTCTGCGGCCCCAAAGGGCTGCTGGCTCAGGTCAAGGAACTGATGCGCGAACAGCGAATTCCAGAACGCAATCTGCGTTATGAGTTCTTCGAGTTCCGCTAGTTAAAAAGGCTGAATGTTGCCCTAGCGCGTCTGTCCGGAACCCAATCCATCTTCGGTCAGATAAGGGCTGCGACACGGGTCAGTTGAGTCCTGAACAGGGTAGTGCTCATACGTTGTCAGTCCGGCGTCATGAGCACTGCTAGCGTCAACTTGATGAACTCTTCGTTGCGGTCGATTGTCCAGAGCGCCGCGAACGTTGTCGGCGACGTCTGCAGGGCCGCGAGCTTCCACCCAGTTGGATCGTTCCATGATGGCAGGTGCATTCAGTTTTTGTGCGCGCCGTCACTTCCCCCAAGGCCGTTTTCTAGTATCGCGTCAGGCAACAAGTTGAAATGCAGGATTGGATCCAACCTGATAGAGTTCGATCACCTGCCCAACTCTGGCTCTTTACCAAGCATGGATTGCTAGGCCAGCGTTGAGTAGGTTCTTGATTTCCTCCGTGTCCGCTCGGGCCTTGATGGTCTTCTAGCGACCTGCGCCAGGACAGGCGTACTGATCAATCCGTCAGAAAACCCTCCAGAGCAGGTGTCAGCCATTCTGGTTGATCTCCAGGTGCTGGCCATCCTGGCATGGCATTTTTGATGATGCCTTGTTCAATGCCGCCGCAGAGCCACATGGACGCTTTACCTTGGGGCCTGAAGCCTTTGCTTGCACGAGCACGAGCTTACACTGCTAGAATGCGATGAATTCTCATTCATATCTCTCCTATACCGTGCAGTCCACTTCCTCGGCAAACCGCCACCCGAATCAAGCCATCGCTCAGCTCTACAGCCACCATCACGGTTGGCTGCAACGCTGGCTGCACAAGCGCCTGGGCAACGCCGCCGATGCGGGGGATCTGGCCCAGGATACGTTCGTGCGGCTGCTCAGCAGCGCATCTGGCGTGCCGCTGAACGTCACGACGCCGCGCGCCTATCTGGCAACCATCGCCAATCGCCTTTCCATCAATCTCTACCGCCGTCGCTCACTGGAGCAGGCCTACTTGACCCTGCTGGCGCAAACACCGGAAGACCTGGCACCGTCACCGGAACACCAGGCGCTGGTGCTCGAGGCCCTCGATGAGATCGACCAGGTACTGGCCCGATTGCCAGCCAGAAGCCGGCAGGCGTTCCTGATGGCGCAGTTGGAGGGGTGTACGCAGGAAGAGATCGCCCGCCGCCTCAGCCTCAGTGTGCGTTCGGTGCAACGCTATCTGGCGCGGGCTTTCGAAGAATGCATCATGCTCGCCAGCCAGGGCGCGCTGCATGAGTGATGCGCCCATCGACCGGCGCATTGCCCGTGAAGCGGCAAGCTGGTTCGTGCGCCTGCAGAACCGCGCCGCCGGGGCTGCCGAGCACGCCGCTGGCGCTGAGTGGCGGGCGCGGCACGCTGATCACGAACGCGCCTGGCAACTGGCCGAGCGCTTCAGCGAACGAAGCCAGCAGTTAGCGGGTGATGCCGCGCGGGCAGCGTTAGAGCGCCCACGCAGCCCGGATCGGCGAAAGACGCTCAAGACCCTCGCGTTGCTGATCGCCGCCGCCCCGCTCGGATTCGCAGCACAGCAACGCCTGCCGTGGCGCGAGTGGCAGGCGGACGAGCGCACCGCCACGGGGCAGCAGCGCACGCTGCATCTGCCGGAGGGTGGGCAGATTCGCCTGAACACGGGCAGCGCCGTCGATATCGCCTACGACGACAGCGTTCGTCGCGTGCGCCTGATCGCCGGAGAGATACTTGTCGAGGTGCCCCGCGAGCATGGCAGGCGGCCATTCATTGTCGATACCGCCGAAGCACAACTCACCTTGCTCGGCAGCCGTCTTCTGGTGCGACAGTACCCGCACAGCACTTACCTTGCCGCACTGCAGGGCGCTGTCCTGGTGCGTCCGCGACTGTCACGAGCCGATGAGGGCCTGATGCACCTGGCGGTCGGCCGGCAGACCCATGTCAGTCCCCTGGCGGCACTGCCCTCAGAGGCATTGGCGCAGCATCGTCTGGACTGGATAAGCGGCGTGCTGCGCGCAGAAAAGATGCGCCTCGATGCCTTTATCCGCGAACTGGATCGCTATCGCCCCGGCCTGCTGCGGTGCGATCCAGCAGTAGCCGGGCTGTTGATTTCCGGTACCTTCCAGTTGCGTGACACCGACCAGATTCTTCACGCCCTGAGCCAGACTCTGCCGGTAAGCGTCCACTACCGTACGCCCTATTGGGTCACTCTCACGGCGCGCGCGTAAACTTAATAAGAATCATTGTCGTATTTTCCTCGGGTTGCGTGTCCCTCCTGTAACCACATCAATTTTTACAGGGCTGGGACGAACACATGGCGACGAAGCAGGGCATGCAACCATTGGCGCGGGCAGTGCACGCTGGCGCACTGGGTCTGATCATTGCGGGCGGCAGCCTGATCACCGCATCGGCGCAGGCCGCCGAACAAGGCGCCCAGCACACGCGTGCCTATCATGTGCCTGCCGGTGACCTGAGCAGTTCCCTCGCCGAGTTCGCCAGCCAGGCGGAGATCACCCTGCCCATCGAGCCGGGCCTGGTAGAGGGTTTGCGCAGCCCTGGCCTGAATGCCGCCACCAGCGTGGAAGGCGGCTTGCAGCAACTGCTGCAAGGCACCGGCCTGCAAGCTTCATCGCAGGGGAGTGGGCTGTTCCTGCTGACACCGCAGGACGCCGGCACCAGCCTGGAACTGGGCGCTACCAGCATTACCGGGCAAAACCTGGTGGCGACTACAGAGAACAGCGGTTCCTACACGACCGGGGTCATGCAGACTGCCACCAAGCTGCCCTTGACCTTGCGCGAAACGCCGCAGACGGTCAGCGTGGTCACGCGCAAGCGTATGGACGACAAGGCCATGACCAGCATCAGCGATGTCGCCCAAAGCGCACCGGGGGTTTTTCTGAACAACTCCGGCGGGGCGGGGCGGCCGACATTCAGCGCTCGCGGTTTCGACATCGACAACATCATGTACGACGGTTTTCCCACCAGCTTCCTGACCTACCTGCCCAGCGGAGAGGCCAACCTGGCCATGTATGACCGGGTCGAAATCGTTCGCGGCGCCACCGGGCTGGCCCAGGGCGCCGGCAACCCGGCTGGCGCCATCAACCTGATACGCAAGCGCCCGACCCATCAATTCCAGGGCACGCTCACCGGCAGTGCCGGTAGTTGGGACGATTACACCGGCACCCTGGATGTCGGCGGCCCGCTCAATGAAAACGGCACCCTGCGCGCCCGTACCGTGGTCTCGCGCGAGGATGCCAAGAGCTTCCGGGACTCGGTGGAAAGTGATGCGGATCTGTACTACGGCGTGGTCGACGCCGACCTGAGTGAAAGCACCACCCTGACACTCGGTGGCTACCGGCAGAAGAACTACACCAACTACATCTGGGGCGGGTTGCCGATGGCCCGCGGTGGCGGTCATCTCGGGCTGCCACGTGACACCTTCCTCGGTCATGACTGGGAATATTCGGACAATCGCACTACCGGCTATTTCGCCACTCTTGAGCAAGGCTTGGCCAACGACTGGACATTACGCCTGGCAGCCATGCAATCGAAGACCGACACCGACGTGCTGGCCTCTTCGATATGGGAATACGATCGCCACTACCTATGGACCGAAGCCATGGAGCAGAAGGAAACCGGCTACGACCTGGCGCTGAGCGGCCCCTTCCAGTTGCTGGGTCAAGAGCATGACCTGAGCCTGGGCGTAAGCAAGCGCAAGCTGGATTATCGTTCCGGCAAGGCCTGGAGCGATTTCATCGACGCAGGCAGCAATCTCTTCGAGTGGGATCCACGGGGTCATGACAAGCCGGATTACATCAGGGGGCCTGATGGCCTTCCCGAGACCACCACCCAGGACAGCTTCTATGCCAGTACCCGCCTGCGCTTGAGCGAGCCACTGTCGCTGATTCTCGGTGGCCGTCTGGATTGGTACGAATTCGATGACAGCGCAAACAGTGCAAGCAACTACAAGGTCACTCGCAACCTGACCCGCTATGCCGGCCTGGTCTACGACCTCAACGCCAATCACTCGGTCTATGTCAGCTACACCGATATCTTCAAGCCGCAGAGCGAGAAAGGCATAGGCGGCAACGTGATCGAGCCTGTAGTGGGTGAGAACTACGAAGTGGGCATCAAGGGCGAGTACTTTGATGGCGCACTGAATGCGAGCATGGCTGTGTTCCAGATCGACCAGAAGAATCGCGCCCAGGAGTTGCCTGATATCAAAGGTTGCGGTTCAGGCGCCGCCAGTGCCTGCTATGAGGCTGCTGGCCTCGTGCGCAGCAAGGGCATTGACCTGGAAGTCCAGGGCGCCTTGACCGACAACTGGCAACTGGCTGCCGGTTACACCTACACCCAGACCCAATACGTCAATGACGCCAACGCAGCCAAAGAAGGCGAAGACTTCGACCGCAAGAAACCACGTCAGCTCTTCAAGCTGGCCACGATCTATACCCTGCCCGATGAGCTGCAGCGCTGGCGTATTGGCGGTGATGTCTATGAGCAGAGCCGCATTCGCACGTCGGGGGGAACCGGTGCCACCGCATGGAAAAATCAGCAGGGCTCCTACACCGTGGTCGGTCTGGTGGGAGGCTACCAGGCCACCGAGCAACTGGATCTGCAGCTCAACGTCAACAACCTGTTCGACCGCACCTACTACAGCAGCGTGGCCAATGGCGGCTATAGCCCTTACGACATCTACGGCGACCCACGTAATGTGAAGCTGACTGCCCGCTATAGCTTCTAAGAAGCTGTTAGAAATCCCAGGTCCATCAAGCAAGACGTGTTGCCCAGCTGCATACTGCTGGGCCACGAATCCGCCTCAAGGAACGAGCCAATGATCACCCCACCTGAGCAGCTGCTGTTTTTGCCCGGCGCTTCCGGTAACACGCAGTTTTGGTGCCCGGTTGCTGAGCTCCTGAGCACCACGGCGCAGAAGAAGCATGTCGGTTGGCCCGGTTTTGGCGATACGCCATCCAGCCCAGGCGTGGCCAGCATGGATGATCTGGTCGCCCGCGTCGTTGCTGACATCGACCGGCCGAGCGCTTTGGTGGCGCAGTCCATGGGGGGCATCGTCGCGGTGTGTGTGGCGCTTGAGCATCCTGGGCTAATCACCCATCTGGTCCTGACGGTCACCTCGGGAGGGGTAGACATGTCTGACTTGGGCTTTACCCACTCACCTGCAGTGGCTGGGTTGATCAATCAGCACCTGGACTGCGGATTCTTGTCGAGCCGTCATGGTGCCTTGCCATAGCAAACTGTAAAAGTGCGAACCTCAGGCCGAGTTGAAGGGGGGAGCAGGGGCCCGCATCGTTGCGAGGTGAACAAAAAGCCCGCTCAATGGCGGGCTATCTGTCGAGGGGAGACTGCGCGTGTGCGCAGTTGCACGGTTTCTCCAGGCTATCGATTAAACCGCTCGACCAATGAGTACTGGGTGGAGGCGGTTCTGGTCAGCTCCTTGCTCAGGCCTGTCGATTGGTTGGCTTGTTCCGAGGTTTGATCGGCCAGGCTTGCGATTGTGGTGATATTGCGGCTGATTTCTTCAGCGACACACGTCTGCTCTTCAGTGGCGGTGGCAATCTGGGATGTCATCTCGGTGATGTGCGCGACGGCTTCGCTGATCCCTACCAGTGCCTTGTCGGCCTCAAGCACCCAAGCCACGCCTTCTTCGGCCTGGCGATGACCGTTCTCCATGGTTTGCACCGCGTTACTGGACGACGCCTGGAGCTTGGTGATCAGGTCATGGATCTGAGTGGTGGATTGTGAGGTGCGCTGTGCCAACTGACGGACTTCATCGGCGACTACAGCAAAGCCGCGGCCCATGTCGCCCGCGCGTGCCGCTTCGATGGCGGCATTGAGCGCCAGCAAATTGGTCTGGTCGGCGATACCTTTGATCACGTCAACCACGGTCCCGATTTCATTGCTGTCCCTGGCCAGTTGCGCAACCGTCAAGCCTGTTTCCCCGACGACCTCGGAGAGGCGTTCGATCGCCTGCCGGGTGTCTCGCGCGACCTCGCGACCGCGGCTCGTGAGCACGTTGGCTTGCTGCGTCGCATCTGCCGTACGCTGGACGTGGGTGGCGACTTCCTGAGTGGTCGCGGCCATCTGGTTGATCGCGGTAGACACCTGCTCGGTTTCAACCCGTTGTCGTTCAAGGCCTACGCAGCTGTCGCTTGCCAGTAGATCGGATTGTCGTGCAAGGGCACTCAGATGCTCGGCCGTGTCCTGCAGTCGTGTTAGGCAGGTCTGCAGGCGTGCAGCCTGGCTGAGGAATGCTGTTTCCAGGCAGGCTTGAGGGCCGCGCTCATCGCTGTACATCTGGGCAATCAGTGGGTCGGACGTCGACGGTTCGGCCAACTGCAACAAGCGCAATGTTCCTCGCTGCTGCCAGCGTGATGCGAGAAAGCCAAGTGGCAAGACAATGCCGGCGGTTACCGCCAACGCCACCGGTGCATCCAGGAACAGGCCGCTCAAGGTGCCCACTACGCCTGTGGCCAGGTAGGGCAGGCAGTCAAAGAGGACCGGCAGCCAACTGTCCTGACGAGGAATTGCCGGCTTGCCTTGGCTGATGCGCTGATACAGGGATTGGGCACGACGAATCTGGTCAGCCGTTGGCTTGACCCTCACAGATTCAAATCCGGTGACCTGACTTCCTTCAAATATCGGCGTGACGTAGGCGTTGACCCAGTAGTGGTCGCCATTTTTGGTTCGGTTCTTGACGATTCCCATCCACGGGCGACCTTGCTTGAGCGCACCCCACATATGGGCAAAGACGGCGCAAGGGACATCGGGATGACGCACGATGTTTTGCGGAGCACCAATCAGGTCGGCTCTTTCAAAGCCGCTGATTTCAACAAATGCGTCATTACAGTAGGTGATAACGCCTCGAGCATCAGTTGTCGAGATCAGTTTCTGCTGAGGCGCGAGTGAAACTTCACGCTGAGTGACTGGCTGATTATTTCTCATTTCGATGGCTCCCTGGTTCCATTGAGAGGCCATCGGCTGGACGTAGAAAAAGATGAACGGCAGGTTGATTAAAATCCTTATATAACAATGAGTTGCATTTATATTTTCATCTGCGCGACAAAGTGATCCACGACTCAACGAAAAATTGACAATCCTCCTGAAGATCGCTTCAGTGCGCGGCCCTGAATACCGTCAACTGAGCAAGCGCCAGGAACCGTTGCTCGAACCGATTGGAATCCATGCCAGACGCCTGGTTCAACCCGGTGTTGAGGCCGCGCCAGCGCTTCGCCGGCGGCTGCGTTGATCCAGCAGGTGGACCATCAGGCAGGCATAGAGGGTCACCAGGATAAACAGCCCCATGCGGATCGCGAAGGCGGTGTAGACGTCCTTGCCGGCGGCGCTGTCCTGCACCGATTGGCCGAGCAGGATGATCATGGTCACCAGGGTGTTGAGCCAGAACCCCGGGCTTTGGGCGCTCGGGCGCAGGCGATAGAGCTTGCGCGCCACCAGCAGGGTGAACAGCAGGGTCCACAGGAAAAACATCCAGAGGTGCACAAACAGACTCAGCCCACACCAGAACAGAATCGCCAGCAGGCCGCCGAGCAGGGTCGAGCCGATCAGTTCGCGCCCGGCGTGGCGGGTGCCTGTGGTGGAACTCTGTTGCCCCAGGCTGACGGCCTTGAGGACGATCGGTAGATAGCTGGCCGGGTCAAGCAGCACCAGGAGGAAGGTCGGCAGCACGATCAAGGTGGCGCGCAAGGCCACTCGGGTAATCTCTGGTGCGCTGAGGGTCGGGGCCGGCGGGGGGGAGGGCGCGTTACCGGGGTCGGGAAACAACCAGTGGCTCACCCCCACCGCCAGCATCGCGAGGAACAGGCCCTTTGCCAGCGCCTCGATGACGGTCACCGCCAGGCCGAAGTCGGCGACGCCGGCGGCGGAGATCAGGGTCAGGCCGATCGTCAGGAAGGTCACCACCAGGCCATTGGCGCCACGCAAACCCATGCGGAACACCACAAACAGCGCCAGCGTGACCAGCAGCACGCCGCTGGCCGGGTAGTAGCGCAATATGGGGATCAGCAGCAGGCCGACGCCGGTGGTGAACAGGGCGACCAGAATCAGACTCAGGCCGGCCTTGAACGACAGCGGCTGATTGAGTGACACCAGCAGCATCAGGGCCAGCACCGGCGCCATAAAGGGAATCGGCAGCGCCAGGCCAAAGCTGACCGTCAGGCACAGCGCCGTGCCGCAGGCCAGGCGCAGTGCGCGCTGGGCCTGGGGCGAGCGCTCAGTAGGCATACGACAGCCAGCTCATCAGCCCGAGAAACAAGTGGCCAAGGGGATTGAGGGGATTGCCGGCAGTGGGGAACGCCATGACTTCGGCCTGGCCACCGGCGCGTATTCCACGGCCGTCGCGCAGGGTGGCCAGGGACTCGGCGGAAAACTCGATGATCACCGGGAAGCGTTGCGCCGGGCGCAGCCAGTCTCGGCTGTTCTGCACGGTGGGCAGGGCCCCGGGGGAGGTCGGCTGGCCGACGCTGACGCCGTAGCCGACGCTGCGCACATGGCCGCTGAACACCTCGCCAGGCAGGGCGTCGAGGACGATGGAGACCTCGGTGTCGGGCTTGACCAGGCCGAGGTTGTTCTCGGTCATGTCGGCGCTGATCCACACATCATGGATAGCAATCAGGGTCATGACCGGGGTGCCGGCAGCCGCAAACTGCCCGGTATCGGTCCGCAGGTCGGTGATCAGGCCCGCCGAGCGTGCGCGCACCTGGGTATTGGCCAGGTCCAGTTCGGCTTTCGACAGTGCGGTGGCGGCACTGCGCAACAGGGCGTTGTCCTGATCGCTACCGCCTTCCTGCTCACGGGCGCGCTGGACTTCGGCGCGGGCGGCCGCCACCTGGCTGACCGCCTGGGCGTGGTTGGCGCGCGAGACTTCCAGCAAGCGCACGGAAATGGTCCCGCGATCTTCCCGGTACAAACCTTCCAGGCGCTGGTTGTCCTGGCGGGTCTTGAGTTCGTTGGCCTGGGACGCGCGCAAGTTGGCTTGCGCTGCGGCAATCCCGGCGGTGCTGGCGCCGATCTGCCGGCGGGTCGATTCAAGGTCGGCGCGGGCCCGGTCGACGGCAATCTGGTACGGTTGCGGGTCGACTTCGAACAGCACGTCCCCGGCCTTGACGTCCTGGTTGTTGCGCACATTGACCTTGATCACCCGCCCGGCCACCTCGGACGCCACCGGGATGACAAAGGCGCCCACGCGCGCTTGCTGGGTATAGGGGGTGAAACGGTCTGCCAGCAGGTACCAGGCCAGGCTCAGGACGATCAGCAGCACGACCCACTTGATGCCTTTGTTCACCGGTTCGGCGGCAGGTTCGGGGGCCTTGGCGGCAGGTGGCGGGACGTCACTCATCGTTGATCACCTTGGGGAGCGGGAGCCGGGACTGGGGCGGGTTGCGGGCTGGCGGGTTCCTGCAGCAGGTCACCCCAGTCGGTGCGTTGTTCCATTTGCTGGCGGGTCGGTGCAGAGATTTTCGCCTGGGCGCTGTACCAGCCGCCTCCCAGGGCTCGATACAGGGCAATCAGGTTGCTGACGGCGGTGCTGCGGCTGAGCAGGTAACTATCCTGTTGTTGCAGCAGCGCGCGCTGCGCATCGAGGACCCGCTGGAAATCCGAATAGCCCTCACGGTATTGGGCATTGGCCAGTACCAGCGAGCGTTCGGCGGCAAATGCCGCTTCACGCAGGATGCGCTCGCGCTCCAGGGCCTTGGTCAACCCGGTGGCGGCATCGTCGGCTTCACGGGCCGCCTGGCGGACCTTGTCGCGGTAGGCTTCGATCAGTTGCTGCAAGCGAGCATCCTGGACCCGTATGTTGTTGTGGATCTGCCCGTAATCGAAGATGTTCCAGCGCAAGCTGGGGCCGCCGACCAGGTCCAGGTTGTTGGAGGTGCCGCCCACCGAGTTGGCTGACCAGACGATGCTGCCCAGCAGGCTCAGGGACGGATACAGGTCCGATTCGGCGACGCCGATCAGCGCCGACTGGGCCGCGACATTCAGCTCTGCGGCCCGCACATCGGGACGGCGCAGCAGCAGTTCGGCCGGCACGTCCTGCAACACGGCGCGGTCCACCAGCGGGATCAGGCCGGTGTTCAGGTTCAGCTGGGACAGCGGCCCCGGTGGCTGCCCAATCAGCACGGCCAGGGCGTTGCGGGTGCGTGCCGCCTGGTCTTCGAGGCTGGGAATGCTGCTCAGGGTACCCAGGTACTGGGTCTTGGCCTGCTGCACGTCGAGTTCGGCGGTCTGGCCGCTGTTGAACAGTTTTTCGGTGATCTCGAAACTGCGCTTCTGCTGGGTGCTGTTTTCCCGCGCCACGCGTAACCGCGCCTCGGTGGTGCGCAGGGCAAAGTAGGTATCGGCGACCTGGGCGCGCAGCAATACCAGGACGTCCTCATAGTTGGCCTGGGCGGCGAAGTAGCTGGCGTCCGAGGACTCGATGGCGCGACTGAAGCGGCCCCAGAAATCCAGCTCCCAGCCGACATCGAAGCCGGCACTGTACTGCCAGAAGTTACTGCTCTGCGGGTTTTTGCCGCCGGCCTGGCTGCGGTTCACATAGAGGCTGTCGGCGCTGGCCTGCTGCACTTGCGGATAGAGCCCGGCCTGGGCGATACCCAGTTGCGCACGGGCCTCCATCACTCGTAAGCCGGCGATCTGCAGGCTTGAGTTGTGGGCGTCGGCTTCGGCAATCAAGCGGTCGAGCATCGGGTCGTTGAACACCCGCCACCACTGGCGCAGGTCCGGATTGTCGCCGCGTTGGCTGGCTTGTTCGAGGGCGGCGCTGTTCCACTGCCGCGTCCATTCTTGCGCCGGACTCTGGAAGTCCGGCCCCAGGCGCACGCAGCCGCCGAGGCCGAGCAGCGCAATCAGCAACAGGTGCCCTGGATGGCAGGATCTAGGCATGCAGTGCACTCGGCCGTGTCAGGACTGCCTCAGGTTGTCGGGCCGGGAAACGGATGGCTGGTCCTGCACCCATTGCCAGAACAACTGGTAGGCCACGGCCAGGACCACCGGGCCGATGAACAGGCCGATGATGCCGTTGGTGACCATGCCGCCTAAGGCGCCGATCAGCACCACGGGCATCGGCACGTTGACGCCGCGCCCGAGCAACAGCGGCTTGAGCACGTTATCCACCAGGCCGGCGACGAACACGTAGATAGCGAAGATGATGGTGGCGGTTGTCGCGCCTTGGTTGACCAGCACAAAGATGATCACCGGTACGGTGATCAGGGTGGCCGGTAGTTGCATGATGCCCAGCAGTAATACCGCCAGGGCCAGCAAGCCAGCAGCGGGCACGCCCATCAGGACGAACCCGGCACCCACCAGCAGCATTTGGATGAAGGCAATGCCGATCACGCCCAGGGCCACCGCGCGAATGGTTGCGGTGCACAGTTCAGTGATGGACGGGCCACGGTCTGGGCCGCAGACCCGCGACACGATGCTCACCGCGCTGCGGCTGCCGCTTTCACCGTAGGCCATGAAGATCCCGGCGATGATCAGGGCAAAAATGAAGATCAGGAAACCCGCGCCGGCGCCGGCCAGCTTGCTCAGCAGGGCGAGGCTGACTTGCTTGATCTCGGGGATGTACTTTTGCACCAGCAGCGGCAGGTCGGTGACGGCTTGCATCCACAGGCCATGGAGTTTTTCGCCGATCAGGGGCCAGGTGGCTACCGAGTCAGGCGGAAGCGGGATATGCACGGTGTCGGCCCGGACAATGTTCATGGCGCTTTCCACCGAGCTGACGATCGAGGTGCCCAGCAGATAGACCGGCACCAACAGGATCAGCACGGCGATCAGCACCATCAGGGTCGCCGTGTGCCCGCCACGGGTGCCCAGCCTGCGGCTGAGCGTGCCGTGCAACGGATACAGGGTGATCGCCAGAATCACCGACCACAGCATCAAGTCCAGAAACGGGCTGAAAATGCGAAAGCAGAACAGCAGAAGGACCGCGAGCAGCCCCGCGCGGATCAGGACATCAAACATATCCCGGGAGAAGGATTTCTCGGTGAGAGGGGTGGGTAGCATGGAGAGCCTCCGGGGGCGGACAGCAACGGCATGAGAAGGGTAAAACCAGCATAGACGCTCCATTGGAAATGATGGGGGTGTCGAATCGACGATTTTCATCCACCAGCACACCGCCGGAGCAGCCGGGGGGGCGCTAGTGGAGGCCAGGCAGGCGAAAAACACTAATCAATAATGCTCATTAATTTGTTGGATCAGCCTGGCGCCGTCGCCAGCACGGGTCGGCCTGGCTCAAGGTTGCTGGAGCAGGTGCTGCGCCAGGGCGGCGAACGCCGCAAGGGTCACCGGGTCGTTGGCGGCGTTGCCCGCCACCGGGTGCGAGGCGAAACGGGCGATGACCATCTGCGCCTGCGGGTCGATGTACAGGCTTTGCCCGTGCACGCCGCGGGCCATGAAGGCGCGGTTCGGGTTGTGGCTGACCCACCACATGTTGCGGTAGCTCCAGCCCTGCAACAGGCCATAACCGGCCTTGGCGAAGGCCGCCTTGTCGCCACCGCCACGGATCTCGTCGACCACGGCCTTGGGCACGATCTGCTCGCCGTTGGCCTGCCCGTCATTGCGCAGCATTTCACCGACCCGGGCCATGTCCCGCAACCCGGCGTTGAATCCACCACCGGCAAAGGGGGTGCCGATGCTGTCCACGCTGAAATAGGCGTCCTGTTCCATGCCCAGGCGACTCCAGATACGTTGCGACAGGAGCTGGGCGACGTTTTGCCCCGTGACCCGGGCGATCACCCAGCCCAGTACGTCGGTGTTGATGGTCTTGTAGGCGAAGGCATCGCCGTGGCGGCCCTGGGCTTGCACACTTTGCAGAAACTCATAGTAGCTGCGCGGACCACGGTAATCCTTGGGCTTGGGCAGGGGATTGCCGGCATTGGCATGGGCCCAGATTTGGGCGTCGGGGTTGGCATAGTCTTCGCTGTACTTAAGGCCCGTGGTCATGTCCAGCACCTGGCGCAGCGTCGCGTTGCCAAAGGCCGAGTTCGCCAGCTCCGGGACGTAGTCGTCGACGCGCTTGGCCGGGTCGAGCTTGCCTTCGGCGACCAGGGTTGCCCCCAGGATCCCGACCAGGGATTTGGTCACCGACATGGCTGCGTGCTGGCCTTGGGGCGTCAACACGCCAAAGTAGCGCTCGTACACCACCTTGCCGCGATGCAGCACGACAATCCCGTCGGTGTAGGTGGCGGACAGCGATTGTGCCCAGGTGAGGGGCTGATGGCTGTCCAGGGTGTTGAACGACAGGGCGTCGATGGCGCGGTCGGGCGCCTGTACCAGCACCGACGGCGCCGCCAGCCCGCGCGAGACGTTCAGGGTGGGCATCAACTGGCGAAAGTTGGAGAAGCTCCAGCGCAGCGCCGGAAATTGGTAGTAGCTGCCATCGGCGAACCGAATGATGCGCGCAGGCGGCGGTGGCGAACCGACCATCCAGCCGAGCGTTGCCGGGTCGCTGGCGACGGCGTCGGGGTAATCAATGGCGCCGGCGGACGCGCAGGTCAGGCTGGTGAGCACGCCGGCGAACAGCGAAAGGGCGGTCAAGCGCGGAGCTGGCTTCATTAGGTGAATCTTCCATGAACAGGGGCAGGTATCGGGAGATGTTGCCCGGGTGGCAAGGGTGCCGGGTTATCGGCACTACATCCAGCCTACCGTTTTTCACATTTGTTCGTTTTCCCTACGTTACAAACTGTGACTAAAATGCGCGGCGATGGTGCGTGCTGGCGTTGTGCTCAGTAGCGCCTGAACCTCAAATGTTGCGTTGATCCACGTCCGATGGTGCGCAACGTGTTTTTTTCCGACCAGTGATTATTTTTCGTGAAGCTGATTTTTGTTTCCCTTTACCTGCTATCCATCGCCTACGTGCACCTGCGCGGTCGCGTTCGGCACAAGCTGGGTCGCCAGCTAAGCGATCATTCGAGCTTCCTGGCGCCGGTCAACTGCTTTCTTTATCTGTTTTCCAAACTGCCGAACCGGCCGTACCTGGACCCGCGTGACTTCCCCGATCTGAGCCCGTTACAGGCCCATTGGCAGGAAATTCGCGAAGAAGGCCAGAACCTGCTGCGGGCAGGGGAGATCAAGCGCTCGGAGCAGTACAACGACGTGGGTTTCAATTCGTTCTTCAAGACCGGCTGGAAACGTTTCTACCTGAAGTGGTACGGCGAGAGTCATCCTTCGGCGACCAAGCTGTGCCCGCGCACCACTGAACTGGTCCAGAGCATCGGTTCGATCAAGGCGGCCATGTTTGCCGAGTTGCCACCGGGTTCGAAACTGGTGCGCCACCGTGACCCCTACGCGGGTTCCTATCGTTATCACCTGGGCCTGGACACGCCGAATGACCCTGGTTGCTACATCGAGGTCGACGGCGAGCGTTATCACTGGCGCGATGGCGAGGCGGTGATGTTCGACGAGACCTACATCCATTACGCGCAGAACACCACCCAGGCCAATCGCATCATCCTGTTCTGCGACGTCGAACGGCCATTGAAATACCGCTGGGCGGCCGCGTTCAACGCCTGGTTCAGCCGCACGGTGATGTCCGCCGCCGGCGCGCCCAACGATGCCGGCGATAAAACCGGCGGGATCAACCGCGCGTTCGCCCGGCTGTACAAGATCCGTTTGCGCGGCAAGGAATTGAAGAAGCGCAATCGCACGCGTTACTACCTGGAGAAGTGGGCAATCTTCGGTGCCTTGCTGGCCGTGATCCTCTGGATCTAGGGTCTTTTCGCCCCCCCAGGCGTTGCCACATCTTTGCGCTCAGGCGCTGGCGATGGTTGAGGTCGGCCCAAGGGTCGGCCTTCAGCCCGCGCAATCGCTCACCGAGTTTGTCCACCATCCATGCCTGGGCGCTGCGCCCCCCTTCGCCAGTTCATCACGACTGACCCGCTTGCAGTCCACTGCCAGGTGGCATGCGTTGATCGCCAGCCCTGCAACATCTTGTCTGGGAGTATTTCCTTCACAGCAGCGAACCCTGGGCGTAGCGTGGTATCGAAGACCTTATCGGCATGACACTGGAGGACCTCCATCATGAGCAGGTACGTGTTGGCTGTATCGCTGCTGGCGTCGACCTTGCTGGGGTCGATGGCGCAGGCGCAGGACGATCCGGACCGGATCGCCGCACTCGCAGGGCCCGGCCTGGTGGTGGCGCAGAACCTGCCGGGCGCCAGTAACAACAATCCCTATAACAACCCGATTCGCCGGGCCAACCCCAACAGCATGCAGGGCACGCGACCGGCGGCACCGGTGATTCGCGCGCCTAACACCGTGCCGGTACCGCGCCCGCCGACCCTGGACAACGGTGGCATTGGCAACGGTTACCCGCGTCCCAATGCCACCCCGGGCACGGTCCGGCCCTATGTCTCACCCGCGCCCCCTCCCAGAGACCCGGACACCAGCAACCGCTGATGACCCCGTGCCAACGATCGCAATAAAGGACGTGTGAATGTCAGGAAAAACTCTACTGGCGACCCTGTTGGGCAGCGCCCTGATGATTGCGCTGCCGGTGTCGGCGGCCGCTGTCCAGCAACTGCCGAGCGAGCTGGGCAGCGTGTCGGTGACCCAGGTCAGCCAGGGCCTGGAACACCCCTGGGCCCTGGCGTTTCTCCCCGATCAGCAGGGCATCCTGGTGACCGAGCGGCCGGGCAACCTGCGGATCATCAACGCCGATGGCACACCCTCGGCGCCATTGAGCGGGGTGCCCAGTGTCTGGGCCAAGGGCCAGGGTGGCCTGCTGGACGTGGCGCTGTCTGCGCAATTCAAGAGTGACCGCCTGGTGTACCTGTCCTACGCCGAAGGCGATGGGGCCGGGGCCAAGGCCGGCACTGCCGTCGGCCGTGGCCGCTTGTCCAGGGACCTCAAGTCGCTGGAGGATTTCCACGTGATCTTCCGCCAGGAGCCCAAGCTCTCCACCAGTAACCATTTCGGCTCACGCCTGGTGTTCGACCGTGACGGCTATCTGTTCATCACCCTGGGCGAGAACAACGTGCGCGAAACGGCGCAGGACCTCGACAAGCTGCAAGGCAAGGTGGTGCGCATCTACCCGGACGGCCAGGTGCCCAAGGACAATCCGTTTGTCGGTCAGGCCGGGGTACGTCCGCAGATCTGGTCCTATGGCCAGCGCAATCCACAAGGGGCGGCCCTCAACCCCTGGAGTGGCGAGCTCTGGGAGAACGAGCACGGGCCCAGGGGCGGCGATGAGCTGAACATTATCGCGCGGGGTAAAAACTACGGTTGGCCCTATGCAACCCACGGCATCAACTACTCCGGGCAGCCCATCCCTGAAGCTCGCGGCCAGACCGCCGAAGGGACCGTCGGCCCCCATCACGTCTGGCTGCAGTCACCGGGCATCAGCGGCATGGCGTTCTACGACAGCGACCGGTTCAAGGCCTGGCAGCACAGTGTGTTCATTGGCGCGCTGGCGACCCAGGAACTGATTCGCCTGCAGCTCGAGGGCGACAAGGTGGTGCATGAGGAGCGTTTGCTCGGTCAACTGAAAGCGCGGATCCGCGATGTACGCCAGGGGCCGGACGGCTACCTCTATGTGCTGACGGACGAACAGAACGGTGCGCTGTACAAGATCGGCCTGCAGGCCGGGGATTGACTTGCCGGCGCGCCGGGGCTAATTTCCGGGCATGACGTTCCCCGTATCGCGCCGCCAGCCAAGCATTATTATTACCGCCATTCCGGATTTGGCGGGCTAGCTGACGGCTGCACCCAACCCGCCCTTGAGGCGGGTTTTGTTTTTCTGTCTCCAGGGCCTGACGCACTTCAGGAGACATCAATGGACATGCCCACCGCCGGCCAGCCACTGCTGGCGCACTATGTGAAAAAAATCCTCGCCGCACCGGTCTATCAACTGGCGGTGCGTACGCCGTTGCAAGCCGCGCCTGCGCTGTCCCAGAGGCTGGACAACCAGGTCCTGCTCAAGCGTGAAGACCTGCAGCCGACTTTCTCCTTCAAGATTCGCGGCGCCTACAACAAGCTGGCCCACCTGAGTGAGGCCCAGAAAGCCGGCGGCGTGATCACCGCGTCGGCCGGGAACCACGCCCAAGGTGTGGCGTTGGCCGCGCGGGAACTGGGGATCGACGCCTGTATCGTCATGCCCGAATCGACACCAGAGCTGAAGGTGATTGGCGTGCGCAGCCGTGGCGCACAGGCGCTGCTGCACGGCGCCAGTTTCCCGTTTGCCCTGGAGCATGCCTTGAAACTGGCACGCGAGAGCGCTCGCACTTTCGTCTCGCCGTTCGACGACCCGGATGTAATTGCCGGGCAGGGCACCGTGGCCATGGAAATCCTGCGCCAGCATCCGGGGCACCTGGATGCGATCTTCGTTCCGGTCGGTGGCGGCGGGTTGATCGCAGGCATCGCCGCCTACGTCAAATATTTGCGGCCGCAGATCCGCATCATCGGCGTGGAGTCCGAGCATTCGGCCTGTCTGCAGGCGGCGATGGCGGCAGGGGAGCCGGTGATGTTACCGAGTGTGGGGAGTTTCGCCGATGGGGTCGCCGTGGCACAGATCGGTGCCCACGGTTTTGCCATATGTCGCGACTACGTGGATCAGGTGCTGACCGTCAGTAACGACGAGTTATGTGCTGCCATCAAGGATATCTACGACGATAGCCGCTCGATCACCGAACCTTCCGGTGCCTTGGCCGTGGCGGGGATCAAGCAGTATGTGGCGCGCAATGGGATCAAGGGGCAGACGCTGGTGGCCATCGATTCCGGCGCCAACATCAACTTCGACAGTTTGCGCCATGTCGCCGAGCGCGCCGCCTTGTGCGGCGCGTCGGCTTGAGCCGTGGGCCGGCAGGGTTACTGCTGGACGGCTTTCTCGACCTTGTCGGAGGCCGACCAGATGCGGTAGCGCACTTCGATGTCCTTGGGCACGTAGAGCACGATCGGCAGCTTGCTGTTGTAGCGCAGCATGAAGCCATCGCCGACCACGGGCACGAAGGCTTCCGTACGCTTGCCGTCAGGGCAGGCCATCAGGGTGCTCATGGGGCCGATGACCTTGTCCATCCGATAGAACGGATAGCCCCAGCCTTCGAGGTTCTTTTCTTCCAGAATGCCGCCCAGGCGTGGGTTGTTGCAGTCAACGCTCATGCTCTTGCCGGCGAGGATCTCGACCTGGAAGTTGTTTTCCGCAGTTTGCGGGGCGAGGTGAATGACCTGCCGGGTAAAACCCTTGTCCGCTTTCGGAAAAGGCGCGACGTCTTCGAGTGGGGTGGCCAGGGCCTGGGTCGACAGACCGGCCAGCAGCACAGTCATGATGCTTAGGTGAGAAGAGCGCATGATGCCTCCTTGCGTAGGGTGAATTCGGTAAGCGCGAGCATTCTTACCGTGGCGCTCGCCTAATGCAAACCGCAGGGGCCCAGCTGGCAAATTGCAGGATGTTTTAGCGCGATTCTTGCGTTTTGCATGAGTGCTGTTGTTGCGGCCTGACCTAAGGTACTGATTTGTTGATGAACGGGCGCGCGCGATGTTGGGCATGTTTTATGCTCCGTTCCTATGAAACGCATCATGTAGAAAGTATCGGGAGTGTTTCATGACACAACCCGAGCAGAGAAAAATCGCGAAGCAAAGGAAAGAACCGGCCCAGCCCGCAGAGGCTGAGAAAAAAACAGTGTTCGCTCGATGAAAAGGAGAGCCAGCTTATGTTTCTGTCTGCCCTGGAACTGCGCAATATCATTGAAAGCAGTTTTTTGCCAAAACGCTGCCAATGCACGCTGTCACCGGACTTGTCCATGACCATCAAGATCTTCGGTGACCATCAGACCGATCAGATCGACCTGGTGGTCACCGGGATCGACGCCAGCACCCTCAATGGTTGCCGCGAAATCAACGAACTGATTGCCGAGCTGCGCCATGACCTGGCGTTCAGGCCCGGTACCCATGCGATCGAGCCGAAACTGCGGGCATTCTAAGCCCGCGCTCTAAGCGCTCGACCCAGATGCACCGGGCGTGGTCGTGAAGCCAGGCCCGGCGCGGCTCACCTCGCGGTTCAGTTCTGATAGCTACAGGCGTGCGAGAGCTTCTGATAGCTGATGCCCTCCTGTTTGCCCAGGTTGTCGATAAACGTCATCTGCGCCGTGACCACCTTGCACTCCTGGGTGCTGGGTTCGGTCATGGAGATCACGTGTTTCACATGCAGCGGCATGCCGTAGTGATAGGGCACAGGTGCAGCGGTGCTGGTGTCGGCCAGTGCCAGTCCGGACGCCCCGGAGCTGGCGAGGGCAGAGGCAAGCAGGAGGATTCGCAGGTTCATGAGTAGTCTCCGCAGCGGGCTTGAAGTCGGCGCGGCATGCTGGATGCCGGCCCTGCCGCGTGGGGCGCCAGAGAGTGCTGCGCGAACGCGGTCCAGTCACTGTTGGACCACAGAATTAACCGGAGGTTAAGGCGATGTGTGCTGATTTTTCGCCAGCGGATTTCAGACTAAAGTCGCCTGCCGGGTAAACAAGCCTTATGCCATCATTGGCGATCACCCGTTGTCACTTCCCCTTGTATTCCCCAGCCTTGTCCGGCGGGGAGTGCGCGTTATTTGTGTTGGTTGATTGACCCGTCGCACAGATGCACTGCTGGAGCTTTTTTCATGCGTCCCCCGTATTCCCTCATCACACCGTGCCCGGCTCTGGGCCTCGGCGCCCTGGCCCTGTGCGCAGGTTTTAGCACCGCCACCCAAGCCAGTGGTTTCATCGACGACAGTCACGCCAGCCTCGAGTCGCGTATGGTGTATTTCAACCGCGACTTTCGTGATGGCCACAGCAGCAACCCGCAAGGTGCGTCCAAGCGCGAAGAGTCCGCCCAGGGTTTTATCCTCAACCTGCAGTCGGGCTTCACCGAAGGCACTGTGGGCTTTGGCCTGGATGCACTGGGCATGCTCGGGCTCAAGCTCGATTCCAGTGCCGACAGCAGCAACAGCGGCCTGCTACCGTCCTCCGGCAGCAACCCCCGTGGTTCGCAAGATCAATACGCCAAGCTCGGCCTGACGGGCAAAATGCGCATCTCGCGCAGTGAATTGAAGTACGGCTCCCTGTTGCCAGATATGCCGCTGCTCAAATACAACGATGGGCGCCTGCTGCCGACCCAGTTCAACGGCGCCTTGCTGACGTCCAGGGAACTCAAGGACCTGACCTTGACCGCCGCCCGCCTGGACCAGTACACCGCTCGGGATTCCACCGACCGGCAAGACATCCGCGTGCACTGCAAGAACAAGCGCTACGCCTGCAACATCACCGCCGATCACTTCGACCTGTATGGCCTGGACTACAAGTTCAACGAGCGCCTGAGTGCGCAGTACCAGTACGCAGAGCTCGATGAGATCTACCGTCAGCACTTTGTTGGCTTACTGGGTAACCAACCCTTGGGCCCGGGGCTGCTCAAGGCTGATCTGCGTTTGCTCAGTAGTGCCGACACTGGCGCCGCACGCGCCGGGAATATCGATAATCGCGCCTTGAGCGCGATGCTCGGCTACGCCATCAGCGGCCACACCTTCAGTGCCGGCTGGCAGCGGATGATCGGCGACACCTCGATGCCCTACCTGGATGGCAGCAACCCGTATCTGGTCAATTACGTACAGGTCAACGACTTTGCCGCGGCCCAGGAGCGCTCCTGGCAGGTGCGCTATGACTATGACTTCAAGGCAGTGGGCATCAATGGCCTGAGCTTCCTGACCCGTTACGTCAGCGGTGACCAGATCAAGGTGGCGGGCAGTGAGCAAGAGGGCAAGGAATGGGAGCGTGACAGCGAGCTCAAGTACGTGATCCAGGGCGGCACGTTCAAGGACCTGAGCCTGCGCTTGCGCAGCGCGACCTACCGCACCAACTACGAGGCGGTGGCGCGTGACGTGGATGAAACGCGGCTGATTGTCAGCTACAACTTTTCAGTGTTGTAGGGCCAGGGGCGGCGCTGTGCTTGCCCGCGATAGCGCTTGTTACCAGCATGACAGGGCGCTTTATCGTTTATTCACGCCCTGATCATGCCTTTTCGTCATCAAGTTGCCAGCCGCGGTCAAGCGGGCGGGCCGACCGCCAGGCTCGACCACGGTAAACGACTATTTTTTTAAGGCCTTGTACATGTTGGCTTCCCGGCAGTACTCAACCAGCAGGGTTTCGTCGATAAAGTCGACATTGATAATGCTGCACTTGAGCAGCCATTCGCCGCTGGGGCTGGGGCTGAACCATTCATTCAGTTCATCGGTGATCTTATTGACCCGGGCGAAAGTGTCATTGGCCCCAAACAACGGGTCAATAGGCGAAATGGCGGAGGCGTCGAACATGATGTAACTGGTTGCCGACAGTGACCACGGCTGCGAACCATCCGGTGGATTGTCCAGTGTCCGGGCGATGTGCTGTTTCAGCTCGCTGGGGGAGGTCAAGTCCTGACCACTCCAACGGTGCTGGATCTTTGGCCAGAACACCCGTGCGTCCAATTCGGGGTGCTCCGAGGCGGCAATCACGACGCGCTGTGTGCGGCTGATGGCTTTCAGTTCACCCAATGTCAGGTGGCGGTTTTCGAACGGGATCAGGCGGTCGCCCAGGCGACGGTTGATCACGTCATTGAAATCCTTGAAAGCAAAACGATTGCCCTGGCTGCCCTCGGTTTGATGCACGTCGAGCAGGATGAATTCATCGGGGTTCTTATCGAGGAAAAAGTCCAGGGCCTTGACCAGGTCGCTGATCGGGCTGCCGGTCGCGGGGCCGTGGAATGTCTCGAACTGATAAATGTCCGTGTTTCTGGAGTTGGAGAAAATTCTCAGGTCCAGGGCCCGCGCACCGCTATTCAATTGTTGGATATAGGGGCCGTTCTGGCTCATGGTGTGGCTGGCCAGCACGCTGTTGATGATGTGCTGACTGGCGGTATACAAATCCATTCCCGAGTTGTGAGCTCCTGGCCAAACCAGTTGGTTAAGGGTCAAACCGTCCATGCTCGGGGTCTTGCTCATCCATTCATGCCGGAATGAGATTTTTTGGGTATGGGTGATGTTCATATCTACACTTCCTTGAGTAGTCATGATCCCGTCCTGTTGCACCAGGCTATATAAAGACGGGTGATGAAGTCGCACTGTGGGTCAACAGCGTTTCCACTCTTCATATAGGGAGGCCGCACCCTTGGATGGGTGCAGTCAGCCATGGGTCAACTGCCAATGTGCGACATGAGAAGAGGGAGGACCTTAAACTAGGCTCAAGTCGCCGCGCTCGGTAGTTGCCGATTTCGCCAGGGGGCGTGGGAATAGGAGGAGGTCGTGCAGGAATAAGGCGGCGTGCCGAGACAACTCGCAGCCCGGCACTGCGCCTTAGCCCAATAGCCACTCACGCGTTGTTGCGGTTCTTCTCTTCAATCCACTGGGACATGTATTGAGTGCTCTTGTGCTGGTGATGGCGCAACATGCCGCCAATAAAGTTGGCCTGGCGTAATTCCAGCAGATGTTCGCGGCAATGCTCCAGGCGTGCGATCAGCGCCGGGCCATGCACACTGTGGCGGTAACGGGCGTGCAGCAGTTTTACCCCGGCTTCCTGGGCCTGGTTCCAGAGGTGTTCATCCTGGTACAGGCGCACGGCGGCTGCGGCAATGGCCGTGGCGCTTTCGCCAATCGCCCCGGCCCACGGCATGTCCCCGGCCATGCCTTCGGCGCCGATAGGGGTGGTGACGTTGGGGGTGCCGCAGAGCATCGCGTCGACAATCTTGCCCTTGATCCCGGCCCCGAAACGCAGGGGAGCCAGGCAGATACGCGCGGCCGTCATCACCTGCAAGGCATCTTCTGCCCAGTTCATGATGTGAAAACCCTGCGCCGGGTTGTGCAGCGCGCTCGCCTTGGGCGGCGTGTAGGCACCATAGATGTGCAGTTGCGCGCCGGGTAGTTGCTGGCGGATCAGCGGCCAGACGGCATTTTTCATCCAGAGCACCGCGTCCCAGTTCGGCGCGTGACGGAAATTGCCGATGCTTAAAAAGTGTGCGCGGTCGGCGTAGGGCGCCAGGGGCTGAGCCACGGGTTCGAGCATCAGAGGGCACCAGTGCAGGGCGCTGGGGGGCAGGCTGAAGTGCTCCACCAGCAACTGGATCTCCACCTGGGAAATCATCAGGTTGAGGTCGCAGCGAAACAGCGCGGCAATTTCCCGCCGGGCCAGATCCGTGTCGGCCATCGCGGCGAATTCCTGGGCTAGCGTCTGACCGAACAGCGCGGCGCCGTCATCGTGGTCGTCGCTGGCCTTGAGATGATCCTTGAGCCGCTGGTGGCGAGCGTGGCGCAGGCTTTGCAAATCTGAAGTTTCCAGGACCCGCAGCGCGCCAGGGCACTGTTTTTCCACACGCCAGCCAAACTGCTCTTCCATCATGAACTGGTCGAACAGCACGATATCCGGGGCCAGCTCACCGACGAAGGCATCAAAACTGCTGCTATTGAGCTCGATGCTGCACTCTGCGATACCCATGGCCGTCAGGTCGGCCTTGTGCTCGCCGGGGCCTGCCGGGCTGGCGAAGGTAATGTCCCAGCCCTGTTCCAGGAACGTCTCGAGGATCTGCATCACGTGCCCGCTGGCGGCGGATGAGCGGGGTTCGGGCCAGACGTAACCAATAACCAGGACCTTGGTTGCGCGGGACTGACTCATGAGCGGTATTTCCTTGAAGCGGCAGGGGGAGGGGCGCGAGGGGCGTTATTAGACCACAGCGCGCAGCCGGGCCGTTGGGTCAGGCCTCAGCCAGCAGGCCCTTGACCTTGTCGCGCAACTGATCAATGGAGAACGGCTTGCCGATCACGTGCATCCCGGCGGGCACTTGCAGGTTCTCGGCATAACCGCTGGCAAACAGGATCGGCAGGCTCGGGCGCAGTTCGCGGGCGCGCGCGGCCAGCTCCTGACCATTCATTCCCGGCAGGCCAACGTCGGTCATCAACAGGTCAATCAGCGTATCGCGGCTTTCCAGCAGGGCCAGGGCCGCTGTGCTGCCATCCGCTTCCAGCACCTTGAATTGCAGTTCTTCCAGCACATCGACGATCAGCATGCGCACGATGGCGTCGTCTTCGACTACGAGGATGGTGGAAGCGGTGCTGGGCATAGTGACTGTTCTCGAAATGGGCATGGGGTGACCGGTGCTGCAAATTGACCGGCTTTTTCATCAGTAATCAACCGGTCCCGACAAGTTCCCGGCGGGCGCAAAAAACCCTCAGGGTCAGGGCCCCGACAGGATAACCCCGGTGCTGGGGAGAATGCAGCGCAATGCAGGAAAATGCTGGCTAAGCTGTCAGAAAAATGGATCCCGAACGCGTTTTTGGGGCAAACTCCTTCGTTTATGCCCGTCCACCAAGGCCCGCAAATGATCACTTCGTCGTCCGTTGATGAGCAAAGTTTCCGCAAACTCCTGAGCCGCAACATCGGCTTGCCGTTGGGGGTGGGCGTGCTCAGCGTGGTGTTTTTCGTGTCCCTGATCACGTACCTGATGTCGACCATCCAGTGGGTGGAGCATACCGATCGGGTGATCAACAACGCCAACGAGGCGGTCAAGCTCACGGTTGACCTGGAAACCGGCATGCGTGGCTATCTGTTGACCGGTGACGAGCATTTTCTCGACCCTTACGAAACGGCCCGGCCGCGGATCGTGGTGGCCTTGCGAACCCTGCAGGAACTGACGGCGGACAACCCGGTCCAGGTCGACCGGTTGCGCCGCCTGCAAGCCATGCAGGAGGAGTGGAACACCTACGCCCAGAGCATGATCGAACTGCAGCGCAGCAGCGGCGACTACCGTTCTGCCGTGCGCGCCGGCCGCGGCAAGCGCCTGACCGACGAGATCCGCAAACAGTACGAAGACGTCATCGAGATGGAGCAGCAGTTGCGCGCCACGCGCAATGAAGAGGTGCGACGCACCACGCTCTGGAGCATCTCGCTGTACGTCCTGTTCGTGGTCGGCATCAGCGCGTTGCTGGCCTACATCGGGCGCCGCGATTTGCTCAGCCTCTCGCGCAGCTACAGCGCCAACCTGGCGGCCCAACAAAGCAGCGCCCGGCGCCTGGAGCAACAGGCCTGGTTGCGCAACGGCCAGACCGAACTGGCCGAGCAGGTGCTGGGCCAGCTTTCGCTGAACCTGCTGGGGCGCAACATCCTGCAGTTCTGTGCGCAGTACCTGGGCAGCGCAGTCGCGGCGATCTACGTCAAGGAAGATCATGGCGGCCTCAATCGCGTGGCAGCCTATGGTTTTTCCCGCGAGCAGGAAGCCGGAGGCCAGCAAATCTACAACGGCGAGGGCATCGCCGGCCAGGCCGTGCAGCAGGGTCGCCTGATTCGCCTGGACGAGGTGCCGGCGGACTATTTCAAAGTCAGCTCCGGGCTGGGTGACGGTGTGCCGCGCAGTGTGCTGGTGGTGCCTACCAGCGACGACGGCCGGGTCAATGGGGTCATCGAACTGGGTTTCCTGCGGGCCTTGGACGAGCGTGACATCGAGCTGCTTGAGTTGATTGCCGGCAACATCGGCACCTCGATCGAGGCGGCCCGTTATCGCCAGCGCCTGCAGGAAGTGCTGGCCGAAACCCAGCAACTCAACGAAGAGCTGCAGGTCCAGCAGGAAGAACTCAAGACCGCCAACGAAGAACTGGAAGAACAGTCGCGGATTCTCAAGGAGTCCCAGGCCCACCTGGAAACCCAGCAGGTGGAACTGGAGCAGACCAACGAGCAACTCGCCGAGCAGGCCCAAACCCTGGCCGAGCAGCGCGACGCCATGGACCTGAAAAACACCGAACTCAATCAGGCCCAGGTTCAGCTCGAGGACCGCGCCCAGGAGTTGCAGCGCTCCAGCAAATACAAGTCCGAATTCCTGGCCAACATGTCCCACGAACTGCGCACCCCGCTCAACAGTTCGTTGATCCTCGCCAAGCTGCTGGCCGAAAACCCCCAGGACAACCTCAGCGCCGAACAGGTCAAGTTCGCCGAGTCGATCTACTCCGCCGGCAACGACCTGCTGAACCTGATCAATGACATCCTCGACATCTCCAAGGTCGAGGCCGGCAAGCTCGAGGTGCGCCCGGAGAACACCAGTGTCGCGCGCCTGGTGGACGGCCTGCGCGGCATGTTCGAGCCACTGGCGGCCGACAAGCACCTGGTGTTCAACATCCACCTGGACGCGGCGGCGCCGACGTTGCTGTTCACCGACCGCCAGCGTGTCGAGCAGGTACTGAAGAACCTGTTGTCGAACGCGATCAAGTTCACCGAGCAGGGCGAAGTCAGCCTCAATGTCGGTGTGCAGCCAGGGGGCGGGATATCCTTTGCCGTGCGCGACTCGGGGATAGGCATCGCCAGCGATCAGCACGCCAGTATTTTCGAGGCCTTCCGCCAGGCCGATGGCACCACCAACCGGCGATACGGCGGCACTGGGCTGGGGCTGTCGATTTCCCGCGACCTGGCCGCCTTGCTCGGCGGTTCGATCACCGTCAGCAGCGAACCGGGGCAGGGCAGCCTGTTTACCTTGCTGCTGCCCGAGCAGTACGTCGAGCGTGACGAGAACAGCGTCCAGCTGCCGCCACCGGCGTCGGTTGCCTTTGTCCCGGCGGTGCCGGTGGCACGTCCGGCAGCGATCATCGAGGCGCAGATCCCGCGTTTTGCCGATGACCGCGCCAATGCGCCGTTCAGCACCCGCTGCATCCTGGTGGTGGAGGATGAGGTCAACTTTGCGCACATCCTCTACGATCTGGCGCATGAACTGGGTTATCAGTGCCTGGTGGCCCATGGTGCCGACGAAGGTTACGACTTGGCCAGCGAGTTCCTGCCCGATGCGATCCTGCTGGACATGCGCCTGCCGGACCATTCCGGGCTGACCGTGCTGCAGCGCCTCAAGGAAAACGCCGAGACCCGCCACATACCGGTGCACGTGATTTCGGTCGAAGACCGGGTCGAGGCCGCGATGCACATGGGCGCCGTGGGCTATGCCGTCAAGCCGACCACCCGAGAGGAGCTCAAGGATGTGTTCGCCCGCCTGGAGGCCAAGCTGACGCAGAAGGTCAAGCGGGTGCTGCTGGTGGAGGACGACGACCTGCAGCGCGATAGCATCGCCCGGCTGATCGGCGACGATGACATTGAAATCACCGCCGTGGGCCTGGCCCAGGAAGCGCTGGACCTGCTGCGCAACAACATCTATGACTGCATGATCATCGACCTCAAGTTGCCCGACATGCTCGGCAACGACCTGCTCAAGCGCATGTCCACCGAGGACATCTGCTCGTTCCCGCCCGTCATCGTCTACACCGGGCGCAACCTGACCCGCGATGAAGAGGCGGACCTGCGCAAGTATTCGCGCTCGATCATCATCAAGGGCGCGCGCTCACCCGAGCGGCTGCTGGACGAAGTGACATTATTTCTGCACAAAGTCGAATCGCGGTTGTCCCATGAGCGGCAGACGATGCTCAAGACCGCGCGCAGCCGCGACAAGGTCTTCGAAGGGCGCAAGGTGCTGCTGGTGGACGACGATGTACGCAACATCTTCGCCCTCACCAGCGCCCTGGAGCACAAAGGTGCAATCGTGGTCATTGGCCGTAATGGCCGTGAGGCGATCGACAAACTCAATGAAGTCGAGGACATCGACCTGGTCCTGATGGACGTGATGATGCCGGAAATGGACGGCTTCCAGGCCACCGTGGAGATCCGCAAGGATCCGCGCTGGCGCAAGCTGCCTATCATCGCCGTCACGGCCAAGGCCATGAAGGACGATCAGGAGCGCTGCCTGCAGGCGGGCGCCAACGATTACCTGGCCAAGCCCATCGACCTGGATCGCCTGTTCTCGTTGATTCGCGTGTGGTTACCGAAGATGGAAAGAATTTAGTGGAGCGTAATACCGAAATCGAACTGCGGCTGTTGATCGAAGCGATCTACCTCAAGTACAGCTACGATTTTCGTGACTACTCGGGTGCCTCGATCAAGCGCCGGGTCAATCACGCCCTGAATCAGTTCGAGTGCAAAACCATTTCGGCGCTGCAGGAGCGAGTCCTGCACGACCCTGCGGCGTTCATGCAGCTGCTGCAGTTGTTGACCATCCCGGTCAGCGAGATGTTTCGCGACCCCGCGCACTTCCTGGCGATTCGTCAGGAAGTGGTGCCGCTTTTGCGCACCTACCCGTCGATCAAGATCTGGATCGCCGGCTGCAGCACGGGCGAGGAGGTCTACTCGATGGCGATCCTGCTGCGCGAAGAGGGCTTGCTGGAGCGCACGATCATCTACGCCACCGACATCAATCCGCGCTCCCTGGAGAAGGCCAAGCAGGGGATCTTTTCCCTGGAAAACATCCGGGCCTATACCCGCAACTACCAGCAGGCCGGCGGCCAGAGTTCGTTCGCCGACTACTACACTGCAGCCTACGACTACGCGATTTTCGACAAGAGCCTGCGCGACAACGTGACCTTCGCCGACCACAGCCTGGCGACCGACAGTGTGTTCTCAGAAACTCAATTAATTTCATGTCGTAACGTATTGATTTATTTCAATAAAAAGCTACAGGATCGCGCCTTCGGATTGTTTCATGACTCGCTCTGTCACCGCGGCTTCCTGGTGCTGGGCAGCAAGGAAACCCCCGACTTTTCGAGCTATGGCAAACAGTTCGAGCCCCTGGTCAAACAAGAACGGATCTACCGCAAAACATGAAAACCGGCTCGTTAAGTCACGCCCCAGCCTCGCGGGTCGAGGCCATCGTCATTGGCGCTTCGGCCGGTGGCGTGGAGGCGTTGTTGAGTATTTTCGGCACGCTGGGGTCGGGTTTTGCCTTGCCGATCATTGTCGTCCTGCACCTGCCCGATCAGCGTCGCAGCCAGTTGGTGGAGGTCATTGCGCGGCGGGTGGCGATGCCGGTGGTCGAGGCGCAAGACAAGGCCGTGATTGAAAGCGGCACCCTGTACCTGGCGGCGCCCGGTTATCACCTGTCGGTGGAGCAGGACCGCAGCCTCTCGCTGAGCCTGGAGGAGCGCCTGCACTATTCGCGGCCCGCGATCGACTACCTGTTCGAATCCGCTGCCGACGCCTACGGTCCGGCACTGTTGGCGGTGCTGCTGACCGGCGCCAACCAGGATGGCGCGCGCGGCCTGGCGCAGGTCAAGCGCCTGGGCGGGTTGACCGTGGTCCAGGACCCGGCCGAAGCCCAGGTGGCGACCATGCCCGACGCGGCGCTGGCGCTGCAGCAACCCGACTACATTCTCACCCTGCACGGCATCGGCCGTCTGCTTGTCGAGCTGGAAGGAACCTCATGCTAAGTACTATCCAGGCCAAATTGCTGATCGTCGACGATCTGCCGGAGAACCTGCTGGCCCTTGAAGCGCTGATCAAGCGCGAAGACCGCACGGTGTACAAGGCGCTGTCCGCCGATGAGGCCTTGTCGCTGCTGCTGCAGCACGAGTTCGCCCTGGCCATTCTCGACGTGCAGATGCCGGGCATGAACGGCTTTGAGCTGGCGGAACTGATGCGCGGCACGGAAAAGACCAAGAACATTCCCATTGTGTTCGTCAGCGCCGCCGGGCGCGAAATGAACTATGCCTTCAAGGGCTACGAAAGCGGCGCGGTGGATTTCCTGCACAAACCCCTGGATATCCATGCGGTGAAGAGCAAGGTCAACGTGTTCGTCGACCTGTTCCGCCAACGCAAGGCCATGAAGCTGCAGGTCGAAGCCCTGGAACAAAGCCGCCGCGAGCAGGAAGCCTTGCTCAACCAGTTGCAGATCACCCAGGGGGAGCTGGAGCAGGCGGTACGCATGCGCGACGACTTCATGTCGATCGTCGCCCATGAGGTGCGCACGCCGTTGAACGGCCTGATCCTGGAAACCCAGCTGCGCAAGATGCACCTGGCCCGCGACAACGCGGCGGCCTTTACCCTGGACAAGATGCACGCGATGGTCGACCGCGATGAGCGGCAGATCAAGAGCCTGATCCGCTTGATCGAAGACATGCTCGATGTGTCGCGGATTCGCACCGGCAAGCTGTCCATCCGGCCCAGCCGCTTCGACCTGACACAACTGGTGGCTAACCTGCTGCACAATTTTGCGCCGCAGGTCGAGGCCGCCGAGTGCTCCATCAGCTTTATTGCCGAGCAACCGGTAGAGGGGCACTGGGACGAATTCCGCATCGAGCAGGTGATTTCCAACCTGCTGACCAACGCCTTGCGCTATGGCGGCAAAGGCCTGATCGAGGTGCGGGTGTACAGCCAGGATGGCCAGGCCCGGGTCGAAGTACGCGACCGTGGCATTGGCATCAGTGAAGAGAACCAGCAACGGATTTTCCAGCAGTTCGAGAGGGTTTCGGCGAAAACCGTGGTGGCGGGCCTGGGCCTTGGGCTGTTCATTTCCGAGCAGATAGTCGCCGCCCATGGTGGCTCGATCAGCGTCGAGAGCCGGATCAACGAGGGCGCATTGTTCCGGGTTTGCCTGCCGCTCTAGTAAAACCGGCAAAATAAACGCAACCTCTGCACCGATGCAGGGTCGTAATAGCAGCTATTGATCGAACAAAGGCTTCCCATGAGTGAAGATGCACAAGACGTCGTACTGATCGTCGAAGATGATCCTTCGATCCTGATGGTGCTTGCCGCCTACCTGTCGGGCGAGGGCTATCGGGTGTTGCAGGCGGTGGACGGCGAAGAAGCGTTCGCGATCCTGGCCAGCAAACCCCACCTGGACATGATGATCACCGACTTTCGCCTGCCCGGAGGCATCTCCGGCGTGCAGATTGCCGAGCCGGCAGTCAAGCTGCGCCCTGAGCTCAAGGTGATTTTCATCAGCGGCTACCCGCAGGAAATCCGCGAGTCCGGCAGCCCCATCGCGCAAAAGGCACCGATCCTGGCCAAGCCGTTCGACCTCGACGTGCTGCAGGAACTGATGCAGGAAATGCTGTCCTGATCCAACCGCAACCCCCGCATTACCCAATCTGCTGAGCGTCCTGCGGCCGCTGACGCAGCCGCGCGGGCTCGGCCAGTTGCTACAGGGCTCGGCGCTTGAGTCAGGCGCGGATCATCTCGCGGACTTTGGCGGTCAGCAGGTCGAAGGTGAAGGGCTTGGTGATCATCTGCATGCCCGGGTCGAGAAAGCCGCCGCGCACCGCGGCATGCTCGGCGTAGCCGGTGATGAACAGCACCTTGAGCTCGGGCCGGTATTGCCGGCCGATTTCCGCCAGTTGACGGCCGTTCATGCCGGGCAGCCCGACGTCGCTGATCAGCAGGTCGATGCGTTGCTCGGAGTCGAGGATCGGCACCGCGCTGTCGGCGTCCCCGGCTTCGACGAAGGCATAACCCAACTCGCTCAATACCGCACTGACCAGCACCCGCACGGCCGGATCGTCCTCGACAATCAGCACGGTTTCCCCAGCCTTTGCCTCCGGTGCGTGGGGCACCTGGGTCGGTTGGCTTTGCGTGAGGTCGCCACGAAAACGCGGCAGGTACAGGTTCACCGTGGTTCCGTTGCCCACCGCGCTCTGGATGGTCACGTGGCCCCGGGACTGCTTGCTGAAGCCATAGATCATCGACAGCCCAAGCCCCGTCCCCTGGCCAATCGGCTTGGTGGTGAAGAACGGATCGAAGGCCCGGCTGATGGTGGCCTGGGGCATGCCACAGCCATTGTCGACCACACTCAACACCACATAATCACCGGCTTGCAGGTTGCCGTGGGCTTCGGTGAACGCGGTGTCCAGGTGCTGATTGAAAGTCTTGACCGCCAGGGTGCCGCCGTCGGGCATGGCGTCGCGCGCATTGAGGACCAGGTTGAGCAGGGCGCTTTCCAGCTGGTTGGGATCGGCCTCGGCCACCCACAGTGGGTCGTGCAGCTGCATGTTCAACTGAATGCTTTCATTGATGCTGCGCTGCAGCAGTTCGCCCATCGAGCGCACCAGGTTGTTCATTTCCACCGGCTTGGAATCCAGTGACTGGCGCCTGGAGAACGCCAGCAGACGATGGGTCAGGCCAGCGGCGCGGTTGGCGGAGGTCACGCCCAGGTCGATCAACCCATCCAGGTCCTCGGTGCAACCGCGGGCCAGGCGCCGGCGCAGCAGCTCCAGGCTGCCGATGATGCCGGTCAGCATGTTGTTGAAGTCATGGGCGATGCCGCCCGTGAGCTGGCCCACCGCTTCCATCTTCTGCGATTGGCGCAAGGCCTCTTCATTGTGCCGCAACTGGGTGGTGCGCTCCTCGACCTGTTGCTCGAGGGTTTCCAGGGTGTTCTTCAGCCGCAGCTCGCTCTGGTACAGATCCACCAGGCGGTCGCGGGCTTCATACTGCCGGCGCCGCCCGCGCAGCGCCGTGGACACCAGGCTGATCAGGGTCACCGGGTGAAACGGGCGCTCGAGAAAGGTCACGTTGCCCAACTGGGTGCCAAAGCGCGAAGCCGGGTTCTGCTCGGCCCCGCCGTGGTGGGTCAGGAGCACGATGGGCAAGTCCGACCAGGCGGGTTGTTGCTCGATAAACCGCAGCAACGGCTCCAGGTCCGCGCCCAGCAAGGCCTCAGAGGAGATCAGCAGCAGGCCGGCACCGTGCTCCAGTTGTTCGCACAGCACGCCCAGCCCCTGGGTGATCACACCGTCGTAACCGGCCTCGTTGAGCAGGGTCAGGGCGATCTGGCTGTCGCGTCCCAGGGGCGCAAGAATCAGTGCCCGCTCGGACACGGCCTTGAGCGCGGTCACAGGGTCTCGTCCACAAGCAACGGTGTGTTGGCGCCCAGGTAGGTGGGCACACCGCGCAACACACCTTGGAAGGCGTCCAGGGGCTCACCGATGGTCATGCCGGTGCTGCCGATGCGGTATTCGCGAATGGTCGATTCATGCCTGCCCGTGCGTTTCTTGATGATTGAAATGGCCCGCCGCACTTTGCCCAGGGCCTCGAAGTAACGCAGCAGAATCACGGTGTCGGCCAGGTAGGTGATGTCCACCGGGGCCTGCATATCACCCACCAGCCCGTGCTGGGCCACGGTCATGAAGGTCGCGGCGCCCTGGCGATTGAGGTACAGCAGCAATTCGTGCATGTGCAGCACCAGGGCGTTCTCTTCGGGCATGGCGGCCTGGTAGCCGTTGATGCTGTCGATCACCACGGTCTTGATCCCGCGTTCGTCGACGCAACGGCGCACCCGGTGCGAGAACTCGCCCGGGGACAGCTCGGCCGCGTCCACCTGTTCGATCAGCAGGTTGCCCGAGTCTTGCAGGGCCTGCAGGTCGATGCCCAGGTTTCTCATGCGCTCAAACAACAGGCCGAGTTCTTCATCGAAGATAAACAGCGCGGCCTTTTCGCCCCGGGACACCGCGGCGGCGGCGAAGATCATCGAGATCAGCGATTTGCCGGTGCCGGCCGGACCGAGGATCAGGGTACTGGAGCCGGTCTCGATGCCGCCCCCGAGCAGGGCGTCCATTTCCTTGATGCCGCTGGTCAATTGCTGGCGGGTGTACTGCCCGCGATGCTCGGCGGCCACCAGTCGGGGGAACACGTGCACGCCATCGGCCATGATGGTGAAGTCATGAAAGCCGCCGCGATACTTCTGGCCCCGGTACTTCACCACCCGGATGCGCCGCCGTTCGGCGCCGTAGTTGGGGGTCAGTTCTTCCAGGCGAATCACCCCGTGGGCCACGCTGTGCACGGTTTTGTCGAGGGATTCGGTGGTCAGGTCGTCGAGCAGCAGCACGGTGGCGTCGTAGCGCACGAAGTAGTGCTTGATCGCCAGGATCTGCCGTCGATAGCGCAGTGAACTCTGGGCCAGCAGGCGGATCTCCGAAAGGCTGTCGAGCACCACCCGGGTCGGCTTGACCCGCTCCACCACCTCGAAAATCTGCTTGGTGGCTTCGCCCAGCTCCAGGTCCGAGGAATACAGCAGGCTCTGCTGGTGCTCGCCGTTGAGCAGGCTCTCTGGCGGCGTCAGCTCGAAGATGTGGATGTTCTCATCCAGCTCCCAGCCGTGGGACTTGGCGCCCTGGCGCAACTCGCGTTCGGTTTCCGACAGGGTGATGTACAGCGAGCGTTCACCGGCGCGGGCTCCGGCCATCAGGAAATGCAGGGCCACCGTGGTCTTGCCTGTGCCGGGTTCTCCTTCCAGGAGAAACACATGGCCGCGGGACAGTCCACCGGCGAGGATGTCATCCAGGCCTTCAATGCCGGTGGCGGCTTTTACGCTGTTCAACTCGTTGGATGTAGACAAATAATGCCCTCTCATACCTAGGGGAAGCGAGGCAGTGGCCAAAACTGGCGAATTAACTGCCTGTTCACTTGACCTCAGGGAGAGCCAAACGGTTCAACGCAATCGGGTCACAGACCCTGCTGCAGGGCCGGATCGTCCGGATTCATTTGCTCCAGCTGCGCCAGCAGCACCTGGACATTCTGCAGTTGGCCGCTTTCTTTCCAGTAGTTGATCAACAGCACCCGCGCCTTGCGATCGGCCGGGTGGCGCTGGACGATTTCCTGCAACTGCTTTTGCGCCGCTTCCAGCTCGTTCTCGCTGTGCAGGGTGGTCGCCAGGTCGTAGCGGTAGTGCTTGTTGTTCGGCTCCAGCTCCACCGCCCTGGACAACCCCAGCAGGGCGAACTCGCTTTGCCCGTGGTGCAACAGCCACAAACCCAGGGCGTGTTGCAGGTACGCCGAGTCGGGTTGGGCCTTGAGCTGGCGGGCCAGCAATTGCTGGGCCGCGTCGCTCTGGCCCAGTTTGTCCAGCACCTCGATCTGCATCACCAGCGCGGGTAGATTGCCCGGGTCCAGTGCCAGGGTCTGCTCCAGGTCTTGCTGCGCCTGCTTGAGCTCGGCGTTGTGCAGGTGCAGGCGTGCCAGTTGGTAGTGGGTATGGGCGGTGGCGGGCTGGCTTTGCAGCGCTTGCTCGTATTCATCGATGACTTGCTGCAGCGGACCGAAGTACAGCCCCAGGTCATCAGGCGACAAGCCGAGCAACGCCTCGGCGGCGGCAAACCGCACGGCTTGCTCGCTGTCCTCCAGCAGCGGCCCGAGCAACAGGCTGCGCTGGCCGCTGGGTACCAGGGCGACAATGCTGTCGATCGCCGCTTCGCGCACCGCCACCGAAGGGTGGTGCAGGTCGGCATCGGCCAGTTTCAGGGCCTGGGGGCTGGGGTAGTTGGGCAGTTCGGCATGCAGCCACAGGCGGCGTTTGTCGGAGATATCTGGACGGGCCAGTTGCTGGTACAGCACACGCGCGGCACCGGGCTTGCCATTGCGCGCCTGATCCAGGGCTTCGCTGTAGCCACGCTTGATCGCTTCCGGCACCTGCGGCGTGACACTGCGCAGAGATACCCAGGCAAGGGCGATGGCAACGACAACCAGCAGGCTGATGATCAGGTAGCGACGAGGCTTGGGCATGCAGGGATCCGGAAGCTGACAACGAGTGCAGGGTGGTCAGCTTCGGTCAGCGCAGGCCCTGAGTCAAACCCGTGGCTAGTTTAAAACGTAGTCGACCGGCTCCAGGGCCGGGGGCAGTTCGTCGTGGCCCAGGGCGGCCAGGACTTCGCGTTCGATCAGGCGTAGCAGGGCATTGCACGGCAGGTCGTTCTCATCGAAGCCGAACGGGTCCTCCAGATCGTCGCCGATTTCGTCCAGGCCAAAAAAGGTGTAGCTGACGATGGCCGTGAACACCGGCGTCAGCCAGCCCAGCGGTTCGGCCATGGCGAAGGGCAGCAGGATACAGAACAGGTAGATGGTGCGATGCAGCAGCAGGGTATAGGGGAAGGGCAGGGGCGTGCTTTTGATTCGCTCGCAGGCGGCCTGCACCTGGCTCAGGCTGACCAGCCGGGTTTCCAGTTGGGTATAGCGCCATTCGCTGATCCGCCCCAGCTCGGCCAGGCGCGAGCAACGGGCGCCGACGTGTTGCAGCAGGCGATCACTGAGGTTCGGATGGTGCAGGTCAGCCTCGACATCGGCCCATGGCCTGATGGCCGCAGCCTCATCTTCGACTCGCAGCCGGGCGATCAGGCCATGGGCAAAGCCGCACAGCTCACGCAGCAGGGGGTCCCGTTCGCCCGGGTCCTTGAGCACTTGGGTTTCGCGGATCAGCGACCGCAACTCGATGATCAACTGGCCCAATTGCTTGCGGCCTTCCCACCACCGGTCATAACAGGCGTTGTTGCGAAAGCTCATGAAAATCGACAGTGACAGCCCCAGCAGGGTGAACGGTGTGGCATTGACCTTGGAGAAGTACGCCGGGTGCAAGGTTTCCACCAGCACAATGACCGATGCCAGCAACGTCACCAGCAGGCTGCGCAAGGCGATGCGCTTGGCAATCGAACCCTTGAGGGAGAACAGGATGCCGATCAGGTTGGGTTTGGGGCGGACAATCATCAGTGGGGTCTTCAGCCGTTTTGGTGCAGTGGCAGCGAGTAGAGGCTAGAGGCCCGCAGGCAGCCTGTCCAATTGCTCTGGCTGACGGGGTGATCGATGCTGTCTATGGATTTGACTTGGCTGATCGATTTACGCCATGTGCCACGTTCAGACCCTTGTGGGAGCTGGCTTGCCAGCGATGGACGTCAACGATGACGCGAGGCTCCTGAATAAACGCGGCGCTCTCAGGTTTTTCGCGCGTAGGCTCGCTCCCACAGGACGGCGTTCGGCCTGTGGGAGCGGGCGCCCGCTTGCGGCTTGCCCGCGATGAGCATAGGTATCTACACAACTGTGGTGCGACGTTGCACCAGGGTTTTGGATTAGACCGAGTACATATCCAACACCCCAGAGGCCGCTACAAAGTTGTGTAGATACCTATGCCGCGATGAGGCCGACCCAGTCCCACAGGTTTGGTGGCCATACGCAAAATTTGCCGGCAGCCAGATTCACTGTGCGAGCCCACTCGCGAAAACGGCCTCAAGCCTTGCGCAGTGTTTGATTCAACCAATCCCCAGGCCAAAAAAAGCCCCGCGACCGAATGAGGCGCGGGGCTAAAAGTTGGTTGGTTGCGGCCAACCAAAGGAGCACGTTTAAGCTTAGTTGCTGGCGACGGTTTGTGGTTGCCAACCGCCACCCAGGGCTTTGTAAATGGCGACGATGCCACGGTACAGGTCGACTTCGGCCTGGGCCTGGGCATCTTCGGCTGCCAGGCGCTCGCGTTGGGCGTCCAGCAGCACCAGGAAGTCCACGGTGCCTTCGCGGTAGCGAATCTCTGCAAGGTCGGCGGCGGCCCGGCTCGATTCGCTTTGGCGAATCAGCGAAATCAGCCGCTGCTGGCGTTTGCCGTAGTCAGAGAAGGCGTTTTCCGATTCTTCCAGGGCCAGCAACACTTGCTGTTCGTAGCTGGCCAGGGCGCCGTCGGCGTTGGCATCGGCGGCCCGCAAACGCGCGCGCACGCTGCCCAGGTCAAAGGCCGCCCAGGTGATGCTGGGGCCCAGCGCCCAGGCATTGGCTGCCGATGAACCGATCTGCGAGCCGCGCCCGGCGGTAAAGCCGAGGAAGCCACTGAGGCTGACCCGCGGGAACAGGTCGGCCTTGGCCACGCCGATGCGCGCGGTGGCGGCTGCCAGCTTGCGTTCGGCGCTCTGGATGTCCGGCCGGCGTTGCAAAAGTTCCCCCGGGTCGCCAATCGGCAAGGCCTTGGCAATGGCCGGCAGGCTGGCCGGGCTGAGGTCGACGCTGAGCTTGTCCGGACGTTGACCGAGCAACGTCGCAATGCGGTTGCGCTGACGGATCTGCACTTCCTGCAATTGCGGCACGCTGGCTTCCACGGACGCGAGGCGGGCATCGGCGCGCACCACGTCCAATTGATCGCCGACACCGGCATCACGCAGGGTCACGGTGATCTTGCTCGACTCCTGCTGGTTCGCCAGGTTGGCCAGGGCAATCTTCTCGCGCAATTGCGCACCGCGCAGTTGGCCGTAGGCGTCCACCAGTTCGGCAATCAGGGTGACTTGCAACTGGTACAGGTCCGCCGCGGCCACCTGGGTGTCGGCGTCGGCCGCTTCCAGGTTGCGCTGGATACGTCCGAACAGGTCCAGTTCCCAGGCCATGTCCAGGCCCAGGTCATAACGTTCGCTGCTGACCCGGTCGGTGGTCTGGCCGGGGATCTGCCCCTTGGCCAGGTCACTGCTGACGCGGCTGGTCACCACCGGCATGGCGTCGTTGCTGACGTCATCGCGAAACGCTCGGGCGGCCCGCAGGCGGTCAAATGCCACCCGCAGTTCCCGGTTGCCTTGCAGCGAGGTGTTGACCAGCTCGTTGAGGATCGGGTCCTCGAACTGCTGCCACCAGATACCCTCGAAGCGGGCCCGGTCGAAGTTCTTCTGACCCTGGGCGCCATCGGTGGCGGCCGTGATGTGGGCCGCCTCCGTCGTTGGAGTCTGGTAGTCCGGGCCGACGGCGCAGGCACTCAGGGCCAGCACCAGCAAGCTCGGCAGGAAGACTTTCAGGCTCATGGTTGTGCCTCCAGTGGCAGGGCCTTGGCCGCTTTGCGCGCTTCACCGCGCTCGACATAGCGGCGAATCAATACGTAGAACACCGGCGTCAGCAACAGGCCGAAGAAGGTCACCCCAAGCATCCCGGAGAACACCGCCACACCCATGGCGTGACGCATTTCGGCACCGGCACCGCTGGAGAAGACCAGGGGCACCACGCCCATGATGAAGGCGAAGGAGGTCATCAGGATCGGCCGCAGACGCAGGCGGCAGGCTTCCAGCACCGCGCTGAGGGCGTCCATGCCTTCCTCTTGCTTGTCCTTGGCGAACTCGACGATCAGGATCGCGTTCTTGCACGCCAGGCCCACCAGTACGATCAAGCCGATCTGGGTGAAGATGTTGTTGTCACCACCGGACAGGATCACCCCGGTAATGGCCGACAGCAGGGTCATCGGTACGATCAGGATCACCGCCAGGGGCAGGCTCCAGCTCTCGTATTGCGCCGCCAGCACCAGGAACGCCAGCAGCACACACAGTGGGAACACGAACAGCGCGGTGTTGCCCGAGAGAATCTGCTGGTAGGTCAGGTCGGTCCACTCGTAGGTCATGCCGTTGGGCAGTTCTTCCTTGAGCAGTTTTTCAATTGCCTGTTCGGCCTGGCCGGAGCTGTAGCCGGGAGCTGCGGCACCGTTGATTTCAGCGGTGATGAAGCCGTTGTAGTGCATCACACGGTCCGGCCCCGAGGTGTCGCTGACCTTGATGAAGGTCGCCAGCGGGATCATCTCGCCTTTGTTGTTGCGCACTTTCAGCTGGCCGATCTGGTCCGGTTCGAGGCGGAACTGCTGCTCGGCCTGGACGTTGACCTGATAGGTGCGGCCGAAGCGGTTGAAGTCGTTGGCATACAGCGAACCCAGGTAGATCTGCAGGGTGTCGAAGATGTCACTGACGGCCACGCCATGGGTCTTGGCTTTTTCCCGGTCGATGGCGGCATCGACCTGGGGCACGTTCACGGTGTAGCTGGTGAACAGGCCAGCCAGCTCCGGCACGTTGTGGCTCTTGTTGATGATGTTCATGGTTTCTTTGTACAGCTCGTCGTAACCCAGGTTGCCGCGGTCCTCGATCTGCAGGCGGAACCCGCCAATGGTGCCCAGGCCCTGTACCGGCGGCGGTGGGAAGATCGCCATGTAGGCTTCCTGGATGTCGGCGTACTGGCCGTTCAACGCCCCGGCAATCGCCCCGGCGGACTCGCTCGGGTCCTTGCGTTCATCGAAAGGCTTGAGGGTGACGAACACGATCCCGGCGTTGGGGCTGTTGGTGAAGCCGTTGATCGACAGGCCCGGGAAGGCCACCGCGCTTTCCACGCCCGGCTGCTTGAGCGCCATGTCGGACATGCGCTTGATCACTTCTTCGGTGCGGTCCAGGCTCGCCGCATCCGGCAACTGGGCGAAGGCCACCAGGTACTGCTTGTCCTGGGCCGGGACAAAGCCGGTCGGGGTGTTGGAGAAACCGAAGAAGGTCAGCACCATCAGCCCGGCGTACAGCAGCAGGGCAATCCCGCTGCTGCGGATGACCCGGGTCACGGTGCCGACATAACCATGGCTGGCGCGGTCGAAGAAGCGGTTGAACGGACGGAACAACCAGCCACCGAACAGCGAGTCCAGGACCCGCGAGAAGCGGTCCTTCGGCGCGTCATGACTCTTGAGCAGCACGGCGGCCAGGGCCGGCGACAGGGTCAGGGAGTTGAAGGCCGAGATCACGGTCGAAATGGCAATGGTCAGGGCGAACTGTTTGTAGAACTGCCCGGTCAAGCCGGAGATGAACGCGGCCGGGATAAACACCGCACACAGCACCAGTGCCGTGGCAATGATCGGGCCGGTCACTTCGCGCATGGCGCGCTTGGTGGCTTCCACCGGTGTCAGCCCCAGGCCGATGTTACGTTCGACGTTCTCCACCACCACGATGGCGTCGTCGACCACGATACCGATGGCCAGCACCAGGCCGAACAGCGACAGCGCGTTGAGGGAGAAGCCGAACAGGTGCATCACGGCGAACGTGCCGATCAGCGAGACCGGTACCGCCACCAGCGGAATGATCGAGGCGCGCCAGGTCTGCAGGAACAGGATAACCACCAGCACCACAAGGATCAGCGCTTCGAACAGGGTGTGCACCACCGCTTCGATGGAGCCACGGACGAAGATCGTCGGGTCATAGACGATGCTGAAGTCCATGCCTTCAGGGAAGTTCTTCTTCAGCTCCGCCATTTTCTCGCGAACCTGGTTGGAGATTTCGATGGCGTTGGAGCCCGGACGCTGGAAGATCGGGATCGCCACCGCCGGATCGTTGTTGAGCAGCGAGCGCAGGGCGTACTGGCTGGAGCCCAGCTCGACCCGGGCGATGTCCTTCAGTCGGGTGATTTCACCGTCGTCGCCGGCGCGGATGATGATGTTCTCGAACTCTTCTTCAGAGACCAGGCGCCCCTGGGTGTTGACCGAGAGCTGGAACGCGGTGGCGTTCGGTGCGGGCGGCGCGCCCAGGGCACCGGCGGCGACCTGGCGGTTCTGTTCGCGAATCGCGGTGACCACGTCGGTAGCCGTCAGGTTGCGCGAAGCGGTCTTGTTCGGATCGAGCCAGACCCGCAGCGAGTAATCACCCATGCCGAACAGCTGCACGTCACCGACACCGCCCAGGCGCGCCAACTCGTCCTTGATGTTGAGCAGGGCGTAGTTGGACAGGTAGAGCATGTCGTAGCGTTTGTCCGGGGAGGTCAAGTGCACGACCATGGTCAGGTCGGGCGAGGCCTTGTCCACCGTGATGCCGATCCGGGTCACTTCTTCCGGCAGCTTGGGCTCGGTACGGGTGACGCGGTTCTGCACCTGCACCTGGGCGTTATCCAGGTCGGTGCCCAGGGCAAAGGTGATGGTCAGGGTGATCTTGCCGTCGGCGGTGGACTGCGAGGACATGTACAGCATGTTCTCGACACCCGTGATGGCTTGCTCCAGGGGCGCTGCGACGGTTTCGCCGATGACCTTGGGGTTGGCGCCGGGGAAGTTGGCGCGCACCACCACGGTCGGCGGTACCACTTCCGGGTATTCGCTGATCGGCAACTGGAACAGCGAGATGCTGCCGGCGATCAGGATCAGCAGCGACAGCACGGCGGCAAAGATCGGCCGTGAAATGAAGAACTGGGAAAAATTCATTGGCGTGTGTATCCCTTAACCGCGTGGAGTCGCAGCGGCGAGCTTGACAGCCGTACCCGGCGCACCCTTGGCAGGTGCGACTTGGGGCAGGTTGCTGGCTTCAAGCGCCTGGCGTTGTTGGGCGAGGGCGGCAAGGGTTTCCTGGCTGGCCATCTGCACCACTTCAGGGGTGACCGGCGAGCCTGGGCGCACCCGTTGCAACCCCTTGACGATGATCGTGTCGTCCTTGTTCAGGCCACTGCGCACGATGCGCAAGCCTTCGATCTTCGGACCCAGCTCGACGGCGCGGTACACCGACTTGTCGCCATCCATGACCAGCACGAACTTCTTGCCCAGGTCGGTTCCCACCGCTTCGTCGGTGATCAGCACCGCCGAGTAGGTACCGCTGCCCACCAGCTTCAGGCGTGCGTAGAGGCCGGGGGTGTATTCGCCCTTGCTGTTGTCGAACACCGCACGACCGCGAATGGTGCCGGTCTTGGGGTTGACCTGGTTGTCCATGAAGTTCATCTGGCCCTGGTGCGGGTTACCGTCTTCGTTGGACAGGCCCAGGTACACCGGGGTGCTCTGGCCGCGCTGGCCTTGGCGAGCCAACTGGCTGTACTTGAGGAACACCCGCTCATCGGCGTCGAAGTAGGCGTAGACCTTGTCGGTGGAAACCACGCTGGTCAGTGGCGTGACATCGGCGGTCACCAGGTTGCCGGCGGTGATTTCGGCGCGGCTGACGCGGCCACTGATGGGGGCGGTGACGCGGGTGAAGCTCAGGTTCAGCCGGGCCAGGTCCAACTGCGCCTGGATCGCGCCCACGGCGGCCCGGGCTTCCTGGGCGGCGCTGGTGCGCGAGTCGGCGAGTTCCGCCGAGATCGCGTTGCTGGTGCGCAGGCGCTCGCCGCGTTGGGCTTCGTTTTCACTGCGGGTGGCATTGGCGCGGCCTTGGGCAACCAGGGCTTCGAGGCGGCGGACCTCAGCCTGGAACGGACGCGGATCAATCTGGAACAGCAGGTCGCCCTTTTTCACCAGGGCGCCTTCGGTGAACGCTACCTCATCGATCTGGCCGGACACCCTTGGGCGGATCTCCACGGTTTCCGGCGCTTCCAGGCGCCCGGTGAACTCGTCCCACTCGTTGACCGGTTGTTCCAGCACCTTGGCCACGCTGACCTTGGCGGCGGGCATGGCGGCGGCCGAGTCCGGGGTCTTGCCGCAGGCGCTCATCACCAGCACGGTGAGGGCGGCCAGGGGCAAGCGCAAATGTTTAAGAGACTGTTCCATGGATAGATCCGCCAATGTATTGAGATGGGCGGATGATGCTCGGCGAGGCTCTATCTCACGAATCGAATGAAGCAAAGGTAACTATCATTCGGAATGATATAAGCCTCGGGACAGCCCTCTAGCCTAAGGCTTTTGCGAACAAGTCTTCGAATGTGCTGAGTCGAGATGGATCGGGCCGTGTTGTCACTTGCCTATGGCAAGTAACTCATCCAATGCCTGCTTGAAGCTGACCAACAGCGCGTGCACGCAATCGTCAGGAATGGCGTCACGATAGTAGGAAAGACTACCGACCAATCCGCTTTCGGTACGTAGTGTGTTAAGCGAAACATCAGTCTTTATTCCGCTGGACGGAACCCCGATACCGTGGAGCTGTGACGTGCCTAATCGGCGCTGTCGTGAGGGATAGTTGTGGTGGTTGTACCAGTAAGGAAATCGGGAGCCGTAAGCGACAGAGTGGGGCGAGCAGTTGGCCTCAAAAATAGGTGGTGGCAGCATGGCATGGCGATAGGCATCCAACACACAACGATTGACCTGCGCGAGCAGCCGCTGAGAAGGTGACCATTCGCAAAGCCTTGGTCGAATCACCATGGGGTGAACAAAATACCCCACCACCGGTTCCAGGGCTGCGTCGGTCCGGTTGGCTACAGGAGAGCGTACATAGAGGTCGATCGTGCCTGTATTTCTGGCGAGAGAAACCAGGAACGCAGTGAGGATAACGGTATAAAGGCTGAAGCCTGTTCGGCTGCTCAATTGCGCGATTGCGGGGTATTGCGCATCCAGGTTGAGCGGTAGGACCGCACTGCGATAGGTAAATTGCTGAGGCCGCTCAATAGCGCCGCGCAACGCAAAGGGTTCAGGCAGTTGCTTCAGTGTCTCTTGCCAAAAAGCGCTATGTGTATCCAGCAGGTTTTCAGCCAAACGTTGCTGTTGGGCATCAGTAAATTCAGCGTATTGCATGCAATGTTTGGCTTCGTCAGGCACGCCGGTAGCGAGTAACGACTGATAGTGCGCGCAAAGCTGGTCCATCAGTACCGCACCTGACCAGCCATCGAATGCAATGTGATGGGCAGTGATGATCAGCACGTCATCTGTCCCTTGGCAATCAAGGTAGGTTGCCCGCATCAACGGTGGATGTCTCAGGTCAAAAGCGAGCAATGATTCTTCAACGATCAGATCGGCCACGGTTTGGCTGATGTCGCTTTGAAGCGCCAGTTTTATCGGGTGAAAAGGCAATGGGAACTCATCAAGGGCGTGTTGTGATCGACGCCACTGGCCGTGCGAGTTGAGTTCGAAACTGCAACGTAATGCCGGTTGCTGTTCAAGTACGGCGCCGAACGCTTCGCGCACCCTGGTGACTGAACACTCGCCTCGAATGTAAAACGCCATCACCACATTTTCCAGATAGCCTGGGGTTTCGGGGGGCTTTTCAAGGATCTCGCGTTGAGCCAGTCCGGGCGTATCTTCACCTTCGCGCATGCGCCAGGCATGGGCGTCCCGCATTAGGCTGTTTTCACCATCCTGGCGTGCGCTGCAGTTGAGCAACACCGCCTGCTGAGCCAGTATCGGATGGTCGAAAATATCGTTGGGGGTCAGGTCAACATTGAAGAGGTTGGAAATCCTGCCAAGCAGCATCATCACCGAAAGGGAAGTCGCGCCACATTCAAAAAAATGGCTGTCGGCCGAAATCGCCTGGTGGCTGAGGATTTCTTTCCAGATAGCTTGTAGTCGATCCAATGTTGACGCGTCGCCGGCGACTGCCGCGCGCAGATTGGTCTTTAGGGATAGTAAATCAGTGTGGTTCATGGTGGCCCCTTTGTAGATTAAGTTATCCATAAGGTAGGGGTTACTATTGGCGGTTGTAGAGGCCTTGTTAAGTCGGCCTTGTCCGATATCTCCGATCCGTTTTCCATTTGTCGAGAGAGAGGATTCCTACAAAGTGTTTGGTCGATTCAACTCTTTTGGCTAAAAAATTTAACTGTCCCCAAGTGCCTACATTCAAGGCTATCCGCTGACTTCTGACGCTGTGTTCCGGATCCTTATCTGGAGCTAAGGCTTTCGTTAGGCTGCTATCAATATCATTGATGGGCCCCCGGACCCGCCAATCCCGCCCCTGGCCAGCCCCCTGAAAGCACAAGCTGCTCTATTCCGGGCATCTTAGACCAATGAATAAGCGCTCATGAGTGTTATTCCGAACACCATGTGTGATATTTTGCGCGCCGTTCAAGGTTTTACTGCATGCAGTGCTTTGATGACGAACGCTGCGTGGATTCTGCAATAACTATAAATAGCGAGAATTGTTCATGAGCAAGACCCCTTACGCCGTGGCCGACGAGCCACACGAGGCGAGCCATGCCGAGTCTTCCGGGCTGGAAGTCAAACGCCTGACCTTCGTCGAGGCGGTGGCAATGATTGTCGGCACCAACATTGGTGCTGGCGTGCTGTCGATGGCCTACGCCAGCCGCAAGGCCGGCTACATGCCGCTGCTGTTCTGGCTGGCGGTCGCCGGCATCTTCACCACCATCTCCATGCTGTATGTCTCGGAAACCGCCTTGCGCACCCGCCGTCACCACCAATTGAGTGGCCTGGCCCAACGCTATGTCGGCTCCTTCGGGGCCTGGGCGATCTTCCTCTCGGTGGCGGTCAACAGCATCGGCGCGCTCGTGGCCTACATGAGCGGCAGCGGCAAGGTGCTCAGCGAATTTTTCGGCATCAGCCCGGCACTCGGCAGCTTGCTGTTCTTCCTGCCTGCGGCGTTGGTGCTGTTCCTGGGCCTGAAGGCCATCGGCAAGGGTGAGAAGTTCATCAGCATCGGCATGCTCAGCATGACCCTGGTGCTGGTCATTGCCACGCTGGTCAATGAAAACACCCAGTTTGCCAACCTGCTGGAAGGCGATTGGATCTACATGATCCCGGTGTTCAACATTGCCGTGTTCTGTTTCTCGGCCCAGTACGTGGTTCCGGAAATGGCTCGCGGCTTCAGCCACGCGCCCAAGCGCCTGCCGCTGGCGGTGATCACCGGGATGCTGATTACCTTTATTTTGCTGGCGATGGTGCCGATGTCGGTGATCGCCCTGACCGGTCTGGAAAACCAGAGCGAAGTGGCGACCCTGGCCTGGGGCCAGGCACTGGGGCAGTGGGCGTTCTACACCGCCAACACCTTTGCCCTGTGCGCGATGATGACGTCCTACTGGGGTCTGGGTGGCAGCTTCCTGACCAACATTTTTGACAAGTTCCAGAGCCTGGGCTCGGAGAGCAACCCCAAGACCCGCCTGATGGTCCTGGCCATTGTCTGTGTGCCGCCGTTTATCCTGGCCTACAGCGGTATGGTCGGCTTCGTCAGCGCCTTGTACTTCGCCGGGGTTTTCAGCGGGGTGATCCTGTCGATCATGCCGATCCTGATGCTGCGTTCTGCGCGCAAGAACGGCGACATCGTCCCGGCCTGGCAATGCGGCTGGATTGCCCATCCGCTGATCCAGGTCACGGTGGTGGTGCTGTACCTTCTCAGCATGGCCTACGCCATCTGCGGGGCACTGGGTTGGTTGCCTGCCAGTTGGTAGGGTTTTGCGGCTACGCCAGTTGAGATAAAAAACGCCCCGACTTGTCGGGGCGTTTTTGTGTTTGCGGGAGACAAACCTTTAGCAGCTGCCGAGCGAAGGCAATACACCGTTCCGGGTATGCATCGTTACTCCCTCCCAGAGATGCGTTTGCTTAAGGCCTTCCCGATCCGTCGGGACCCGTGGCATTTCGCGCCCGTACTCGCCGCTCACAGTTGCGGGGGCAGCGCGGGAATCGCCCTTGTGGGGCTTACCCGCTTCCCTGTTGCCTGTGTCTTGCGACACAACCGGCAGGCGTTGCAAGGGTGGTGCTCGTGGCCAGCCGATGCCAGCCGTTGGAACGGGGTGAAAAGGCTCAGAAGTAGCGCCACTGCACGGCGAATTCCAGGCTGCGCGGCTCACCCAGGTAGTACTGGGTGTTGGTCTGGTGGACGAACCGGGCATAAACCTCATCGGTCAGGTTGCGCAGGCGTGCGCTGAGCTGCACCTGTTTGTCCAGATCGTGGGTCATCGACAGCCCATAGACGGTGTAGGAAGGCACCCACGAGGTGTTGGCTGTGTTGGCGTAGACCGAGGCGACGTAGCGGGCGTCGGCACCGATCTGCCAGCCTGGGGTCAGGTCGTAGGTCAGCCAGAGGTTGGCCACGCGGTCGGGGATGTTCACCGGGGTCTTGCCTTTGCGTGAATACACCACGCCACCGATGGTTTCGTTGAACTCATCGTATTCGGCATTCACCCAACTGAAATTACCCGCTGCCAGCAGCGTGGGCGTGACCTTGAACGAGGTCGCCAGTTCGATCCCGGTGGACGTCTGCTGACCCGCCTGTTCGGTGGTGTTGGGCACAGTCGAGGAGGGCACCGAGATGTCCTTGCGCACAATGCGATAGGCCGCGGCGGTCGCCGAGCCTCGGCCATCGAGGAAGTCGAGCTTGCTGCCCACTTCGATCTGCCGGCCGGTGCTCAGGTCAAAGTCGCCGACCTGGCTGATCGAGGCACTGGTGAGGGTGCCTCCAGGCGGTTCGGCCGAGGTGCTGTATTGGGTGTAGAGGCTGATGTCGGACGTCAGGTCGTATACCAGGCCCAAGCGACCGGTGAACGCATCCCAGCGGCGGTCAAACCGGGTCCGAGCAACATGGTCGACGACGTCGAAGTCGATGTGGTCGTAGCGCAAGGCGGAGACCAGCGACAGTTGGTCGGTCAGTCGAGTGCGGTTTTCGACGAAGGCCGATGAAGTATCGGTCGTAGTGCTGCGACCTTTACTGCGCGGTGCGTCCATTCCCGGAATATCGAGGAAGTGATCGGGCTCGAAGCCATTCGGATCGACGGTGTCAAAGGCACCCTTGGACAGTGGGTAGTTGGTTTGCTGGTTACTGTTGTAATCCAGCCCGAACGCCCAGTCGCTGGCCAGGCCAAACAGTTGGTTCTGGTGGGTCAGCTCTATGCGATCGCCGTTGACGTGCTGGTCGTGGCGCTGGCGATAGCCGCCGGAGCGGGCGATGGCGCTGTTGTCGGCGTTGTAGCGGTACACCTCCAGATTGCGGTAATCGCGCTGGCCGTTGTAGTGGTAGAAGGTGTTGCGCAGTTGGGTGTTGTCATCGAAGCGATAGTCGGTGATCGAGCGCAGCCAGCGGGTGCGCTGCTCGTAGCGGCCGTCTTCGACGTTGTAGTTGTTGAAGCGGTTGTGCTTGTCGATATGCAGGGTGCCCACCAGCGGCTGTAGCACAGGCGTCCCCCAGTACGGACTGTCTTCCTGCTCTTGCAGGTATTCGATGGCCAGGGTGTGGGACAGCTGATCATTGATGTCGCTGAGCAGGGAGAAGGCAAGGTTGCCGGCGCCGTTCTCCTGGCGATCGATGTAGCCGTTGGTGTTAGTTCGGCTGTAGTCCAGCCGTGCATAGTGGCGTGGGCCATCGCCGCTGTTGAGCGCCTTGTTGAAACCGACGGCCGTTTCCCAGGTGTCGTAGCGTCCGTAGCTGACCCGCCCCTCGGATGTATCCCCATCGCGGTTGGCTAGTTTGGTGATGACATTGAGGCTGCCGCCGACAGCGCCGCTACCGTTGAGAAACGAAGAAGGGCCACCGAGCAGCTCGACACGGTCATAGATCCATGCGCCGACCGGGCGTGCCGCACCGCCATATTGCAGGTTGATACCGTTGAACAACTGACTGATCTGCGCGCCGTTGAAGCCCCGGTACGCTACGTAGCCACCCCAGCCTGGTGGTGCGGAGGCATTTACGCCGGGCAAGGCATTGGCGACGTCCTGAAAGTTTCGCGCGCCTATACGCTCCATGGTCTTGCGATCGGCCACGCTAACGGAGGCGGGGTTTTCCCGAGCGCTGAGGTTCAGGCGTGAGCCGCTTTCGATGGCCTGGTCGAGGTCCAGGGCGGTGGCCTGCTTGGGGTTGTCGGCTGTGGCATTCACAGTGCTGGTGGGCAGGGTCAGGGTGCCGTCCTGCGCCCACGCGCAGGTTGCGCTGCTGACAAGCAGCGCCAAAGTGGTAGAGCGAAACATGCAAGGCTTCCTAGCTAGAAGTCGATGAGCCCGTGAAGACCGCCATTAACGTGGCAATCAACCGGAGCGTTCTCAGTGCACTTGCATCGAATCGGGGGAGGCGCGGGGGTTTATCAGCGGCCAGCGATGGCGCGGTGAGCGGGACAGTATCTGTTTGCTCGGGTGCTTTTGTGCGGCGCATGGCAGGCGCCCGAACATGCTGAAAAATGCGGCGAGCAATATCGCGCTGAACAGGCTGGCAATGGCGCAGTCAGCTCCCGGCAGCAACATAGGTTCCGATAGATCGGTACTCATCTTCGCTGCGCCGTTGCTGTCCATCGAGCAGAACTGGGCATCCAAACCACTCAGACGCAAGCCTGCCATCTGGCCATGGCCCATCGCACACATCAGCGAACCGAGCAGGACACTGAAATACAGTACCCAGGCGATCAGAGATTTTTCGTGGCCGGCCATTTTCATGGGCGATGCTCGTAGGGCAGGGGTGGGCGAGAGGGGCGGTGGGATTCTACAGGTTCTGATGCCGCTGAACAGCAGCACTGACCAGGTAGCGTCCGGGGAATATACCTGGCGTCGGTACCGGCATCGCCCGTGCTTGTCGCCAACCCATCATTGCTCTCCCGCAACCCGCGTTTTGCCCTTGGTCAACGCCAGGCTCAACACCACCGAACTCAATATGAGGCCGCCGACGGTGGTCAGCGACCACTGGACCGGTACGTGCCACCACGGCGCGATCAGCATCTTGGTGCCGATGAACACCAGGACGATGGCCAGGCCGTATTTGAGCAAGTGGAAGCGGTAGGCCATGTCGGCAAGCAGGAAATACAGTGCGCGCAGGCCCATGATGGCGAAGATGTTGGAGGTGAATACGATGAAGGGGTCGGTGGTGACGGCGAAGATCGCCGGGATGCTGTCGACCGCGAACACCAGGTCGCTGGCCTCGATCAGCACCAGCACCAGGAACATCGGGGTCGCCCAGCGCAGGCCGTTCTGGCGCACGAAGAAGCGCTCGCCGTGAAAGGTGTCGGTGATGCGCAGATGGCGACGCAGCCAGCGCAGCAACGGGTTCTTTTCGAGGTCTGGTTGCTGGTTGGCGAAGATCAGCATCTTGATGCCGGTGATGGCGAGGAAAGCGCCAAACACATACAGCAGCCAGGCAAACTCCTGCACCAGCCAGACACCGGCGAAAATCATGCCGGCGCGCATGACGATGGCGCCGAGCACGCCATAAAGCAGGACGCGGCGCTGCAACTCCGGCGGCACGGCGAAGTAGCCGAAGATCATCACGAACACGAACATGTTGTCGATCGACAGCGACTGCTCGATCAGGTAGCCCGTCAGGAATTCGAGCGTTGTACGCTGGGCCACTTCGACGCCGAACATGCTGCGCAGATACCACCAGAGCAGGGCGGCGAAGAGCAGCGCCAGGCTGGTCCAGGCGATGACCCAGGCCAACGCTTCGCGCACTGAAACACGATGGGCCTTGCGCCCGCCGAAGACGAAAAGATCCAGCGCCAGCATGGCCAGAACGAATCCGATGAAGGCGGCCCACATCCAGGACTGGCCGACGCTGATGGCAGTCATTTAACCACCCACGGGCGCCATGACTCAGGCTGTGAGCCAGGCGCTTGCAGAGGCAATTGTGCAAACCCTCGATCAGCTCGAAACCGTGGCATTGGATGACCCTCTGCATGGCTGTCTGCGCATCAAACAGCGATGGGCTGGATGGGGTCATGCTAAAGGGCATGTTGCATCAGTAAAATTCGGTTATTCGGGGCCAGTTGTTCGTTTTTTCCGAAGTATGGGTGCAACGGTTCAAAAGCGGTGAGGCTGGCCTATATTGATAGTGTCGATCCTGATAGTTGAGGCGATAAGAGATCGCCAAGGGTGGGACAAGAAAGTGCTGGGGGCGCTAGCGGTTAACCCAGAACGTTTTGAGGTGCCACATGAGGCAGTATCAACGACTCTTTCTGATCGCAGGCCCCACCATGCGTCACTCGCCAGCGATGGAGCGGGCAATCGCGCTGGCCGAAGCCACTGGCGCGGCGCTGCATATCGCGGTGTTCATCGAAGACTTCGACCTGATGCGGTTAATGAGCAACAGTGAACACCTTCGCGAACGTTGCCGGCAGGAGAACCAGCAGTGGTTGACGGACGAGGCCGAACTCATGCGCCGCAAGGGCATCAATGTGACCACCGAGGTTGCGTTGACCCGCGACCCACTGCAAGAGATCCTCGAGCATGTGGCTCAAATGCAGCCGGACCTAGTGATCAAGGACGTACATCATGAGTCCGCGCTCAAACGCGTATTCGTCACGCCTTTGGATTGGCAGTTGTTGCGCGAATGCCCGACCCCGGTGCATCTGGTCAGCGAAGTCAGGTGCCCGCTTCCTCGGGTGATAGTGGCGGCGGTTGATCCCTCGCATCCAGAGGGGCAGGTCAGCGCAATCAACGACAGCATCATTCAGGCGGCAAACGAATTGGCGACGCAATGTGCGGCTGAGTTGCACATGCTGCACGCCTATGAACTGACCCACACGCATTTCTCTGATGCAGGGGCTGGCGCCGTGACGATGCCCGGCTTTAGCAACGACGTGCGCCGCTCCCTTGAAAAGTGCTTCGTTGCCTTGGCTGAACGCTACGGCGTACCCCCTGAGCGGCAACACTTCATTGCAGGGCCACCCACCAAAGCGATGGTCGACTTTGCGACTCATACCCGAGCGGACGTCTTCGTCATGGGAAATACCCATCACCAAGGGGTAGGCAAGCTGCTTGGCAGTACCACGGAGCATGTTCTGTATCAGGTGCCCTGCAGCGTTTTGGCCATCAAGGTCGAAGCGCACCAATGAAAAAACCTGCCGCGATCACCGCCGGTTGTTGGTGCTGGACCCTCTCGGGTCAAGGGGCACAGGGCGGGTACAGTTCGACCGCAGCAACTGCACGATGGGCTGGTGCCCGCCCGGGCTGAAGAACAACTGAACGTCGTGTGGGGCGTTTTGCTACAGGCTATCCGGGTCCCCAAAAAACATCTGAATCCGCGACCGCAACCAACGCTCCCCCGGATCATTGTCCTGGGACCCGCGCCAGGCCATGTGCAGTTCGAAGGTGCGGGTTGGCAGGGGTGGGTTTTCGGCGCGCAGGCCGCCGGCGGCGGTCAGGGCTTCGGCGGTGTAGTCCGGAACGGTGGCGAGGATGTCGGTGCCGGCAAGCAGCGTGCCGAGGCCGTTGAACTGTGGCACGGCGAGTACCACGTGGCGTTTGCGACCTTGCTTTTCCAGCTCTTCATCGACGAAGCCGCTCAGGTCGCCGGCAAAGGACACCAGTGCATGGGGGCGGGTGCAGAAGTCGTCCAGGCTCAGCGCCCCGGGGACGGTGTCGGCGCGCAGCAGTTTGGGCTGGCTGCGGCGCAGCACTTTGCGCTTGGCATTGGCCGGCAGGTCGGTGGTGTAGCTGACGCCAATGGAGATTTCCCCCGAGGCCAGCAGGTTTGGCATCAGCAGGTAATTGACCCGGCGTACCACCAGGACAATTCCCGGGGCCTCGGCGCGCAGGCGCTTGAGCAGCATGGGTAACAGGGCAAATTCGACGTCATCCGACAGGCCGATGCGAAATACTGTGGTGCTGGTGGCGGGGTCGAACTCGGCTGCGCGGCTGACGGCCGTCGAGATCGAGTCCAGGGCCGGGGAGAGCAGGGCGAAGATTTCCACCGCGCGGGCGGTCGGTTCCATGCTGCGTCCGGTGCGCACGAACAGGGGGTCGTCGAACAGCCCCCGCAGGCGTGAGAGGGCCGCGCTGATGGCCGGCTGGCCGAGGAACAGCTTCTCGGCGGCACGGGTCACGCTGCGTTCGTGCATCAGGGTTTCAAACACGATCAACAGGTTCAGGTCGACACGACGCAGGTCATTACGATTCATCTGGAGTCCTGGCAGAGTCAGCAAACTTGACGAGAGCGGCCATTTGAGAACAATGACCGGCATGAATCTTACGGGGAAAGGCTGTTACTCTGCACCGAGTAATTCATTTTTCCCACAATGCTGGTTCGGTTTTCTAGATTGGATTGACGGATTGCCGGAGCTGCGGAATCAATGACAGGCATGTCGACTATTAATAGCCACTGATGGTCTTGGCCAGAAAGCCCGGATAAAGTTCATGGCATTAGAGGTTTCTTTGACGAGGTTTGCGATGTCCCGCACGATCCGTTTTCACAAGTTTGGTCCAGCCGAGGTGCTCAAATGCGAAGAGCATGCGGCTGCTCTGCCTGCACCCGGTGAAGTACAGGTGCGTGTCGAGGCGATAGGCGTCAGTTGGTATGACATCCTCTGGCGGCAGAACCTGGCGTCCTCCCATGCACGACTGCCCTCCGGGCTGGGGCATGAGATGGCGGGCGTGGTCACGGCCCTGGGTGAAGGCGTGGACGACCTGGCGATTGGCGACAAGGTCGCCAGCTTCCCGGCTGAAAGCCCCAATGACTACCCGGTGTACGGCGAGCAGATTGTGCTGCCGCGTTCGGCGCTGACCCGTTATCCCGATGTCCTGAGCCCGATCGAGGCTTCGGTGCATTACACGCCCCTGCTGATCGCCTATTTTGCCTACGCCGATCTGGCGCGGGTCAAACCCGGGCAGTTTGCCCTGGTGACTGACGCCAGCCACTGCGCCGGCCCGTCCTTTGTGCAACTGGGCAAGGCCCTGGGTGTGCGGGTGATTGCCGCGACCAAGACCGCCGAGGAACGTGAGTACCTGCTGTCGCTGGGTGCCGAGAAGGTGATTGTCACCGAAGAGCAGGACCTGCTCATGCAGATCAACAAGCTCACCGACAATCGAGGCGTGGACGTGGTGTTCGACGGCCTGGGTGGCCCACAGATGTCGCTGCTGGGCGACGTGCTGGCGCCACGGGGCAGTCTGGTGCTGTATGGCCTGCAAGGCGGCAACCAGACGCCATTCCCGGCCTGCGCGGCGTTCCAGAAGAACATTCAGTTTTTCGTGCACTGCATCGGTAACTTCACCGGCAAGCCGGAACTGGGGATTGTCCAGGACCAGGCTGCGCTGCAACGGGCCCTGCGCGAGATCAATCAATTGACCGCCGACCGTGTGTTGCTGCCGCTCAAGACCCGGGTCTTCCCGTTTGCCGAGTTCGTCGAGGCGCACCGTTACATGGACGAGTGTCCGTGTCGCGAGCGGGTGGCGCTTCTGGTCGAGCCCGCCTGAGGCCAGCACTAAAAACAGCCCGCGAAAGCGGGATGTTGCGTTATGGAACCTGATAAACCCCGCAAACGTTGCCCTGATAAACAACCCGTTCAGCAACTGAACTGGTTTTTGTCTGTGATCTGTATCTTCTAATCAATATCCAAGCCCTGATAATTGAAAGATCACTTTCATCTCAAGGAATGAGTCATGGCTGAGCCTTTTATTTTAATCAGCGCTATTAACGGTGGCGGGGGGCGGGCACAGTGCTCGTCCATACCCGGTGTTGGTATTTGGCAAGTAACGCAGTCAACTACAAGTTGCCGATTTTTTGCCGGGTTATGGCTTCTTGATTTTGCGTACTCATTGGCTGTGGGAAGTTGTCGGAATTGTCCTAGGCCATGCCGTATGGGGCTGGGAGCCCTTGGTTCAGGCGTGTCAGGGCGAACTTTCCGGCGTGTCAACTCGGCTTGGGCAATAGTGTCAAATGGTTGCTGGAATCAAAATGCTAGCATCTGAGCGCCGATAATTACGCCACGCATTAATCAACCGACAATGATCACCGCCAGTGCGGTTGAGCCATGTTCTTTTGATACCGACTTATTGAATATCAGGTAAATAACGATGAGCGCCATGCATGATTCAGCGATGAACAATGTCTATCACCAAGTATTGACTCGTCTGCTGAGTTACTTCTCCCGGGCAGAGCGCACTGCACTGCAACTTTTAATCCAGCGTTTACTCGTGGCGGCTGGCGGCCCAGAAAGAATGGAGCATTTCAAGGTGCTGTTGGCCCACACCGGCACTCAGGACAGCTGTTATTCGCTGGCGCTGCTGCGTGCCGCGCAGTTGAGCATCGCTACCCGGTCGCCAGCGACCTTCCACCTGCGGGTAGCAACCCTGCGCATGGGCACCACGACACCGGCGATCATGGACAGCATTCACCGCAGCTATGGGGCGCTGTTTGTCTACGATGACCCGCGGGTCGAAGTGCTGATGGTCGACAACCGTGAGGTGTTGCCCTTCAGCCATTTGCCAGCGCTGTCCGACGCCGGCCGGGAGTGGAATCGCTACAGTCTGTTGTTGCTTGGCCATTTGCGAGAGACGGGGAGTCCCTATGAAGCCTGCGATGACGGCTACCTGGCCACCGGCGAATTCTATGGGCAGATGAGCCGCTGGCAGGGGGGCGTGGATGCGCTGGTGGGCGGAGCAACGGCGCGCCAGCAGCGACAGTTCCTGGCCGGATTGGCGCGAGCGGCGCAACGCGCCAACTTGCCGACGCTGGCGGAACCGGCACTGAGCATGGATGGGCTACTGAACAGCCTCGAACTACTGGACAACGACTGCTACCACGCGCTGTATGCCGAGCAAAAAACCGTGGCCTGGCGGCCCCAGGCGGATTTTGACGCACGGCGCGGGACCACCTTTATCGATATCCAGGACCTGGTCACGGGCAACGCGCAGGAGCGCTGGCCGCTGCTCAACGAATTTTTCGGTCTGCAGGCGGAGGACGCGGGGCTTGCCCTGCGGGAAAACGACTACGCCAGCGCGCTGCTATCGGCCCATTGCCGTGGTTTACAGGCCAGCTACCTGGAGGGCCAGCCGTATGAGCGCGGATTTGCCCACTACGTGCAGCGTGGGTTGTTGCTGATGCGCAAAAGAGGCGTACCGGAACCCATTTGCCAGCAGGCCTCGGCGCCCTATGACAATCCCCTGGCATTGGCCGAGCGGCGCATCGAGGCCAACGCCGAACTTCAGCAGACCCTGGGCCTGAGCGAAACGCAACTGGTGTGCCTGTTGTTTTCGCCCTTTGTCGGCCAGGGCGCAGGGCTGGAGAAATTTCTGCGGCGCTGCCATCCCGGCATGCTGGTGGCCATGGGCGAGCTGCACAAGGCGTTGCAGGGCGAGGCCGCGCCGGAGCAGGTCATGCACTGGATGGTGGATGTCAGTGGTTTGCCGATCAACCTGATGCGAGTGTTGTATCGCCGCCGTCCCGTGCTGGAGGCTGGTGTTCCGGTCTCCAGTGGCGGGGACGTGGTGCAGTCGCTCAATGCTCTGTCAGCGCGACCTTGAAGGAGCCTGGTTTGATTGATCTGAACCACATGGGCCGGGGCAATGGCGGCCAGGCGTGTTTGCCGTGGGCGCGGTCCCTGACCCTTGCCGCGATTGGCTTGCGTCCATGAAAGAGCACAGAGAGAACGACTTCGCCTACCAGGCGGTGTACCGCTACCTGACCTGCCTGATCAATGAAATGGAGGCCGAGACGCCGATCAAACTGCCGTCCCTGCGGCAACTGGCCGAGCGCCTGAGTGTGTCGATTTCGACCATCCAGTACGCCTACTCGTTGCTGGAGAAGGAAGGGCGGGTGTACTCGGTGGCCAAGTCCGGTTATTACGCGTTGCCGGTGTCGCTGAACGCGGCGTTCTGCGGCGGCAATGACCTGCTGGAAACCCTTTACGTGAGTGCCAGGCGTCCAGGCGTGCTGGTCATGAGCACCGACGAGCCGGCCCTGTTGCAATCGCTGGACAGTCCGTTGCTGCTGCTGGAGCGCGAACTGGTGCGCCAATACCCGCGCCAGCAGCAACCGCACTCCCAACCCTGTGGCGAGCTGGAACTGCGTACCGCGCTGGCGGCGCGCTATACCACATCGCCCACTCGATGCTGGCACGCCGATGATGTCTACATAGGTGCCGATTTGCGTGGCGTGCTGGAGATCCTGATCGCGGTGCTGGCGCTCAAGGGCGCCACCGTGCTGGTGGAGTCGCCCTGCGACTGGGTGATTTTGCGCCTGTTGCAGGCGGCCGGGGTCCGGGTGATCGAACTGCCGCTTGGCGACGATGGCTCGCTCGACCCGCAATGGCTGGCGCACCTGCTGGCGACCGAGCCAGTGCGCTTGGTGCTGCTGTCCTCAGGCGTGAGCATGCCCAGGGGCAGCCTGATGCCGGCCGCCAACCGCCAGGACATCGCCCACCTGTTGCAGGCGCACGGCTGCTGGGTGCTGGAGAATGATGTCTACGGCGAACTGGGGCACGGGCCGAACGAGCTGCGCTTTCGCGACCTGCTCGACCCTGAGCGCTTGATTGTGTTTTCGACCTTCGAAAAACTCATGGGGCCCGAGGCGCCATACGGCTACGTGCTCTCGCGCCCGCTCAGCGCTGAGTTGCAGCGCACCTTTCTGCTGCGCTCCTTCCGCTTGTCGCCGATCCGCCAGAAAGCCATTGCCCGGCTGTACAGCAGTGGGCGCATCGACCAGCACCTGCCGGTATTGCGCCGCCTGCTCACGGAGCGCAAGAGCCGCATGGTGCACCTGCTGCAGGAGCGCCTGGCCGATGCCCTGGACTTTGTCGAGCCGGCGGGTGGCGCGACCCTCTGGGCCCGCTCGCTGCGCCCGGTGGATATGCGTCGGGTGTTCCAGCGCATGCTCAAGCAGAGCGTGGTGATTGCCCCGGGAGAGCTGTTCAGCCTGCACGGCCTGCATTCACAGCACCTGCGCCTCAGCCATGCGTTCAATGGCCATCACGATCTGGACGCGACCATGGCGATGCTCGGCGATGCCCTGAGGCTGGAGCTGATGGAGTGATCGAGGGGTAAATAATCCTGGCCGGACGCGGATAGATATCGTCGCTCTATAGTCAAACTGCCAGTAAACTGCGTCCCTATTCCTGAACCACTCTTTTTCAGAGGTTTTGCATGACACTCAGTCCTTTTGCGGGCAAACCGGCACCAGCAGAGCTCTTGGTCGATATCCCGCGACTGGTAACCGCCTATTACACCGGCCGCCCCGATGCCTCGGTGGCGACCCAGCGCGTTGCGTTCGGTACCTCCGGGCACCGTGGCAGCTCGTTCGAGCTGAGTTTCAACGAATGGCACGTCCTGGCGATCAGCCAGGCGATCTGCCTCTATCGCCAGGCCCAGGGCATCGACGGCCCGTTGTTCGTCGGTATCGACACCCACGCGCTGTCGACGCCGGCCGGTGCCAGCGCCCTGGAAGTGCTGGCGGCCAACGGTGTCACCGTGATGATCGCCGCCGGTGACGAATACACCCCGACCCCGGCCATTTCCCACGCGATCCTGTGCTACAACCGTGGCCGCACCTCGGGCCTGGCCGACGGCATCGTCATCACGCCGTCGCACAACCCGCCGCAAAGCGGTGGCTACAAGTACAACCCCACCAACGGTGGCCCGGCCGATACCCACATCACCAAGTGGATCGAAGCCAAGGCCAACGAACTGCTGGCCAACCAGTTGGCCGGGGTCAAGCGCATCAGCTACGAGCAGGCGCTCAAGGCCAGCACCACCCATCGCCATGACTACCTCAATACCTACGTCGCCGACCTGGTCAATGTGATCGACTTCGACGCGATCCGTGGCGCCAACCTGCGCCTGGGCGTCGATCCACTGGGCGGCGCCGGGGTGCGCTACTGGTCGGCCATCGCCGAGCACTACCGCCTGAACCTTGAAGTGGTGAACACCGAGGTCGACCCGACGTTCCGCTTCATGTCGGTGGACTGGGATGGGCAGATCCGCATGGACCCATCTTCCAGCCACGCCATGCAGGGCCTGATCGGCCTCAAGGAACGTTTCGACGTCGCCTTTGCCTGCGACCCGGACCATGACCGTCACGGTATCGTCACACCCTCCGGTGGTCTGCTGGCGCCGAACAACTACCTGGCAGTCGCCATTGACTACCTGTTCCAGAACCGTCCGTTGTGGCGTGCCGATGCCGCCGTTGGCAAGACCGTGGTCAGCAGCGGCCTGATCGACCGCGTGGCCAAGCGCCTGGGCCGGCGCCTGTACGAAGTACCGGTGGGCTTCAAGTGGTTCGCTGACGGCCTGTTCGACGGCTCCCTGGGTTTTGGTGGGGAGGAGAGCGCGGGCGCTTCGTTCCTGCGCAAGGATGGCGGCGTCTGGAGCACCGACAAGGATGGTCTGATCCCGGCATTGCTGGCCGCGGAAATGACCGCCCGCACCGGCCGCGACCCAAGCCAGGCCTACCGTGCCCTGACCGATGAACTGGGCGAACCCTTCGCCGTGCGCGTCGATGCCAAGGCCAGCCCCGAGCAAAAAGCCCTGCTGGGCAAACTCGCGCCGGAGCAGGTGAAGTCGACCCAACTGGCGGGCGAAGCGATCCAGAGCATCCTCAGCAAGGCACCGGGCAACGACCAGGCCATTGGTGGCCTGAAAGTCATGACCGAAAACGGCTGGTTCGCCGCCCGTCCTTCGGGCACCGAAGACATCTACAAGATCTATGCCGAGAGCTTCATTGGCGACGATCACCTCAAGCAACTGGTGCAAGAAGCCCAGACCCTGGTGGATAGCGCGATCAGCGTCTGATAACCCCCGGCTCTACTTTGTGGGAGCGAGTCGGGCGGCGTTCCGTTTGCTCGCGATAGCGGTGGGTCAGGCACCGTCGATATTGAATGTTCTGGCCCCAGCGCTAGCAGGCCGCAAGCAGGCCGCAAGCGGGCGCCGCAAGCGGGCACCGCAAGCGGGCACTAACTCCCACATGGGAAATTCGTACACCAGGAAAAGCGAGGCCGGCCGGTAGGCCGTCTCGCCCACCCTTACCACTCAACAGGCCGAGCGTTAGCTCGCCTGCAGCTCTTGATCTTGATCCACACGCCCCAACCGCGAACCCGCAAAGGGCCTCAGCGGCGCAGGTACGAGCCGAAATCAATGTCCCCGGCACTGAGGATCGCCTGGACCCGATTGTGCACATTGAGCTTGCGCAGGATGGCCGAGACGTGGGCCTTGACCGTGGTCTCGGCGATTTCCAGGGTGTAGGCAATCTGCTTGTTCGACTCGCCCTTGGTCATCCGTTCGAGCACCAGCAACTGTTTGCGGGTCAACGCCTGGAGCAGTTCCGGCGGGAAGCTGGGGGTGTCGTTCATGCGCCGCTGGCTGCTGCTTTTTTGCGTGCGGATGATATCGGGCGGCAGGTACACGTTGCCGTTGAGAATCTGCTCGATGGCGTCGGTCATCTGCGCCCTGGGCGAGGACTTGGTAATGAAGCCCACCGCGCCATAGGTAATGGCTTGCAGCACGATCTGCTTGTCCTGTTCGGCGGACACGATCACCACCGGGATGGTCGGCGCTTCGTTGCGCAGGTTGATCAGGCCGTTGAGGCCGTGCATGCCGGGCATGTTCAGGTCCAGCAGGATCAGGTCCAGGTCGTCGTGGGTCTGGGTCAGGGCCAGGGCACTGTCCAGGTCGGCGGTTTCCATCACCTCGCTGCCGGGAAAACCATCGCTGATGACGTTATGAATGGCTTCGCGGAACAGTGGGTGATCGTCGGCAATCAGAATTTTGTACATAGCCTTTCACCTCATTATTTTGATTATGGTGTGGCAACAACACGCAAGGGTGCAACGTCAGGGAAAGGGCTCCGGTTGGGCCAGGGTCACTGGCAGGTTCGCCGCCTGCCAGGCATCCAGGCCGTCGCGGTACCAGTACACCGACTGATAGCCCAGAGCTGCGGCGCGTTTTACCGCGTTCCAGCTCAGCCAGCAATCGGAGCGGCAGTAAAACACCAGCGCACGCTGCCGATCGCCCTCGGTCAGTGTTTGCAGGTTACGCGCAAAATAGGCCTGCCAGGCAGGCGTCAGATCACCGTCCCCGGTATTGGCCAGCCAGTGGCTGCCGGGCAGGTTCTCGTGGGGTTGGTCTTCAATGAAACGCTCATGCAGCCATTGCCGGCGGTAGACGTCGATCAGCAGCGGGCGCGGTGTCTGGCCGAGCAGGGTTTGCAGGCCGGCGGTATCGATGATGCTGGCGCCCGGCGCCTGGTCGGGCGTCGGGCTGCGGTACAGGCTGATGCGGTAACCCTCGGCAGAGAACAGCGGGCCCTCGGCGTGGGCCACGCCCAGCAGCAGGCACAGCGACAGGGCGGTGAGCGGAGGGCACAACAGGCGGCGGCAGGCACGCAGCATAGCGGTTCAGTCCTTATCGTTATGAACCTATTACATGCCAGTCGTTGTGCCTTGGGAATGCGACGATAGACAGGAAAACCAGTACCAAAGTAGTAGTTTTGCGCCTTTATGGGGAAATACCGCCTAACCCGCCTTTCGCAACGCCGCATGCTGCGGATTGAACGTCAGCACGGCAAGCAGGCCGAACACCAGCGTCAGCCCAACGCACACCGCCAAGGCCAGGGGGTTGAACCGCTCGTACAGGGCAAACCGCACCAACTCCACCGCGTGGCTGAACGGGTTGACCGCGCACAGCCAGTACAACCACTCACTGGAGTCGCGCATTTTCCACAGCGGATACAGCGCCGATGACAGGAAAAACAGCGGGAAGATCACGAAGTTCATCACCCCGGCGAAGTTCTCCAACTGGCGGATCCCATTGGACAGCAGCAACCCCAGGGCACTGAGCATCAAGGCCACCAGCAACAGCGCCGGCAGGGCGAGCAGCAGGCCCGCCACGGGAGGGCGCACCCCGTACAGCCAGGCAATCGCCAGAAAGGCATACACCTGCAACAGCGAGACCAGCGCGGTCGCCAGCAATTTGCTGCACAGCAAAAAGGTCCGTGGCAGCGGGCTGGTGAGCAGCACGCGCATGCTGCCCATTTCCCGGTCGTAGACCATCGACAGCGAACCCTGCATGCCGTTGAACAGCAGGATCATGCAGGCCAGCCCAGGGATGATGTAGACCTCGTAGGGGATGTAGGTGTCGTAGGGCTCGATGATCGCTATGCCCAGCGCCGCCCGAAAGCCAGCGGCAAATACCAGCAACCACAACAGCGGCCGCACCAGGGCGCTGAGAAAACGCGTGCGCTGCAACACAAACCGCAGCCATTCGCGCAGCACGATGCCGCGCAGGCATTGCCAGTAGGCGTTCATCGGGTGGCTCCCACGGTGGTCAGGCGGTTGAAGGCTGCGCCGAGGTCGCCGCCATGTTCCAGGCTCAGGGCCGCAGCCTGCCCGCTGGCCACCAGGCGGCCCTGATGGAGAATCAGCAGGTCGTCGCTGGGCAACACCTCGTCCAGCAGGTGGGTGGTCCACAGCACGCTCAACTGCTGCTCGCGGCACAGGTTGCGCAGGTGCTGGTTGAGGGCCAGGCGGCTGGCCGGGTCGAGGCCGACGGTGGCTTCGTCAAGCAACAACAGGCGCGGCTCATGCAGCAGGGCCCGGGCAATCTCCACCCGGCGGCGATGGCCCCCGTTGAGTTCGCGCACTCGTTCGCCGCGGCGCTCGCTCAGGCCCTGGCGCGCCAGTTCGGCGTCCACCCGCTGGCCGCTCTGGCGCCGGGACAGACCATGCAGGGCGGCGTGGTAGCGCAGGTTCTGTTCGACGCTGAGGTCCAGGTCCAGGGTGCTTTGCTGAAACACCACGCCCAATTGCTTGAGCGCCGGGCGCGGGTGCTCGCGCATCGAGTGACCGCCAACCCGGATCTCCCCGCGCTGCAGGTCATAAAGTCGGGTGAGCAGGGCGATCAGGGTCGATTTGCCCGCCCCGTTGGGCCCCAGCAACGCGGCAAAACGCCCCGGGGCCAGACTGAAACCGACCTGGTTCAGCGCCTGACGGGCACCGTAGGCAAAGCTCAGGTCGCTGACGTCCAGGGCGTTCATGGCGTGACCACCACGCCCCAGGGATAACGCCCGACTTTTACCGACTTGATGACCTTGAGGCTGTCGACATCGATCACCGAGACATCGCCGCTGACGCCGTTGGTGGCCAGCAACTGCTTTTGATCCGGGGTGAACGCCATCTGCCAGACGCGCCGTCCCACCAGCAGGTAGTCGAGGATTTCAAAGGTCTTGGCGTCGATCACCGCCACATGGTTGGCCGGGCCGAGGGCGACAAACCCGTACTTGCCGTCGGCGCTGAGCTTGACCCCCACCGGCTGGACCTTGTCCGGGTGCACGCCCTTGATCTGGAAGTTCAGGGTCTTGAGCACCTTGCGGCTGGCCACCTCGAGAATGGTCACGGTGCCGCCGATTTCCGCCGAAGCCCAGAGCTGTTGGCCATCCGGGGAGAACTCGACAAACCGTGGGCGCTGGTCCACCAGGGTGCTGTCGGCCAGGGTCTGGGTGCTGGTGTCGATCCAGTGCAGCATGTTGGTGGTTTCACTGGTGTTCACCGCCCACTTGCCATCGGGGCTGACGGCCATGCCTTCGGGCTCGACGCCGACGCTGATCTGCCCGAGCACCTTGGCGGTCTCGGTGTCGATCACCGTCACCAGCGCATCGTCTTCGTTGGACACGTACAGCCAGCGGTTGTTGGGGTGCAGGGCGAACTGCTCGGGGTCCTTGCCGGAGGGCAGTTCCTTGATGATCTTGCGGGTCGCCACGTCCATCACCTGGACCCGGTCCGAATCACTGGCGCAGATGTACAGCAGCGTGTTGTCGTGGGACAGCAGCAGGCCACGGGGGCGCTGGCCGACGGGCAGGGTGTCGGTGACTTGCAGGGTCTGCAGGTCGATCAGGCTCAGGCTGTTGTCCTTCTCGTTGGAGACCCAGGCAGTGCTGGCCACGGCGTGCCCGGCGGCGAGCAACAGGGCGCATGAGAGCAGGGTGCGGCGCATGGCGGATACCTTCTTGTTGTTGTGGGGTGGGCTATTTCAGGGAAAGCGGCAACTGACTTCGGGCTTGTCGTAACCCAGGCTGTCCATTTCGTTGAAGGGGTGCAGGAAACCCTCCTGGGGGGACGTGCTGACCAATGCCCGGGGCTGCACGATGGGGATGGGCTGGCGCAACTGGCCGTTCCAGGGGCGATAGCTGAGCTTGCGGCCCTTGAAGCCGTCCAGTGGCAGTTGATCGATCAGTTCCAGTTCGCGGATTGCCATGGGGTCGGCGTTGCGCAGCTTGCTCACCGCACTGGCGATGCTGCGCACGGCCATCCAGGCGGCGAAATCGCGGTCGTTCATCCAGCGCCCGGCCAGGCTCTCGAAACGCTTTTGCAACTGTGCGGCGCCGAAGGTCTCCACGGTCTTGTGCCAGCCCACCGGGGTCAGGCCCTGGGTGCCCGCGACCGGGCGTGGGTACCAGGTCTGGTAGGGCACGTACTCGCCGAAATCGCCGCGCTCATCGGCCACCAGCACCACGTCATACTCGGCGGTCTGGGTGAACAGGGGCATGTCGGCCTGGGCGCTGCGACGCTGGTCGTTGTCGAAACTCCAGGCCTTTTCTGCCACCAGTTGCACGCCGAAGCGTTTGGCCGCGCGCCGCAGGGCGGCGGCATAGGCCTGGTCATCGGCGGTCGGGCCGACAATCAGCAAGGCCCGCTGCAATTTGCGTACCACCAGGAACTGCCCCAGGGCATCGGCGAGCATCGCCCGGCTCGGCAGGCTGTGCAGCACGTTGGGCAGGCAATCGGTGCTGCGCAGGCTGTCATCCGGGCTCCCGGCATTGAACAGCAGGCTGTCGGGCAATGCCGCGCTCAGTTGGCGCAGGCTGGCCGCCGGGGCGTTGACCACAAACAGGCGCAGCCCTTGCTCGTGCTGGACCTTGGCGGCGTCCAGCAGGGCTTGTGGGGTGACGACACTGGCGCTTTGCAGGTGATAGCTCTGGTTGAGAAAGCGCCCGGTGCTGTTGCTGTCGGTGATCGCCAGTTCGGCGCCGCGCAGGCCGGCGTCAGTGGGTTCGGCAATCACGTTGGACAACAGCGGGCCTGGGTCGGGGCGATAGCCCAGGTAGCCGATCTGCACCGGCAACGCTGGGTCCGCGGCCTGGCTTTGGGTCGCCACGCCGGCGGCGCAGGCAATCGCCAGCAGGTAGATCAAGGCGTAGGGGGCAAGCTGGCGCATAGGGCACTCCGTTCCAGGTAGCGCCAGCATAGGAAGCCCACGAGCAAGGGGAAATATGCAGAAAGTACCAGTGAGCCAGTACCAAGGTAGTAACTGCGCCAAGGCGGCGTGGTTTTAGCATGGGCAATACCGGCCATTTCAGTGGAGGCGATCGACCATGCGAATTCTCAAGGCGCTGCTCCTGCCGTTGTTGCTGATCCTGAGCATGATCGGCGTCGACCGTCTGCACGGCCCGCAACCGGTCGCCGCGCGGGTTTTGCCTGTTTGGCCGGGGCGCTAGGCGTGTCGGCCCTGTGGCGGATCAACCTGTGGGTCTGCGGCTTTTTTGCCCTGGTGACCCTGGGGTGCATGGGGCTGCTGCTGCACCAGACGCTGGCGGATGTCGAGCGGGAGCTGCAGTCGGCGCAGGCGGTGGTCGAGTACTTGAGCGAAAGCGCCGCCCGCGACCCGGTCAGCCTGCAGCCCCGGCTGACCGAAGGATTGCGTCACGTACGGGTGCGTTGGTTGCAGCCGGGGGAGGCGGCCCAGGTCCCGGTGCAGGCGGGAATGGATGCCTGGCTCGCGCGCCTGCTGTTTGCCGAACGCCTGCACAGCCCCCGCCTCCTTGACCTGAGCGACGGCCGACGGGTGCAGATTGCCCTGGATCCGCGGGACGAACTCGATGAAGTCTGGGACTCGGTGCAGCAGTTGCTCGGCCTGTGCGCCCTGGCGTTGATCGTCAGCCTGTTGAGTATTCGCTGGGCGGTGCGCCGTGGCATGGGCCTGCTCGATGAGCTGCTGCGGGCCATGCAGCAAGTGTGCGCCGGCCAGCTCCAGGTCCGCCTGCGCGGCGTCGGTCTGGCGGAAGCGCGGCAACTGGCCCGGCAGTTCAATCGCATGACCGAGACGCTGGAACAGGCCCACGCCGACAACGCCCGGTTGACCCGCACCCTGTTGGCCGTGCAGGAGCAGGAGCGCACCCATCTGGCCCAGACCCTGCACGACGATCTTGGCCAGTACCTGGCGGGGATACGCGCCCAGGCCTGTCTGCTGCGTCTGGTGGCGAACCAGCCCCAGACCATCGAACGCACGGTGCGCGAGTTGGAGCACAACTGCGAACACCTGCAGCAGGGCTTTCGCGCCCTGGTCCACGGTCTCTATCCGGTCGTCCTGCAGCACCTGCCGTTGAGCGAGGCCGTGGGCTTGCTGGTACAGCAGTGGCAGACCCGGCAGGGCATCGATTGCCGGTTGCGGGTCAGCGCCGATCTGCCGCTGCTGTCCGGACCGCACCAGACCCATCTTTATCGGCTGTTGCAAGAGGCCCTGACCAACATTGCCCGCCACGCGGGCGCCAGCCAGGTGCGGGTGCGCCTGCACCATTGCGGCGGACGATTACGGGTGCTGGTGCGCGATAACGGTCGTGGTGCGCAGCAACCCCAGCAACCGGGTGTCGGCCTGTATTCAATGTTCGAGCGGGCCCGTTGCCTGGGCGGCGAACTGCGCATCATCAGTCATCCCGGCGCCGGTTGGGCGCTGGCCTTGAGCATACCTTTGGAGGCGTCATGAATATTCTGCTGGTCGATGACCATGCGGTGGTCCGCCAGGGCTACGCCAGCCTGTTGCGGGCGTTGTTGCCGGCGATCGAGGTGCGCGAAGCGGCCACCGGCGAGGAGGCGTTGACCCGGGTCCAGGAGGCGCTGCCGAACCTTGTGATCATGGATTTCGGCCTGCCGGGCATCAGTGGCCTGGAAACCACCCGCCGTCTACGCCAGCGCTTGCCGCAACTGCGGGTGCTGTTTTTCAGCATGCACGATGAATTGCCACTGGTGCGCCAGGCCCTGGACGCCGGAGCCTCGGGCTACCTGACTAAAAGCTCGGCGCCTGAGGTGTTGATCGAGGCGGTGCGACGGATTCTCGCCGGTCACGCCTATATCGAGCAGCCCCTGGCCACCCAACTGGCGTGCCATCCGCAGCAGGACGCCAGCGATCCGCGCTTGCAGAGCATGACCCAGCGTGAACTGGAGATCTTTGTGATGCTCGCCAAAGGCACCCCGGCCCGGCTGATTGCCGAGCAGTTGAGCATCAGCAGCAAGACCGTTTCCAATCACCTGACCTTGCTCAAGAGCAAGCTGCAGGTCAGTTCCCATGCCGAACTGGTGCACCTGGGGATTGATATGGGGGTGGTGCGGGTGGCGAGCTGATCTTTTGATCTTGGCTTTGTGGGGGCATATCCGATGCTGCGGTTTTCGCTCAGCCACCATCGAGCCTCGACAACAAGTCAGTCATTTATCCCAGGTCGTTGGACAACCGATACAGCCCTCCATGTTGGCATCCTGGAAATTGCCGTAGTGCTGGCGTGAGCCGCTGAGGTTGGCCTGGGCCAGGTTGCTCTCGCCGAACTTGGCTTCCTGCAGGTTGGCGTCGCTGAGGTTGGCGCCTTGCAGGTCGGCCTTGCTCAGCCAGGTCATTTCCAGGTCGGCGGCGCGCAGGTTGGCATTGTGCAGCTTGGCTCCGGACAGTCGGGCGAATTGCAGGTAGGCGCCACTGAGGTTGGCGTCCTGGAATTGTGCGCCCTGGGCAAACAGGCCCCAGCCCTGGATCGCCAGCAGCGTGGCGCCGGTGAAGTCGGCCAGGCGCAGGTTGCTTTGTTGCAGGCTGGCGCGGGTCAGGTTGGCGCCTTGCAGTTGGGCCTTTTCCAGATTGGCCAGGTCAAGGCGGGCGTGGCGCAGGTCGGCATCGCGCAGGTCGGCGCCGCTGAGGTTCATGTTGCGCAAGTCCTGGTTGCTCAGGTTGGCGCCACGCAGATTGGCGCCGGGGCATTGGCTGTGGTCCGCGATGGTGCAGCCGTTGATGATCAGCGGCGCATTGTCAGCGTCGTCGGCGTGCGCCTGGGCGATGCTCAGCAACAGTAACAGGGGCAGGTATTTCATGGTGAGTAGGTCCTTGGGTGGTCGTGGGGATTGGTTGCCTGCGCGGGGGCCGCTTGTGGCGTGCTCGCGACGGCCGCCAGCCTGACGCGTTCATCCAGGTAGAACGAACGCGTCATCGTTGCCGTCCCTCGTCGGAACGCCGCCCGGAGCGGGCTCGCTCCTACTGGGTCAGCGTTTGGCGGTCGAGTTATCCCAGCTCGGGATCTTGAACACCCAGAACGAGCCACCCTGTGCCACCGGCTTGGTCAGTTCGGCCATGTCGCCGCCCCACAACGGCACCGCACCGCCGTAACCAACGGTCACGCCGATGTACTGCTCGCCATCCTGTTCCCAGGTGATCGGCGGCGAGACGATGCCGCTGCCGGTCTGGAACTTCCACAGCTCCTTGCCGGTTTTCGCATCGAAGGCCTTGAAGAACCCGTCGCCGGTGCCGGTGAACACCAGGTTGCCCTTGGTCGCCAGCACGCCGGCCCACAGCGGCAAGGCTTCCTTGTGTTCCCAGACCACTTTGCCGGTGGTCGGGTTCATGGCGCGCAGGGTGCCGACGTGATCGTCGTACATGCGCTTGATGCGAAACCCCATGCCCAGGTAGGCCGAGCCCTTCTTGTAGTTGACCTCTTCGGTCCAGTATTCCTCTTTCCACTGGTTGCCGGGGATGTAGAACAGCCCGGTGTCCTGGCTGTAGGCCATGGGGTTCCAGTTCTTGCCGCCGAGGAACGGCGGCGAGACTTCCACCGGCTTGCCCTTGGTTTCCCCTGGCAGGGGCTTGGCCGGACGTTGGCCCTCGTTCTCCACCGGCCGCCCGGTCTTGAGGTCGATGTGGCTGGCCCAGGTGATGTTGTCGACGAAGGGGAAGGCGTTCTGCAATTTGCCGTTGTTGCGGTCGACCACGTAGAAGAAGCCATTGCGGTCGGCGTGGCCGGTGGCCTTGACCAGTTTGCCGTCCTTGTCCTTGTAGTCGAACAGCACCAGCTCGTTGTTGCCGGAGAAGTCCCAGGCGTCGTTCGGGGTGTGCTGGTAGAACCACTTGACCTCGCCAGTGCTCGGGTCGACCCCGACCTGGCCTGAGGTGTAGAGGCTGTCGTAGTCGTGGGGGTTGCCGTCCTTGGAGGTACGCGCCCAGGTGTTCCAGGGGCCGGGGTTGCCCGCACCGACGATGATGGTGTTGCTTTCCGGGTCGAAACTGGCGCTCTGCCAAGGGGCGCCGCCGCCATGGCTCCAGGCCTCGACCTTGCCGGTCTCGGTGGTGGGATCATCGGGCCAGGATGGTGCCTTGACGTCACCGGTGGGGGTGCTGTCCTTGCCGTTCAGGCGGCCCATGTGGCCTTCGACGAAAGGCCGCATCCAGACTTCTTCGCCGGTGTCCGGGTCGCGGGCGAACAGTTGGCCGACCACGCCGAATTCATCACCGGAGCTGCCGTGGATCAGCAGCACCTTGCCGCTGGTCTTGTCCTTGATCAGCACCGGGGCGCCGGTCATGGTGTAGCCGGCGGCGTGGTCGCCGAATTTCTTGTTCCAGACGACTTTGCCGGTGTTCTTGTCGAGGGCGATCAGCCGCGCGTCGAGGGTGCCGAAGTAGATCTTGTCGCCGAAAATCGCCGCGCCACGGTTGACCACGTCACAGCACGGACGAATGTTGTCCGGCAGGCGATGGTTATAGGTCCACAGGCGCTTGCCGGTCTTGGCGTCGAGGGCAAAGACCCGGGAGTAGGAACCGGTGACGTACACCACGCCGTCGCTGACGATGGCCTGGGACTCCTGGCCGCGCTGTTTTTCATCGCCGAAGGAGTAGGACCAGGCAGGGGTCAGCTTGAACACGTTCTGGTCGTTGACCTGGGCCAGCGGGCTCCAGCGCTGGGCGTTGGTGCCCATGCCGTATTGCAGCACGTCCTTGGTGGTCAGGTGGTCGTTGGCAATGTCTTCCCAGCTCACCTTGGCGCTGCTCGGGGCGGTGGCAGCGTACCCGGTGGCGCTCAGGGACAGGCTGCCCACCAGCAGGAAAGCCTGCACGGCGAGGGTCAAGGGGGAAAGGGCGGGTAGCGATCTTATTGTCATGGTTGCAGTTCCCAGTGGAGGTTTTGGCCTGCACAGGTTGCTGCGCCGCCTCGGTGGCGCCTACGGAAAAAGTCCCGCTGTGGCCGGGAAGAGTTCCCGGCCGGGCCATGAATTGGGTGTGCGTCACAAGCCCTACTACCAAGGGAGTAGAACGCGGCCACCAAAGCAGCATGGGGCTTGTGCCAAGGGCTTTCTAAGATGGCTGCCATAGCCTCTGCCAAGAGGTTTTGCGTGCAATCCTGAGGGCATAACAATGACAACAAAACGCAACGCCTTGCTCGTGGCCGGACTGCTGGCCGGCTTTATCTCTGCAGGTTCGGCCTGGGCCCACGGCAACGTGGTGCCACAAGCCGTCGAGACCCAGGGCCTGACCCCGGTCAAGGATGCCGGCGTGACGCTGGATGGCGATGGCTGGGCCGCGGTGAACCCGTACCGCAGTTCGCCGGAGCACGACAAGGCCGTGGCCATCGGCTCATCGGCCTACAACCAGAACTGCGCCGCCTGTCATGGCCTGGAAGCCAAGTCCGGGGGGATTGCCCCTGACTTGCGCATGCTCGACGCAGGCGATGCCGGGGATGAGTGGTTCGTCGAGCGCGTGCGCCACGGCGCGGTGCGTGACGGTCGGGTGTACATGCCGAAGATGGCCGACTACCTGAGCCAGGAAGCCCTGTGGGCCGTGCGCACCTACCTGGACAGCGTGCACGTCGAGGAGTAAGCCCATGCGCCTGCTCGCGGTGTTGATCAGTGCGCTGCTGCTGTGTTGCCCGGCGGCGCAGGCCCAGGTCCGAACGTATGACGAAATGATCGCCGCCGGCGAATTGAAGGTGGCGGTGTACAAGGACTTTGCTCCCTACAGCTTCGAGGAAACCGGGCAACCCCGTGGGGTCGATGTGGAGCTGGCCCAGGCGTTGGCCAAGGCCCTGGGTGTACGGCTGCAACTGATCTGGGCACCGGCCGGGGAAAAGCTCGACGACGACCTGCGCGATTACATCTGGCGTGCCAGTGCGCTGCACAACCAGCAACTGGCCGACCTGATGATGCGCGTGCCCTACGACCGCGACTTTGCACAGAAACGCAACGAGCTGGGCGAACTGGAAAACGGCCATGTGGTGATGTTCGGACCGTACCAGAGCGAACAGTGGCAGGTGGCTTTTGACCGCCGCCGGCTGGACAAGGTGGCCAGTGTCGCGGTGTTCGAATACCAGCCGATCGGGGTCGAGGTCGACAGCGTGCCCTCGTTCTACCTGACCTCGGTGTTCAACGGCATGTTGGCGAAAAACACCCGCCACTATCCCGGTGTGCCCCAGGCGTTTGCCGCCATGCAGGCCGGTCAAGTAGATGCGGTCATGGCCATGCGTGGCGAGATCGACTGGCAACTGCATCAAGCCGCCGACCCGCAACTGGCGCTGGCCGAGAACGCCTACCCGAACATGGGTAAACAACGCTGGGAAATCGGCATGGCGGTGCACGAGAGCAACCGTCAGTTGGCCTACGCCGTCGAAGAGGCGCTGGAAGGGTTGATCCGCGAGGGTGTGGTGCAAGCCCTTTATAGCCATTACGGCCTGCGCTACGACGTGCCCGAGATGTATCAATAGGAGCTGCGATGAACTGGCGAGCGTGTTGTCTGTTGGCCTGCTGGCTGCCGTTGCTGGCGGCGGCCGCGCCGGTCGACCCAGGGCCGGACCCGGTGCCGTCGGTGATGTGGGCCTTCTATCACAAGCAGATGCTGGGCGATGCGCCGTTCGTGTTCGATGAGCGGGTCAAGCTGCTGGCGCCGCCGTTCGCCGAGGACGCGCGCCAGGTGCCGCTGGAAATCGACGCCCGGGCATTCAAGGGCGAGGTGGTGAGAATCCTCGCCTGGGCCGAGTTGAATCCCTTGCCCAAGATCGTCGACTTCGAACCCCTGGACGGGGTGCTGCCGTGGCTGGCGATCCGCATCCGTATCGAGCAGGCCACGCCGCTGCGCGCGGCGGTACAGACCCGGGACGGCCTGTGGCACGTTGGCTCGACCCTGATCGACGCCGCGGGTGGCGGCTGCACGGCGCCGAGCGTGGTGCGCACCCAGCCAGGCTGGGAAGAGCACATCGGTGAAGTGCTCGGCGGCCGTTATCCGCGGGACCACTTCAGCCGCTTGCGCCTGCAAGTGGCCCATCCGATGGACAACGGCATGGTGGGCGGGATCCCGGAATTTTTCCTCAACCACGCTGAACTGCGCGACCAGGACGACCGGCTCATGGCCCGCCTGGAGCTGTTCCCGGCGGTCAGCGAAAACCCCAGCCTGGCCTTCGATATCGAAGGGGCAGGGCAGACGCGCCTGCTGCTGCGTGACAACAGCGGCAACCAATTTTCCGCAACCCTGCCCTGAGCCCAAGGAGTACGTGATGCGCTGGATGCTGTTGTTGTGCCTGTCGCTGAGCCTGCCCGCCCTGGCGGATCTGGACTATGCGCTCAGCCCGCGGCAGATCGCCGAAGACACCTGGCTGCTGGAGGGCAGCACCGACAATTTTGCCAAGGCCAATGGCGGCAACATCGTCAACACCGCGTTCATCGTCACCACCCAAGGGGTGGTGGTGATCGACAGCGGGCCTTCCAAACGCTACGGCGAAGCGATGCGCAAGGCGATTGCAGCGGTCACCGACAAGCCGGTGATCCAGTTGCTGTTGACCCATCATCACCCTGACCACGTGCTGGGTAACCAGGCGTTCAGCGACGTGCCCATTGGCGCGTTGCCCGGCACCACCGTGCTCCTGCAACAGCAGGGGGACGCCATGGCCGAGAATATGTACCGGATGGTCGGCGACTGGATGCGCGGCACCGAAGTGGTGTTGCCGACCCAGGCCCTGGCGCCGGGAGTGAACCGTTTTGGGAATCACGATTTGCAACTGCTGAGCCTGGGTGGGCATACCGGCGCAGATCTGGCTATTCTCGACCAGAAAACCGGCGTGCTGTTTGCCGGTGATCTGGTGTTTTATCAGCGGGCCCTGACCACGCCCAACAGCCCGGGATTGTCGGTGTGGCTGGCCGACATCGCCACCCTGCAGGGCTTGCCCTGGACGCAGGTGGTGCCCGGTCACGGGCCGGTGGCCAACGATGCACGACCGTTCGAGCAGATGCGTGACTACCTGGCCTGGCTCGACCAGTTACTGCGTGACGGCGCCGCCAACGGCAGTGACATGGGCGAGATGATCCGCAGCCCCATCCCCGAGCGCTTCGCCGCCATCAACCTCAGCCGCTATGAATTGATCCGCAGCGTCAGTCATTTGTACCCGCGCTATGAGCGTGAGCAGATGAAGCGGATTGACGCCGCGTCTAATGGCCAGTAACCCCGCACCACCCCACTGACCACGCCGTGCCACCGCACTGCCGCGCCACGCCACCGCGCTACGGGGCCGCGTGGTACGGGAATCGGAATCGGACCCCCTACCAAGGAACTAACAATCTCCACACTGCGGGCAATTGTTGCCAGGGCGGTGGCGCCCAAGAATCTGCACCAGACCGGGAAAATTTCCCGGGTATAACAAAAACCGCAGAGGTAGCCGCCATGACCCAACCCGCACGTCGCCAACCCTTCGTCCTGTGTGCACTGCTCAGTGCCATGCTGCTGTCCGGCACGGCCCTGGCCGCCGTCAGCGACCAGGACATTCTCCAGGATCCGAAAAACCCGGAGCAGATTGTCACCAACGGTCTGGGCGTCCAGGGTCAGCGCTACAGCCCGCTGGACACCCTCAACGTCAGTAACGTCAAGGATCTGCGGCCCGTCTGGGCATTCTCCTTCGGCGGCGAAAAGCAGCGTGGCCAGCAAGCGCAGCCGATGATCAAGGACGGCGTGATGTACATGACCGGCTCCTACTCGCGGGTGTTTGCGGTGGACGCGCGCACCGGCAAGAAACTCTGGCAATACGATGCGCGCCTGCCCGATGACATCCGTCCCTGCTGCGACGTGATCAACCGTGGCGTGGCGCTGTACGGCGACCTGGTGTTCTTCGGCACCCTCGACGCCAAGCTGGTGGCCTTGAACAAGGACACCGGCAAAGTGGTCTGGAGCAAGAAAGTCGCCGACCACAAGGAAGGCTACTCCATCAGCGCCGCGCCCCTGGTGATCAACGGCAAGCTGATCACCGGGGTCGCCGGTGGCGAGTTCGGCGTGGTGGGCAAGATCGAAGCCTACGACCCGAAAAACGGCGATCTGTTGTGGAGCCGGCCAACGGTCGAAGGGCACATGGGCTATGTCTACAAGGACGGCAAGGCCGTGGAAAACGGCATTTCCGGTGGTGAAGCGGGCAAGACCTGGCCTGGCGACCTGTGGAAGACCGGCGGCGCGGCCCCGTGGCTGGGCGGCTACTACGACCCGGAAACCAACCTGCTGCTGTTCGGCACCGGTAACCCGGCTCCGTGGAACTCGCACCTGCGCCCTGGCGACAACCTCTACTCCTCGTCGCGCCTGGCCCTCAACCCGGACGACGGCACCATCAAGTGGCATTTCCAGAGCACCCCCCATGACGGTTGGGACTATGACGGGGTGAACGAACTGGTGTCGTTCAACTACAACGAAGGCGGCAAAGAGATCAAGGCGGCCGCCACCGCCGACCGCAACGGCTTCTTCTACGTGCTGGACCGCACCAACGGCAAGTTCATCCGCGGCTTCCCGTTTGTCGACAAGATCACCTGGGCCACCGGCCTGGATAAAGACGGCCGGCCGATCTACAACGAAGCCAGCCGTCCGGGTGCTCCCGGCAGCGAGGCCAAGGGCAGTTCGGTGTTTGTCGCGCCGGCGTTCCTGGGGGCCAAGAACTGGATGCCGATGGCCTATAACAAGGACACCGGGCTGTTCTATGTGCCGTCCAACGAGTGGGGCATGGACATCTGGAACGAAGGCATCGCCTACAAAAAAGGCGCGGCATTCCTCGGTGCCGGTTTCACCATCAAGCCGCTGAACGAAGACTACATTGGCGTGCTGCGGGCAATCGACCCGAAAACCGGCAAGGAAGTCTGGCGCCACAAGAACTTCGCGCCGCTGTGGGGCGGGGTGCTGACCACCAAGGGCAACCTGGTGTTCACCGGCACGCCGGAAGGCTTCCTGCAGGCGTTCAACGCCAAGACCGGGGAAAAAGTCTGGGAGTTCCAGACCGGCTCCGGGGTACTGGGTTCACCCGTGACCTGGGAAATGGACGGCGAGCAATACGTCTCGGTGCTCTCGGGCTGGGGCGGCGCCGTACCCCTGTGGGGCGGTGAAGTGGCCAAGCGGATCAAGGATTTCAACCAGGGCGGCATGCTCTGGACCTTCAAGTTGCCGAAGGAGCTGGTGGCCAAGCACTGATCCACCACAAACCTGTAGGAGCGAGCTCGCTCGCGATGGTCGTTAACGATAACGCTGGAAGCCTGACACCCCACGGCGTTCTCGGGTTCATCGCGAGCATGCTCGCTCCTACAGTGATCTGTGTGAAATCTACGACCAAATAATGAGAGCCCCCCTGCCAACGGCGCATACGTCTGGCTCGCGGGGCTCTCTACTATCGGTGCATCGCCTGTTTGCCGACAGGCATCGACCAAGACAGAGGCCCAGCATGATCTACGCACAACCCGGTACCCCAGGCGCTGTTGTTTGCTTCAAGCCGCGCTACGGCAATTTCATCGGCGGCGAATTTGTCGCCCCGATCAATGGCCAGTACTTCACCAACACCTCGCCGGTCACCGGCGAGGTGATCGCCGAGTTCCCGCGCTCCTGCGCCGCCGACATCGACCGCGCCCTGGATGCCGCCCACGCCGCGGCCGATGCCTGGGGCAAGACTTCGGCCCAGGACCGCTCCCTGGTGTTGTTGAAAATTGCTGATCGCATCGAACAGAACCTGGAAATCCTCGCGGTCACCGAGACCTGGGACAACGGCAAGGCTGTGCGCGAGACCCTCAACGCCGACGTTCCGCTGGCCGCCGACCACTTCCGTTACTTCGCCGGGTGCATCCGCGCCCAGGAAGGCGGTGCTGCCGAAATCAATGAACTGACCACCGCCTACCACTTCCACGAACCCCTGGGCGTGGTCGGGCAGATCATCCCGTGGAACTTCCCGCTGCTGATGGCTGCCTGGAAGCTCGCTCCGGCGCTGGCCGCCGGCAACTGCATCGTGCTCAAGCCAGCCGAGCAGACGCCGCTGTCGATCATGGTCTTCGCCGAACTGATCGCCGACCTGCTGCCTGCTGGCGTGCTGAACATCGTCCAGGGTTTTGGTCGCGAAGCCGGTGAAGCCCTGGCCACCAGCAAGCGTATCGCCAAGATCGCCTTCACCGGCTCGACTCCGGTGGGCGCGCACATCATGCATTGTGCCGCCGAGAACATCATTCCGAGCACGGTGGAGCTGGGCGGCAAGTCGCCGAATATCTTCTTCGAAGACATCATGAATGCCGAGCCTGCGTTCATCGAGAAGGCCGCCGAAGGCCTGGTGCTGGCGTTCTTCAACCAGGGCGAAGTGTGCACGTGCCCGTCACGGGCGCTGGTGCAGGAGTCGATCTACGAGCCGTTCATGGCCGAGGTGATGAAGAAGATCGTCAAGATCAAGCGCGGCAACCCGTTGGACACCGAGACCATGGTCGGCGCCCAGGCGTCCGAGCAGCAATACGACAAGATCCTCTCGTACCTGCAGATTGCCCAGGAGGAGGGCGCCGAACTGCTCACGGGCGGTGCGGCCGAGCGCCTGGAGGGTGACCTGTCCAGCGGCTATTACATCCAGCCGACCCTGCTCAAGGGCCACAACAAGATGCGCGTGTTCCAGGAAGAAATCTTCGGTCCGGTGGTGGGTGTCACCACCTTCAAGGATGAAGCCGAGGCCCTGGCGATTGCCAACGACAGCGAGTTCGGCCTCGGTGCCGGCCTGTGGACCCGCGACATCAACCGCGCCTATCGCATGGGCCGGGCGATCAAGGCCGGGCGCGTGTGGACCAACTGCTACCACCTGTACCCGGCTCATGCCGCGTTTGGTGGCTACAAGAAGTCCGGGGTTGGCCGGGAAAACCACAAGATGATGCTCGACCACTACCAGCAGACCAAGAACCTGCTGGTGAGCTACGACATCAACCCGTTGGGGTTCTTCTGATTACCTGAGCACGACACAAAACCTGTGGGAGCGGGCGCCCGCTTGCGGCTTGCCCGCGATGGGCATAGGTATCTACACAACTTTGTAGCGGCCTGTGGCGAGGGAGGAGCTTGCTACCGTGGCGGTCTCTGGGCCGTCCGTGGTGTTGGATTAGACCGAGTACATATCCATTTCTTCGGTAACGGCCACCTATGGTTCCGCTCTTACAGCGGCTCACTTTTGGGAGCCGGAATGCCGGCCCAGCCAAAAGTAAGCAAAAGGCTCTTGCCCCACCACTTGGTGCCTCGCTTAGGCTCGGCATGCCCGTACTCCGACATTGATTTGGGGGGTCGCCGCACTGGGCCATCCCTGGCCCAGTGCGGCTAAACCGGCGTCCTGCCGGTTTACCCCCCAAATCAATATCGGACTCCGGCCAGCGTGGTTAACGGGCGCCCAGAATCAAAAACAAAGCGAGGCGGCCTTAGAGCCGACCTGATCGCTAGGGCATGCGCGGTGTAGCTTCTACTTCCTCAGACGCTGACGAAGTCAGCCATCTTTTGATCTGGCTTTTGCTTTCGCTTTAGCTCTGGCTCTGGCTTTTGATCCTGGGCGCCCCGTTAACCACGCTGGCCGAACGCAGGCTTGAAGCCGTGGGCAACCCGGCAGGACGCCGGGTTAGCCGCCCCGCGCCATGGATGGCGCGTGGCGGCGGCCCACGGATTCAAGCCGGAGTGAGGGAACACCGAGCCCAAGCGAGGTGCCGAGTGGTGGGGTAAGAGCGTTTTGCTTACTTTTGCGCTCTCAAAAGTGAGCCGCTGTAAGAGCGGAACCATAGGTGGTCTTTACCGAAGAAATGGATATGTACTCGGACGTCGCACCACAGTTGTGTAGATACCTATGCCTATCGCGGGCAAGCGGAGCGCCGCCCGGCCAGCTCCCACAGGTCGGATGGTGTTTCTGAAAATCGGGCAAACACCCCCTACCAAATCACCCCGCCAGCTCCTTCGAAAGTAGCATTCGGTCACCTCAAGCCCCGTGCATTAATGCGTGTACCGGAATCGCCCGGCACAAGAAGAGGAATGACCCATGTGGACTAAACCCGCGTTTACCGATCTGCGCATTGGCTTCGAAGTGACGATGTATTTCGCCAACCGTTGATTGACCACCCGGCCAGCCGTTGCGTTGGCCGGGCCTGCCATCTGGAGCAATGCCCATGCACATCCGTGTCCTCGGTTCCGCCGCCGGTGGCGGTTTTCCGCAGTGGAATTGCAATTGCCGCCAGTGCGCCGGCGTGCGCGCGGGCAGCCTGCGGGCGCAACGGCGGACGCAGTCGTCGATTGCCTTGAGTGACAACGGTGTGGATTGGGTGCTGTGCAACGCCTCGCCGGACATCCGCGTGCAACTGGAAAGTTTCCCTGCGCTGCAACCCGCGCGCCAGCTGCGGGATACGGCGATTGCCGGGATCATCCTGATGGACAGCCAGATCGACCACTGCACCGGCCTGTTGAGCCTGCGCGAAGGTTGTCCGCACGCCGTGTGGTGCACCGAGCGGGTCCACCAGGACCTGAGCAGCGGTTTTCCCCTGTTCAACATGCTGACCCACTGGAACGGCGGCCTGCAGTGGCAGCCCATCGGCCTGGACCGCGCACCGTTCAGCATCGCTGCTTGCGCGCACCTTGAGTTCCGGGCCATCCCCTTGGTCAGCAACGCACCGCCGTATTCGCCGAATCGTGGCAATCCGCAGCCGGGTGACACCATCGGCCTGTTCATCGAGGACCGGCGCAGCGGTGCTTCGCTGTTCTATGCCCCGGGCCTGGGCCAGGTCGACGACGAGTTGCTGGGCTGGATGCAGCGCGCCGATTGCCTGTTGCTCGATGGCACGCTGTGGCGCGATGACGAGATGCGCCTGTGCGAAGTCGGCCAGAGCCTGGGCCGCGACATGGGGCACCTGGCGCAAAGCGGCCCGGGCGGCATGCTGGAGGTGCTGGAGGGGTTCCCACGCCAGCGCAAGGTGCTGATCCACATCAACAACACCAACCCGATCCTCGACCCGGACTCGGCCGAGCGGGCGGAGCTTGAGCGGCGCGGGATCGAAGTGGCCTATGACGGCCTGCACATCGACCTGTAGGGCCTTTCGCGAGCAGGCTGACTCGGACCCTTGTGGGAGCGGGCTTGCCCGCGATGCCCCCAGACCCCACCGAACCGCGAGGAGAAGCACCATGATTGACCAGGCAATGACCCCCAGCGAATTCGAAGCGGCCCTGCGTGCCAAGGGCGCCTATTACCACATCCATCACCCATTCCACCAAACCATGTACGCCGGGGGTGCCACTCGCCGGCAGATCCAGGGCTGGGTCGCCAATCGGTTCTATTACCAGTTGAACATCCCGCTCAAGGACGCGGCGATCCTGGCCAATTGTCCGGACCGCGACGTGCGTCGCCAGTGGTTGCAACGCCTGCTCGATCACGATGGCGCGCCGGGCAGCGAAGGCGGGATCGAAGCCTGGTTGCGCCTCGGCGAAGCCGTGGGGCTGACCCGCGAGCAAGTGTTGTCCCAGGAACTGGTGTTGCCGGGGGTGCGGTTTGCCGTGGATGCCTATGTCAATTTCGCCCGGCGCGCCTGCTGGCAGGAAGCGGCCAGCAGTTCGCTGACCGAGCTGTTCGCCCCGCAGATCCACCAGTCGCGCCTGGATGCCTGGCCCCAGCATTACCCCTGGATCGACCCGGCCGGCTACCAGTATTTCCGCACACGCCTGGGCCAGGCCCGTCGCGATGTCGAGCACGGGCTGCAGATCACCCTGGCGCACTACGTCACCGCCGCCGGCCAGCAACGGATGCTCGAGATCCTCCAGTTCAAGCTCGATGTGCTGTGGAGCATGCTCGATGCCATGAGCCTGGCCTACGAACTGGAGCGCCCGCCGTACCACACGGTGACCGCCGCCAATGTCTGGCACCGGGGGATCGCCCTGTGAGCCTGATCAAACGCGAACAGGCACCGCTGCTGCGCCGGGGTTTTCGCCTGCAATGGGAACCGCGCCAGGACTGTCACGTGCTGCTGTACCCCGAGGGCATGATCAAGCTCAACGCCAGTGCCGGGCAGATCCTCAGCCTGGTGGACGGCCAGCGCAGTGTGGCGGCGATCATTGCCCAGCTGACGTCGAGTTTCCCCGGGGTGCCGGGGATCGACGAGGATGTCCTGGCATTCCTGGAGGTGGCCCATGCGCAATTCTGGATTGAGTGAGGCGCCACCCGGCCCCCCGCTATGGTTGCTGGCGGAGCTGACCTATCGGTGCCCGCTGCAATGCCCTTACTGCTCCAATCCGCTGGATTTTGCCCGGCACGGTGAGGAGTTGAGTACCGCCGAGTGGATCCGGGTGTTCCGCCAGGCACGCGACATGGGCGCCGCGCAACTGGGCTTTTCCGGTGGCGAGCCGTTGGTGCGCCAGGACCTCGCCGAGCTGATCAAGGCCGCCCGGGACATGGGCTACTACACCAACCTGATCACCTCGGGCATTGGCCTGACCGAACAGAAAGTGCGGGATTTCAAGGTGGCTGGGCTGGACCATATCCAGATCAGTTTCCAGGCCGCCGACGAAGCGGTGAACAACATGCTCGCCGGCTCGCGCAAGGCCTTCGCCCAGAAGCTGGCCATGGCCCGGGCGGTCAAGGCCGAGGGTTACCCGATGGTGCTGAATTTTGTCACCCACCGGCACAATATCGACCGTATCGAGCAGATCATTGAGCTGTGCCTGGAGCTGGAGGCTGACTTTGTCGAGTTGGCCACCTGTCAGTTCTATGGCTGGGCCGAACTCAACCGGGTGGGCCTGCTGCCGACCCGCGACCAGTTGGAGCGCGCCGAGGCGGTCACCCAGGCTTACCGCCAGCGGCTCGAGGCCCAGGGCCATCCGTGCAAACTGATTTTCGTCACCCCGGACTACTACGAGGAGCGTCCCAAAACCTGCATGAACGGCTGGGCCAACCTGTTTCTCGACATCACCCCGGACGGCACCGCGTTGCCGTGCCACAGCGCCCGGCAATTGCCCGTGGCGTTTCCCAACGTGCGCGAGCACAGCATCGAGCACATCTGGAATGACTCGTTCGGCTTCAACCGCTTTCGCGGTGACGCCTGGATGAAGGAGCCGTGCCGTTCCTGCGATGAAAAGCACAAGGACCTGGGTGGCTGTCGCTGCCAGGCGTTCATGCTCACGGGGGATGCCGCCAACGCTGACCCGGTGTGCAGCAAGTCGGCGCACCATGGGGTGATCCTCAAGGCCCGGGAAGAAGCCGAGGCGCCGGGGCCGGGCATGGAGGCGCTGACGCTGCGCAATGAAAAGGCTTCACGGTTGATTTATCGCGGATAGCTCGCCAAGCCTGGTTCAGGCTTGGGGTACCCAATGGTCTGATTGCATTCACCAGCGGATCGGTTAGTGTGGCTGTTACCTTTCAAAACAATAAAAAACAGGCTTTCCAATGAGCCAGAGTCTCAGCCAACTGCGTAAGTTCGTTTCCCCTGAAATCATCTTCGGTGCCGGTTGCCGGCACAACGTCGGCAACTATGCCAAGACCTTCGGCGCCCGCAAGGTGCTGGTGGTCAGCGACCCGGGGGTGATTGCCGCCGGCTGGGTCGCGGATGTCGAGGCCAGCCTGCAGGCCCAGGGCATCGACTACTTCCTCTACAGCGATGTGTCGCCCAACCCGCGGGTCGAAGAAGTCATGCTCGGTGCCGAGCTGTATCGGGAGAATCACTGCGACGTGATTGTCGCGGTCGGTGGCGGCAGCCCGATGGACTGCGGCAAAGGCATTGGCATTGTGGTCGCCCACGGGCGCAGCATTCTCGAGTTCGAAGGCGTGGACACCATTCGTGTCCCCAGCCCGCCGCTGATCCTGATCCCGACCACTGCCGGTACTTCGGCGGATGTGTCCCAGTTCGTGATCATCTCCAACCAGCAGGAGCGCATGAAGTTCTCCATTGTCAGCAAGGCGGTGGTGCCCGACGTGTCGCTGATCGACCCGGAAACCACATTGAGCATGGACCCGTTCCTGTCGGCCTGTACCGGCATCGATGCGTTGGTGCATGCCATCGAAGCCTTTGTGTCCACCGGACACGGGCCGCTGACCGATCCCCATGCCCTGGAGGCGATGCGGCTGATCAATGGCAACCTGGTGCAGATGATTGCCAACCCCGCGGACATCGCCCTGCGGGAAAAAATCATGCTCGGCAGCATGCAGGCCGGGCTGGCGTTCTCCAACGCGATCCTGGGCGCGGTGCATGCCATGTCCCATAGCCTGGGTGGCTTTCTCGACCTGCCGCACGGGCTGTGCAACGCGGTGCTGGTGGAGCACGTGGTGGCGTTCAACTACAGCTCGGCGCCGGAGCGCTTCAAGGTGATCGCCGAGACCTTTGGCATCGACTGCCGTGGCCTTAACCACCGGCAGATCTGCGGGCGCCTGGTGGAGCACCTGATCGCCCTCAAGCACGCCATCGGTTTCCACGAAACCCTGGGCCTGCATGGGGTCAGTACGGCGGATATCCCGTTCCTCTCGCAACACGCGATGGATGACCCGTGCATTCTCACCAATCCGCGCGAGTCCAGTCAGCGGGATGTCGAGGTCGTCTATGGCGAAGCCCTCTGACCAGCAGCAACAGGCGCTGGCCGGGCTGCTGGGGCTGGGCAATCACTCGGCCCGCAAGAGTCATTACCCGGAGCTGGCAGCGCGCCTTAAAGAGTTGGAAGCGGAGCGCAATCGCTACAAGTGGCTGTTCGAAAACGCCGTGCACGGGGTGTTCCAGGCCAGCCTGCTGGAGGGCATGCGCGCGGCCAACCCGGCGTTGGCGCGGATGCTCGGCTACGCAGACCCGCAGGATGTGCTGTTCTCCCTGACAGACCTGGCCGACACGCTGTTTGTCGGTGGTGCCCGCGAGCTGGAACAGATTCGCGAGATCCTGCAACGCGAGCGCAGCCTGCTGGGCTACGAGACCCAGTTGCGGCGCAAGGACGGCAGCGCGCTGGACGTGCTGATGAACCTGTTGCTCAAGCCCGATCAGGAAGGGTTGGTGGAAGGGTTTGTCGCCGACATCACCGAACGCAAACTGGCCCAGGAGCGCCTGCAACAGCTCAATGATCAACTGGAGCAGCGGGTCACCGCGCGCACCGACGAATTGCTCGAGGCCAACCGCAACCTGCAACAGCAGATCGCCGAGCGCGAGCAGATCGAGCATGCCCTGCGTGAAGCCCGGGACGCCGCCCAGGCTGCCAACCACAGCAAGGACAAGTACCTGGCGGCGGCCAGTCACGACCTGCTGCAACCGCTCAACGCCGCGCGGCTGCTGGTCTCGACCCTGCGCGAGCGCCATCTGCCGGAGGTCGAGCAGGTGTTGGTGGAACGCACCCATCAGGCCCTGGAAGGGGCCGAGGACCTGCTGACCGACTTGCTGGACATCTCGCGCCTGGACCAGGCCGCGGTAAAGCCCGACGTGGCCCTGTATCGGCTCGACGAACTGCTCGGCCCGCTGGTCTCGGAGTTCCAGTCGGTGGCTCAAGCTGCCGGGCTGAACTTGCGGGTGCGCATGGGGGACTTCGGAATCCGTACCGACCTGCGGCTGATGACCCGTATCCTGCGCAACTTCCTCAGCAATGCCTGCCGCTACACCGAGCAGGGCAGCATCCTGCTGGCCGCCCGCCGGCGGGGCGCGGCCTTGCGCCTGGAAGTCTGGGACACCGGGCGCGGCATTGCCGCAGATCGTCTGGACTCGATCTTCCTCGAATTCAATCAGCTGGATGTCGGCCGTGCGGCCGACCGCAAGGGGGTCGGCCTGGGCCTGGCGATTGTCGAGCGGATCGCCAAGATCCTCGATTACCGGGTTCAGGTGCATTCCTTGCCGGGACGCGGGTCGATGTTCAGCATCGATGTGCCGATCTGCGACGACATCCCGTTGCCCATCAGCCTCGCGGTGCCCCAGGCGGGCACCGGCAATCCGCTGCCGGGCCGCCGCTTGCTGGTGCTGGACAACGAAGTGAGCATCCTGCAGAGCATGAGTGCGTTGCTTGGGCAGTGGGGCTGCGAGGTGGTCACGGCCACGGATGAAAGCTCGGCCCTGAGCAACTTGATGGGCCAGGCTCCGGAACTGATTCTGGCGGACTATCACCTGGACCACGGGGTGGTGGGCAGTGAGGTGGTGCGGCATTTGCGCGAGCATTTCCAGCAGGTGATCCCGGCGGTGATCATCACTGCCGACCGCACCGACCAATGTCGGCAATCCTTGCACAGACTGGATGCGCCGTTGCTCAACAAACCGGTGAAACCCGGCAAGTTGCGCGCGGTGCTGAGCCAGTTGCTGGGCTGAGCTGCGCTCATTGGCGGCCTTGGGCGTACGACGTTTCGTTTCGCGTGTCGCCAATGCTAGTCTTGGGAAATGCCGCTGACAGGGAGCCCCCATGGGCAATCACAAGATCGAGATCCGTCGCAGCAACGTCGAGAAAATCCTCCTGGCCGCGGAAAAAGTCTTCGCCGAAAAAGGCTTTGGCAGCACCGCGATGGCGGACATTGCCAGGGAAGTGCAATTGCCGCGCTCCAACCTGCATTACTACTTCAGCACCAAGACCGAACTTTACAGCGCCGTGCTCTTCGACTTGCTGGAAGTGTGGAAACAGGACGCGCTGTGCTTCGAGATGTTCGATGATCCACGGGTGGTGTTGAGCAGCTACATCCGCGCGAAAATGCAGCACTCACGTAGCCGCCCCTATGGCTCGAAAGTCTGGGCCAACGAAATCATCCATGGCGCACCGACCCTGGGCTTGGCGCTGGACGCCAGCCTGTACGACTGGGCCAAGATGAAAGAAGCGAAAATCCGCCAATGGGTCGACGACCAGCGCATCCTCCCGGTCGAGCCTTCCAGCCTGCTGTACATGATCTGGGCCTCGACCCAGCACTACGCGGACTTTGATCACCAGGTGAACATTCTCAACGAGCACCAGCCGCTGTCGGACATGCAGTTCGAGAGGGCGGTGCAGACGGTGACCAGTGTGATCTTGCGCGGGATTGGGTTGGAGCCTTGAGGTCGGGATTGTCCGGGCTGACTTCATCGCGAGCAAACGGGCGGCGCTCCGTCTGCTCGCGATGACGATCGGTCAGATAGCGACGTGGTAGGGATTACGCGGATCATGGTTCCAGTCGAGGAAGGGTTTGCCGTTATCGACCGGCACCATCTCGATGCAATCCTGCACCGGGCAGGTGATCTGGCACAGGTTGCAGCCCACGCATTCGTCGTCGATCACCTGGTACTTGTGGCTGCCGTCGGCCTGCTTGAGGCTGGCAACGGCCTGGTGCGAGGTGTCTTCGCAGGCGATGTGGCAACGTCCGCAGCCGATGCAGGCCTGCTGGTCGATCCGGGCGATCACCTGGTAGTTGATGTCCAGGTACTTCCAGTCGGTGGTGTTGCCCACCGCGCGCCCCGCGAAGTCCTGCACGCTGGCGTAACCTTGGCTGTCCATCCAGCGCGACAGGCCGTCCTTCATGTCCTCGACGATCCGGAAGCCGTGCAGCATTGCCGCCGTGCACACTTGCACCGCGCCGCTGCCCAGGGCCATGAATTCGGCGGCGTCGCGCCAACTGCCGATGCCACCGATGCCGCAGATTGGCAGGCCCTGGGTCTGCGGGTCACGGGCGATTTCGGCGACCATGTTCAAGGCAATCGGCTTGACCGCCGAGCCGCAGTAACCGCCGTGGGTACTCTGGTTGCCGACCATGGGCAGGGCGACCATGCGGTCGAGGTCGACGCTGGTGATTGAGTTGATGGTATTGATCAGTGACACCGCATCGGCCCCACCACGATGGGCCGCCCGGGCGGCGACGCGGATGTCGGTGATGTTCGGCGTGAGCTTGACGATCACCGGCAGCGAGCAATAGGTCTTGCACCAGCGGGTCACTTGTTCGACGTATTCCGGCACCTGGCCCACCGCCGCGCCCATGCCGCGCTCCGGCATGCCGTGGGGGCAGCCGAAGTTCAGCTCGATGCCGTCCGCGCCGGTGGCTTCAACCAGCGGCAGGATGTGTTTCCACGACTCCTCGACGCAGGGCACCATCAGCGAGACGATCAGGGCGCGGTCCGGCCAGTCTTTCTTGACCTGGGTGATTTCCCGCAGGTTGATCTCCAGCGAGCGGTCGGTGATCAGTTCGATGTTGTTGATGCCCATGACTTCACGGTTGGCGCCAAAGTGCGCGGAGTAGCGCGATGACACGTTGACCGCCGCCGGGTCCTCGCCCAGGGTTTTCCAGACCACGCCGCCCCAACCGGCCTCGAAGGCTCGAACCACGTTGTAGGCCTTGTCGGTGGGCGGTGCTGAAGCCAGCCAGAAGGGGTTGGGCGCCTTGATGCCGGCGAAGACAATCGAGAGATCGGCCATTACGCAGCCTCCACGTTGAGCATGAGTCGGGCATGCATGGCTTGCGCGGCGAGTTTGCCGTGCTGCACCGCTTGCACGGTAAGGTCCTGGTCGAGGCTGGTGCAGTCGCCCCCGGCATAGACCCCGGGAATGCTGGTTTGCATCTGTTCGTCCACCTGGATTCGCCCGCCCTGGCGCTGCAGTTGGCTGGCCAGCGGATCGCTCAGGGCGTGCTCGTCAAAGCTCTGGCCGATGGCCTTGAAAATGGCATCGGCGGCCAGTTCGAAGGTCTCGCCGGTGGTGACCAGCCGCCCCTCATCCATGCGGGTGCGGGCGAAGCGCATGCCGCGGACCAGGCCCTGGTCGTCGAGCAGTACTTGCTCGGGTTGGGCCCAGGTCAGCAGGCGCACCTGGTTGGCCTTGGCGATGTCCTGTTCATGGTCGGTGGCGCCCATGTCCGGCACACCCCGGCGGTATACCAGGTTGACGTCGCGGGCGCCGAGGCGGGCCATTTGCACCGCCATGTCGATGGCGGTGTTGCCGGCGCCGAGGACGATGCAATGCTCGGCCAGGGGCAGTTGGCTGAGGTCATCGGTCTGGCGCAGTTCGCGGATGTAATCGGTGGCGGCCAGCATCCCCGGCGCGTCCTCGTGGGGCAGCCCCAGTTGTTTGCTGGCGGCCAGGCCGAGGCCGAGGAACACGGCGTCGAACTGTTGGTGCAGGTCGCTGAGGCTCAGGTTGTCGCCAAGCTTGTGCCCGTGGCGGATTTCGATGCCGCCGATTTGCAGGAGGAAATCCAGCTCGTGCTGGGCGAAGTCATCCACCAGCTTGTACTTGGCGATCCCGTATTCATTGAGACCACCGGCTTTTTCCCGGGCTTCGAAGATCACCACGTCATGGCCGTGCATGGCACTGCGGTGCGCGCAGGACAATCCGGCGGGCCCGGCGCCGACCACAGCAATGCGCTTGCCGGTGGCGGCGGCGCGCTGGAACGGATGCTCGCGAAAGTGTGCGTTGTCGATGGCGTAGCGTTGCAACAGGCCGATCAGTACCGGCGCGCACTCTTCGGCGTTGTTGCGCACGCAGGCATGCTGGCAGAGGATTTCGGTCGGGCAGACCCGGGCGCAACTGCCGCCGAGAATGTTCGCCGAGAGGATTTTCTGCGCGGCGCCCTGGACGTTGTCCTGGTGGATGTTGCGGATGAAGGAGGGGATGTCGATCTCGCTGGGGCAGGCGTTGACGCACGGCGCGTCGTAGCAGTACAGGCAGCGCGAGGCTTCGACCTCGGCCTGGCGCGCGGTGAGGGGCGGGGCCAGGTCGCTGAAATGGCCGGCGAGGGTGGCGCCATCCTCAAGGGGATGGGGCAAGTGGTTCAAGGAATTGATCACGGTCTTGGCCTCACGGTTATTTGAGGGTTTGCCTCTGACGGGCATTGGTTTTTGTATGGCCTGTGTGGGCCCGGATCTCAGCGCTTCACTGCCACCGGCTTGTGCAATTCGGCGCGCTTGCTCAGCAGGTCGAATACCGCCGGGTAGGCCGGGCGTTCGATGTAGCGCCCGGCACCCCGTTCGGCCCGCAGGTCGCCATCGGCCCAGACCAGCCGGCCCTGGCTGATGGTATGGCTGGGAATGCCGCGCACGGTCTTGCCTTCGAAGATGTTGAAGTCGACTTGCTGGTGATGGGTCTTGGCCGAGATGGTGCGAGTGCCGTGTGGATCCCACAGCACCAGGTCGGCGTCGGCGCCCACGCGGATCGCGCCCTTGCGCGGGTAGAGGTTGAAGATCTTCGCGGTGTTGGTGGAGGTGAGCGCCACGAACTCCTGCATCGACAGCCGCCCGCTGTTGACGCCTTCATCCCAGAGCACCGCCATGCGGTCTTCGATGCCGGCCGTGCCATTGGGGATCTTGCTGAAATCCTCGCGACCGGCGGCTTTCTGATCGGCGCAGAAACAGCAGTGGTCGGTGGCGGTGGTGTGCAGGTTGCCCGATTGCAGGCCGTGCCAGAGCGCCTCTTGGTGGCCGCGGGGGCGGAAGGGCGGGCTCATCACGTAGCCGGCGGCGGTGTGCCAGTCCGGATGCTGGTAGACGCTGTCGTCCAGCAGCAGGTGCCCAGCCAGCACTTCACCGTAGACCGGTTGCCCCTTGCTGCGGGCATAGGTGATTTCGTCCAGGGCTTCCTTGGTCGAGACGTGGACCAGGTACAGCGGCGTACCAAGGGTTTCGGCGATGCGGATCGCCCGGCTGGCCGCCTCACCCTCGACCTGTGACGGACGCGACAGCGGGTGCGCTTCAGGCCCGGTCATGCCCTGGGCCATCAACTTGCGTTGCAGGTGGTAGACCAGTTCGCCGTTTTCCGCGTGTACGGTCGGCACGGCCCCGAGTTCCAGGCAGCGCTCGAAGCTGGCGACCAGGGTGTCGTCGGCCGCCATGATGGCGTTCTTGTAGGCCATAAAGTGCTTGAAGCTGTTGACCCCATGCTGGCTGACCAACTCGGCCATTTCCTCGCGGACCTGCTCGCTCCACCAGGTGATGGCGACATGAAAGCCGTAGTCCGCGGCGGACTTCTCGGCCCAGCCGCGCCATTGATGAAACGCTTCGAGCAGGGACTGCTGGGGGTTGGGGATCACGAAGTCGATGATCGAGGTGGTGCCGCCGGCAAGGCCCGCGGCGGTGCCGCTGTAGAAGTCTTCGCTGGCCACTGTGCCCATGAAGGGCAGTTGCATGTGGGTGTGAGGGTCGATGCCGCCGGGCATCAGGTACTGCCCGCTGCCATCGAGCACTTCGCAGCCTGCGGGAACTTCCAGGTTGTTACCGATGGCTTTGATCAGGCCGTCGGCGCAGAGGACATCGGCGCGGTAACTTTCATCATGGGTAATAACAGTGGCGCCACGGATCAACAGAGACATTCCGAGTTCCTCGCAGGCAAGACCGGCTTGTGCCGGTTCTAAGTGTTTTATATGTAGCAGGCTAAGGAAGTTATATTCCTGTCAGCGCTGTCAGGATTAAACGCTAGCTGGAGTTAAGCGAATGAGCAAGAATATTTTTTATATGCTTATAACAATATTAAGTTATTGAATATAAAAGGATAAAAGTGAGAATTCGCATATTGGTGCAGCCGTTCACCATTTTGACGCACTTGACAGGAACCCAATATGGTCGAGATTTGTCATGTGAAATCAGCCATTTGAGGTCAGCCTGTGGCGCTTGAGAAATTCATCTATAAATATAACGCACCAGAATGAGTCCTGACGGGTTGGACAACTTGCCTGGCAGTTAGCCTGAGTGTGCGGGCGGGTTGTTGCAGACGGGATAGTTTTGAAACAGAAACCAATTGATATCAGTTGTTTACATGGATTTTACTGATCCGCAGCAAAGCCTGGCAGCGTCGGCGGCACGCTTATTGATTGCCGCCGCTGACACCTTGGCCGGTCGGTAAAAGTCGTCAGTTCTCCGGCCATCGTTTGGCTCGCGGATACTCCGTTGGCCAGCCCGATGAGCAAAATAATCAAAAGAACAGTGGAGCGGCCATGCAACAGAACAGATCCCAGGTCACCGAGCGCGACGGGTTGTACGAACTGGACGCCGGCAGTGACGTCCTCGACAGCCCCAGGTACAACCACGACATTGCCCCGACCAAGGTGCACGAGCGCACCTGGAACAAATGGCACATCACCGCCCTGTGGGTCGGCATGTCGATCTGCGTGCCGACCTACACCCTGGGCGGGGTGCTGACGGCGTACTTCGGCCTGAGCGTCGGCGAAGCGCTGCTGGCGATCCTGCTGGCCAACGTCATCGTCCTGATTCCACTGACCCTCAATGCGTTTGCCGGGACCAAGTACGGTATTCCGTTCCCGGTATTGCTGCGCTCCTCCTTCGGGGTGATTGGCTCCAACGTGCCCTGTCTGATCCGCGCCCTGGTGGCCTGCGGCTGGTTCGGCATCCAGACCATGTTCGGCGGGCTGGCGATCCACCTGTTCCTGGGCTCGATCTTCGAGGGCTGGAAATCCCTCGGCGGTACCGGCGAGGTCATTGGCTTCATGGTGTTCTGGGCCCTGAACCTGTGGGTAGTGCTGCGCGGGGCCGAGTCGATCAAATGGCTGGAGACGCTGTCGGCGCCACTGTTGGTACTGGTGGGGCTGGGGCTGCTGGTGTGGGCCATGCCGAACGTTTCCATGACCGAGTTGCTGGCGCAGCCGCCCAAGCGCCCGGAAGGCGCCAGCGTCTGGAGTTACTTTTTCGCCGGGTTGACCGCCATGGTCGGCTTCTGGGCCACCCTGTCGTTGAACATTCCGGATTTCAGCCGCTACGCCAAAAGCCAGAAGGACCAGATCGTCGGGCAAATCATTGGCCTGCCGCTGACCATGTTCCTGTTCGCCGCCCTGGGCGTAGTGCTCACCGCTGCTTCGGAAAAGCTGGTGGGGGTGACAGTGTCCGATCCGGTGACCCTCATTGGCCACATCCAGAGCCCGCTCTGGGTCGCGCTGGCCATGGCCTTGATCATCATCGCGACCTTGTCCACCAACACCGCGGCGAACATCGTGTCGCCCACCAATGACTTCCAGAACCTGGCACCCAAACTGATCAACCGGACCACGGCAGTGATGCTCACCGGATTCGTGGGCCTGGCCCTGATGGGCCATGAGTTGCTGAAAAAACTGGGCTGGATTGTCTCCGAGATCAGCCTTGAGTCGGTGTACTCCAACTGGCTGCTGGGTTATTCGAGCTTGCTCGGACCGATTGCCGGGATCATGGTGGTGGACTATTTCCTGATCAAGAAACAGCGACTGGACCTGGCGGGGCTGTACCGCGATGACGTGTACCCGGCATGGAACTGGTTCGGTTTCGTCGCGTTCGGCGTACCGGTGGTGCTGACCCTGCTGTCCCTGGGCAGCGATGCGTTCAGTTGGTTCTACAGCTACGGCTGGTTCACCGGTTCGGCCCTGGGAGGCCTGATTTACTACGGGTTGTGCACGATGCGGCCGGACGCTTCCATTGCGAAATCGGCGGTATGACTGCAGGCCTCATCGCGGGCAAGCCCGCTCCCACAGAGCGGAGCATTTGCCTGGTACCTGACAAAACAATGACAGCCTGAGGAGAACCCCATGAACGCGGCCGTAGACGTTCTGCAATCGAACCATCAGCACATCAATCGCGACCGCCTGTGGCAGTCGCTCATGGAACTGGCCAAGCTCGGCGCCACGGTCAAGGGCGGCGTCTGTCGCCTGGCGCTGACTGACCTTGACCGCCAGGCCCGGGACATCTTTGTGCGCTGGTGCGAGGACGCTGGGTGCAGCGTGAGCATCGATGCCGTCGGCAACATTTTTGCCCGTCGCCCGGGGCGCAACCCGGACTTGCCGCCGGTGATGACCGGCAGCCACATCGACACCCAGCCCACCGGTGGCAAGTTCGACGGCTGTTTTGGCGTGCTGGCCGGGGTCGAAGTGCTGCGCACGCTCAACGACCTGGGAATAGAGACTGAGGCGCCACTGGAAGTGGTGGTCTGGACCAACGAAGAAGGCTCGCGTTTTGCCCCGTGCATGATGGGTTCCGGGGTGTTTGCCGAAAAGTTCACCCTGGAAGAAACCCTGGCCAAGGTCGATGCCGAGGGGGTGAGCGTCGGTGAAGCCCTCAACGCCATCGGTTATGCCGGGCCGCGCCAGGTCAGCGGGCATGCGGTGGGGGCCTACTTTGAAGCGCACATCGAGCAAGGACCGATCCTGGAGGACGAGCGCAAGACCATCGGCGTGGTGATGGGGGCGCTGGGGCAGAAATGGTTCGATCTCAAGCTGCGCGGTGTCGAGGCCCACGCCGGACCGACGCCGATGCACCTGCGCAAGGACGCCCTGGTGGGCGCTGCCGTGATCGTCGGCGCGGTCAATCGCGCGGCCCTTGGTCATCAGCCCCACGCCTGTGGCACCGTTGGTTGCCTGCAAGCCTATCCGGGATCGCGCAACGTGATCCCCGGCGAGGTGCGCATGACCCTGGACTTCCGGCATCTGCAGCCGGCGCGCCTGGACTCGATGATCGATGAGGTGCGCCAGGTGATCGACAGTACCTGTCAGGAGCACGGCCTGACCTATGAGCTGACGCCGACCGCCGATTTCCCGCCGTTGTACTTCGACCAGGGCTGTGTCGAAGCCGTGCGCGGCGCGGCCCAGGGCTTGGGCCTGTCCCATATGGACATCGTCAGTGGCGCGGGGCATGACGCGATCTTCCTCGCTGAGCTGGGCCCGGCCGGGATGATCTTCGTGCCGTGCGAGGGCGGCATCAGTCACAACGAAATTGAAAACGCCGCGCCAGACGACCTGGCGGCGGGTTGTGCGGTGTTGTTGCGGGCGATGCTGGCGGCATCGGCGGCGATCGCCAAGAGGTAGGGGGCTCAGCCCAAGGCATAAAAAAACCCGCCGTAATCGGCGGGCTTTTTCGTGCAACGCGAAGATTACTCTTCGATGTTGCCCATGGCGGTGGTGTTGAAGCCGCCGTCCACGTACATGATTTCGCCGCTGATGCCGGACGCCAGGTCCGAGCACAGGAACGCGCCGGCATTGCCGACTTCGTCGATGGTGACGTTACGACGCAGCGGGGTTTGCGCTTCGTTGGCGGCCAGCATTTTGCGGAAGTTCTTGATGCCGGAAGCCGCCAGGGTGCGGATCGGGCCAGCCGATACGCAGTTCACGCGGGTACCGTCCGGGCCCAGGGAGCCGGCCAGGTAACGTACGCCAGCTTCCAGGGAAGCCTTGGCCATGCCCATTACGTTGTAGTTCGGCATGGTGCGCTCGGCGCCCAGGTACGACAGGGTCAGCAGGCTGCCGTTGCGGCCTTTCATCATTTCGCGACCAGCCTTGGCCAGGGCCACGAAGCTGTAGGCGCTGATGTCGTGGGCAATACGGAAACCGTCACGGGTGGTGGCTTCGGTGAAGTCGCCGTCCAGTTGGTCGCCCGGGGCGAAGCCGACGGAGTGCACGATGCAGTCCAGGCCGTCCCACTTCTTGCTCAGTGCTTCGAAGACCTTGGCGATTTCTTCATCGCTGGCCACGTCGCACGGGAAGCACAGCTCAGGGCTCGAGCCCCAGCCTTGTGCGAACTCTTCGACGCGACCCTTGAGTTTGTCGTTCTGATAAGTGAAGGCAAGCTCAGCGCCCTCGCGATGCATGGCGGCAGCGATGCCGGATGCGATGGACAGCTTGCTGGCGACACCGACGATCAGTACGCGCTTACCGGCGAGAAAACCCATGTGTTGCTCCTCTTTCAGGTTATTGCGCAGTGGCTGGTGCCAGGAAAGCGGCTTCCAGCAACTGCTGTGTATACGGATGTTGGGGGGCGGCAAAGATACCTTGCGCGTCTCCCTGTTCGACCACTTGGCCATGCTTGACCACCATCAACTGGTGGCTAAGCGCTTTCACCACAGCCAGGTCATGGCTGATAAACAGATACGTCAGGTTGTACTTGCTTTGCAGTCTGCGCAGCAGTTCAACCACTTGGCGTTGCACGGTGCGGTCCAGAGCCGAAGTCGGCTCGTCCAGCAAAATCAACGCCGGTTTTAGCACTAAAGCCCGGGCAATGGCGATTCTTTGCCGTTGCCCACCGGAAAATTCATGGGGGTAGCGGTGCCGGGTTGCCGGGTCCAGTCCTACCTCCTCAAGGGCTGCAATGATAGCCAGCTCCTGTTCGGCTTGCGTACCGATCTTGTGGATCTGCAAGCCTTCGCCGACGATCTGGCTCACGCACATGCGTGGGCTCAGGCTGCCGAAGGGGTCCTGGAAGACCACTTGCATCTCCCGCCGCAGCGGCCTGACCTGCTGCTGCGTCAAGCCGTCCAGCTGCTTGCCTTCAAAGCGGATCGCGCCTTTGCTGGCGATCAGACGCAAAATCGCCAGGCCCAGGGTCGATTTTCCCGAGCCACTCTCGCCGACAATGCCCAGGGTCTGACCCTGGGGCAGGCTGAAGTTGATGCCGTCCACCGCTTTTACGTAATCGACCGTCTTGCGCAAGAAGCCTTTCTTGATCGGGAACCAGACTTTCAGGTCCTCGACTTGCAGCAGCGGCGGCCCGATTTCATTGGTTGCAGGCTGCCCGCTGGGCTCGGCGGCCAACAGCTCACGGGTGTACGGATGCTGCGGCGCTCGAAACAATTGTTCACAGGATGCCTGTTCGACGATGCAACCGCGCTGCATGACACATACCCGATGCGCAATTCTTTGCACCAGGTTCAAATCGTGGCTGATCAGCAGCAGCGCCATGCCCAGGCGCGCCTGCAACTCCTTGAGCAACTCGAGGATTTTCAGCTGCACGGTGACGTCCAGCGCAGTGGTCGGTTCGTCGGCGATCAGCAGTTCGGGCTCGTTGGCCAGGGCCATGGCGATCATCACCCGCTGGCGTTGGCCGCCGGACAACTCGTGGGGCAGGGCCTTGAGGCGCTTGTGCGGCTCGGGGATGCCCACCAGCTCCAGCAGTTCCAGGGTGCGCCGGGTCGCGACCTTGCCGGTCAGGCCCTTGTGGATCCCGAGCACTTCGTTGATCTGCTTCTCGATGCTGTGCAGCGGGTTCAGCGAGGTCATGGGCTCCTGGAAGATCATCGCGATCCGGTTACCACGGATGTGGCGGATGGTTTTCTCTTTCAGGCTCAGCAGGTCGTGCCCGGCGTAGTTGATGGTCCCCGTGGGGTGACGGGCCAGGGGGTAGGGCAGCAGGCGCAGGATCGAGTGCGCCGTGACCGACTTGCCCGATCCGCTTTCGCCCACCAGGGCCAGGGTTTCCCCGCGCTTGATGTCGAAGCTGACGCCTTGCACCACGCGCTGCTGGTGCTCGCCAACCACGAACTCGACGCTGAGGTCGCGCACTTCGATCAGATTGTCCTGACTCATTTCACTTCCTCGGGTCGAAGGCATCGCGAGCGGACTCGCCGATAAACACCAGCAGGCTGAGCATCACCGCCAGCACGGCAAAGGCACTGATGCCCAGCCAGGGTGCCTGCAGGTTGGATTTGCCCTGGGCCACCAGCTCACCCAGGGACGGGGCGCCGGGCGGCAGGCCAAAACCAAGGAAGTCCAGGGCGGTGAGGGTGCCGATGGCGCCCGTGAGAATGAACGGCATGAAGGTCATGGTCGAGACCATGGCGTTGGGCAGGATATGGCGGAACATGATTGCCCCGTTCTGCATGCCCAGCGCCCGGGCGGCGCGCACGTATTCCAGGTTGCGCCCACGCAGGAACTCGGCGCGCACCACGTCCACCAGGCTCATCCAGGAAAACAGCAGCATGATCCCCAGCAGCCACCAGAAATTGGGCTGCACGAAGCTGGCGAGGATGATCAGCAGGTACAGCACCGGCAAGCCCGACCAGATTTCCAGGAAGCGCTGGCCCAGCAGGTCGACCCAGCCGCCATAAAAGCCCTGCAGGGCGCCGGCGATGACGCCGATGATCGAGCTGAGCACGGTCAGGGTCAGGGCAAACAATACCGACACCCGAAAGCCATAGATCACCCGCGCGAGCACGTCCCGGCCCTGGTCGTCGGTGCCCAGCAGGTTATCCGCCGAGGGCGGGGCCGGGGCCGGGACTTTCAGGTCGTAGTTGATGCTCTGATAGCTGAAGGGGATGGGGGCCCACAGGGTCCAGGCGTCCTTGGCCTTGAGCAGTTCGCGGATGTAGGGGCTCTTGTAGTTGGCCTCCAGCGGGAATTCGCCGCCGAAGGTGGTCTCCGGGTAGCGCTTGAGTGCCGGGAAGTACCACTCGCCGTCGTAGTGCACCGCCAGCGGCTTGTCGTTGGCAATCAGTTCGGCGCCCAGGCTCAGGCCAAACAGGATCAGGAACAGCCACAGCGACCACCAGCCACGCTTGTTGGCCTTGAACAGTTCGAACCGCCGGCGGTTGAGAGGGGACAGGTTCATCTCAATGCTCCCGGGTTTCGAAGTCGATGCGCGGATCGACCAGGGTGTAGGTGAGGTCGCCGATCAGTTTCACCACCAGGCCGAGCAAGGTGAAGATGAACAGCGTGCCGAAGACCACCGGGTAGTCGCGGTTGATCGCCGCCTCGAAACTCATCAAGCCGAGGCCGTCGAGAGAGAAGATCACCTCCACCAGCAGGGAGCCGGTGAAGAAAATCCCGATGAAGGCCGAGGGGAATCCGGCGATCACCAGCAGCATGGCATTGCGGAACACGTGGCCATAGAGCACCCGATGGCGGGTCAGCCCCTTGGCCCGGGCCGTGACCACGTACTGTTTGTTGATTTCGTCGAGAAAGCTGTTCTTGGTCAGCAGGGTCATGGTCGCGAAGTTGCCGATCACCAACGCTGTCACAGGCAGCGCCAGGTGCCAGAAGTAGTCGAGGATCTTGCCGCTCCAGCTCAATTCGTCGAAGTTGTTCGAGGTCAGGCCACGCAAGGGGAACCAGTCCAGGTAACTGCCCCCGGCGAACACCACGATCAGCAGAATGGCAAACAGGAACGCCGGGATCGCGTAGCCGACGATGATCGCCGAGCTGGTCCAGACGTCGAAGTGGCTGCCGTGGCGGGTGGCCTTGGCGATCCCCAGGGGGATCGACACCAGGTACATGATCAGGGTGCTCCACAACCCGAGGGAGATCGACACCGGCATCTTTTCCTTGATCAGGTCGATGACCTTGGCGTCGCGAAAGAAGCTTTCACCGAAATCCAGGCGGGCGTAGTTTTTGACCATGATCCACAAGCGTTCCGGCGCCGACTTGTCGAAACCGTACATGTGCTCGATTTCCTTGATCAGCGCCGGGTCCAGGCCCTGGGCGCCACGGTAGCTGGAGCCGGCCACCGAGACTTCCGCACCGCCACCGGCAATGCGGCTGGTGGCGCCTTCAAAGCCTTCGAGCTTGGCGATCATCTGCTCCACAGGGCCACCGGGGGCCGCCTGGATGATCACGAAGTTGATCAACAGGATGCCGAACAGGGTCGGGATGATCAGCAACAGTCGCCGTAATATGTACGCCAGCATCTTATTGCTCCACGCCTGCAGGTTCGGTTTGCTCGTTGGTCAGCACCTCGATCGCGGGCTTGGCATCGGGCTTGATCCACCAGGTGTTGATGCCTATGTCATAGGCCGGCGAAATCCTGGGGTGGCCGATGTGATTCCAGTAAGCCACGCGCCAGGTCTTGATGTGCCAGTTGGGGATCACGTAATAGCCCCATTGCAACACTCTGTCGAGCGCCCTGGCGTGGGCCACCAGGCTCTGGCGCGAATCGGCGTTGATCAGTTGTTCCACCAGTTGGTCGATCGCCGGGTCCTTCAGGCCGATGGTGTTGCGGCTGCCGGGCTTGTCGGCGCTTTCCGATTTCCAGAACTCGCGCTGTTCGTTGCCCGGCGAGTTGGACTGCGGGAAGCTGCCGACCACCATGTCGAAGTCCCGCGAGCGCACGCGGGTGATGTACTGGGAGACGTCGACCCGGCGGATCACCAGCTCGATCCCCAGGTCGCTGAGGTTGCGCTTGAACGGCAGCAGGACCCGCTCGAATTCGGTCTGGGCCAGCAGGAACTCGATGCTGACCGGTTTGCCGGTGGTGTCGACCATCTTGTCGTCGACAATGCGCCAGCCGGCTTCCTGCAACAGTTGGTAGGCCTGACGCTGCTGGGCGCGGATCATGCCGCTGCCGTCACACACCGAGTTTTCGAAGGCCTGGCTGAACACCGGGTCGGGGATCTTGCCGCGCAGGGGTTCGAGGATCGCCAACTGCTCGGCGTCCGGCAGGCCGCTGGCGGCCATTTCCGAGTTTTCGAAGTAGCTGCGGGTGCGGGCGTAGGCACCGTTGAACAGCTGTTTATTGGTCCACTCGAAGTCCAGCAGCAGGCTCAGGGCCTGGCGTACCCGCACATCCTGGAACAACGGGCGGCGCAGGTTGTAGACGAAACCTTGCATGCCGGTGGGGTTGCCGTTGGGGATCTGCTCCTTGATCAGCCGACCTTCGGTGACGGCGGGAATGTTGTAGGCGTTGGCCCAGTTCTTGGCGGTCATTTCCAGCCAGTAATCGAACTGACCGGCCTTGAGTGCCTCCAGTGCCACCGTGTTATCGCGGTAGTAGTCGGTGCTCAGGGTGTCGAAATTGTAGAAGCCGCGATTGATCGGCAGGTCCTTGCCCCAGTAGTCCTTGACCCGCTGATAGCGGATCGAGCGCCCGGCCTTGACCTGGCTGACCTGGTACGGACCGCTGCCCAGCGGCGCCTCGAGGTTGCCTTTGCTGAAATCGCGGTTTTGCCACCAGTGTTTGGGCAGCACCGGCAATTGGCCAAGGATCAGTGGCAGCTCGCGGTTATTGGTGTGCTTGAACTTGAACAGGACCCGCAGCGGGTCTTCGGCGATCACCTCGGCGACGTCACCGTAGTAGCCGCGGTACAGGGGCGCGCCGTCCTTGATCAGGGTCTGGAAGCTGAACACCACGTCCTCGGCGCGCACCGGATGGCCGTCATGGAAGCGGGCTTCGGGGCGCAGGTAATAACGTACCCAGCTGTTGTCCGGGGCCTTTTCGATCTTGCCGGCCAGCAATCCGTACTCGGTGAAGGGTTCATCCAGGCTTTGACGAGCCAGGGTGTCGTAGATCAGGTCGATGTTGTCGGCCGGCACGCCTTTGCTGATGAAGGGGTTGAGGCTGTCGAACCCGCCGAAACCGGCCTGGCGGAAGATCCCGCCTTTGGGCGCATCGGGATTGACGTAGTCAAAGTGCTTGAAGTCAGCGGGGTACTTGGGGGGCTCGTTGTACAGGGTCAGGGCATGTTGCGGGGCCGCTTGGGCGACGCAGGCCAGTCCTGCGAAGACTAGGCCCAGCAGGGTACGCAAAGGCATCATTGGGCTTTCTCCGAAGTCTTCAGCCACCAGGCGTTGAGCCCCAGGGTGTAGGGCGGCGTGGTGACGAAGGCGAACCGGTTGCGGTACGCCAGGCGATGATAATTGATGTACCAGTTGGGAATGATGTAGTGCTGCCACAGCAGTACGCGGTCCAGGGCCTTGCCGGCGGCTATTTGCGCGTCACGGGATTGGGCGGCCAGCAGTTGCTCCAGCAGGTGGTCGACCACCGGGTTGGCCACGCCAGCGTAATTCTTGCTGCCCTTGACCTTGACCTGGCTGGAGTGGAAGTACTGCCACTGCTCCAGGCCCGGGCTCAGGGTCTGGTCGAGGGTCATCAGGATCATGTCGAAATCGAACTGGTCCAGGCGTTGCTTGTACTGGGCCCGGTCGACGGTGCGCAGGCGGGCGTCGATGCCGATGCTGGCGAGGTTTTCCGTGTAGGGCTGGAGAATGCGCTCCAGGTTCGGATTGACCAGCAGGATCTCCAGGCGCAGCGGTTGGCCGGCGGCGTTCTGCAGGCGCTGGCCATTGAGCTTCCACCCGGCCTCGGCGAGCAGGCCCAGGGCCTGGCGCAGGGTGTCGCGGGGGATCCCGCGGCCATCGGTCTGCGGCAGGCTGAAGGGCGCGGTGAACAGCTTGGCGGGCAACTGCTCGCGATAGGGCGAGAGCAGCAGCCACTCGTGACCCACCGGCAGGCCCGTGGCGGCGAATTCGCTGTTGGGGTAGAAACTCATGGCCCGTTTGTAGGCGCCGCTGAACAGGGTGCGGTTGGTCCACTCGAAGTCGAACATCAAGCCCAGGGCTTCGCGCACCTTGGCGTCGGCGAAGGCGGCGCGCCGGGTGTTCATGAACAGGCCCTGGGTCTGGGTCGGGATCTGGTGCTCGATCTGCGCCTTGACCACCTCAGCGCGGCGTACGGCGGGGAAGTTGTAGCCATTGGCCCAGTTTTTCGCCTGGTGCTCGATGTAGATGTCGAACTCGCCGGCCTTGAAGGCTTCGAACGCCACGTCGCTGTCGCGATAGAACTCCACCTCCACGCGATCGTAGTTGTATTTGCCGCGATTGACCGGCAAGTCCTTGCCCCAGTAATCCTTCACTCGCTCGAACAGCAACTGCCGGCCTGGCGACACCTGGGTGATGCGGTACGGCCCGCTGCCCAGTGGCGCCTGGAAGGTGGTGGCCTTGAAGTCGCGGTCTTTCCAGTAGTGCTGGGGCAATACCGGCAGTTCGCCCAGGCGCAGGATCAGCAAGGGGTTGCCCGCCCGCTTGAACACGAAGCGGATGCGCAGCGGGTTGAGGATATCCACCCGCTGCACTTCCTGGAGGCTGGTGCGGTAGCGCGGATGGCCTTCCTTGAGCAGCAGCCGGTAAGAGAAGGCCACGTCCCGGGCGGTAATCGGATGGCCATCGTGAAAGCGCGCTTCGGGCCGCAGGTTGAACACCACCCAGCTGCGGTCCTCGCTGTATTCGACGGACTGGGCGATCAGGCCATAGCTGGAGGCCGGCTCATCCCCTGATGGCGCGTACTGGCCGGTGCCGACCATCAACGGCTCGTTCAGCTCGTTGATGCCGTACTGCAGGAAGTTGGCCGTGGCGACCGGGCTGGTGCCCTTGAAGGTGTAGGGGTTGAGGGTATCGAACGTGCCAAAGGCCATGAGCCGCAAGGTACCGCCCTTGGGCGCTTGCGGGTTTACCCAGTCGAAGTGGGTGAAACGTGTCGGGTACTTGAGTGTGCCGAACTGCGCATAACCATGGCTTTCGCTGATCGTCGCGCAGGCGGGGAAGCTCAAGGCCAGACTGATCAGGAAGAGGGGCAGGGGACGCTTCAAGTCAGAGATCCGATCCAGGCGGCTTGGGCTACATGGTTCGTACAGTAACAGCTTGTATGGGCAGGAAAAAGGTAGGGTTCAAGGTTCTCCCACGCAACACGGGCCATCGTTGACGACCATCGCCGGCAAGCCGGCTCCCACAAGGATTGCGGCAGAAACTGTGGGAGCTGGCTTGCCAGCGATGAACTAAAGAACAACGCGGTGATTCAGGATGTACGCGTCATCGTTGGCGACCATCGCAGGCGGGGCGGGATCAGCGTGGAGAAGAGACCGTCAGCATCTGTCCAGGCTTGAGTGCCTGGCCAACACGAGGGTTCCAGCGCTTGAGGTGTTGCATCTCGACGTTGAAGCGCTTGGCTACCATGTACAACGAGTCGCCTTGCTTGACCTTGTACTGGGTCTGCTTCTTGCTGTTGGCAGCCAGCACCGTGGTGGTGCGGCCGGTGCTGCGCTTGCGGGTGTCCTGCATGACCAGGGTCTGGCCGGCCTTGAGGTTCTTGCCGGTCAAGTTGTTCCAGCGCTGCAGGTCCTTGACGTCGACCCGGTTGGCCTTGGCGATGGATGTCAGGTTGTCGCCACGCTTGACCCGATAGTTACGCTTGGCCGTGGCAAGCACCGGGCTGTCGGCGCCCTCGAACACCGGTTTGAGCGAACGCTTGCTGATCAGCTCTTCGGGTTTCATGGTCGACAGGCTGGTCGTCAGCAGTTGCGCCTTGGACGTTGGCACCAGCAGGTGCTGGGGGCCGTCGATGGTGGTGCGTTGCTTGAAGGCCGGGTTGAGCTGGAACAGTTCGTCTTCGTCGATGTTGGCCACCGCGGCAACCTTGGACAGGTCCATGCGCTGGTTGATCTCGACGACTTCGAAGTAGGGTTCGTTGGCGATCGGGTTGAGGTTCACACCGTAGGCTTCGGGCGCCAGCACCACTTGCGAGAGGGCCAGCAGCTTGGGCACGTAGGCCTGGGTTTCCGCTGGCAGCGGCAGGTTCCAGTAGTCGGTGGGCAGGCCGAGTTTTTCGTTGCGCTCGATGGCCCGGCTGACCGTGCCTTCGCCGGCATTGTAGGCCGCCAGGGCCAGCAGCCAGTCGCCGTTGAACATGTCATGCAGCTTGGTCAGGTAGTCCATCGCTGCCGTGGTGGAGGCTGTGATGTCGCGACGACCGTCGTAGAAGCGGGTCTGGCGCAGGTTGAAGTAACGCCCGGTGGACGGAATGAACTGCCACAGGCCGACGGCGTGGGAGCGCGAGTAGGCCATCGGGTTGTAAGAGCTTTCAATCACTGGCAACAGCGCCAGTTCCAGCGGCATGTTGCGTTCTTCGAGGCGTTCGACAATGTAGTGGATGTACAGGCTGCCGCGCTCGCCGGCGCTTTCCAGGTAGGACGGGTTACTGGCGAACCACAGGCGCTGTTGCTCGATGCGTGGGTTGACGCCCAGGCCATCTTGCAGCTGGAAGCCCTGGCGCATGCGCTCCCAGACATCCTGGGGGATTTCCGGGGTGGGCTTCTCGCTGAGCCAGATCGGTTTTTGCTTGGTGCGTACGGATAAGGTGTGGGCCGCGTCGGTTTGCGGCAACTGACTGGTGCTGCTACAGCCCGCCAGGGTGGCGGACACAGCTACCGCGATGGCTTGAGCCAGGCGGGTCAATGCGTCTGAATGGATGGATTTACGAATAGATGACGACATTGGCTGGAAGTAAGTTCCGGGCAAAAATGTCGGGCGATTCTAGAAAGCGCACCGGGTGCGGTCAACCATTCAGAATTTTTCGGCCAATGGTGGCACTGTTTAGAACTTATCTTTCCATGCGCGCAAGGCCGCAAAAACCTCACTGGGCGCCCGGTTATCGAGGCCGTTCCGTTCGTCTATTTTTTCTTTAACAGATGTTACGCCAGTACGCAGAAACGGATTTGTCAGCTTTTCCAGCGCCAGGGTCGACGGCAATGACATGCGTCCAGCTTGGCGTAACTGGGAGACCTTCTCGAGTCGCTCGGCGATGTGCCGGTTGTCGGGCTCTACCGCGACGGCGAAACGCAGGTTACTCAAAGTGTACTCATGGGTGCAGTACACCAGGGTGTCCTCGGGCAGGGCGGCGAGGCGGCTGAGGGAGTCGTGCATCTGCTGCGGCGTGCCTTCGAACAGGCGTCCGCAGCCGGCGGCGAACAGGGTGTCGCCACAGAACAGCAGGCCATGGTGGTAATAGGCGATATGACCCAGGGTGTGGCCAGGCACCGCATACACCTCGAACTCCCAGCCCAGTACGCTGACCCGATCGTTGTCATTGAGGGCCACGTCGCGCCCGGGGATGTTTTCGCTGGCCGGGCCGTAGACCGTCGCGCCCGTGGCGTGTTTCAGGGTTTCGACCCCGCCGACGTGATCATGGTGATGGTGGGTGATCAGAATGTCGCTCAGGCGCCACTGCGGATGCTGGGCCAGCCAGGCCTGGACCGGCGCGGCATCGCCTGGATCGACCACGGCACAGCACTGGCTGCGATGATCCTGTAACAACCAGATGTAGTTGTCGGTGAACGCGGGGAGAGCACTGATCTGTATCATCGCGGGATTCGCCAAGCGGAAGACATTGGTGCATCTTAGAGCTTCCTGGCGCATTGGAGAATGCAATGACCGATAAAGCGTTCGCTCAGGCTGATCCGGACTGGCTGGCATTGATCAGCGCGGCCCGCGAGTGGCTGTCCGGTCCCCTGGGGCAACTGCTATTGAATGAAGAGCGGCGCATGCTCGAAGACGAGTTGGGGCGTTTTTTTGGTGGCTACCTGGTGCATTACGGGCCGTCTGCCGAATCCCCACCCAATGCGCCCCAAGTGCAGCGCAATGTACGCCTTGGCGCACCGTTGCCGGGGGTGGAAATCGTCTGCGAAGAACAGGCCTGGCCCCTCAGCGAACACGCCGCCGACGTGGTGGTAATGCAGCACGGCCTGGACTTCTGCCTGTCGCCCCATGGCCTGTTGCGCGAAGCGGCCAGTGCCGTGCGGCCGGGCGGGCACCTGCTGATCATCGGTATCAACCCCTGGAGCGCCTGGGGCCTGCGCCATGTGTTTGCCCACGACGGGCTGCGCAAAGCGCGCTGCATTTCGCCGTCGCGGGTTGCCGACTGGCTCAACCTGCTGGGCTTCGCGCTGGAGAAACGCCGCTTCGGGTGCTATCGTCCGCCGCTCGCATCCCCCGCCTGGCAATCGCGCCTGGCCGGTTGGGAACGCAAGGCCGGAGACTGGCAGGTGTCCGGTGGTGGCTTCTATTTATTGGTGGCCCGCAAGATAGTGGTCGGCCTGCGCCCGGTGCGCCAGGTGCGCCGCGAGCCAATGGGCAAGCTGATCCCGCTGCCGATGGCCAAGGTCAACCGCCGCCACAGCGATCCGTAACACCCTCATTATTTTCCCGGCCGGGCTTGCCCGGCCTCAGGCGTTGTCGGTCGTTGATCGGCAAGCCACCGACATTTTCTGGATAGATTGGCATGAGCGATAGCGTAGAACTCTTCACCGACGGCGCCTGCAAAGGCAACCCTGGCCCCGGCGGCTGGGGCGCACTGCTGATATGCAAGGGCGTGGAAAAGGAACTCTGGGGCGGTGAAGCCAATACCACCAACAACCGCATGGAGCTGATGGGCGCGATTCGCGGCCTGGAAGAGCTCAAGCGTTCCTGCGACGTGCTGCTGGTGACCGACTCGCAGTACGTGATGAAAGGCATCAACGAGTGGATGGTCAACTGGAAGAAACGCGGCTGGAAAACCGCGGCCAAGGAACCGGTGAAAAACGCCGACCTGTGGCGGCTACTGGACGAACAGGTCAACCGCCACAACGTGACCTGGAAATGGGTCCGCGGGCACATCGGTCACCCGGGCAACGAACGCGCCGACCAATTGGCCAACCGTGGCGTCGACGAAGTCCGAGGTCTGTAGGATCTGTAAGGCTTGTGGGAGCGAGCAAGGTTTGCGCCGAACTATCTAGAACTGCGCAACTGCTCGATCAGCCGCAGGCAATGGTTCAGCCCCGGGGATACATCGCCGATGCGCTGGCTGAGGATGATCGGGGAGGTGGCGTTGCTTTCCAGCAGCGGGGTGAAGCCGATGTCGTCGCGGTGCAGCAATTGCACCGAGGCCGGTACCAGCGTCACGCCGATTCCTGCCCCCACCAGGCCGATCGCCGTTTGTAGTTCGTTGGTCCACTGCGCCACCTTGATGCTGACCCCGTAGGACTCGAACAGCGCGATCACGTGGTCGGCGTAGCTCGGCCGGGGATTGCCCGGGTACAGCACAAAGGGTTCGGCGGCCAGTTCGGTGAGGCTGATGGGCCGTGCCAGCAGAGGGTGGCCAGCGGGCAGGGCGGCGACCAGGCGGTCTTCGTTGAGCACCGTCTGGATGATCGCCGGGTCGTCGATGCGAATCCGCCCGAATCCGACATCGATCCGCCCGGCCTTGAGTGCCTGCACCTGTTGCAGGGTGGTCATTTCCGACAGCCCCAGCTCCAGTTCCAGGATCTCGTTGCTGCGCAGGCGGCGAATCAGCTCGGGCAACACGCCATACAGGGTCGAAGGCGCAAAGCCGATGCCCAGCCAGGTCTTCTCGCCCAGGCCGATACGCCGCGTGTTGTCGCAGACCTTATGCAGTTGCTCGAGCAGCGCCGTGGAATGCTCGAGGAAAAATCGTCCCGCCTCGGTCAGGCGCAATGGCCGCCCACGCTCGAGCAGCACCACCCCCAGTTCATCTTCCAATTGCTGGATCTGCCGGCTCAGGGGCGGCTGGGCGATATGCAGGCGCTCGGCGGCGCGAGTGAAATTCAGGGTTTGCCCCAGCACCTGGAAGTAACGCAAATGACGCAGCTCCATGAGCCCTCCACCGTCCACAGGAATGAATACCTTTAAGGTATTGATCCAGACCAATTCTATATTGGAACCCGGAAAAAAGCCGTATGAGAATCGAACCCAGAACTTCAAGAACCTGACGGGTATCGACATGCTTGCTGCTGCCATTAAATCGATCGAGACGATCATCGTCGATCTGCCGACCATCCGCCCGCACAAGCTGGCGATGCACACCATGCAGAACCAGACCCTGGTCATCATCCGGGTGCGCTGCGAGGACGGGATCGAGGGCATAGGCGAGGCGACCACCATCGGTGGCCTGGCCTACGGCAATGAAAGCCCGGACAGCATCAAGACCAACATTGACCAGCATTTCACCCCGCTGCTGCTGGGGCAGGATGGCAGCAATATCAACGCGGCGATGTTGCGCCTGGAGCGCAGCATTCGCGGCAACACCTTTGCCAAGTCCGGTATCGAAACCGCCTTGCTCGACGCCCAGGGCAAGCGCCTGGGCCTGGCGGTCAGCGAATTACTCGGTGGCCGGGTGCGCGACTCGCTGCCGGTGGCCTGGACGCTGGCCAGCGGCGATACCGCCCGGGACATCGCCGAGGCCGAGCAGATGCTCGACCTGCGTCGGCACCGGATCTTCAAGTTGAAAATCGGCGCCGGTGACGTCGACCGCGACCTGGCCCACGTGATCGCCATCAAGAAAGCCCTGGGCGAGCGAGCCAGTGTGCGGGTCGACGTCAACCAGGCGTGGGACGAAGCCGTGGCCCTGCGCGCCTGCCGGATTCTCGGCGGCAATGGCATCGACCTGATCGAACAGCCGATTTCGCGCAACAACCGTTCCGGCATGGTGCGCCTGAATGCCATGAGCCCGGCGCCGATCATGGCGGACGAGTCGATCGAGTGCGTCGAGGACGCCTTCAACCTGGCCCGCGAAGGCGCAGCGTCGGTGTTTGCCCTGAAGATCGCCAAGAACGGCGGCCCCCGTGCGGTGTTGCGTACGGCGGCGATTGCCGAAGCGGCGGGCATCGGCCTCTACGGTGGCACCATGCTCGAAGGCGGGATCGGTACCCTGGCCTCGGCCCATGCGTTCCTGACCCTCAACAAACTGAGCTGGGACACCGAACTGTTCGGCCCGCTGCTGTTGACCGAAGACATCCTCCGCGAGCCGCTGGAGTACCGCGATTTCCATTTGCACGTTTCATCGGCGCCGGGTCTGGGCCTGAACCTGGACGAAGAACGCCTGGCGTTTTTCCGCCGCGACAAGAGCTCCACTGCCCACCATTTAGCCTGAGGAGTTGCGCATGTTGTTCCACGTAAAAATGACCGTGAACCTGCCGGTCGACATGAACCCTGAGCGAGCCGCTCAACTCAAGGCCGACGAGAAGGCCCTGGCCCAGCGCCTGCAGCAGCAGGGCAAGTGGCGGCACCTGTGGCGCATTGCCGGGCTGTACGCCAATTACAGCGTCTTTGACGTCGACAGCGTGCAGGAATTGCACGATCTGCTGATGCAATTGCCGCTGTATCCCTACATGGCTATCGAAGTGACCGCGATGTGCAGGCATCCTTCTTCTATTCATGAAGACGATCGCTGAGTCGCTGTTGCCTGTTCTGTACTCTAATAAATACAAGATGAGGATCAATCATGAACGTCAGAATTTCCCACACTGCCACGGCCCAGAAGTTTCTCGAAGAAGCCAGCGGCCTGCTCAACGATGACGGTAACCCGCGTGCCAAGGCCCTGGTCCACCGCATCCTGCGCGACTCGGTGAGCATCATCGAAGACCTCAACGTGACCCCGGAAGAGTTCTGGAAAGCAGTCAACTACCTCAACGTGCTGGGCAGCCGCCAGGAAGCCGGCCTGCTGGTGGCCGGCCTGGGCCTGGAGCACTACCTGGACCTGCTGATGGACGCTGCAGACGAGCAGGTCGGCAAGTCCGGCGGCACGCCGCGGACCATCGAAGGCCCGCTGTACGTGGCCGGCGCACCCTTGTCCCAGGCTGAGGCACGCCTGGATGACGGCGTCGACCCGGGCGTGGTGCTGTTCATGCAGGGCCAGGTCAAGAACACCGACGGCACGCCGCTGGCGGGGGCGGTGGTTGACGTCTGGCACGCCAACACCGGCGGCACCTACTCGTATTTCGATGGCAGCCAGTCGGAGTTCAACCTGCGTCGGCGCATCGTCACCGATGCCGAAGGCCGCTATCGTTTTCGCAGTATCGTGCCGTCGGGCTACGGCTGCCCACCGGACGGTCCGACCCAGCAACTGCTCGATCAACTGGGCCGCCACGGCCAGCGTCCGGCGCACATTCACTTCTTCATCTCGGCCGATGACCATCGCCACCTGACCACCCAGATCAACCTGGATGGCGACAAGTACCTGCACGATGACTTCGCCTACGCCACCCGTGACGAACTGATCGCCCAGATCACCTTCAGCGACGATCAGCAGCGTGCCGCCGCCTACGGCGTGAGTGGCCGGTTTGCCGAAATCGAGTTCGACTTCACCCTGCAATCCTCGGCCCAGCCCGAAGAACAGCAGCGTCATGAGCGGGTTCGCGCACTGGAGGATTGATCCGCGCGGGCACCCGGCCACGAGATAACGCACCGTTTATCTCGTGGTCTTTCGCATTGTGGGCATTGGCATAGAATGGCCAGGCCTGATTTGCCTGAGGCGGGCGCCAGCGACCCGCCATCGCCTATAAAAACAATGAGAGTGACCGGTTATGCAAGCGCACCTGTTAAGTGAGCGCAGCAGCGTGTTTGTCCAGGCCGACCCCTATGCGGTGTCGGGCTACGTCAATCAGCACGTGGGCAGCCACGACATTCGCCTGCCTCGCAGTGGCAGCCCGCAGGCCAGTCTCAATCACAGCAAATTCGCCAGCCTGGACCTGTGCCGCATCAGCTACGGCGGCAGCGTGCGGGTGACCTCGCCGGCGCTGGAGACCCTCTTTCACCTGCAGGTGCTGCTCAAGGGCAACTGCCTGTGGCGCGGTCACAAGCAGGAACACTACTTCGCCCCCGGTGAACTGCTGCTGATCAACCCGGACGATCCGGTAGACCTGACGTATTCCGACGATTGCGAAAAATTCATCCTGAAAATGCCCGCCAGCCTGCTGGAGTCGGTCTGCCAGGAACAACGCTGGCTGCACCCGGGGCAGGGCGTACGTTTCCTGGAAAACCGCTACCAACTGGCCGAGCTCGAAGGATTCATCAACCTGCTGGGCATGGTCTGCCAGGAGGCCGAGGCAGCCGAGAGCATGCCCCGGGTCCAGGAACACTACGCGCAGATCATCGTCAGCAAAATGCTCAGCCTGATGAAAACCAACGTCAGCCGTGCTGGCCTTGGGTCCCCGACCTCAAGTTTCGAGCTGATCGCCGACTACATCGAGCGCAACCTCAAGCAGGACATCTGCAGCGAGGAACTGGCGCGCCAGGCCCGCATCAGCCTGCGCTCGCTGTATGGCCTGTTCGAGCGCCATGCCGCCACCACGCCGAAAAACTACATCCGGCAGAAGAAGCTGGAGCGGGTCAACGCCTGCCTCAGCGACCCCACCTGCACGGTGCGCAACGTCACCGAACTGGCCATGGACTACGGCTTCCTGCACCTGGGCCGGTTCTCCGAAAGCTATCGCAAGCAGTTCGGCGAATTGCCTTCCGACACCCTCAAGCGCCGCCATTGACTGCCACGCCTTGCCGCTCGCGCTTTGCACAAAACGGATAATGATCTGCAGCCAATGGCTATTGCCCCTCCAGCACCGGCTCTAGCATGAGCCTTGCCTGAATAAAAACAATGGAGGCGGCGGCCATGTCCCTGCGACCCGAATACCTTCACTCCCTGCTCGAAGACGACAAAGAACAGGGTATCTTCCGTTGCAAGCGCGAGATGTTTACCGACCCGCGCCTGTTCGACCTCGAAATGCAGCACATCTTCGAGGGCAACTGGTTGTATCTGGCCCACGAGAGCCAGATCCCCAACAAAAACGATTTCTACACCACCACCATGGGCCGCCAGTCGATCTTCATCGCGCGCAACAAGGACGGTGAGCTCAACGCCTTCCTCAACGCCTGCAGCCACCGTGGGGCGATGCTCTGCCGCCACAAGACCGGCAACAAGTCGTCCTACACCTGTCCGTTCCACGGCTGGACGTTCAACAACTCCGGCAAGTTGCTCAAGGTCAAGGATCCCTCGGCGGCAGGTTACCCGGCCAGCTTCAACTGCGAAGGCTCCCACGACCTGACCAAAGTCGCGCGCTTCGAGTCCTACCGTGGCTTCCTGTTCGGCAGCCTCAAGGCCGATGTAGTGCCCCTGGTCGAGCACCTGGGGGAATCGGCGAAGATCATCGACATGATCGTCGATCAATCCGCCGATGGCCTGGAAGTACTGCGCGGCTCCAGCAGCTACATCTATGAAGGCAACTGGAAACTCACCGCGGAGAACGGCGCCGACGGCTACCACGTCAGCTCCGTGCACTGGAACTACGCGGCCACCCAGAACCAGCGCAAGCAACGCGAATGCGGTGACGAGAACCCGACCATGAGCGCCGGCACCTGGGCCAAGCAGGGCGGCGGTTTTTACTCCTTCGACAAGGGCCACATGCTGCTCTGGACCCGCTGGTCCAACCCCGAGGATCGTCCGCTGTACGAGCGCCGTGACGAACTGGCCAGGGACTTCGGCAAGGCGCGCGCCGACTGGATGATCGAGAACTCGCGCAACCTGTGCCTGTACCCCAACGTGTACCTGATGGACCAGTTCAGCTCGCAGATCCGCATTGCCCGCCCGATCTCGGTCAACCGCACCGAAATCACCATCTACTGCATCGCCCCCAAAGGGGAGAGCGACACCGCCCGTTCGAGCCGGATCCGCCAGTACGAAGACTTCTTCAATGTCAGCGGCATGGCCACGCCGGACGACCTGGAAGAGTTCCGCTCCTGCCAGATGGGCTACCAGGGCAGCACCAGTGCCTGGAACGACATGTCCCGTGGCGCCGAGCACTGGGTCGAAGGCGCCGACGAGGCGGCCAAGGAAATCGACCTGCACCCATTGCTCAGTGGGGTGCGTACCGAAGATGAAGGGCTGTTCGTGCTGCAACACAAATACTGGCAGCAAACCATGCTCAAGGCGCTGGAGGCCGAGCAGTCGGCGTTGATCAAGGTGGAGGAACTGGCATGAGCGTGACCTACGACACTGTGCGCGATTTTCTCTACCGCGAAGCGCGCTACCTCGACGACAAGGACTGGGACAACTGGCTGGAACTCTACGCCGCCGACGCCAGCTTCTGGATGCCGTCCTGGGACGACAACGACGAACTGACCGAAGACCCGCAGCGGGAAATTTCCCTGATCTGGTACGGCAACCGCACCGGCCTTGAAGACCGCATCTTCCGCATCAAGACCGAACGTTCCAGCGCCAGCGTGCCGGACACCCGGACCTCCCACAACATCAGCAACATCGAGCTGCTCGAACAGCACGACGGCCTGTGCAAGGTGCGCTTCAACTGGCACACCTTGAGTTTTCGCTACAAGACCGTCGACAGCTATTTCGGCAGCAGCTTCTACACCCTCGACGTGCGCGGTGACAGCCCGCTGATCAAGGCCAAGAAAGTGATCCTGAAGAACGACTACGTTCGCCAGGTCATCGATGTCTACCATTTGTGAGGCCGCGGTCATGACCCATTCCATCGCTTTGAATTTTGAAGACGGCGTCACCCGCTTTGTCGACGCCAACCCCGGTGAGACCGTGGCCGATGCCGCCTACCGCCAGGGCATCAACATCCCGCTCGATTGCCGCGATGGCGCCTGCGGGACCTGCAAGTGTTTTGCCGAGGCCGGGCGCTATGACCTGGGCGAGGAATACATCGAAGACGCGCTGACGGCCGAAGAGGCCGAGCAGGGGTTTGTCCTGACCTGTCAGATGCGTGCCCAGAGCGATTGCGTGGTGCGGGTGCCGGCCTCGTCCGACGTCTGCCGCACCCAGCAGGCCAGCTACAGTGCCGCCATCAGTCAGGTACGGCAGTTGTCGGACAGCACCATTGCCCTGTCGATCAAGGGCGAGGCCCTGAGCAAGCTGGCGTTCCTGCCGGGGCAATACGTCAACCTGGGCATTCCCGGCAGCGAGCAGACCCGGGCCTATTCATTCAGCTCGCTGCAGCGTGACGGTGAGGTCAGCTTCCTGATCCGCAATGTCCCGGGTGGGTTGATGAGCAGTTTCCTGACCGGCATCGCCAAGGCCGGCGACAGCATGAGCCTGGCGGGCCCCCTGGGCAGCTTCTACCTGCGCGAGATCCAGCGGCCGTTGCTGCTGCTGGCCGGCGGCACGGGGTTGGCGCCCTTTACCGCCATGCTGGAAAAAATCGCCGACCAGGGCAGCGCCCACCCATTGCACCTGATCTACGGGGTGACCAACGATTTTGACCTGGTGGAGCTCGATCGCCTGCAAGCCTTGGCCGCGCGCATCCCCAACTTCAGCTTCAGTTCCTGCGTGGCCAACCCGGACAGCGCGCACCCGCTCAAGGGCTACGTGACCCAGCACATCGAACCCCGGCATTTGAACGATGGCGACGTTGACGTCTACCTCTGTGGCCCGCCACCGATGGTCGAGGCGGTGAGCCAGTACATTCGCGAGCAGGGCATTGCGCCAAAGAACTTTTACTACGAGAAATTTGCCGCCAGTGCTGCCTGACAGGCTCAGGCCGCCACCCCATCCCCTTTGGGGTCAGTCACACCGTCTTGAGGATTGGAAATGCACAGATTCCACGAAAAAGTCGCGCTGGTCACTGGCGCAGCCCAGGGCATCGGGCGTCGGGTCGCCGAGCGCATGGCGGCTGAAGGCGCGCGCCTGGTGCTGGTCGATCGCTCTGAGCTGGTGTTCGAGTTGCAGGAGCAACTGGGCGCACACTGCGAAGTCCTGACCCTCACCGCCGACCTTGAACAATACACCGAGTGCGACCGGGTGATGCAGGCTGCGGTCGAGCGTTTCGGGCGTCTCGACATCCTGATCAACAACGTCGGCGGCACCATCTGGGCCAAGCCGTTCGAGCACTACGAGGCGCCGCAGATCGAGGCGGAGGTCCGGCGGTCGTTGTTTCCGACCTTGTGGTGCTGTCATGCCGCACTGCCGTACATGCTGGAGCAGGGCAGTGGGGCGATCGTCAACGTCTCGTCCATCGCCACCCGCAGCGTCAATCGGGTGCCCTATGGCGCGGCGAAGGGCGGGGTCAACGCACTGACGGCGTGCCTGGCCTTCGAAACCGCCGGGCGCGGGATCCGGGTCAATGCCACCGCCCCTGGCGGCACCGAAGCACCACCGCGGCGAATCCCGCGTAACAGTGCCGAGCAGAGCCCGCAGGAGCAGGTCTGGTACCAGCAGATCGTCGACCAGACCGTCGACAGCAGCCTGATGAAGCGCTATGGCACCATTGACGAACAGGTCGAACCGATCCTGTTCCTGGCGTCCGACGCCGCGGCCTACATCACCGGGCTGGTGATGCCGGTGGGCGGCGGCGACCAGGGCTGAGGCCTGCAACTGCCACAGGGCTGCGCCTTGCAGCTCTGTGTTAAGATCGCCGCCCTACGCAAAATGCTACGCAGAAGGGGTGTACACAGATGGCTCAGAGGATGGTGGTGCTCGACACCGAAACCACCGGCATGCCGGTGACCGACGGGCACCGGATCATCGAGATCGGTTGCGTCGAGTTGCTCGGTCGACGTCTGACGGGCCGGCATTTCCACGTCTATTTGCAGCCGGACCGGGAAAGTGACGAGGGCGCGATTGGCGTCCACGGCATCACCAACGAGTTCCTGGTGGGCAAGCCGCGCTTCGCTGAAGTGGCCGATGAGTTCTTTGAGTTCATCAAGGGCGCCCAACTGATCATCCATAACGCGGCGTTCGACGTTGGTTTCATCAACAACGAATTTGCCCTGATGGGCCAGCACGACCGGGCGGATATTACCCAGCACTGCTCGATCCTCGACACCCTGATGATGGCCCGGGAGCGTCACCCCGGGCAGCGCAACAGCCTCGATGCCCTGTGCAAACGTTATGGCGTCGACAACTCCGGCCGTGAGCTGCACGGCGCCTTGCTCGACTCCGAGATCCTTGCCGACGTCTACCTGACCATGACCGGCGGCCAGACCAGCCTGTCGCTGGCTGGCAATGCGTCTGACGGTAATGGTTCGGGCGATGGCTCGGGCAGCCAGGCCAGCGAAATCCGTCGCCTGCCGGCAGACCGCACCCCGGCGCGGATCATTCGTGCCAGCGAAGCCGAACTGGCCGAGCATGCCGCACGCCTGGAAATCATCGCCAAGTCCGCCGGCGCTCCCGCGCTGTGGACCCAACTGGCCGAAGCCAAAGCCCTGGGCTGAGGAAGTAGCGCCGACCCTGTGGGGGCGGCGTACCCATGGATTGTGCGGGCTTTTGTGCCGGGTTCATGGTGTTCTCGTATCAGCCATACCGTTTGCCCGTAGGTTCCGGTGCATCGCTCGCTACATGGGCCGCAACCCTCTACCCTGAGTGTATTGGCAGACCATGGTCCGCCGCTTCAGGACGCCAAGCCCCATGTACAAAGACTTGAAGTTCCCGGTCCTCATCGTTCACCGCGATATCAAGGCCGACACGGTTGCCGGTGACCGCGTCCGGGGTATCGCGCGGGAGTTGGAGCAGGAAGGTTTCAGCGTGGTATCGGCGGTGGATTACACGGAGGGGCGGCTGGTTGCCTCGACTCACCACGGCCTGGCGTGCATGTTGATTGCCGCCGAGGGCGCGGGTGAAAACACCCACCTGCTGCAGAACATGGCCGAGTTGATCCGGGTGGCCCGGGCCCGGGCACCGAACCTGCCGATCTTCGCCCTGGGCGAACAGGTCACCCTGGAAAACGCCCCGGCCGACGCCATGAGCGAACTCAACCAGCTACGCGGCATTCTTTATCTGTTCGAAGACACCGTGCCCTTTCTCGCACGCCAGGTGGCGCGGGCGGCCCGCAGTTACCTGGATGGCTTGCTGCCGCCGTTCTTCAAGGCCCTGGTGCAGCATACCGCCGACTCCAACTACTCCTGGCACACACCGGGGCACGGTGGGGGCGTTGCCTATCACAAGAGCCCGGTCGGGCAGGCCTTCCACCAGTTTTTCGGGGAAAACACCTTGCGCTCAGACCTCTCGGTCTCGGTGCCCGAGCTCGGTTCGCTGCTCGACCACACCGGTCCCCTGGCCGAAGCCGAAGCCCGGGCCGCGCGCAACTTCGGGGCCGATCACACCTTTTTCGTGATCAATGGCACGTCCACCGCCAACAAGATCGTCTGGCAGGCCATGGTTGCCCGCGACGACCTGGTGCTGGTGGATCGCAACTGCCACAAATCGGTGCTGCATTCGATCATCATGACCGGGGCCATCCCGCTGTACCTGTGCCCGGAGCGCAACGAGCTGGGGATCATCGGCCCGATCCCCTTGAGCGAATTCAGCCGCGAATCGATCCAGGCCAAGATCGACGCCAGCCCGCTGACTCGTGGCCGTGCCCCCAACGTCAAGCTGGCGGTGGTCACCAATTCGACCTACGACGGCCTTTGCTACAACGCGGAGCTGATCAAGCAGACCCTGGGCAACAGCGTCGAAGTCCTGCACTTTGACGAGGCCTGGTACGCCTATGCGGCCTTTCATGAGTTCTTCGCCGGGCGCTACGGCATGGGCACTTCGCGCTCGGCCGACAGCCCGCTGGTGTTCACCACCCATTCGACCCACAAGCTGCTGGCGGCCTTCAGCCAGGCCTCGATGATTCATGTGCAGGACGGTGGCGCCCGGCAACTGGACCGCGACCGTTTCAATGAAGCGTTCATGATGCACATCTCGACATCGCCGCAGTACAGCATCATTGCCTCGCTGGACGTGGCGTCGGCGATGATGGAGGGACCGGCGGGGCGCTCGCTGCTGCAGGAAATGTTCGATGAGGCCCTGAGTTTTCGCCGGGCGCTGGCCAACCTGCGCCAGCACATTGGCGCCGATGACTGGTGGTTCTCTATCTGGCAGCCGCCGCTGGTGACCGGCATCGACCGGGTCGCCACCGCGGACTGGCTGTTGCTGCCCGAAGACGAGTGGCACGGTTTTGGTGATATCGCCGAGGACTACGTGCTGCTCGACCCGATCAAGGTGACCCTGGTGATGCCCGGCCTGACCGCCGGCGGTGCCTTGAGCGAGCGCGGGATCCCGGCGGCGGTGGTCAGCAAGTTCCTCTGGGAGCGCGGCCTGGTGGTCGAGAAGACGGGTCTATACTCGTTCCTGGTGCTGTTCTCGATGGGCATCACCAAGGGCAAATGGAGCACCTTGCTCACCGAGTTGCTGGAGTTCAAGCGCAGCTACGATGCCAACGTCAGCCTCGCCACCTGCCTGCCCTGTGTGGCGCAACAGGACGGCGCCCGTTATCAGGGAATGGGCTTGCGCGACCTGTGCGACCAACTGCACGCCTGTTATCGCAGCAACGCCACGGCCAAGCACCTCAAACGCATGTACACGGTGCTGCCGGAAGTCGCGATGAAACCGGCCGACGCCTACGATCAACTGGTCCGTGGTGAAGTCGAGGCGGTGCCCATTGAACAACTGCTAGGGCGCATCGCCGCCGTGATGCTGGTACCGTACCCGCCGGGGATCCCTTTGATCATGCCAGGTGAGCGCTTTACCGAGGCCACTCGCTCGATCATCGATTACCTGGCGTTTGCCCGCACGTTTGACCACAGTTTCCCGGGTTTCGTCGCCGATGTGCACGGCCTGCAACATGAAGACGAGGGCAATGGCCGGTGCTACACCGTCGATTGCATCAGGATGTGAGGATGTTTCCCAGTATGCAACCGGTCATCAACCCCAAATACCCGGGCCTGGCAGTGCGTGTCGCTGACCAGGGCTTTGCCGCGTACATCTGGGGCAGCGACTTCAGTTTTGAAGTCAGGGCCTACGCCAGTGCCCAACTCGATACCCCGGTGGCGGCGTGGCCGCTGCACCCCATCACGCCTTATCGCAAGTGCTACGGCATCGACCCCGAGGAGTTCGCCAGTTTCCACAACGCCGTCGACAGTGCGATTTTCATGGCCTTCCTCGATGACCAGCCGGTGGGGCACATCGTGGTCAGCACCAACTGGAACGGCTTTGCCCATATCGACGAACTGGCCGTGCATGCGCCGGCGCGGCGTCATGGCGTGGCCAAGGCGTTGCTCGACGTGGCGCAGTTCTGGAGTCGCAAGAAGAAGCTGCCGGGGATCATGCTGGAAACCCAGAACAACAACCTGGGCGCCTGTCGGCTGTATGAGCGGTGCGGGTATGTGATTGGCGGCATCGATCACCTGCGGTATCGCGGCATCGACCCGCAGACGGCGGAAGTGGCGTTGTTCTGGTACCGCCTGTTTGCTGACCCGTTGGAGCCGCCGATCAGCCCGCCAGCATCGCCTCGGCTTGTGCCTTGATGATCTCCAGCAGTGCGCTCACTGCCGCAGTGGCGAGCCCATGGTTGAGGGTCAGGGCATACAGGTTGATCGGCACTGCCGGCGACAGGGGGCAGACGTCCAGGCCGCCGGCCTTGGCCCCCAGGGCGGTAAAGGGGTCGACGATGGCCAGGCCTTCGCCAGCCTCGACCATGCTGCGCATCATCTGGTGGGTCTGCACCCGGGTGTGAATCACCGGGGCGGGGCGCAGCGCCTGCAACTTGCTGTCGAACAGCGGGCTCAGTGGGTCGTGGCCTTCCAGTCCCACCAATGACTGGCCCGCCAGGTCCTGCACGCCGATGTACTTCTGTCGCGGCTGCAGCCAGCCGTGGGGAGCCAGGAGCTGGAGCTTGCCCTGGGCCAGGAGCTGGCAATGAATATCGGGGTGCTCGGGGTCATGCAGGCTCAAGCCGAGGTCGCTTTCGCGCAGCAGCAGGCTCCTGACGATGTCGCGGGTGGGTTGGCTGTGCAGCGAGCAGGGGGCATCGGGAAACCGTCGGCGCAGGCTCGCCAGTCCCTGGGGCACCAGTTGCTGGGCCAGGGGCGGGGTGCAGATCACCCGCAATGGCGGGGCCTGGTACTGTCGCAGGCTGTCGGCCAGGCGTTGCACAGGCTCGAAGGCTTCGTACACGCGGGCTATCTGCACTTGCAACTGGCGAGCTTCGCGGGTCGCCTGCAGGCGCCCACGCACGCTGGCAAACAGCATGAAGCCGAGATGATCCTCGGCCTCGCGCAACATCCCCTCGATCGCGGCCACCGGCAATTGCAGCATCTCGGCAGCGGTGCCTAGATGGCTGGTTTGCAGGAGTGCCTGAATCACTTCGATATGGCGTAGACGCATGCGTGAAGTCCATGTTCAGCCGGTGAGGGGTAGTGGCTGAATCCTAACCCAAGTCCGTGACGTTGACTTCAGCTCATGACGGCGGGCTCAAGAGGCGACGTTGGCGTCCGGTTCACGAATGATGGTGACGCCCGATTGCACCAGTACAAATTCATTGCCGTCGAGTTTGTTGACCCGATCACCGATGGCCAGCTTGTAGGTGGTCACGGGTGCGCTGCTGCTGAAACCGTCTGCCGACGGGGTGGAATCCTGGAACTCATGCACCGAATAGACACGGCCCTCTGCGTCTCTTGCATGGAATTGTCCGACGAGTACTGCTGCCATCTGCTTAGAACCTCTGGAGATAAGTCACTCAATTTGCGGTTCTGTAGACCGTCGATAAGCTTGGTAAGTTTTCCTACAGGAAAAAAAATAGTGTTTTGCCGCGATAACAGCGCAACAACCGCCTGACATGGCATCGGATCATCTATAACTACAGGCTCCTTTAGCCAGATAGTCGGGAATCTCCAATGAGCAAGGTCTATACGGTTGCTGTCCTGGTGGGTAGCTTGAGAAAACAGTCGATCAACCGCAAGGTCGCGCTGGCGCTGGCCGAACTGGCTCCGGCCAACCTGCGCTTGAACATCGTCGAAATTGGTGATCTGGCGCTTTACAACGAAGACATCGACGTCACCCCGCCGGCAGCCTACAGCACTTTCCGCGATCAGGTGAGCTCATCCGACGCGGTGCTGTTCGTGACCCCGGAATACAACCGCTCGGTACCGGCACCCTTGAAGAACGCCATCGACGTCGGTTCACGGCCTTACGGCAAGAGCGCCTGGAGCGGCAAGCCGGGCGCGGTGATCAGTGTTTCGCCGGGTGCGGTCGGCGGTTTTGGCGCCAACCACCACTTGCGCCAGTCCCTGGTGTTCCTCGACGTGCCGTGCATGCAGCAGCCGGAAGCGTACCTGGGCGGCGCGGGATCGGCCTTTGATGAGGCGGGCAAACTCTCGGAAAAAGTCCGGCCATTCCTGCAAGGCTTCATCGACGCCTACGCCAAGTGGGTTGAGCAACACAAGAAATCCTGACCGAGCTTTGTAGCCGCTGCCGAAGGCCGCGCCGGGTTGCGCAGCGACCCCGGCGGCGGTATTGCCAAGTTGAATGAACGTCCTGCGGCCGTTGACGCAGCCTCGCGCTGCTCGACAGCTGCTACAGGGGCCAACGCGGCTCCCGTAGCTGCCGCACAGTCTGTGCTTTACCAAATATTCGAAATTCCATATATTCACCCCTCGTTTGTCCAGGCACGCTCCTTCCATGTCCTCATCCTGCAACCCCGTCGAAGTGTTCAAGGCGCTGGCCGATGACACCCGCACCCGTATCGCCTTGCTCATCACCCATGAAGGTTGCTGTGCATGCTGATCGCCTCTTTGATTTTCCTGCTGACCATCACCCTGGTGATCTGGCAACCCAAGGGCCTGGGCGTCGGCTGGAGTGCCATGCTCGGCGCGGTGCTGGCTTTGCTCAGCGGCGTGGTGCACCTGAGCGATATCCCCTTGGTCTGGGAGATTATCTGGAATGCCACCGGGACCTTTGTCGCCCTGATCATCATCAGCCTGCTGCTGGATGAAGCCGGGTTTTTTGCCTGGGCGGCCCTGCATGTGGCGCGCTGGGGGCAGGGCAGCGGGCGCAAGCTGTTTGCCTATATGGTCTTGCTCGGGGCCCTGGTCTCGGCGTTGTTCGCCAACGACGGCGCGGCGCTGATCCTTACCCCGATTGTGATTTCCATGCTGCTGGCCCTGCGATTTTCGCCGACGGCGACCCTGGCCTTCGTGATGGGTGCCGGATTCATCGCCGACACCGCCAGCCTGCCGTTGGTGGTGTCGAACCTGGTGAATATTGTCTCGGCCGACTTCTTCCACATTGGCTTCAACCGGTATGCCGCGGTCATGGTGCCGGTCAACCTGGTGGCCGTGGCCGCGACCCTGGCGGTGCTGTTGTGGTACTTCCGTCGCGACATTCCGCAGCGTTACGACCCTGAGCAATTGGCCGATCCGAAGACTGCGATTCACGACCGGGCCACTTTTTTTGCCGGTTGGGCGGTGCTGGGGATTCTGCTGCTGGGGTGTTTCGCCCTGGAGCCGCTGGGGATCCCCATCAGTGCGATTTCCGCGGTGTGTGCGGCCCTGCTGCTGGCCATTGCCGCCCGTGGGCACAAGATTTCCACGCGCAAGGTGTTGAAGGAAGCGCCGTGGCATATCGTGATTTTTTCCCTGGGCATGTACCTGGTGGTCTATGGCCTGCGCAATGCCGGGCTGACCGACTACCTGGCCGGCTGGCTGGATCTGTTCGCCCAGTACGGCGTGTGGGGCGCGGCCATGGGCACCGGGTTGCTGACGGCGTTGCTGTCGTCGCTGATGAACAACCTGCCGACGGTGTTGATCGGCGCCTTGTCGATCGACGCCAGCCAGGCCACCGGGGTGGTCAAGGAGGCGATGATCTACGCCAACGTGATCGGCAGCGACCTGGGGCCCAAAATCACCCCCATCGGCAGCCTCGCGACCTTGCTCTGGTTGCATGTGCTGCAACGCAAGAACATCCAGATTGGCTGGGGCTACTATTTCAAGGTCGGGATTGTGCTGACGTTGCCGGTGCTGTTGCTGACCCTGGCGGCGTTGGCGGTGCGGTTGTCGGTTTAGAGCAGCGATGGGGGCTGCCCAACCACCGCACCTCTCAGCTCGCCCCCGGAACGTTCGGCCACAAATCAGATACCAGAAACAACCGTTCGGCTTCCTCCCAGTCGCCCTGGAGATTCTCGCTCAGGCGCACCATCAACTGTGCCGGCGCCATGGGGTGCAGCTCAGCCAGCCAGGTGTCCAGTTGTTCCTGGCGCCAGGTCTGGTCGGCGCTGTAGTGCGCCGGCGCCAGCCAGGCGTGGCGGGGCAGGCACACCCAGCGCCCGGCCGGGCGTTGTGCAACAAAGGCCGGCCAGTCCTTCTGGTGCAGCCAACTGCCGCGCAGGTGTTGCGGGTGGGCACCGGCCGGCGGTTCGGCGTGCCCCGGCCAGGGGTACAGCAGATAGCCGCCGAGCCACAGTCTGGCGCTGAAAGCCCCGATATCCAGGGCCGCCAGGGCCGCGCGGCTCTCTGGGCGCGCGGAGATCGGCAACTGGTGCTGGCTCAGGTGCGCCAGCTTCAGGTCCAGCCGGTCATGGCAGCCGGGGCCCAGCCACTGGGCGGGATCCTGGCCGTTGCCGAGTTGCGGGCCAAGGTAGAGCTTGATCGCCAACTCCAGGTGGTGCACGCCGTCGCGGTCGCGCAGCAACATGTCGAGTTCACCCAGGGTATGACCTTCGCGGCGGATCGGCAGGTTGGCGGCAATCAGCTCGATCCCCGGCGCATGCTCCACGGCAAACTGCCACAGCCGCTCGTAATACAGGCCCAGGCGCCGGGTGCGCGCCTGGGACAACCAGTGCACCAGTGCGTGGCTGTCACGGTCGAGTTGGCGCAGCCAGTGTTCCAGGCGCTGCGGATCGCGCACCCAGTCGCTGCCGGCCAGCGGATGGCGTTGTGGCCAAGGCGTGGCGCTGAGCATCGGCGGGGCGAGAATCACCCACGCCAGGTCGCGCACGTGCGGGTGGTGCAACTGGCGGGGCAGGGCGAGCAAATCGGGGAACAGGATCATTTTGCGAGCATAGCTTCTAAAGTCCCGGCTGAAAGGATTTTGTCTACGCAGCGCTTTCGCCCATAATCGTGGTTTTCGCCGTCGCAGACCCCCGCAGGAGCCCCATGGAGCAATTTCGCAATATCGGCATTATCGGTCGCCTGGGCAGTTCCCAGGTGCTGGATACCGTTCGCCGACTGAAAAGATTCCTGCTTGACCGGCACTTGCACGTGATTCTCGAAGACACCATCGCCGAAGTCCTGCCCGGCCACGGCCTGCAGACCTCGTCGCGCAAGATGCTCGGCGAAGTCTGCGACATGGTGATTGTGGTCGGCGGTGACGGCAGCCTGCTGGGCGCCGCACGGGCGCTGGCGCGGCATAACATCCCGGTGCTGGGGATCAACCGTGGCAACCTGGGGTTCCTCACCGATATCCGTCCCGACGAGCTGGAAGTCAAGGTCGCCGAAGTGCTGGACGGCCACTACCTGGTGGAAAACCGTTTCCTGCTCCAGGCCGAAGTGCGCCGCCATGCCGAGGCGATCGGCCAGGGCGACGCCCTCAATGACGTGGTGCTGCACCCCGGCAAGTCGACGCGGATGATCGAGTTCGAGCTGTACATCGACGGCCAGTTCGTCTGCAGCCAGAAGGCCGACGGCCTGATCGTCGCCACGCCCACCGGTTCCACGGCCTACGCGCTGTCGGCCGGCGGCCCGATCATGCATCCCAAGCTCGATGCCATTGTGATTGTGCCGATGTACCCCCATACCTTGTCCGGACGGCCGATCGTGGTCGATGGCAACAGTGAGCTGAAAATCGTCGTGTCCAAGGATATGCAGATTTACCCGCAGGTGTCCTGTGATGGGCAGAATCACTTTACCTGCGCGCCCGGCGACACCATCACCATCAGCAAGAAGGCGCAGAAGTTGCGGCTGATCCACCCACTGGACCACAACTACTACGAAGTCTGCCGGACCAAGCTTGGCTGGGGCAGCCGTTTGGGTGGTGGAGGCGACTGATGCTCGATCCCGCGCGTAGCTACGACCTGATCGGTGACGTGCACGGTTGCGCTCATACCCTTGAGCATCTGCTGGACCGACTCGGGTACCACAAGCTGGGTGGCGTGTGGCGTCATCCGTCACGCATGGCGGTGTTCCTGGGCGATGTCATCGACCGTGGCCCGCGCATCCGTGAGGCGTTGCACCTGGTGCACGACATGGTCGAGGCGGGGCAGGCGCTGTGCATCATGGGCAACCACGAGTTCAACGCGCTGGGCTGGAGCACACCGGCCCCACCGGGCAGCGGCAAGCAGTACGTGCGCGAGCACACCCCGCGCCACGCGCGCCTGATCGATGAAACCCTGAGCCAGTTTGCCCATCACCCCGGTGACTGGCACGACTTCCTCCAATGGTTCTACGAGATGCCGCTGTTTGTCGATGCCGGGCGTTTCCGCGTGGTGCACGCCTGCTGGGACGGCGCCTTGATCGACCTGCTGCGCCGCCAGCACCCCGATGGTTGCGTGGATGAACACTTCGTCCAGGCGGCGGCGGTGAGCGGCAGCTTCGCCTGCATGGCCTTCGATCGCCTGTTGCGCGGCACCGACATGCGCCTGCCCCATGGCTTGACCATGACCAGCGGCGATGGCCTGACGCGTTCGTTCTTCCGTACCAAGTTCTGGGAAGACGACCCGCAGACCTACGGTGACATCGTGTTCCAGCCGGACGCCTTGCCCGAACCTGTGGCCAAGACGCCATTGACCCCGGTGGAGAAAAACACCCTGCTGCGTTACGGCATCGACGAGCCGTTGTTGTTCGTCGGCCATTACTGGCGCAGCGGCAAACCGGCGCCCATCCGCCAGAACCTGGCATGCCTGGACTACAGCGCAGTGCTGTGCGGCAAGCTGGTTGCCTATCGACTTGACCAGGAAACCCGTCTCGACCCGCGCAAATTCGTCTGGGTCGATGTCGAACGGCCGGAGGCCCTGCAATGAGTGCTGTTGCTGTATTACGTCTGCCCTTGAGCGTGGACCTCAGCGGTTTTGTCAAACTGCTGCAACGCATGCAGGTGCCCCACCGGGTCAGCGAGGAGGCGGGCCAGCAGGTGCTCTGGGTGCCGCACGCCGTCAGCGAAGACGTGCGCGCACTGTATGAGCGGTTTCCGGCGGGCGACCCTGATCAACAACTGGACCTGCCACCCCAGGCGAAATCCCAGCGCCCGGGTTTTGTTGCGCAACTGCGCGCCAGCCCCATGACCGCCTTTGTGCTGCTGCTGACCCTGATCGTCGGCGCGATTACCCTTCTGGGGGCCAACCTCGATACGATGCGCTGGTTCACCTTCCTGCAGTTTCGCGTAGTGGGCGAGTACATCCATTTCACCCCCCTGGCCGACAGCCTGGCGGCGGGGCAGTGGTGGCGCCTGGTAACGCCGATGCTGATCCACTTCGGTTTCCTCCACGTGGCCATGAACGGCATGTGGTACTGGGAACTGGGGCGGCGCATCGAAGCGCGCCAGGGCGGCATCAACCTGTTGGGGCTGACACTGCTATTTAGCCTGGTGTCGAACTACGCCCAGTATTTCTTCGGCGGCCCGGGGCTGTTCGGCGGCCTGTCCGGGGTGCTGTACGGTCTGCTTGGCCACTGCTGGATCTACCAATGGCTGGCGCCGAACCCGGCGTATCGCCTGCCCCGTGGCGTGCTGGTGATGATGCTGGTGTGGCTGGTGCTCTGTCTGTCCGGGCTGATCTCGCTGATCGGCTTCGGCGAAATCGCCAATGCGGCCCACGTCGGCGGGTTACTCGTCGGGTGCGCCACGGGTTTGTTGGGCGGCTTGTACAGTCGCCGTAGAACAGCCCTCTAATCTGTTTAGTGAATGAAGAGCACGGAGACCCTGATGTCCTCTTTTAACGAAATGATCAACAACATCACCCCCGAGATCTACCAGAGCCTGAAACTGGCGGTGGAGATCGGCAAGTGGTCCGACGGCGGCAAACTCACCGCCGAGCAGCGTGAACTGTCGTTGCAGGCAATGATTGCCTGGGAAGTGCAGAACCTGCCCGAAGACCAGCGCACCGGCTACATGGGCCCGCAGGAATGCAGCTCCAAGTCGATTGAAGTGCCGAATATCCTGTTCAAGTCGGATGCCATCCATTGATCGAGATTGGCCGCGGTGCAATCAGTAAAATGTCGGCGCGCCTCGACGCGTCGGCGGTGCAATACGCGTTTCGCCTGGGTGATGCCGAGGTGCCGGTCAACCCGCTGATCGGCAGCACACTGCGCCTGGAGTACCTGGGGGCGATCCACTGCAGCCATTGTGGACGCAAGACCAAGACCAGCTTCAGCCAGGGTTACTGCTACCCCTGCATGACCAAGCTGGCGCAGTGCGACGTCTGCATCATGAGCCCGGAACGCTGTCACTACGACGCCGGCACCTGCCGCGAGCCGAGTTGGGGCGAGCAGTTCTGCATGACCGATCACATTGTGTATCTGTCCAACTCCTCCGGGGTCAAGGTCGGGATCACCCGTGCCACCCAGTTGCCGACCCGCTGGATCGACCAGGGCGCCCGCCAGGCATTGCCCATCATGCGGGTGTCGACCCGCCAGCAGTCGGGTTTTGTCGAAGACCTGTTCCGCAGCCAGGTGGCCGACAAGACCAACTGGCGCGCCTTGCTCAAGGGCGAAGCACCCTCGGTCGACCTGGCCGGGGTGCGCGATCAACTGTTTGCCAGCTGTGCCGAGGGCCTGCTGGGCCTGCAGGAGCGTTTCGGCTTGCAGGCAATCCAGCCGGTGACCGATGTCGAGCCGCTGGAGATCCATTACCCGGTGCAACAATACCCGGCGAAGATTGTCAGTTTTAACCTGGACAAGAACCCGATTGCCGAAGGCACGCTGATGGGGATCAAGGGCCAGTACCTGATCTTCGACACGGGCGTGATCAATATTCGTAAATACACGGCCTACCAGCTCGCCGTGCATCAGTAGAAGGATTCGAGCCATGCGCACCGAACAACCGAAGATGATTTACCTGAAGGACTATCAGGCGCCTGAGTACCTGATCGACGAGACGCACCTGACCTTCGAGTTGTTCGAGGACCACAGCCTGGTCCATGCGCAACTGGTGATGCGCCGCAACCCCGCCCGAGGCGCCGGCCTGCCGCCGCTGGTGCTCGACGGCCAGCAGCTGGAACTGCTGTCGGTGGCCCTGGGCGATATCACGCTGACCCCGGCCGACTATCAGTTGAGCGACAGCCACCTGACCCTGCACCCCACCAGCGCCAGCTTCACGGTCGATACCAGCGTGCGTATCCACCCGCAAACCAACACCGCCCTGGAAGGCCTGTACAAGTCCAGCGGCATGTTCTGCACCCAGTGCGAGGCCGAGGGCTTTCGCAAGATCACCTATTACCTCGACCGCCCGGACGTGATGAGCAAGTTCACCACCACGGTCAGCGCCGAGCAGCACAGCTACCCGGTGCTGCTGTCCAACGGCAACCCGATTGCCTCGGGGCCGGGCGAAGACGGCCGGCACTGGGCGACCTGGGAAGACCCGTTCATGAAACCGGCCTACCTGTTCGCCCTGGTGGCCGGTGACCTGTGGTGCGTCGAAGACACCTTCACCACCATGACCCAACGCAGCGTTGCCCTGCGCATTTATGTCGAGCCGGAAAACATCGACAAGTGCCAGCACGCGATGAACAGCCTGAAGAAGTCCATGCGCTGGGACGAAGAAGTCTACGGTCGCGAGTACGACCTGGACATTTTCATGATCGTGGCAGTCAACGACTTCAACATGGGGGCCATGGAGAACAAGGGCCTCAACATCTTCAACTCCAGCTGCGTGCTGGCCCGCGCCGAAACCGCCACCGATGCCGCCCACCAGCGGGTCGAAGCGGTGGTCGCCCACGAATACTTCCACAACTGGTCGGGCAACCGCGTGACCTGCCGCGACTGGTTCCAGTTGTCGCTCAAGGAAGGTTTCACGGTGTTCCGCGATGCCGAGTTCTCCGCCGACATGCATTCACGCACCGTCAAGCGGATCGAGGACGTTGCCTACCTGCGTACCCATCAGTTCGCCGAAGATGCCGGCCCCATGGCCCACGCCGTGCGCCCGGACAGCTTCATCGAGATCTCCAACTTCTACACCCTCACGGTCTACGAGAAGGGGTCGGAAGTGGTGCGCATGATCCGCACCTTGCTCGGCAACGAAGGGTTCCGCAAAGGCAGCGACCTGTACTTCGAGCGCCATGATGGCCAGGCCGTGACCTGCGATGACTTCATCAAGGCCATGGAAGATGCCAACGGCGTCGACCTGACCCAGTTCAAGCGCTGGTACAGCCAGGCCGGTACGCCGCGTCTGGCGGTGAGCGAGTCGTACGACGCCGCCGCCCGGACCTACAGCCTGACCGTGCGCCAGAGCTGCCCGGAAACCCCGGACAAGGTGCAGAAACTGCCGTTCGTGATTCCCCTGGAACTGGGCCTGCTGGACCGCCAGGGCGCGGCGATTGCCCTGCGCCTGAGCGGCGAAGCGGCGGCCAGTGGCACCTCCCGTGTGCTGTCGGTGACCGAAGCCGAACAGACCTTCACCTTCCTCGACATCGCCGAACACCCGCTGCCGTCCTTGCTGCGTGGCTTCTCGGCACCGGTGAAACTGAGCTTCCCGTACAACCGCGACCAATTGATGTTCCTGATGCAGCACGACAGCGACGGCTTCAACCGTTGGGAAGCCGGCCAGCAACTGTCGGTGCAAGTGCTGCAGGAACTGATCGGCCAGCACCAGGCGGGGCAGGCATTGGCCCTCGACCATCGCTTGATCGAAGCGCTGCGCAGCGTGCTCGCCGACCCGGACCTGGACCAGGCCATGGTCGCCGAAATGCTCTCGCTGCCGAGCGAAGCCTACCTGACTGAAATCAGCGAAGTGGCGGACGTCGAGGCGATTCATGCCGCCCGCGAATTTGCCCGCAAACAGCTGGCCGACCAACTGTTCGAAGGGCTGTGGCTGCGTTACCAGGCCAATCGCGAGCTGTCCCGGCAGACGCCCTATGTCGCTGAGGCTGAGCACTTCGCCCGGCGCAGCCTGCAGAACATCGCCTTGTCCTACCTGATGCTCAGCGCCAAGCCTGAAGTCCTGGCCGCGACCCTCGAACAGTTCGAGGCCTGCGACAACATGACCGAGCGCCTGACCGCGCTGGCCGTGCTGGTCAATTCGCCGTTCGAGGCCGAGAAGGCCAAGGCCCTGGCGAGCTTCGCCGAGCACTTCAAGGACAACCCGCTGGTCATGGACCAATGGTTCAGCGTCCAGGCCGGCAGCGGCTTGCCCGGTGGCTTGCAACGTGTGCGGCAATTGATGGAACACCCGGCGTTCAACCTCAAGAACCCGAACAAGGTACGGGCCCTGGTAGGGGCGTTCGCCGGGCAGAACCTGATCAATTTCCACGCCGCCGACGGGTCGGGCTATCGCTTCCTCGCCGACCTGGTGATCGAACTCAACGGCTTCAACCCGCAGATCGCTTCGCGCCAACTGGCGCCGTTGACCCGCTGGCGCAAATACGACAGCGCCCGCCAGGCGCTGATGAAAGCCGAACTGGAACGCATCCGTGCCTCGGGCGAGCTGTCCAGCGACGTGTTCGAGGTGGTCAGCAAAAGCCTGGCCTAGGCAGGAGCGGGCGGGGTGGCTGCATGCAAAACATGCAGGCACCCCAAAACCACAAATATCTCAAGGCCACGTTCGTGGCCTTTTTTCATCATGGGCACTGATGCCCTGCCATTCAGCGCCTACCCTTACTCCCCAGGTTAACAAAACATAACGTGGCGTCGATTGTCAGGCGATTCTAAAGCTGGATAGGATAGGCCAGCTTCCGAGAAGGGGCTCTAGATTGCAGGTTTCAGCCAAGCGCTGAATCCGGCCATCCGGTAGCACGCCCCGCACGGCGCCCTTAAAGGTTGAACGACCTAACAATAATAATGGGGGAAAGGTCTATGAGTGAGCCTGTCATGGGTGTGGGTATTGGCCGCCCGCCGGCACTACGCAGATTCGCGTTGCTGGCTACAGCGCTCTCGCTGTTGGGCACTGCGGTCCTGTCGGCGCCGGCCCTGGCGAATGCCGCGCCAGCCGTCGATACGGTCTATTCCATTGAATCGGCCAAGTCCGCCAAGGGCTTGATGCTCGATGTCGTGCATGCCGGCAAACGGCTGATCGCGGTCGGTGACCGTGGGCACATTCTCTATTCCGACGACCAGGGCAGCACCTGGACCCAGGCCAAGGTGCCTTCGCGGCAGTTGCTGACCTCGGTGTTCTTTGTCGATGACCAGCATGGCTGGGCCGTCGGTCATGATGCACAGATCCTCGCCAGCGCCGACGGCGGTGTGACCTGGACCAAGCAGTTCGAAGACCTCAAGCGCGAAGCGCCGTTGCTCGACGTCTGGTTCAAGGACGCCAGCAACGGCTTTGCCGTGGGTGCCTATGGCGCGCTGCTGGAAACCACCGACGCCGGGAAAACCTGGGACGACGTCAGCGATCGCCTCGACAACGAAGACCAGTACCACCTCAACGCCATTGCCGCGGTCAAGGATGCCGGCCTGTTCATCGTCGGCGAGCAGGGCAGCATGTTCCGCTCCGCCGATTGGGGTCAGACCTGGGAACGGGTCGAAGGCCCTTACGAAGGTTCGCTGTTCGGGGCCATCGGCACCGCCCAGCCATCGACGCTGCTGGCCTACGGCTTGCGCGGCAACCTGTTCCGCTCCAGCGATTTTGGCAGCACCTGGGAGCCGGTCGAACTCAAGGCCGCGCGCGGCGCCCTGGAATTCGGCCTGTCTGGCGCCACCTTGCTCGAGGATGGCTCGATCGTGATCGTCGGCAACGGCGGCAGCGTGGTGCGCAGCAATGACGACGGGCAGACCTTCAGTGTGTTCAATCGCCCGGACCGGATCTCGGTGGCGGGCGTGACGGCGGCAGGCAACGGCAATCTGATTTTGGTCGGACAGGGCGGCGTTCGCGCCACTTCGCCAACCGGCGCAGAACTGAACAAATGAGCCGGGCAAATAATAAGAAGGCGGAGAAATGACATCCATGAGCAGTCATAACCAAGACAAGGCGACGTTTCTCGAGCGCCTGATTTTCAACAACCGCCCGGCAGTCATCGTGATCTGCCTGCTGGTGAGCATTTTCCTGTTCTGGCAGGCGACGCTCATCCGGCCTTCCACCAGCTTCGAAAAGATGATCCCGCTGCAGCATCCGTTCATTGAAAAAATGATGGAGCATCGCAACGACCTGGCGAACCTGGGCAACACCGTGCGGATTTCGGTGGAGGCCACCGACGGTGACATCTTCTCCAAGGAATACATGGAGACCCTGCGCCAGATCAACGACGAGGTGTTCTACATCTCCGGCGTCGATCGCTCGGGCCTCAAGTCGCTGTGGAGTCCCAGCGTGCGCTGGACCGAAGTGACCGAGGAAGGTTTTGCCGGCGGCGAAGTGATCCCGCAGAGCTACAACGGCTCGGCCGACAGCCTCGAACTGCTGCGCAACAACGTGCTCAAGTCCGGCCAGGTCGGGCGCCTGGTGTCCAACGACTTCAAGTCGAGCATCGTCGACATTCCGCTGCTGGAGTCCTACCCGGACCCGCAAGATCAGGGCAAGCTGCTGGCGCTGGACTACCAGAAGTTCTCCCATGAGCTGGAAGAGAAGATCCGCGACAAGTTCGAGAAGCAGAACCCCAACATCAAGATCCACATCGTCGGGTTTGCCAAGAAGGTCGGTGACCTGATCGATGGCCTGATCATGGTGGTGCTGTTCTTCGGTGTGGCCTTTGTCATCACCCTGGTCCTGCTGCTGTGGTTCACCAACTGCGTGCGCAGCACCATCGCCGTGCTGATTACCACCCTGGTGGCGGTCATCTGGCAACTGGGGCTGATGCATGCGTTCGGGTTCGGCCTGGATCCGTACTCGATGCTGGTGCCGTTCCTGATCTTTGCCATCGGTATTTCCCACGGTGTGCAGAAAATCAACGGTATCGCCTTGCAGTCAAGCGAGGCCGACAACGCGCTGACAGCCGCCCGGCGCACCTTCCGCCAGTTGTTCCTGCCGGGCATGATCGCGATCCTGGCGGACGCGGTGGGCTTCATTACCTTGCTGATCATCGACATCGGGGTGATCCGTGAGCTGGCCATCGGCGCCTCCATCGGCGTGGCGGTGATCGTGTTCACCAACCTGATCCTGTTGCCGGTGGCGATTTCCTACGTCGGCATCAGCAAGCGTGCCATCGCCAAAAGCAAGAAAGACGCGACCCGCGAACACCCGTTCTGGCGCCTGCTGTCGAACTTCGCCAGCTCCAAGGTCGCGCCGGTGTCGATCCTGATCGCCCTGATCGCCTTCGGTGGTGGCCTGTGGTACAGCAAGAACCTGAAAATCGGCGACCTCGACCAGGGCGCGCCGGAGCTGCGTCCGGACTCGCGCTACAACAAGGACAACAACTTCATCATCAACAACTATTCCACCAGTTCCGACGTGCTGGTGGTGATGGTCAAGACCAAGGCCGAAGGCTGCTCGCGCTACGAGGCCATGGCGCCGATCGATGAACTGATGTGGAAGATGCAGAACACCGAGGGCGTGCAGTCGGCGATTTCCCTGGTGACCGTTTCCAAGCAGATGATCAAGGGCATGAACGAGGGCAACCTGAAATGGGAAACCCTGTCGCGTAACCCGGACGTGCTGAACAACTCCATCGCCCGCGCCGACGGCTTGTACAACAACAGCTGCTCCCTGGCGCCGGTGCTGGTGTTCCTCAACGACCACAAGGCCGAAACCCTCGACCGTGCGGTGCATGCGGTGCAGGAGTTCGCCAAGGAGAACAACAAGGACGGCCTGGAATTCATCCTCGCCGCCGGTAACGCCGGGATCGAGGCGGCCACCAACGAGGTGATCAAGGAGTCGGAGCTGACCATCCTGATCCTGGTCTACCTCTGTGTGGCCACCATGTGCATGATCACCTTCCGTTCCTGGGCGGCGACCTTGTGCATCGTCCTGCCGCTGGTGCTGACCTCGGTGCTCGGCAACGCCCTGATGGCCTTCATGGGCATCGGCGTGAAGGTCGCGACCTTGCCGGTAGTGGCGCTCGGGGTGGGGATTGGCGTGGACTACGGCATCTACATCTACAGCCGCCTGGAAAGCTTCCTGCGTGCCGGCCTGCCTTTGCAAGAGGCCTACTACCAGACGCTCAAATCCACCGGCAAGGCGGTACTGTTCACCGGCCTGTGCCTGGCCATCGGCGTGTGCACCTGGATCTTCTCGGCGATCAAGTTCCAGGCCGACATGGGCCTGATGCTGACCTTCATGCTGTTGTGGAACATGTTCGGCGCCCTGTGGCTGCTGCCAGCCCTGGCACGGTTCCTGATCAAGCCGGAGAAACTGGCCGGGCAGAAGGGCAATTCGCTGTTTGCCCACTGATCTTGACCTGAAGTGAAAAAGCCGCAGCCCCAGGGTTGCGGTTTTTTTTGCCTGTTCGCTGCGTTGCAAGGCCATGGCCGCTATCATTGCGCCTTTCAACTTGATGATTGATCGCCATGACTGCTGCAACCGATACCTTGCTCACCGTTCTCGAAACCTGCGACATGCTGGAAATCGATGGCCTGCACGCCTTCGACTTCTCGCTGGACGAGGACGATCAGTTGCACATCGAGTGCATGGATGGCCGTGCGGCCAAGCATTGGGTGTTCAGCCTGGCCCAGGTGCAGGCGGCCGTGTTCGACGCCGACCTGCAGAGCTGGACCCTGCGCGGCGACGCCGGCGAGCACCGCCTGGTGTGCATGAGCGCATTCAGTGGCAGCAACGATGAAGGCGAAGACCATGGGGATGCGTAACCTCTGGCCGCTCCTGATGGCCGGCAGCTTCGCCGCGATGGGGGTGCAAGCCGCTCCCGCCGAGCCCCATGAGCTGTTGGTCGGCAGTTACACCCAGGGCCAGAGCCAGGGTATCTATCGCCTGCAGTTCGACAGCCGCAGCGGTCAGCTCGACGCGACGCCGCTGCAAGTGTTCAAGAGCGCCAACCCTTCCTGGCTGACCTTGTCCGGCGATCAGCGGCAACTGTTCGTGGTCAACGAAAATGGCCCTGGACAAGCCGACGTCGTCGGGCGGGTCAGCAGTGTGGCCATCGACCCCAAGACCCGGCAACTGAGCCTGATCAACCAGGTGCAGAGCCTGGGCAACGAGCCGACTCATTCGAGCCTCAGCGTCGACGGCCAGTACCTGTTCGTCAGCAACTACTCGGTGGCGGCCGACCCGGGTGGCAGTCTGGCGGTGTTGCCGGTCAGCCGCGAGGGCCGCTTGTCGCCACCGGTGCAACTGAGCAGCCATCCGGCAAGCCGGGTCAACCCTGAGCGCCAGCAGTCGGCCCACGTGCATTCGACGGTGTCTTCACCGGACGGTCGGTTCGTGTTTGCCAATGACCTGGGGGCCGACCAGGTGTTTGTCTACCGCTACGACCCCAAGGCCAATCCGGAGCATCCGCTGACGGCCGCCACTCCAGCCTCGGTGCAGTTGCCACCCGGCAGCGGGCCACGGCACCTGCTGTTCGCCGCCGATGGCAAGCATGCCTACCTGAGCATGGAAATGAGCGCGCAAGTCGCGGTGTTCGACTACCAGGACGGCACGTTGACCCAACGCCAACGGGTGGACCTGGCGGCAGGGCAGCCGGCGGCGAAAAAAGCCGCCGCGGCCTTGCATGCCTCTGCCGATGGCAAATTCCTCTACGTCAGCAACCGCGGTACGGCCAACGAGCTGCTGGTGTTTGCCATCGACCCGAACACGGGCGAGCTCAAGGAGCTGCAACGACGTTCGGTGGAGGGTGATCATCCCCGCGAGTTCAGCCTCGATCCGAGTGGCCGGTTTGTGTTGGTGGCCAACCAGAAAAGCAACCAGATCGTCGTCATCGAGCGTGACGCGCAGAGCGGCCTTCTGGGCAAAACCGTGCAGAAGCTGGCGCTCGATGCGCCCAGCGATCTCAAGTTCCTGTCCCGCCCGTAAGCCTGAGGCCCCGCTTGGCGGGGCCTGCACCCTTGTATTAATCGCAGTGATATCGGCTACTGATACAAAAGATTTCAAGCCCGCCGACCCTCGGGCGTAAGTTTGCTTCACGGCCTACACAGGCAAGCCAGCCAACTGCACACGAGGGTTACCGCCATGAACTTCAATCTCTTCTCCGTCATCGCCGCGTCCGCCATCTCAGCCAGCGTGGTGCTGCCAGCCAATGCCAGCGTCGAGATCAACGACAAACGAACCGGCACCCAGACCTACACCCAGAAATACCTGCAACAGAGCGCCAACTTCTATGCGGCGCTGGATCACAAGATTCAGCATTGATCTGCCAGGCACCGCCGATGTCGGCTGTGCCGGCGCCAGCTCCCACAGGACTTGTAGTGTCAGTGAGGCTCGGGTTGTTTGGCCATGATCGCCGTGAACAGCGCCGACTCGATCATCCCCGCAAGCCACGCCTGCAACGGCCGATACGGCAGCTGCGCGAAACCGTCGCGGTCGACGTGGGCGAACTGACGGACAAAGGGCATCAGGGCGATGTCGGCCAGGCTTGGGTGATCGGCCACTAAATAGCGCTGCTGTTGCAGCAAGTCATCGAGCTTGCGCAGAAACACTTCCCCCTCAGCACGGTAGTGCTCCCTGGAATGCTCCGGATAACGTTCGGCGTACTTGTAGCGATTGAGGCTGACCTTGAACACCTGGTCGTTTTCTTCGATCAGCGTCGCGGTCATTGATTGCGCGGCAGGGTTGTCCTTGAGCAACCAGTCCTCGGGATCGTTCTGCGCCAGTGCCCAGGTCATGATCTCCAGGCTTTCGTCGATCACCCGGCCATCGGCACTCAGTACCGGCACCGTGCCTTTGCTTGAAAGCGCGAGCATCTGCGGCGGCTTGGCCTTGAGGCTGACTTCCACGATGGTCAATGGCACCGCGCTATAGTGCAGCGCCATGCGTGCCCGCATGGCATAAGGGCAGCGGCGGAAGGAATACAGCCTGTTCATTTCACCTCCAGGGTGCTCAGCCCGTTGCCTTGGCGACGCACCTGAATCTGCACCGGAATCCGCTCATGCATTTCCTGCACGTGGGAAATCACCCCGACCTTGCGTCCTTGTGCCTGCAGGCCGTCGAGGGCGTCCATCGCCAGTTGCAGGGATTCGGGATCGAGACTGCCAAAACCTTCGTCGATGAACAGCGATTCGATTTTCAAAGTGCTCGAAGCCATCGAGGCCAGGCCCAGGGCCAGGGCCAGCGACACCAGGAAGGTTTCCCCGCCGGACAATGAGTGCACCGAACGCAGCTCGTCGCCCATCTCGGTGTCCATCACCAGCAGGCCGAGCATGCTGCCGCCGCGCTTGAGGCGATAGCGCCGCACCAGTTGGCGCAATTGCACGTTGGCGTGATGCACCAGCAGGTCGAGGTTGTAGGCCTGGGCGATCTTGCGGAAGGTGTCGCCGGTGGCCGAGCCGATCAAGGCATTGAGCCGGGCCCAGCGCTGCCACTCCAGATACGCCTGGCTGATGCGTTGCGCCAGTGCCTGGTTGGCCTCCTGGCGCCGTTGATCCTCGGTCTGTTGTGCGCGCAACTCGGCACAGAGTTGTTCGCTGATGGCCGCCTGCGCTTGCAGATCGCCCAGGGCCGTGGCCAGTTGTTCAGCGTCCAGGTAAGCGTTGTGCTGGGCCTGATGCTCGTGCAGGCGCTGCTCGCGCTCCTGCAGCAGGACCTTGGCTTGCTCGATCGCGGTTTCGCTGCGTTGCAACTGCAGGCGCAACTGGCTGACCTGTTCGTCGCTGTAGCCCAGCAACTGCGCAAGGCCTGTGTCGTCGAGTTCAGGGTGCAGGGCACGCCAGTCGGCGACCTTGCTCTGCAGTGCTTGCCGTTCGCTGTCCAGCGCCTGTTGGCGTTGTTGCTGCGCCTTGAGTTCGGCTGCCAGCTGGATGAGCTGGCTCTGCACTTCCTGCAGTTGCTGGCTGGCCGTGGCTTGTGCCTGGCGCGCCTGCTCGAGGGCCTGCTCCAGTTGTGTTTGCCAGGCTTCGGCACTCGGCTGTTCCCCCAGCAATGCGCTGAGTTGCTGTTGGGCGCCGTGCAGCTGGGCGCTGAGCAGGGCGTGCTGCTGTTGCGCGGACTCGGTCTGTTGCAGCCGGGTCAGTTGGCGGTCCTGTTCCTTTTCCAGGCTCTGCTGGCGTTGCTGCTGCTCGTCCAGCTCTTCACGCTGCAGCGCCAGTTGTTCCAGACGCTGGGCCACTTGTTGGTCGAGCTGGAGGAAGGTCGCCGCGGGCTCATGGCGCAGGCCTTCAAGGATGGCTGCCGGGAGCAGGTTGGCGAAGGCGGCGAGCTCTTCCTCCAGGCGTTGGCGGTCGTTGCCCAGTTCGCGCTGCTGCAGGGTCAGCAGTTGCACCGCCTGCTGGCTGGCCTGTTCAGCGGCTTGCAGTTGCTGCGCCAGGCGCGCGGCTTCCTGTTGCAGGGTGAGCAGGGCGCTCTGGCGCTGTTCGTCCTGGCTGAGGTTCTGGTTCAACTGAGTATTTTGCTGGGCTAGCCAGGCCTCTTGGTGGCCAGGGTCCTGCGCCAGCAACGAGGCTGCCAGCGGATGGGCTGCCAGGCTCGGGGCCAGGCTCTGCTGCTGGGCGAGCAGTTGTTCGTGCTGTTGCAGCAGTTCTTTTTGCTGGGCGATCACACCGCCGACTTCGGCACGCAGTTCGGCGAGGGTTTCCTTGAGCAGGTCGACGGCCTTCTGGGCAGCGGCCTGTTCGCTTTCATCGTGTTGACCCAGGCTTTGCAGCAAGGCTTCGGGCTGGTGGTAGGGGTGCTCGACACTGCCACACACCGGGCAGGGCTGATCGTCCTGCAACTGCCCGCGCAACTCCTCGACACTGGCGCTGCGGGCCAGGCGTTGGCGCTCCAGAAGCGCTTGGGTGACCGTCAGTGTCTGCTCGGCCACGGTCAGGTCGGCCTTGGCTTTTACGCCTTCGCGGGTCAGGCGTTCGCGTTCGCCCTGGGCGCTGTGCAGGCGTTGTTGCAGGGCTTGCCCGCGGGTATCCAGCTCCTGCTGGTTGGTCCACAGCCGCGTCAGCTCTTCCACCGCCCGCAGTTGCTTGCGGTTGTCTTGCAGCAGGCTGCCGAGAATCTGGATCTGCTCGGCGACTGCCTGAGGCTCGACGTCGGCTTCGCTGTACAGCACCTGCAGTTGCTGACGCTGTTCTTCCAGGCGGCTGGCGCTGGTGCTGGCCTGTTGTTGCAGCCCCAGCAGTTCCGCCTCACCTTGTTTGAGGCGATTGCCCACCAGCATCAGTTGCTGCAGGCGCTCGCGGTGCAGGTTCCAGGCGTCGCTGACCGGCGCCCACTGCAGGCTGTGCTCCAACTGGCTGGCGATATTGACCAGGCGTTCGGCCACCCGCTGTTGTTGTTCGAGCATCTGGGTGATGGCGTGCTGGCCTTGCAGGCTCGCCTGTTCGGCGGTCTGCTTGAGTTCTGCCGACGCGTCGATCGCCTGGGTCAGTCGCGCCAGGTTGCCTTGTTCCTCGAATGCCTGGCGCAGCAGCGGGGCATTGCTGGTGTGCTGGTGTTGCGCCTGGGTCAGCGCCGCCTTGGCCGATTCCAGGCTCAGTTCCAGCTGCGCCTGACGGGCCAGTTGTTCGGTCTGTTGGGCGCTGTGCTGCTGGATCGATGCGGCCAAGGGGCTCAACTGGGCATCAAGTTCGGCCTGACGGGCAAACTGGTGACGTTGCGGTGCCAGGTGCTCCAGGCGCTTGAGGTTCAGCCGTGCGTCCGCCTGGGCATCCCAGGCCTGCTGGGCCTGTTGCAGTTGCTCGACACCCGCCTGTTGCTGGTCCTGGATCTGCTGCAGTTCCTTGAGCCAGGTGTGCTGCAACTCCAGTTGCTTGAGCTGGGCCTGCTGGGTCTTGAGCTGCTGCTGGGCCTGGCTCAAACGCTGGTCGAGTTCGGCGCGCGCCTCGGGCTCCAGGGGGGTGACGCCGCTGGCTTGGTCCTGTAGCTGTTTGTGCAGCTCGCGGGTTTCCTTGCTCTTGTCGAAGGCGCGCTTGCCCAGGCGGGTGTAGAGCGCGGTGTCGGTGAGCTTTTCCAGCAGTTCGCTGCGGTCGTTGTCGTCGGCCTTGAGGAAGGCGCTGAATTCGCTCTGGGCGAGCATTACCGCCCGGGTGAACTGTTCGAAGTTCAGGCCCAACACCGCTTCGAGCTGGGTCTTGTATTCACCTTTCTGGCTGGCCAGCAGCTGGTCGGTGTCCAGGTCGCGCAGGCTCTGACGGCTGGCCTGCAGCTTGCCATTGGCTTTTTCCCGGGCGCGGTTGGCTTCCCAGCGTGCCCGATAGCGCCGGCCATCGATGCCGAGGAAGTCGACCTCGGCGTAGCCGTCGCCAGTGCCCCGGCGCAGCAGGGTGCGTGGATCGCCGGTGGCGATTTCGCCGTCCGCGTCCGGGACCTTGGCGTCACGCCCGGTGTTGTTGAGCCGCGGTACCGCGCCAAACAGGGCCAGGCACAGGGCATCGAGCAGGGTGCTTTTGCCGGCGCCGGTGGGCCCGGTGATCGCGAACAGGCCGGCACTGGCCAGCGGTTCGGCGGTGAAATCGATCTCGAACGGCCCGGCCAGCGAGGCCAGGTTCTTCAGGCGGATGGCGAGGATCTTCATGGCTGTTCGCTCTCCTGCTGAACGTCTTGCAGCAGTTGCGCAAAATCGCTGAGGGTCTGTTCGTCGACGGCGCTGCCGTAATTATCCAGCCAGGCGCGGCTGAACAGTTCCTGAGGGGTGAGTTGGTCCAGTTCGATCAAGACGTCGCCCTCATCGCTGCCTCCCCGGGCACCGCTGCCGGCGTATTCGGCGGCGATCCGCACCAGGCGCACGGCTTTGCCTTGCAAGGCGCTTTCCACCTGATGGCGCAGGTCCGGTTGCGGTTCGTCGAGGCGCACCCGTACCTCCAGCCAGGGCTGGCGCTGGACGTCGGCCAACAGGTCGATGTCGGGCAGCGCGGCCAGTTGCCCGAGGATCTCGGCCAGCGGTGCGGGGCCCATGCGTTGCAGGTTGACCGCCCGTGGGATCAGGCGCGGCTCGACGCTGACCAGGGTTGGCCCGTCGAGGCGCACATCGAGGATCTGGTGCGGGTAGGCAATCTCGGAGAACGATAGGGGGATGGGCGAGCCGCAGTAGCGAATGCGCTCCTCGCCGTTGACCTTCTGTGGCTTGTGCAGGTGGCCGAGGGCAACGTAGCTGATGCTCGGGCCAAACAGGCTGGCGGGCAGGGCTTCGGCATTGCCGATGATCAGGCTGCGTTCGGAGTCCTCGGACACCGAGCCGCCGGCCATGTGTGCATGACTGATGGCGATCAGCGCCTGGCCCGGCTGGCGCTTGGCATTGGCGGCCTCGATCAGCCACTCATGCACCTGGCCGATACCGCGCAGGTAGTCGTCGCCCAGGTGGGCACCGGTGACTTCCGCCGGGCGCAGGAACGGCAGTGCCAGGCACCAGCCAGCGATCTCGCCCGAGGCATCGGGCAGCGGGATCAGCAACCGCTCGGCATCCAGTTGCCCGTCATCAAGCCACAGCACTCGGCCCAGGGCGTGGGTGCGCAGGCGGCGCATCAGCGGCGCCGGCAGTTCGATCCGGGAACCGGAATCGTGGTTGCCGGCGATCATCACGATACTCAGCGCAGGCTGTTGTTCGTGGGCACTGACGATGAAGTCGTACAGGCGTTCCTGGGCTTTGACCGGCGGGTTGACCGTGTCGAAGATATCGCCGGCGATCAGCAGCACGTCGGGCTTTTCCTGCCCCAGTTGACGCAGCAGCCAGTCGAGGAAGCAACCGTGTTCGTAGTCGCGTTCCTGGCCATGCAGGTTTTGCCCAAGGTGCCAGTCGGAGGTGTGAAACAGACGCAAGGCAAACTCCGCTCATTCTGAAAGAGGTGGACTGTGTAGGGGCAAGGCTTGCTCGTGATCACGTGCTTGAGAGCGTGATCATGCTCAGGCCTTGCCCCTGCAAGGTATCGAAATTACTTAGGGTAAAGCGGCGGCAAGCCACTGTCGCCCACCGGGTCCTGGACCCGTTCGGCGGTGGGGATGGCGCGGATCGCGCGCCACAGGTCTTCGCCTTGCCAGTGTTGTCCGGTTTCGCTGTAGAGCGCGCCGTTGAGGCCATCGAGGGCGTCGGACAGCGGCACAAAGCGCGCCGCCATGTCCGCCAGGGTTTCCGGTTGCTGACGGGCCCAGGCGTCCAGCGCCTGGCGTGTGGCCTGGGGGTCGTTGGCCTGGCTGGCGCGCTTGAGGTCGTCGAGCAGGGTGCGCGGGCTCGGCCCGGTCTGGGCGGCCCGCAGGATCGCCGGTTGCCAACGCGCGCGCCACCACAGGCCAAAGCCCAGCAGGGTGGTGCAGGACAGGACCAGGGTGGCGAGTTTCCAGTACCACAGCGTTTCACTGTCCACCGTGGGATGGGCCGGCGCATTGCCGGCCGGGGTGTCGACCATCAGGCTCGGGTTGTTCTGGATGTGCAGGGTGCGTGCCGGCAGGCTGCTGCGTTCGAGGCGGTCTTCGTCGGTGTTCCACCAAACCACCTCGACGGCGGGCAACTCGATGTTGCCGCTGTGGGTCGGGACCAGGGCTTCGCGGTCCTCGCGGCTGCCAATCAGCCCGCGTTCGCTCTGCTGATTGCTCAATTGCGGCTGGTCGGGGTAGCGGCGCAGGCCGCTGACGTCAGTTGCCGGCAAGGGGGGCAGTTGGGAGCTGGCCAGGCCCTCGGCCTTGAGGGTCAGGCTGCGGGTCAACGAGTCGCCGACCTGGCTGCGGTCCGGTTCCGGGTTCCAGCTTTCCTCCAGGCTCAGGCTGCGTGCCGGGAGCCACGGGGTGTCCGGCGGATAGTCGGCGGGCTTGACCTTGACCGTCAGGGTGGTCTCGGCGGAGCTGACGCGCAGCAACTTGCCGGATTTCGGCCCCTGGGCGGCCGGGTCCTGGTTCGGTTGGGCGTCCACCAGGGTGGCGCTGAAGATCTGCGGCGGGATGCTCAGGACACCGCTGTGTTGCGGGTAAATGGCATAGCGCTGTTCGATCACCCCATGGCGCAGGTCATTGATGACTTTTTCGTAAGTGCGCGACTCGCCCAGCGGTTCGACGCGCGCATCGGGAATCTGCAGCGGCGTGATATTGCTGTCGTCGTACAGCGACACCGAGTGGTAGATGCGCAGGGTCAGGATCGCCTGGGCCTGCACGTAGACGCTGCTCTGATCCAGGCTGGCCTCGATGAACACCGGGGCCAGTTTGCTCGGGGTGTCCTGGGTCTGGCTTTGCACCACGGTCAACTCGATCGGCTCGCTGGTGAATTCCCCCAAGTGCAACGGCGCAATCACCACAGTGCCATTGAGCTTGGGCAGCAGGGTGATGATCCAGCGGGTGGTGGCGTGGTTTTCGCCGTTGAGGCTGGTCAACTGGTTGACCTGACGGGTGCCGCGCACTTCGAACTGCGGTTCCAGGGCGCTCAGGTCGGGCTTGCCGAAGAGCGTGACATCGCTGGACTCCAGGGTCAGCTCCACCGTTTCCCCGGAACTCAGCTGGTTGCGGTCGACACTGGCGACCAGGCCCGCCGCCTGGGTTTGCAGGCTGCAGAACAGCAGGCCGAGTAAGAGTGCGGTGCTGCGGTTCATCGAGTTTTTCCCTGATCCTGATGTTGTTGCTGTTCGTACCAGAACTTGCGTCTGAGCAGTTCTCCCGGTTCATCGGGGATTTTACGCAGCCATTGCTCCAGCGCTTCGCGGTGCTCGCCATTGAAGTCGCTGTCGGCGCTGCTTAGCGGCGGGGTGGTGGTGCGCTCGTCGCCCAACTCACTGCCTGGCACTTCATTATCACCCGGTTGGGGCGGGTGGTTGGGGTCAGGTTTCGGCTCGGGTGGGTTGTCCACCGTGGGCTCGGCTGGCTCGTTCGGCGTCTCGGCGGGCTGTTCTTCGCTGCTGGACGGCGGTGTCGCGGTGCCTGGCGGCGGGGTTTGCGCACCCGAAGGCGGGGTTTGCTCGGCAGGTGGTTCGGGCTCGGTGGCAGGTGGCGTGGCGTTCTGCTTGATCAGCGTCTCCACCAGCGCTTTGTTGGTTTGTGCCGGGCGCAGTTCCGGTTGCAGTTCCAGGGCTTGCTCGTAGGCATCCAGCGCAGCCTCCAGTTCACCGCCCTTGGCCAGGGCGTTGCCGCGATTGTAGTGGGCACGGGCATCGCTGCCCTGGGCGAAACGCTCGGCGGCCGCGGCATACTGGCCGGCCTCGTACAGCGCCACCCCTTGCCATTGCGGGTCTTGGAAGTGCTCGGCGGCGGCCAGCGGCTGCTTTTGCCGGAGCAGGTGCAGGCCCTGTTGGTCAGGGCGCAACCACAGGTCGTTGAACTCGAAGGCCTGGCTCGGCTGCGGCACCATGAACAGCAGGGGCAGGCACAGCAGCCAGCCCCTGCGTCCGGCACAGGCGGCCAACAGCAACAGGGGCAGCAACAGCCAGTAGCCCTGGTCGGCCCAGGTGTCGAGACGCAAGGTCTGGCCGTCTTCACGCAGGCTGTGGGGGGCGTCAAACAGGCCCAGGCCACGCAAGTCATTGTCGTCCACTCGCGCCTGGCGGTAACGGCCGCCCAGTTCATTGGCAAAGGCTTTCAGGCTCGGGCTGTCCAGGCGTGGCACCAGGATCGCGCCCTGGGCGTCCTTGAGGAAGCTGCCGTCTTCGGCGGTGACAGGCGCCCCCTGGGGCGTGCCGATGCCGAGCATCAACCACTGCGGTGCCTGCCCGCGCAGCGCCTGGCGAATGCCCTGGCGCTCCTGTTCGCTGAGGGAGGAGCCGATCAGCAGGATGCGGCCCTGGCCCAGGGCGCCGCGCTCGAGCAAGGTCAGCGCTTTGGCCACGGCGAGGTCGGCGCGCTGGCCGACTTGCGGCATGATCGAGGGCTTGAGGGCTTCGAGCAGGTTGCGGCTGGTGGCCAGGTCATCCGACAGCGGCACCAGGGTGTGGGCGCTGCCGGAATACACGACGATCGCCGTTTGCGCATCGCTGCGGCTCTGCAGCAGGTCGAGCAGTTTGCGCCGCGCTTGTTCCAGGCGTGTCGGGGTCACGTCGGTGGCGAGCATTTGCGGGGTCAGTTCGAGCAATACCACCAGCGGGTCGGCGGGTTTCTGCGCGGATTGTTCGACCCGGTCCCAGCTCGGACCGAGCAGCGCCAGCACGGCCAGCAGCCACGCCAGGCCGAGGAGGATCCACGGCGACTTGCTTTCACGCCCGCTGCCACCCTGGAGCAGCGCGGCATGAAAGGCCGGCGGCAGGATCATCTGCCAGCGCCCGGCACGTTTTTGCCGGTGCCAGAGTTGCCACAGCAACCAGCCCAGCAGCGGCAGGAGGAGTAACCACCAGGGGCGGAACCAATGGGGCCAGAGGTCGATCATCGACGCCTCCGCAGACGCAGGCGTTTGAGCCGTTGGTGCCAGTCCGGGTGCTGTTGCAGAAAGTGCGACGAGCTGAACAGCCGTTGCAGCGGGTTGTGCGGCCAGCGCTCGCGAATCGCCAGCAGCATGCTCAACAGCAACGCCGCCGCCAATGGCCAGCTGTACAGCGCCTGGGCGGGGCGGGCCTGGGTGGGCTGTTGGATCACCGGCTCCAGTTCATCGAGGGTCTGCTTGATCGCTTCCAGCTCGGCACCGTCGCGGGCGCGGAAGTAGCGCCCACCGGTGGCCTGGGCAATCGCCTGGAGCGCCGGCTCGTCAAGGTCCAGGCTCGGGTTGAGGCCGAGCAGCCCCAGGGTCCCGGTTTGTTCCGGGTCGGCGCCGATACCAATAGGGTAGATTTTTACGCCTTCTTCGGCTGCCAGGCGGGCGGCCGTCAGGGGATTGATTTCCCCGCCATTGTTGGCGCCGTCGGTGACCAGGATCAGCACCCGGCTTTGCGCCGGACGCTGGCGCAGGCGCTTGAGAGCCAGGCCGATGGCGTCGCCAATGGCGGTGTTCTTGCCGGCGATGCCGATCCGCGCCTCGTCTAGCCAGACCCGCACGGTGCGCCGATCGAACGTCAGCGGGGCCTGCAGGTAGGCCTGGCTGCCGAACAGGATCAGGCCGACCCGGTCACCATCGCGCTGCTCGAGAAAGTCCCCCAGCAGGAGTTGGACCAATTCCAGGCGGCTGACGTCTTCGCCTTGCCACTGCATGTCGGGAAAGTCCATCGAGCCGGACACGTCGACGGCCACCAGCAAATCGCGGCCACTGGCGGCAATCGGCAACGGCTCCCCCAACCATTGCGGGCGGGCAGCGGCTACCAGCAGGAGCAACCACAGGAGTATGAACGGTGCCTGTTGGCGCCAGGCCGGCAGGTTGGCCCGGGCGCGACGGCGCGCCAGGCCTTCGAGGTCGCTGAGGAAGCTGACCTTGAGCGCCGGCTCGCCACTGTCGGCCACCGGCAGCAGCACGCGCATCAGCCACGGCAGCGGCAGCAAGATGAAGATCCACGGCCAGGCGAACTCAAACATGTTTGCGGATCCAGGTGTCGATGGCCTGGGTCAGGCCGGCGATGGCCTTGTCATCGAGTTTGCATTCGGGCTTGTAGGCGCCTTCGACCAGGATCATCCAGCGGGTGAGGCCGGCCGCTGGGCAACGGTTATCGAGGAACGCCAGCCATTTGCGACCGTTGAGGGTATGGCTCTGGCTATAGGGATAGTCGTTGCGGCACAGGCGCTTGAGCAAGCCGTTGAGTTGTTGCAGCCAGGCCCCGGCCGGTGCGCCGTCGTAGGGCTTGGGCATCTGTGCCAACTCGGCCAGCGCGGCGACCCGCAGGGGGTCCAGAGGTTGTTCGGCGCGCGCCAGGTTGCGCTTGGCCGGCAAAAACCGGCGCAACTGCCACAGGCCAAAGCCGAGCGCCGGCAACAGCAGGAGCAACAGCCACCAGCCCGGGGCCGGCGGCCAGAACGGGATCGGCGGCGGGGTCATCAGCGGTTGCAGTTGCTCGAGACTGCTCATTGGCTTTTTCCCGGGCGTTGCGGGTTCAAGTATTCGCGCAGTTGCTCGACCATTTCGCTCTGGGTGCTCAGGGGCATCAGCAGCACCCGCAGTTTTTGTGCCAGCAACTCCCAGCGGGCGATACGCGCTTCGGCCTGGGCGCGATAGCTCTGGCGCAGTTCGAAGTTCAGGGTATCGAGCTCCAGTTGCGCGCCGTGCTCGGCAAACCGCAACAGGCCGGCGGCGGGCAGGGCGTGGTCCAGGGGGTCGGACAGCGGCAGCAGCAACAGGTCACAGTGGCGTGACAGCAGGCTCAGCTGTTGCTCGGCGCCGTCGCTCAGGGCGCGCTCGTCACAGATCACGATCACCAGGCTGCCGGGGCGCAGGACTTCCCGGGCGCGGCGCAGGGCCATGCCGAGATCGTCGTTGGCCGGCTCGCCTTCGGTGCTCAGGCTCTGGTTGACCCGCACCAGGCGGTTGAGCAATTGCAGCAAGCTCTGTTTGCTGCGTCGTGGTTTGATCTCGTAGTGTTCGTTGTCGCCATACACCAGCCCGCCCACCCGGTCGTTGTGGCCGAGCGCCGCCCAGCCGATCAGGCTCGCGGCCTGGGCGGCGAGGACCGACTTGAACATCAGCCCGGAACCGAAAAACAACCGGCGGCTTTGCTCGACCATGATGAAGATCGGCCGTTCGCGCTCTTCGTGAAACAGCTTGGTGTGGGGTTCCTGGGTGCGTGCGGTGACGCGCCAGTCGATGGTGCGTACGTCGTCGCCGGCCTGGTAGACCCGCACCTGGTCGAAGTCCACGCCACGCCCGCGTAGTTTGGAGTGGTGCAGGCCGATCAGCGGGCTGCGCTGGCTCGGCGTTGAGAACAGCTGGACTTCACGCACGCGATGGCGCATCTCGATCAGCTCCGAGAGGCTGACACGGATGCCCGGCTCGGGCAATGCGGGGGTGTTCATCGGGGTCAAGCGACGGCTACGACGTCGAGAATACGCTGGACCACGCGGTCCTGGTCGATACCGGCGGCCTCAGCTTCGAAGGACAGAATGATGCGGTGGCGCAACACGTCGAACAGTACCGCCTGGATGTCCTCGGGGCTGACGAAGTCGCGACCGGCCAGCCAGGCGTGGGCCCGGGCGCAGCGGTCCAGGGCGATCGAGCCCCGGGGGCTGGCGCCGTAGGCGATCCATTCGGCCATTTCCGGGTCGAACTTGCCCGGTGTGCGGGTGGCCATCACCAGCTGCACCAGGTACTCCTCCACGGCGTCGGCCATGTACAAGCCGAGGATTTCCTTGCGTGCAGCAAAAATCGCCTGCTGGCTGACCCGGCGTTCGGGTTTGGTTTCGCCATTGAGCGCCTCACCGCGCGCCTGCTGCAGGATCCGCCGCTCGACGCCGGCGTCCGGGAAGCCGATTTTCACGTGCATCAGGAAGCGGTCGAGCTGGGCTTCGGGTAGCGGGTAAGTGCCTTCCTGCTCGATCGGGTTTTGCGTGGCCATCACCAGGAACAGCGGTGACAGCTCGTAAGTGCTGCGTCCGACACTGACCTGGCGTTCGGCCATGGCCTCCAAGAGCGCCGACTGCACTTTGGCCGGAGCGCGGTTGATTTCGTCGGCCAGCACCAGGTTGTGGAAGATCGGCCCTTGCTGGAACACGAAGCTGCCGGTTTCCGGGCGATAGATCTCGGTGCCGGTGATGTCGGCGGGCAACAGGTCGGGGGTGAACTGGATACGATGGAACTGGGCTTCGATCCCTTCGGCAAGCTCTTTGATGGCCTTGGTCTTGGCCAGGCCCGGGGCGCCTTCGACCAGCATGTGGCCGTCGGCGAGCAAGGCGATGAGCAAGCGCTCGATGAGCTTTTCCTGGCCGAGAATCTGCGTTGAAAGAAAGGTTCGCAGCGCCAGCAGCGCTTCACGGTGTTCCATCGTCGAGTGTTCCTGGAAGAGGCCTGGGGTACACAGCATCAAGAGCGCCCGGGCAGGGGCTGCTACTTTAATCTATCCGGGCCCCTGGCGACTAACGGCACCGGGGAAAATCTGCAAATAAGTGGGTGGGTGTATCCATTCCGGTGCCGAGTGGGGGGCTCATACCGAGCCCCCCTCGAGGATTCGCCGGCTGCGCTGACTTACGGGCAATCGACTCCGGTCAGCCATGGCTTGCCAAAGTCGGCGGAGTTGATGTCTGGCTGTTCATTGATGTTGTAGAAATTCTGCTTGTAGAGCTTGCCGTTGTACGACACCGGCTCGCCATAAGTCTGATAGAGCCTGGTGGCGTCCCACGGCGCTGTGTCGGCGCATTGGCCTGGGTCCGGAGGCGCTGTCACCGTGACGGGATGATCGGCCACCTCGGCCTGGTTTGCGTCATCGACCGCCGTGACGCGGACGCTGTATTGGCCGGCAGTGTCTGGGGCGACAAAGGTTTGCGTCGGGCGGGTTGACGTCTCTGGGGTGAAGCCTTGCGCGAACCATGAAAAACGTAAATTGCTGCCGGTTGACGCCGTCGCCGACAGCAGCAGCGGCTTGCCCGCCTCAATGGTGCCTGGGCCGGTAATGACCGGGACCGGGCGTGTTCCATCCTGGCGTGGGCGGATCTTGATCACGTTGGTCGGCGTTCGCAGCGTATGGGTGCCGTCCTGGACTGTCACAAACACGGTGGCCAGGACCTCGCTCTGGACCGGCGCGGCGATGAAATGGCCGCTGGCGGCATTGCCTGGCGATCCTTGCAGCGAGGTCGAGGCCGACCATGCGTAGCTCAGCGGTTTGCCAGTGGCGCTGCGTGCCTCGACCCGTACCGGAACCAGATCGCCCGACACGGCGGTCGCGGGGGTGATCAGCGTTGCGCTGATCGACGCTGCCTTGAGGGTGAGGCTGTCCGTCAGTGTGATGCTCTGGGTGCCGTCGGACACTTCGACGGAGATGGACATCCTGGTATCGGCGGCCACCGTTGGCGCCTGAAGTATCAAGGTGGCCTCATTGCCGGTGTCAGGCTTGAAACCTGCGGCATTCCAGCGATAGGTCAACGGTCTGTTGGAGGGCGATTCGGCATGGATATGGGCGGTGAACGTCTGTGCCGATTGCACTTCTTCTGGCAGGGCCAGGCGTCCGGTGGGCGGCAGATTGGCGTTGTCGGCGAGCATTTTCTGGATGGCAGCGTCGAGATCAGGCTGCACGCCGATTTCGGTTCGGTTGCCATTGGCTTGCGGGTAGCCGGTGGCGACAAGGTACGCACGTAGCTTTTTCGGTGGGAGGTTGCCCAGGCCCTTGGCGCGGGCAACACCTTGCAGCGCGGCGACGACGCCAGTAATGATCGGATTGGACGAGGAAGTGCCGCTGTACGTATGGGTGTAGCCCGTGGTCGGGTTGGTGGCGCTGTGGGTCGTGGTGGTGACCTTGGCGCCCCAACTGAACACGTCGACCCGCCGGCCGTACTGAGAAAAGTATGAGCGCAATCCGCTATCGGGATTGACCGCGCCGGCATAGATCGAGCCGGAGTCAAACTGGTCTGGATCAAAATACCCACTGAAGTAAGGATGATCCAGGTTGATGTTGCCGTTGGAGGCCGCCAGGACCACGTGGATCCCTTTTTCCTCGGTCAGATAAGTGATGGTGTCGCGCACCAATCGATTGTATTCAAGCGGCATCATGCAATTGGTTGTACAGCCGACGTCCGGAAATGGCGTGTAGTTGTACTGGACCCCCAACTGGATGACGTCGCCGGCTTCCAGGCGCTCAGCCATCTGCACCAATCGGGCGTCGCTCCATTGCAGATAACCGACTTGCGCGAGCGGCACGATGCCGGTGGTGCCGAAGCCATTCTCCCGGGACGCAATCACCCCGACGCTGGCGGTGGCATGATAGTCGGCCACTGCACCGGCCGTCAGTTCCGTATAGGGCGGTGGCAAGTCGATATGTTCGTACGACCAATGAGTGACCTCTGAGGAAATCACGCGAATGCCTTGGCCTTTGCCGCCAGGTACTTTCCAGGCCTCCACAGCGTTTACCCCGCCGATAGCGTAGGGCGAGGCGGCTTGCCGGCCTTGCAGGTAATGCTGCCTTGGCGTGTAGTCGGGGATTTGCGGGTTGATTCGCCTGATCGGCTCGGCGGTGTCGGCGCGCATGCCATCGACCCGTGGTCCAGGTTCAACTGATTCCACTGACGGCAGTTGCCGCAGTTGCAACGTCAGTTGTTTCACCTGCTGTTGGCTCATTGCGCCAACATCGATGACGAAGTAACGATCCAGCCTGTGCCGTTGCAAGGCCTGCAGACTCTCCACTGTGCGTGTTCTGGAAGGCGGCACGAGGGGTGTGAGGTTCGGGGCCAGGCGTTGGATTTCGGTCAAGGGGGCCAGGCTGTTGGAGGTGTTGTTTGCCGTGTGGGAAACGATCGCCTCAGGCCTGACGAGCAGGATCAGCTCCTTTGTCGGCAAGTTGGCCGCGCTCGTCAGTAACGGCAGGGTCAGCGTGAATAAAAATGCAATCGTCCATCCGTTGTTAATGGCTCTCATGGCATACCCGGGGCGTTGGCTTTGTTGTCACTCAGCAAATGCGCAACGCCCGGTATTGGCAACTGTCAGTATTACCAGTGCTGACGAGTGGCCTGGGTCTTCGTAGCGTTCATGTGTCCGGTCCGCAATCCCTGTCAGGCCTCACAGCAAACGCTAGTTCTTGAAGTTGGAATGCTTGCGCCCTTGGTCAAACAGCGCAAACACCACCACCAGCACCCCGGAAATCAGCAAAATCACCGCCACGCCATCGGTAGAGTGGGTCGCCGAGTTGGCCACCAACGCCAGCCCGCCCAAGGGCGCCAGACCGCCGGCGATCGCCGTACCGATTTCACGCCCGGTGCCAAACCCCGAAGAGCGGGTCTGAGTCGGGAACTGACGGCTGAGGAACGAGCCCTGGGGCGCGAACATCATGGGGGCGAGGATCCCGGTGCCGATGGCGATGGCCAGGTAAATCATCAACGGCTCGCCGGTGTTGAGCAGGGTCAGGAACGGATAGGCGAACAGCGCCGAGAGCAGACCGCCGAGCATCAGTACCTTTTTGCTGCTCCACTTATCGCAGAGCCAGCCGAAGCACGGCACGGCAACGATCGCCACCAGACTGGCAATGGTCACCGACAACGAAGTGACATGGGCTTCGACACCCTTGAACTGGGTCAGGTAGGCCAGGGAGAAGGTTTTGAAGATGTAGCTCAGGGCGTTGTAGCCAATCGCCACGAACAGCACCACCACCAGGCCCTTCAGGTCATTTTTGAACAGCAGCTTGAGCGGCGAAACCTGTTGCTTGGCAACGGTTGCGTCGAGTTCCTTGAACTGTGGGGTTTCCGGAATGCTGCGACGCACCCACAGGCCCACGCCCACCAGGACGATGCTGCAGATGAACGGAATGCGCCAGCCGCCGGACAACAGGAATTCATTGCCATTCATGGTCAGCACGTAGACGGTCAGCGACGACAGCAGCAAGCCCAGGTTCAGGCCCAGGGCCGGCCAGGCACCCTGGCTGCCGCGCTTGCCTTCGCTGGCGTGTTCGTAGGAAGTGACCGCTGCGCCAGACAGTTCGGCACCCGCGCCCAGGCCCTGGATGATCCGCACCAGCACCAGGATGATCGGTGCCCAGATGCCAATCGAGGCATAGCTGGGAATCAACCCGATCAGGGTGGTGCACACGCCCATCATGCAGAAGGTGATGACCAGCACTTGCTTGCGGCCGAAACGGTCGCCCAGGTAGCCGAACAGAATGCCGCCGAACGGGCGAGCGATGAACCCGATGGCAAAGGTCGAGAAGGCCAGCAGCGAGGCGACTGCGGGGTTGCTCGGGTCAAAGAAGATTTTCGAGAAGACGATCGCCGCCATGGTGGCGTACAGGTAGAAGTCGTACCACTCCAGCATTGAGCCGAAGATCGTCGCGGCAGCCACCTTGCGCAGGCGTTTTTGCTTCTGGAGTGGGGTTTCCGGGGCGGTCGGGGCCGCTTGATGTACCGACATCGGTGATTTCCTTTGGTCTTTGTAGTTATTTTTTAGTGGGTGAGGCCACCCGTGCAGCGGGGTTCAGCGATTCTTGAGAATTTTCTCGGCGATCATCTGGCCGATGGGAATGGCCGAGGTCGCGGCCGGCGAAGGGGCGTTGCACACGTGCACCATGCGTGGCGTCTCGGCGAACAGGAAGTCATGCACCAGGGTGCCGTCGCGCATGACTGCCTGGGCTCGGATCCCGGCTTCATAGGGCAGCAAATCGTCGACTTCCAGCGATGGGCAGTACTTGCGGCACTGTTCCAGGTAGCCGCGCTTGAACAGCGAATTCTTCATCTCCGTGGTGCCGGAGCCGAGGTTGTTCCAGATGGTTTTCCAGAAACCCGGAAAGCTCGCGTACTCGGCGACGTCGCGCCAGTTGATCGAGAACTTGCGATAGTTCTCTCGGCCCAGGCCCAGCACGGCGTTGGGGCCAACCGTGACGCTGCCATCGATCATCCGCGTCAGGTGAACCCCCAGGAACGGCAGCTCCGGGTCGGGAATCGGGTAGATCAGGTGGTTGACGATCTCATTCCTGGACGCTGGCAGGCGGTAGTACTCGCCACGGAACGGAATGATCTGATGGTCGATCTTGACCCCGGCCAGCTTCGCCAGGCGGTCGGACTGCAAGCCGGCGCACGCCACCAGTTGCCGGGCCTGCCAGACCTGGTCGAGGCTGCTGATGGTGACGCTGTCGGCGCTTTCGCTGATCGCGCTGACGCTGGTCTGCAGGCGGATTTCTCCCCCCGCGGCCTCGATTACCCGAGCCATGGCCTGGCACACCTGGCGGTAGTCGACAATCCCGGTGGCATCGAGAAACAGCCCGCCCAGGCCGACGATGTTCGGTTCGCGGCGGCGCAACTCGGCCGCATCCAGTTGCTCGACTTTCAGGCCGTTCTGTTTCGAGCGCTCGTACAGCGCGTGCATGCGGCTGACTTCCAACGGTGTCGAGGCCACCAGCAACTTGCCGCAGACGTCGAACTTGATCCGGTGCTCGGTGCAGAACGCCTTGGTCGCCTCGGCGCCACGCTTGCACAGGTCAGCCTTGAGGCTGCCGGGGGCGTAGTAGATGCCGGCGTGGATCACGCCACTGTTGTGCCCGGTCTGGTGTTGCGCCAGCACCGCTTCCTTTTCCAGGATCAGCAAGGAGGCGCCGGGCTGGCGTTCGAGCAGCGCCATGGCGGTGGCGAGGCCGACGATGCCGCCGCCGATGATGCAATAGTCATAAATCATGCAGGTGTCACCTTGGATTGCTGGCAGAGAGTCTGCTTATCAGGTTGTCAGACAAAGTGTTCGGTAAAAAAGACGCCGTGTCATGGCGTCCTCGATGTTGCCGGTAATCAGTCGATGCTGGGCAGGTCAATCTTCAGGCGTGTGGCCGCTGCGCGCAGGTGCGCTTCGGCACAGGCGGCCGCCTGGTAACGGTCGCCAGCGGCGATGGCTTCGTACAGGGCCTGGTGTTCGCGTCCGGCATCGGCCGAGCCGCCCACCGAGTGCGCTGCGGAGTTTTCCCACGCACGGCGCCGAGCTTCGGCCAGTTGGCCGCGCAGGAAATCGTGGAAGGCAACGAAGTAGTCATTCTTGCTGGCATCGGCGATTGCGCGGTGGAACTCGACGTCGGCCAGGGCGGCCGCAGCAAAGTCACTGCGCTTGTCGTGCATTTCCTGCAAGGCACTGCGCATGCGCAGCAGGTCGGCTTCGTCACGGCGCTGGGCGGCGATGGAGGCGGCCTGGGTTTCGGTCCATAGGCGCATTTCGAACAGTTGCACCAGGTCGGGCTTGCGACCTTTCTGGCTAGGAAAACGGAACACCGTGCCGTTGGGATTCTGGGAAATGTACGAGCCCAGACCCCGGCGGCTGATCAGGATGCCATCGGCCTTGAGCTGGGCCACGGCCTCACGCACCACCGAGCGGCTGACGTTCAACTGTTCGGTCAGTTGCTGTTCGGTGGGCAGGCGCGATTCTGCGGTCAGGCGGCCGGATTCGATTTCTTCGCGGATCGCGTTGACCACTCGTTCAACCAGAGAGTCGGGGCGCTGTAGCTGAAGCATGAGGAGTGTGGCTCGTAGGTCAGGTTGTCAGACAATGCCCGTGTGCTGATTTCTTGTCAAGAAATCAGCTGTCCGTTACAGCTCGCTCAGGTAGGTGCCGGTGCCCTTGAGGATGTTCTGCAAGGTTTCTTCAACCTCGGCCAGGTCAGCGGCGGCGGTGCTGTGGAAGATTTCCAGGTGATCGTCACCGTTCAGGGCGTCGGCGTCGGCCGCGGCGATCTCGATCAGCAGGCGGGTAGGGCTGAGGGTGACCTTGACGCCGTCAAGCGTGGAGGGTTCGCCGTCGAGGGTGATTTCCAGCTCGTCTTCGTCCGGGTAGCGGGTCATCAGGAACATGTCGCCCTGATTGCTGTGGCAGCACAGCATCGCCAGGTTGTCTTCTTCGTCATCGCACGGGTTGGCGATCAGGTGGGCGGTGGTCAGTTGCATGTGAGCAGTCCTGGCGCGGTGCGCGGTGTTGGCAGGCAAAGGGCGATTTTGCCAGCCCCGGGCATTTTTTGCTTCGCTAGTTTTGAGCGGGGAATGATTGAAGTCGAACGCTGGAGGGCGCGTTTCAGGAGATTTGTAGGTGTTTTCCTTAAGCCAAATACTTCGTGTGGCAATGAACGTTCCGCTGTTGTTGTAGGGATAGGAGAGGGCGTAGGAATAACAACGGTTTGCCAGTTTTTGCTTGTTTGCAGCGCTCTTTGTCCCGTACGTTTGAACCCTCAGTGCAAGGGAGTGCAGGGCAAGTTGATAGATGAGGGAAGGCTTTGAATGAAACCGTATTTCGAGTTGCTGGGTGAAGTAAAGCATCTGTCCGAAGAGCAAATAGAGCAGCTTTACCAGCGTTATCTGGCCGGAGAAAAAACCAGCGACCTGATTGCCGAGTACAAGATCCCGGTGGCGGTCAGAAGTTTATTGACGGTATTGCCGCCGCTGCTCGATAAACAATTGAAGTGTCCCTACTGCAATCTGCCGATGTGGGCGAAACGCTACGCCAAGGGCACCCCGGCATCGCTCAGGCCCGCGTTCAAGTGTGTCAGGTGTGAACACCGCTCAGTGCCGGTCGGCCAGTACCGGCGCCATAGCCATTGCACCTGCACGGCTTGTTACCAAGTCCGGCAGCAGGAGGTCGCCGCCCAGGCCGAGCGCGACCGCGAGCAGCTGCTTAAGCGTTACTCGCCGGGCGGGCCGCCGGTGGCCTATGCCAGCCTGGGTTTCGTGCAGAAGTTGGCCCTGCTGGCGTTGCTCGAAGGATTCAAGCCGGGTAACGACAGCATCGCCCCGCTGGAGGGGGCGAACCGCAACGAAAGCCTGGCCCCCAGCGCAGCGACCGCCGAGGAGTTGTTGAAAAACCTCTATGAGGCTGGGGTACTGCGGGTGGACGCCGACTCGGATATCCAGGCGTTCGATCCAGGGGCCGATTACCGGATCCGGCGGTTCTGTGCCGTGCGCTGGTTACCCAATGTCGCCCTTGACGCTGGTATGCGTTGCCCTTGTGACGAACTGTATGGCGCGCTGTACCAGGAATTGTCCGGTGTTGTTCCAGCCAACTGGAAGAGCGAGTTGTATGCCTTGATGTTCAGTCTGGCCCGGGAAGAATCGCTAAGTTACATCCGGGTGTTGGCTGAGGAAGTTGATCTGGTGTTTTCCGCCGCCAGTCGCGGTGAAGCGGTAATAGCTCAACTCCTGCAGGACTTTGCCGTGAGCGAGATTTATTACTTCGCCAAACTGGCAGTCAAAAATGCCGCACACTTTTTTGCCACCGGCAACTCCAAAGGCCGCACCCACGCCTCCAATACCATTCCCGGTTACATACTGAGTACCGCTCAACACGCCCTGGCCGAAGGCTGGCGACGACCATCCTATCGTGACTCGCGCGTCACCAAATCCGCACTGCATCGTTTGCTGTACGACGTAGTCCTCAAGGACAGTAGCGCCGGTTTTGCCAAGTCCCCCGGGGTGTACTGGCGTGACGAACTACTCCCCAGGTTTTTTGCCACCTCAACCGGCTACGAAGCAGGGCAGCCATCCGCACACCTGTTCTGCCGCGAGTGCGACTCCTGCAACATCGATGTCTGGATGGACAAAGTGATGCTGCAAACGACTTGCTATGACTGCGCGACGGTCAGCCGGTTTCAGGCGGTTTATGAGGTGGAGGATTGATCGGCTCTACGCACTTTCAATCAGCCTGAATGGCTCGCAGGTCAGTTATGGACGCTGGCCTGCCTGCTCAATAGACTCGGGAAACCTTGGTTCATAGCACAGCAGTAACGATACCCAGTGAAAAAAGCCGTGGATCAGGATTGTTGGCAACAGCAGTAGGTTGATCAAGATAAAAAACCAACCTGCCGACTTGCCAAAAAAACCAGTGTCCAATCGCCACGCGGCCTTGAAGGAGTTCCATGGCCAGGGGAACTTGCTGATCAACCGCTGGGGCCTGGGGGCGGCATCGGGGCCGTACTCCATGTAGCGACGGATATATTCCCAGAACGCCAGGAGTTCTGAGGCGTTGCGGGTGGGTTTGCCGACAAAAGTGATTTCGAAGTCGTCTTTGGGCTGGCCTTCGGCGTCAAAAACCCCATGACTTTCCTTTTCCCAACCCAGCAGTACAAATCCGCCGATGCCTTCAGCTTCGGACATAGTGGGATCGAGACAGGCGTCGGCTTTGTCCCAGTCCAGCGCGACTACGCCGCCAAGGTGTTTAGGACGCAGAAGGTAGACTTTTCGGGTGATGCGGTTGAAACGCACGATCAGGCGGCGGGCGGTGAAGGCCTCTAAACGTAGGTGAGGAAAAGCATACTTGAAGTATAAATACAGTGAGGCCCCCGAGACGGGAAGTGCCACGAATGAAAATATGTAAGCGCTCCATGGGAATGAGGAAGCATGAGTTTCAATAATGGTTTCCAATAAATTCATTGCAATGACAGCAAGCATGGATATTAACAGTATGCCCGCAGATCCGGCCGCCAAGGTGAGAGCGCCTCGCTTTTCATCATTTGGGGTGCGAACATCAATGTATGTTTGGTTGTACTCATACAGCGATTCGTTGTCGGATACAGTGTTCGAAACGCTGTGCTGCACAGTGATAGGCGGTATTTTTCCACCTTTTGTTTTTTGTTTTTCTGTCTCCTCCACCAATTTTTGATAATCTACTTTTTCGCGCCCATCGAAGGCTAGCCATTCATACAAATACATCAGAGCGTCAACTCTATAGCTTTCTGCATATTTTTCAGGCCCTGGCCTTCATTGATAAGTGTTCCAATCGATCTATACGAAAGCAGCGATGCTGCAGATGGTTTTGCGGGGCATTTAGTTGCACTACCTCCAGTGAGGTAGGGGACAAAAATGGTGCAGCATAAATATCAGCGATTACCTGCGCTATAGCTTTGGGTAGACAGGTTTCGTATTGAACGTATCCCCCCACTATTTAGCGTGCACTTTTCGATGGTTGTCCCGCCTGCTCGATGGCTTTCGGAAATCTTGGTTCGTAGCAAAGCAGCAACGATATCCAGTGGAAAAAACCGTGGATCAGGATCACTGGTAACAACAGCAGGTTGATAGAGATAAATAGCCACAACGCTGGATTGCCGAGAAAACTAGTGTCCAGTCGCCATGCGGCCTTGAAGGAGTTCCACGGCCAGGGGAACTTGCAAATCAACCGCTGGGGTCTGGGCGCTGCATCGAGGCCGCACTCCATGTAGCGGCGGATGTATTCCCAGAACGCCAGGAGTTCGGCTGCGCTGCGGGTAGGTTTTCCGATAAACGCCAGCTCCACATCCTGCGTTGGCTTACCCTGAAGAGTCATACCGTCGCCCTTGTCCCAGCCAAGAATCACGAAGCCACCTGTACCCTCCGCTTCACTCATGGCTTTATCTATAACAACGCCGGCCTTGTCCCAGTCCATGATCAGCGTGCCTCCTATGTGAGGAGGGCGGAGCAAATAGACTTTCTGGGTAATACGGTTGAATCGAATTATCAGGCGGCGACTAGTAAAGGCTTCAAGTCGCAGGTGCGGGAAGACGTACTTAAAGTACAGGTAAAAGGAAACGCATGAAACACTAATGGCGACTATTGCGAATAAATAAAAGTCCCACGGCATGGGCTCATCTCTATATTTGTCCAGTCCAAGTAGCGTCTGTAATACCAGGGATAGTGAAAGCAAGCACCCCCATAGAACTGTACCTCCTACACCACCAATAGCCAGGGTGATCAGTCCTCTCTTCTCATCATTTGGCGTTCGGATGTCCAGGTAGGTTTCATTGTAGGCATACACAGATTCGTTATCTGTTACTTGGGCGGATATCGACTCTTTCACTCCCTCAGGGCTATGCAGTTCTGCTTGGCCCGGTTTGCGCTGTAAATTTCGGGCATTTTCCGCGCGTTGCTCGTAAGTGGTTTGCCCTTTGCTCCAGTGCATGCACCATTCGTACAGATACATTAGAGAGCTTCTTTGATGGCGTTATTTAGATTTCTGAGCTCTTGCTCTTCCGACGCTGGGGTTCCGAGGTCGCGATTTATTCGGAAGGTACTATGCTTCAAAAAGTTTTGTAGGGCGTTTGGTAGTGTTAACTCAAGGGTGAGCGTCAGGGCCAGCGTGGTAATGTTTATGTAAATACACCAGCGCAGCATGTATGCCATGCGCAGAGACAGTAAAGTTGATGTCGTAACCGCAGGTTGTAATAGCTTCAGCATCACGTGGTTCGAGCCGTGCTTCTTCAGTAGGTACTCTAAAAAAGGGCCGGCCAGCGCCAAGCCGATCGCCGCCGAAAAAAAGCCTATTCCTGCTTGTGCAGTCGCTCTGAGTAGGTAAAGGCTGCCTAATCCCCGTTTCTCATTCAGGTAGTTATCAGCGGCATCGATGTAATCAAACACCGTCCCCACCATAGCCGCCCCACTCGCC
>NZ_JACMYG010000030.1 GCF_014236655.1 Pseudomonas kielensis
GTTCCAGGAAGGCTGGTATCAATAGGGTATGTGCGAGAGGACAACGAAGATCTTCGTCCTTTGTCTAATGTTGAGCTGGCTGAGTTTTTGAAGGTTATTGAAGGTGAGGAGTGGTCAGCACTAGAACGTCTTATACTGTTGACGGCTTTGATGACTGGCGCCCGTAAGCAGACCGTGCTTACGATGCGGTTAAAGCATCTAAAAGGGTTCATTTCAGAAAGGCTGCAGGCAGATGGCACCTATCTGTTACATGCCGGTCCAGGCACAGGGATGGATACCAAGAAAGACCGTAGCCAACGTTTGCACGTGCCAAAGCAACTTGCTGAGGAGTTACGGGTGCTTGGAGATAGTCCGATGATGAGGCAACGGCGAGATAAGTTTAGAGCCGCTCTGTCTTTATATTACCCAAATATACAGATAAAAGACGAGGATATGTACGTCTTTTTATCTGATCAGGGAGGGTGTTATTACATGGCAAAAGATGATCCGCGCTACCCTATTGTCAAATCTAGACCCATTGGCCAAGTCACAGACACAATAAAGCGAAAAATATTGCAAAAGACATCTGATAAGTACCCTCAGGACTTTTCGTATCACTGGTTGCGTGCGACTTTTGGGTTTCAGCTCTATCAAAGATTGCAGGCCCTTATTGTTGTGGGGCTTATGCGTCCAGGAGATGATATTGATTTTATAATGGAGCGAATGCACCACGCCACACGAGAGATGACAGAGCATTACCTTCAACTATTCAAGATGCTTCCTCAGAAAACTGTCGCGCAGGAAAAGTTTGAGGCTAGTCTATTTTCAGGTAGTTATTCAAGTTTTATACTGAGTGCTCAAGATGAATAGTCATGTTGATTGGTCATTTCGTGAAACAAAAGTCATCACGGTAGATGAAATCAGTCAGGAGCATGTGTTTCCGGAGCGCTTGCGTCTAAAGCTTGCCAATGCAAAGGGGTATAAGTCGCCTATCGATATTGGGAGTATCGCATATGCAACGCGAGGCGAAGCTAGATCGAGGGAGTTTGACAATGCCGGTACTATATCGGTTGTCGAGTCATCTCTTGTGGAAAGTAGGCGTGAGCTAGTGGTGAAGCTCCTCGATTCTCTAATAGGTTTGCGCGATAATTCGATAGTAACCCAGTTTAGAGTGTTGCACATTGTCGTGAATTGGTTAAATGCCAATGGTTATGTGGAGGTTTTTACTGATGTGAGTTGTGCATCTAGAGCATACGCTGACTACACATCTTATCTTAATGATTCAATCAGAAAAGGGGATTTTGCTCCTCAGCATGCCGCTAAATGTCAGAAGACCTTACAGTTCATAATTGGACTCCAGTTTTCATCAGTAGTGGATTATGTAGTTCGTAGTGCCGTGCCAATTGCTAGGCAAAGAAAAGCAATAAAGCCGCCTAGAGAATCCGATGTACACTTTTTTACGGACGTATGTATTGCCATTGCGCGTGATTACAGTAATTTTATTCTTGAGCAAGAGCCATTTCCATGCGTAGTCCGGATAAGAAATTATGAAGTTGTTAAGTTTCCTTCTAATGGTGGAATGAATAGTCCTTTTCGACAGGGGCATGATTGTTATAACGTGGCAGAAAGACGTGTTGCAACAGTCGAAGAATACATGTCCAAATATGCTGGAAGAGGTCAGACAATTAGGCTTTGTGAAGCAGAGCGTGCTATAGCAGATGCGCAGGCTAGCGTAGAATTTGCTAATTCTGAATCTCGTAATTATGTCCGGTTGCAAATGGCCGCCTTTGCTGTAAAAGCATATATTTCTCTTTTTATGTTGATGACAGGTGCATCACCTACTGAACTGGAACAGTTTAGTTATGAGGATGCTCTGGGGATTGATAAGTCAGTATTGAAGAAAGAATTAACGGCTGTAAAATTTCGTGCTAGAGGAAAGATGACCGGATATGTCTTAGGGCGAAAAAAAGGGTTAACACTGCTTCGAGAGTATTTTAAGTTGCGTGATTGGATTCTCAATGGAGAATATGTTGATAGATTGTTTTTCAAGATAAAGATTTCTAAAGGCGCTGTTTGTCTATTATTTTCTGATCTTGATGCCGGGGCTGCGGCAACTAGGTTTTACTCATCGATTTCGGGCGTTTTTGTAGATGGCAAATATCCAAAAATAACCTATAACAAGGCGCGTAAGCATAAAAGTTCCGCTCATCACGCGGCTAAGTACTCCCTGGAAACAGTTGCGCGGGCGTTAAATCATTCCAGTGGGGTGAATATTTCGTCGTACTCAGAAGCCACTGTTGAACAGCAGGAAAGTGAGTTTGGTACTTACTGGGATTCAGTGCGTAAAGCTGCTCAAATGGTACGTGAGCGAAGTGTTACAGCGTCAGATAAACTTGACTCAATTGCCGTTGGTCATTGTGACTCGTTCAGGTTTCCAGTTCCCGTCAGCGATACCGAAGCACCGGTGATTCAGCCGAATTGTCGTAATCAGTACGGCTGTTTGTATTGCACTCATTATTTCTGTCACGCCGATGAAGATGATATTCATAAGTTATTAAGTCTCCATTATGTGGTTAACGCTGTACGCAATACTGCTCAGGATAGTGGTCACGCAGAAGTACTCTATAAGGACTTATCCATTCGGGTCGAGTTTATCTTAGAGGCAATTGCAAATCGCTCGGAGTCTGTTTCGCAGTTAGTATCTGCCATGAGGAATAAAGTATTTAATCTTGGGGTGCTAACGCCATTTTGGGAGCGACGCCTGCAACGCTATGAAGCAATGGGGGTTGTATTTTGAGTGCCTCTGCGGTAAGTGGTTTATATGCCGCCATGGGTAATTTGGGTGCCGTTGCTCCTGATGCTGCAATGCTGGATATAAACTTTAAACCCTCATCTGAGTTTGTTCTGTGTCGAAATAAACATGGTACGCCAACGGCAATATATAAAGAGTGGATATGGGACTTTAATCCATATCGACTTGGAGCGACGAGGGTCACGAAATTTAGATTTGATAAGATTTTAAAGGCGATTGGTCCCGAAAACAAAGCGTTGATCGATGAGGTGAAATACATTATCTATTGTCTTGCATATTTCGCAGGAGGTGGTCGTCTGGGGCGGTTGAGTGCAAAGACATTAGAGCAGCGCTGGGTGGTTTTGCGGAGCGCGGTGTTGTTTTGTTATGAGCAAATCCAAAAGCCTTTAGTTGGTGTGTTGTCCTTGCAACAACTTTTCAGTACCCCGGTCTATTTGGCAGCGTTTATTGCTGAGAGGGCGCAGCCACATTTTCCGCAAATGCTATCAGCTTTGCTTGCCAATTTAATTTCTGTTGGTGATGATCGATTGGGTTATCGCGTTATTAGTTCGCGTGATATTGAATTGCGTCGACATGAGCCTAATCAACATCCGGTTATTCCAACTAGGATCTATTTGGAGCTAATAAACGTTCTCCAAGATATGCTTGATCAGATTCACCGAGGCGTAGAAAGCCTGGAGTGCTTTGTATCTAAGTTTTGCGATGAATTCTATGGGCTCGCTCATGATGTTCAGAAAAGTCTGTTGCCTGGCGGAAAGGCTAATTACAGACCAATTATGACTGAGGTGCTTCAGGCTCATTGTCTGAATGAGGTTTTTTCTGGAGTTTTTTCTTGTTCTCATAAAAGAGGGTTGAGCCCTGCGCTATTGAAAATGCAATACATTGTAAAAAACGTAATTCACTTATACACAGGCATGAGAGAGCAAGAGGTGCTGCGCATGCAGTATGATTGTTTGTCTGATGAGATCTATTTAAAGGAGGTCGTTGATGATAATGGAGTGACTCGCGACTTGGCGAGATCAGTCTCAGTTCTGTCGACGACCACAAAATTTACAGGGTACAAAAAATCAGAATCGTGGTTCGCGCCGAGCGAAGTTGTCAAGGCTGTAAAAATTGCGCAGGCAATTTGTCGAGGACTAGCAAGTATCTATAAAATTGATGTGGATAATGACTGTCCATTATTTCTAAATCCCGCAGTCCTTCGAAAACGCAATACCGATGTTGGTGTGGGGAAGTTAGGGAATTTTTATAATAAAATTCCTCTAATAGAAGGTGTCAGGATTGAGCTTTCTGACATACAGGAGTTGGCGCAAACTGATACGAAGCGTGACTTTTACAGTGAGCCAGAGTTTGCGGTAGGTCGTTCTTGGCCGCTGACAGGTCACCAGTTTCGCCGTTCATTAGCTTTCTATGGTAGCAATAGTGGATTTATTTCGTTGCCCAGTTTGAAGTCGCAATACAAACAAGTGACTCTCGAAATGGCTCGCTATTACAGTAATGGGTTTCAAAATCTAAAGACTATTTTTGGATACTACGATCCGAAAAGTAATGGCTTTGTCTTGCCCAACTCGCATGTTGCGTTGGAGTTTCAGATGGGGATGCCGATGGCTGTTGCGAATCAACTGCTGTCCGATGTGCTGTTCAGGGAAGCACCATTGTTCGGAGGCACGGGGTCTTATATTGAGAAGCAGAAAGCTCGTTTTAAGAATGGTGAAGTATGCATTGAGGATGTTAGGGCAGACACTTTGATTCGTGTGAAGAATTGCGAGATTAGCTATCGGCCAACTTTTTTAGGTGGTTGTTCTAAGGTTGGTCGATGTGATTATTTTTTGCTTGGTGATTTCACAGAATGTTTGATATGTGAAGGCGCAATAATACAGCCTGAAAAAGTTGGCCATGCCATTGAGGCTATGACTGAAGAGTTAACGCTATATTCTTATGGTTCGGGAGAATATCAAGTAGCCAATGGGGATCTTGAACGACTCCTGAGCTTTAAGGCGCGCTTTATTGATAAGGATGTGTAGCTATGCGTTCTAATAAAGTAGTTGGTCGTGGTTTGCTTGAGTGTGAAGAGGCGTTGCAGCGCCTTCTCGAAGGCAGGCCAGTTGTGGCGGAGCATGTAGGCTTATCTCGTTCGAAAATCACCGCGAGCATTGTAAGTTTCGAAGCCGGATTTGATCGTGGCTACCTCAAGAAATCTCGTAACGCACATTTGCCCATATTAGCCAGGATTGAGGCTTTTCGTGCAGAGGCAAATCGGGGGGGCAGTCATTCAAACACTAAAAAAATTGACAGTTTGGAAGATAAGCTTGATGCCTTGGCGACTGAATTAGCAACTGTTCGTGCGCAGCGCGACCGGGTCCTCACACAAAATCTACAGCTATGGGAACGCGTAAGGGAGTTAGAGTTGGCGGAGCGCCAAATCAAGCCTTTTCAGGTTAGGTTGCATCCTTAAAGTCAAGGTTTGTCTCTACCTCAATGAGGTTGCTAGGGGGCAATTCCTGACCTTATCAATCGCTAGCATCTTTGGCTGTCGGCAGAAGTGACCCTGGTTCACACCCTAGGCTCAAAGCAATCTGATAAAGCTTCTCGACCGTTATGTTTACCTCTCCACGTTCGATGCGCCCCATATAGCTACGATCAACCTTGCAGACGAGAGCTAGGACGTCTTGGGACAAGCCCTTAGCCTTCCTTGCTTCCCGTATCTTCGTTCCCAAGGCCTTCGCCAATTTCCCCATAGCTGCCTCAACCTGCTTGAGGCAGCACTATCGGGCGTTTGCGGACGAATCAGCCACGGACTATAATCCGTATTTTTGTTCGCGGAACTCTGGGTGCCTGCATGAAACATGATTCATTCGAATTCGACAGGCAGTTGTACGACTTGCTTTGCCAAGAAATACATCAGCGGTTCACGACTCGCCAGCTTCGAGATGCCTATGCAGCGACTCTAGACTTCCCTGGCTATGAGCTGGGCGCAGTTCGGATTTACGTTTATGAGCAAATCCGTCGACTGATTCGTGCCGGCTGGGTTGTGAAGTCGCCGAAACTCAGTAAGCGTGGACAGCTCTTCCATCTGTTGGAAATGCCGGCCCATATAAACCTTGTGCTGGTTGCTTCCCGATTTCAAAGACCTGACAACTCATCCCCTTTTCACTCTGAAAGCGTTGAAGGTCCGTTGGTCGAGCTGCCAACACGATCAGCACAAAATGAATCGGACGACCAAGGCCGTCTTCAAGAAATGCTAAAAGAGACTCGCCTAGACCTCCTGTCCTCAATGGGGGAAACGGAGCGTTACAAACAGCTCTTTGAGGAGATCCCTGTTTTAAGAGCCCGGCTTCAAGGCGAATACCATGAGGTTCGAGACCGCAGCTCTCGGTTGCTGGGGCATCTTCGTGCGCTCGAAAACTCGCTCAAGGCAATTGCCGCGGCATGACAAAATCTCTTCGAGAGTGGCAAAGGGAATGTATAGAAACCGCGCTTGAGCACTATCGCGGTAACCCTCACTTCTTCTGCCAAGCAACACCAGGTTCGGGAAAAACGCGAATGGCAGCAGAGCTAGCCAAGGTGCTGCTCGAGCGCAATGAAATTGATTTGATCCTTTGTTTCGCTCCATCTCGACAAGTGGTAGATGGCTTCCGTCGGACGTTTGCCGAAGTGCTCGGGAGACGGCTTGATGGGTTAATCGGCGCTGTGGGTGCTGTGTGTACCTATCAAGGTATGGAGTATCGGGATGAGGCGTTTTGGAGGCTCTTCGATGAGCATCGTATATTCGCCGTATTTGATGAGATACATCACTGTGCAGGCCACGATGCGCTGTTAAGCAATGCTTGGGGCCAACAGATCATTCAGAGAGTTCAAGATCGCGCAGCATGCACGCTTGCACTTTCGGGTACTCCTTGGCGATCTGATCAAAAGGCAATCGCCTTGGCACGCTATTCCACGCCTGAGGCAAATCTTATCTGCGATTATCGATATGGATTGCCAGAGGCAATCGCGGACCAAGTTTGTCGATCGCCTCGGATAGTCATTCTTGACAATCAAATGGTTAGGTTTTCTGAGGCCGTTGCAAGCGAGAATACGGTCACGATTTTCCCAAACATAGCCAGGCTTTTGGCCGACTCTCCTGTGTCCTACGAAGATCTTTTATGTCATGAGGATATTCTCAAGCAGCTACTGCTCTTGGGGTGTAACAAGCTTAATTCGATTCGCGAGGTGAAGCCTGACGCCGGCGGCCTAGTGGTAGCAACGAACATTGAACATGCCCATCAGATCGCGGCTATGCTCCGGCACCAAGGTGAGATGTGCCAAGTCGTAACCAACAAGACTCCCAATGCTCAGCAGGTAATCAACGACTTTCGCTACAGCAGTTGTCCTTGGATAGTCGCTGTTGGGATGATCAGTGAAGGGACGGATATCCCTAGGTTACAGGTGTGCTGTCACCTGAGTCGGATCAGGACCGAATTATACTACCGACAAGTTCTAGGACGGATCCTGCGTCGTTCAACTACGACTGACAACGAAGCATGGCTTTACGTCCTGGCGGAACCAACGCTTCAGCAGTTTTCTGAGCGGGTAGCTGATGACTTGCCAGATTCCCATGCTGTGCTCAGCTTGGTACGGGGGGCGCCGAGTGACTCCGTCAGCTACGAGTTTGGAAGTGGCGATGCTGAGTCGAGGAGCGATCTGGAGATCGGGTTCGGCCTTATGCATCCAGATCAAGCTGGTCATAGCTCTTCAGCGTCTCTTAAAGACTTCGTGATTGGACCTGCATACGAGCTTAGTTTTTCGCAACACTACCGCACGCAGTTACTTCGAGTTTGTTAATCCCCGGCCACTCATCTGGTGCGCGCGAGCGGGTTTTGGCTTATGCGGAAATGGACCTTCACGGGTGTCCTCGTTTCATGGAATGTGGATACGCGGAATTTTGCCCAATCGCGTAGTTGTTGACCCTTTAGTCGCCGGACTCCAGGTGGTGGTATAGATTATCCCGGGGTCGATACTGGTTCAAAACTTGAGGACGGTACGGGGTGAGCTTCAGTTGCCCTGCAGCTTCATACGCTGAAATAGAATGTCTGTGGACGATTTACTTGATGTCGCTGCAAAATTGTTAGAAAAATGTTGCGATCGGTGCCCATTCTTAACTGGACTCGACTCGAAAATGACGATGCTGTTTGTTTTTCTCCGGCTGACCTCGCCTAGTTTTGCCTCACCACCACCGTCCCGAATTATTTTACGAGCGCAGGAACCGCATGCAAGCGGTCCAGTTTAAAACCTGAAAACCGAAATTGTGGATGGGAGCTTGTCTCGTGATGACGCTCTCCTGGAACAACGCGCTGCATTGCCTTGACGCTACGGCCGGACTCGTTATGTTCCGGTTGAACTTATCGGATGCTGTCAGTCCCCGTCATCGGGTTTGACTGTCAGTGCACATCTACAAGTGAGGTTAAAACATGATTTGGTTTCTCGAAGGGCAGTCTAGCCAGCGCGACATTATTCAAGGTGCGCGTGATGCGCTGCCACCTGAGGTGAAGATTTTCGCCTCGCATCGCGACGATCGCCCTGAAATCACGGCCGGTGCAGATATTAGTTTCACCGAGCCTCGTGGTGCTGAAGAGCGGATCTCGTGGGTGATTTCGACTGCACGCACCTATGGCATCAAAGTAATCCTGGCAGGTCGATTGGGGGGTGTATTTGAGCAGGCCCGGGCTCGATTCGAGGAAGCTGGCCTGGTGCTGGTAACCGGTGGGACATCGATGCGAACCTTCGACCTCGTTGATGACAAGAGCAGGTTTACTGCTGAGGCAGAGCGTGCTGGCTTGGCTTGCGTGCCGGCGATCACTGCTACGAATGCTGAGGATATGTTTGCTGCTTACGAAACTCTTTCGGCGTCGGGTGAGGTCTGCGTAAAACCTGCAGTCGGCATCTATGGCCAAGGCTTTTGGCGTTTCAAAGAGGGTGCTGATCCCTTTCGCTGCTTTGCTGATCCCGATGCACGGGTTGCGAATTTCGCTACATACATGCGTGCTTACAGCGAAAGAGCAACGCCGCCAGCGATGCTTGTGATGCCTTACATGCCCGGGAGCGAGTGTTCGGTCGATATGGTCTGCGAGGCTGGCCGAGCGATCGCGTTCGTGGCCCGGAGGAAGACCGGCGTCCATCAGATTTTTGAAAACGATGGTGCAGCGGTTGAGCTTGCACTCAAAGCGGCCGAGCATTTCCAGTGTGACGGCATTGTGAACGTTCAGACAAAGGATGATGCGCAGGGTATACCCCACTTGTTGGAAATCAACCCGCGCTACTCTGGTGGCGTTGGTTATACCCGGGAGGCTGGCGTCAATTTGGCGGGCATATTTGCTACTCGCCGCCTGAATCTCCCTGAGCCAGCTACCGTTTGGCGGCCAGACGTACGTGTGAAAGGGGTCACCGTTGCAGCTGTAGTGCCAAAATGACATCCTGAGGCATCGAGAAACCTGAAGTTTGGTACCATTGCAGCGCGGTGGTTTTAGCACTCAAGGAGTAATCAAGGAATGATGGTGCTCGCGCCAGGCGTAAACACCGCGGTATCAGGTGCACGGAGTGAATGGACTCTGGAATGCGGAAACTCCTCGGCTTTCGGGGAGTACGCGGCGATTGCCATACTGCCGGTAAATGACAAACGCCAACCCACTGGTGAGGCTGCACTATTCCAGACTACACAGTCATGGATGGAGTGGAGCGGCGACCAAGCGAAGGTTGGTTGTGAGTTGAACCTGTCAGCCCTCCCGCCCGGCAGCGATCGGGTGCTTCTTATCGCGTACACATTTTCCGCAGCCGGCCCGGTAAGCGAGCTTCGTTCGTTGCATTTGCTTGTGGACGAACAGATCGAATACCGATTGGACCTTCACGATAACGGTGAAGCGGCGATCATCATCGGCGAGTTCTACATCCGTAATCAGCAATGGAAGTTTCGTGCCCTAGCTGAGGGTTCGGCTTATGGGTTGGCAGCCCTTGGGCGTCGGATTGGCATCGATATCAATGACGCTCATCCCAAAGGGCGCAGTCGTACAGGTGATCCTGATCGATCGCGCACGGGAGCAACCGGTACCGGCTTCGCTGTTTCGCAGAACCATGTGCTCACCTGTGCCCACGTAATCGAGGGTATGAGTGAGATATCTATTTCCTCCTTTGAGGGTCGTTATCGTGCGGAGCCAGTCGTAATCGATCAGCGTAACGACATCGCTCTCCTCAGAGTCATGGAATCCCCCACATTGAAACCAGTGTCCTTCAAAAAGGGCTTTGGCTGTGACCTAGGCGAATCTGTTGTTGCTTTGGGTTTCCCGTTGTCAGGTTTTGCCGGCGGCGGTGTGCACGTTACCCAGGGTGGTGTGTCGGCGTTGTTTGGCCTCCACAACGATTCAAGCCTTTTGCAATTTACCGCGGCCATTCAACCAGGCTCTAGCGGATCTCCCTTGTTTGATTCATCAGGTGCCGTAGTCGGTTTGGTCACGTCGACAATGCCTGATGCTCAAAATATGAATTTTGCGGTTAAGGCGTCGTTGCTCCTCTCCTTTCTGGATGCGTGCCGCGTCGATGCACCTCAAACATCCAACAGCAAGACGTTCACCACTGCTGAATTAGCTCGCTCGGCCCAAGCATCTATGTGGCGCGTCGAAGCCAAGAATTTTTAGCCCCTATTTTGACTTGAAAGCTGCGGACGAGACGTTAGGTTATCGACCTCACGCTAACCTAGGAATTTGTTTCATGGAAAGTAACGCAGTAACAAAAGCGCTAAGCGCACAACTGATGCGCGGGCGTCTCGATGTCACCGTCGATGCCTCACAGATCGACCCGGGCTCATTGTTCGGTTTCGCCGAGCGCCGTAATCCCAAGCGTGCGTTTCTATTCGTGTCCAAAGTACTGGGCCGCCATATCCCTGTGCGTCCTTCGATCATGAACGCGAGCTTTCACAGTCTCGCGGCGCAAATACCTGAAGATCTGCCAGGGCCTGTGCTCGTTATCGGCATGGCGGAAACAGCAGTTGGCTTGGGTGCCGGCGTACATCGTGCCTTCAGCGCGACCCGCCCTGACACCGTCTACATGGTCAGCACACGTCACCCGACGGGCAATGAATTGTTCGCCCGTTTTGAAGAAGAGCATAGCCACGCCAGCGCTCATCTCATTCATCTGCCTGTCGATCCCGATGTTCGGGAAATGATGTTGAATGCCCGTTCGCTGGTGCTGGTCGACGACGAAGCCTCCACCGGCAAAACTTTCATCAATCTTCACCGTGCGCTGGTCGATGCCGGCCTGACCCAGGTCGAGCGCGTGGTGACGTGCGTACTGACGGATTGGTCCGGCGATGCTGTTCGCAAAACCATTGGGGACTCAGCACATCAGGTATCGCTGTTGCAGGGTTCGTACACCTTCCACGAGGACGCTGAGGCGCCGCTACCGGAAATGCCGGCCGTTGGTACCATCGAGCCTGGTGAGTGGCCGTTGACGGCGGAGAGTGACTGGGGGCGTCATGGTATTCGCGTCGTAGAAGACACCCTGGCTCTGGACCTGAACGTCAAAGCAGGTGAGCGCGTACTTGTGGTCGGTACCAGTGAATTCGTCTGGCGTCCATTTCTGCTCGCTGAACGCTTAGAGCGTGCTGGCGCAGATGTGCATTTCAGTTCAACCAGTCGCTCGCCAATCGCTCTGGGCCATGCCATCGGTCACGTGTTGTCGTTCGCGGACAACTACGGTCTCGGTATCCCCAACTTCCTCTACAACGTGAGCCCCGGACAGTTTGATCGCGTCCTGATTTGCTCGGAAACACCTGTGCAGGCTGTGTCCGCCTCGCTGATTGAATCCCTGAACGCGGAGGTGATTGTCGATGGTCAATAAGCGCCCCCTCGCCCTGGTCGATCTCGACGACACCCTGTTCCAGACTGCTCGCAAAATGCCAGAAGGTTTGCCGCGGGTCACTGCGACTCTCGATATCGAGGGTCAACCCAATGGCTACATGAGCACTGTCCAACATTCCCTTGCCCATTGGCTCCTATCCACAACCGACGTGATCCCAGTTACAGCGCGCAGCGTTGAAGCATTCAGTCGTGTGCAACTGCCTTTCATGCACGGTGCCGTCTGCTCCCATGGCGGCGTGATCCTTGGTCCTGATGGAAAGCTTGACGAGGAATGGCAAGCACGCATGAGCGATGTTCTTGCTGACTATCAGGCTCGCTTGCCAGGCCTCAGTGAAGCAACCCTCGCCATTGGTAAGGAGCTTGGCATTTCCTTGCGCGGATGGGTTGTCGAGGAAGAAGGCCTGCGCCACTACGTGGTGACCAAGCACAACGAATCCAACGATGAAGTCCTGCAAACGGTACTCGCGGAAGTACAGGCTCGCGGTTTACTGGAAGGGATGCACATCCACGGAAATTCCAACAACCTCGCGTTCTTGCCGCTGGGCCTGTCGAAGGAAGTGGCCGTTCAAGAATTGTTGCGCCGTGATCGTGAGGCCAATGGTGAGCGTCCTGTGCTGGGCTTTGGGGACAGCATCACTGACCTCGGTTTCATGCAGGAGTGTCATATGTGGGCGACCCCTGCGCGTAGCCAATTGGCCAAGCTGGTTGGGGTGAAAATCCATGACTAAGGCCGTTGCGGGTCTGGTTACCGTAGGGAGCGGCAGCTATGCAGCAGATGATGTTCAGTTTCTGCTGCAGGCCGTTCAGATGGAAACCACTGATGTCTTGGAGAAGGAGCGTCTGATTCAGTCGAAGCAGAAGCACTACTCCGAAATGATCAGCCTGGAGAGTGCGCCGACAGACGTGCATAAAGCCCTATACGAGCGCGCACTTGAACAAAACGGTACCCGCATGGCCATGGACGTTCAGTCCCTGGCGCTGGCGCTGAGCGAGGCATGCACGGGTCCGTCAATTGTTCTCGTGTCTTTCGTTCGTGCTGGCCTGCCGCTCGGCGTGTTGTTGCGTCGGGCCCTGCTCGACATGGGTCGAGATGCGCACCACTACGGAATCAGCATCGTTCGGGATCGGGGGATAGATAAGGTCGCCCTCGAAGCCATCATTCAGGCACATGGTGCCGAGAACATCGTCTTCGTCGATGGCTGGACAGGGAAGGGCGCTATCTCTGGTGAGATTCAGCGCAGCCTCAATGGCGACTCACGCTTTCCTGAGGAACCTCGGCTTGTTGTGCTGGCAGATCCCTGCGGCCGGGCGTGGTTGTCCGCGTCGGCTGAAGACTGGGTTATCCCCTCCGGCATCCTTGGTGCGACGGTGTCTGGTCTGGTTTCGCGCTCCATCTGGCCCGCGAATGGAGGCCTGCATGGTTGTGTGGTTTACGACCATCTGCGTGAGCACGATTTAACCCGCGAGTTCATCGAGCAGATCGACGAGAAGCGAAAGGCGCTGGGGGCGGTTCCTCAAGCCTCGCCATGGACCGACACCCAGCGTTTTGAATTGCAGGGTGCAGCTGCGCACGTAGTCAAGTCGCTGGCCTCCCAGTTCGGCATTACCAATCTCAACCGAGTAAAGCCAGGTATTGCCGAAGCAACCCGCGCGGTACTGCGTCGCGTACCGGATCACGTCTTGGTTCGCAGCCGTAGCGACAGCGATGTTCAGTTGCTCATGCACCTGACTGAGGGCGCTGGGGTGGCTGTGGAAGAGGTCGGTGCTGCATTGGGCCCTTACCGGGCGGTTACCATCATTCGGAGTGTGAGCTGATGAAAGTCCTTTCTCCTTATGCCCTGGGGGCAACGCTCTACATGCCGGCCACACGTGCGGATCTGCTGGAAGTGGTTTTCCGCACAAAACTGCCTGAACTGCGTTCTCTGGTTGTTTGCTTGGAGGATGCGGTCGCGGAAATTGACGTCGACACGGCGTTGAAAAATCTGCATGGCCTGTTGACCGCGATCAACGAGCGCGGTGGGCGTCCGTCTGATGGTCCGCTGCTGTTTGTTCGCCCCCGAGACTCGGTGATGGCTGCCGTGCTGAATGAATGGCCATTGATGGCCCACGTCGATGGGTTCGTTGTGCCGAAATTGACCCTGCGCAACCTTGGAGATTGGGAACAGGCCGTTACAAACCCGGCGCTGTACCTCATGCCGACGCTGGAAACTACAGACGTGTTCAACCCAGGTGGAATGGTCGAGTTGGGCCAGGCGCTGAAGGCGAACCTGAATCAGCGAATTATCGCCCTACGTATCGGCGGGAACGACCTGATGGGAAGTCTTGGACTTCGTCGCAATCCCGCAACAACGCTCTACAGCACCCCAATGGGCTACGTGATCCCAATGTTGGCAGGCGTCATGGGGTCTCAAGGTTTCGCACTGACGGCACCGGTGTTCGAACAACTCGCGACACCGCATTTGCTGATGGAGGAGCTGGAACTCGACATCGCCCATGGCTTGGTAGGGAAGACGGCGATTCATCCATCTCAGATCAACACGATCCAGGACGCGTTGCGCGTAAGCCTCGAAGACCTCAACTGCGCCAGGATGATTGTCAGTGAAGTTGCTCCGGCAGTGTTCAAGCACAACGATGCCATGTGCGAGCCTGCGACCCATTACAAATGGGCGGTCAACATCCTTGAAAGAGCAGAGTGGCACGGAGTTCGGCAACCGGATGTAGGACCTATTGAGGCGCCTATCCGTTTGGCCGAGGCCGCGCGATGACAATGGGATTTGACGATGCTGGCGGGCAAAGGCGTCAGGTGCTGTCGGTTTTTGACTTCGACGGCACGCTGACCCGGCACGATAGCTTCGTCCCATTCCTGAAGTTTGCCTTCGGACCCCGGGAATTCAATCGACGCATTTTGCGGCTTGCGCTGCCAAGCGTTCGATTCCTGGCTCGGCGTTTGAATCGTGATGAGTTGAAAGCACAGCTGATCAGCACGTTTCTTACAGGCGTAGAAATGAAATGGGTGCAGGAGCAGGCCGTGAAATTCTGCGGGTTGTTTTGGGAACAGCTCATGCGCCCTTCAGGTTTAAAATCTGTCGCCGCCGAAGTAGAGGCAGGTGCAGTAGTTACTCTCTGCTCCGCGTCCCCAGCGTTGGTGCTCCAGCCGTTTGCGGATCGACTTGGCATCAAGTTGATCGGCACCGAGCTTGAGGCGGTAGACGGTCTGTTGACCGGGCGCATGACTGGCAACAACTGCAGATGCGAGAACAAAGTACTCAGACTTGAGGCTGTGTATGGGCCGCTCGGCCAGTACCGGCTTAAAGCATGGGGTGACACCCGCGGTGATTTCGAGTTGTTGGCCGCGGCGCAAGAAGCACACTGGCGACACTTTCACCCCGCATGGCGCCGTCTTCGCCTGCGGGCAGATAGAAGCGGGAATTTGGGTGTGAGCAATGTCGCGCACGCTAACCTGCAAGTGGCGGTCAACCCTGATCGACACGCGAACACTGATGACCAACAAGGAGCGTAACCATGGCACTTACCCTGCAAAAACAGCAATCCATCTCCCTAGCTAAAACGGCCGGCAGTTCGCTGACCAGCATCAGCCTTGGTTTGGGTTGGGACCCAGTCAAGGCGGGCGGTTTCCTCGGCAAGATGTTTGGTGGTGGTTCCGAGATCGACCTCGACGCTTCCTGCATTTTGCTGAACAGCGATTACCAAAAAATCGACCTGGTGTGGTTCCGCCAACTGAAGTCCCAGGACGGTTCGATCAAGCACTCCGGTGACAATCGTACCGGCGATGGCGAAGGCGATGACGAGACCATTAATGTCGACCTGCAGCGCCTGCCAGCCTCCGTTAAGTACTTGATTTTTACCGTTAATTCATTCATGGGCCAGTCTTTTGAGAAGGTCGAAAAGGCCTACTGCCGTATCGTGAATGGCAGCAACAACACCGAGCTGGCACGCTTCAACCTTTCTGAAAAAGGTGGGCACACCGGCATCGTCATGGCGAGCCTGGCTCGCGAAAATGGCGACTGGGAATTCAAGGCGATCGGCACCACCACGAATGGTCGTACTGCTGACGACCTGATCACTCTGGCCGTTCAGGCGTTGCGCTAATGGCTAATCTCGTACCTGGTGGTAATGCGCCGGTTGCCAGCGGCCAGCTTCGCGTTGATATCAATTACTCGCCTATCCCGGGGGCCGACATTGACGTATCGGCCTTCGCACTGGGCGCCTCGGCCAAAGTCCGAGGCGATGGCGACATGTGTTTCTATGGCCAGCCTCAAATTCTGGGTGGCGCTGTTCAGCTGACCGAATCCTCGGCTGGGCGCGCAGTATTTTCACTCGATACGAGTCGTCTTGATTCTGCAGTTGAGAAAGTGGCGCTCACTGCCACGATCTACGAGAACAAGGCGAGCTTTGAGCGCGTGTCACAACTTTCGGTTGTGGTGACGGGTGGAATTGAAGCTCAAATCCCAACCGGTGGCATGAAGGAAACAGCACTCATCCTCGGCGAATTTTATCGCCGAAATGGTGACTGGAAATTCCGCTGTGTGGCCCAGGGCTTCAATGGCGGCCTTGAGCCGTTGGCCAAGCACTTTGGTGTAGAGGTCGCCGCACCAGCGCCGGCCCCTGCACCTGCACCTGCTCCAGTGGTACAAACGCCGCCGCCTGCTCCGGCCGCTGCACCTAAATCTACGATTAGTCTGAGCAAGGTCACCCTCGATAAAACACGATCGTCTATCAGTCTTGAAAAGACGGCAGCCGGTTTCGGCGAAATCAAGGTGAACTTGAACTGGAACAAAGGCAGCTCGGGCGGCTTCTTCAAGCGAAGCCAATCCGTCGACCTGGACGTTGGTTGCCTGTACGAGCTGCAAGACGGCGAGAAGGGCGTTGTTCAAGCCCTCGGGGAGTCCTTCGGCAGTCTCAATCGGGAACCATACATACAGCTGATGGGCGATGACCGTACTGGCTCTGTTTCCGGTGGCGAGTGGTTGCATATCAATGGCAAACAATGGAGTGAAATTCGCCGCATTTTAGTGTTCGCCTTCATCTATGAGGGCTCGCCTTCTTGGAAAGAAACCGATGGAGTGGTGACTATTTACATTCCTGGTCAGCCTGACATTGAGGTGCGTCTCAATGAAGAGGGTGGCCGTGAACCAATGTGTGCCATAGCGATGCTTGAAAACGTGAACGGTGCCGTTAAGGTCTCTCGGCGGGTGGACTTCCACCGAGGCCACAAACTCATGGACCAGGCTTATGGCTGGGGCATGAGGTGGACTGCCGGGTCCAAATAGAAATCATGGCGGGGTCATACGACCCCGCCCTTGGGGGAACACAACATGTTTGCATGGCTTAAGCAAAACGCAGCAGCAGCGCGTGAAGCACTAACTACCGAAGTTTCGAAGTTCAAGAATCAGAAATTTCTAGATGCGATGACCGCCAATTGCGCTCTCATCTCAGCTGCATCCGGCGGTATCTCTTCTGAGGAAAAACAGAAGATGACCGGCTTCATCCAAAACTCGCCTGAGTTGAAAGTTTTCGACATGGGCGATGTGATCAAGGCGTTCAACGCACACTGTGAAAAGTTCGAGTTCGACTTTCAACTCGGCCAAGCCGAAGCACTGAAGGTCATCGGCAAGATCAAGAACGATGCCGGCGCGTCCCGACTCCTGGTGCGCGTGGGCTGTGCCATCGGTGCGTCGGACGGCGACTTTGACGCCCAAGAAAAAGCGGCCTGCCGTTTGGTCTGCCTTGAGCTGGGCCTTAACCCAGCTGATTTTGAACTCTAAGGAGCGTTACTTTGGACACTCAAATCGGTTTCCCTCCGCTGACCATGGCGGTATTCGTCGGGATCGCGCTCGGCGCGCTTCTCCTCGACATGGTTACTCACCGCGGTGACAAGCCAATTTCCCTGGCTAAGGCTTCGATTTGGTCGATCTTCTGGATCGCTATCTCGTTAGCGTTCGCCGGCTTCTTATACGTACAGCACGGCCCTGAAGTCGCCAGCCTGTTTGTAACTGGCTACGCCCTGGAAAAAGTTCTGAGCGTCGACAACCTGTTCGTGTTCATGGCGATTTTCGCATGGTTCAAAGTGCCAGATGGCATGCGTCACCGAGTCCTGTATTGGGGCATTATCGGCGCCATTGTGTTCCGCGGCATCTTCGTTGCCATTGGTACCGGCCTGTTGGCTTTCGGTCCGTGGGTCGAAATCGTCTTCGCAGTGATCGTGGCTTGGACCGCAGTTATGATGCTGCGCGCCGGCGGTGATGATGAAGAGGAAGAGGACTACTCCAAGCATATGGCTTACCGCTTCGCCCAGAAGTTGTTCCCTGTGTGGCCGAAACTCCATGGCCATAATTTCTTCGTCAGCCGTAAGCAGCTGGAGGTGGAACTCCAGAAGCCTGAGAACAAAGGCATGACTCTGGCAGCAAAAGGAACGATTTTTGCGACCCCGCTGTTCCTTTGCCTTGTAGTGGCCGAAGTGTCTGACGTGTTGTTCGCGTTCGACTCTGTGCCGGCGGTGATCGCGGTTAGCCGTGAGCCCCTGATCGTCTACTCTGCCATGCTGTTTGCGATCCTGGGTCTGCGTACCATGTACTTCGTGCTCGAAGCGCTGAAACGCTACCTGGTCCACCTGGAAAAATCTGTAGTCGCGCTGCTGTTCTTCATCGCCATTAAACTCGGCCTGAACGCAACCGACCACATGTTCCACCATGGCTACACAATCGATGCAAACACCAGCCTGCTGATCGTTATGGTTGTACTGGCGATTGGTGTGGTTGCAAGCCTTGTCTTCCCAGGCAAGGAAGAAGCTCAACCTGAAACCGCTGAGTAACAGCCCATACCACAAGGAGTAATACCCATGGCGTTGACCCTACAGAAAGGTGGCAATCTTTCGTTGACCAAAACCGACCCGAGCCTGACCAAAATCTTGGTAGGCCTGGGCTGGGACCCGCGTGCTACTGATGGTGCTGAGTTCGACCTGGACGCCAGTGCGCTATTGCTGGCAGCAAATGGCAAAGTACGCGGCGAAGCCGACTTCATTTTCTACAACCAGCTGAAAAGCGTTGACGGTTCGGTTGAGCACACTGGCGACAACCGCACCGGTGCGGGCGACGGCGACGACGAAGTAATCAAGGTAGACCTGAGCCGCATCCCGGCCGACGTGGACAAAGTGGTCTTCATCGTTACCATCCACGATGCAGAAGTACGCAAGCAAAGCTTCGGTCAGGTCGGCGGCTCCTTCATTCGCATCGTTAACGATACGACCAATGCGGAAGTCGTTCGTTACGACCTGGCAGAAGACGCGTCGACTGAAACTGCGATGGTGTTTGCTGAGTTGTACCGCAACGGCGGCGAGTGGAAATTCCGCGCTGTTGGCCAGGGTTATGCCGGCGGCCTGAAAGCTCTGGCCAATAACTATGGCATGAATTTTTAACGCCTAAGTCGTTAATTTAATTATTTTTTGTTTGCTTGGTCTTGATTTCAAGGCCTTGTTTACCTCACTTAAAGGAATCGAAAATGGCCGTATCTTTGCAGAAAGGCGGGAACGTAAGTTTGTCTAAAGAGGCCCCAGGCCTGACCGAAGTCACTGTAGGTCTGGGTTGGGACGCACGAGTTACCGACGGTTCGAAATTCGACCTCGACGCGTCGATCTTCATCCTGGGTGAAAGCGGCCAAGTCCTCGACGACGCCAGCTTTATCTTCTATAACAACAAAAAATCGGCAGACGGTTCGGTTGAACACCTGGGCGACAACCAGTCCGGTGAAGGCGCTGGTGATGACGAGCAAGCCAACGTCAAGTTGACCGGTCTGGCTGCCGCTGTGAAGAAACTGGTATTCGCTGTGACCATTCACGACGCTGAAGCACGCAAGCAGAGCTTCGGCCAGGTTGCTAACGCTTACATCCGTGTAGTGAACAAGGCTGACGGCAAAGAACTGGCGCGCTACGACCTGAGCGAAGACGCTTCGACCGAAACCGCGATGATCTTCGGCGAGCTGTACCGCAATGGCGACGAGTTCAAGTTCAAGGCGATCGGCCAAGGTTTTGCTGGCGGCCTAGCCCCGCTGGCTAAATCGATGGGCGTGAACATCGGCTAAGCCGCAAGGCTTGAGAAAGCCCCCGCGAAATGGGGGCTTTTTCTTGCCTACAGAAAGACCACGGAGTGGGTCCTGTGGGCGGTATCTACCACTTCTTCACTAGGAGCGACTGCTGGCGATCGCCATGACAGTCCACCGGTTCTCGGTTTCAAAAGGATATTTGGATGGGCATGTTTCGTGGGGTTATAGCTGCAGGTGTTTTGGTGTCCATGTCAGGCTGCGGAGCCTACAACGACTTCAAGGCCAACAATGCAGTTCAAGAATATAGGCAGGCATGCCTTGGAAATTATACGAACGAGTGCGAAAGCAAACTGGTCGACACGAACATTGTCATGCTCGAGCTCGCGCGCAGTAACATCGACAGGGAAAAGGATACGATCGTGCAGGTCGTGGGCAAGGACGGGTTTGATCGCTTCTCAAAAACCGCCAACGAGCTAATTGACCACCTGGTCGATCAACAAGAAAACAAACGTCCCGGTTTTTTTGCGCGATGGTTCCTGGGTGAAGCCCAACCGTTCGGAAATACCCGCAACCAACTCTTCGACATTTCAGACATGCAAGAACTGCGTGCTGCAGTGCTTCAAAAGGTCAGCGCTGGTGTTCAAGCGAGCAAAACATCTGCTAAGCCTGACGAACCAATGACTGAGACCGAGGCAATTTTGTTGGGCAAGGTACCTCAAGCACCGAGTCAAACTCAGGTCACCCCGACTGCCCGGCCGGCGGAGCCAGCGAGCCAGTCGGTTGAGCCAGCAGTTCAGGCAAAAGCATTAGTGCCATCCGACCTTGCTGCATCTGCAGATCGGATGATCTCGAGTGAGATTGATCAGGATGGTGGGGATGAATACAAGGACGGTCGTCAGATCATCTTTGCTGACTTGAATAACGACGGTATCAAGGATGCCGTGGTGCTTTACACGATCGAAGGTCAAGGCGGCGGTAATGGCTACTTCCAAACACTTGCCGCGTTCATTGGCGGTTCGGCAGGCTGGGAGTTCCGTGGGAAAGCTGTAGTCGGCAATGGTGTCCAGGACATCCAGGTGGTTGATCCCCAAACCGTCAGGCTGACTGTTCTCTCCGTCGGTCCGGATGATGCTGATTGCTGCCCGAGTGTTCAGAGCACCGAAAACTACAAGTGGGACGGCACGACATTTCTTCAGGCCCCAACGTCGTAAGTAAGAGCCAGGCATCAGGCACCTAGCCGCGTGCATGCGAGCGCGGTTAGGCAGGGCTCTGGCGAAACGCTGGAGCAAACAAAAAGAAGGAAAAATCTAATATGTCGCGCTTCAACATCGGCTCTGGCCTTTTCGCCATGTTGCTCACCCTGGTATCAGCCCACTCCAACGCCACCAGCTTTGATTGCACCAAAGCTGCAAGCTTTGCTGAGAAATCGATTTGCACAGATTCTGCACTCAGTCGTCTGGATGAGCAGATGAACTCCGAATATGTCCGCGCATTAGACGCAGCGCCGAACAAGGCCCAGGTCCGTCAAGATCAACGAGACTGGTTGCGTCTGCGCGACAACTGCAAGACCGCCAGTTGCTTAACCGCTTCGATGACTGATCGGCTCAGTGTTCTATTACGCACCAAGGTTGATCATCCATCTAAAGCGCCAACCTCCGTTGCCGCTACCCGGGTTGATCAATCTGAAACGAATGTGATTTCAAAGGCCGCTACTTCTCCAATGGTTCCCGCCGCGGTGAAGCCGGCAGCGACGCGAAGTGCAGCGGATGATCATCAAGCGATCCTGAACTTGAAGATTGGCCTGTTCGTGATGGCAATGTTGCTGCTGGTCTGCATTTACCTGCACCGCCGGGGGACCATTACGATCTATCAGGACTACACCGACGCGCTTTGGACAACCTTGACTCCGATCTTGGGGATTGGTGCGTATTTCGTCGCGAGCGCCTGGCTCGAGGTCCCACGCAACTACTCCATCATTGCTGCCTGCGTCCTCGGTGGTCTTATGTCCTTGCAGGTGCTTATCCAAACGTACAGAAGCAACAGCATCTGGTTTTTCCTTCTATCCCTCTTTGCAAAGGTCATTCTGCTGACCTTCTACTTCCTTATGATGGCTCTCCTGCTGTGCGGTGGTGCCCGCACCAAAAGTGAGGCCCGGCGGCGGCGCGGCTGGGCAGTTCTTGCCACGACCGTGTTCGTATTCCTCTCAGGCTGGATGTGCCGCAATCGGCAATTCAGTTCGATCGACGATTACATTGCCGGACGGGCATAAGTGACATATCGGTGGTTGCGCTATTGCCACAGGCGCGACCTCCGATGTAAATGAAAGTCGAGCCTGTCGTAGGGGCCCCAACCGATGCCGGCATTTCAAGCAACAAAGAATCCAGGAATAAGGATCAAGGAGTAGTCATGGGATTTCGTTTCAGCAAGCGAATCACGATTGTGCCTGGCGTACGCCTTAACATCAGCGGAAAGGGGGTCAGTACTTCGATTGGGCCCCGTGGTCTGAGTATGACGATGGGCCGCAACGGCACTTATCTCAATGCGGGTTTACCCGGTACTGGTCTTTCATACCGCGAGAGGATCGACCGGCCCAGTAGATCGAGTAGTTCCCAACCAGGCCCTGCCGGAAGCGAATACTCGGGCCAGGTAAAGGTGAAAGTAAACGACGACGGCACGTTGTTGATTACGGACATGGATGACATCGAGTTGCCGACTGCTGTCATCAAACGTGTCAAATCGGAGATGGCCGATTCCATTCAGGACTTGCTGGCGAAAGCTGCTGATAAGGTCAATCAGGATCTCGAATCCTGCCTAGGTGTGCACCTACTTACGCCTCGGCCGGGTGCCATGCCGGTAATCCCAGCTCCATTCGCCATTGAAGAACCCACGAGGCCCACTCAGCAGACGCCAGGCTTGATGGATCGAATGCTCCTTCGCAGCGCGAAGATTGAGCGTGAGGCTGAGTCGGCGGAAGAGCAGTATCAACAAGACCTCGCGAACTGGCAGTCCACGCGGGACGCCCATGAACTTGAACGCACCGAAATCGAGAAAGCATTCCGGCTGGCGGCAAAGGGCTTCAGTGCTCAGATGGAACGTGCCCTGGACTATGTGTTGAGCGGCATTGCCTGGCCAAAAGAAACCCAAGTGGCCTATGAGTTCTCACAAGACGTTACCGGCGTCGCGCTCGATGTTGATTTACCTGATGAGGGCGATATCCCGCAGCGCAGCGCTGAAGCCCGGGGTAACGGCAAACTAACCTTCAAAAATCGTTCGGATGCCCAGGTACGCAGAGACTTTGTCGCGCTGTGCTATGGCTCTCTGTTTCGAGTTGTAGGAGAGGTATTTGCTCTACTGCCAGCGATCCAGAAGATCCTGGTGTCGGGCTACATTCAGCGTAACAACACCGCAACCGGTGCGGTGGATGATCACTACGTGCTCTCGGTCTTAGTAGGCCGAGATCAGTGGGATGCGATTGATTTTAATCGTCTGGATGCGATCGATCCTGCAGCGACCCTGAACGCGTGTGGCGCAGTGGTAAAGCTGGACCGCTCTGCGCGTTTTGTTGAGGTGACGCCGATGGATATGTTGGTCTTGAACTGAAGACAACCGCGGCGGCTTGAGCCGCCGCGGTGTGAGGCAGGGCAGTGCAGGAGAGGATTAGCGAATGATTCCTTCGCGCTTTGCCTCCAAGATCCACATCGGGAATTCCTGCATCAGCCGGTCGTACAACTGCTCTTCCGTCATGTCGTGAAGGTCATCCAGGGCAAAGAATCCGCAGTTGTCCACGACTCTCCCGGGCATGGTGTCCAGTTTTTCCAGAATGCCGTAATTCCGGCCTGCTAAACCAACGTATTGCCAGAAGATTCCCAGCTTCGCTGCATCCACCATCAGTTGCGTGATCTTGCGGTTTTCAGAAACGCCACCGTCGCTGATGAAAACGACAAACATAGGGGTTTTGTCTTTGGACGCCTGGAAGGATTCGATCACTTTTTGGATCGCTCTCGGTTCATCATTGTAACGCCGACCGACGTCCCACTTGGTCCAGCCATTGTTGTCGGATTCGACAAAGTTCTGGTAGTTGGTAAGCGTCACAGGTGAGAGTCGCAGTGGCCGTTCGGCGAATGTCCAGCACTCAAGTTCGGCATCTGTATCCATGGCTACGGCGATGGGCACAAGACGATTGAGGACTTCCTGTACGCGGCCGGTTTTGTATTGATTTCGCATCGAGTCGGTGACGTCGAGCACGAGCAAAACACGAGCTTTCATCCCAACCAAGCAGGCTTTCTCGAGGCTTACCTGTGCCTTCTTGGCCAGACTGACCAGTTCCGGCGCGACAGCAGCTACACGTTTCTCCAGAGAGATTGTGGAGGGAGATGGGGCAGGTGCTGGTGCCGGTGCAGCTTCTTCAGTAACTTCGCCGCCAAAGTGCCTCACGAGAGCGTCCAGGCCCTCAGCAAAACCCTGAAGGTTAGAGGCCAACCGCCACTCCCCATTCTTTCGGTAAAGCTCAACGATCATTACCGCTTTCTCGGTTGTGAACGTGAGCCCTGAGAACGCGCAGGTCGCTCCTATCTCACCAGCGGGGCTGATTACTTTGAAGTTGCCATTCCGGATGTCACTCATCGCCCCGGCACCGTCGATGGAGGCAGTGAAGATCAAGCGATCGATAGTGGCGGGCAGGGTGGCTAGATTAATTTCAAACTGGCCACCCGCAGCAAGCTTCACACTGCTGCAAGGCGTAACAGGCTGATTGAAGAAGACCATATAGCGATCATCAGAAAGCTTGCCTTGGTCGTCGACACCGAAACAGACGAAGTCGACTACGCTGGGGCTTTCGATGTTGACCGAGAGAGTGAAGGATAGACCGGGAAGAATATTTGCCAGCGACATGCGCTGGCCTTGGGTGATCTGCATGCATGGTTCCTTTGTGACGATTAGAGCGCCTGATGATGAGATGGCCTTGGTGAAACAGCCGTATCTGCACCGGCGGCTGGTTCATCCGTCGGGTTAAACCTAACGGCGCTCGAAGTTCCTGCAAGTCTTATACGGCCAGTGAGGTCGCCGCGGGAAGTTCCTATGGGAAGAGCTGTTTTGTTCGAGGGCGCGGGGCGATTCAACATGGGTTTATGAGGCCGATGATGCTGGCATACAACCAAAATAGAAATCCCGCGGCGGCCGTGTGCCGTCGCGGGAGTACTGGTCAGGCATGAAGCTGCTTAAAGCGCCTACTAGCACGAAAGCTTAGACGTACTGCTTTTTGCCGCTCCTTTCGATTGGGCGCCCTTTGAATACGTGTGGGCCGTCCATCGTTAGCTCAATTTTGTCTCCCTTCCGAGTCAGCCAGGGGGTGGCTTCACTGCCGGCTTTGGAGGTAACTCCGGATGGACTTAGATGGATACCATCTTGGTCAATTTCGATTTGACCGATTACATAGGTGAACACCATTGAGCTGAAAAACCCGGACTTGAATTCGAATGCGCACTCTACGACCTGGTCGCCGTATTCCATCCGCATCTTTGGTTTCAGCGATGCCACCGAAACCGCACCGTTGTCTACTGCTGAATAAACGCTGCAGACCAGCACTACCTTGCCCCCCATGAGCTGCGAGATTGCTGGATTAATTTCGACGGTTTCAATACCTGGAGCGGAGGCGCTGGCGCAGACTACGTCACCGGTATGGAAAACGAAGGGATCGACGTCAAAAGCCCCACGCTTGTCAGGTGCCTGGATGATGGACATTCGCCCATCAGGACGAAGGATGCCGATCCGCAGATCGAGGTCGTCATTGTCAGATCCGTCGCCGTTATCAACCCACGTTGCGCTGACCCGAATAACCTTTGGAGCGGACGGCCCTTTTTCGAGGGACACCTTGTGGCTGCTGCCAGGTTTGTCCAGTTTAACCACGGTCTTGGCGATGTTGACGGGCTTTGGAGGCGGTGCAGGTGTCGCCGCCGGCGCGGAGGATGCAACGTCTTCAACTTCGATGCCATAAAACCCGCAGAGTCCGGCAAGACCTGAGGCGAAACCTTGCCATACAGAGCGCGCCTTGAGCTGGCCGTTCCGGACGTACAACTCAAGCACGATGATGCCCGTCTCTTGTGAAAAGGGCTCAGGTGCCAGTTCCAGGGTTTGGTCCCCGGCAATGACGATAGCGCGAAGGTCTTTGACTGCTTCGAAGCCGCCGGCGTTGCCGTCTTGCGTCAAAGTGATTGCGATCTTCGTGATATTGGACGGGAGTCGAGACGAGTCGAAGCTGATGCTGTGACTGACCGTGTCGCCATGAGCGATCGGGGGCGCGAATGTCGCCGCGCCTGAAGGGTGCACGGGTGCATTGAAGAAAACCATGCCGCTGTCATCCACCACCTTGCCAGTGTCGGTGACCAAAAACGCAGTAAGGTTTACGTCCAGGTTGTTACCTGCCGCATGGGTAACTTCCACCCGCCCTTGGGAGGAAGAGATCGTTGTGTTCTCGCCGGGTTTGAGTGACTGATTCAATTCATGCCGCCTATTCCATGGGTTTTCGCAATGCATTGTTCATGCGCTGCGCTTTCGTTGTTTGAGCGCGAACGCCGGCCAAGGGGAAAGATCCCCTCATTGGGACTGATCGCATTGATGCAATTTAACGGCTTGGCCGCCGGCGACCGCCGAGACATCCATTCTCCATTTACACACCGTCTGAAACCCAGAATTGGAACGTGCGGGAGGGAATGTTGTGCCCGGCATTGAAAGTCCTCTCAGTCCCGTTAAGTTCTGATCGTAGGTAACGAAAACATCTGCCCGGCGTTCTGCATCGGAATTCGACGGGGCATTTTGAGTGGTGCCGTCTTCTGCTAGATGGCAATATGCTACATCTATTTGCGCTCCCCCTTATCATCCAGGGCCTGGCGTTTAATTTCTGACAAGGACCCGTTGGATGCTAATCGCACTTGTTGTTTTGAACGCCCTTTATTTGATCTGCAGTCTGCTGTTCAACGCCGAGCTGCTCAACTTCGCTGGCGCTGATATCCCCCTCCGAAAACTCGAAGTCCTTGAGACGTATAGCCAGATCCTGGCGGCTACGAGCATGTGCTTGCTGGTATGGCGAATCTGCTATCGACGTTACCAAGGCAAGGGGAGGGTGCTGTGGGTTTGGCTCGCAGCATCGACACTTGTTGTCACTCCGTTGACTTGGTGGTTTCAGGGGGCCGCTCCGGATTGGATCGCCGAGCAATTCCCCGGCTCGCTACGGGTTAGCAGCCTCTACGCATACGTCACCAAAAAGGGGTTGCTTTACGACTCCCTGACTATTCCGCAGATACCCTACAAGGCCTACAAGGACCAGGGAGAGGGCAAGGCTTTCATAGCAAACCTCGGCGTTCTGATGAGTGTTCAAGGCTCCTACGTCGAGCGCATCGACAAGAACTTCCAAGGCTTTTCAGCTGCAGTTTTTCGTGGCTACACCGTCCGTAATGGAGACGCGTTATACGAGCGGCTGCAAGAAACTGTCGTGCCCTCCATCAGTGACATCAGCAGGGCGTATGCACAGCTCGAAGGTTTTCGTGCAGGGGGAATTCCGGGGAGTGAGTGGCGACCGATCAAGTGGCCGAATGCTGGGGCAGATCTGGGGTACCAGCCGACCATTGACGAGTATGCCCGGTCAATCAATCCCGGTGTGCGGACACGAGATGCGCTGGCCAACACCACCGAGGTTCGCCACATGGCGAAAACCAAGCTCGGTCCTCTCTATGTGAAGGGCATGAACCTTCTGGCTACGCGAGAGCAGTACCAGGCTTATCTGCCTGGCATTGCCGACAACATGGCCTATGACGTCGCTCACACCGACATCCACGGCGCTGAGGGTTTGAACGTCCTCAAGAATATGTGGTTTATCCCCTTCTCCCTTCTTAGCGGGTTGTTCTTCGGCGGCATCAGTCTTGTGGTCTTGATCATCTCGGGTATTGAGGCGCTTCGAAGCCTCCCCGGGCGAATTCGCTTCGTTCGACCGGTCGCCGTGATTTCGATCGTTATGCTGCCTCTCGTTGTTGGCAACGCAATTGTCGATAGCCCCGGTTATAGAGATGCGTTCAGGAGCTTGGGCAAACAGCCAGTTGTGCTTGCCACCGTTTTCCATTGGGCCATGTCCTCAGAAGCAATGCTTTACAACATCACAAGGCCTCTGCTGAAAGCAGAGTGACCTACACAAAGGGAGAGTCACCGTGCGTAAAAAGTTTCTCGTTTCAGTACTGGCATTGGCCATCGCAGCATCAACCTCTGGCTGCGCTGAGTTGGGCATCAACAAGCAACAGGCTGGTACCGCAGTGGGTGTCGTCGCTGGCGCTGTCATCGGGCAGTTCATCGGGAAAGGCAACGGACGGATCGTGGCAACCCTGGTCGGCGGTGCACTGGGCGGTTACATCGGTAACAAAATCGGTGCAAAACTCGATGAGCAGGATCAGCAGGCCCTGGCGCAACGCACGCAAGATGCTTTGAACGCCTCGCCGAGCGGGTCCAGTTTGCCTGTGTCCTGGACATCGGCGCATTCCGGCGCTTCGGCGGAGATCGTTCAGGGCCAAGAGTTCACCCAAACCAAAACGGTTGAAGTGAAACGTGCACCTAAGATCGTTGCCGTCCCTTCGATGAAACTCATTAACGAGCAGTACGTCACCAAAAGCAGTTCGAACGTCCGCGCCGCGCCTGAAAAAGGCGCAGACAAAGTGGGTGGTTTGAAACCCGGCACCGAGTTCACTGCCGTTGGTTCGACAGGCGACTGGATTCTTGTCGGCCGCAAGGGTGTCACTGTCGGCTACGTCCACAAAGATTTGGTTGAACCAAAATCAGTAGCCGTTGCGAAGAGTGTGAAGCCCGCGGCCAACCTGGACGAGATGAACGTCGCTGCCGACAAGGAAACAAAGGCCTTCGATCTGGATTCGATCCCGACGTTGCCAACTCAGCAGGTCGCTGCTGAAACGTCTTGCCGGCCGGTGACCGTGAGCCTCAAAGCGGCCGACGGAAACACTGAGCAGGAGAAGAACACCTTCTGCAAACAAGCCAACGGCACCTGGGAACTCATCTAAGGGATCTTCATGAAAAACCGCGCACTCGCTCTCGTTGTAGTGGGTGCTTGCGGCATCGCGCCGCAAGCCTGGGCTCACCAGCTCGCCTACTCGAAGACAGAACAGATCCAGGTGAACGTTGATGGTGAGGCGACCACCTGGTGCAAACCAGAAGTGGCCATCACCATGCAGCGCCCAACGTGGGATGACCAGAAGCCGCTGAACACGCTTCTATCGAAGCTCCCGTATATTCTCGGACAGGAATGCCCGACGGCCAAGGTCACCTGGAAAGCAGTCGACGCAAAGGGGGCGGTTTACGCCACCGGTGCGGGCAATGCGACCAATCTGGGCCTGGCCACGCTGACTTCACCGCCTGCCGCTCCGGCCGCTGCCGCGCCCGCTGTTTCGGTAGCCCCCGTGGCTTCTCCTCCTACGCCACCAGCAGCTGGGGCGGCTGCGTCTGTACTACCAGCCGCCGCTGCGCCTACTGAGCCTGCCGTCGCAGCGCCTGTGGCTGCTGCACCGGCCCCAGCGCCTGTAACGGCACCTGTGATACCACAACCAGCACCAGAGGCTTCACCCGCGCCAGTGCAACCGGTGCCGGTGGCTCAAGTACCTGTGACGGTTGCGCCCGTTGCCCCTGTTGCTCCTGTAGCTGCCGTGGCCACAGTACCTGTGGAGGCAGCTCCAGCCGCCGCCCCTAAGCCTGCCGCTCCAGCTGAAGCGCCGGCCGCTGTTGCCGCCGTTCCTACCGGTGACTTCGGCCGCTCATTGGTGCTGGCCAACCAGAACCTGATGGGGATTACCGACGGAAGCGGATGCAAATGGGTTATCAGTAAGTCGGTAACTGATGAGTCCGATCCAAGTCTGTCCTTTGCGTCGACACCCGCCATGCCTTGCTCTGCATCAGGCTATGCCGAGGGGTCCTTTGACAAATTGCGTTGGGCGGTACCGAACACCTATCGCGGTGATACCTGGTCAAAAACAACCGTGCACCCGAGCGGTCTGATGTTCAACCAGGCACTGGTCCCAGCGGTGAAAGGCAAGGCGCTTTCTTTCCTGAATAGCCGGGCAGACCAAGCACTCTTTCAGGTGGGTGAACTGCCTGCGCGTAACATGAAGGTGTATTTGGCCTTTGAGCGCCCCAACTACCGTGTCCTGTCGCCGTTCTCCAGTGATCCGTATTACGTAGTGATCACTGCAGATGAGGCATTTGCTCTTGATGCGGTTGAGTTGAAGCGCGCTGTGGTTGAGGTCTACCAATTGGTGAAGGCAACGTCGCCAACGACCGTCGGCCTGTCGAACCTCTTCTTCGCCAAGAACTTCGAAGCGCTTTACCCCGAGGGATACGCGTCGGAAACCAAAGACAACATTCTCAAAACGCGTATGGGCGAGAACCGTGGTGAGTTTTACTTCGATGCTCGCCAAGGCAATAACTTCGCCCTGCGTCGCGAGGAGATCCGCCTGAGAGAAGTACGTCGCCTGCAGCAGCAAATGGCTGAGCTGCACACACGCGTCTTGGAGCGTTACGAACAACTCAAATCCGGGATGAAGGAATTCGAAGGTCGGGAGGCTGAAGCGCTGGCGCAGATGGCCGGTATCAAAGTCACCTTCCCATCGCCGATCGCAATGCAGGACCCGAGCTCTTCAAAGTCCGCTGTGCCGATGATGATTCACGTCACCGGAAAGAGCGGCGACTTCTACGAGGTCGACTTCCCACGTAAGGGGCGTGTACAGGCTGATGCTGAACTGGAGAGCCAGTGGTACGTGCTGCCGGCGGCAAACATGACACCCTTCCTGCCGCTCGAAGACGGTCGCGCCGTTCCTACGTATCGCGTGTATACCGCTGGCGCGGCTGAGGCCTGCAAGCAAGACCACTGTGCTGACAGAGTGTCATTTGGTGCCGTACTGGCCAAGGAATTTCCTAGCGCCGGGATCGACTTCAACTGGACGCCTGCAGTCTCTCAGCAGCACGTGATTGATTGGCAGCAAGCATCTGCTCAAATTCAGTAAGGCAACCGACTATGAAAACGATGAACAAGAAGCACATCCTCATCGCCGCTGCGGTCGCCGGTATTGCGATTCTTGCGGCTGGTGTGGGGTTATCGAGCTCCGGCAAGAAGCAAGCGCTGCGTCAGTACGATGAGATGAAGGAACAGTACTTCCTCGAGAACGTCCTGAGCGAGGGAGATATTTCCTATTCCTTCTGGTCGGGAAACGTCACCGTTGAAACACCAGAAATCCGCCTGGTTGCAGCAGAGACCAACGGCGCAGATAAATTCCTGAAAGGGATTATGGGGCTGCTCGGTGGAATGGACTCCGGGGCAAAAGAGTCTGCCCTGGTCGAATGGTCACGGTATCTGCTTTCGTCCAGTACTGGTGGCGGTCGTGCCGGTGGCGTTTACTTGAAGGCCGACGCCCTCAAGGTTAGCCGCGAAGGTGATAACAAGAAGGGCGAGATTCATGTCCAATTGTTGGGCATGGACATGAGTACTCCTTACCTGTCGCACAAAGGCACAGATGTGGTCCTGCCTTCGGAAGTAGCGGATGAGATCCAGCCGCGCGCGGAGATGGATCAGTACGGAGGCGTGGTCAAGTCGCCCTACTCGTGGGGTAGCAATATCGTCCAACGTCTGCCGTTCACTGGTGCATTTATCACCGGCGCTACAGGGGAGTTCGGCACCAAAGTTGACTTGGACTTCAAGCTCACGCGCTCCAGCGACGGCGAAGGCTCGGTCGAGTTTGTAGTGGTGCATCGTAATGACGGCAGCGAAGTTGGCCGGATTGTGCGCGAGGCTAAATTTGCGTCCATCCCAGAGCTTGACGATGTCCAGGCGCAACTCAAGAGCGCGCTAAGTGGCTTCATCATGGGGGCTTACAGTACGTCCATGGGCCAGGCCGTAATTGCGGAAGCCGCAGGTGACTTTGCTCGTAAGACCAAGGTGGCCAGCTACTCGCTGACCTACAAGGGCTTCGACCAGTTAAAGGAGTCGTTCGACGAATTCAAGGCCGCTACCAAGCGTGAGGAGTTCACCGGCTTTTGCAATGAAACAGGCCTATCAGGTTATCAGAGTGACTTTGGAGTCAAGGGCAAGGATCACAGCGATTCGGAGTGCGCGATCGCTCAAAAGCTGGCCACCGATGCCAAGTTTGAAGAGTCCTACATTTTCAAGGAAGACAAGTCGTTATTTTCCGGCCTGTTCGTGAGCAAAAGCTTCACGCTTGAGACGAACTGATCACCACATTTCCTAGAGCCTGGAGTGCGGTCCGCCGTACTCCACGGTCACCAAAAAAAATCTCAAGACAAAGGCAGGCATTTCATGACGAACGTTTCCAAATGGGCAATCACGGCGCTCTGCTCGGTGCTGCTGGCCGGTTGCGGTTCAAGCCAGGACAAAGCTGAAGAACTGGTCAAGTTGATGGGCATGGACGTCCAATACAAGATGGTAGTGCAAGTCGCCACGTCGGGTTATGCATCCAAATATCGCGAAGTCGCGCCAGAAAAAATCAAGGCCGTGATCGAGGACAACATTTCCCAGGACCTACTGAAAGACACCCTGGTCCAGGTCTACGCAGATCACTTTGATGCCGACGAACTCGAATTGATGATCGAGGCCAACAAGCATCCGGATCAGGCGATGAAAATTATCATGGGCTCTAAGGACGGCATGAAATTGGCCAAGAAAACCATGGAAGTCCAGGTTGATCTACAGCGTGATATGGCCAAGGCGTTCGAGGATCGTGATGAAGACATCGTGGACGAGTTGGACGACCTTCAGAAAGAAGCTCGCGGCTGATCTGTCATTTGCCTTCTTGTGCCCGAACCACGGTTATCGAGGCGGCAATTACGAACAGTTTCAGGTAGCGTTTGGCAATTAATGGAGGGTGGGATGAGGCTATTTTTGGTAATGCTGCTGGCGCTCAGCGGCTTCGCTCACGCCGGTTGCGGCAGCATCAACAACGACGATCAACGCGCCTACTGCTACGTCAAAGAAGGGAATGGGAGTTGCGCGAGCATTAAGGACGACGATCTGCGCGCTACCTGCTATGTGGAGGCCGGCAATGGCAGTTGTGCGAGTATCCGTGATGATGACAAGCGCAAATACTGCTACGTGAAAGAGGGCAACGGAAGCTGTGCAAGCATCAACAATGACGACTTGCGTAACGCCTGCTACGTCGAAACAGGCAACGGCAGTTGCGCGAGTATCCGCGACGACGACCAGCGATACCTGTGCTACGCCAAGACTGGCAATGGCAGTTGCGGGAGCATCAAAAACGATGACATGCGACGTCAGTGTGAAATGGTAAAGCGCTGACTGGCTTGCTTTAGCCTAGCCGTAACAAGGAATCGCACCTACAAAAAAATGCCAGTCAGGTAACTGACTGGCATTCATTCTGCGGTTAACGAATCTTCCAAGCTGAAAAGGCGGGTGGTTCAACTGTTCAACCCAGTACTTCGCCCCTGGTCTTGCGCTTGAATCGCCGGCGCATGAAAAACACCACAAACAAAATCAGTAGCGTGCCTACGCTGAGGAAGATCGTGTTGAACCAAGGAAACGGCTCTTCGCGACTGTTTGTGGCTTCGATGTCTGTGATGTTTGGGAACACGGACAAGATTTGAATGCGCCAGCCGTAGTAACGGATCAGCGCCAGTTGCTGGGCATCTCGTGAGTAACCCTGAGCCTTTGCCTGAACGTCGGCCGAATCAAACTTGAAGTACCACGGAAAACTCCAGCCGGTGTCGTCGTTTCGGTAAACTTTTACCACTTTCGATGTTGGGTGTTCAGTGTTAATGAAATACACGTCCCGGGTCGGGCCGTCGGCCGGGTTTTCAGCATTGATGACGCCGTCATCGTCCACACGTTTTACCTCAACGCCGGTGATGGCCACCACGTCGTACTGCGGCAAAACATAAAACAGACCCAGTCCCGCACCAGTGATTACGAGCAAGAATGCGCCGACAATCACCCCTTTAATCCACTTCATTTATGTGCTCCATTTTGATCGTCGAATTCTGCCCCAATTTGATCTTGGGTATTCACCTTTGACCGCTGGGGTGCTACTAAACTTGGTTAGCAAATGTGTAGGTGCTGCAGTGATAGTAACGTGGCACAAAAAAAGCCCAGGAAATCTCCCGGGCTACTTGTTTACTAAAGCACGCGATCGCGTTCCGATCGCCCTGGCTTATGCAGGTGCTGTATCAAATTCCAGGCATTCGGAAAGTGAGGTGAACTCAGGTCGCCGGCAGACCCAGGCAGTAAAAGCGGTGTAAGCCACCGACAAGCCTGTGATCAGAGCCATCGTTTGCTTCTTCTCTCGACTGTTTCTAGCAGCAGCACGCGCTTGGGATTCACCTTTGCGTCTGGCACTGTTCGAAAAGAGAGACGCGATCAGCATTCCAATCAACGCGTAGAACACTGTGATGAGAGTGAGCTTGGCAACAATAACTAGGGTGATACTCAGAGCTCCCTGGTTTGTCCGGAAGGTCGCGAATACGGCATATGCAATGGCCAAGATAATCCCGGTACCCAACGCTATCCCTGAGACCAAGCCAGGCATTTCAAGCCAGCGAAGGATCAGAGCCGCAACCGCTCCGATCGCGGGCAGCGCATTCGTGATCGCAGCATCGGTGTAGTCGGTGTAGATCGTGGCAGCCTCTGTGTGGTGTCTCCAGATCGCCAGGCAGGTGATCAAAGATCCTATCAAGAGCGTGTATTTCCATGCCGGGCCTGCCCAGAAGGCCTGCCACATGCGTAGCACTGCTGGTTTCCCAGCTACAGGCTGAGCAGGGCGCACTTGCTGTGCCGAAACCACATTGGCTGGGCTCTGAGAGGAGGGCGCCGGTTGCACACTTTGTGATTGTGTTTGAGCCACCTGGTGCGGCTGAGCAGATTGCTGTTTTTGTTGACGGAATTGTTCCTGAGCGATCCGGTACTGCTGATCTCTTTGTGAGTTGGCAAGATCCTCTGCCTGGCGCTGAGCTTCATACTCATCCTTGCGCAGCTTCTCTTCTGCAGCGTATGCCTTACTTTTTTCAACGCGTGAGTAACTATCCAGAAAGGTGACACGAGCTCCCAAGGTTTGATCGAGACACTTCTGGGTGGTGCACTGGTCTCGCACCGATAGCCATTCGCGTTGTGATTGCCGTAGCTCATCCGGGTGTTCCGTTTCAGCGAGGGCTTTTTGATAGGAGCGCGCCAGAATGCTGTCGACGCCACTCAGATAGCCGTCATTACAGATGCTGGATTCCGCAAAATTTGCGGCCTTAGAACAATCAAAGCTTGCTGCTATTGAGTTACAGGCCACTAATGCCAGCGTAAATGCGAGAGCGTTGCGAAACATCATCCGGTTCATCCCTAATTCCGTTATCCAGTGCCCAGCAGGACATAGTGGTTATCGGCCGGGCATGTGAATACGTGAGGAGAACCTGCATGCTCGTGTGGACGCGTCAGTTGAAGTCTTGAGCAGCAACATTTCCTTCCCGGGGGATTTTTGTTGTCAGATGCCGACGTTGACAGGGCTGTACTACCAGCCCATCTTTCCTAGAAGAACGTCACCCGTCGTGGAACATGGCCGGTCAAGAGGCGACCTATGTTGGCTGAATTGCTGCCTAAACCGGTGTACCGTCACTACCGACGTCATCTTGGAGTTTCACTTCAAATTGGCGTAGGGGCATCAGAGCAAGAGAACCACGAGATTATCGCGGCAGGATTCGCAGCCGAGAGATTCAAATTGCTTAGCGAATCTGGCGTGTACGACGCAGTCGCCCTTGAAAAGATTATGCCGGTTGGGACCCTTAACGCCCGATTGGCTCGCCGACAACGCTTAAATCTGGACGAGAGTGATCGGTTGTTCCGACTTGCACATGTGACAGCAATGGCAGAGGCGCTGTTCGGAGACGTCAAAAAAGCCCAGCGCTGGCTGAGCAAGCCTAAGCAACGTTTTGCCAAGGAACAGCCCCTCGCACTGTTATCCACTACCCAGGGCACTCGGATGGTCGAGAAACTGCTGATTCAGGTTTGCCGAGGGGATGGTCTTATAACGGGTGCACTGATCTTTGGTGGCAAGTCGATGAGCCACGCTACATCGGTTTTACAGAAACCAACTCTACAAGGCGGTAATTCTTCCTGGCCGCTTTGATCGCTTCCTGTTCTGCGAGACGCGTACTGAGCGTATCCTCCTCATGGACCATTGTGTGCTTCCTACCCTCAAACTCATTACCGACCCGCAGCGTGACCCTTAACACGGGGGTGAACGCTTTCACCGATCTTCTTTTTCTCCGCAGCCTTCACTGGCTGGATGTTCGAGTTATCCGAAAGATTGTCATGTTCATGTAAGGCATGAGTCTGCGCAAGTGGCTGCACCGCCAAACAGCGCTCGGCGCATATCTGCTTCAGTGAGGTCGTGATTTTTGTATATAGCCTCGGCGTAGGTTTGAACTCGCCGCTAGTGCTTGGCTCGGCCGCAAATTGTCGTAATTCTCATCGGCTTCGGCACTGCCTTTTCAAAGGCACGTTTGCATTCACCCAAATAAAACTGTCAATGTTTGGAGGCGTTAAGAATCTGAGGCCGGATGCCTCTGTCAATCCTCCACTTTTGGCGTTCCTGATGCGTCAATATCAGGCGCAAACATTGACTGTCAATGAGCAGTTCACTGACTCAGTGGTAAAGCCCAATCTTGCTGGCCTACTGCTGTGTCAATGGTTAGAGACGTAGCTGATACGGGTGAGCACGTCACGAATCAGCCACAAGGTTTCGGCATGCGCATGATTGTCGCCAACATGCTGACCAGCTATGACAGCATCAACTACGACCGGGCCGGTTACCTCAATGACCTGCGCTGTGTTATCGCGAAGTTCATGGGGCGCGAAGAGCCACGTCACGGTGACACCGGTCCATTGCTCGAAATCTTCCGCCGGCGTACCGGTGACTGGCATGAAGTCGACGGCGGGACGATCCGCATGAAGATGTACAAAAAAGGGACCTGCCACATCCAGGTACACCCAGACATGGCTTGGCGCCTGAATGCTGTTTTGGCGAGCCTGTACCCGTTGGCAATCCCGGCCAGTTTCCGCACAAAGCCCAAGGCTCGCGCCAAAAGCCATAAGCTTTTTGGCCGCCCGCTTCCTTTCTCCGTGATCAATTTGCTGCACAGCATGCGCTCCGAGCCCTGCACGCCCACCCGAACTGATCGGTGGGCTGAGCCGCGCCCGCCTCTGACAGACTGCAAGTGGGCCCTGCGCTTTGATTATGGCAATCACAGTGCTGTTGTTCAGGAAGAAGCGGAGCGGGTCCTTGCGATGATTGGGGGCGTACGCCGCAACAAAAATGCCCATGTCTGGTTCGACTTCGATTACAACGCCCGCCCGGTGCTTGATGAAATCGTCTTGTCAGGCTGCATCCCCGACCAGAAAGCGCATCAGTTCTACCCAACATCGGTGGAGCTGGGCACCCAGTTGATCGAGCTGGCAGACATCGGGCCGACGCATCGGTGCGCCGAGCCACAGGCGGGAGTAGGTGGTTTAGCCGATCTGATGCCAAAAGATCGCACGAGGTGTATCGAGATCAGTGAGCTGCATTGCAACGTCCTCAGGGCCAAGGGTTACGATGTCACTCAAGCGGATTTTCTTGAGTGGGCAGAAACCACCACCGAGCGTTTCGATCGTATCGCAATGAATCCACCGTTCAGCGAAGGGCGCTGGCAGAGCCATACGAAAGCCGCCGGCCGGCTCGTTGCAGATAACGGGAACCTGACCGCGATCCTACCGGCATCAGCGAAAGGCAAAGATCTGCTACCCGGCTTCGATCATGAATGGTCCAGCGTCATCGACAATGCGTTTGCAGGTGTCAGCGTGTCGGTGGTGATGCTGAAGGCCACGAAGCAATGAGGTTCGCCTGGTTCTAAATTGACGTGCTGCGGGCTGGGCGATGCGTCACTTGTTCGGCTGGTATGATGGGGCGCTATTGAAACTTTCAGCCAGCTGACCACACTGGCAGGGATCAAGTCCTGAAACAGATATTGAGCCGTAGGAACAATTATGAAGGGTGAACAATACGATGCCCTGGTGAAGCTGATGCGCGGGGATGTGGAGAGCGCTGGCAACCGTGCAGCTCGCCGAGTCTTGGTCGACGGTGTCGTTCAGGCCGATGCTGTCCGTGAGACTGGGGCCAGTCGCAGTACCGTGAGCATCACTGTTCGTCGATACACTGAAGCGGACGAGCTGATGCGAAGGGTGTATGGGCAGGAAAACGACTGAAGCGTTTGACGGTTTTGACGAATGCACGTCCGGTCAAAGGTCGGGTTTTTTGCGCACGGAATTGAGATACCGATGTGAACTGCTCGACGGGTGACTGGCTTTAATTTGCTCCAGGGAAAGATCCCAATCACCCGACGCGCTACAGGTGCCGGTTTAACGCGTCAAGTTTCCCACATTGCTCCATCAGAGCGGTCGCCCTGATCCATTGGAAATCGTCTGCAATTGCCCTTGGGAAGTTCGGGTATACAAGGCATGCCCGTTCGACGCCGCTGCTTGTTTGTAGAAGGCGGTTTTCTCGCAAATATGCACTCGGTAAGGGCTATCTTCGTGGCAGCAATCAAGAATGGCGTTGTAAATATGGTAAAGCGGAACAGCCAACTCTGGCTTGTTAATGAACTCCGATTCGAGCATCTGGATCGGGAGATCTCTGAGTTTCCAATCCTCCTGCAATGCGCAATGTAGGGCAAGCACGCCCGCGTTCTCCCTCAGTGTTTCAAATGGTGCATCAAGGTCCGGATAAGAGTCCGGATCAACCAAAATGCTGTGCGGTATTGCAACCAGAACGCGAGCATCAGCGTAGTCGGCTAAGGCTTGCGCGGTTGCACCTGCCCCACCTTCGGCGCCAATTGCTTTATGACGCATTGCTGCGTGTTCTATTGGGAACGGACTTTGTCTAAGGGCAATGACATCGTCGATGTAGGTTTGGTCCGCCCCGTGTAGCCTTACGATCACAGCATCACTCGCTAGGCACTGAAAAGATTGGTAGCCCAGCAGTGTGGCAAGAAGGTCGAAGGTGTCTTCGCGAGAAGGCGCGCTACCAATCCGAGATCGCAGGTATCTGCGAATGGACCAATTAAAATCGCCGAGAGTCATGCTCATAGCCCTAGTGTTTGGAAAGTTTTATGGCTGGTCGCCATTGATGCAATGAAAGATTCCATATTTTGAAGTGGCTTTGGCAGTACGTGCAATACGGGCTTCCACCAGGTCACTCGAGAATTGCTTACTGATCCGCGTTACACAATGCCAGTTGCCGACCTTATTCGACGGCAACGCTGCTGGAAATGACAAATGCAATGATGTCACCAACAGCGACGCCATTGCGGCCAACCATACCTTGATCGTCGACCAAGTAGCCAGGCAACTCGCGAGATACAGCGCCATCACAAGTTAACGTGCCTTTGTCCGCCATAAGGCGTTTGACCCGACTGTCCCATTGAGGGGCTACCTCAAACGAACAATTGCTCTCCACCAACACTTGCGAGAAGTTGTATTCACTTTTCTCGAAGTTTCCGGCTTTCCATTCTGTGGGTAGGACCTTACCGGTCAGGGTATCGTCCAAGTGATTCGCCTTGATGAAAATTCGGGAGCCGGCCGGGATCGTGACGTTGGGTGCATTGTCATTGCAGCCGGCCATCAAAGCGGCGCAAAGGGCAATCAACGAGAATTTCGTGATGGACATGCTTTTTTCCATGTTTTCTCGTGGAGTTCGTCCAAGTGGTTTGCGGGCGCGCTCAGTGCACGGTGGTGGTGATGTGCTCAAAAAGTACTTGGACCAGTTCTGCACGTTTGTCCTGGGTGGCCTCCATCAGCGCCAGAGCTTGCTCCGAAAATTCGATATCGAAGTAGCCGTTGTTCAGTTCCCAGCGACTCACAATTAAGGCCCAGCTAGTCCTGCCTCCCTCGGAAAGGGCAATCGTTTCGCGGGAGAGATCTCGAAGGAGTTTCGTCAGGGCATCATCAGACATTTGCCCATTGGAGACGCCGCGCAAGCGTTTCTGAAATTTCATTACTCGACCACCTGTCCTGTCACCTGGGTTTGAATAGTGGACCCTGTTGCCGAAAAAGCCCGCGATCGGCGGGCTTGGGATGGGTCGGAGTTCTAATTTGCGTCTGCCAGATGCTTACGACCTTTTTCAAACCACGACCGCACCTCATCGTAGCTACGTTGGTCGAGCGCGGTCATTACATGCGCTAGGTCGGCGACTGCTTCTTGCTTTGTGATGTCACCGGCTTTGTGCGCATCAAGCACGTAACCGAGGAACGCGTCCATGTTGTCGTGGTCACGATCGGTGAGTTCAGGTTTGCTGGCCATGCGTTTTCCTTCTTCAGTATCGAGGACGCCAATAGGGGTCCTACTTCGGTTTAGCCCCACGGTTGGTAGTGGGGCTGGTGGTGCTACTGGGCGTTCTCCTACTGGGGTGGCGACTACAACCCGAAGTTCAACGTCAGTCGTTCTATGAAACCCTCCAGAGTGCCTTTCAGCTTGAGGGCGTTGAGATCGATCTCCTCCTTCGCCAGGCGCTCCACAAACGCCCGCATGTCGTTCTGGATGCTTTCTGGCAGCTTGATGGGGTCGTCCGTCAATTGCCCGCTCAGCACCAGAATATCGTTCCTATGCTTTCTCACGTTTTTGCTGTCGATCTGCTCACCAGCCTCTTTTCGCGCTGACAAATCGAGCCATGCATGCGCCTTGAGCGGAATCAGCCGGTCGGCGCCGATAAAGGTTAATTGTTCGTTACTGTGACGCCCCTCTAGAAGGTACTGGTAGTAGGGCTGATCGAGCAAAATTGCTGACAAACTTGAGACTGATTCATCCGTAGGAATGGGGGTCAGTGTTGCATCTGTTGGGTGCTCAATACCGTCGGGTGCTCGCGAGAACAATTCGAGCTGGGCGGGGTAGGCTTCATTTTCCGGGTTTTGGAACCGGTAGAACACCGGACGCTTACCGTCAATTTCGCCAACCTGGCGGATCGCGTACCCTCCGGCCCGGACGAACTCCCAAAAAGCCCCCACAAAATCAGAGTTGAGCGCTTCAATGACCAGCACGATATCGAGGTCCTTGGTGGCGCGGAACGATTGGCCGGCCTCATCCATCGTAAGCCAGGAGGCCACCCCGCCGATCAAGACATACTGGTCACGATACTCACTAAAATGCTGCCCGAAAACGTCTAATCCTCTGATCTCAGCCACGAAACGGTCCTCCTAAGGTCATCTAAAGCTTGCTGGACACGTTCGTCCGGATTGTCTTTCAAACTCAGAAGCAGCGACGCTTCATCTGCAATGTTTTTATCTTCCGCAAGACTGCGATATGCCCAGATCTCCACCCATGCCCGGATCTCGTCCACCTCGCCGGTTTCCCTGAACTCTTTGTCTTCGACCATGGTGTCGAATTGCTTTTTGGTCATGCCAAATACTGGTTGTGCGGGATCAGCCAACATCGTGCTCTTGGCCAGCGCGGTCTCGCCGGCGAGAAAGACTCCGTTGCGTGCGTGAAGCACACGGTCGATCGCCACCCTCCGCTTAACGGGAGAACGCATAAATTGGAGAGCTTTTTTGAAAAGGTCGGGTGGAGGCGCACTGAACGAATAGAAATGTTTGAATCCGCGGGTTTGGGCGGGATGGACGATGCCCAGCTTCAGCAACTGATCGATCACTTTGGCAAGGGTGACGCGGCTGTACTTGAATTCACCCATGATGTCGCCGGCCTTGAAGACTTGATCGCTGTCCCAGCCCTCATACAGGCGAGCCAAAAGCATCGCTTGTGAAGCAGGGAGAAGATCGGACACTTCCCCTTCATTGCGGCGCGTGCGGACGCTCTCTCTCAGGTCCATCGCCAGTTCGGGAATGAACAGCTGATAGCCAGGCTGGATGAAGTTTATGTGGTTGGCGATCAGGCTACGTCGCTCCGGTACCGAAAGTGACTTGCACACGTACACGACCACTTTGTCCGTGAATCTTTGTACCTGGGCGATATGCTTTCCAAGCGTCACTGCGCCCGGATATTCGTCATCAACCGGCAGGAGCAGGACCATCGAAAGCTTCGACTGCTTGTTCTTGCCCCCAATCAAGAGAACCAGATTGACGAGTTTGTAGGCGTCCTTGATGTAGTGAGGCACTTTGAGTTCTGGGGCTGGCCTCAGCTGCGCATCCACACCTAGCGTAGATTCGAGGTAAAGCCTGATGTCGTCCCGTAAAACCGGCATTTCGCGCCACCTTGTTAACCACTTTTTTGCACTGTAAACCACGGTAGTTAACAAGTCAAAAAAGTGGTTAACAAGATTGCGGTTTTGGAGGTTTGCTTTTGCCGCCATCAATAAAGGTTGTCACCGGCTCTCATTGGATCTCCACTTGGAAATTGCTGCTCTGCTGACTAGTTTGGAGTACTCAGGGATGCCTTATGCATGCGATTCTCCTTTCGCTGATGTGAGGGTTGCACTTGATGACTGGATGAATTTGGAGTTTCCAAGCGATGGGGAAATTACAGACGAGCAACGCGGTGCCTATTCTTACAACGCGACCCCGATAAAGATTCGGAAAGGAATTGAGCAGCTGGATGCGATCAATAAAATCTCTGATTTGCTTCAACAGGGATATGCAGACTGCAAACCGCTTCATGTAGTGCTCAAAAAAATTCGCCGGATACACACTGCCATTTCTCGAAAGCTATAGCTTCGTTGGCAGTAAATGCTCGGGGGGCTTCAAGTCTTGTGTATTCGGATTAGACTCAGCTTCGACGGTCTCTCAAACACAATACCCGGAGTAGGTGCATGCCACGAGCGTCCTCCTGTCTGCCCAGGCTCATCAGGCTAGCCTGGGGGCATGATCGGCTTGAAGTTGATGATCCCATCTGGATTGCGAAGATTGTGCAGGAGATGGCGCAAAACAGGCACCCTGCCGATGACGACTGTGTACGTCTATTCGAGCCTCACTCCCGCAGGCTCGAACGATTGGATGCGAGCCTGGAGGCCAGTGGGTTTTCCTCACGCTACGTGGACCCCGAAGCAACCCCGAATCAGGCGGGGTATCAAGTTCCCGAAGAGCAGGGCCCCGTCGCCGCTGAAGCACTGAGGGTATTCTTGGGACTGGAAATGCCCGTTGCGTTGAACTTCACAGATTTCAGGGGCCGCTCCGAACATCGGATGTCAGCCGTGCACTCTGCCTTCAGGCTGTGCAGGGACTACATCATGCCCGATGAGCTCAATCTGTGCTGGATGTTCAGTGGCTACCAGCTCTACGCCAATCATCAGATCGGCACGGCGCAATATCGCCCCTATCCCACTGAAGATAGGGGCCACATTGAGCGTCGTCTGTTGAACGGCCAGTGGGTTAGATTAGGTTTCGATGGCGCTTCGACTCCGCCCGCTGGTCGACACTGGTCTTGGAACCGGCGTACGTTTGTCTTGGCGGCCAGCGGCATCCAACGAGTCGGTGGGGGTGACTCGGACCTAGCGCCCGAGTACGACGACAACGAGGGCGACGCGGAAGACGGAATACCGCCGTCGCAGGAGGCCATATGACGCTGCTTTTGCCCTACGGTCCTTACGCTGGCGTTAACGGTCCCTTGCTGCGAATGGCCGCAGCCAAGCTTGCCGACATGGAGTCCGCAAAGCTTTACGACTTGGCAGTCGTGCTTGGGGTGAGCCCCGCAGAAGCGCGGCCAACTTGGGAGCAACTTGTCGCAGAGGGATTCATCGAAAAGACTCCTGATGGAGCTCGACCAACCGACCGCATGGATGAACTGGCGCGTGCCAGGTTCGGCAAGCCTCTGCCTCGAAAGAAGGCCGAGGCCCTAATTGACAAAGCAGTGGCGTCGGCAAAGGCCTTGAATGCTCTACCTCCCGAGGCCCCTTATTACTGGGTTACACGCCTCGCGGTGTTTGGCTCCTTCCTTGATGCCCAGAAGTTAGAACTGGGCGATCTGGATCTGGCTTGGGAGGTTGAGGAGCGCCCTGGCGTAAGGAATCATGCAATGATGGCCATTATGTACAACCTTGACGGCATACAGACGACTCGCGCTCAGGTCTGTCCGAAGGGGCCTTACGTCCGATTGACCAGCTTGCGTGCAATGCTGGCCCTGAAGTGCCCGTACCAGGTGGTTTACACATTCGAGTCTGAAGAGTTGACTAAGGCCCGCGCTGAACAGGCAGCGGAACGCGATGCATACCGGGGCGATCTATCCCATCTATTCCGCCGGTAGATTTTCGAGAGGGTCCGGTGAACCTCTGCCCGAGGTTTCACGCGGCTTGAAGTTTCCTGCGGCCCTTTCCTCGAGGGCGAATGCCCCGAACACCATTCACGCGTTCTCCTTCCGTATGGCCAAGTTTTTGAGGCCTTCGGCATAGCTGGTGAATGCACATCTCGCCCCGGCCACATGGTCGGGGTTTTTAATGCCCAAAAATACACGCGATCGGGATGAAGCGGCCTGCGAAACCCCGTATAAAAATCCTTAGCGCCGAACACTCAGGGCGGCGCACTCCATCGTTTAGGAATGAGCATTTATGCAAATGGGTTTTCGATTCGCCGCTATGTTTGCTTTCGTGGTGGTTGCTGGTTGTGCAGGTGGAACAACTGCCTCAAGGGATACGGCCGTTGTCACCGTGTCCGCGTACGGACCTGATATGTCTGGCCAACACGAACACGGTGTCGGGGCGCGATTGGATGTCCGAGAGTCAGGGGAGGCGACATCGCTTGCGTACCCGCCAATGGAATTGCGTGAGTGTAACCAGTCCAGGACGGCCTGTGCATTGGGCATTGGTGTGATCAGTGGCGCAGCCAAAATCGTCTCAACGAGCGCAACTAGCGCGACGTTGGCAATCAATCTGAAGTACCAGGTGGGGCGCAGCTATTCGTACAACGCAAACGGCCAGCAATACAGCCAGCAGATACCGCCTGATGTGCAGGCATTGCAGGCCAGCCAGGTGATCTCGAAGCAAATCGAGGTCGTTTATGGAGAGGTTCAGCACCTACCGCTGCCATATGGCGTGGATGTTGCGGTGTGTGCTCAGAAGCTCAGTGCCGGTGAAGTGATTCCCGATCGGAGCGCCTGCCAAGGGAACTGATGAGAAACAGGTGCCTGATCTGTTGCGAGTGTGGTGTGAACGACTGAGGTAATACTGCAATGTTTCACGGTGCAGTGGGCGTAACCGCTTAGTGCACCGTTGACATGCCTGTTAGGGGCGAAGCCGAACCTGGGCCAAATTTGAGTCACGTGCATGAGCTCTGCATGCTTCCTCCCCTGTAAGCGCTTCGTTCTTACACCGGGAGTGGGTCTGGGTAAATGCCCGGCAACGATGTACGGTATTCATACCTGTAAAGTCATAATAAACACCTGATTGGCGTTCTACCGGTTCTGCTTTGCAATAGAGAGCGACTTCGTAGCTTAGCCAGTTACCAGGACGGGTGCTGGCGTTGACGAACACACCCACGAGCCCCTTAGCCTCTTCAGTAAAGCCGCTCCCTGTTGCATATCGTAAACTCGGAACCACGTTATAGAGGGCCACGCCCTCAATCGCCTCGCCATCGTTTGGTCCCCCACGGAAATGCAGTGTCGTTTTGCCTCTTGCCATTGCCGATCATTCCTCTATCAATTCAGTGTTTTGGACAAACGCCGTCAAGCCATCCGCTGTGGTGGTGCGTTTTCCGCTATTTCAAAAACGCCGCCTTCAAAACGCCATGGGCTCTCTTTGCGCAGAACAACTGTAAAGGCAGGTATTGAACATTGCCAGTTTGTTCATTTACAGTGGTATCGTATGCGTACGTGTTATGAATCATAAATCGCTATTATGTCGTGGCCAATAAACGGCCTCGCCAACTCTTGCGAATCACACCCGCCGACGAGGCTCATCAATGACTGCATTACAGAAGAAACACCCGTTAGATTTCAAAACTCAATACGGTCTCAGCTTCAACCCTCAGGACGATGAAATCGTTGTCGACTTCTTCTGTGGTGGCGGCGGTGCAGGCACCGGGCTCGAAATGGGCCTGGGCCGGCCGGTCAATGTCGCGAAAAACCACAACCCTGACGCCATCAGCATGCACAGCGTCAACCATCCAAGCGCCCGGCATTACACAACTGACGTGTTTGAAGGTGACCCGGATACGGAGTGCGGCGGCAAAGCCGTAGGCTGGTTCCACATGTCACCGGATTGCACGCACCACAGCCAGGCCGCCGGCGGTCAGCCGCGCAAGCGTGAAATTCGCAACTTGTCGTGGATCGGTTTGAAGTGGGCCGGGAAGAAGCGCCCTCGAGTGATCAGCCTCGAGAACGTGAAGCAGATTTTGCAGTGGGGCCCATTGATTGCGAAGCGCGACAAGGCAACGGGGCGCGTTGTGAAACTGGGTGGCGAAGTTGCCGCACCTGGAGAAGTGGTGCCAGTGAGCCAGCAGTTCCTTATTCCGGACCCAAAGCGCCGCGGCCGTACCTGGAAACGATTCGTCGCCCTGCTTGAAGGGATGGACTATCAGGTCGAGTGGCGTGTGATCAAGGCCTGCGACTTCGGCGCCCCGACCAGTCGGGAGCGGCTGTTCATGATTGCGCGTTGCGACGGGCAGCCTATCGTGTGGCCAGAGCCGACGCACGCCAAGAACCCCTCTAAAGGCCAGCTGCCATGGCGCACCGCCGCAGATTGCATCGACTTTAGCGACCTCGGCAAAAGCATTTTCGGGCGCAAGAAGGATCTGGCCCCGGCGACCCTGCGCCGTGTAGCCAAAGGCATGAAGAAATTCGTCATCAATAACGCTAATCCATTCATCGTACCGATTGCGAACTGGTCCGGAGAGTCTGTTCAGTCCGGTAATGAGCCGCTGCGCACCATCACGTCATACCCGAAAGGTGGAGCCTTCAGCGTTGTCAGCCCGGTCATCGCCCCGGCTACTCACCAAGGTAGCGATCGGATCAATGATCCCTTGGCCCCGCTACCGACGGTGACCTGTGCGAATCGTGGTGAGCTGACGTTGATCAGTCCGACCCTGATCCAGTCCGGCTACGGCGAGCGCGAAGGCCAGCAACCGCGGGTTCCGGGGTTGGACAACCCGTTGGGAACAGTTGTTGCGGGCGGTGTAAAGCATGCACTCGCCAGCGCGGTACTGGTTGGAGCTGGCGGTCCTGAATACTCAGGCAAGCCAGTGGCTATTGATCAACCGGCGGGAACGCTGATGACCCAGAATCACCGGGCTCTTGCAGCTGCACACCTGGTGAAGTTTCGCTTCAACGATGAAGGCAAACCGCTCGATGAGCCAGTGCCAACCATTACCAGCGGTGGCAACTATAAGCGCCCGGCTGGCGCTGCCCATGCTATGGGGATTTCTTCAGTGTTCATGGCCCAGATGAACGGTGGTTTCAACACGACCGACGCCAAGGGCGTTGACGAGCCAATGACCACGGTGACCAACACAGGCAGCCAACAGCAGCTGGTCGCGGCCAGCCTGGTGCACATGCGCGGCAATTGCGATGCCCGCGATGTCGATGACCCGCTGCACACCATCAGCGCCGGTGGCCAGCACCACGGGCTTGTCTCTGCATTTTTGGAACGTCAGTTTGGCGCCAGCGTAGGGGCGGGGGTCGATGATCCTGCACCGACAATTACCGCAGGCGGTGGCGGTAAGAGTTCGCTGATATCGCTGAAGCTTTCCCCGGAGCACGAGGCTGGTGCGCTGCGGGTCGCGGCTTTCCTGATCAGTTATTACGGCGCCGATAACACCAGCGGCTGTGATGCCCCGGCGCCGACCATCACCACCAAAGATCGACTGGCGATGGTCACGGTGATGGTGCAAGGCACGCCGTACGTGATCGTCGATATTTGCCTGCGGATGCTCAAACCAGCCGAGCTGTACAAGGCCCAGGGTTTCCCCGCGGACTACAACATCACCGTCGGCGCCGATGGCAAGCCTTTCACCATTACAAAGCAAGTGCATATGTGCGGGAACAGCGTTAGCCCGCCACCGATGGCAGCCCTCGCCCGGGCGAACGACCCATGGCGATCAGCCGAGCGTCGATCAATAGCCGCGTAACCCAACCATCAACCTGCCGGGCTTGTCTCGGCACAGGACATCCCATGCTCCCAGTTAACAAACTCGTTTTGAAGCGGCAGCGCTGCGAACAGGTCAACCAAGCAATTCAAATCATTGCCGCGCATGGGCGCCGGTTCTTCTACAGCGCCAGCAAGCAGACTTATGCAAGCATGGAAGTCGACGAGCGCGGTCGTGTCTGGTACATCGACTACGCCACGCATAAACGGATTTACACGCACCCGACGCTCTGGAACAAATGGCGCGGTTTCTCAAGCGGCGGCACGCTGCGCAACGTGGTTGAAGGGTTCCGGGACTTCATTCTTACCGGTAAACCGCTGGATCCGTTCTATCTCGGGCCTGAGCGTTTCAACGGCGAGAACATCTGGGGCTACCCCGAAGACGAAATGCAGAAGGTGCGCGAACAAGCCGGCGCCTTGCCGGTCTTCCGGCAAGCCGAGGAGGCCGCATGATCATTGAACCCGAAATCGATTGCCCGGCACTGCACCATCGGGCCCAGGGTTACCCGTTCGGTGATCGTGTCCCGCACACTGTTCGCATGGTCAAGACCGTAACCGCCGACCCAATGCCGGTGATCGGCTTCACCTACATCACAGGCGCTGTTCCTACGGCGGTGATCAGTCAAACATTCCGGGCATGGACAAACAGCTATGGTGCTGTTGCGGCGGTTATGTCTGACGGCCAGTGTTTGGGGCTGAAACCCGGAGAGTTCGAGGTCTGCACTTGGCACGATGCCACACCGCAAAAGCCAATCTACCTATCAGGGCCCATGACCGGGTTGGTCGACCTGAACTTCCCGGCCTTCCATGCAATGGCAGCTCGCCTTCGGGCGGCCGGTCATGCCGTAATCAACCCCGCCGAAATCGACCACCCAACCAAGGACTGGAGCGACTGCTTGCGCCGCGACATCGTCGCCCTGATGGAGTGTTACACCCTGGCCACGCTATCGGGTTGGGAGCATTCGAAGGGTGCCCGTCTTGAAGTGATCATCGCCGAACGCCTTGGGATGACGGTTGTGAGTGCTCATGACCTGTTGTCGACGGAGGCGGTGTGATGACTGACCCCATGAGTACTGACGGTGAGCCAGCACCGAGCCTGGCCACCGGCGCAGATCTCAACGCAGCAACGTGGGCTGATTTCGTTCAGCGCCTGCGGCATGACTGTGTGGGGCAGGGTGTTCGTTCCCACGGAACCGCGGCAGCCCTGTTCACCGTCCAGGTCAAGAAGATCGATTACGGCTTTGAAGTGGACTATGCCAAAGGTCGCGTCGTCTGCCTTGAGGATCGGTCATGGTTCAGCCCCAAAGAATACTGGGCACACCTCGATCGGAATGAGAAAGCCAGCATCAACAGAAAGGCCCAAGCCCACTGTCAGTGCAAGTTCATGAGTGCGGATCAAGATGATCAATGGGAGATCCTCAGCGAGCTTGAAGACCACACCGTTACCGGCTGGAACACGCGCTGGGAGATCGTGAACAGCCATTTCACCAAGGATGCCGCCGAGGCGTTCATCCGGCGCAAGAAGCATGACTACGGTGAAATGCGCGTTTACGCGGAGTCGCAGTATCACGCCTGGGAGTTTGAAGCGATCAAGGCAGCAATCCTCAACGGTACGCTGAATTACACACCGGCGCCGAATGTAAATGATCAGGACCTGGAACCGATGGTAAATACAGGCGGTTTCGTCCATTAGCCGGAGGGGGACTGAGATTCTGTCTTTATCGATGTGGTGTTATGCATACGCGTTATGATTAAATAATGGCATATGGCTTCATCCGTAAGTCATCAAGGGTGCCGCAAGCGCCCGCACAACCGAGGTAAAAAATGAAAACCATCGCAGGTTTGTTTTTGGGCATGTTTGCCGGTTGGTTTTGCGCGGTCGGAATCATCGTCTTCACCACGTTAGTAGGTGTGGGAGTTGGACAACTGGGCTTCACGCAGTACACGTTTTGGTACTACATCCTCTCTGTGTGTCTGTGTGTCTCGCTCCTGATCGGATCACGGGCAGCCCGGCAACAAATTAAATTCATGATGTTCTTTGTGATCGCCGTGATCCTGGTATTGGGAATCGGCTTTTTGACATTCACCGAGCCTTACACCAGCGGTGATGCGTTCACACAAATACAGGCCAACATGCTTGGTCTGGCAAAGCTCTTGGCAAAAGTCGTTATGTATGTTGTGCCTGGTGCCTTAGCAGCGTTCTACGCGTTTTTGGCCTATGAGGACTTGGCGTGTGCGCGTGCAGTAAGTCGTTCAGGTGCATCACGCGAACTGTGATAGGAAACTCGCGCTCAGGTACGCCCAAGCCCCGGCCTTAAAAGCCGGGGCCGAGGCCGTAGAAGGACGTCCATTTTTGCGTGGCGTTCAGTTGTTCGTTGGATTGCGTAAGCGAGCATCTTCGACGTAAGCACTCCTTAGACGAATAACCAATATCGAGGATAAACGCACTAGGTACGCCCAAGCCCAGCACTGCTGGGCCGAGGCCGTAAGAGCGGGGCGATTGACCCGAATGATGGAAAACTCGATTTCAGAAGCCTAAATGCAGTATCGCTTACAGCCCCGCCTTATCGGGGCTTCTGCGGGGAGGACGCCCTTTTTTGCGTCTGACAAAACGAGGAAGTTACCGTGGCCACATCAGCAAAAAAGAGGAAGGCGGAGCAGTTCCAAGAGGAGATGCTTCGATGCCGGGGAATCGAGTTTGCTCGACTCGGCATGATGGTTGAAGTGAATGGTGACATGGGCACTATCGAAGGCATGAACGGCAGTGCCAACCTTGATGTGCGGTTCACGAACCGGCTGAAGCATGGCGATCATCTGCACAACTGCCACCCGACCTGGAACGTGAAATACTTCGACGGGGAAGGGACCCTCATCGCTCATTTCGACGAGTGCAAATGTGTTTTTCGTCCCGACCAAGCAGCTGCGTAAATCGAAGGGGTTTTAACTTGCTCACTCAAAAAGATGCTGAGATCTTCAAAGGGGTCGACACAACTCATCCACCCCTCCATGCCAAATTGGTGCCCGGCTGGACGCCGCCCGCGCCACCACCTGCCTATCGCCATCTGGTTGCCATTCTGACGCCAGTCACGCTGGAAGATGGCCTCAAGACGCATATGTGGGTGCTTGACTACCTCGACACCGAAACTGCTACTTTCGCGTCCGAAGACCATGAATTCACGGTGGAATGGCCCTGGATTCTTGGCTACCTCCCGCAACCTGGCGATTGGGATGCGATCGGAATTCCAAACCTCACCTGAGTGATCAAGGACACTTCGAAATGAATTTGACTGGACGGTTTTACGATTTGGACGACGGTGAGGACATCACGGCTGCCGTCTCGCGCAATGACGGAAATGAGATCGCATTTGACCTCTCGCACTCCGATGGCTACCGCTACACGGTAGCTCTCAAGCGGCATCAGGGGTCCCTCTTCAAAGGTACCGCGACCTCGCAGCCAGCGGGTGACGTCGCAGAGCTATCTTGCCGCGTATACGAGGACGCCACCGAGGGCATCACCTTGATTGTGGGCTCAGGCTGGCGATACCCGGGCAGCACTCACAATTGCCGTTGGCAGGTTGAACTTCAAGCCGCTTGACGACGGGTTTGCGCTCAATCGAAAAACTTTGCACTTAACCGGAAAAACTTTTCCCCTTTGACGAAGTAATTGGCTTTCCCCATCTGTAATCCGCGAGGCTCACAACAGCTGCGAGAGAGGTCAAAGCCGATACTGAGTCGAGAAGAGAGTTGGAGAGACAAACCGTGACACTTCCACAGTTGATGTCGAAAGCCAGGAAATTGCTCGGGGCGCTCGCATTCTGGAGCGTTTGGTACCTCTGCGTGTTTGGTTACCCGACCGAACTCAACATGTTGTTGGGCGTATCGAGCGTCCTGTCCGCCGGTGATCAGCTGAATGGTCCCAACGACATGACCATGCTGATTCGCATGGTGCTTGGTCTGGTGCTGGGCGTAGCGGCAGTCATCATGGTGTTGAAGGCACTTGGCAAGATTTTTCCTATCTCAGTTCTGGCGAAAGCGTCGCGGAGCAAGAACGAGCCAATAAAGCAGCTAAAGTAAATCTGTCTCGGCGACACCAGCCGGCTCGATCCAACCAGGGGCGAACAGATGAAGGGGCGGCTATGTCTTGTCGGCGGATCTGCATTTCTGATCATGATCGGAATGGCAGCACAGACCTTGGCCCTTGTTCCCGAGGTCACCATCCAGGCCGATCGAAGCGGCTACCCCATCATCTATGGCAAGACCAATATGCCGGACGGAACCCTGCTCACCGTAACACTCAGAATTCCCGGCCAGTACGGTGGCATGCAGAACGTCGAGGTGGTGAATGGCCGGTTTGCGTCCACACGGTTTAGCGTCGAAGGGCGCCCCTTGCCATCTGGTAAGGCAAGCGTGGAGGTTTCCTCGCATTTACCTCAGCTCCAGAGCCAAGAGGTGAGGGCGGTTATTGGCCAACGTGGCGAAAACCTCGAAGGCCCCCTTGTTTACTCCCTCCCCGGCATCGGTGGGCGGATGATCAAGACCACAAGCACCCTACAAGTACCCTAACGTAGCCACCGCGGGACACCCCGGTGTAGAAGAGCACCTATGGAAGAAGAGTTGAGGCAATTCAGAGACAAGATCAGGACCGCCACCGGCCGGGAGGTGTTGCCCAGGGAAATATCGGCCTTTACCGAACAGGTGGCGGTGGCTGCTGCACACCACCAGCCAGGCGCCATGCAATTCGGCCTCTGTGATTTCCAGACCTTGAGTGGCCGGGCCGAAACCATCGAAGTTCCGCTGAGGTGAGATTCCGATGTCACAGAAGAAAGAAAGCAATGACGAACTGCCGGATGCATACGCGACAGTTCCGAAGCACCTAGAAGGCCTTGTCGATGCGGCATTCAGGATGGTCGAGGAAGGACAAGACCCGACAGATGTTTTGAAGATGGTCAGCTACGGTTTGGAAAAAAGACGCCCGACTACTGAGCAGTAGCAAGACGTTTCCTCAGGTTTACGCGCAAGCGCGGCCCCACAACAAACTTTACGGAGCAACTTCCCTGTATTCGTTTTGTTCGTATAGTCTGCGTACGCGTTACGAATCATTAATCGCTAAGCCATGCGCGATCAACATGCAGGTAAGAAATGAAACCGATCCCAATTTTAGCCGGTACCGTTGCGTTGCTGGTGTGTGTCATCGCAGGCGACTACCTTTCTCATGACTTTGAACCAGCTTCCGTGGAGGAACTCCAGGCGGCGATTGCCGGCGGTTCGCCGTGCGTGAAGCAAAAGCTCACCGATGCGAATCGCATGTCACGAGAGATTTCTCGGCGGGACATTGGATCGGTTCAAGTGCTGTGCGTGAAGATTGATCGTCAATCAGCTGCGTTTAGCACCGCCAAGCGTTGACCGCCTGGCCTATGCGATCGAGAGTGCCGCTGAGGTGAAGCACTTTTCGGGTCCAGCCAAGGCGTACGCTGACCCCGCAACGGCGCAGGCAGAGTTGTTTTCTTCCTTGTCCCACTGGGTTGGCATCGCAACTTTGATGTTCGGATTGCCGGGCATAGCGGTGCTACTGTTGCATATCGCCATACAGCGCCGTATCCGCCGGATCGGCCGGCTAAGCGTTTATTTGCTAGGCCATTGATCCCTGAGGCTCTGAGCTCTGGGCCTGCAATCTGTAGGAACCGTCGAGCGCAAGCCAAGGCGCCGTTAGGGTGGTAATCTTTCGCCCGGTTTGGCTTGTCGCCGGCCGGGTTTTGCTTTCTCTGTGTCCTGTCGTGCTCTCAACTTCGCAAGGCCAACCGCTTGAACGACCAACTGCACGTATCAGCCGATACTTCATTGCCACCCGAAAGGGAGCCCCCTTGTTCAGTCGAAGCTGAGCAAGCGATTATTGGTGGGCTGCTCCTGGACAACAGCGCGTGGAGCAGGGTTTCAGATCTGGTAAGGGAAAATGACTTTTACCGTGAAGATCACCGGCTGATCTTCAAAGCCATCAGTGAGCTGGCAGACAATGGCCGAGCCTTTGATGTTGTGACGCTCCAGGATGTGCTCGCCACTGAGGGTGTTCTCGAGGAAACGGGCGGCCCGGCGTACTTATCTGAACTGTTTCAGAACACTCCCTCCGTCGCAAACATTTCCACCTATGCCCGAATTGTCAGTGAGCGTGCGAGCCTGCGGCATATCGTAGGCATCAGCACCACCATTCAGAAGAACGCTTTGCATCCAAACGGCAAAGCGGCTGACGACGTGGTGCACGAAGCCGAGCAACTGATCCTGTCCGTGGCCAGCGGCCGGCCGAAGGCGGGTGGTCCGGTCCAGTTGAATCAGCTGCTGAGCAAAGCGGTCAGCAAAATCGAAGCGTTGCAGGAGTCGGGTGGGGAAGCAGGCGGCCTGTCCACCAGCTTTCATGATTTGGACAAGAAGCTTAATTTCCTTCGGCCGGCGGATTTGATCATCGTCGCCGGCCGCCCCTCAATGGGTAAAACCACCTTCGCGATGAACCTGGTCGAGAGCGCTGTAATGCGGTCGGAAAAGGTTGTCCTGGTCTATTCCCTTGAGATGCCCGGCGAAGCCTTGATCTCGCGGATGCTTTCCTCGATCGGCAGCATTGATCATACCCGGGTGCGGTCGGGGAAACTTCTGCCCGACGATTGGCCAAAACTGACACGCGCCGCCAACCTGATCAACCAAGGCAACCGCTTTTTCATTGACGATACGGCCGGGCTGAGTCCTTCGGAGATGCGTTTCCGAACCCGACGGGTGCAACGCGCCCATGGCGAGATCGGCTTGATCATGGTCGATTACTTGCAGCTGATGCAGGTCCCAGGCTCAACCGGGAAAAACCGTACCAACGAGATTTCCGAGATTTCGCGCTCGCTCAAAGCGCTCGCCAAAGAATTCAACTGCCCGGTGGTTGCCTTGTCGCAGCTGAACCGTAGTGTCGAGCAGCGAGCCAATAAACGACCGATCAACTCCGACTTGCGGGAATCCGGGGCCATTGAACAGGATGCCGACGTGATCCTGTTTGCCTACCGTGACGAGGTCTACCACCCTGAGTCGAGGTTTCAGGGGACTGCTGAAATCATCATTGGCAAGCAGCGTGAGGGCCCGGTCGGGTTCGTGCGCCTCGGCTTCGTTGGCCGCTTCACGCGGTTTGAGAACCTAGTGCCGGGCACTCACGATTTCACTGAAGAAGAAATGGGCGTCGAGCAGGTCGATCCCAACCCGCGACTGGGCCGGATTGGCGCCCAGCAGCTCGCTACATCTGTCAAAGCGAAAAAAGAAGGGGCTCGCCCACCTACTGGCAGAGGTGGGCCTCGCCGCCCTCCGTAGGGGTTTTGATTAGTTCGCCTATTTCCAATCCCCTGCGCCCCTGGCTTTTGCCGGAACAACAAGATGGTTTTCCCAATGAATGACATCTCCAATCCCGAGCAATACGATCTTCAAACCGCCTCGCTGAAGGTGCCACCGCATTCGATCGAAGCCGAACAGGCCGTGCTTGGCGGTCTGATGCTGGACAACAATGCCTGGGAGCGCGTGCTCGATCAGGTATCGGACGGTGATTTCTATCGACATGACCACCGCCTGATTTTCCGTGCGATCGCCAAGCTGGCCGATCAGAACTCACCGATCGACGTCGTGACCCTGGCCGAGCAACTGGACAAGGAAGGTCAGACCTCGCAAGTCGGCGGCCTTGGCTATCTCGGCGAGCTGGCAAAAAACACGCCGTCCGTCGCCAACATCAAGGCGTATGCGCAGATCGTCCGCGCACGGGCAACGTTGCGACAGTTGATCGGCATCGCCACCGAAATTGCCGACAGCGCCTTCAATCCGGAAGGCCGCTCGGCTGAAGAGATTCTCGACGAAGCCGAACGCCAAATCTTCCAGATCGCCGAGGCCCGGCCAAAAACCGGCGGCCCGGTGAGCGTGAATGACCTGTTGACCAAGGCCATCGACCGCATCGACACCTTGTTCAACACTGACAACGCCATTACCGGCCTGTCCACCGGTTATACCGATCTCGACGGTATGACCAGCGGCCTGCAACCGTCTGACCTGATCATCGTCGCCGGCCGTCCATCCATGGGTAAAACCACCTTTGCGATGAACCTGGTGGAAAACGCCGTGTTGCGCAGCGACAAATGCGTATTGGTTTACTCGCTGGAGATGCCAGGCGAATCGCTGATCATGCGTATGTTGTCGTCCCTCGGCCGTATCGATCAGACCAAGGTTCGTGCCGGTCGCCTGGAAGACGACGATTGGCCGCGCCTGACATCGGCGGTCAACTTGCTCAACGATCGCAAGCTGTTCATTGACGATACGGCCGGTATCAGCCCGTCGGAAATGCGCGCACGGACCCGGCGTCTGGTGCGTGAACACGGCGATATCGCCCTGATCATGATCGACTACCTGCAACTGATGCAGATCCCGGGTTCGGGCGGTGACAACCGGACCAACGAGATTTCCGAGATCTCCCGGTCCCTGAAAGCGCTGGCCAAGGAATTCAACTGCCCGGTGGTGGCGCTGTCCCAGCTCAATCGCTCCCTGGAGCAACGCCCGAACAAGCGCCCGATCAACTCCGACTTGCGGGAATCCGGAGCGATCGAGCAGGATGCTGACGTGATCATGTTTGTGTACCGGGATGAGGTGTACCACCCGGAAACCGAGCACAAAGGCATCGCGGAGATCATCATCGGCAAGCAGCGGAACGGTCCCATCGGTACGTCACGACTGGCGTTCATCGGTAAATACACCCGCTTTGAAAACCTGGCGCCGGGCAGCTACAACTTCGAAGACGACTGACACAGATGGCATTATCTATGTCTCGCAACCACGGTGGTGGGGCGGCTAGGATCGCCAAGCGCTCAGGCTACGAACTTAACGTATAAAAATGTCCCCGATGGTGGGAATGCATCGGGGATCTTAAGCATTGAAGCATTGAAGCATTGAACAGTGCGAAGTTTACGCATCACTGCCGTTTTCACTCCAGTGCTATAGGCACAGCGGCGAGACCTTCTATTCTAAGGTCAACAAAGTAATAGTTGAATTCCCCATAAGATTCGTTACTCGTTTTGGCGATGTTTTTTTTCATGTAAGCTAAGTCCACTCTCTTAGGCGTTTTAAAGACGGTCAGTGCTTTTGCTATATCACCTTGTTGATGCATGGTTATATCGATAGTCAAATCGTTAGGTGCGGATTTTAAATCGCTAGAAGGCACCACCAGTACGGCATATTTACCACCGGTGTACTGTCTGGAGAATGAGTTTTTTGATGGTATGGTTTTTGTAAAGTCTAATGTTGTTAATATGGCATTTACAAAAGCTGTTGTTTCGTTGTTTTTTAAGCACTTATCAATTTCTGCTTGATTTTTTGCCCATTTGATGGTCAAGCCCGAATCGTCCAATCCAGTAGCAATATTCGGAGTGGGGCACCCGGTGTTGTTTAATCGGTTGTCGACAAGAGTGCGAATTTTGGTTCGTGCTTCATCAATTGTCGCAGGTGTTAAAGTAGGTGCATTAATTTCCTCGCCTTTAAATTTCGTAGAAGTTGCTAATATAGCTTGAATTTGACGGTCATTTTCTTCGTTGACAAACAAAATGTCAGATCTGATTGGTTTGCCTGATTCAATTTTATTGAAGACGGCAGTTATATCTACGTCAAACTTTCCTGTTTTATTCAATTCAACCTTGAACGCTCCTTCAATTAATCTGCGAGCACTTTCTTTTTTTGTCGCATCATCTCCATAGTAGTCAGACAAGATCTGGCCAAATTGGTTTGTCATCATCGTAATGTTTCTTGACGCTTTTACTAAACCCTCGGCGGCTTCTGTGCCAGCCTTTGCTCCTGCATTCGTGGCAGCTTCATTGAGGCCGAAAATGTCGGAAAACCAATTGGCATGAGCGTTGATTGGATGCATAGCGAGCAATATAGTCATAACAGAAACTAAGTGTCTCATTTAACTTCTCCATTTTTCTAGGCCATTTGAATCAACCTAATTAACCAAAAAGTGACAGGGAGTTATGTTGCCACCTTATTTAAGCTGAAGATTTGAGAATGTGCGTCGAAAAACGAATTGGCTTCGTAAGCCAAGGGACTCGATCTAATGAGCATAGTAATTAGGAGCCCATCGTTGAATGAGGTTACCGTTACCTGTGAACCGTTTGATCAGGTTTCACGTGGGCGAGCTAATTACGGTTCTGTGGCCTAAGCTGTGAAATCAGTATTCCCTCGGCATTTTGCCCACGCACTACCACCAACGCAGTTCTGCGGTTGTGACAGGCTCCTTGGGCGGACGCCGGCATTTCATGGAGAAAAAGATGTCTCGTGAACCTCGGCCGCACATAACAAAGACAGTTACTGGAACAGAATGGGTTGATTTCGACACTTACGCGTGCGCTTGGGGCAGGTATCAACTCACATGCCCGCAAGACAGGCAGTGCCAGGTTGGACTCGGCGTTGTTTGGCGCGGAGAGCCGGCAGGGGAAAAGATCCGATTTTCTGGGCAGACGGAAGTTTTGGTCGTTTTAATGGGGCATGTGAACATTCGTGTTGACGATGGGCTTGGCCCCTGTGAGGTCACGGTTTGGTTGCGATCTGAAAGCACTATCAGCGTTAGTGGGTGACCTGTAACGGTGTTGCCCCGACCAGGTATCGCACCACCTTCAATCGCCTGACGCTTGCTGAAAATTGCCGCTGCGCCCCATACTGGTTGCATATACAGTGATTGAGTTGTGCAGATGCTTACCGTTTTAGGACCAGCTTCAGCCCCAGACATACCCACTCGAAAACCGGTTGCAGGGCGCGTTTCATGTGGATTTCCAAGTCCTGCTCTTGAATATGCTGCCGCCACTATCACTTGACGAAATGGTGGGGCTGCGCGAGCCCTCTCGCTGGCTAGTACGCGCAGAGGGGGACTCCCTCAAAAATATAGGTATTTTCGACAGGGATGTAATGGTGGTGTGCAAGGCTTTGGAGCCGATAGATGGGGACGTGGTTGTAGTTTGCATCGGACCTGATTTTGTGGCCAAACAGTACTGTGAAAGGCTTGGAAGGTCGCCGCTTTTGCTGGCTCATAACCCAGATTTCCCGAACATTGAGGTTGGTGACTGGGAAGAAATCGAGCTTTGGGGCGTTGTACTTTACAACTTGCACAAGGTCTCCAGATAAAGGTTTCAAAACCGCCATGCCTATGATTTGCATTGTCGATTGTGACAGCTTCTATATATCCTGTGAGAAGCTGTTTGATCCTACACTTCGAAAGGTCCCCGTGGTCGCTTTGTCCAACTCAGATGGCTGTGTAGTCAGTCGTTGCCCGATTGCCAAAAGCAAGGACACTGCCCGCGGGGGGCTTGGTATCAAGATGGGCGCCCCCTTCTTTGAGATCAAACATCTCATGAAGTCGCATGGGCTTAGGGTGGTGTCCTCGAACTACGCGCTGTATCAAAACGTGTCGAATAGGGTCATGCAAATTTTGACCACGTATGCTCCTACCTCGCCATATTCGATGACGAAGCCTGGCTCGATTTTTCCGGCGTTCACACCTGCTTCGAATCCTTGGGTCGGCAGATCCAGGCGGACGTTAAAAAGCAAATTGGCATCGGAGTAGGAGTGGGGTTCGGCACAACAAAGACATTGGCCAAGGCCGCAAATCGCGCCGCGAAAACCTATCGTAAGACGGGTGGGGTGGTTGGCCCGCTGGATGATGTCCGCCGGGACCGGCTGTTGGGTCTTATGCCCGTTGAAGATGTGTGGGGCGTAGGACGAAAGTTGTCTGCCCAGATGAACGTCATGGGGATCATAACCGCACGCGACCTCCAGCAATTCGACCACAAAACTCTTCGTCGCTCTTTCAATGTCAATGTTGAGAAAACCGCGTTGGAACTCGCCGGCGTCTCTTGTTTCAGATTCGAGGAGAGCGTTGAACCCAAGCAGACCATCGCGTCGACTCGATCCTTTGGCGTGCGGGTCACTACCCTTGAAGGGCTGCGCGAAGCGGTGGCCACCTACGTGTCCAGGGCATGCGTGAAGCTGCGTAGCGAGGGGCAGCTGGCGTCGTGTCTTCAGGTTTTCATCCAGACAAGCCGTTTCGATGATCACCCCTATAGTCGAACTGCCATTTGTGGACTCGAGGTGCCCAGCGCCGACACTCGCGACTTCGTCGCCGCCGCCTTGGCGGGACTCCAGCGCATCTATGTGCCGGGGTACCGGTATGCGAAGGCCGGCATTGTGCTGTCGCAATTTTGCTCGCCGCATAGCTACCAATCTGACTTGTTCGCTCCAACACCGCGGCGCAATGCAGATGCGCTTATGGGCGTCATTGACCAGGTCAACGCCCGGTATGGGAGGGGCAGCCTCCGGCTGGCGCTGGAACCGCCGGTGGCACAGTGGGCAATGAAGCGTGATTACCTGTCGGCCAGTTTCACCACCGACTTCAATCAACTGAAATCGGTGAAATGCCAGTAATGGGGAACAGATGAACTTCAGGTGTCGGCGCCTGTTATTGCTCTACGCGACGACGGGCGAGGGATTTAGAGGGGAGGGCGTCAAGTTGCTCAACAAGCTCGGGTCTGACCCCCATTTCGGAAAGTGAGTGGCGGGTAGCCCGAATACTCCAGACCATGAAGAGCGATATAGCGCCGTAAAGCAGTGCGACGAAACATATACCGATACCCATCCAGTCGAGGTAAGGGGCCAGCAAGGAATTATCCGATCGGCCCAATGATTTCAGTACGATCATTGCCAGACCAAGGAATGCCAGTCCCCAGGCGCCCCGGACGACCAGGTCCCGCTGCATGCCCCGCAGGTCACAGTACAGAAGGACCTTCGCCCCTTGTTCTTTGTTGAGTGACTGCAATTTGGTGAGTAGGTCTGTCATCAGGCGCTCGTTTGTTCCGGAGTTGTCAGGTCGTCCTCGCTCGGCGATGTGCTGAGCGCCTCTCTGATATGTCGTTTCAACTCAGTCTCCAGCCAATCGCTGGTCAGCTTCTCACCGGGTTTCTGACAGGCAATCACGCACTTCGGCTCACGCGCAATGGTGATGATGTCGGCTCGACGAATGAGCTCATGGAAGAGCTCGTGGTCGACAGGTTGAATCGACTGCCTGGTGTTGAAGTAATCAAGGTCGATATCGAGAATAAACGGTGCTTCAAACAGTCCGGGGATCCCGCTGGACTGAGAAATACTCTCGATAAAATCAAGGTGTCGGCGAAGAAAGTGGGACTCCAACGCTTGGTTGGCGTACCCCTTGGATCGGGGTTGGTCATTAGGCCACACCTTCTGACGAGGTAATTCGACGATTCGCTCTGCTGGAATGGAGTACGTGTAGGGCGGCGGGGCCTTAGGCTTGGATACCCCTGGCGTATCATGTGCCCTCTCACTCCACTCTGATTCAGCCGCAAGTTGTTCGTTGCTTTGGTATTCGTTGGTGATCAGACCCCCAACAATCGCAAACGCAATGTCGATAGTGCGTGATTGCACGGCAGCACTTATGTGTTCGTCAAAGCGAAGATTCAGGATCGCGTCTCGAACCGTTTCCTCGACACGAAAATCGATTTTGGCAACCTCAGCCGCGGCGCGTTCCTCCCACCCCTCATCGTCCATACCCATGGTTATGTCCACGGAGCTGTGGCCTACGAAGGCAGGGCGTGTATCGCTGTGATAATCCAGCGTCAATAGGCGCGGAGCGTAACCCAAGTCACGCGCACATTGCGCCCAGGGAAGAAGGGCTTCATGGTGGCTATCGAACGTAAATACAGACTTTCCGCAGATGTTTTCACTTGTCACACCGATCTTTTGCACCTGGCGCATACCTTGTCCTGCTGGTGGAATATTTGGAGAGCATCGAATTGGGCGCTAATTGCCATCGAAGCGCACGTCGTTAATTCTGGACTTCGCTCAAAACCTCTTGGCGGCGGAAACTGAGTGCAACACCCAACCTATCCGGTAAGGTGTTGCATGTCCTATCACGAACTCAGCATTGAAGAACGCGTGACCGTTCAAATCGGTCAGTTGCAAGGTTTGAGTCAGCGTCATATCGCTCGACTCCTCGACCGTAGTCCATCCACAGTCAGCCGGGAGCTGCGCCGAAATACCAGCCTGCAAGGGACCTACGTCGCCCATCAGGCACAGGGCCAGATGCGCCATAGAAGAAAGGTTTGCAGGCCCCGTAACAAGCTGCTGGCAGGAGGTGAATTGTTCGAGCTTGTGGTGCATCTGCTGCGACAGTGCTTCTCCCCAGAACAAATTGCCGGCAAGCTGCGCAGCATGAATATTCCGAGTTTTGAAGATAGCTACGTCTGCCGTGAAACCATCTACAACGCGGTCTATGCCTTGCCCGTGGGTGGCTTGCGCAAGGAGTTGATCGCCTGTTTGCGCCAAGGTAAAAGCACTCGTAAGCCGCGTGTCGGCGGCGTGGACCGGCGTAGCCAGATTCCCGAGATGGTCAGCATTCACGTCCGTCCTCCGGAGGTGGAAGACCGTATCATGCCCGGTCACTGGGAGGGCGACCTGATCAAAGGCCAAGCGAATGCCTCTGCGGTTGGCACGCTGGTGGAGCGCACCAGCGGTTATCTGATGCTGATCAAAATGCACGATGCGACGGCCACCTCGGCAGTGCAGGGTTTTAGCGCCGCGCTCAATCGAATGCCGCTGGCCTTACGCAAGAGCATGACCTACGACCAGGGCCGGGAAATGACCCGGCACGCTGAAATCACCCAGAGCACCGGCGTGGCGATTTACTTTTGCGACCCGCATAGTCCTTGGCAGCGCGGCAGTAACGAGAACATTAACGGACTGATTCGCCAGTACTTGCCCAAAGGAACAGACCTTTCTGTGCACAGCCAGGAAACGCTGGACGCCATTGCGTATCAGATGAATATTCGGCCCCGTAAACGCTTCGGTTTCAAATGTCCAATTGAGGTGATTACAGAGGTGATGAGTAAGCAATCGCCTGGACCCGCTTCAATTTAATGATTGTGTTGCACTCGGTCGCTGCAACCGCCCCTTTTCCAACGCTGCGTGGTACCCATCATGGGGATAAAACGGCCAGTTCTCTGGCGTACAGAACACATTGCGGCGCAGATCTATCTCGGAAAATTGAGCGTGCCATCCCGTCCCTCGCTTGAATACCCAACCGCTGAGGCCAGTTCCTTGAAACTGGTCGTGGGTGATGTCGATGATGAATTCGCCTACTTCAACCCATGCGTGAGATTGCTCTTGGTTGAGCTGCGAATGGTCGCTGGCGCAAACGTACATACCTTCGATTTGAAATTCTTCTTTCAATATTCGGCCCAGCACCTCAGAGGCTGGGCCACATGCCCCCCTTGGGAACTTATGGAACATAGAGCTGTTTTTCTCAGCAAGGCTGAGAAGGCCGAAGCGGCATAATGCAGCTATTCTTTCGAGTGCTTCACGATTGATCATTCTTTTCCCATCGGAGTAAGTCGCTTACTCGCCAGTTCGGTGACGGTGAAATCGTCCGTTGTTGGACGCTGCGCCTTCGTCAACATGCTACGCCCCTGACATTTTTGTAGACACCCCCTGCATCTGATCAAGACTGCATTCATTGGCTGCCTGGCATTGCATAACACGTACGCATACGATAAAAGATACTGATAGTATCAATCAGGATTTTCGTATGTCTCACCGTTGGCACCTGGCTTTCCATTCGGGGATGTCCGCAAGCAGCGATCTACGCGCTGCTGTGGATGTTGGTGTTCCCATCGGGGTCGTGGCCCCCTTGCTGAGCCTCTCCAAAGTCTTTCTCGCGCTGCCGAGACACCTTGATTCCGGGGGATCAGTCTTTATTGACTCCGGTGCCTTTGCGGCCTTCCAAAAGGGTGAAACCGTCATTTGGGAGCGGGTGTTTCAAAAATACGAGTCCGTGATCCTGATGACTGCCAAACCGCAAGGGCTGAGCATCGTAGCTCCGGACGTGATCGGTGATCAGGTAGCGACATTGAAGCTCTGGAGCGAGCACGCGGAGCGGGTAAAGAACTGGATCGGGAAGGGTGTTCGCGTAATTGTCCCGCTGCAACGTGGGGCCCTGGATGCCGCTCAAATGCTCGCATTGGCCAAGGACACGTTCGGTTCCGATCGATTCTGTGTCGGCGTACCTAGCAACCTCGAAGCTATGTCGGCTGGCGATTGTTCGACCCTGCACCATTCGGATTTTCATATTCTCGGCAGGGTGGTTATGACAGACGAGCTTGTTCAAAAAATAGATGCCCTGAAGGCCAACAACCCCGATGCCAATTACACGGCCGACGCAAACTGGCTTCGTGCCCGGACACGAAAAATCAGCATCGAAGTGAGTAGCTTGGCGCCCGATCGCTCGAGCGGGCTGGGCGACACAAAGCGGACCCGTGCCGTCAGGAACGTTTTGCAGCAAGAGGCGTACTACTCGTTGCTGGCCTGAGTCCGACGATCTTGGTCTTTATGCCTACCGCAGGGGCGGTTGGACTCCTTCGCGTACCTCCAGGGACGCAAAGGTGTTTCGTTCACCTCAACGCGTTCGGCGGCAGTATGCGGGCAGGGCTTGCGCTCGGCCGTCGCATTCATGAAATCGGGTTTTCGACCCACTATGGCTGCGGTCCCTCTACCGTGAAACTGTGGATATGGGGAAAATCTGAATCGCGGGAAATTAGAACTAGGTTTTCGCCTGCTTTGAGTCTTACTACGCCTTCATTAGAAGTGATTTGATTACCCGGAAAAAATCCACCTGTTGCGCCGGATGCTGCATTGCCGGAAATGAACTGACCATTCACTGTAATTGAGACCGGGCGAGGTACCCCGGCTGCGTAAGTCATTTTTAGTTGGTAATTGCCTTCATCCTTTACGTTGACTTTGTATTTGGCAGACGTAGGCAGATTTCCCGGTTCCCTTGTGACAATGCAGTCGCCATAGCCTGTCCTAGCACCACTCTCGACATTTTGATTGTCTATGTAATCCTGTGCCCGTGTCTCGATAGTTTCTGCTTGGACGACACCAATACCCAAAGCCGC
>NZ_JACMYG010000031.1 GCF_014236655.1 Pseudomonas kielensis
GTCCCCGGAGCTTCACACCGAGCTGTTACCGGCCCCGCATGTCCAGGTAGGAATCGGTTGATGGAACAACCGGTTTCATCAGGAGAAAACTCTCCAGTAAAACAGAAATTCAGACGACCTCAGGTCGCACGGTTCCATTGCTCCCCAAACTCCTATTTGACCGCTGTTTGATCGCCAGTGGCGCCAGCGCAGCGATCCCGCTGATTCCCGGCTGAAGGACATCCCCTACTGGACCACGACTGAAGCGCTAGTAAGCGATGCGATACCGGAGCGCCTGGCCGTTATCGGCTCATCGGTAGTGGCTGTGGAACTGGCCCAAGCCTTCGCCCAGCTGGGCAGCCGGGTCACGATTCTGGCGCGCAACTCACTCTTCTTCCGCGAAGATCCGGCCATTGGCGCAACCCTCACGAAGGTGTTCAGCGCGGAAGGCATCGAGGTCATGGAACACACCCTGGCCAGCCAGGTCACACATACAAACGGCGAGTTCGTGCTGATTACCAATCACGGCGAAACGCGCACGGACAAGCTGCTGGTCGCCACTGGCCGGAGTCCGAATACGCGTACCTTGGTTCTGGATGCGGCGGGTGTCGCGACCAATGAGCAAAGAGCCATCATTATTGATCAAGGCATGCGCACCAGTCGTCCGCACATTTATGCCGCCGGCGACTGAACCGACCAGCTGCAATTCGTCTATGTCGCGGCGGCGGCCGGCACCCGCGCGGCGGTCAACATGACCGGGGTGACGCAACACTGAACCTCTCTACCATGCCGTCGGTGGTGTTCACCGATCCGCATGTCGCCACCGTTGGACTGTCCGAAGCGGATGCGCACGCGAATGGCATCGAAACCGATAACCGCGTGCTCACGCTGGGTAACGTGCCGCGTGCGCTCGCAAATTTCGATACGCGCGGCTTCATCAAACTGGTGATTGAAGCGGAATCCCGTCGGTTGATCGGCGTGCAGGCCGTGGCCCCGGAGGCCGGCGAGTTGATCCAGGCAGCGGCATTGGCGATCGGCGCCCGCATGACCGTGGAGGAGCTCGCGGATCAGTTGTCCCCCTATCTGACGATGGTCGAAAGTCTGAAGCTCGCCGCGCAGACCTTCCGCAAGGACGTGAAACAACTGTCATGCTGCGCGGGTTAGCTCGAAGGAGAATGCGATGGACGGTTGCACCAGTTCTGGGCTCACGACGACGGACGGTGTCAGCGTCCATGTCGTGTGGACTATGCTCTGTAAGGCCAGTTATTCAAGCGAAAATGCAGAGTTGGCCATAGCCGTAATGAGGTCTGGCGCAAACTAATGGACTATTCCTAACGAGGTGGTTGTCCCGTCCTTGGGATTGCGAGTCGCTTCTCCGTCTGGTGTTAGCGGAAAATCCTTAAGCACCTATACTCGACCTGATGCCTAACAGGGGATGTAGACCAAGATGGTTGCCTTGATATGTCCCTGAGAGTGTTTTTGGATAATCGCGGATTTCCAGCATGAAATTTTTTTGTACTTCGCGAACCGTTTTGCCTAGTCGCCCCCTCCTAGTAACTGAAGCTAGCGGATGCTGGCTCAATGTCGGCAGCCCACCCGGCTGCTCTCTTATATCCGGAGAAATGAAATGTCGAACCGTATGTTGTCTGTCGCTGTAGCCACGGCTTTCGTCGCCGCTATTGGCGCCTTCGCCACCCCAGGTTTTGCTGCCGACATGAGCAAAGCTGACATGGAAAAGATGATGCAGGAGAACCAGGCCAAGAGCATGGCAATGATGAAGACTGGTAAGTACGAGAAGTGCTACGGAGTCGCCCAAAAGGGTCACAACGATTGCTTCGCCGGTGCTGGAACGAGCTGCGCAGGCACCAGCAACGTCGATTACCAGGGTAATGCCTGGAAGCTCGTCGCCAAGGGCACCTGCACGACGATCTCAACGCCTGCAGGCAACGGCAGCCTCACGGCCAAGACTTCCTGACACCGGCTTCCGAGTTGGTGGGTGGTGGCCATCTCGCCCCACCCATCTGCCCGAGAGAGAGAGGATCAAACATGAGTGTTCACCATCCTGCAGATTCCACCGGGCGGGGAATCCCAGCACGTGCGGGCGTCGGCCTCAAGGCCGATCACTATCGCGTCATCATTGAGACTCGGCCCAATATTGGCTTCTTTGAAGTCCATGCGGAAAACTACATGGGGGCCGGTGGTCCACCTCATCGCTATCTGACGGCGATCCGCGAACACTACCCGCTGTCGTTGCATGGGGTGGGGCTGTCGATCGGTGCGGATAGACCACTCGACCGGGAGCATCTGAAACGCCTCAAAGCGCTTATCGGACGGTACGACCCCGGCCTTTTTTCCGAACATCTCGCATGGTCCACGCATGGAACCAGCTACCTCGGCGATCTCCTGCCGGTGCCTTACACAAATGAAGCGCTGACCCGTGTTTGCGAACACATAGATGACGTGCAAACGTCGCTTGGTCGGCAAATGCTACTGGAGAATCCCTCGACCTATCTCGCCTTCGCTGAAAGCACCTGGTCGGAGGTCGATTTTATCGGTGAGGTGGTGCGCCGCACGGGCTGCGGTCTCCTCCTCGACGTCAACAATGTTCATGTCGCGGCGACCAATCAACAGTGGGACCCGCTCGCGTACATCGAGTCCTACCCCCTCGCTCACGTTCAGGAAATCCACCTTGCTGGTCATGCACAGGAGGTTGACGAGAAGGGGCGGCCCCTGCTGATCGATACCCACGACCGTAGTGTGGACGCGATCGTCTGGGGCCTGTACCGGCACGCAATTGATCGCCTGGCGCCGGTGCCGACGCTGATCGAATGGGATGCAAACGTGCCCGACTGGCCTCAGCTCCGCGCCGAGGCCGAGCGAGCCGAGACGATCATGTACGACGTTTATTTGCAGGAGGAGCACCATGCCATCGCTGTCTGCTAGGCTCGATGACTTCGGCTCGGCGCTGCTAGATCCCACTCGTGCAGTGCCCGATGGTCTGGTTGGCCCCGACGGAAAGCCGAGCGCCAGACGCTTCTCCGTTTACAGGAACAATGTCGTCGTGGGGCTGAGCGAAGCGCTGCGGGCAAGCTTTCCCTGTGTTGCAAGGCTTGTGGGCGACGAGTTTTTTGCAGCGATGGCACGCGTCTTTGTGGCCATAAAGCCTCCTACCTCGCCGATTCTGCTCCACTACGGGGCCGAGTTTCCTAGTTTTATTGAGTCTTTCAATCCCGCTGCATCCGTGCCCTATCTCGCCGATGTCGCGCGCATTGAGCGCGCTGCGACCGAGGCCTACCACGCCCGCGACGAAATCCCCTTGGCTCCCGCAGCGCTGGCGGTCATACCACACAACAAGTCGCCATCTTTGCGGCTCAGACTTCATCCCTCGCTTCGGATAATGCGCTCAGAGTTTCCGGCGTTCACGATCTGGCGAATGAATACTGCGGGTGGAACACCAGGGCCGGTTGACCTTTCGGAGAGTCAGGACACGCTGGTTCTGCGCTCCGATGCAGAAGTGGACGTTCGCAGCATGTCCCCTGGGAGTTATGAGTTCTTGGTCGCGCTCGAGAGTGGCCTGACGTTATCGCAAGCCATGGCGAACGCCTTCACCGCAGACGCTCATTTCGATCTGTCCGAAAACCTGCAGGAATTGATTCAGATGGGTGCCTTTGTCGGCTTCGATCTGAGCGGTGAGGAGGGTAATGATGAGTGATACGCGAAGGGTGCCGCGATGGGATTGCGGTCCAAAGGCGGTTAATTCCGTGCTCCAGTGGCTGTCAAAGGCAGCATTCATTGTCGCACCGCTCTTGCTTAGGGTTGCACTGGCGCTACCTTTTTTCAAGTCCGGGCTGACCAAATGGGATGGTTTCCTGTCACTGTCCCCAATGGCGGGTTTCCTGTTCCAGGAAGAATTCAAGCTCCATGTCTTCGGACAGATTTATGACCTTCCCGCCCCGGACTCGCTCGCCTTTGCAAGCGGGACTGCTGAGATTGTTTTCCCCATTCTGTTAGTGCTCGGCCTTGCCACGCGATTCAGTGCCCTAGGGCTTCTCGGCATGACGGCAGTGATCCAACTCATTGTGCCGGACGGGTGGGCGAACTTCCATCTGCCGTGGGCGACCATGGCTGTTGCCCTGATCGCCATCGGACCAGGTCGTCTTTCACTCGATCATTTCCTCGGTGAATTTCTCGGCATCTCTCATCCATCCGTGAAGTAGAAAACCGATACTCCATGACGGAAGAAAATTAGACGCCTCGGAAGTACAACAATGTTCCCCTTTACGGCTGGATCACCTCATGACCTCAACACAGCATGCCATTCAGGTATTGGTGAGCGAGAGGATCGCTGGCCCTGGTGAAGAGTTCACAGGCCGGACCGCTGTCCAGGACACAGCCGCATCCGTCGCGCACCCAGCACACCGCGACGTGATCGGCTAGTCGTCGCGCCTGAGCCAGGTTGTGGGTCACCATCAGGAAGGTGTAGCGACCTTTCAGTTCCTCAATAAGTCCTTCAACCGTCGCGCTGGCAATAGGTTACAGAGCACTGCACGGCTCGTCCAACAGCAGTACGCGCGGCTCCAATGCCAGAGCCCGGGCAAAAGCACAGGCGCTGCTGCTGTCCCCCAGACAACCCCAAGGCGGGCTTGTCCAGTCGGCCACGCACCTCGCTCCACAGCCCAGTGGACTGTAGGGCCTGTTCCATCCGCCTGTGCAATTCAACCTTTTCACGCACCCCGTGTTCGCGCAGGGCAAACAGAATGTTCTCGGCAATGCTCAGGGGGAACGGATTGGGCTGCTGGAACACCATACCGACCTGTCGGCGCAGCCGCTGGACATCCACCTTGCCACCCAGCACATCCTGACAGTCAATCAGCGCACGGCCGCTGAGTCGGGCTCCAGGCACCAGGTCGCTCATGCGGTTGATTGCCGAAAGCAAGCTACTCTTGCCACTGCAACAGGGGCCGACCACGGCCATCAGCTCGCCGGACGCCACCTCAAGGGAGGCGTTAAGCAGTGCACCATGCTCGCCATAGTGCACGCTGAGGTCCTGGATACTAAGTGCAGGAGGCTTGCTCATGGGCTTATCTCGCGAAGGTTAAGGGCCGCCTGCCGATCCACCAGACAGCCTTGGATAATCAGACCGAACCCAAGCAGTACCAGGGCCGTGGCTGCCTAAGCTGGGCTGCCGCCCGAGACGTTCATGGCAGATCGTAGATATGCACGGCTAGGGTGCGACCAGAGTCGAACAAACTTTCCGGCCAACGCATCACGTAGCCGGCGGTAAACAGCAGCACGGCAGTTTCCGCAAGGGCGCGACCGGCACTCAGCACAAGCGCGCCGGAAATTCCAGGCGCAGCGAAAGGCAACAGGATACGGTGTATGTAACCGACCCTTGAGATCGCCAGCTGCGGCTGCCTGACGGTAGCTGTGCGGACAATCGCGCAAGGCCTGCTCGCAGCCGCGGATAAATAATGGCGACACCATAAAGGCAAGAGTGCTGCCACCCGCCAGCAACGAGTAGCCCCATCACAGTTCAACCACGAACAAGCGGTGGCCGAACAGACCGACCACCACCGACGGCATCGCGCCAAGTCCATCCAACGCCCATTGCAGCGTCAGGTTGATACGGCTGTCCGGCCGTACTTGCTCCACCAGGAACAGGGCTGTGCCCAGACCCAGCGGCACCACCAGCCCCAGGTAGATGAACAGCACCCACGCGGTGGACAAGATGATTGGTCCGATGCCGCCGCTGCGCCCGATTGCACTGATACGTACCCCGGGTACGCTCACCACCCCCGCACAGTTGGCAGAGCAAAATCAGCGCTTTCTCGCGGCCGCGACCGCCGACAATACCCGGCGTACCTACCGCTCAGCCATCCGCCACTTTCAGGTCTGGGGTGGCGCGCTGCCGTGCGATGAGGCGGTGGTGATTCGCTACCTGCTGTCCTTCGCGCAAAAGCTGAATCCGCGCACCGTGGCCCTACGCCTGATGGCGCTGTCGCAATGGCACTGTTATCAGGGGTTTCCTGACCTGGCAGCCAGCGCCACCGTACGCAAAACCTTGCGTGGCATTGAGCGGGTGCACGGGCGGCCGCAGCAAAAGGCCAAAGCCTTACTGTTGGAGGATCTCGAACTCATCGTGTTCCACGTGCAGGCTCGCAGGCCACAGCAGAGTTTTTTCGAGACATGCAGGCGGGGACAGGCCTGTTCAAGACGATCGACGAGGCTAAGCACCAGCCTAACGAGTTGCTTGGAAGTGTGATTTTGGCGTGGAACGAGGCTACTGACGCAGAAGAGCGTAAGGGATTACTGCAACCATTGGTGATTGCGCTCGGTGCTTTTGCCCGGAGCACCCACACGTGGCACCTCATGCCACCACTCAATGAAGTTGATGGACTTCATTTCGCGGTAGTTGATTGGCAAGACCAGAACAACAATTTGATCATGCGTCCGATCCTGCTTATCGGCGAGAAGGTGCCGCCTATTGAAGACTTCATTTCCGGTATGGCCGCGCAACTTGCATTGCACTTATCTCACTTTCCGGATGGACTCCCGAAAGAGCTCCTTTGACACCTTTGTATCTGAAGGCAAACCAGCGCATGGTGACTTCTCTGGCGAAAAGAAAACCCCCGCACCAGTATTGGTGTCGGGGGTGTGAGTAGCGTTAAAACGTCGACGGCCGAATGTTCGTGAGATTCAAAGGGTCGATTGGTATGCCGTAGTTGGTGGCATCAGTGAAGACAGCGCTTTTGGGATCGATGAAGCTCAGGTCATCGACCACCCAGCGCTGATTAGGACCATCCAGGAGGCAGCAGCGAGTGCCGGCCGGCACTTGAACCTCATGCTTTGTACGGCCGACGCTGAAGGAAACGGAAGTGGCGTTGATAGTGTTGCCCAGCTTGGTGTAAGGGGTCCGCTTGGATTTCATGTCAATTTTCCTGAAAGTTGGTACGCAAACACTCTTGCGAAAGTGTCTGGTTGCTTGAGACGTCGGTGTCAGTAAACGAACAGGTTTCCTGCTGAGCCATGTCCGTTGTTGAACTGGGTTCCGCGGGGTACTTCAAACCAACTGAAGCCGTTGAAAACCTGGAGAATCCCGGCGGACACCCGGGCTTGGAAATAGCGCTCGCCAAGGGCAGTTGGGTGAGTGGCATAAATGCCCGCCCCCTTGTCCAGGTGCGTGCTGATCTTGTTCCGCATTTGCTCAGGGCTGTATTGGGTCGTCATGTGGGCTTTCCGATTGAAAGGCTGTTGGTGCATCGTCAGGTATGGCCTGAACAACGCGTTGACTTGCATACGGAAATGAAAATCAAGCGTCTGTAATTTCGGGGCGAAAAAAAGCCCGGGCTGTGCCGGGCTGGTTTATCGGTTTAAGTCAGGCTTGCTGCTGGTAGCAGCCAGTCACTTTTGCGCTACTGCGTTCCTGGTAGTAGTTGATTCGATCGTTGAAGGGATGGTGTTTGAGTTCGGTGGAACTGAAGCCTGAACAGGTCCGAACGAGCTCGAGAGTGTCACCGGTGGAAAGCTCCCACAGGAAGATCGTCGTCGCATTGGCATGAATGGCGGCCTTCCTTGTGATTTGAGCGTTGTTCATCAGTCGCGATGCTTCGATGATGGGATGCATACCGGCCACCTCACTCACCGAAAACAGTGCTGGTTGCCGCCTGGGTAGCGTCCAGAAACGAGGGGGTGCCACCGAAACAGGTAAGGCCGACCGAGTCCTTCGGAGCGATCTGCCACTGCCCGGTGTTAGAGGGGTCCAGTTTGAGCGAGAACTCAATCTGAAAATCCAGCTCACCGAGGTGATATTTGTAAATCGCGTCGGGTGTCATACCGGCTGAAAGATCAGTCCAGTATTCCCCGTTGTGCACGCGGGTTGGGCGCCAGCCCTGGTTGTTCATTTGGTCGACCAATCGAGTGAATGCCGCCTTGTGAGGCAACGTCCAGTCAATGAAGTCCTGCACCTGGTCAAGCTCGGTACCGAAGTTGACGGTCTCGCAGAGATCGTCAATTTCCTCTGCGGACAGCGGTGGAACAGCTCCGCTGTCAGTTGAGATCTCTATATATTCGGATAGGCCAGGTTGGTTGCTGAGTAGCGCATGTTGATAGTGACGAAGGGCAGCGAGGATCGTTGCTTGTCCGCGGTTTTCGACCAGCAGAATAACTTGAGCTGGAACAATTTTTTGGTTGATCATGGTGCTTCTCCTGAGGGTGAGCAGGCCTTGCGAAGGCCTGGTCCTCAGTAATGGGAAGCATGCTGTGATAATCCGTAAGAGCGCTGGCGAAAGGCGGTGCACGCGCACTACTGACACATGCACCCACCAGCACCGTCAGAAAAGATTTCCAGTGAAGCCTTTCCAGATGAAATGGCTAACCAATTTCACACAGATCAAGCCGATGACTATTTCGGCGCCGACAGCGGCCAAAATCTTGATGGTCCCCATTTGCTCCGTGAATGTGAAAGGGATCAGAACCCCGGTGATGGTTTTGGCGTAGTAGAGAAATGCTGCCGCAGTTGCCATCAACAATATGGCTCTCAGCTTCCCGATTTTGATCCCATACCTGCCTGACGTTGGCAAAATTCCAAAAAAGATACCTATCCACCAATCGTTACTAATTTCGTGACCCGCGGCCCCACCAATCAAGAGGCCAACCACCAGAGTAACGACGTAGTAGAGAACCACGAAGGCAAGCATGGCCAGATAGGGTGAACCCCCTTGGGGCTCGGAAAATTTGTCGGAATAGAAAAGCTTCATGTGCTGATCCTCATGGGAGAAAGGCGGCAGGTTAGGGATACTGGTACGTGTTATTCCCAGATTCTGCCTTTTCTTTTTCCTCATTAATACTGGAAGAATCCATTTAACACTTTATAGGATCCTTGTTAGCGGCTTGGTGGTGGGTGCCGAGGCGGAAAACATGAAAAAAACGCCGTATTGCCTGTACACGGGGCGAAGGGACTGGAAAATCGAGCCAGAAAATATTTTATAGGTGCGTGTTGCATCAGCCTTAGATTCTGTGTTTAATAGCCACAAGCAGGCGGAAACGCCTCAACCGACCCAATCTCCTGAAAGGCTGGGAAATCAACCGAAAGGTTGAACTTGCGACCACAAGGCCCGCTACGTGTAGTGGGCCTTGTGGTTTCTGGTGTTTGAGAAAAGCCGCTTCAATCCTCTGAATTTAGGTATGCGTACCTGTTATGCTTCTGGCCTGACTCGGCCGGTTGTTGAACATGTCTTTACCTGCTTCGCTTTACCTTGGTTCTGCCCATAGCAGCCACCCTCCCCGGCCTTACCCAAACTGTTTTGCACATCAGCTGCTGCCACTGTTCGGCGCCGGTGATCACAGGCGCTGCGTTCAATATTCCGTAAATCAACCTCTAAGAGTTCACCTATGAAGCTAAGCAAATGTGCTGTCGGGCTTTCGGCCCTTGTGATGTTGTCGGCCGGCGCAGTCGAAGCTCGCGGTTTGATGGATTTCATCAAGCTGCCCACTGCCCAGGAAGAAAAAAATAGCTACCGTTCGGGAACGATCGGCCAGAGCGAGGCGCTCGCGCTCTACTCCAGTCAGCAGAAACAGCCCTCATTCGACGGTTGTGCCGATCTTTTCCCGGCCGCCAGGCCGATCAACGTTGCCAGCGTGCCCGCTTCAATGAAACCAATGGCCCTGTGCTCCGATAACTTCGCGGTGCTCTATAGCTTGTCGAGTAAAACGCCTCTGGTAGTGGTCGAGCGGCTCGATGCCGCCAAGCTGCGAGATGCCAAGGGGGAGGAGCGGACAAATCAGTTCTATCCTGACCCCCGTATCCCTAAAAGCGGCCGGGCGGAGTTGAGCGACTTCAAGGGGACAGGACTGGACCGCGGGCATCAGTTTCCAGCAGGTGATAGTCCGGATAGACGCACAATGGCCCAGAGTTTTGCCCTGTCGAATATGGTCCCGCAGAATTCCAGCAATAACAGAACGGCCTGGTCGAAGTTAGAATCCGACGTCCGAAAGTTTGCCCAGCGTGCTGGCGGCAGTGTGTATGTGTTTACCGGCCCGATCTTTGACCCCGGGTACACTACTATTGGTGACAACAAGGTCTGGGTACCGACGCGGCTGTTCAAGCTGGTGTACGACGCGTCGTCGAAACGTGCCTGGGCGTATGTACTGCCCAATGCAGAAACCCGCGTCGAGCGTCCGATGGACTACGCCACTTTCGTAAAAACCACCGGGCTCAACTTGCTGGGTGATCTGCCAGTCACCGGCACGGCCGGGCGGTCTTAGTCTTCGGGGATAAGCTGGCTTGAGGGATGGGCCGTTGGGGGCGCCGATCGCCCCCTTCACCCGATTTTGGGCTGCGGCATACTGCTTTTCCTCTGTACTGTGCTCTTCAGTTGTTGCGCCACATCTCCCAAGAAGCGAACAACCGTTCAGCCGAAACGATCTGAGCAAATCCCATCCGATCGGCGACCATTGCCGGCGACTCTCCCTGTTCAAACAGCTCCGCCGCGTACGAGTTGCGCAACGTTTGCGGGCTGGCGCGATGCTCATCTCCTCGTAACGCTTTGACCCCTGATTCCTCGATCACCGACTCAGTGATACGCACGATCGTGGATGGGTGGATGCTGGTGACAGGCTTGCCATTTTTGATGATGGTCTTGATGTCCGAGGGAAACAGCAAATTGCCTTCGGTGGCCATCCGCTCCCGATGATGCAACCAGGTGGTCAGCGCCTGCGCGGCATAGTCAAACGGCCGAGTGCGGTGGGAAAACTGCGATCGTTTGTCGCGAAGCGTGATCCAATGGTCGCCCCGCAAGTCGATGCAATTAACAGTCAAAGCCACGATCTCCGCTACCTTGAGCCCAGCCCCCACACACGATCCAACGATCGCCCGATCCCGGGCTTCACGCCACTGATCACGCTCTTTCTCCGCGCAGATCGGCGAAATCAGGTGAGTGGACAATACATCCCGTTCAACTCGCTTGAGAAAGCTCGTAGGCAGGTTTCCATCCGCTTCCTTCCATTTTGCTCCTTCCTCGCGCATCGCCTGTGCGGCCGGGTTCATGAAGCCGACTTCGGAAGTGTTCTTGATTAGATCCGCCAGCACCCGCTGGATCAGCTTGCGGTACCGGTCGCGCTGGGGGCGATTGTTGTCGAGGCTTTCCAGGAACGCACTGATCGCTATTGAATCTACTTCGCTTAATTTAATGCTCTTTTGCTCAATCCAGGCGACAAAGCGACCCCATTGAGCCCGATAGACCTCGGCGGATGAGATTCTGATGTGAGCGCGTGAGGTGCCGCGGCCTGGCTGCTGGCTCAACCACTGCTCAAACGTGGTCTTGGGATCGGTATCCCAGGCGGTTGAGTCGGTTTTGAACAGGTCGTCGTGCGCACTCATGGTTCACTCCGCAGGTCCAGGCCTTGGTCAGGTTGGTGAACGCCTGACTGTTAATTGCATGTGGTTGAAATGGGATTCTAGCGGAGGTTTTGGCGCCCTGCATGCCTGTTTTGCCACTGGAAAATGTGAGCAATGCTGCGGTGTGTGGCGCTGACCAGCGACGTGGCCAAGTCGCACCTGGTGCCACAGCAAAAGCCAAGGCACCGAACAGAAAGGGGGACTCCTCCCCGCTACACGCCCCTGTAATGCATCCCTAAGGTGCACGTTCAACTTTCTTTCAGGGAATACACATGACTCACTCGAATAAGCGCAACAGCTTCATCCGCATCGCCGCCGCGGCTTGTCACGTACGTCTGACATTGAAATCGGGGCACACTGAGTGCTGCTCAGTGCAGCTGGATGCCGCGGAACCTCTGGTTGATGACCTGGTGCTGCAATTGATCTGGGGCAACCAAGGCCGCTGTCATACCATCATCACGGAAAAAGGCATCGCCGAAGGCAACTGGGTTGGCGACTTGTTTCACTGCAACAACAGCTGGGGCGAATCGGTGACACTCCAGTTCATCCAGATGAAAGTCCTCACGCCGGAAGACGCACCGTCGGCGGTGATCGAATCGGCCCTTCAGCAGGTGTTCGCACTGGCTGCTGGCAACCCGGACCTGATCGAGGAAAAAGCGGTGGTGGCCAGCCTCTCGGCAGCCGTCGCGCAAGGTCCAAAAGCGTTAATGCACTTCTTGTTTCCGGCGCAGCACAACGCTCTGCGAACGCTGCATAAATTGAATCAGCAGTCCGACGAAGATGAAGGCTATGACTGGGAAACCTTGACGCCGGCACTCAACGCCGTCAGCGAGGGTTTGAACGCTGGCTACGGCGCACAACTGTCGATTGGCGACGATGCAGCAGATGAAGATCTCGGTTTGATTCCGTGGACTGGGGAGATCCTGGATTTCCTCAAGGACTACGTTAACCGCACCGACAACCTGGAAAACGAAGCTGAACTGGTCTTCAGACTGCTGATGATTTCCATCAAGCTGCATACCCGCAGCCAACTCGACGCTTACCTGGACACCTTGCGTGCCCGGTTGCTCGACGACAACGATGATCTGAAAACCCTGTCGAGCATGCCGCTCGAGGACATTCTGGAACAGATCACTAAACCTGTGGCGGCGTAAGCTGTGCAGATTCCTTAACCGCTACACCAGCCCTGACTTCGGTCGGGGCTTTTTTGGTTTGTAATTTCGACATCTAGTATTTTCTAGCGATGTATAGCGATATCTAACTGGCGGAGCTAGACTTCGCTATATCTTTATAGAAATTACAATTCTTGTGAGGCTGATATGGATCCCTACCGTAACCCGTTTGCGCCCGGCGCAGGAAGCAGGCCCCCAGAATTGGCAGGACGCGATGCCATCCTTGAAGCTGCAAGAATATCTTGTGGGCGAGCAGTTAACGGGCGGAGCGCCCGATCGATCATGCTCCTCGGATTACGAGGTACAGGCAAGACGGTGCTGTTAAATGAAATTGGAAAAATTGCGAAGGAGGAAGGTCTTCTCGTTTCCAAGGTCGAGTCGCCAGAGCGCGAAAGCCTTGCACGACTCCTCTATCCAGAAATGCGGAAGGTGATGCGTTCACTTTCCGGTGTTGAGGCGGCTAAGCAAATTGCTAGCCGAGGACTTAAAGGCCTCCGCGGTTTTGCATCTATCTTCAAGATTGATATTGGAGGAGTTGAGGTCGGTGTTGAGCCTGAGCCTGGACTCGCCGATAGCGGGGACCTTCAATACGATCTTCCAGACCTTTTTGCAGTTATAGGTGAAGCAGCACAAGCTGCTGGTAAAGGTTGGATTCTTCTCATTGATGAAGTCCAGTACCTCACAGAAGCGGATCTATCCGCACTCATTGTGGCTATTCACCGCATGTCTCAAGAAGGCCTTCCCGTGCTGCTCGTCGGTGCAGGGCTTCCGCAAGTAGCTCGCTTGGCGGGTGAGGCAAAGTCGTATGCTGAGCGACTTTTTCTCTACCCAGCAGTGGATGCGCTTGATCAAATTTCTGCTATTCAAGCAGTTCAAAAGCCGATAGTGGAAGAGGAAGCCTCAATTGAGGCCGGGGCATTGGGCAGCATTGTTGAGCGTACCCGAGGCTATCCTTTTTTCCTTCAAGAGTGGGCGTCAACCGCTTGGAACAACGCTGAGGGGCCAGAAATCACGGTTGATGATGTGAACCATTCCTACAGCGAGACATTAGCTTCTCTCGATGCCGGCTTCTTCAGGGTTCGTATTGACCGACTTACGCGTTCTGAGGTCCAGTTCGTGAAGACCATGTCGGAGCTCGGAGATGGTCCCTATGCCATGGCTGATATTGCGAAGGCGATGGGACGTTCTCAATCATCGCTGGGCCCCACTCGGGCCAACATAATTTTTAAAGGGATGATCTACAGCACAGATCACGGTTATCTGAACTTTACCGTTCCACTGTTTGCAGAATATATGCGTCGCCAGGGGTAAGTCGCAGATCACCGTTCCGTTCCGGTCCGGTCGGGCCAAGCGGATTCGGGGAAAAGGAACGAATCGATCGCTGAAACACGCGCAGAGATTGGAAAAAATGAGCAAGCACGAAGTAGATAACCTGATTACAGGTCTCGAAATTCTCAAGAGATACAAACCTTCCATGGCAACTTATGGCAGTGGCCGCGCCAGGAAAACCCTTGAAACTCAAGAGGAGGAATTCGGTGGTATTTCTCCTCGTGATCGTGCTCATTTACTTGAGCTGGGCTGGGAAACGAATGGCGCCTTTGGATGGAGAAAGTGATCGGAAGCGTGCACGTGGTACACACTCCAGGCTCTTCCAGTTAGGTTCCCCACTTCCGACTTTGAGCAAAGAATGGGCTTCCGTGGTAGGTGACAGCGCTTTTCCTCGACGAATGGACTGGAAGGCTTAGGCGGATTTGCCTACGCTCAAAACGCGACTAAAGCGTGACGGGTAAAAACGTGCCGTCTCGGGCTGTCAGGATGTGGACTTGAGCCTCACAGCTTTAAAATATGGGAGCGCGGGAGGTATTCCGGCAAAGATCAGCCCCTAGTCCACCGACCGATGCGAAAGACAGACAAAGCCAGCCCTTAGCGCTGGCTTTGTTTTTCCCCGTGGCCGCTTCAGAATGCGCCGGTACGAACAACCTGGATCGCACGCGAGCGCGGAGAGATTGCGCTACGTCTGCATCGACAATAAAAGTAGGACCTAATGGTAGAAAAAGCGCCGATACCCGTCTTTCAAGCACCGCGAGACATTGCACTCAAGCTTTTCCGCGAAGCCGGCCGGACCTGGAATGCCACGGACCTCGAATCCATGGGGGACCATCTTTTCAATTTTTGTGTGACCAGTTCTTCACTGCGAGACTGGTTGTTGCAGTCGAAAGGTGTAAAAGGCGATAACGCGTTTCATCAAGACTGGCGGGGTAAAGCCGACGGACTTTTTGGGGTGTGTGCCGATATTGCGAATGCGGCAAAGCATTTGTTGGTCTTAAAAGCTTCAGTGGCGACGAACACCGAGCAGTTGGTCGCGTTAGGACCTAACGGCGCAATACCTGGCTCGGAGAGGTATCGAGACAGTTTCCATATTGTGTTGAGTACCGGCAACACCATCGACCTACTGATGTTCATCCATAAAATCTGTATGGCGTGGGAAGAGACCTTCCGTGCAGATCCAGACCAATCTCCTTTGCCAGCCCACGCTGAATTTTTGCTGACCCGGCAATAAAGTCTGATGCACTCGCTGCCTCATGACGTCGCGATCGGCGCTCCTGGGGCTGGATTCATACCCGCCCAATTGAGGAATGAGCATGAGCGACAGCCCGCACTTGATCCTGACCGCGGAAAATCCGCGCACGGAACAGACCGTTTTTGCCGAATTTGAGCGTTCAGAAATTTGGGCCTTAGCTCAACTGGTCAAGCGCCTCAGTTTCAATGAGTGCCGTGCCAATGCGGTAGACGATGATGAGGCTTATCTCATGACAGACGCACTGGCGAAATTGCAGCGTTTTCTGGCCGGCGCTGGGGTTGCCCCTCGGTAAGTAGCCTCCTTTTCGAATGACGGGCAAGCAGGCAAAAAAAACCGCCAGCCAAAAGGCCAGCGGTCGTGGGGGTTATTGTGCATGCGACGTCTGGAGGACGTAGCGTTTCTCAGGAACCATGATCGTTTCTTCAACGACGTCCATTTCCAGCATGTCGAGGAAGGCCACAAGAATGTCATCACAGGCACTGTCAAACGCTTCGACGACATTGACGCGAGCCCTCAACTGCTCCATCGACCAGTCTTCGAAGTCGCCCTCATCGTCGATACCGGCATGAGAGACACTAAGTTGGCGGGGCGGCATTGCGTAGTTAACTCGTCCTTGGTCGCCGGTTGCACGGCAGGAACCACAGGTGTTGTCACCTTCGGTGTTGCCACAAGCTTTATAGTTGCGCTGGTAACACGTACGGCAATAGGACTTATAGCCTGTCGATTTCCATTCACTGCTCAGCAGTACCAGGTAACCACCTGAACGGCCATTGCTCCCGATCGTGTAGGCCCCGTGCATCTGGGTTACAAAGTCTTGAATCTGCATGTCGAGTTCATCCCAGATATCCGTCTGGATGACCTTGAATGCCTTGTCGAGTTGCTCGGACGACAGCCCCAGATTATGCAGTTTGATGCAGTGCGCATAACTGGTAGACCCGTTCCAACTGTTCATGGTGTTGTAGCGAAAGTGGTCGTTCAGGAACTGAACCATCGACTCTTTGCTGCGGCGATCAATTTTCTTTTGCGACATGTGGGATCCCCCGTTATCTGTGTAATTGAGAGATGCCGAACACGGGTGGTGAAAATAAAAAAACCCGGCGGGTAGCCGGGCTTGGGTGGGTTAAGCAGTTTGCTTGTGCAGTGGCGGTGCCAACAGCTTTTCAACGTACTGACGATCGCTCGCCACCATCCTGCCGGCGATTTCCTGCGTGAGCGTGGCGAAGTCATCGCTGACTCGATTCTGGCTCCCGGCATTGCCGTTAGCTTGCTCCTGCCAGCACCGCTCGTAGGCTGTGACAAGTGCACGTGCATCAGCGAGGCGAATGCGCAAGACGATTGCCATTAAGACCTTGCCGACCTGGTAGGTCGGTGGGGTTTGAGGATCGGTGCTGACCTGGGTAATGGGGCTCGTTTCTGCACTGCCCGCCACTTCCAGGGAAGTCGCGCCTGCACTGCTGATCAACCCACTCAGCTTTGCGACGGACATGTTGTAGATGTCGTTGTAATCATCACCTTCTGGGGGGCGTTCAGCCTCATTGAGCTCGTCATTGTGCGCAACGAGAGCCGACAGCAGTTCTTGAAGATGGATGACTGAAACGTAGCCATTGGGATTGTTCATTTTAGGGAAGCTTCCTGATTGATTGAACTTGCAATCAGGTAATGGCGAACAGGCGATTACACGGAGCCCGGCCGTCGCTCAGGTTTGTGCGCGCATGTGTTTCATCACGATGGGTAACGCAAACCTTTCAGGAGAAGAACCATGAAGTTTCAGAACGCCTTTGATCGCATGACCGCTATCGTTGAATCCGAGCAGTGCATCCTCACCGGCTACCGCCAGGACTTCTATCAGTTCGATCGCGATCACCTGGCCAACACTGGCACGGTGGGTGGTCGCTACGTCTGGGTCCTCCGAGAGAACGGTACACACCTTGCCTCGATCGGTCTGCATCCGCGAGCGACCGAGTTCGTTGAATGCGCACTCAACTCGTTCGAGAAAGTGCAAGCATATGAAATTACCTTGCTGCCTGACGGCGATGCGGATATCAAATCGATCACCGCGGCCAAGGCCCGTGAACTGATCAAAACGTGTGCCTTCGAATTCCAAGGCCGGCACATCAAGCAGAAGGGTAAGTTGTTGGCCACCGTCGACATCCATCCGCAGTACCACCAAGGAAAGTACGGTGGCAAAGTCTGCTTCACCTTCGACGATGCCCCCTCATCTGATACCGAGGTACGCTTCAAACAGATCGCCTTGCACCTGTTCCAAGAACGCGTTGGCACCCTCTTCGCTTGCATGGATGAGGTTACGTTCCATACGCACTGCGCTCGATAGCTGAACAATGTTGCACCCACCGCTGGCCATTCGGTCAGCGGTTTTTTTTGCCCAATTCACTCGAACGACACATCGCGTGATGCGGTCTATGCTGGAACGACACGCGAAAGGGCCCCCTAATGTGCTCCCACTATGAGGCACCAGATAACGATCGCTTGCTTGCCGGATTCGGTGTTGCACCCGACTCACAATTGCCAATCGACCTGTGGCCCACATATGGGGCCGTTCATTCGCCTGCGTCCTGAGGAGGCAGCCGACGACGATCTTCCTGAGTTTGAAGCCCTCACCGGACAATTTGGGTTGCTGCCATTTTGGGCTAAAGATCGAAAGCTGGGCCGGCAGACCTACAACGCTCGCTCTGAAACGGCCAGTACCAAGCCGTCATTTCGGTCAGCCTGGAAAAAGGGGCAGCGATGCGTGGTTCCTGCTTCTTCGATATACGAACCTGACTGGAGGAGCGGTAAAGCAATGCCTACCAGGATCACCCGTACCGACGGTGGTGTCATGGCGATCGCTGGCCTATGGGACCAGTGGAAAGCGCCAGATGGGCAAATTGTTCACTCTTACACCATGCTGACGATAAACGCCGATTCACATCCGTTCATGAAGGCCTTCCATAAACCGAACGATGAAAAAAGAATGGTGGTCATTCTCGCCAACGGATTGATTAAAGACTGGCTTAATTCGAGCGTTGAGCGTACCAGTGATTTTATGCAGCCCTACCCCGCAGACAGGTTGATGGTTGATATCCGCCCCGGGTGAACTATCGACTGCGACACAAAACTCGCCCAGAAAAAAACCCACTCAAGAATGAGTGGGTTCCGATAATGCGTTCAGATCCTTCGAACATTGGTGTTCGTTTTCTAGTGTGATGCGCCTGGACACATTTAGGGTTCGTCCTAATCGACCACCGCAGCGTCTACATTGATGGGCTCGTTCTGTAGATCCCATTCAGCGTCGCCGGTGCTTTTGGATTCGGCCAACGCTACTGCGATGGCGCTTTCCTCATCATCAGCGTCGACCTCCATAACCATCGATCGCAGCTTCGTCTCAATCAATCGTACTTTGTAAGTCTTTGTCATGTGGCTCTCCTGAAAGGTTGTACTTGCTCGAGGAGATGACTCACATCGATGTAGATTTATTCTGCTCTGACAGTAATGTGTAATTGCATTCGACTTGACCTGCCAATTGAGCGTAATTTCATCTCACTTGACCACCTAATTGCATCGCCACTGACCAGTTGTTTGCAGTTGATGGGTGTCAGCGGGTGCCACTCAGGGGGAGCGCGTCAGCCAAGCACTGAAGGACTGCAACGACCCAAACCGGTCGGTCGTGGCGGGCAGAAATTGGCCGATAGCTAGTCCTCAACGCCATTGGTTGACCTCAATCGGCTTGAGGTCAAAATGCGTAATCGAAGGCTCATAATCGAGATATTGATCCAAGGAGAATGTGTATCTGCCTGGCGGAATATTTCGAGTGCTTGCAGGCCAAGCCTCGCTGGTGGCAACTGGCGAACCTGATTTGTCGTATGCAGTAATTTGAACTTGAACACCAACGGGCTCGGCGCAACTATTTTCCAACACCGCCACCCCCTGCATGTAGAAACACTCTGAGCTACTGCATTTATTAATAAACTTGGCGTTCATCGACGATATTGTTATATCCGACAACGAACAGGCTGCACCTGCAAAATTCGTCACTGTAATCAAGGCTAGTGCTACAACGTACTTCATTTATTCACCTTAAGATTGAACGTTAATGCACAGATGATTTTTCCGTACTCAGAAAGGAAGCACAGACTTCGATGAGCATTTACAGTCCTGTTCGTAGCCTGGCCAGGTGTTCTTTCCGTTCAGGGCGAGCCCATCAGCAATATTAAATTTCTGTCCGTTAGCAAGGCGATGGGCTTCATCTCGGCTTTTGGACTCTCCGTCACTCGGGTTAGCCATGCATGGCGCCCCTGAATAGACCCAGATGGCTTCCGTAAGCCCAAGCTTGATTCGCTCGTCGCGAGATATCAGTGACTTGGCTCTTCTCGGCAACCACCTACAAAGGTCTGTCGCCCGCTGCTTCTGTATCCCCAAACTCTTCAACGCCTCAGCCATTTCATAAAGGTTGCCACTCACTGCTGTGCGCAGGGCAACTTCATAAACGAATTCTGCCGATTCGGCTGGGATGTCCTCGGTCTGGACGATGGCTTGCCATAAGTCAGCCTTGACTGCCTCTGTAACCCGAGAGAAATCCCCCTTCACCACCGGGATGCTGGACTTAGACGCTTGCGGTGGCTGCTCTGCCGTGGCTCCCGATTCCGACTTGCCCTTTAAAAAGCGTCCAAACAATGACATGGCCTAATCCTTTTTTCCGTTGTTCGTGGAGCTGGTGGTGAATAGGGTGACTTGTCACGCTGGGAGTCACCACGCGTGCTGGTTCGAGAGACGATCATGGAAAGTATGAGTGCGGTTGGCGTCCAGCCTGACTTCTGTCAACACAGACTAGGGATGCACTCGCTCAAGCCCCTCAGAGAGGCTAGCATCGAGCTAGGAACACTGCACAGTGGGGGATCGAGATGAGTATTGAAGGAGTACGGCTCGAAGAGTTCCTGCTAATCAAGGCGGGGATAGCCGGCGCAGCACACGACCCTTTGCCGACATGACCGTAAAGTTTTAGCAGGCGCCATGCCGAATGTAATGCGTTCCTAGAACACCGACGCGAACAATTACTTCAAGCGCTGGAAAGCTACACGCCAACAATTCGGATATCTGGCGCTGATATGTCTCGTAGTGGTCCAGCGTAAAATCATCAAAGTGGACTATTACGTACACCAAGCCAGACGGTGCAAGAGACTTAATCTGCGCCACCGCAGCCTGAATGGTTAAGTCAAACTTATTAAGGAACTGGGGGGTTAATTCATAGTAAATGGAGCAATCAAATGACTCTCCGGCAACCATTTTATCTATTTCATCCTGAGACACATTGATGGTTTTCACTTCGCAGTAGCACGGCACACCATTAGCTTCGTACGAAATATCCGGGGACTTTTGATTTTTCACGGTTCGCAACAAGCGAATATTGCATAGCTCCTGCGAAACAAGGTACTCGTATGCCAATGCTTCATTCAGTAGATCAAAAAACTGATGCTTTCCACGAAGTTCTCGTGACCCAGGGAATACCTTCTGTGCTTTTTCAGAAAGGACCAACCAAGAATCTGAATCCAGTATGCGGAGTGCATTTTCGTAGACATGCACCTGAGGAAAGGAGTCAGGAAACAAAGACTCTGTTTCACGCCTACTCTTTATCCACCAGTCATTTGGATGTTTCTTTTCTATCTCTTCAATCAGATCATTAAATCCGGGCATGTCATAGCGCCTATTGGGCGACATTACTGTCGTATAACGTTCCTTGTCGTCCTGTCAGCCCTTAACCCATCTATCGACGGGAAACGTGATTGGGGTGCAGGCAAGCCCGATTACGGTAAAGAGGCTAGCAGTACATCACCTATTTGCCACTGGTCTGTCGGCTCGTAGCCCAGCACGGCGGAATCTGCACCCCGACGGATGCCGACCGGCGTAGCCCCGACCCGAAACGCCAAGGGCCTGTATCCTCCCCTCGGCGACCGGGCGCGCACGACCCTGAGTTGCCGTAGCCAGATTTTGAAAGCCGTCGTTCTGAACGTAGAGGTAACCGGCGCGGAGCCGGCCTTAGGCCCGCACGTCAACGGGACGATGTCCGCCCTAGCCGGTTGTCAACGAATTTACGATGGACCGCGGTTCTCCCGAAAACGAAGCGCTCGGCGAGCCTGGCCACCTCATCATTGACCGACTTCACTACCTCGGTCTTGTTCCGGCTATTGATGTTGTGTTCGGCTTTTCGATCATGCGTCGCGATGAACAACTTTGTCGGCGTCAGCGGAAACAGAATCGTGCATCGGGGGTCTTTCAGACCGTAGTACCGCAGATGCGGCATGTCACCGGTCAGCAACTCGTGCTGACTCGCCGACATGTCGAGCACTGACCACTGCATGTTGATGATGATGTTGCCGATGCCGTCGTTCTCGATCACCCTGACGACCATCACCTTCGAGGCATCGTCGATCAGGTACGGGTGAAGCTCTTGCTTGTCAGACTCGTTTTGCGAGTCCGCAAGTAGGTCTTTTCGGAGCGTGCTCTTGAAGGTCTCGCCGATCTCGGCGACCGCCGCCGGCCGGCGATGCAGACTCGCAATCATGAATCGCGTCCAGTCTCCCCGCTGCTCCGCGGTCAGCCCGCTAGTACCGGTGTCCAGCAGCACCTTGAGCGCTTTCGCCGCAGGATCGTCCACCGTCGAGGCCATATAATCCTTTTCGATAATTTGCTTCCGATCGTCGGGGAGCCCCTCCATCGTATAAAGGAAATGCTCATACCCGGTTGCCTTCGGATAGACGGGTTTGGCGATCACGCTCTTGTGTGAACGCGAATATGCGATCAACTGGCCGGTCGTGCTGTCGCACCAACCCTTCAAGTAGAAGACGGGCGAAAAGTGGTGTTTTTTCGGTTCGGTCATTATGCCTCCGCGATGTGGCGCTTTCTTGAGAGACCGCTCCTGGCCGATTTTTGCCTCTCGCGAAGGGTTCTAACCGACCCAAGGCAGCCATTCAAATGCATCATCAGCTTCGGGGCGGGCTTTAACCCTCATGGGTGAGCGAGGCGAACGACCTTGAAACGTTTGTTAGGCCGCTGATGATATCCAACTGTTTTCACCCTTGTAGGGCCAGCTGAGATGAGTGAGCGGCTCTTGGGTTGGCAAAATATGAGAATTCGTAGTCTCCCGAGCGTTCACGAAAGAAAATGACTCCGGCCAGGGTGGGAGTCTCATGGAAGACGCCCCCGTGTAACTCGTTGACAACGTGATGAACTTCCTCGGGCTCAACAGAAGCTGTGAATTCACCAAAAACAGCGACGACATAAGGCACGCCTAATTTCTCGATGAGCTTGGTGTAGGCATTCACTTTCTGCTGAATCTTGGAGAACAGATGGTTTGGTGGGATCGTTACCCAGCCCGCCCATGAGCCACGAAATGAAAGCCCTTTGGAAATTTGTACGTCGGTTTCTCGGCGCTGATGTAGCGTATATACGTCCACGATTTCGATAACTTGATCATCGGAATCCCGTACGACCCAGTCGGGTGTCTGTCTACCGATTTTTTGCTCATAACGCCAATTCGAGCCTTGGCTTCTAAGATGAGATCCTAAAATCAGTTCTCGATAAGTGTGAAAGCATTGCTCATCAGACTCTGATAGAAATTTGCGCACAAAGGACGCAACGTCGGCTGGATGAATCTCGCTGAGGAGCTTGTAGATTCTCTTGTTGATGTAGTCGTTTCCAGCCAGTATTCCGAACTGCATCTGTCGGCCTATCGCTTGGTTAAGGGGCGGGCATTGCATCGTGGGCATTCTTTACTGAGAAGCGGAATCATCAAGAAGCAGTTTGGGCAAACGCCATTTTGATCGAGTGGCGGTGCTGTCTCCTTTGTTTCAGAGGTCTCAGCAGTTTCTGGGGCACCGGTTTGTATCGAACTTGGTGATGCGAGTAGGACTGACTTCTGCGTTTGAAATTCAGCATCAGTTAAGAGCCCCTCGGCACGTAGCGCTCCAAGTTTGCGGATTTCATCTGCAACCAAGGCGGAAGTAGCGGTCGACGCTTGTGGGCGCGACATATCTGCTTTTTGCGGTGCGGCAATCGCTTTGATTGACTCTAGCTGCCGCTCATGCTCTTCCCTGCGAAGTCGCTCGCGACTTTCCTCCTGCCTGTTCCGTGCGTTTGCTTTTGCGTTTTCGTCCACAAGATCCCTCATGACTAGGGCGACAACCAGTCCAAGCAATGGAGAAAATAGAAACGACAACAGAAAAAAACCGACTCCGCTTCGGCCGCGAGAAATGGCGAGAGCAGAAACACCCCAAGCAAGCAATCCCCAAATAATCAGAAACAGGAACTCCATCAATGTTCTCCAAGTTGATTCATTCATAGATTAATGGAGCTGGATCTCTGGCAGAGGCAGCGCCGTTTCGCAGATTGACGCCTAATTGAAGATTCAACGCAGCAGCCCGACGCTACCTACTTACCGTTAGTCTGTCCACCGACTGCTTGTGGCCGTTCTCTGCCGGTCGTCACTACCGCGTGTGCTGGTCAAGTCGAATGCAAACGGTTGGTCAGCACGAATGCAATTGACTGGTCAGTGACAATGCAAATGGGTGATCAAGTCCATGCAATTACGCAAATTGCACCTCTCGCCGGCAATTAGGGCATCGGTTGGCTGTGAGATTTCTAATCTCACCGGCCAACGGCCCATCGCCACCATTCAACACTTGGCAAAAGAGCGGTTATCCTGCCCCAGCTATGACATGGAAAGGAAAGCGGAGCATGAGATTTAGGATTTGTCCTACAGCTTGCGCCAATGCTTCCAAGTAACGTCATTCTGCCCCAGCTGTAAGCTGGATTCCCCAAGGATGAAAAGGAAGCTCAAATGAGCGGATACGTACCCAACCCGCCGAAGGGCTACCGCAATAGCGGCGTTGAACCTGTTGATATCCACGCCCAACGTTGGGCGGAATACAAAGACCTCCCATCGAAGGAAGATGCAAAGCCCAACACCGTGGGTTGTGTGTTCGCAAAGAGCTGTGACCTCGCTGATGGTGTAATCGATTACAAGAAACCCGTCGGGTTTATCCCTGTTGAGAAAGTGGCCAACTACGGCGAGTTCGCCATTCTTGGTGGTCGTGAGACAGACGCAGACGGGAATATTCCCCTCAAAAAGATCGGTGGGAGCGCCGTACCGACTGCACTGGGAACACTTCTATTAGGCGGAACTGCTACTGCTGCTAGTGTGTCCTGTGGTGGCCTCTGCACCGCTGGAACAGCTGTTGCCGCTGGGACGGGTTCGAGCGCTGCGGGCAGTGCTGGGGTTGTTACTGCTGGTGTTGCTGCTGGAGCTCTAGGCGGATTGGCTATGTTGCTGTGGTCTTCGAGCTTGGGCGATAGCAGCCTATACACGGAGGAACAGCTCCAGTCACTCAAGCAAGCCCGAACGCGTGTCCGCCTGCACATTGAACAGCAGGCCGATGGCACCTTGAAGGGCTACGGGTATAACACCCAGAAGCGCAGCGAATGGGAAATGATTCCTGTAGTGCAGTTCGTTGCTCAAGGCTCCAAGCAAGTGGCCGACTTTGGCAACGGCGTAACGCTTATATGGACGCCGGCCGTAGACCCGTCGAGCATCTCGGGGATTCCACCGTTAGAGGGTGCACCCCAAGCGCCTCAGATTTGGATTTATCCACCCACCGAACAGGCTGACAACATCATTGTCAGCCCGATTTACCCGGACGCCTATAACGACTATATCCTGGTGTTCCCAGCTGGCTCTGGCGTGCAGCCGTTGTACATTGTTGTCAGCGCCCGTCATGAATCCGGCGCTGTCACGGGGCAGGGTCAAGACGTTTCCGGCATCTGGCTTGCTGGCGCTGGCACAGGACTTGGTGCACCAATACCAACGAGGATTGCCGATCAGTTGCGGGGGCAAAAGTTTAAGAGCTTCGACGATTTCCGGGCTGCACTCTGGACTGCCGTAGGCAACGATCCTGAACTACTCAGCCAGTTCAAACCCACCAACCAAGACTGGCTAGCAAAAGGCAATTCTCCGTTCGCGCCGAAAGCAGAACGCAACGGCGGGAATGGTCGCTACGAGATCCACCACATTGAGCACATTCAACATGGCGGCGCCGTTTACGATGTTGATAACCTCTCCGTAGCCACGCCAAAACGTCACGCTGAAATTCACAAGGAAGACCGGCAGAAATTATGAACAATACATTCAGTGAGTACACAGAAAGCGAATTCGTCGCCCTGCTTCAGCGCATCAAAAGCCACGACGGCACGGAGCCAGAAGTGGATAAGCTGGTGTTCCACTTTGAAGAGGTGAGCGAGCACCCTGATGGTTCTGACCTGATCTTCTACCCGGAAGATGAGGCGGATGATTCAGCCGAAGGTATCACCCAAACAGTCAAGGAATGGCGTGCGGCTCAGGGTTTGCCGGGGTTTAAAGTCGAGTAACCGCGCCGATAAAAAAAGCCCACTCAATGAGTGGGCTCAGGTGTAACGTTTTAAGGACGAAGCAGATAGTCGCCCTGAATGGCAGCGTTGGAAGGCACCGCGCTGTTGGTTGAGGCTTGAGGCAAACGGCGAGTACCGTCGTCAACGAGATCCTCGAGGACTTCGGCCAACTTGCGAACATTGACCTTTTCGACGGTAACGCGAGCAATCGACGTACCTTCATCCTGCAAAAGCAGTTTGAAGCCACGATCGTCAGCATCGTAACCGAGCACCACAAAACCGCGGTGTTTGCAGGTATTGACCCGAACCTGAATCGCCGGACGGCGGCCATTTTGAACATCATCGTCACAGTCGCGCATGAGGATGTAGTCCGGGTTAGCCCCTGCGTCCAGCAGCAGCTGCCACATGGTCCGTTGGTTATCAGGTGTTCTGAGGACCTCGACCAGTTCAATCATGCGCAGTAGCCGGCGAGAGCGAATGGAATCGCGATCAATCGGAAGCTTTGCCTGATCGAAACCGTCCTGCACTTCTTGTTGGCTTACAAATGTTTTGATTTCGGTTTGCATCGTGACTCTCCTGAAAGTTGGGCCAGACGTTGCGAAGGCCTGGTAGGAGGTGATGCCGCACATGGATGTGTAGGGAGCATTTCGACCCATAAAAAAAAACCCGCCAGGTGGCGGGTTTGATGAAGCGTTGATGGTGTTTGATCTTCACACGAGGGCCCAAGAAGGAAGCTCCTCGCACTCGGTGAGACTAAAATCACTTGGTCGCTCGAAGATCTCGCCTTTTGCATTAACGAGTGAGTTTTGCAAGTCCTTCATCTCTTCCCGGGTTGCTTCCCTGAATGATTCGGAAGCTTCGCTTCGCTGGACCTGCATGGCCACTACAAATTGTGAATCTGCATCAATAACAAAACGAGTCAGACGCTCGTTTTTTTCCCATACAAAAGTGTGACGCCAGTCACCAGTGATCAACTGATACATTCCGTTTTCCTTCAATGAATGGTTGGATATTCGGCAGCAGGCCTTGTGCAAAGGAATGCTTCACACGAACGCATAGTTGAAATTACTCAAAAAAAAACCCCACCGATGTGGTGGGGCTGGGGATGCGTTATCTTCGATCGTCACAGACGCTTCTCAGTGTCCTGTCGACCAGGTCACCGTCGAAGCTGATGATCACTTCTACATTTCTGCAATTGGAACTCAAGCTACCCAGGGTGCGGGCAGCGATGAGATAGCCGTTAGAGTCAGTCTGACTTGCTTCACCGAACAAGATCGAGTTGCCAACGACCGCGGCGAGCACAGCACGGCCGCCGTCTTCTTCAGACCAACTGGGCGACACAGTATTGCGCGGAATGACCTGGTGGTTGCAAACCCGAAAATGCTCGTACCGCTCAGAAGCATGTTCAATTGCAACAGAATCACAGCCATCAACCTGCCCCACGTAAATCACAGGAACGTTTTGCCCGTTGACACGTACAACCGTTGACATCCGGGTAGCGGCTACTTCCATCACTGCATCGGTGGCTTCAGAAGCCTGACCAATCAGCGGTAAAAAACCACAAAGCCCCATCAGCACTACCAATACATTGCGGATTTTCATGAGGTTCTCTCGTTTCAGAGTTGGAATTATGAAGCCAAAGCCAGACGCCGGGGGGAACTGGCGTGCAGGATCACCTGTTTGTTTTTGGAGCTTGCGAGGGTGTTGCCTTGAACGATCAGGATTTCTCCTATTTCAACTCTGTGCACTGCACAGTTGGCGGCGAGCTGTATGGCTGTCATCCGTGCGCATATAGCGTCCAGATCGCAGCCGTAAAACTTCCACCGGAATAGCTCTTCTGGACCATGGTTTTCAAGAATTTGATTAGCCCTGGCCAGCAGCATTACCCCACTGCCACACGCAGGATCGGAAAGCACCTTTCGTCCTTGAGCCATTGATACCGGCTCAGGATCAAAGTTGGCCATCATTACTGCAATGTTCCAGGGCGTGAAAAACTGCCCCAAAAGCTGTTTGCCACCTTTGCTGCTGAGCTCGGCGTAAACCGCCCCAAGGATGTCTTTGAAAGGCTCCTCCTTGGCCACCATGTCGTCATAGCAAGCAATTGCGTTGATCACCCGTTCTCTAGCCTCAACGGGAGTTGGGTACCAGGGCTGAAATCCCCAAACCTCCATCACCGCGCTGAGGAAATAACGAAACATTTCTGCTGGCGAGTACCGGCATCCATCACCGAGCGCGTCGACTAGCGGTTTCGCATAGGACGGAACATTTTGAGATAGCTTGTTAGCCATGAAGCGCACCCTTGAGTGATTGAACGTATGGCCAGTGATGGTTCACATGAGCCCGCAATCGACCTTGGCGCGTTTACAAGCAGGCAGAAAAAAGCCGCCCTCAAGAATGAGGGCGGCTGGGGGGGGGTTAAACGCCTTCGTCGGCGTTGTCTGGTGGGGTAGGCAAACTGCTAAATGGCACCCAGATCCTGGCTTGAACAAATGCCCCGCTCTCGCACAGAGATACGGAAGCATTCTCGTCAAACTCCAGCTCATCATTTGCCAGGTTCTCTTGCACCCACACGCGGTACCGTTCCTTCAAAGCCTCGGGAGACTCGAGTTTGAGCTCTTCAGGGCAGAAAGGGTTTTCGCACGCGTTTTGGTGGCCAGCTTCATTGGACGACGGGACAGCTGCGAGGTCGCAGTAGGCGAGATCGTTGCCTTCGGCATCGCATACGGAGATCACGCACTCGCGCCAATCCTGTGGATCAGCAATGTAGATCCCATCCTGCGTGAGGTACAAGACGCGACCTTCGGTATGAGGACGCATCAGGGCCATGCACCCGCCACCGGTGTGATATTCCACGAACCCATAAGCCGAGACAGGGTTTACCAGCGTGTGGCCATCTGGCGAAACGTAAGGATTGCGGATTTCCGTTCCTTCGTGAATGAAAGCCAGCAATGCCGAATCGTAAGGTGCAGGCACATGTTCACCCGCTGCATCCGTCAGAACCATTGGAGTAGCGTTCAGCTCTTTGGCGGCGTCAGAAGTGTTTGAGGACAAGGTTTGATCGTTGTTTTGCATTGCGAAGCTCCAGTTCGTTGTCATTTCAAAATGGAGATGGTCAACACGGCCCCACAAGAAAAAAAGCCGCCCTCTGTGAAAGAGAACGGCTGGGTGCATCATTTATCAGTTGCAGTTTTGGACTGAGTTGAGCGCAACCATCCCACGGGGGCGCCTCGATCTCACTAAGCGCTGCACGCCACGAATTTTGGTGACGTGATCCACGCCATCATCGCCGAAGTCGAGTCATCGCAATCCCAGCAGCCGCGAGAGGTATCAAACGCGCTGACGTCAAAGTCAAACTCGCTCCCGTTCTCTACCTGGCCAGATTTGTCGAGGTATACGCCAACAAGGTGCCCATCTTGAAGCCTGCAAGCCATGTCCTGGCCAATCAGTAAAGCTTGCCCGGGTTTCCCAGCCAGAAGAGCCCGATAGGCAGCAATCGTGTCTGTGTACGTCATGTCGTCATTCTCCTAGAAGGTTGTCATTGCTAACGGTGATGGTTCACAGGGGCGAGCAAAGTGAAGGCGAAAAAAACCGCCCTCGAAAGAGCGGTTGGTGCAGCGTTGGTCAAACGTAGGCTGATACTTGCAGGCCCTTTCCATCATCTTCTTGAGAGATGCCACCCTCGTTGGTGATTGTCACATCGGACACTGCGGCATCACGAAACATCTGGGCCACTTTCTCAGCCACTTGCGGCTGATCGAATGGCACAACCGTGAACCACGCTTTAGAGGCCGCACACCAGCGACAGCCATAGCCACCAAACCAGCCATTGGCTTTGTTGCCGCCGGTAGGTGGTTCGTAGCCGATGATCTTGCTGATGCGTTGCGCGAAAGCCTCTGGAAACAGCACCAGGTTCTCCGACATATCGAACTCCTTGATCAAGCGGCTTCACGGATGCCCAGACTGGTCATCTGCTTCAGTTTTGCGATGAAGCGTTCGCTGGCAGTAGGGCTGGCCAGCTCGGGGAGTCCCACGTAGTGGTTCATCCCCCCGCAGTAGTCTTTTCGGCCATTGCAGGTTCGGTACATCACCCGCAACTCACCGGTCATGACGTGAACCATCAAGTACAGCTGTTCCGAATGAAGTGTCACCTCGCCCATCACCCCGTTACCGCCCTTGTTGGAACGAATCTCATAGGCCTCAGGCGACAGCTTGAGAGCCCCGGCGATTTCCAACAACAGACGCTTACCAGAACGATGCAGCGTTTCTTTTTTGACACGAGTTTCCAGCAGCGCTTTTGGGACGTTCAGCATGTTTGTTCTCCTCAGGGGGTAGCGGTCACTTGCGGTGGCCTTGAGCCTGGTGATGCTGAACAGGGTTGCATATTCGATACTGACAGAATCTTCAGTCCTTCGAAGACCGAGGCGTAAAAAAGCGAAAACCGCGGCTGTCACCCCACGTTAAAAACCGTTTCATTTACCTGATTTTATTGGGATTTTTGGTTGTGGCTGGTCGAATTTAAAAATACCATTGATTTGATATCAAATCTGCCAGTATTATAAATTCATGTTATCGAGTTTTTTTCGGAACGCCCCCAAAATCCCAGGACGAATTACTCCATGCACGACAAGAACAATCGCTTCAACCCTCGCCTCTCCCTGCTGGTCGCCGCCATCGGTTTGGGCCTGAGCACCCCTTCCGCACAAGCTGCGTCCTATGGCATTGATGTCTTCGCTCCTACCCTGGGTACCTCGATCAATGGCTACAACAGCCGCTTGGGTGGATCGGGCGACGGTGAGATGCTTGTAGGTGGCCAGACCAACAGCTCTACCGGCATCACCAGTGCTTTCCAATGGACGCTGCTGGGCGGCAAGCAATACCTGGCAAGCCTCGGCAACGAAGCGACAGCCAATGCGGCGTCGAATGATGGCAGTGTCATCGTGGGCAGCTCGCTGGATAGCGTGAGCGGTAAAGATATTGCTGTTAGTTGGAACAGCACCGGCATTCATGCGATGGAACTGCTCAACAACGGCTTCACCTCTGAGGCCCTCGGGGTTTCGGGAGACGGCAGCGTGATTGCCGGTTATGCAAATGATGGTCTGACGGGTAACTTCACCGCGGTAACCTGGAACTCCGCCGGCAATCTCACCAACCTGGGCTATCTGAGCGACGGTACCTACAGCTTTGCCTTGGGTGTCTCCGCCGACGGTCATGTGGTCGTCGGTTATGCAGAAAACGGCAACATGGGCGGCGACATGGCAACCCGCTGGATTAATGGTGCCAGTGCCGAAAGTTTGGGCACTCTGGTCGGCGGCATCAGCTCCCGCGCCAAAGCAGCAAGCGCAGACGGCACCTATATCGTCGGCTTTGGCGATTCGTCGGATTCTGCTACCGAAGCTTTCATCTGGTCCCAAGCTTCCGGCATAAAGGGGCTGGGGATGCTCACCGACGGTACCCTCTCTGCCGCCAACGGCATTTCTTCAAATGGAGCAGTGGTAGTTGGCGTTGCAGACACCACCGGCAGCGTATTTACCGGTTTCCGCTGGACAGCAGAAACTGGCATGCAGTCGCTGGTGCAATGGCTGCAAGACAATGACCCGTCCTATGCCCTGCTGCCCGGTAACTCCCTTGACACTGCCACCGCAGTTTCGGCTGACGGCAATACCGTGTTCGGCATGGGCACCCTGAACGGCCGCGACCAACCTTTCGTGGCGCGCTCTTACGGTCCAATTTCAGTACCGGCTCCGGTCGTGACTCCGCCTGTTGTTACCCCACCAGTCGTTACTCCACCGCCATCGGGTTCCGGCGGTACCACTCCACCGACATCTGGTTCGGGCAGCTCCACCCCACCGACTTCGGGCACCGGCGGTGGCACCACTGGTGGTTCTGGCACCCCGACACCCGGCGGTAGCGACACCGACACTGCTTACCCAGTACCACCGACTGGCGTCATCGGCCTGTATGACCTCGGCGACTCGCTGAACAATGCCAGCCTGTACGCCGAAGCCATGCAAAACCAATTGCAGGGCTTCGTTCAAGATCAACTGAACTGCACGACATTCGACACCAAAGGCATCTGCGTCAATGTCAGCGCCCAAATGACCCACCACAATGGCACCGTACAGGGTGACAACACTTACGGCGGCCTCACTATCGCCTACCGCATTACGCCGGATCTCGTCGCGGGCATCGGCTACCAAGGCCCGAGTTCGTCGTTGAAAATCCACGATGACCGCGTAGAAGGTGACACCAATACCGTCGGTGCCTTCGTCGAATACGGCAACCGTCTGAAGCAAGGTGTCTTCGCTCGAGGCGCCGTCGCAATCTCCGAGGGAGACGCAACTATCAAACGCTCCTACCTGACCGGTGCTGGCACCTCGGCATCGAAGGGTAAATCCGACATCAGCCAACGCGCCGTATCGGGTCAGGCCGGCTATGTGTTCATCGTTAAAGACAACATCGCGGTAATGCCGTATGTCGGTCTCGATTACCTGGACACCAAGCTGGACGGGTATACCGAAACCAGTGGCCCATACCCGGTCCAATTCGACAGCCGTACTCAAAACAACGTCTACGGTACTGCTGGCGTAACCGGTAGCCTGAACCTGGGGAACAAGGCAATCCTGTCGGCCAACCTCAAACACGTCGAGCGCCTGAACAACTCGAACGATGATCTGAGCGGTGAAGTGCTGGGCGTTTCGACCTTCGACCTGAAGCAAGACACGACTGAGCGCTGGGACGAAGTTGGGCTGGGCGTGCAGTTGGCGGGCCCGGTGAAGGCGTCACGTGTTGGTGTGTCCTACGGGCACCGCTTCAACAGTGATAAGGCTGTGGCAAGCGATGTAGCGACAGTGTCATTCTCTGTGGGCTTCTGACCCTCGCTGGATGACAAAACGCTCCGCAATTGCGGGGCGTTTTTTTATCCATCCAAAATAGATTTCAAAAACTGCGGACATAAAAAAGCCACTGACATGCAGTGGCTTGGGTGAAACGTTAGTTTACGGTCGGCGCAGGTTTGTTCACCAGTTCCCACCATTCGATGAAATCAGCTGCAATGCCTGGCTCACTCTGCGGAAAGTCGAGAACGACCTTGTTGAGATGATCGATGGTGTGCGAAGGCTCACCTTCCTGTGTGCAGTACAGCAGTTCAAACGTCTTGCGACTGGCGAGTTGGAAGCAAAGCAACCGTTTATTCGGGTCGGTGTAGTAGACGCGGCAATTACCCGAGTCGACCATTTTGAACTTCAGGGCCAGTTTGGGAATGGACGGTTTTGCACGAAGCAGTTCACGGTTGGCGGTTACCAACGTGCGCAGTGCCTCGATGTCGATATCAAACGTATCGCCATCCGGAAACAGCTCAGAAGCAAACAACGCTTCGAGATCCGACTTCAGTGAATCAGCTACCAGGCAACATTCCATAGAGTCAGAAGCTCGCTCGGCAATCCACGCCTCACGATCAGCTTGGTCCTCGAAGGCCTCATAAGTCCCATCGGTTTTCTCCTCACGAGACTCGGCCATCAATTTGGCGGTAAGCATGCATGCTTCCCAGGCGTCGGACGCATTTACACGCTGGGAGAACGACCCACTATCGTCTTGTGGCCAGCGAAGGGTCACGTAGTACAGCTGAACAGCGGTTGGGGTCGAGGTAGCTTGTTGAGTCATTTTGTTCACCAGTTAATTAGTAGATTCGAGTGAGCAGCGATTGCAATCGAGAGCTAGTGTTTGTGCACCGGCATGAAAGGCATCCAACAGATCTGGAACGTCAGAGAAAAAAGGGGATGGCTCAGAAGAAGCGCCCCACCCGTACGCCCAGGCACGATCGCGAGCTTCCTGAAATTTCATTTCGGCTGGCGCTCTCCCATCGGTTTCCCGAGACAGGAGGACACCTAACGCCCAATCAGCACGTGCAGAGAAAGCGAGTTGAAATAAGGTATTCATAGAGGGCTCCAAGTGCGTTTGCTTAACACTTGGGTGATGTTGAACAGGCAGCCATAATGAAATTTCGGAAGCCCGGGCGTTTGGGCAAATAGTGACTCTTTAGGAGCATGTTTTCCTTGTAGGAAGCAGAGCGATGCTAAAGAATCATGGCTTATTGATATCGGGGACAAAACAGCTATGTTGCTGACCATCGGGATGTTCATCGCGGCCTTTGCTGTTATCTGGCTGATGCTCGTTTTCTTGTTACTCATACACGAATCAGGTCACTTGATACCGATGCAGAAGATGGGAATCAAGCCCGACAAATTGATCATCGGCGGGGTGAAACTCTTTTCATTCCGGAAGTCAGGGATCATTCACGAGGTCGGCTTGATACCGCTTTGGGCCTACGTGGTAAGCACGGACTACGAAAAGGCGTCTTCTCGCCAGAGAGCGATCATTGCGGCCGGAGGCCCGCTTATCTCGGCCCTCACCGGCATTCTGTTTTTTGGCGTTTATTACTTGTTTCCTAACTGGCAGACGCTGGTTGCCGCACAGGGTTCGATTCTTCTGGCGGTCACGAACATCATCCCCCTGCCTCCACTGGATGGTTGGACCATTGCGGAGCACTTTCTAAAGCAGCGTGGGATCCACATCGACGACCGCAACCGCAAAGTGCTCCTGGGCATCGGAATTTCGACGATAGTTTTGATTACCCTGGTGCTCTAACCAATTACATTCCGCTGTGCGACCTCTCCTGTGGCAAGTAACCCCTCAGGAGATCGACAAATGAACACCCCTTCCGTAGCACAATCCCCCCAAAAAACACGCCCAGGCTTCTTCGAGGAAGCCTTTCGCGATGCTGTAATACCGCAACACCTTCGCACCTTTGCGGAAGCCTTCTGCACACGCTTCGAGGTTCGTGGAATCTGTGATCCCATGTACTGCGCCAACGTCGCCGCCTTTGAAACGGGACTCGGGGATGGCAGCGGAAATTTCAACGCTGTTAAAACGCCCACGGAAGCAGACATCGCCATTGTGGCCGATCGATTGCTTTTCGCTTATTCAACCTGCATTTCCGCCGCCTCCACCGGCACAACGCAAGAAACCATCGCAACAATGCTGCGCGATGCCCTAAATGGTTCCAGCCTCGAAGAACTGCTGCCGGCCCCTGTGCCAGCCCTGCAATCCCATTAACCATCCACCCGCCGCCTGCATCCGCAGGCGGTTTTTTTTTGCACCGAACATACTGTTTTCGTCTTTTCGGATACTGATGGCGTATTGTCGCATGTTAATATTCGGAGATATTCTGACAAGGAGTTGACCATGCTCAGCCCGCAGCACATTCCTACCCTCGACACTCAGCAGCCCAGTGTTTGCGAGAGCGGCGTAGCCTGGCTACCACAGGTGGTCATTGATCTTTCGTTCTGGCATGGCGGGCGCAAGCTGAAGGATTTGGAGAGGTTCGAATGGCCCGGGGATATCGTCGAGGGGCCAGCGCTGGCGCATGCACAACAAAATTGCGCTCTTTTCGGTATCGAGCAGTCATCCACCCTAGAAATGTGGGCGTTCCGTTCGGATTGGATCATCGCCAAAACACGTTCGGAGATAGATCAGCATTGGTCCTCCGTAGCGCCTAATCCACGCGCAGCACACAAGATCTTGGTGAGTCATCGACCGGTATGGTCGTCGAAGCAAGGTACGCTACCGCCGTTACTCCAGTGGCGGACATTCGAGGCCGGGTTCATCAAATTTGTATCCGTGAAAAGCACCTTGTCCCCCAATGATGACTGGTCGGAACAGATCACCGCTCTACTCGTCGAGCCGGCGCTCATGGCTGGTCTGCAAGACTTGGCACTCGTCGATGGGCGGATCACCGACCTCAAGGTAGTTCATCGCGGCCATTGCGGCGGTGGTTCCCAGCTCATCCTGGTGACGGGTACCGTCCGGGTGGCCATCGGCCCGCATGCAAACCGGTCAAGTGAGCCAGACGTTGAGCAGGCGGTAAACAGCTTCTTGGATGTTCAACTGTTACCAACTACCGAGCTCCTCGAGCTGGATACGAGCGACACCGTCTTGAGGCCAACGGCTTGGCGCATAGCGATTATCCCAGAATCGATTTAAAGGATACATAACACGTAGCAATACTTCTGTTATGATCAGCGCGCCGTTGAATCTTTCTGCTCTATGCCCACCATCGTGGCCGGGGGCAAGACACCGCTTACATGCTCCTGTCTAGCATCACCGAAAGCAAGTTCAACGATTTTTGACTTTTGGAGATATTCCGATGGACGCTATCACCGTGCAACAAACTGAAGCTGAGCATCAGATGGACCTGGACTTCCGGCTGCAAATTTTCCCGGGCAGTATCAAGAAAGCGATGGCCAACGGAAATCGGGATGTTGTTGAGGCAGAAGAGGTTCCGATACTGAAATTCGGCTCCAGCGACCTCTGGAACATCGACCCACGGTGCATAGAGGTAATCCCCGGCTACAACGTTCGGGTTAAGAACGCTAAGTACGCCGAGAAGGTGGAGATTCTCAAACAAAACATGATGGAATTTGGGTTTTCCAAAGACAGCCCGTTGAGTGTCTTCGTTACTGATGAAGGTGATGGAAAAACCTCGTTCAAATTGAAACGTGGCCACCGACGCCTCGAAGCTGTTCTAGCAGTTATTGCTGCTGGAAAACCGATCAAGACTGTTCCATGTATAGTCGTAAAAGACGCGATATCCGAGCAGGATCTGACTGAAGATCTGGCAACCGGAAATAGCGGGGATCCTCTCTCCTCATACGAAAATGCCATCGTGTGTAAGCGTATGAGCCGCTGGCACCCTGACGATCACGCCATGATTGGTTTGAGGCTTGAACTCTGGCCATCGCAAGTGAGTGATTGTTTGCTTTTGATGAACGGCCCGGCCGAAATCGCGAACTATGTTCGCGACGACCTTATTTCTTTCACGCACGCTATAGAACTGCTGAAAGATCACGGCCCTAAAGCCTTGGAAGTCATCGAACAATCGCTGGCACGATCGAGAGCCGCCGGCAAGACAAAGCTAATGCCACGCTTTGTTCCGGGGAAGGTGATCAAGAAGGCTGTTACTGCTGCGGCGCCGGCGATGAAAGCGGCGATCGACGATATCAAAAAAGACAAGGCGTTCAGCCAGCTGTCCCCTGAGAACCAACAGAAACTAGAAGCGATCTTGGAGCAATTCAAGAAAGCGGAAGAAGCTGAGGCCCAGTTGAACGCAGATAATCCTACGGATGAACCTGAGCTAAACCTCAAGCAAGCAGAGGTATAAGTGTTGTTGCAGCCCCTACAGTATCCACTGTAGGGGCTTTTTCATGTCCGCCTGGAAAGCCAGGTAGCCAGTCTCATCAACCAGGTAGCCCTGACCTGTGTCCGTACTACGCTTTCACCCTTCTTCCATTCCACAGTGACCACTCCATCGGCACCCGAACACAAAAACGAAAAACGAGTGAAGCTGCGGCACTGATCGCACGCTGCCAGGCCTTTGAGCCTGTAGGTATCTGCCATGACCATGCAGACCATACCTCGTTGATGCTGTGCACGCAGAACCCGGGCGCATTGGGCGCAATCGATTTCTAATTGATCGAGACGTGTGCCATCGGCAAAGAAAAGGGGCAACAGCATCTTCATGGGTTTTTCTGAATACCATTGCGTTACAGCCTTGATTACCACTTCGTCAGGCACTGTTGCTCTCCGTACTGTGCTCTCTGTTCCACCCATCGTTGACCGCCTGTAGATAGACCAGCACCCAACCTGGTGCTTGCCGCCCTCCTCGCTCCCAATGCCCGACGGCCGCGTAAGCGCGATCAAGCTCTGCGGCCAGTTGTTGCTGAGTCCACTTCAGGACCTGGGTTCGAATACGACGAATATCATCCCCTGAAATGTCGGTTGAGGGGGAAGAGACTTGTCGCGACAGCAAGGCGCCGGTTAACGACAATACGGCGGCAGGCACAGCCCCACGCTCCCATTTAGCAACTTGGGCACTGGACACCCGTAGGACTTGGGCAAGTTCACGCTGGGTTAGACCAGCAACCCGGCGCAATACTGCCAGATCGCCCTCGCTTGCGACGGTTAGGACGATACCGTGCTCCTTGACCATATCGTCGCGGTAGCAGCGTGCAGCCTTCTTGGCACGCTGTGGACCGCCGTAAGCCTGGTCGCGGAAATGGCGATCGGCGACGAATTGGCCATCCTTCATCAACCGAACACGCCAACCAGCATCTGATGGAGTGGCGACCCGGTGATCCCGGGTGATTCCCTGCATCTCGGGATCGGAGTGACGACGTACGGCTCGTACCGGTAGCGGGTTTGGTCGAGGCCCTATTTTCAACGGGATATCAGTCGACATAAATCGTCCAAGTAAGGTCGATCAATCCGCACTGCCATCAACAGCACTGCCCGCGAGCTCGTTGACCTGGTCATCGGCTGCGTAAAACCTACCGCCCCCCAGCAACATGGTAGTCATGCCCATATCGGGCAAGGTCAGTTTCGATGCGTCATCGGCATTTGCGCCTTTGGGCTGCACCTTTGCCGGCATGGGGATGGTTGCTGCTTGAAGAGGGATTGGCTCCAATGAGCTCAATGCGTTCTGTGGCCGTGATTGAGGTTTCGGGAGCGGCAACGGATTGGACCGCCGGGGCATCAGTAACGGCTCACTCCCCTCCTCACTCTCCGGTAGTACGGTTGTCATTGAGCTTTCAAGGGTGTCGAACAGTTCATCAGACCGGGACATCAATTTTCGGAAAACTGAGTCTGTGAGGTCCTGATGCCGGCGAAGATTGCCGATGGCGCGAACGGTATCTGTAGATATCGCGTCCAGAGCATGTCGAAGTTCTGTCCTGGTCGCGTGGGTCAAGTAGTTGCTCTTGAACAACGTGCGTTCAGCCTCCTCTATGCGGACTGCAAGTTTTTCCATCGCCCTCAGCTGCCGCTGTTCACGCTGTTCCTGAGTTTTGGAGAAACGGCGGACGCGTTGAAGCCAGTAATACCCCCCCGCAACCAGGGCAATGGCCATGCCCGATGCAATCACCGGTGATGTACCTGAATGAGGGCTCTCCGGAAACAGAGAAAAACCGTAGGATGTCGACACCAAAAGGGGCCCCGTCAGCACCCCTGTTACCACTGCCAAGACCATTGGTTTGTACATATGAGCTCCAACGCCAAGCTTGCTTGTTAGAATGATGTTTAAGATACATAACGCGTAAACGTACGCCTAATGCATTACACCCTTTCAAGACGTTCTTGTCACGCTGAAAGAAGAACTCAACTCGATGCACTCGTGGTTTAGTCCAGAGAATCTGACGCTGAAGAACAGGGTCTGCCTCGCCAGCAAACCTCTGGGGGGCAATGCCGTCAGTTATTAATTCGTCCCCTTCGTTCTGCGAGTTCGAAAAAGCACCTGGCCCGATCGCCACCGGGTATCACAGCCAAGATCCGTTCGAAGTCACAGGTATAAGCTTCCCCAAGAGCTTTCCATCAGATTTCATCCGGATCAATAACTACATCTGGTCCAATTTGAAGGACCCTGCCTTGGCACCGGCGATAACGTCTGATTTCAAATTGGTCAGCACCGTCTCGCTCTCCTGGGCGACACCGTGGCCACGAATCCCTCCAGTAGGCACCCAGTAGGTTTTTCCTGTACCTGACTCAATCACTTTCCGGTGAAGGGTCACCGAGTAGCTGTAGAGCCGCTGGCCAGGCATGTAGTCGCCGGTCTCGACGATCGCGAACAACTGGTAGTCGCTCCCAAGCTGGGAAACGGCCGTAGGAAGGTTTGAAACGATCGTGTCCTTGATCTGGCCTTGGGGAATGTCGGTCGCGTTCGACGACAAGGTCATTTCAACCGCTTGAGCGTTCGCCCAGAACAGGCAACCGCATAGGATGGCCGACCACTGAAGCTGTTTAATCATCATGAAATCTCTACAATTGAAGTTAGGCTTCACAGGCAACCGGGGCGAGCTCAATGCACTCCCCGCGCTGTTGAAGCATCATGCTAAAAATGCCGGTATCGATCGGATCTCCCTTGTCCACGTGCTCCCGCAGCATGCGGCTCAGTGTTATGGCTGAGCATTGATCCTTACGGTGCCACCCATCACGCCCCTTTGCGCGAGACTTGGCCATCTTGACCTTCAGCTGCACCGAAAACTCGTTAATGGCTTCCTCGTCCTTTTCGGACTCAGCAGCGGCCTCGGGCGCGTTATAACGGCGAATAAGCGAATCCCCCTCACCTTTCACCGGAATCAACACGTCGACTGCGCCTAACGCATTCAGGGCGCGTGGTACCACTTCTGGATTCGCTCGATATGCAGTGCTCAGTGCGTCAAGCCAAACGCGCTCGATCGCTAGGCCGTCGGTACCGGCCTTCGCGAGGGAGCCTGCCTCATTTTTGGCATCCATCAACCACAACATCGTATTGCAGGACGGGCATGGCTTCGCATGTTCAGGGGATATCAACGTTAATTTCGGATCAGCAAGGAATCCACTGCCGTCGCATTGCCGCACACCGTCGTGATATCGGCACGGGTGATTTTGAGCCGCGGACTCGCCCAGGTTGAATTCATCTTCTGCCAGGACAGTGGCATCCGCCGTCCGTGCTATGCGGGCGAGTTCGCGGGCTGCTTCATCTGGTGGGAAGTCGGCAAGATCACGAATCAAACGATTGAGCCTCCGCTTGAGGTAATCCATATCGAGGCCAAACCGATTCTTTCCCGCGCAGGCCGGGCGGACTTGAGCTAATCCATCGATTACGGCCTGACTGATTCGCGTGAGGTACACGAAGTCTGGATTCTGTCCTTCCGCATGCCCCGCCGCGTAAAACCACTCGTCACCGAACAGATCAGTCATGAGAATTGAGGGCAGCGATTCAAAAGCCATATAACCACGTAAGCTTTCGCAAGCGTTGTAGAGCCGGCGAGCTTCATCCTTCTCGAGAGAATCGTAATCGAGACTGATGCCGAGACGCCGCTCCACGACGACACGTTTGGCATAGGCCACAAGCAGAGACTCGTCGTATACCGTCTGCCTCATCATCGGTGCCAGTGCTGATGCCAAATATTCAGCGTTCTGCCAGGCAACGAATTCAGCGATTGAGTTGGCACCGGTGTTGTTCCACTGATGGCTCCAGCTTCGCCCAAAGCAGGTAACTGTAAGGCTACCGCGGTACCGCCCTAAATCTTGCAAGATACACGTCACAGGATCGAGCGCATCCGCGCCTGTAATCTCGAGTTTTTGGATCGTTGATGCCTCAACCTGCATGGTGAACCTCCTGAGTGAGGGAGAGTGCTATAGAAAAATGGATTGAGAGGTCGATGGCGGCGAGGGGGGCTGAGTTTCAAAAACAGTTTGCGCTTCTGGTACGACGTCAATGCCTATTACTGCGCTAGCCGCTACCTTGGCGGCGGCAATAACCGAGCAATCAGCCTGGGACCAGTAAACAAACGCGGAGCTGCCGCTCAGCCGCACGGTACTCGTCGGGCGAGTCCGCATCAGGTGCTCCACTTCAAATACAACCCATGCGGAATCGAACGGAAGTTCGCGGTTTTCAATCCAAAAAAGGGCGGTTGGAATTTTGAAGAGCATTTCGTAGGCCGCAAAAGCCGCCGTCGCCAGCGGGTCCTGACTCTTCTTGAGTTGAGCCATTACTGGCCCTAATTTCCTCAAAGTCTTGAGCCGGATGTCCTTCGCCCAGCTAACCGCGTTTTCACGCCCGGCGAGTGCTGGAAGGGCTACCGGGAAGAAGCCAGTATCAGGATGCTCGACCAATCGCCCAAGCCTTGCTCGACACTCACCACAAACAGTGGCGGTTGCGTACAAGGTGTCACTACGGCGCCCACTGCGGCCCTTGCTGCTAAAGCTGTACATGTCGATGTGACCGCACAGCCTTTTGGTCATAGAAGAAATATGGGCGTTGCTCATCAAGATCTCCTTTCGCACCAGAGTGCTCATGGTTAGATACGCGCCTTGCATCGCAAGGATTCATAACACGTATACTTAATCTATGATCGAAAGAAGTCAATCGGCAAAGCGAATTCAAGCAGTTGGGAGAAGGGACAGAATCAAAGGTCCCATGTCTTGTGCGGTGAACGATTCGGTGATGGCCACCTTCACCAGAAATGGAATTGGCCTCTGCCCTTCGCGAAGATCAGTCAGTTCGCTCAGTGACAACCCTAAACGCTCTGCAAGCCCGGCCAGTTCAACGCCGGCAATCGCTGCCAGGCCATCAAAAAACCCAGCAAGGACTTCAGTCGTCTCACCCGCATCGAGGCGATCAAAGAAGCCGTAAATAAGCGTTCTGCGAACAAAGGAAGATTGGCCGTCAGCTGCGACGACGGCCTCTTTGACAGCGGATGGCAGCGCTGCGATGAGGGATGAGAGATTCATCTCAACACCCATTGCAGAAAGGATACGTACTCTGGCAGCTGGGGGTAACGGACGCATAAGGATTCGGCACTGCCGAATCATGGAAATACTGATACCGATACGCTTGCTCAATTGGGTATCGGACCAGCCCTGTTCCAGGCGGAACAAATCCATCACCTCAGCCCACTGGGCGTTGCTTAAACCGGCCGGGGCTGTAGCGAAAAACTTGCTCCTGGAGGTAAGGTTGCGAACCGGCTCGTCAGCAACCGATGCGATTTCAGAAACGCCAAACATATCAATTCCCCCGGTCTGGTTCAGCCGCCATAGGTTCGTCCTGCTTGGCTGAACTGTCGCTCGAGATGAAGGCCTGCAACATATTCAACAAGGCACCGCCGACGATCAACACAAACATCCCCATGAAAATGTTTCTCGGAGAGAGATCGAGTAGTCCTGCGCGAGTGGCCATCAGAGAGATGAGGGCCACGACAAGCACCACAAGGGCAGTCACAACTTTCATGATCAAACGGCGAGTAGCATTGCTATCCATCGGATAAGCCCTTTTATGATTCGTAACGTGTACCAATATACACCCAACCAATCAGAGGAAAAACCAAACCTTCCAGTATCTTTATCATTTCGGCCCGCCCACAGGATTTGTACGGTTTAGGATCGCTGGCGTTGGCTGAAAGGACGCTTCGCGAGAAAGTCCCTGGAAGCCAAACGAAAAAAACCACCCTCGCGATGCAAGGGTGGCCGTGGTCGCAGTTACAGGATTGCTGGGCGGGCTTGAGTCCCGAGTTGAGTTCCAATGAAGAAGCTGCCTGAGCCATTTTCGCTGGTAAGGCTTGTCGTCGTTTGAATTTCTACTGATGCCAGACAGCCGGTTTCCGGGCTGGCGATGGCAATTGAGCGCTGCTTCAGGTGCGTTAATCCTACTGGGTGAAAATCCTGACCCATTTCCCGCTTGAGATCACGATTAATCGAGTCGCACATTTCACCCGCAGTGGACTCAGCCAATGCCATCGCGGATACCGCGTCGAAACACACACCCTTCACGATCACCTCAGTACCTGCTGCACCGTCCTCAAGACCGACGACAACATACGCGGTCAGCGGCGTGCCCTGGACAACAATGAGGTCCGTGATAACAGCCGAGCGATTCATCTCTTCGATTGTAACCAACACCTCGTCTCGCACGGAACCGGCCGTAAAATCTCCGACCCCGCTCAACAAACAGCCGCGTGCGTCAACCGGTGCGGATGCGGCTTGTGCGTACAGCAATGCCAATTCATGAAAGCTCATATTCATTCTCCTGAAAGATGGATGCAAGACTCTTGCGTAAGCCTTGCAACAGGGTAATGAGCCACATGAATATATATTTTTTCGTTTTCCATCACTCCACCTTCCTTGATGCGCTGCTGTCAGTTAGAGATTCGTACAAACTTGAAATTCATTTTGTTGAGTGATACGGAATATAGTGCTCTACCAATTATGTCGCGTCCTGAAACAAACCCCCAATATCGACTATCTAGGCTATTTCCACGGTTATCGCCGAGAACAAAAAAGGAGTCGTTCGGAACTAGGCACTTCAACCCCACTTCATTCCGCTCACAGCCCGGGATATTCGGAAAATCGGTGCCGCGTCCAAGCTCACGTGCATGGGTGTCACGCAATATTTTAAATCGATTACCTGCCAATTCTTCAGTCGCTGACATGACTAACTTTGGCGCCCCTGATGTTTCATCGACATACTCGTACCGTTCGACGTCCTCCTCAAGGATTCTCACACTATTGACGTACAGTTCCCCTTCTCTATATTCAATTAGGTCACCCGGAATCCCGATCACTCGCTTAATGTACGGCTTACTTCTATCCAGAGGAAAGCGGAATACGAGAACATCGGCCCGCTGCGGCGAGGAAACTTCAAGAAACAACTTGTTGGATAGCGGATATCGTAGTCCGTAGGTGATCTTGTCGACCAAAACAAGGTTTCCAACGGCGAGATTAGGACGCATTGAAGAGGACGGCACAACATAGCCCTCTGCCACGAATGACCTAACCACAAAGAGCAGCACGGCAATCGGCACAAGCTCCACCGCGAATGCGATAACCCCCTGGGTAAACCGGATCTTGCCGCGGGCGGCTCGAACACGCTCGACAACCCAAAAGGGAGCTCCAACTGTTATGCACAGAAGGAGGATTGTGTGCATATCGACGAAGGTACACAGTAGGAAATAGGGCCCCAGGACTGCCGCCATGCATCCCAACGTGTATACCCACTGAGGTCCGCGAGCCATACATGACTTACGACACAGAACAGGGGCGATAGCCGTAAGACCCAGTCCTGATAGAAACAGGCTCACAGGATTCTCCCTGTACGCAGTGCGTGAATATGAACTCCCATTAACACCAGAAAAATTACTAGCGAAATCAGACCGCACGCCCAGCCAGCGTAAACAAAATAGGTGCCAACACGGGATATCCAACCATTTAAAATATTATCATCAACAGATTTAATGCCAGCGCCAATACACCACAACAAAGCCGCCAATACCCAGCCATTTAAGAGCAACTGCACCTTGTATCTGACACCTTTAATCGGTGTTTGACCTGTAAGCATATTCACTCCGAACGTACGACTGACCAGCCAAAACGATCAATATTGAGTTTCCAGCCAGGAAAAGCATTGATGAGCAACCCTGTGCCAGGTGACGCGCTCTTGCAACCAAACTCGTAACAGTAGAAATTCGATAACTTTTCTACATCAGAGCTGTACGACTCCCAGAATGCTTCATATTCCGGGCTTTCCGTATCTGGCTCGCAATACCCATACTGCAAAGGGAATGGTTGAAGGGCGTAGAGTGAAAGGTCTACACACTGACTAACGGATTCAGTGAGAGCATTAAAAAATCTGTGGCTTATTCCGAGGTGATTGCAGTCTGACCTGACTTCCAAACGGTTCAGAAAAAGTATTCCTCCGTTATATACGGCACAAAACAAATCATCCACGCTCGTACTAGACAAGTCGCTAACAATTTTATTAAGGGATTCACTTAGGAGGTCGCATGAGTCAGAAATCCCCATACCGCGACCGGTGCCTCTCGAGAGCACTGTGGCATCCAAAACGGCGACAGGGACAGCATCGCCAGGCCTACAGAGCAACGCAGAAAGCGCTCGGCCTTCGCAGACGGAACCACCGCAAAAAACGTCTTCTGACAAGCAGAATCGAGCGATAAACCCTTCACCAACAGAGACTGACTGAACGGCGCCGTGAAGCAATGGTATGCCGTTAAAGAACCCGCTTTCATCTCGGTCTCTGCGCAGGAACCCGCGCAGCGCTTGGGGCTTCACCATGCCGGCTCCTCAGTTCAATCCAGAACCAGCACGGCCTGGCTGTTTCGCCTTGGAGACCTTCCGATGGAAGTGCTTCAACACCTGGCAATAAACGATCGTCACCAACAGCAGCACAATGCATGACACAGCAGCGAACAGGCCGATGTAGCCAATTTTCAACCACACAAATACAAACGCAGCCAAAGCAAATCCGGCAGATGGCTGCCCGATCAGCCACAACGTACGGTTCGCCCAATTAAATAGGTTCACTATCGATTCCTCCAGTGATTCGATCCACGACACGTATGCAGAGAATGCTCGTCGGGGCGTGATTCAAACCACTCAGTAACAAAGAAGATTTTAGAAAAGAGCCCCAGCTCATCAGCTAGGGGGCCCAACTGGTCAGCGCGGAATGTGTCAGGCCGCAGCCATGATTGAGTAAATGCAGTAGGCCAAAGCGAACGAACCAAGCCCGCCACAGAGCCACAGCTGAAGGTTGGTGTCCCGGATCTCACGGGATACGAAGCCATCGAGAAGTGCGGCCTGGGAGTCTCCCGAGGTATTTTTCACAGTGAAAAGGGCCTTGCGGCGCTTGTATGCGATCGAAAAGATGATGGCAAGGACAACAACAAAGATGCGAGCAACAATATCCGGGGTAAGTGTCATAGCGTAATCCTTGTGTAAAAAGTGATTTTATGATGCATATCGCGTACGCATACGCAAGTTACGGAGGCGATCGATCCATTTTGTCGATGCTGACCGAGTCATTCATCTGCTTGATCGCCGACAGCATGGGGTCCCTCAGGGCTCCGTCCTCCCCTTCGCAGTGTGGTCTCCGCTCACCGGGCTTGATCAAGCAATAGCGGCCGACCACTTTGACATCTTGGCCTGTGAACTGTGGTGCAACTTTGGGCAGCGGTAATAGAAATCCTGCTCCAACAGCCAATGCACTGACGGACAATGTGGCCAGTCCCGCAATCAAACGGGAATTCAACAGACGGGGGAACCCGGCTCTACCCAAGCTCCACCCCCGTCGCGAGGACAGTCATAACGACTGCCAGGTTGGGGTTGATTACGCCCTTTGCCGCCAGCCCTTTAATTTGCCCCGAGAGGAATTGAGCAAAAAAACGATGCGATGCATCGACAGCATCATCAGTGCTGTTGTGGTCAGCTACCAACACTCGCTGCTCATTTGCCGCTGCTGTCGAGGAAGCCAGGGCGGTCATCAGGTCTGCGAACCGCGTTTCGGCAGTCTTTTCGAGCTTTTGAATACTCAACTGGGACAGAATTTCGGCCGGAATGTCTACGGTGGATACCCCACTGTCATACGCGCCGTCGTAAACCCGAGCGCCGCCATTCTCCAGGGCCACCACAGTGAAGAATCGGCCGAGCTGGTGATGAGGTTCACCAGGCTTCATTTCGAGGATCGGTGGGTTGGACACCTCGTACCCCGCCCCGACTTCAAGCTCAGTCATGTTCATGAATTTCTCCAGAAGGAAATACCGGCCCTTTGCCGGTGCTGCTTAATAATACATAACACGTAGGTATATTTAACAGGGTTTTTTTTGGATACCACCAGTCACCGACCAGTTTTCGCAGTGACACACCACTGTGCACCTACCCTCTCACCCAGGGCTGCTGAGTCGTCTACCAACAAAAAAACCCACCAGCACTGAAAGTGATGGTGGGTCAGATGTAGCGTTAGCTATAAGCGGCTCTTTTAAGTAGAGCTTTTATTTTGTTTGTACCTGCTCGATGTTTCGGCTTGCTCCATGCTGTATGCGTTGGAACTCACTTTTTACGGCGTTAATTGCACCCACCAAGGGGGCAAAAAATAAGCGAGGTGCTTGTTTTGCCGCATTTACGAACTCGGATCCAAACGTATTATTCATTTGCAGCCATCTCCTTCATAGCTCGATAGATACCGAGACTAAGAAACGTTAAGAACAAGAATGCATCAGTTATGGTTAAAGCAGTCTCAAGGAAAGTGAGAACTCCAATTGTTAAGGAGTTCACACCGAACGCTTCTAACTTATGCACGAGAAACGAGAGACCTACGGCCGGGAGACCGATGATGATAAAGATGATGGAGCCGACAAAGCAGTGTGCAGCAAAGTGAGCGATGGGGCTCCACCAAGGTTTTTTTACGGTTTTTGACATCTGTTACTCCTGAAAGGACCTGAGCGGTCGTTAAGTGAATGCATAGGGCAAACTTGCGAGTTGTCCTAGCGATTGGGGATGCTTAACGTGCTCGTGTAATCTCAGGCAGAAAAAAGCCAGACCGAAGCCTGGCTGATTTGCATTTCGAACCGAATCACTTCGGACGTGGGTGACGAACTCGTCCAGGGGTGAATTGCCCAGAGAAGGTGAAGCCCTTCTCTCGAACAAGTTCACGCACCTTGATCTTGTTCGGTGTCGAGCCATTTTCCTTGTGCAGCGCCACATGCTCCGCTTCAACTTTCAGCAGAAATTCAATGTCTTTTTGGCTCATCTCAAGTTTACTCTCGAGCTTCTTGCGATCTGAGAATCGCTTTCCAATTAACGCCGCGCTTACCGCAGCCAGCATGGTGCTGAAAAAGGCCGCACCAGCTTGGATCAAAGCAGATTGCACAGCTGGGTCATTAAGGGCCAATGCCATGTTCATTCTCCTGAAGGTTGTGCTTGCCTCAGGTGATGTAAGACTTTGGTTTGTAATCTGGCGTAGAGCGCAGAGAGACAAAAAAACCCGCCGGATGGCGGGTCTAGGTATGGGCAAAAAATTTAGTGCTTCGCGGTGGGAGTCAACGGCGCTTTACCGTCGGACTCCTCCTCCACTCGGAGAAATTCAGCCTTGATCGCTCTGGCCGCCCCAATCAGCGGTGCAAAATAGAGCCGTGGGGCTTCTTTCGCAGCGCTCAGAAATTCTGAAAAAAAGGTGGTTTTCATTTAAGTAACTCCTTTGTTACCTGAAACCGAAAATCTAATTTATGTATAGCAAACTCAATCGCAACCGGCAAGAAAAACCCTCAAGAGTGATTCCCAAGTCAATAAAAACCCGATGCGCAGTGCGCACCGGGTGGGTGTAGCTTTAACCGTCAAAACGGTATGTTAGGTTAGTTAAAAAGGGACATAGTCCCGGTTTGAGCAACAATGGGCTCAGGAGCTGCAACAATAATCACTTGTTCAGGAGCAGCACGGCGCTTTTGGAATTTCAGAATATTGTTTCGGGACCTCATCAAGAAACTGCCGATTTCCTCACCAACAGAATCAAATTGATGGTAGCAAACAGATTGTCCTGCAATTTCATGCCCCGTCGTTTCAGATACGCCTTCAAGCATAACCTGTGGAATACCTTTAATCCGGCCATGTTCAGCTTTAGTGAAGAGCCTGCTTAGTGTCGGGTCAATTGGGTGAATTAGGAACGGTTCAGTTGAACGTCCCTTTTTGTAGCCCTTTCCAAGTACACCGCATCCGTCTTCAGACCCGGTCAAAAGTTGTCGACCAAATCCTTTACCCGCAGCCTTGTCACGCTCCTCCTTTACGGCCAAATAGTCGTAGCATTTCCAACTTTCATCATCGAGCGCTACAGGATCAAGGATATCGTTAATGCACGATTCCCGGACCTTGTTAACCTTGAGGTTGTCAAACGAAAAGGTGTCGCCTAGTCCCTGGGTTATTGCGACAACCACCATGCGCTTACGTCGTTCGAGCGACCCGAAGTCCCATCCATCCAGGACTGTTTCGTGTACGTCGTAGCCCAAATGCTTAAATACGCTGCGAATCGCAGACATTGAAGCCGTTTTAGCATATTCGCCAACATTTTCTATTATCGCAATTGCTGGGTTAGTTGCACGAAGCCAATTGAGATAATCAATGTACAAAGCGCCTGCTTCATCATGATCTTCAGCAAACTCAAGTGAGTTCTTAGAGCGACCACTTCTACTGGCGCCCGTACATGGAATACCTCCGATTAATATTGATGCGTGCGGTGTTGCATCACCTAAGTGCACATCTCGTATATCTGAGCATATCGCAATTGATTCACTTGTCCACATTTGGGGGTTGTTGCGGAGCGATGCATCGAGGTATTCGCTTTCAAGCTCAACACCGACTTGAACGAACGAGCCAACGCCCGATCGCAGCATGCCTGAGTGAATTGCACGGTCGAGCACGCCGCCACCGTGAAAAAGGCTGACAACATCAAGCTTCTCGCCACGATCGAGCTTTTCCTTGATACGTTTGAGGCGTTCGCGAATCTTGGTTTGGATCTGAAGTGCCGTAATGACGATACGGCCGCGGCGCAATGCAATCCGCACCTTGTCGTCTTCTGCAAACACTTCACGGATTTGCTCACTACGTATTTCAATCAGCGGGTGAACTACCCCGTTGCGCTCCCGCTTTGAAACGGTGACGTGCTTACCTTGGAAGTCAAAAGGGACTTCGATCAGCTCCAGCCGCTTGGCCGGAATATCAGCTTTGATTGAGTACTTCTTCCCGATCTGGACACCACCATGGTGTAATTTTTGGCCTTCCATCCAGACACGCGGTAGACCTTTCGATTCGCCGATTTTCGCGTTGATAATTGTCGTCATGGTATTGCTCCTATTTGACGACACAGCTCCCCTGACGGGGCCTGTGCCCAGTCGGGGAAATGAAATTTGGTTTGCTTCGTGCCTGGGTATGCCGAACAGGAGCTGATACTTTCGCCAGACGAAAAAAAGCCTCCGACATGCGGAGGCTCGATGTAGAAGTTAAATCAGATTAGGGCTCGCCCCGGCGGCTGTGAGCACCTGGAACAATAGCTCTGGTCCAGTCGTACGGAAGTCGCTCGCGTACCAACGCCCAAGTTCAAATTGCAGTTGGGTTAGACGTACATACTCGACTGCGCTTGGGGTCGCCGGCATGCGCAGGCATTTACCGTTGCTCAACACCACGATGCTTTCGTCGCCTACCTCAGCCAACAAGTTATCGGCTGCATGAGCAGTTTGTGCGTCGCTCCAGCCGAGCAACCTGGCGAAAGACATGAGAATTTCATTGCGACTGATTTCGAAGCTACAAGACTGCGCTGTGCCTTCATCCAGCAGGTCCGAGATGTCACCGGTGACCATGCACAGACAACGGCCATTGTCCGTGCCGAGAACCTCATAACGAAGGCTTGGAATGCTCTGTAGGCCACAGCAGGATTCAGCTAAGAGAGCGTTGATATCTGAGACCGAACAGGATCGAAGTTCATCGAGTTCGACGTAGGCGATCGCTTGTAGCTGGAGGTTTTCATCGTAAGCCCAGTAAGTGTTCGATTTTGGAAAGTATGCGTACATGGAGAACCTCTCGTACCGCCACCCTAATGGTGGCTTAGGGTGGGGATTTGAATGGCCACACGGACCGTTGATTACGAGAGGGATGCTTCACAGCGGTGTGGATTCAAGCCTGAACGGTCTGTCTACCGGCCCTATTGGGGCTTCACCTGGCGAGCGCCGCTGGCAAATCCTCGCGTCAAATTCCTTGCGGCTGGTCTTCACCACCCAATGCTGAGAAGAGTTGAGGCAGGAACTCTTTGAGCGTGAGCATCATCAGGGTGAAGCTTGCGTCCAGTTGGCCAAGGGCCTCTTCCCCACCATCAGCTGCCGCCTGATCCTCCAAGAGACTTTCGAATCGCAGCCGCTTGATGATCATTTTGTCGTCGAGTACGAACGACAGCTTGTCTTGCCACGCCAAAGACAGCTGCGTTGCAACCTTGCCAATGCCCAAGTGGGTCGCGATCTCTTCCGTTGTCAGGTCCTGGCGCTTGCAACGCACGATACCGCCATCTTCGTGAGTGTCCCGCAGTTCGCATTCGTCCAGGACGAAGAAGCCCTCGGCGGCCTTCTGCGTTTTCAACCATTCGGTCATCGTTGCGCTCGGTGAGACCTTTACTGTGAGCGGTCGGATTGGCAGCGACCCCATGACCTCGCGCAGCGTCGACAACAGGTCTTCAGCTCGCTTCGGGCTCGCGCCGTTCACCAGGATCAACCCGAGCTTGGGTGCGATCGCGGCAAAGGTTGAACTGCGCCGGATAAAAGCCCGCGGGAGAAACGCCTGGATGATTTCATCTTTGATCTGATCGCGTTCTTTCTTGTAGACCTTGCGACTCTGTTCGGTCTCGATTTCTTCGATCTTTTCCTTCACGGCATCGCGGACGACTGAACCCGGGAGAATTCGCTCCTCCTTGCGGGTGGCCAGCAGAAGAAACTCACCGCTCAGATGGATCAAGGGTGCATCTTCGCCTTTACCGAATGGGGCAATAAAGCCGTAGGTGGTCACTTCCTGCGATGCGCAGGCCCGAGCAGGCTTGCTCTTAAGCGCCAACTCTAACGCCGCGGGATCGAATGGAATGTCCTGGGTCAGTCGGTATACCAACAGATTTTTGAACCACATATCGTTTTTTCTCCAGAGAGGAACGCCATTCCGACATCAGGGAGTGGTCGGATGGAAATTTAATTTTGGTTTGATCGCTGAAGCGAGCTGGAAGGCGCCCCCTCCTATCCGGCTTTGCTCGCCAGCAAAGGCAACGAGTTGGCCGCCGCGATCTCGGAATACGCGTCAGGCTTTTGGACATGTGCCCACCAGCCGCCCCACTGAGCACAGGTCACAGGTTTGGCCAGGCCCAATTGCCCTTCGGTGACACTGAAACAACCCGCAACCGTATCCCGGCGAACCTGGACAAGATCAGCTTCCACGCCCGGTTGCCCACCCCAGTTCCAGTAATGCCCGGGACGATCAGGCAGCGAGCGGGTCCAGACGTGCTTGCCCACCACCACAGGCGGTATTTCGTGGGCAATCTGGGCTGTGTCGAGGAGTAAGCCTATTTCCACCTCATTCGCCTCCTTGAGGGCTTTGGCGTGGCCAATGCAGACTTGAGTGGGGCTGCCGCGCTGATCCAGGTTCTCGTGACACATGAACTTCTGGCTCCCGCACGCGCTATACAAGGCGTCCTCGGTGGTCACCGGCGACTGATTGGCGTGGGTGCCGTGCCGGTAGACGCAACCAGAGCAGGTGCCCCGCGGATCAACCCCCGCTGCAAGCATCACACCCGACATCGCACCGGCCAGAGTAGGTAGGTTGATATCCTCGGCGACATGGGGGTGTAGACCGCCCTCGGTGATGAGCAGGCCGACCGCGCCTACTCGGCAATTTTCGATCACGGCATTGGCGCACCCGATCACCTGGGAAAGCAGCCGGATTGCATCACCGAGCCCCGCCGAATTGGCGTAGCGTGACAGCAGCCCTTCTCGCTCATGGGTTGGGGCTTGCACTACTTTGAGCAAAAACGTGGCCTCGACAGAAGTCAGCTCGTAATCGAGGGCGGCCGCCGGCGGCACGTAGTCAAAGGGGATTGCCAGCAGGGGCCATTTGGACATTGCATCGTCGACTTCGACATCGAGCTCGAATCCACCCAGCGGGTCGCCCATGCCCAATCTAACCATGGGAACATTGGCACGACCGGAGCGTAGTGCCTGGTCACGAAGCCAAAAGTACCGCTGCGCAGCTGCGAGATAGGCCATTCCAAGATCAGCCTGAGAGCTGACATGAATGGCGCTTACGGGTTGAGGTTGCACGCCCATATCGGCCTCCTGATGACTGTTAGCCGCGAGCAGCAATTTTCAGTTGAGCTCCTGGAGCACGAGCTTCAAGCTCTTCACAGCGCCGAGTGACTTGTTCAAGCGCCCGCTTGAGCAAGTTAACAGTAGGCTGGTCTTGCAACTCTTCCAACCGGGCCTCGAGCTCTTTGCAGCGAATGCTCAATTGGGCCATCAGGTCCACGTTCAGGATGCCCGTAGCATCCTCGATCAACGTGCGGTCCAGGCGTTCGATAATTTCAGAATTCATGCTTCGATGATTTGTGCGAGCGACTTCATTGATCTTGCCACGCATGCCATCAGGCAAACGGACCACGAATTTTTCGGCATCACGGGAGGAAGTGGACATGGAAAACCCTCAGAGGTTTTTGGGCCGAAGGGTGGCCCGGGTAGAGTTGGTTGATCAGGCGGCCCGCTGGTGCCGGGCCTGGGTCTCGCGTCGCTGCTTCGCTTCAACGGTCAGCAACGAACGGGGATTGGACAGCAGACGTGGTAGGCCGATTTTTTCACCAGTTTCAGCGCACCAGCCGTACTCGTCGGAGTCGATCGCGTCGAGTGCCAACTTAATGTCGCGCAGGTTTTGATTCTCGCGGTCGATACCGCTCAGCAGACCCTGCCGCTCCTGCTCGTTGAGTGCGACATCCACCTCGTCAGCAGCTTTTTCAAGACCAGCCATGTCCCCGCGCAATGTTTCGATCCGCGCAATCGCATCGCGACGCTGGGACAGCAACAGGTCACGGAAAAAAGAGGTCTGCTCAGGCCCCATGTACTGGTCATCAGGTTGATCGATCAATTGTTGCGGCGTCATCTGTGCGGGCCCTCGGTAAGTCGTTAACTGAAGCTACGCCCGGTCAGGGCAGCAGCAGTTCAGCCAGGATTGAACACGGATCGATAATACTGGCGGAATCGTATCATGGCAATATTAAATATGCGTACGTGTTACAGATTGCTCGGAATGCGCGTCGACCTCTTTCTAAGATCGATTGCCCGGGATTGGATTGGCCAAAAAAAAGACCCCATCGCAGCGCGATGAGGTCTGGGTGAAACGTTAGCCAATGGCCGCGGGCATAACCGATTGTTGGAGACTTCGTTTGTCTACGTAGAGGGCTGAAACCATCTTGTAGTGTTGCGGGTAGCGTTCGGCGAAACAAGTCAGTGCCGCACCCGGGCTGCCTCCGCCACTCCGGAACAAGCGGTGTTCGCCTGAGTCCACCGATCGATAAACGATGACGAATGCCGCGTCCTCCGGATACGAGTTGAGTGCATACTCCTCTGATAGGCCTGAAAGGCCCATCATCTCAATGATCCATTGCAAAGTTGTAGCTTTAACTTCTAGTTCAACCGCGGCTGCATTGCGGTCCAACGAGAATGACGAGGCAGACAGATCACCAATCAAGTGCGCCCGGGCATGCCGTTCAAAGTCATTGACGAACAGGTGCGCCAGGTCGCCAAACTTTACGACCAGACGGGCTTTCTCCAGATCCAGCACCCGGTAAAACTCGGGGGCCTGCCAATCGTCTGCGATGTCAGTCACTTGAGTGTCGAAGGTTGCTGCTATGTGGGTTGTTGCAATCATTGGTTTGCTCCCCTGAGCGTAAGTAGTACTCAGGGAATGCGAAACACGACCGCATAAACAAGCGAGCTTTACGTAGCTAAGCTTGGGGCCTATCTGTTATGGGAGACCATTAACACAAGCGAAGAACTTGCAGACCTTCGCTTGGATTTCAGGCTAAAAGTAGCGCTACGGTTTGAGAGGCAACGCGTAGCCTAAGAACACAGCTGTACAACCCTTATGCTTTGTACTCGTTGTTGCTTCTCCATTATTGCAAGGTTCAACGCCAGTGTAAATTATGGTTCCATGGGGGATCGGGTTCTTTGAAAGGTACCCAATAGGCTGCGTTGACCCGTTTTTAGTGTCTGAGTCTTTGCTAACCATTTTGTTGTTTCCCACATCGTTACCCGAGAAAACTTCTATGTAGTTTTCAGCAGGAACTGCACTTGCGTCGTCAATTGTATATCCGATTGCATTGGTCGCACATCCTTTATGCTTTTCGAAGGTCGTCACTTCCCCGTTGTTGCAAGGAGCTATACCAACATAGAGCAATGTTTTCCTATCCGATGCATCCAATGCAAATGCATTTTTTGGTGCGACAACTCCAAAAGCTATACTAGAGGACAGTGCAAGCGCGAAAATTGCGTTAGCTTTTCTCAAGATTGTCATTGCATTTCTCCAATTAGTTGAGAGATCAGTGCATAGGTTCCGACAAACTTATGCAGTGGCTCTGGCGCTTTAATTAGGGGTTTTTTTGATTAAAATGCATTTACCAGGCCCAAATTCAAAACGACGACTTATGAGAGCTGTTCGGCTGGCCCTGCTGCAACGAACCAGTCGTCTAGCTCAAATTTCAGCCAATGCATTACTACGATAGTCCAAACCGAAGGAATCGTTGCCCAGCTACGCACGCAAATCAAACATGGTATTTTTAACTGAGAACAGTTCGGACTGAACCCTGATGAAACTCTTCAGGCCACACCAGCCCTCACCTTTCGCACTATCACGCCTCGCTGCTGGAAGGCCTTCGCCACCCTCTGTTGCCTTTCAATCTGGCAGTCGCCAAAGATGATGGCGTGAGTTACGCCGCCCGGCAGGGTGGCAGGGTTTTGATGCCTGGCCACCGCGGCAGCCGACACTTTCAGTGCCCGCCCCAATTTCTGAAGTTTCGCGTCGGATGTCATCAGCGGATCTGCCACCAATGCCAGCACAGTGTGGTCGATTATCATGGCTTGTATTTGCCGGATATGGGTTTCACTGAGAGGCATGTCGGCGGTGCTGACAAAGAGTTTCGGTATGACGTTGACGTTTGCATCGGCAGGGGTCTCTTCTTTTTTAAAAACCAGCGGTTTACTACAGGCCCTGCACCTGTATCCGTATCCTCTCAAAACTTTGTTGTGCTTCGTCTTGGTGAAAGCATGCTCTCTGCAACCACAGGTGTATATGAAATGCCGCTTTGCCGCGCTGGAGGTGTCCATAGAGTGGCAGCGATCGGGCGCCAGTTTGAAGACATCGATCATCACGCTTTTCCACTCGGTCCCATGGGGCTGGATTCCCATTCCCCACTCCGTTCGAGCAACGTAATGAGCGACTTCGTGGGGACAGATCTGGTCCAGGTACTCCTTTAGGTTTTCGCGGACCAGTACCCGGTTAAATCGGAAATATTGGGTTACCTTCCCAGTCGCACGGCACTTGTGGTAGCAGTAATACCCCCCGACTCTCCCCGTCAGGTCAAACTTGACGGGGATATCCGGGAACGTTTTGCCAAAATGCGCGGAGGCTAAGTGCAGGCACTCAGTCACCCGCACTTTGATCGCCTTGAATTCGTCAACGGGCCCCATACTCAGGCCTCTGTTGCCCGCTTGAGTTGCTCCAGCAACTGCGTCGGGAGACTACGAATCAGCAAAGTGCCGTTTTGTTCGTCAAACTCAAGCTTGTTCCCCAGCAGGTGCTGCTCGAAGCTGATGGACAACCCTTCTGCCCGCCCGGTAAAACGCCTGAATTTGTTCAAGACCTTCTTGTCAGCGGGGAACTCCTCGCTCAGGCCATAATCCTGGGTACGCAAATGCTCAATGAACGCTCGTGGTCTGTCTTCATCGAGCAGCTCCGACAGTTCAGACAGGCCGACGGCCTGCCCCATTTTGGCTTGGCTGCTGGCGTACTGGACCAGTGTCTGCGTCTTTTCACGAGCGGACTCTTCAGGTAGATCCTCGGTCTCTACGAAGTCGCTGAAGGCTTTCAAAAGGGTTCGGGTTTCGCCCGCCGAATCGACGCCCTCTTGGCAGCCGATGAAATCGCGGAAGTACTCACTGACTCGCCGTCCCTGTTTGGCCTTGAGGAAGGACACATATTGTCTCGATGCGGGATTACTTTGCCATTCCGAGATATTCACCCGGGCCGCCAGGTGGACGTGGCCAAAGTCCAGATGCGGTGCCGCGACCACATTCATTTCTTGGTCCAGGCTCACACCCGTGCTTTGGTGCAGCAGTGCGATCGCAAGGTAATCGGTCAGGCCTTGCCGGTAGTGCACGAACATCGCGTGCCCGCCGACGGACAAGTTCGATTCTTCCATCAGCTTCGTGAGGTGCTCAACAGCATCCCGGCTGAACTGCATGAAGTCGTTCTTCCCTTCAAAGTAGGCCTTCAGCCAGCCGCTGAACGGATAAGCGCCGGATTCAGCATGGAAAAGGCCCCAGCCCTTCGACTGCTTACCGTTGTAGGCGTCATTGAAGTCGCTCAGCAAGTTCTCGAGGACGTCGGTTTGCGGCAGCTCAGTGTGACGGAGATGCAGGATTGCAGGGCTTCCATCTGGCTTCTTGTCGATCGTGTGAATCACGGAACTTATGACGGGCATACCGATTCTCTCGCAGGCTCATGGGATGCGCCAATATTACACATACGCGTTACGAATCTGAAACAGCATTTTTAAAGCAAAAAAGACCCCGGCCGATGGCAGGGGTCTATGGTGTTGCGTGAATAAGAGAGCTGAGTGCCGATGACTATCGTGGCACCCAAGTTATGGCGGCCAAAATGATCCGGTCGTAGCGTTTATCCAATTGAATGAGCCGGCGGCTTGTGACGTTGTCATCAGAGCAAGCCCTGACCACCATGCGCTCATGGCGTGACAGTGCTCGGCGTAACCGTTGACCTTTTTCCCCTCGCCAAACGGCAAGCGGCATTGCACCGGCGCTGGCGGGTATCGAGGTGAGGCTTCCCATTATGCAATCTCCTGAGGTTGCGTTTGCGTGTCTTCAGGTGATGCCGAGCAGACGCTTGTAAAGCTGCTGCCGCCTGGGGAGAGTGTTCCTGCCTGCGGCGAGGTCATGAAAAAGCCCCGATCAGCAGATGCTAAATCGGGGCGGTACCTGTTTCTGTCCTTAGGCTAGGTAGTAGCCTGGCGAACTGGCCTGATTTCGAAAGTCGTTTAGACAGTCAGAAGCAAATGTCTTGATGATCCAGCATTTCTCGCCATTCCGACTCAGGAATAGCATCAAGTTCAACTCCGTCGTATTTTTCAACTAATGCAGTGTCACGCATTACTTGAGCTTTTTTCAGGCCCGCGAAACCGTCCATGTTCAGTCCTGTGAGACTGCCCATCTTTTCTGCGAGCAACTGAAGATCCATCGTCGTGCTGACTATCATGTGCATTCCTCGTTACTTACGGTACGCCACGAAGCGCGGCATTTTTAGGAAATCCCACCGATGAACATCAAATCCACAACTTGCCGTACCCTTTTCATGGATCAGTTTGTTCAGCAGCCGGTCTGACCGATAACATGCCAGTAGCCATCATTCGTATAACCTGCCCCGTAGGTGGAGACGTTGAACTTGACACCAGCATCGTCTACCAGCGCGTACAGTCCAAGGGCATCGTCAAGCTTCAGCGCCTTATACGGTGTGCCAACTGTCAGTCGATACTTCCCCACAGCAGAGGGTGGGTACTTATCAAACACTATCTTCAGCTCGTCAGGCCTCATGCTAATTTTCCTTTAAGTGGCGATGCAGCCCGGCGAGCCGGGCGTGTCACTAAATCAGTTCCATCAGAGAGACAAGGTGTGCGCCACCCATTCCCAGTAACCGCTGAGCGTTAAATCCTGAGCAACGGCTTCCCGCCACTCAGATCGCGTGTGGTCTGGGTGTTCGCCGCCACCAGAAGGATTGTATTTTTCGTCGAGTTCAGAGGGCGTCAGTTCGCTATCCGCAGAGACCCGGGCAGAGATGCACTGCTCGGCGCTGGTTGTCGATTTTGTGGTGTTCATTCGGAGGCTCCAGTAAGGGCTGTCTTTACCGTTGGATATGAGGAAAAAGGGTTGAACGTTGCAAATGGAGATGGCCAACACCGAACAGGAAACAGCTGCGATGGTCACCGATGGGCCTTTTCACAAATTACAGCCATGAAAAAGCCCGCATAAATGCGGGCTGGTGTGTTGCGTTTGTCCTCTAGCTAAGCTCCCAGGTGTGAAGGGTGATTTCAGCTACTTCATAGCCGTTGCCGGAAGCCTCATCGAACCACCCGGAAACGGTGGCCGAACGGCCGCCCAGGATCGTTCGAATCACAGGCTCAGCAACCATGCCTGAAATATCGCCGAGCTCCTGAACCTCCTCGCGCTGTTTCCAGCCGGTGATTTTCGTGAACTTGTTGATGGTTGCCATCGCTTTGCACTCGATTCGGGGTTGATGATCAGGCTGGCTCATAGCGACCATGGTCATAGGCCTCCATCACATCTTTTTCGGTCAGTGAGCGAACGCGCACCAGGCCGTCGATCATTCTGCTGCGGTCTTTGAAATACACCACTATGGTTGGCCACTCGGGGATCGATTGGTCAATCGCTACGACCCACGCTTCAATGAGCTGACCCTCAGGGCTGTACTGACGGCCAGTGTTGAATTCGATTGAATTCAATTTGGCGCCGGGGCCAGGCTTGCTGATGATGTCGCCAAACTCGGCGACCAGTGCGGCGTAATGATCATTCGTGGTGGCATCACCACGCAGCTCATACACGTGGTTTTCGCTTTTCGCCTCCACCAGGAAGACTGGCTTGTCACTGAATCGACTTTGCCCCACATAGATCTGGGCCGTGTTGCGCAGCAAGGCGATGACTGTCGGTTTTGTGTTGTTCATTGTGAGGCTCCGATACGGGTTGTCTGTATGCATCGGTGATGCCGAACAAGTGCCGATAACCAGGTGCGCCTTGCGCATGAATTTCTAGACCCTATTTTGGCTGGCGGTGAGATCTGCCGGCCGGCATGCTCTTGTTTGAACCCTCCACCGAGTAACACCTGCATGCGCCAAAAACTCTTTTGCCTGTTCGCCCTCGCGTCAGTCCTGAACACCGCCACGGCCGCCAGCTCCGGCGACGTTGCTCCGACCTTGACCGTTCGCAAAACGGCTGACGGCATGATCGTCGACGCTGTTCGTCAGCACGCTGGCCAAAATCAGCGGGACACTACTGGCTTGATCCCTGGAGCCACCTCTCTCGGGGCCCAGTTGTTCAAGCTTCGTTTTCAGGGGTGTGGTGAGGTCAAATTCATCGACCGGGAGAACGATCACGTCGATGGCATTGCCGCCGGCCGTGGAACTACCCCCCAGTGCCAGATCACTAATTGGGATGTTCAGTGGAAGGTGCAGCACGCAGACGGGTAACAGGAGAGACAAGCAATCAAAGACGCGAAAATGTGCGCCCTACTTCTGAATTAGCCCCAGCGTGTGCAGACAGAGCTTGGGGCTTCTGGGCGGCCTATACCTTAGGCCAAGTCCACAAATTCCTACTCGATGGATTTTTTCCGCCAAGCAGCTGATTCAACGGCATACGCTTCGATCTTCGCAGCAAGAATTTCTTTTTGCCGCATACACTCACCCTCATCATGCTGCCATGGCTTTTTGACCCACCCTGATTGCAGATCCATGTTCCCGCGATTCAGCTTTCGTAAATCCGCCATGTACTGCATGTTGCACCGATTATTGATCACCGGAACAACAAGCAGAACGACCCCAAATTCAACCAGAAGCGCTACTGCGATAATCCAATAATTTCCCGTCGCAAATGAAGCAGCAGCGGCCAGGGCGAGAAATAACAGCAGCTTGCGACCCATGCCTATTTCCCTTCACCGAGTACCCAACGATCGCAAACGAAAGAGACAATCAGCGCCGCCACTATGCCGGCAGCCATCCGCGTCAAAAACGGTTGCTCGAACCAAAACCAGTTTGCCGCGATAGCAGCAATGATCATCAGCAGAATCTTTAATACCATTTTTTCCAACTCTCCGAAGCAACGCCCTGAACAATCAATGCCCATGGGGTAAAACACGTGGGATAGCCTTGTACCGGCAATCAAGATTCGTGCTGGCGCGGACCATCGAACCCGGATAGTTGGCCATGAAAACCCTGTTGTGGGCCTGGATGAGCTGTGCGGCGTGCTCCGAAAGCCCCCATTGCGAAGGGTCGCAAAGCTCGCCCATCATCGTCGAGTAGGGATCAACCAGACCTTCGTCCAGCTGCACTTCTTCATTGCTGAAGCACACAAGAATTTCCGGGGCATCGACTTCGGCATACTGGTCGTAATCTCCAAGAGGGTATTCGCCCCACTGGAGTTCAGGGTGCAGTTGCTGTAGTGCAGCGATGAGGGCTTTGCGTGTGGCAGCCATCATATTTTCCGGATCGTCCGGACTTGAAGGCAGCGATGCAATACCAAGTACCTCCTGGCAATCAGAGTTGGGGGCCATGGATGAAAGCAGTTGTTGCCGTTGAGGAACATCTGGCATGGCCGACTCCTCGTCATCAGAGAGCCGCTCTGCCATCCGCTGCATCTTCGCCTGGATGGCGCTGTATTTCTTTTGCGCCGTCGCGGTGAACACCGTCTGCTTGCCACTGAAAAAAGCCTTGCCGCCACCAATCACATTGGAGGCGCACATCTCCATCCCTTCTAGAGCTTCAGAGCAGGCGCTGTAGGTCATCAGATTCCCAAGAGCAACATCGGTGTGTTTCAGTGGTTTGGCAGCCATGTCAGCGATTTCCAAGTAGGTGTCTACTTGGAACTATAGGTGCGTTAAACGCACCTGTCAAAACCATTTGCGAGCATTCCCATTCAAGAACTGGACTCCGAAAGCGAGCTCGCAGGCCCGCGCTTCGGAGCATTCACGGAAAGTCAGGTTGTCTACTTATCCACGCGGTCGTATCGCACGGCGCCGTCTGCATGCACCGCAAGGTTGAATTGGCGATTCGCTAACACCTGGTCCTCGATGCCCATGCAACTTTCAACCACTACAGTGGCCAGTACGAATTCAAGAACCGCCTTATCAATAGCGTCCTCGTTGCCGCCTGCCTTCACGACCTTGACCAATTCACCGCCGAAAAAAGGGATTGCCCCTTGCCCAAACTCGATGCCCTTCTCCATGACTAAAGGCTTGCGCTCGGCGGCTATCTTCAGGATGTAGTCAGCCGGCAATTCACGGGATCCTTCGAACCAGGGTTTGTTTGCACTATCCAGCAATTGAATCTCACAGCGCATGAGGCTTTCCTTAGTAAGTCGTAGTGGAAGCCCATTCTAGGGAGGCTTCACTGTATGGCGCAAACGCCAAAGCAGATCGAAGAGCAGGTCGCAGTTAGCTGGGGGATCTCGATAGGCTGGCGCTGATATTTCGGAACCCGGAAAAGAAAAACCCCGCCAGCGTGTGCTGTGCGGGGCTTGGTGGGACATATGCGATCACTGCAACGCATAACATGCGTCAGTGGAGCTTTCCACCCTGAATCAGCCTCAGAGCTGGCCTGGTGGGTTGTTGGAGCGCCGCTTTCGCAGCATTTATCATTGCGTAAGCCTCGATGCGCTGGTCAGCCGCCGCGAGACGTTCGGTTACAGCAGCAACGGCATGCCTGTGTGCATCGAGATCCTCGGGGGATGCGCGACCACATTTGAGTGCCGAAACTTCTTCCAGGAGGGCTTGGGTTACACGTTTCCAGGTGCGAACCTCTTCGGCAGAGCAGCACGCATGGTAGTCACTGAGTTTGCGGTACAGGTGTTCATAGCGCTGGCGAAATTCACCAACTTTAACGGTGTTCGGATTGGACTGCGACATGGTCAAATTCCTTTTCGGTTAGTCGTTGAGCGATTCGATTCGTTGTTTTTCGGCCTGCACTTTTGCCATCTGCTCAGCGGCATTCGCCGCCTCGATCAGGCTTTTGTGCACGTGATCTGATACGCCCGAAAGGTCCATCTCACCGCAGCTCCATCCAGCGAGGTACCCACCGTTGTCTGGAAGGCTAAAGACCATCCCCCAAACTTGAGTGCAGTCCTCTGGCGGTTCACTTGCGTAGTACGGTCCCGTGCAGTCGACTCCAGCAATATCGTTGGACCATTGATACGGGTAAGGAGGCATACCTGGTTGTTCGAGAACAAATTCACGTTCATTACCGGTCATAGATTTCTCCCTACTCGAAGGCTTTGGATTGTTGATCGATGGAGACACACTGTTTCTTCACTGATTTCAGGTCCCGCCGACGAATTTCCTGCCCCCAGCGATTCGCATCCTGGAGCATTTGTTTAGCGCAATTCGAATCAGCAGTTACAGATTGAATTTCGGCAACGGTTGCTGCTTCGAATTCGCCAGCAAGTGACCATCCGAGAAGAATCACCAACAACAGGGACACGAGCGCACCTACAAAAGCTTTGTATTTCGATTTCATGGTTTGTTCCTTGAATACCCGGCGAACTGGGCAATTGGATTAGAGGCCGCGACGTTCCAGCTCGACGGCAAGAGCACCCAGAACTTCCGGCACGCGATGTTTGTTAGCGGTGTAGGCATCGAGCTTTTCACCGAACGGTTTGGAGCCACCGACAATCACGCCGCCGAATAACGCACGGAACATTTCAGTTTGGGTGCTTGTCACTTTGTCGCAGAGGCACAGGCGGCCAGCTGAGAGCACGTCATTAATGTCTTGGGTGTGCATTTCTTCGATGTTCATCGTCATTTCCTTGAAAGGCGTTGTGCCGAAGGCGATGGCCCCGGATCAGAGTTACTTGCTTCAGGGAATGCTGAACACGCAACGGTAATTGCCTTCAACGCTGTACGGTCGCGCCCTTCTGTGCTCCATGGCAAAGTTGAACGAACCCACCTATCAAGGCGCTGGCTTGTGTAGGCACATCGATCGCGTACATCGATTGACGTTGATCGTCGAAACGGAAGCGCACCCCAACCGACCTGGCACGTTGCATCTCCACCAACTGCTCAGCTTTGGGTGGGAAGTCAGACATCGCCGTTCGACCCATCATTTGAACCGGTTGCCTGAGTTCGACCGCGGACGTCCGACCATCAACCAGCAGATCCACACTGCGGACTTGCCCTTTCCCGCCGGCGTCGACCATCACAGCTACCAAAACGTCTTGCTGAGCGGTGCATGCCAGTTGAATTTCAACAGTGCTGCTGATGGTGCTTTGCACACCTTTCAGGACAAGAGCACCCTGCTCACTCTCGATACCCCAGACGGCAACTTCTTTCCCCGCATTCATCAAGCCGAGGTTGACTTGATCGGCCACCGACAGCTTCTGCATCGCACTGGTAGGAGTTACCGCCATCAAACTGAAGAGCTGAGTACTAACCCCCATGTCGCGGAGGAAATTGACCGTTGCGGCCGAGAAGATCTGCGCATCGGCCATTACCTGCTGTGAGGTAGCTTGGTCAGGTGCAGCGAACTGGTGAACGCCCACCACCGAGTCTGGCTGAATCAGCCTGAAGCGCCCGCCGGCAAGCAACATGACGCATGCACTCTCGCAAATGCCCGCTTCATCACTAATCGACGACACACCCTTCACGCCAACCTGGGTCGAAAACCCGAGTTCACGAATGCGACGGCCGAGCGCAAGCCCTGCCCGCATGCTGCCGCCAAAGGAGTTGAGGTGAACGATCACACCGTTGCGGCCCTTGAGGTAAGCGAAGGTATTCAGCCGCCCCATTACGTCTGCATCTATGCGTCCATCCAAATAGATATTCATCACACCTGACAGGTCTGGATTCGAACTCATGGTTACGGTTGCGGACGAGGTGCGAGGGGCATTGCGCTCCCCGGCATTTACGCTTCCAGTGATCGCCAGCCCAAGCACCCAGCAAAGGGAGCTACGGAACAGCGGCAGGAAAAATCTCAAAGTTTTCATGCGGTCGCCCTTATGCGGTTAAGTAGTATTTTGGAAATGCTGAACACAACTCCGTAAGGCGCAATGAACCAGGTGATGCGACTCAGAAAGGCAATGTGAAGAACGTCCGCCATGCTTTGGTGGGTGTACGGCATCCGTCGCTGGTCAGTGCCAATGCAACTGTTGGGTAGGACTGAGCATTTTAGAAATTTAATAACAACTCGACAAACACAACCTATGCTGAGTGCTGAAGTATCTAAACTAACATTTGCAAGGAGAGGGACATGAAAGTAGCAATCGGACTTCTTTTCGCG
>NZ_JACMYG010000032.1 GCF_014236655.1 Pseudomonas kielensis
CCGGCGCCAACCTGACATAACTTTCATGCTCCAGGGCCGCCATTGGGTGGATTAACCCTGAAGGGGACCCAGGGTTTTGGTAAGGTGCAGCTCATTTTTCAAGGGACTGAGGACACGCCCAGGGACCGGCGGTTAATCCAGTCAAAGAGTTGCCGTAGAAATGCCTGAGCCCATCCCCATCAAGGACCACGAGAAAGAAAATCGCTTGGTCAACAAGCGACTAATGGCCTGCGCGCTGCTCGTGGCGGCCATCACCTGTGCCTTGGTGGTGCGCTTGTACATCCTGCAAGTCGTCGAATTTGACTACCACTCGACCATCTCCGAAAACAACCGGGTGCACGTGCTCCCCATCACCCCGACGCGTGGCCTGATCTACGACCGCAACGGCGTGCTGCTGGCCGATAACCGCCCCAGCTACAACCTCATCCTTACCCGTGAGCGCGCCACCGATGTGAAGGGCGAGTTGGATACCCTCATCAGCCTGCTGCACCTGCCTGATGAAGACCGCGCGCTGTTTGACAAGGCACTGAAACAGATACGCCATCCTTTTGTCCCCGTGACATTGTTCTACGAGTTGAGCGAAGAGCAAATCGCAATCCTCGCCGTCAATGAGTTCCGTTTGCCTGGCATCGATGTCGAGCCGCAGTTCGTGCGCAACTATCCGCTGGGCGCGCACTTTGCCCACTCCATCGGTTATGTCGGGCGGATCAACGAGAAAGAATCCAAGACCCTGGACTCGGTGGAGTATCGCGGCACCCAGTCGGTCGGCAAGACCGGCATCGAGAAGTTCTACGAGTCCGAGCTGCACGGTCACGTCGGTTACGAAGAGGTCGAGACCAACGCCCAGGGCCGTGTGCTACGGGTGCTCAAGCACACCGACCCGATTCCCGGGAAAAACATCATCCTCAGCCTCGACGTCAAACTGCAAGAGGCGGCCGAAGCCGCACTGGGGGATCGGCGCGGTTCGGTGGTCGCCCTCGACCCGGCCAGCGGCGAGGTGCTGGCCATGGTCAGCAAACCGAGTTTCGACCCCAACCTGTTTGTCACCGGCATCAGCTTCAAACAATACGCCGCACTGCACGATTCCATCGACCGCCCGCTGTTCAACCGCGTGCTGCGCGGCCTGTATGCGCCGGGCTCGACCATCAAGCCAGAGGTGGCGATCGCCGGCCTGGACACCGGGGTCGTGACGCCACAGACCCGGGTCTTCGATCCGGGTTACTACCAATTGCCCGACTTCGACCACAAGTACCGCAACTGGAACCACAGTGGTGACGGCTGGGTCGACATGGACGCGGCGATCATGCGCTCCAACGACACCTACTTCTACGACCTGGCGCACAAGCTGGGCATCGACCGCCTGCACGACTACATGGCCATGTTCGGCCTCGGCGAAAAAGTCTCATTGGACATGTTCGAAGAGTCCGCCGGCCTGATGCCATCGCCCGCTTGGAAACGCGCCACGCGCCGCCAGGCCTGGTTCCCGGGAGAGACCGTGATCCTCGGCATCGGCCAGGGATACATGCAAGTCACCCCCTTGCAGCTCGCCCAGGCCACGGCACTGATTGCCAACAAGGGCGTGTGGAACCGTCCGCATCTGGCCAGGAGCGTCGACGGCATCGCGCCAGTGGATGAGCACCCAATGCCCAACATCCTGTTGAAAGACCCACGCGACTGGGAGCAGGTCAACCACGGCATGCAGATGGTCATGCACGATGCGCGCGGCATTGCCCGCGCTGCAGCGGCGGGTGCCCAGTACCGCATCGCCGGCAAGAGTGGTACCGCCCAAGTGGTGGCGATCAAGCAAGGCGAACGTTACAACCGGGCGAAAACCCTGGAGCGTAACCGCGACAACGCCTTGTTCGTCGGTTTTGCCCCAGCCGAACACCCGAAAATCGTGATCTCGGTGATGATCGAAAACGGCGAGGCCGGCGGTCGTGTCGCCGGTCCCGTGGTGCGGCAGATCATGGATGCCTGGCTGCTGGACAACGACGGCCACCTGAAGCCACAGTACGCCAGCCCGAGCAAGGCTCACGGCGATCCTCAGGTATGAAGTTCGCCTGCTTGGGGCTTGCCAGGTGCTTGACGTTAACGTAAACATAGAAGGCGACGCCGATTGTCCATGGCGCAGGTTTTGCTTGAGGAAAGTGCTGTCCGAGTCATCGGGCAAACTTCCCTTTACTGCCATCTGAACCGGGTGTAGACATTTGGCCATGACTCGCGTGCTTCGTCGCGAGTATGGACATGGCCCGGCGAGGTACTGGGCGGACCGATCCGGAGCGCTTGATGAGCCTTATAAAAACAACAACCCCAAAGCTGCCACACGAAGCCCGGCTCGCCCGGGAAAAACTGCACCTTGAAGGCGAAGTCCCCGACGGCGTGTTGCGCGCGGAAATCGATGCTTCATGGCGACGCAGCCTCAGCCACGGCGTGCACTTCAACGGCAAGCATGAACTGGCGCTGGAATCGAGCGCGAGCCTGGACGTGCTGTTGGCCAGCAATCGACTGCTGATCGACGCCGCCCTGCCCGCCATCGACTACCTGGCCGAACGCCAGGGCAAGGAAGGGCTGATCATCCTCGCCAACGCCGACGCCACCATCCTGGCGGTCGAAGGCCGTGCCGATCGCCTCAAAGGCAGCGGACTGCAGGACATCACCCTCGGCGCCTGCTGGAGCGAAGCCGTTCGCGGCACCAACGCGCTGGGCACCGCCCTGGTGGAAGCGCGACCGACGCTGATCGATTGCGGCGAACACTACCTCGATCGCCTGAGCGATTTCTCTTGCACCTCCGTCCCCATCCGATGCCCCCACGGCGACATCCTCGGGGTGCTCGACCTCACCCGCGAAGGCCCGCTGGGCCGCGCCCACGACAGCAGCGCGTTACTGGCCATGGCCGTCAGCCAGATCGAAAGCCGGGTGTTCAACGCCAGTTATCCGGATGAAATCGTCCTGGCGTTCCACAATCGCCGGCAATACCTCGAATCCCCCTGGCAAGGCCTGCTGGCCGTGAGTCTGGGCGGGCAGATCCTCGCGGTCAGCGGCCAGGCCTGCCAGTTGCTGCACGCTGAGCGTTCGGCCCTGGTCGGACGCCGCTGCGAAGAGTTTCTCGGAGTCGACGGCCTGCAACTGCTGGCGCGTCTGCAGCAAGGCGGGGTCGGCAGCCTGCAAACGGCCAAGGGCGAGTTCTTCTACAAAACCCTGCGCGCGCCCCAGCGCTCCATCAACCTCAGCACACCGCCGCGCAGCAGCGCAAAACCGCTCAAGGCGCCTGTGGACCTCGAAGCCCTGGCCGGCAACAATGCGCGTTATGCCCGCGCTTTGCGCATGGCCCGTCAGGGCCTGGCCAATGAACTGCCGGTGTTGCTGCTGGGGGAAACCGGCACCGGCAAAGAAGTCATCGCCCGTGCCCTGCACCTGGCCGGCGCCCGTTGTGACAAACCGTTCGTAGCAGTGAACTGCGCCGCGATCCCCGAAGGCCTGATCGAGTCGGAACTGTTCGGCTACCGCGAAGGCGCGTTCACCGGCTCGCGGCGCGGCGGCATGATCGGGCGCTTGCAGCAGGCCCACGGCGGCACCCTGTTTCTCGATGAAATCGGCGACATGCCCCTGGCCCTGCAGGCTCGCCTGTTGCGAGTACTGCAGGATCGCAAGGTGGCGCCGCTGGGGGCCGGTGAAGAACAGGACATCGACGTCGCGCTGATCTGCGCCACCCACCGCGACCTCAAGCGCCTGGTGGAAGACAAACTGTTTCGCGAAGACCTGTTTTACCGGGTCAACGGCATCAGCGTGATGCTTCCGGCCTTGCGTGAGCGCGAGGATTTCAGCGCTCTGGTCGCGCGTCTGCTGGTCAAGCTGGACGCCCCGGCCGTAGTCCTGCATGACGACTTGAACCGCCTGCTCGGTGGTTACCACTGGCCGGGCAACATCCGCCAACTGGAAATGGTCCTGCGCACCGCGTTGGCCATGCGCGAGTCCGGGGACAACGTACTGACCCTGGATCACCTGCCCGACAGCATGCTCGACGAATTGAACGCCTGCGAACGCCCGCAGGCCGGCAGCATCCGCGAGAACGAACTGGAGCTGATTCGCCAGTCCCTGGACAGCCACCAAGGCAACGTCTCGGCCGCCGCCGACGCCCTGGGCATCAGTCGCGCGACCCTGTACCGCAAGCTCAAACAGTTGCGCAGTTGATGCGGCGCTTGATGGTCAGGCTGGTCGACAGCCCCAACCCCCAGGCGCTGGAGGCCGCGCTGGCCTGGCTGTACAGCTTCGTGCGTCCGCACCGGTTGGCGATCGCTGGGTTGCTGGGCTTGTCAGTGTGCGCCTCGCTGTTGGTCCTGGTGCAGCCGTGGCTGACCAAACTGCTGATCGACGACGGCTTGCTGGCCCGCGACTTCTCCATGCTGGTATTGATCGCCGTGCTGATGATTGGCGCGGGGTTGCTTGGCACGGCGCTGTCGGGGATCAACCGTTACCTGCACACCCGGCTCTCGGGGCGGATCCTGTTCGCCCTGCGTGACGACCTGTACCGCCACCTGCAAACCCTGTCGCCGGGATTCTACGGACAACGGCGGATCGGCGACCTGATGTCGCGCCTGGATGGCGACGTGGCGGAGATCCAGCGCTTTGCCGTGGACTCGCTGTTCTCGGCGGTATCCAGCGTGATCGGCCTGGTCTGCGCGGTGGCCATGCTGCTGACCCTGTCGTGGAAACTGTCGTTGCTCGCGTTGATCCTGATTCCCCTCGATGTGCTCTGGTTGCGCTGGATGCGGCGCAAGGTCGAACGGGATGTGCGGCAGTTGCGCGAGCGCTCGGCGGACATGTCCTCGTTCATGGTCGAGACCCTGCCGGTGATGAAATTCATCCAGTCCGCCGGCCAGCAACAACGCGAAGCGCGACGCCTGGAATCCCTGGGCCAGGGCTACATGAGCCAGTTGCTGCGCCTGCAGGTCACCGAGTTCTTCACCCAGGCGGTACCAGGCACCTTGACCTCTCTGTCGCGAGCCTGTGCGTTCCTGATCGGTGGTTACTGGGTGGTGCAGGGCACTTGGCAGTTGGGTGCACTCATCGCCTTTTCCACCTACCTGGGCATGGCCGTGGGGCCAGTCCAAAGCCTGCTGGGCCTGTACGTGGCGATCCAGCGCATGACCGTCAGCCTCGGCCGGGTGATGGAGCTGCGGGGCGAAACACCGAGCGTGCTGACCCCGCTCACACCACAACCGATGCCCACCTGCGGTGAGCTGCGTTTCGACAACGTGCACTTCAGCCACCCCGGACGCCCGAGCACCTTGCGCGGCATCGAGGCGCGCATTCCCTACGGCCTGAAGGTCGCCTTGAGCGGCGGCTCCGGTGTCGGCAAGTCGACCCTGATCGACCTGCTGCAACGCCATCACGATCCGCAGTCCGGTCGAGTATTGCTGGGGGAGGTCGATCTGCGGGAGCTGGACTTGTTCCAATTGCGCCGGCGGATTGCCGTGGTCAGCCAGGACATCGTGCTGTTTCGCGGCAGCCTGGCTGACAACCTGGCCTACGCGATGCCAGACGCCAGCCGCGAGGCGATTGCCGAAGTGGCGCGCCTGGCGCAACTCGAAAGCCTGATCGAGTCGTTGCCCGAAGGCCTCGACAGCCCTCTGGGCGAGCGCGGCCAGCAGCTCTCGGGGGGGCAGAAACAGCGGATCGCCATAGCGCGGGCATTGTTGCAGGACCCCTTGATCCTGGTGCTGGACGAAGCCACCTCGGCGGTGGATGAAACCACCGAGCGCGACGTCATCGAAGCCATCGACCGACTGTTTGCCGGGCGCACGCGGATCCTGATCAGCCACCGTCCCTCGACCCTGGCCGATGCCGATTTGCGCTTTGAACTGCTCGACGGCCTGCTCATTGCAAAAACGGTGCTGCATGAAGCCTGAGCTATTGATCGGCGTGGTCGACAGCGGCCACTCGACGGCGCAACGCCAGCAAGTGGTCGTGGGGCGACGCTTCTCCCTGCTGGACGATGGGCTGGCCGAAGGCGCGCTGTGCGACGATCCGCTGGGCCATGGCAGCGCGGTGCTCGAGGCCATCAGCCGGCGCGCGCCCACCGCGCGCTTTTGCGTGGCCCAGGTGTTTGATCGGCGCGGGGTCACCAGCGCCTTGCAGATCGCCACCGCGATCGACTGGCTGGTGGCGCAGGACGTTCGCCTGATCAACCTGAGCCTCGGCCTGCGCCAGGACCGCAGCCTGCTGCGCCAAGCCTGCGCGGCGGCGGTGGCCCGCGGCGTATTGCTGTGTGCTTCCAGTCCGGCGCAGGGCGCGGGGGTGTTTCCAGCCAATTATCCACAGGTGCTGCGGGTGACCGGCGATGCCCGTTGCGCCGAACCGCAGTGGTCGTGGCTCAACAGTGCCCAGGCGGATTTCGCCGCCTGCGTGCAGGGCACCTCCCCGGGCCAGTCCGGCGCCAGCCTCGGCTGTGCGGCGTTGAGCGGGCACATAACCGCGTTCCTGCTGGCCCACCCCCAGGCCAGCAATGGGCAGGTCATCCAGTGGTTGCGGGACAACGCCCACTACCGTGGCCCTGAACGGCGTAGCGGCCCATGAAAACACTCGTGATCCTCGGGGCCGGACCGGCCGGCGCGGCCACTGCGCTGGGCCTGCGCCGGCTGGGTTATCCGGTGACGCTAGTCAGCGAGTGGCGGCGATTTGCAGCACTGGAAGGCGTTTCCCTGCGGGTGCTGGAAGCCTTGCGTGGCGCCGGGCTGGAACAGGCGCTGGCGCAGGGGGCCTTGGCGTCCCAGCGACAGGTGTCCTGGAACGGTCAGCAGCATGCGCAGAACATCGAGTACCTGCTGGATCGCCCGAGCTTTGACCGCGGCTTGCGCGAGGACCTGCGCCGGGCGGGCGTCGAGGTGATCGAAGGCCGGGTGCTGAACGTTCGGTCGAGCGCAACGGGACATAGGATCGAGATCCAGGGGTGCGAACCGCTACAGGCGGACTTCCTCATCGAGGCTCGCGGGCGCCAGGCCCCGGCTCTCGGTAAAGGCTTGCGCGGACCAGCGACGGTCAGCCTCCTCAATCGCTGGCAGGGGGCCCCGGGCAGCACCGCCAGCGCGGTGGAAAGCCTGGAGCAAGGCTGGGCATGGATGGCCCGGCGGGCCGACGGTCAGTGTTACTGGCAATGGACCGTGGACGTGGCCAGTGCCACCTTGCCGGCCAAGGCCCTGTTGCTCGACTACTGTCGCCAGCAGCGCGCGGCTTCGGCCCTGGCCCGGGCGTTTTTTGCCGACACAGTGCAACTCGACCTGCAACTGCATGCTCGCAGCAGCACCGCGATATTGTCCTCGCAGGTGTGTGGCGACAACTGGATCCGGGTCGGTGATGCGGCGATGGCCGTCGACCCGTTGTCTGGTAACGGTATTTTCCAGTCCCTGTCATCGGCCCTGCAGGCCCCGGTAGTGATCAACACCCTGCTGCGCAAACCCGAGCGGGCGGCCCTGGCCCAGGGTTTTCACCAGAGGCGGGTGGAACAATTGTTCCTCAGGTTTGCACGCATCGGCCGGGACTTTTATGCCGACGAACAGCGCTGGCCCCAGCAGCCATTCTGGCAGGCTCGCCGGCAGTGGCCGGACACCTTCGTGGCACACGCCGAAGCAGATTTTTCCGCGCTGCGGATTGAACGGGCACCGGTGCTCAAGGACGGTTTTGTCGATGAGGCCGAAGTGGTGATCACAGCGGACCAGCCATTGGGGATCTGGCACGTGCACGGCGTGGAACTGGCGCCGTTGCTGCGGCGATTGGCGAGTCAGCCGGCGGCACAGGCGTTGGCGGAGCTGACGGCAGAGCAGGGGACGATGGTCAGGCGCTGGTTATTGGCGCAAGGCTACCAGCCCTGAGATTGGTGCTGACTGGACGAGCCTTTTCGCCAGCAGGCAGGCTCCCACAAGGGGGATCGATCACACCCCCCTGTGGGAGCCTGCTCGCGATAGCGCTACAGCTTGATCAACACCGACTTCAACTCGGTGTAATGCTCGATCGCCGCATACCCCATCTCCCGACCCACACCGGACATCTTGTAGCCACCAAAAGGCAGCGCCGGGTCGAGGGCGCTGTGGCAATTGACCCAGACCGAGCCGGACTTGATCCGCGGAATCATCCGATGCACCGCCGCCAGGTCGTTGGACCAGATGCTCGCCCCCAGGCCATAAGGACTGTCATTGGCCATGCGCAACACCTCGGCTTCGTCATCGAACGGAATGGCCACCAGCACCGGCCCGAAGATCTCCTCCTGGACCAGCGAGTGTTGCTGGTCGACGTCGACAATCACCGTCGGCTTGACGAAAAAACCGGGTCCGAACTGCTCGCCGCCACAGGCAATGGTCGCTCCGCTTTCCCGGCCCATCTCGATGTAGTTGCTGACGCGCTGCTGTTGCCGCGCGGAAATCAGCGGGCCCATCTCGACACTCGGGTCCAGGCCATTGCCCAGCTTCATCGCATTGGCAATCCCGGCGATGTCGGCCACCACATTGTCGAAATGCTTGCGCTGCACATAGAGCCTGGAACCGGCGCAGCAGACCTGGCCCTGGTTGAAGAAAATCGCGCTGGCGGCGCCCGCAGCGGCACTCGACAGATCGGCGTCGGCCATGACAATGGTCGGTGATTTGCCGCCCAGCTCCAGGGTCACCCGGGTCATGGAATCCATGGCGATCTTGCCGATCTGCTTGCCCACCGCGGTGGAGCCGGTGAAGGTCAGCTTATCCACCCGTGGGTTGTGGGTCAGGGCGGAACCGGCGGTGATGCCGGTGCCGGTGACCACGTTGAACACCCCGCTGGGGTAACCGGCTTCGAGTACCAGTTCGGCGAGTTTGAGTGCGCTCAGCGGGGTTTCGTCGGCGGGTTTCAGCACCACGGTGCAGCCGGTGGCCAGGGCCGGGCCGAGTTTCCAGCAGGCCAGCAGCAGCGGGAAGTTCCAGGCGACGATGGCGCCCACCACGCCCACCGCTTCACGTCGGATGAAACTGTGGAACTGATCATCGGGCATCAAGGGCAGCGAGACTTCCACGCTGGAACCCTCGATCTTGGTCGCCCAGCCGGCCATGTAGCGCAGGAAGTCGATGGACAACTGCACGTCCATGACCTGGGCCACCGCGGCACTCTTGCCGTTGTTCAGGCATTCCAGTTGCGCCAGCACCTGGGCGTCGCGCTCCATCAGATCGGCGAGCTTCCACAGCAGGTTCTGCCGTTCGCGCGGGCGGGTGCGGGTCCAGGCCGAATCATCAAACGCCTGGCGGGCGGCGAGTACCGCCCGGTCGACATCGTCCGGGGTGGCCCTGGGCACGACGCACAGCACCTCGCCCGTGGCCGGGTTGTGCAGGGGCATGGTCTGGCCGTCGGCGGCCTCGACCCATTCGGCGCCGATCAACATGCGCGGGGCGCGCTGGATGAACGCCGAAACGGCGGGAAGCGGAGTGGGGAGCGACATGATGGTGCCTCGTCTGGTTCGTGTGCCGAGGCTGATCGCAACCCTTGTGCCAGTTTGCCCGGGGCCCGTATCCAGAGGCCCTTACGGCGAAAGGGCTGGGCTTTCGCGCGTGCAGATGTCGCAGATTGCGACAATTTTTGAGACGCACCACTGAGACGGGTTATCGAGTGGCGATGAGCTATTCGTTAGACTTGCGAGCTTACAAATTTCAAGGAAGAGATCATGAAATGGCGCTCAAGGATCAAGGGCAAGCACTTGATGCTGGCCGGGGCCGTATTGTTCGGTGTGTGGGGCGTGATGCTGTTGACCGGCGCCGAGCATGCCGCAGTCGTCAGCAGCACCGCCTCGGTATGGGTGATCCTGGGCTACTTCAGCCACTGCGATGCCAAGAAACGTGCAGCTTCCGATAACAGTAATTCTGCTTGAGGCCTTCCGGTCGATGAGGATCTGTGGGGGCTGCCTAAGGCTCGGTCTACCGTCCGGCCTGCGTTTCCCTGGTGTACGAATTTCCCTTGTGGGAGCGGGCTCGCCCGCGATGGCGATACCCGCCACACCACCCGTTACCGGCAACACCCCAATCCCCCGTAGCAGCTGTCGAGCCCGCGAGGCCGCGCTCGAGGACGCAGTCCTCGCCGCCCTTTGCTCAATGTGCCGACGGCGCAGGTGGATCAAGATCAAAAGCCCAAGCACGGCGACCTCGAGTCGTGCGGCGCTCTGCCTGACTCAACTCATCGTCCCAGGTTCATCGCGGGCAAGTCTTGCTCCTACACCGGTAGTCCGTTTTATCGCCCCGCCATCCGATCAATCACTGCCCACAACTGCGGATCATTGAAGTCGTCGATCACCAAGTGCGCCCCTGCAGCCAGCAGCGTTTCACGGCGCTGGCTGGTCACCAGGCCCACGGTAAAGATCCCGGCCTTCACCGCTGCCGTCAGGCCGGGGATCGAATCCTCGAACGCCAGGCTCACCTCGGCGCTGGCCTGCAAGCGCTCCAGGCCGGTGAGATAGGGCAGGGGATCGGGCTTGGCGCGGGGCAGTTCTTCCGCGACCACGACGTGCTCAAAGCGCTCGCTCAGGCCCAATGCCTGCAACATGTGCTCGGCATTGGCCCGGGGGGCATTGGTCACCACCGCCACGCCGATCTCCTGAGCCTGGGCAAAATCCAGCAACCGCCCCAGCCCGGCAATCGGCGTAAGGTGCACTGACAACTGGCGAAAACGCTGCTCCTTGCGATCGGCAAAGGCTTCATGCTCGGCCACCGAGCGTTCCGGGAACAGGTAGCGACACATGGCGGCATTGGCCTGGCCGCTGACATGGGCCTCGAATTCAGCCTTGGTAAACACCCGGTTGTCTTCCTCCAGCAACAACTGTTGCATCGCCTGCACGTGCAGCGCGTCGGTGTCGGTGAGGGTGCCGTCGAGGTCGAAGAGCAAAGCGTTGAGCATGGCGCAGTTCCCGTAGCTGAAGCGGTTAAGCGGATAGCGGGTCATCCTATACGAGGAACACTCGCCTATGCTCGTCTCAGCCTGCAACAGTTGTCGCGAAATTAAACGCCAGGTACCGCGGTGGTGACCGGAATTCCCCAAGTGTTTACCAGCAAACCATTGATTCATTGAGCAATTCATAAGCTGGCACGCTCCGTGTATTGGTCCTTGGCAGACGTTTCTCTTGCCTTCGTCAGCGGCGTGTCCGCTGGCGGTAGAAACCATAAAAACGACTGTTCAAAAAAATAAGAAAGCACCGTGCGAGGTTCGACGTTGATGAAGAGAAAACTCCGATCAGGCATGAGCGCCAGTCTGCTGGCGCTTGCCGCATGTGCCGCCCTGCATGCTCCGCAAAGCATGGCCGCGCGTGACGCCCAGACCATCCTCAAGGAAACCTGCCAGGGCTGTCACACCCCTGAAGCCGATAACGCCTTGAGCCGTATCAGTCACCAGCGCAAGACCCCGGAGGGCTGGCTGATGAGCATCGCGCGGATGCAGGTCATGCATGGCCTGCAGATCAGCGATGACGACCGCCGCACGCTGGTCAAATACCTGGCCGACACCCAGGGCCTGGCGCCCAGCGAAACCGATGGCGTGCGCTACGCCCTGGAACGGCGGCTCAATACCGTCGAGCAGTTCGACGAGCAGACCAGCCAGATGTGCGGCCGCTGCCACTCCGGTGCGCGGGTGGCCCTGCAGCGTCGCCCGGCCCAGGAGTGGGAGCGCCTGGTGAACTTCCACCTCGGTCAATGGCCGTCGCTGGAATACCAGGCGCTGTCTCGCGACCGCGACTGGTTCGACCTGGCCCGCAAAGAGATGGTGCCACTGTTGGCCAAGCGCTATCCGCTGGACAACCCGGCCTGGAAAACCTGGCAGCAAACCGCGCCCAAGGCCCAGACCCTGGTGGGCGACTGGAGCTTCAGCGGTCACCTGCCGGGCAAGGGTGAGCTGGCCGGGATCATGAGCGTCAGCGCCGACGGCGACGATACCTTCAAGGTCAGCGTCAAGGGCCAATACGCCGACGGCACAGCGTTCAACGGCGATGGCAGCGCGATCCTCTACAGCGGCTATGAATGGCGCGGCAACGTGACCGTCGACGGGGTCGTGATGCGCCAGGTGTTCGCCGCCAAAGGCAGCGAGCTGCAAGGCCGGATGTTCGAAGCCGAGCATGATGAGCGTGGCCTCGACTTCCTTGCCGCCAAACAGGGCAGCAGCCGTTTGCTGGCAGTGCAGCCGGGCTACCTCAAGGCCGGCAGCGAAACCGAAGTGACCCTGATCGGCAGCGGCCTGCAAGGCCAGCCGGACTTCGGCAAAGGCGTGCAAGTGCTGGAAGTCATCAGCCAGAGCCCGGAGCAGATCAAAGTCCGCCTCAAGGCCGCGGCCGATGCCCAGCCGGGCGTGCGTGCCGTGACCCTTGGCAGCCTGAAAGGCCCGAGCCTGTCGGTCTACCAGCAGATTGCCGAGGTCAAGGTAGTGCCTGAGTTCTCGGTGGCGCGTATCGGTGATGGCGGGGGTTCGACGCCCAAGGTCCAGGGGCGTTTCGACGCCGAAGCCTGGGGTAAAGGCGCGGACGGCAAGCCCTATCGCATTGGCGTGTTCCCGGCGCAGTGGAAGGTCGAGGCCTTCGACGACCGCGCCAGGGAAGACGAAGACGTCAAGTTTGCCGGCACCATGCAGGCGGACAGTGGTGTATTCACCCCGGGCGATGCCGGGCCGAACCCAGCACGCAAGATGTCCACCAACAATGCCGGCAACCTCAAGGTGATCGCCGCCGTCGACGACGCCGGAAAATCCCTGACCGGTGAAGGCCACCTGATCGTCACCGTGCAACGCTGGAACAACCCACCCATTCCGTGAGGCCGCTGAACCGGCAGTTTTCAGAGACTTTTTCGGAGTGAACGCAGGCCCCGCCAAAGGGGCTTGCACAGGAGGTTTGCCATGGGCGCTATCTTGAATCTGGTCGAACGCAACCTGCACGAAGTGCAGGTGGATGCCGACCGCATGTTGTTTCACATCCCCAGCAGTTCGCTGTTCGCCAGCGATGCCCTGACCGGCAGCATCATCGATGCCCTGCGCGGTCACGGCTGCTCCAGCGCTGAGTTGATCCAGCGCCTGGCCAGCCAGTTCGCAGGCGAGGAAATCCACGAAACCCTGCGCGAGCTGATGGCCCTGGAAGTGGTCAGCGACGGCTCGCCGCTGACCCCGGACATCGCCGCCAAACGGGTCGAGCGCACCGCCATCAACACCGTGGTGCTCAACGTCAACACCGGCTGCAACCTGAGCTGCACCTACTGCTACAAGGAAGACCTCGACAAGCCCTCGGCCGGCAAGAAAATGGAGGTCGAGACCGCCATCGCCTCGGTGGAAATGCTCCTGCGCGAATCCCCCGATGAAGAGCGGTTTACCGTGGTGTTCTTCGGCGGCGAGCCACTGAGCAACCGCAAGCTGATCGAGTACATGGTCGACTATTGTGAAAAACGCTTTGCCGAGGCGGGCAAGTTCGTCGAATTTGTCATGACCACCAACGCCACGCTGCTCACCGAGGAGACGGTGGACTACCTCAACGCCCACCGCTTTGGCTTGTCGGTGAGCATCGACGGACCGAAGACCGTGCACGACCGCAACCGCATCACCGTGGGCGGGCAGGGCACCTATGACGTGGTGCGGCGCAAGGCCGAAATGCTGCTGTCGCGCTACAACAGCCGTCCGGTCGGCGCCCGCGTCACCCTGACCACCGGCGTCACCGACGTCGAAACCATCTGGGACCACCTGTTCAACGAACTGGGTTTTGCCGAAGTCGGCTTTGCCCCGGTGACCTCCGGTGACATCAGCACCTTCAATCTGTCCAGCGAGGAGTTGATCGAAGTCTTCGCCAGCATGAAGCGGCTCGGCCGGCGCTACCTGGAGGCCGCGCTGGAACACCGCAACATCGGCTTCTCCAACCTGCACCAATTGATCACCGACATCCACGAGGGCCACAAGAAAGCCCTGCCGTGCGGCGCCGGGCTGAAGATGCTGGCGGTCGACCACAAGGGCGAACTCAACCTGTGCCACCGCTTCACCGGTTCGTCATTGCCGACGTTTGGCAACGTCCACAGCGGGGTCAAGCAGGTGGAGTTGAACGACTTCCTGTCCCAGCGCCTGGACCGCAGCAACACCGGTTGCGAAGACTGCCAGATCCGCAACCTGTGCTCCGGCGGCTGCTACCACGAAAGCTACGCCCGATACGGCGATCCGACGCACCCGACCTATCACTACTGCGAACTGATGCGTGACTGGGTCGACTTCGGCATCGAGGTCTACACCCGGATCATGGCTCATAACCCTGCGTTCATCAGCAGTTACATCACTCCGCGCAAGGCTCACTGATATGAAACATCTCAAGCCCATCAATAACAAAGCGTTGAAGCTGGATCAGGCCGCGGACGAGAACCGCATCGAAGAAGTGGTGGCCATGAGTTCTGTCGCCGGGTGTGCCTCGACCACCGACCCGGGTTGGGAAATCGATGCCTTTGGCGGCGTGTCGTCGTTGTGCCAACCCATGGAGGCCGACCTCTATGGCTGCTCGGACCCGTGCTGGTGGCCGGCCCAGGTGCCGGACATGATGAGCACCTACCCGGACTGGAACAAGGATGCCCAGGCCTCCAACGACAACTGGCGCAACCTCGGCACTGTCTTCCCCAAAGACAAGTAATCGGACAAGAAGAAGGATTCCAGCATGCTTCGTACCAAAGCCTGCGGCCTGGCCGCTTTCGCCTTCCTGGGCAGTGTTTCGCTCAGTGTTCTGGCCGATGAAAACCTGGCGCTCAACGCCGGTCACGAATACATGGTGACCACCAACTACCCCAACAACCTGCACGTCATCGACCTGCAGACCGACACCCTGTACAAGTCCTGCAAGCTGCCCGATGCCTTTGGGCCCGGCACCATTCAGCTGTCGCCGGATCGCAAGACGGCCTACGTGCTCAACAACCACTACGCGGATGTGTATGGCATCGAGCTGGACAGCTGCAAGCAAGTGTTCCACGCCAGCATCACCCAGCAACCGGGGGAGAAGGCCCGTTCGATGTTTGCCTTTACCGTCAGCCATGACGGCAAGGAGCTCTACACCATCGCCAACCCGACCCGGATGCTCAACGACCGTTACGAGGTGCAGGCGCCCCGCCTGGATGTCTACGCCACCGACGCCGGTGCCAGCGCCAAGCCGGTGCGCAGCTTCCCGGCGCCACGCCAGCTGACCATCATGCAGAGTGGCGACGACGGCACCCTGTACGTGGCCGGTGCGGATGTCTACAAGGTCAACGTCAAGACCGGCAAGTTCGACGTGCTGATCCCCAGTCGACACTGGAAACGCCCCAACTACAGTGCGCCGGACGTGCTTTACGTGTGGAACCAGCAGACCTATCGCCATGACTTCTCGCTGCTCTACACCGCGGCGAAATTCAAGGATAAGAAACAGGACCCTGCCACCGCCGAGTACCTGTATGGCCTGTTCAGCGTCGACCTGAAAACCGGCAAGACCGAGACCACCGACTTCGGCCCGCTGACCGAAATCTACTTCAGTGGCATGCGCTCGCCCAAGGACCCCAACCTGATTTTCGGCGTGCTCAATCGCCTGGCCAAGTACGACATCAAGCAGAAGAAGCTGATTCAGGCGGCGACCCTGGACCATTCCTACTACTGCATTTCCTTCAACAAGGCCGGCAGCAAGATCTACCTGGCCGGGACCTTCAACGACGTGGCGATCTTCGACCCCGAGACCATGCAGCAGATCGGCAGCATCAAGCTGCCGGGTGGCGACATGGCGATCACCACGGCGCAGGTCTTTACCCGGTAATGGGCGGCAAACCCCTGACGTGAAAACACCATGGCCCTTTAAGCACCGGCATGCCGGCGCAGGGGCCTGGTGACGTCGGCCAATCCTGCGATCAGGAACGCACCGGGCAACTCAGGTCGCCTTCCTGGCAGTCGAGGTAGCTTTTGAAGGTCTCGACCCGTTTTTGCGTCAGGTCCGCCAGGCACTGGTTGTGGATCATCGGGTACACGCTGCCACCTTCGACCCCGGACGCCGCAAAGGTGCACTCGGCATCACGAAACGCCAGCCAGGCGCGTTGCGCGCTCAGCAGGCGTTTTTTGCCTTGGGGATTGTCCTTCAACTGACCATTGATCTGTTGGTACAGCGTGTTGAGTTGGGCGTCGGCCTGTTTGTATTGCGTGGCCGCGCACGCATTCAGCGTACCTTGGTTGCTGGCATTGGCGCAGTCATCGGCCTGGACGCCAGTGGCGGCCAGCAAAGGCAGGAGGCTTAGTAGAAAAACGATACGCATGGGAAAACTCGCTGGCGCTAAAAAGTTGAGTGAGTGTAGAGCAGCGGCAAACTCTTCAGCGCTCGGTGTCAGCCGGTGGCTGCCATTGTGCGCATTCGACCAGTCCCTGGTGGGCCACCCACGGCACATCGTGGGAGGTCCAGATATGGGCCTGGGGTCTGTGGCCCGGATCGTCATCAAGGGTCGCGACCCGCACGATCACATGGGGCTGGGCCGGGCGCTCAGCCACCAGGTGGCTGCCACAGCGCGAGCAGAAATGCCGCAGCTTGCCGGGCGAGGACTCGAAACTGGACAGCAGCTCAAGGCCCCGGATCCAGCGAAAATGCTCACGATTGACCCCGGCCGTCGAGGCGAATGGCGCCGCATGGGCCTTGCGGCAGGTATGGCAATGACAATGGCTGATCGGCATATCGAGGCTGTCGACTTCATAGGCGATGGCCTGGCACAGGCAACTGCCGTGTAGTGTGGGCATGGGTATTCCTTCCCGGGACTGACGAGTGGTAAAAAGCCGACATTAGCACTGTTGGCCGGGGCCTGTCGGGGCTCGGAACGATGGGCGTTACCGCGAGTCGTATCGGTTGAATGCAACGGCAAGATTGCTCGTTCGGTCGTCCGCGCCTAGTGTTCATCACAGGAGGTGCCCAATGCACACATCAGATCGCATCGAAAGAAAGATCCTGCTCAAGGCGCCGCGCTCGACGGTATGGCGGGTGGTCGCCAATGCCGAAGCCTTTGGCCAGTGGTTTGGCGTGGCCCTGGAGGGCAAGCGTTTCGTCGCCGGTGCGCGGACCCAGGGGCAGATCACCTACCCGGGTTATGAGCACATGGTCTGGGATGTCGAAGTCATGCGGGTCGAACCGGAGCGGGTGTTCGCTTTCCGCTGGCACCCCTATGCCGTAGACCCTGGCGTCGACTATTCTGGCGAACCCACGACCTTGGTACAGTTCGAGCTCGAGGACATGGACGGGGGCACCTTGCTGCACGTGGTCGAGTCGGGGTTTGACAGGATCCCGGCAGAGCGTCGTCTCAAGGCCTTTCGCATGAACAGTCGCGGCTGGGACGAGCAGATGAACAACATCGAGACCTACCTCGCCATCCCTTGAAATTCCCACTGAGCCTTGAATCGCCCCCGCATGTTTGAACCCTACCTCACCCAATGGCAGTTGCACCCCGAAGGGGAGCCGATCATTACCCTGGGCAGCCGCCTGCTCCCGGTGCGTTACCAGGGGTTGCCGGCGATGTTGAAAATCGCCCTCGATGACGAAGAAAAGTTCGGCAACCTGCTGATGACCTGGTGGGCGGGAGAGGGCGCCGCGCGGGTCTACGCCCATGATGGTGCGGCGCTTTTGCTGGAGCGCGCCGAAGGCCGGCGCTCACTGCTGCACATGGCCATGCACGGGGCGGACGACCCGGCCAGCCGGATCATCTGTGACGCCGTGGCGCGCCTGCATGCCCCGCGCTCGGCACCGCTGCCGCCCTTGGTCGACATGGCGCACTGGTTTCGATCTCTGGCACCGGCGGCACGCCGCCATGGCGGGCGGTTGCGACAGTGCCTGGCCAGTGCCGAGTACCTGCTGGCCACCCCCCAGGAGGTTGTTGTGCTGCACGGTGATGTGCACCACAACAACATCCTCGATTTCGGCCCGCGGGGCTGGTTGGCGATCGACCCGAAGCGGGTGACCGGCGAACGGACCTACGACTACGCCAACCTGATCTGCAACCCGGACCTGCCCAGCGCCACCGACCCGGCACGGTTCAACCGGCAAGTGGCGCTGGTCGCGGCGCAGGCAGGGCTGGAGCCGCGGCGGTTACTGCAATGGGTCCTGGCGTTTGCCGGCCTGTCCGCCGCCTGGTTCCTGGAAGATGACGACGCGCCTGCGGCCGACAAGCAACTGCAGGTGGCCAATCTCGCGCTGTTGGCCCTGGAAGTCGGACACCCCGAGGGTGCTTGACCTGCACGCTTATAGCGAATGTCTTACATGAGTTACTTGCTATGTCGTCTATTGCGCATTGGATCCGAAGCGTAATCTTCACCCATCAACTGAGCACAGGATGTACTCAGGATCATGGATGATCGGCCATATGCAAGGAACGCAGCGACAGGATGTCGTCATGGTCTTGAAAACCCGCTTCGGCGGGTTTTTTTATGGGCGCGATAAAATGCCGGTTCACCCTGCGACGGCTTCACGCACGCGCTCCAGTGCCTGCTTGAGGCGGTCCATGGCCACTGAACCCATGGCTACTCGCAAGGCATGGGGCACATGGGCGGTGGTGGCAAAAGGTTCGGCGCTGGTCACCATGACCCCTTGGCGTGCCAGGTCTGCCACCACCCGGTCGGCGCGCAGGCCCTCCGGCAATGGTAGCCAGAAATAGTAGGACGACGGATGACCGATCAAGGTGCTGTGGCGCAGGACCTGGCGGGCCAGCGTTTGTCGGCAGTGCGCATCCTGGCGCTTTTGTTCCTCGAGGTCATCGACCACGCCGCTGTCGATCCAGCGACAGGCCAGGGCGACGTTGAGCGACGGTGTGCTCCAGGTGGAAATGCGGATGGCATGCTCCAACGCTGGAATGATCGCCTTGGGTGCGACCACAAATCCTACCCTCAGGCCGGAAGCGACACTTTTCGACAAGCCACCGATGTACACGGTGCGCTCGGGTGCCAGGGTAAACAGCGGTTTGGGCGATGGCTCCGCAAGAAAGGCATAGGCCCCGTCCTCGATCAGCACAAATCCATAACGCTCGGCCAGTTGTGCCAGGCGCAGCCGGTCGGGGGCGGACATCACCGTTCCCAGCGGATTATGCAGGGTCGGCATGCAATACAGGGCGCGCACCGGACGTCGCTGGCACAGGGCCTCCAGCGCATCAAGGTCGGTGTGCCCGGCGATTTGCGGCAGCGCCTCCAGGTCCAGGCGATGCGCCTGGGCCAGGGTTTTCAGTCCGGGGTAGGTCAGTGCGTCCAGAGCCAGCACATCCCCGGGCTTGAGCAAGGCCATCAGCGTTACGGCCAGGCCTTGCTGGGCACCGTTGACGATCAGTACCTGATCCCCGGCCACCCGAATCTCTCGATTGCGCAAATGCCGGGCGGCGGTCTGCCGCTCATGGGGGCGGCCACCTTGGGGGGGCGAATGCAGCAGGGCATCGAGATCGCCCGAGGCGGCCAGTGCCCGCAGGCCTTCGCGCAGCAGTTCCGCCTGGCCAGGCACCGCAGGGTAATTGAATGTCAGGTCCACGCTGCCCGCACTCAGGGGCTGTTGTTCCAGGCCCAGGCCGCGCGGCACTGATGCATCTCGCACGAAGGTGCCGCGTCCGGTTTCGCCAACCACCAGTCCACTGGCCTCCAGCTCGTTGTAGACCCGCAACGCGGTGGCCAGGGCGATACGCTGGCTGGTCATCAGCGCGCGAAGGGTGGGCAGTTGGGTGCCGGGTGACAATGCACCGCTGCGGATCTGTTGGGCGAACTCATCGACGAGGCGTTTGTAGCGAATCCGGGACATGATTTTTCGCTGCCGTGTATCTAGATCAATTTTTTGTTTGTATCAGATGTTAGCTCTACTCTACAGCCTTTGCTGACCGAGCGCGGGCGCCATGATTGATCTGACGAGCTTATGGATATTTGTCGGCGCGGTAGTGTTGTTGCTGCTGTCTCCGGGCCCGAACATGGCGTTTGTGATCAGCCATGGCGTCAGCTATGGGTGGCGCGGCGGGGTGGCCGCGGGGCTGGGTATCGGCCTGGCGGACCTGCTGCTGACGGCGCTGACCGCCACCGGGATCACCACCCTCGTCGCCAGTTGGCCGCCGTCTTTCGAGCTGATTCGTTATGCCGGTGTGTTGTACCTGCTGTGGCTGGCATTCAAGACCCTGCTACAAAGCTCGGCCACCAGAGCAGCATCGGCCCCGCTGGAAGCACTGCCAACCCTGCTACTGCGGGCCATGCTCAACAGCCTGCTCAACCCCAAGGCGCTGCTGTTTTTCATGGTGTTCCTGCCGCAATTCGTGCACCCGGAGCAAGGGCCGATTGCCCTGCAACTGGTGGTGCTGGGCCTGGTACTGACCTCGGTCAGCGTGGTGTTCCATATCCTGCTGGGGGTCTTTGGCGGTGTCCTGCGCCGGCGCCTGGCAAGCCGTTCCCCCTATGCTCGTCTGCAAGCCCTGGGCCTGGCCGCGGTGCTGATACTGTTGGCCGTCCGGCTGGCACTGCTGACGCGCACCCCCTGAGACCACAAGGAGTTGTCATGTACATTGCCGCATTCATCTACAAGCCGGGACAGCAGGACCAGGAATTCCAGCGCTTGAGTGCCTTGATCGACGAAGTCGCCAGTAGCCTGCCAGGATTTGTCGGCAGCCAATCCTGGCGTTCGGCCGATGGCGAGCTCGTCAACGCCAGTTATTACTGGCAGGACCAAGCCTCGATTCGCGCCTTCGCCACGCACCCGCGTCACCTGGAAGCCAAACGGCAGTACCGCAAGTGGTACGCCGGTTACCAGGTGGTGATCGCCAAGGTCGAGCGAGCCTATGGCGACGGCGGCGTCAGTTCATTCGTGGTGAATGACCGCCAGGCCGGTCCCCATTAGCCGAGCGGGTCCTGCAGCCTGGCGGCGGCCCGTTGGGTGATCAGCCTGCGCTGGGTGAGCGAGTCGGCGGCCAGTTGCCTGGCCCGTTGCAGCACGGCCTCGGGCGCGGTTTGCGGCTCACCCGAGGCAAAGGGCGGGGCGGGCGCGTACTCGAGTTGCAGTTGCACCAGTTGGGCGACGTCATCGCCATACAGTTCCGCCGCCAGGGTCAGGGCAAAGTCGATCCCGGCCGTGATCCCGCCACCGGTCAACAGGTTTCCGTCGCGCACCACCCGCTCCTGCACCGGGATCGCCCCCTGCAGGCCCAGCAATGAGTGATAGGCCCAGTGGGTCGTCGCACGCTTGCCCTTGAGCAGGCCGGCGGCACCCAGTACCAGGGCGCCGGTGCACACTGAGGTCAGGTACCGCACCTTGGTCGCCTGGGCCTGGATAAACGCCAGCACCTGCGCATCTTCCATCAACGGCCCGACACCGCTGCCACCGGGGATGCACAACACATCCAGGTCAGGGCAGTCGGCGAAACGGCAGGTTGGCTGCAGCACCAGGCCGGTGCTGGCCGTCACCGGCGCCAGGTCTTTCCAGATCAGGTGTACTTGCACGTCCGGCAGCGACGCCAGCACATCGTAGGGCCCGGTCAGGTCCAATTGCTGCACCTGTGGGAACAACAGAAAACCAATCTGCAATGGCATGACGCTCTCTCCTGGGTGGGTAAATTCACCCCCGCCAGGGGGTGGACGACTTGACTCTAGGCTTCTAGTCTTTGGCGTACATGCCAATCAACCCTCGAATTACGCCAATGTCTACGACCCCGCCGAAACCCATTCATGTGCTCGCCTTCGCCAAGGTGCAGTTGCTGGACGTCACCGGGCCGCTGCAGGTATTTGCCTCGGCCAATGATGTTGCCGCCCAGCGCGGGATGCCGACGCCCTATGCGCCCCAGGTGATCAGCCCGGGTGGTGGCGCGGTGCTGTCTTCTGCTGGCCTGGCCCTGCTCGCCGAACCCTTGCCGGAGACGGCCTCCGACACCCTGATCATCGCCGGTGGCTGGGGGGTGTATGCGGCGGCCCAAGACCCGGCGCTGGTGGATTGGGTGCGCCAGCAGGCGACGGTTTCGCGACGGGTGGCTTCGGTCTGCACCGGGGCTTTCCTGCTGGCGGCCAGCGGCTGGCTCGATGGGCGGCGAGTGGCGACCCACTGGACCCGTTGCGAGCAACTGGCCCGGCAACACCCGCGCCTGCAGGTCGAACCCGACCCCATCTTCATCAACGACGGCCCGGTCTGGACCTCGGCCGGGGTCACGGCGGGCATCGACCTGTCATTGGCGTTGGTGGAGGCCGACCTGGGGCGTGCGATGGCCCTGGAAGTCGCCCGGCAACTGGTGGTGTTCCTCAAGCGCCCAGGTGGTCAGGCACAGTTCAGCGTGACCCTGGACCTGCAGCAGCAGGGCAAGCGCTTCGACGACCTGCACGCCTGGATCGCCGACAACCTCAGCCTGGACCTCGGTATCCCGGCGTTGGCGCTGCAAGCGGGCATGAGCGAACGCAGCTTCATCCGCCACTACCGCGCCGACACCGGCCAGACCCCGGCACGCGCCATCGAGCGGATCCGCGTGGAAACTGCGCGCCGTCTGTTGAGCGATACCGGTCTGCCGATCAAGCGCATCGCGGTGCAGTGTGGGTTTGGCAGTGAGGAGACCTTGCGTCGGAGTTTTTTGCGGGCCATGGGGGTGGTGCCGCAGGTTTATCGCGAGCGGTTTTCGCGGGAGGATTTGCGGTGAGGCTGTGGTGTTCTTGATCTTGGGTTTTGTGGGTTTATCCGTTGCTGGGGTGATGGCGGCTAATGGTTCCTTCGCTACGGTATCCATCCGGGGCATCGTCTCCGGTTTGCTTCGCTGCACCTCCTCTCGATGGCAGACTGGCGCGCCGGCCGGGGAGTTCAGGTTCAGGTCGGTTGACTTGCGCCGTCGATGCGCAAGCCGCGCAACATCAGCGCCAGGCCCGCCAACGCTTCCTCCAGGCGTTCGGCGGGGGCTGGATCGCGGGCGATCCACAGCGCGGCGTGCACCAGGCTGCCGTTGATCAAGCGTGCCAGGGCTTGGGGTGGGGCGACGGCAATGGTCTGCCGGTCCATCAACTGTTCGAGCAGGCGGGTCAGGGTGGCGATGCAGTCCATTTGCAGCGACAGTGTCAGGTCGCCGAGTACGGCCGGGGCGTCCAGCAGCATGATGCGCTGGATCTCGGTTTCCTGGGCCATCTGCAGGTACGCGGTGCAGCGCTGGCAGAAGCCGCTCCAGGGGTCGCTGGCATTGGCTGAGATCGCGTCGAGCCGGGCGTCCATTTCGCCGTCGATCTGGGCGACCACCGCCGCCAGCAGGCCTTTCTTGTCACCGAAATGGTGATACAACGCGCCACGCGTCAGGCCGACGTGAGCGGTCAAGTCGTCCATCGAGGTGTGGCCATAGCCTTGGGTGGCGAAGGCGTGGCGGGCGCTGCTGATCAGTTTGGCGCGGGTCTGCTCGATCATTTCGGCGCGTGGTCGCTGGCCCATGGTGTCCCTCACGGTTTTTCGGTTTGACATACGACGCGTATGTTTGCATGATTTTGTACATACGCAGCGTATGTATTTTTACCACGCTGACGCTTTATGGCAAGTTACATGCCCCATAAGAGGATGGAACCTGATGGCAAACCCCTATTCGGCCTTGTTCAAGGCACCCGGCAGCCGGGCCTTTGTGCTGGCCGGGATGATTGCGCGCATGCCGATATCCATGACCGGCATCGGCCTGATCACCATGCTTTCGCAGCTCCACGGCGGGTATGCATTGGCCGGAGCCGTGGCCGCGACCTTCGCCTTGGCCACGGCGGTGTGTGCACCCCAGGTGTCGCGCCTGGTCGACCGCTACGGCCAGGGCCGGGTGCTGCCCATCGCGGCTCTGGTGGGCGGTGGTGCGCTGTTGCTGCTGTTGCTCTGTACGCGCTTGCAGGCACCGCACTGGACACTGTTTGTGTTCGCCGCGTTGGCCGGTTGCATGCCGAGCATGTCGGCGATGGTGCGGGCGCGCTGGACCGAGATCTATCGCGGTCAGCCACAATTGCAAACCGCCTACGCCCTGGAGTCGGTGCTGGACGAGGTCTGTTTTATTGTCGGCCCGCCACTCTCGGTAGGGCTGTGCGTGGTGGTCTTTCCCGAAGCCGGGCCGCTGGCGGCGCTGCTGGCGCTGGCCATTGGGGTCAGCGCGTTTGTCATGCAGCGCAGCACCGAGCCTGGCGTGCACCCCCATGACCATGCGCAACCCGGTTCGGCCATCGCCTCGGTTCACGTGCGCTGGTTGATCCTGCTGATGGTCGCCCTGGGCACCATTGTCGGCGTGGTGGACGTGGTCAGCGTGGCCTTCGCCCAACAGCAAGGGCAGCCGGCGGCGGCGAGCATCGTGCTCTCGGTGTATGCCATTGGTTCCTGCCTGGCAGGCCTGGCGTTTGGTGCGCTGAAAACCGAGGTACCGCTGCCGCGCCTGTTTCTCTATGGCGGGGTCGCGACGGCGCTGACCACGCTGCCGTTGCTGCTGGCGAGCAATATTGTCGGGCTGGCGCTGACGGTGTTCATCGCCGGGTTGTTTTTTGCCCCGACCCTGATTGTCGCCATGGCCCTGGTCGAACGCATCGTGCCGCCGGCCAAGCTCACCGAAGGCCTGACTTGGCTCGTGACCGGCCTGAGCATCGGCGTGGCCATTGGCGCCGCCGGCTCCGGCTGGCTGGTGGACGCCTTTGGCGCGCGCAGTGGGTTCTGGCTGGCGATTGGCGGGGGGGCGGTGGTGCTGGTGGCGGCGGTACAGAGCTATCGTCGCTTGCCGGCCTGATCGGGACTGCCTGGCTCCTCTGACAAAACGCCGCGGCCCCATTCCTGAGGCCGCGGCGTTTGACGGTGGGGGTTTAGAAGTTGTAGGTCATGTTCGCCGTGACGGTGCGACCTTCGAGGTAGCAGCAGTCCAGGGCGTTGCTGCTACCGGCCGGCCTGCTTTTTCTGGGTGGGTTATTTCTGTGGGATGCCTTTGTGGGAGCGAGCTTGCTCGCGATAGGGCCGGCACAGCCAGCAATTATGGCCCCTGACCCACCGCCATCCCAGGCAAGCCTCGCCATGCTGGCCATACGCAAAATGTACGGGCCGTCACATTGCCTGTGGCAGCGGCTTGCTCGCGGTAGCACTCCGGCTGTTGGCCTTATCGCGAGCACACGCGGCGCCGCCCGGCTCGCTTGTATGTTTAGACGTTAAGAGGTGGGACTCGAGTTCAGCTTCTGACGCTGGCCGGTAGCGACCGTGGGGCGTGCCAGTGCCCTGCATCGTCAGCTCACCAATTGCCCCCCAACGCTTTGTATAAGCCAATGCTGGCCTGCAACCGCGCCAGGCGCAGTTGCACGTTCAAGTCCTGGGCGGCAAACAGGGTGCGTTGGGTTTCCAGCACGCTGAGCAGATCCTCGGCGCCGGCCTGGTAGCGGCTCTGGGCGATGTCGAAGGCGGTCTGGGCCTGGGCCAGTTCCTCGGTTTGCCATTGGCGCTGCTGGTCGAGGCCGCGAATGCTGGTGAGGGCTTTTTCGACGTCGGCGAAGCCATTGATGATTGCCCCGCGATAATGCTCCAGCAGCTCTTTCTGGCGCGCGGTGGCGCGGTCGCGTTCGGCGCTCAGGCGGCCGTTGTTGAAGATCGGCGCCACCAGCCCGGCCGTGAGGTTGTAGAACGGACTGCGCAACAGGTCGCCGACGGTGTCGGCCCCCGAGCCAATGTTGGCACTCAGGGTGACGCTGGGCAGCATCGCCGCACGGGCCACGGTAACGTCGGCCTGGGCGGCCGCCAGTTGCGCTTCGGCGCGGGCGATGTCCGGGCGGCGGCTGAGCAGGTCGCTGGGCACCCCGCTGGCGATACTCGGCCAGCTCATGTGGGCGAACGTCAGGTGGCTGCGTGGCAGCGCTTGCACCGGACGACCGAGCAGGGCCGCGAGGCTGATCCATGCTTCTGCGGCCTGCTGTTGCACCAGCGGTAATTGCCGCTGCTGGGCCGCCACCAGGCTCTTTTGCTGGGCCAGTTCCAGGGCCGTGGCCGACCCCGAATCGTAGCGGGTCTGCACCAGTTTCAGCACGCTTTGCGCGTTGCCCAGGTTCAGCTCGGCGATGCGGCTTTGCTCGGCCAGCGACAGGCTCTGGCTGTAACGGTTGGCCACGCTGCTGAGCAGGGTCAGTTCCACTGTCGCCTGGTCGAACTCGCTGGCGCGCACCCCTTGCAGCGCGCTGTCGCGGGCCGCGTGCCGGGCGCCCCAGAAGTCGATTTCGTAACTGGCGCTGAGGCTGGCGTCAAAGTAGTCCACGGCCTGGTTGCTGCTGTCGGCATCCAGTTGGCTGTAGCCATTGCCGCGCAGCAACTTCTGGCGGTTGGCATTCAATCCGCCCTGGACCTGCGGCAGCAACGGGCCAGCGGCGATCACCGCCGTGGCCTGGGCCTGGCGTACCCGTGCCACGGCGGCCGCCAGGTCATGGCTGCCGAGCTGCGCCTGGGCGATCAGGCCCTCCAGCTCCGGGCTGCCGAACGTGGCCCACCATTGCTGGCGCTTTTCGTCGGTGCTGGCGCTGACGGGCGATTGCCAGGCGGGCGGCGCGCTGATGCCGCTGTCCGGGTGCTCGGCGGGGGTTGCGCAGGCGCCGAGCAGCAGGCACGCGCAGAGCAGGCTCAAAGGCGACTTCATCGTTCGATCATTCACTGGTAAGGGCCGTGACCGGGTCGAGCCGGGCAGCTTGACGGGCCGGCATGAAGCCGAAGATAACGCCGGTGACCAGGGCGCAGCCGAAGGCGCCGAGGACCGCGAACAGGGAAAACGCCACGGCCACTTCACTGAGGATCAGCGCGCCGCCCACCAGCAGGGCCAGGGCGATCCCGGTTATGCCGCCGACCACCGAGAGCATCACCGCTTCCGTCAGGAACTGGCGCAGGATGTCCCGTTGCCGGGCGCCAGTGGCCATGCGGATGCCGATCTCGCGGGTGCGTTCGCGCACGGTCATGAGCATGATGTTCATCACCCCGATGCCGCCCACCAGTAGGGAAATCGCGGCAATCGAACCGAGCATCAGCGACAGGGTATTTTGCGTGCGCGCCTCGGCCTGGATCATCGCGGCGTTGTTGGTCAGCTCGTAGTCCTTCTTGCCGTTGTGCAACTTGAGCATCAACTGGTCGATGGCCTGTTCGGCTTCCTTGACCTTGCGCGCATCGGCGGCGGCAATGGCGATGTATTCCGGCTCATACGTGCCGAACAGGCGCACGCTGGCGGCCGAGTAGGGGATGGCGATGCGGTCGTCGCTGTCCTGATCGCCCGAGCTGGCGCCTTTTTCCGCCAGCACGCCGACCACCTGGAAGGGCACGTTTTCGATCAGGATGTACTGGCCGATGGGGTCGGCGACGTCCTTGAGCAGCTTGTCGCGGACCTTCTTGCCGATCACCGCCACCGCCGCGGCATTGCGCTCGTCAGCCTCGGTGAAGTAGCTGCCCTCGACCACCGGCCAGTTGAAGATCGCCGGGAAGTTGGTGTCGTTGCCGCCGACGTAGCTCAGGTGGTCGGCGTTGCCAAAACGCACCCCGGCCTCCGCGCCGTTGACCGGCATGATGCGCTTGACCTGCGGCAGGCGGGCCAGGGCCGCGACGTCGCTGAGGGTGACTACGCCGGGTGGCGTGCGCGGGTTTGGCGCCGAGCCGCTGAGGTAAATGATGTTCGAGCCAAAGGCGCCCATCTGCGCCATCACCTGGCGCTTGCTGCCTTCGCCCACCGCCAGCATCACCACCACCGAGGCCACGCCGATGATGATCCCGAGCAGGGTCAGGGCGGTGCGAAAGCGGTTGATCCACATCACCCGCCAGGCCGCCTGTACGGCATCCAGCAGTTCGCCTTTCCAGGCGCCGCTGGCTGCGCTGCCCTGGCTCAGGCGTTGGCGCAGGTCGACAGCCTGCAGGGCGCCGGGGTTGGCCGACCGCTGGACCTGCGGGTTGTCGGCGGCACTGTCGCTGATAATCAGCCCGTCGCGGATTTCAATGACGCGCTTGGCCCGGGCCGCGACTTCGCGGTCGTGGGTGATCAGGATCACCACGTGACCCTGGCTCGCCAGTTCATCGAGCAGGGTCATGACCTCGGCGCCACTCTGGCTGTCGAGGGCGCCGGTGGGTTCGTCGGCGAGGATGATATGGCCACCGTTCATCAGTGCGCGGGCAATCGACACCCGTTGTTGCTGGCCGCCGGAGAGCTGATGGGGACGGTTGCCGGTGCGCTCCGCCAGCCCCAGCCGGGCGAGCAGGGCGGCCGCGCGGGCATGCCGTTCGGCGGCCGGGATGCCGGCGTAGATCGCCGGCATCTCGACGTTTTCCTGGGCCGAGCCCGAAGCAATCAGGTGGTAACCCTGGAACACAAAACCGAAGGCCTCACGGCGCAGCCACGCCAGTGCGTCGCTGTCCAGTTGCGCGACGTTTTCCCCGGCAAACCGATACTCCCCGGCGCTCGGGCGGTCGAGGCAGCCGAGGATGTTCATCAGTGTCGACTTGCCGGAGCCGGAAGCGCCGACAATCGCCACGAACTCGCCGGCATGGATCGACAGGTCAATGCCGCGCAGCACATGCACGTGGGGGGCGTCACCGCCGCCGTAGGATTTGCGGATGTCTTTGAGGTCGATCAGCGGCGTCTGCATTCAACCCTCGTTGCCGTCGACCGGACCGATCAGCAGGTGATCGCCCTCATTCACGCCGTCGAGGATCTGCACCTGCAAGCGGTCGCTGAGGCCGGTGCTGACTTCACGGGTTTCGATGCTGCCGTTTCTGGCGACCACCCGCACCTGCTGGCGGCCGGCCCTGGCGCTGTTTTGCAGGGCCGAAACCGGGGCGGTGAGCACGTCTTTCGCCGCCCCGGCGACAAAAAATACCTGGGTGGTCATTTCCGCCATCAACGCGTTGTCGGCGTTTTCGACATCCAGCAGCACGGTGTACAGCACCACCCGGGCGCTGCCGCTTTTACCGCTGCTGGAAGGGCTCCCGCCACCGCCGCCCTGGCCACTCGGGTCCAAGGGCTTGGGCGGCACCGGGAGAATCTGGCGCACCGTGCTCTGCCAGCGCCGCGCACCGCCGGCCAGGGTGGTGAAGTAAGCCTGCATGCCGGGTTTGACGTGGCCGATATCGGCCTCCGAGACTTCGGCCCAGACGGTCATCGGCGACAGTTTGGCGATGCGCAGGATCAGCGGGGTCTGCTGCTGGGCGTTGAGGGTCTGGCCGGTGCGGGCGTCCAGCGCCACCACGGTGCCGGCCATTGGCGCGTAGATGCGCGTGTAGCCCAGCTCCGCCTGATCGCTGCGCAGACTGGCTTCGGCCTGGCGGATCTGGGCCTGGAACATCTGGATACGCGCCTCGGTGGCGCGCCGTTCGGCGTGGGCGGTCTGTACGTCCTCTTCACGGGTGGCGCCACCGGCGGCGAGGGTCTGCTGGCGCTGGTATTTCTGCCGGGCCAGGTCGTGCAGGGCCCGTTGCTCCTGCAACTGGGCCTTGAGGTTGTCGATGGAAAAACGCCCGGCATCGAGCTTGGCGTTCTGGGTCGCGGGGTCGATTTCCACCAGCAGCTGACCTTCCTTGACCACATCCCCGACCTCGACGTGGAGCTGCTTGATCTGCCCCGAGGCCTGGGCACCGACGTCGACATAGCGCCGTGGCTGCAAGGTGCCGAGGGCGGTGACGCTGCTCTCGATATCGCCGCGGCTGACCTGCACCGTGGCGAACTGATCCCGGCCGGGGGCGTTGAACTGCCAGGCAGCCAGGGCCATAACCGGGATCAGGCAAAGGCCTGCAAGCAGGGCGCGGCGGGTCTTTCGCGGGTGTTTCATGCAGGGTTCCGGTCAATGGAAATCGTCCCGTGCCCGCTGGCGCAAACAGCGCGACCACAGCCAGGCCCTGCCAGAAACAGTGGCAGTGACGGGGAACTGTCCTTAATACGATGGGCTGACGGGCAAATTTAGGCGCTGACACAAAGGGTTACAGCTGCCCGTCGGGATTGTTTACGGCGCAATCGAAGCAGTGCTTCAAATCTATATGAGAGAAACATTGCCGCGTGCGCATGCGCCAAGGGGAAGCCGCTTGAGCGGGTGTCGCTCGCTGCCGTCTACAACCAGCCCGAGCGCTTGAAGCTGCCCCACAGCGCGGCGCAACCCACGCCGATAAACCCCAGCACCCCGAAGTAGCCGTAGTGCCAGCTCAGCTCCGGCATGTTCTGAAAGTTCATCCCGTAGATTCCCGCCACCGCCGTCGGAAACGCCAGGATCGCCGCCCAGGCGGCGAACTTGCGTTGCACCACGCTTTGCCGTGACGCCTCCAGCAGCACCCCGATCTCGATGGTCTGGCTGGCAATGTCGCGCAGGGTGGTGAGGTCTTCCATCTGCCGCGTGACATGGATCTGCACGTCCCGAAAGTAGGGGCGCATGTTCTTGTCGATAAACGGGAATTTGAGCTTCTGCAGCTCCTCGCTGATCTCCACCATGGGCGCGGCGTAGCGGCGCAGGCGCAACACGTCGCGACGCAGGCCGTGCAGGTTCTGGATATCCCGCTCGTTCAGGGCGCTGTTCAGCACGTTGTGTTCCAGGGCGTCGATTTCGCCATGGATCGCTTCACCCACCGGCTGGTAGTTCTCGATCACGAAGTCGAGCAGGGCGTAGAGCACGAAGTCTTCGCCATGCTCCAGCAGCAGCGGGCGCGCCTCGCAGCGCTGGCGCACATGGGCATAAGAGGCCGAGTGGCCGTTGCGGCAGGTGATGATGTAGCCCGAGCCGGCGAAGATGTGGGTCTCGATGAACTCCAGCACGCCGTTCTGGCGCACCGGCGAGTAGGTCACGATGAACAGCGCGTCACCGAAGGTCTCGAGCTTGGGCCGGCTGTGTTTTTCCAGGGCGTCTTCAATGGCCAGTTCGTGCAGGTTGAACTGGCGTTGCAGGTTGGCCAGCTCCAGGGCACTCGGCTCTTCAAGGCCGATCCAGACGAAGTGCCCGGGCTTTGCCGCCCAGGCCGCGCCTTCATCCAGGGTGATATTGGTGACTTTCTTGCCGGCGCTGTAGACCGCGGCCGCAACGACTCTACCCATGATTGCGATTCACTTCTTCTTGACCAATGGCAGTGACAAACAGGGTGCAGCTTAGCCTGCTTGGGGAGGTCGGAGCGAGGCTAACCCGCAGCGCGGGCTGGGGAATCAGGCGGCTTGCAGTTGGCGGTCCATGGCCTCGATGCATTCACGCATCTGCTCACGGCACTGGGCCATCAGTTGCGGCATGTCGTCCAGGGTCAGGCCTGCGGTAGGGATTGGCGGCAGCGAGCGGATCAGGATCTGGCCGCTGTTCCAGCGGTTGAGGCGCATGTGGTTGATGTAGTTGCTGACGCACACCTGCACGATCGGCACACCGGCGGCAATCGCCATCTGGAACGCGCCCTTCTTGAACGGCAGCAGTTCCTTGCCCAGGTTGCGCGTGCCCTCGGGGAATACCCAGATCGAGGTGTCCTTGTGCTTCAAGGTGTGGGTGGTGGTGAGCATCGACTGGCGCGCCTTGTGGGCGTTGCCGCGGTCGATCAGCACATTGCCGGCCAGCCAGAACAATTGCCCGAACAACGGCACCCATTTCAGGCTCTTCTTGCCGATGCACACGGTGCGGTGGGGCACCACGTTACCCAGCACAAACAAGTCGTAGTTGGACTGGTGGTTGGCAATCACCACGCAGCTTTGCTTTTTGTGGGTCAGCGAGTCGACGTCGGTCTTGACCCGCAGGCGCAGGATGCACATCGCCGGCCAGGCATAGAGGCGGGCGCACAATCGGCTGTTATCCGGATTGAACGGTCGGCACAGCCCGAGCAACACACCCAGCACACCCGCCAAAACAAAATGCAGGCCCATCAACAACATACGAAACAGATACAGCATCTACAGGCCCACCGGAGCAAAAGGTGGCGCAGTGTACGGATGTGCACTGTTTTCGGCAATTGCCGCTATATAGGTAGGAGATGGCCGATGTTTAAGCGCATGTTTCCGACATCTGCTGACGGATGCGGACTAGAGCGTTTGAGTGCTTTTCAACGGTCAATGTAGGAAAAAACCCGATGCCGGGCGGCAACGCTGCACTTTGTAGGAGCGGGTGCCCGCTTGCGGCTTGCTCGCGATGGACGTAAACGATGACGCGTGAAACCTGAATAAACGCGTTGTGTTTAAGTTCATCGCAAGCAAGCGCAGCGCCTGACGTTAAACCAGGTGGGCCTGATCCTGGGCGATGGCGCTGTCCAGTGCGTCCAGCAAGCCCTTGCGAACTTTGAGCTTGGTGTTCTTGTGGGCGGTCATGTTGATCTTCTTCAACTGGCGGGCTGCGGCCAGTGCCGCGCCTTGCAGCTCGTCGGCCGCGACCACCTTGTCGAGGAAGCCGGCATCCACTGCGCCTTGCGGGTCGAACATCTCGCCATTGATCACCGAACGGTGGAACGCCGACTTGCGCAGGCGATCACGGGCCAGCTCGATGCCGGCGTGGTGCATGGTCATGCCGATCTGCACTTCATTCAGGCCAATGCTGAACGGCCCCTCGACCCCGATCCGGTAGTCGGCCGACAACAGAATGAACGCACCCTTGGCCACCGCATGCCCAGGGCACGCAACGATTACCGGGAACGGGTGGGCCAGCAGACGGCGGGCGAGGGTCGAGCCGGCAGTCACCAGGCTCACGGCTTCCTTGGGACCGGCCGTCATCACCTTCAGGTCATAACCACCGGAGAGAATGCCCGGCTGGCCGGTGATGATCACCACCGCCCGATCCGTCACGGCCTGATCCAGCGCAGTATTAAACGCGGCGATCACGTCCGGGGAGATGGCATTGACCTTGCCATTGCTCAAGGTCAGGGTCGCGATACCGTCTTCGAGGTGGTAGGAAATCAACTCACTCATGACGCTATTCCTTGTATTGAAGTGCAGCAGACGTTACCCATGGCCGTCGGCCAGGTAAAGCGCCGTGACTGACCGGCCAGTCAGCCAAACCGGCTGCACCCGGCATGGCCAGCCACGGCCACCCGGCATTCCCCTCTATATAGAGGCACGGCCCGGGCCGGAGAATGGCCGGTTTGCCCTGCCCACAAAACCGCGTGCCCGAACAAATGTCTTAAGCGCATGAAAATTCTGAAAAAAATGTTTGCCATCAGAAAAGCTTTCGACTACATTAGCGCGCCTCGACAGACAGAACTTGTTTGAAGAGATACGGTGAAGTGTCCGAGTGGCTTAAGGAGCACGCCTGGAAAGTGTGTATACAGGAAACTGTATCGAGAGTTCGAATCTCTCCTTCACCGCCACATTCTGAAAAGCCCCGCAAATCAATGGTTTGCGGGGCTTTTTCATTTCCGGTTGTACTACTCAATTGTACTACTCGTGATCCTCTCCCGCCGTCCGGCACGCAGCCCCAATCCCAGTACCTGTACCAATGTTCACCCGTCTAGCATCAAAAAGGCGTTTCTACGCCAAATCTGCCAGCCCGGCAGGGCGACACCCCTAACATTTTCCATGGTGTCACTCTGAGCATGCCTTACGGTCGCAGGGCATCTGCGATGGATCAGTTCCGATCGCATGGCCCCACATCTGGTTTATCAACCGCCCGTCATCAACGCAAAATAAGTGTTGCAATATCGCTTTGAGTGTGAGTTTTAACTTGACAAAATGCATGTTTGGGTGTATAGTTAGGCCCTACATTAAAGAACTAACCCGCACCCCCTCCCAAGTTCCCCTCCTGTATCGACATAGTTCTGGCCCATCCTAGCCGAGCTGTGTTGTTCAACACTTGTTGTCGATCCAAGTACAGAAAGATCGACTTTCCTGAGGATGGATTGTTGTCATGTTGGCTATGGAGTACAGGCATTCTCTATAGGCACAATGCCCGCTCTTGACCGTCAGAGTGCAACACAGACGGTCACTAATTCTACGCCCCTGAAATCTCAGAAGCGTCTAAGCACTACTCAGTGCGAACAACCTAACAGTCAAACTCCCCGCACTCTACACCTAGAGTTTCGGGGGTTTATTTGACTGCTGCTTTTCACCTATGCAAATCAAGAGATATACAACATGAAGAAGCGTTACCCCCTGAAGCGTAAAGTGTGCGACCACTGTGGTGCAACTTACTACGCCCGCAGTCACAGAGCCCGTTGGTGCTCAGCGGTCTGCCAAAGCCAGAACTTTCGAGCAGCCAAGAAGCAAACACAGGCAGAACTAGAACAAGAATTCGTTGCTCAAGAAGCAGAGAAAGTTAACAAGGAAGCCACACAATGAAGCTTTACCATGAAGTAGATGCATCGACTGACCAGATTATCCAGCTCACTGATGGAGTAATCGACCCTCAAAACTTTTGCTACGTGATCGAACAAGCGAATGACTGGATGTTTCTGCATAGTTGGCGGAAATCCTGGCCTAACACTCTGCCCTTACTTTCTGATTTGAAAGTGTTCCGTCGGTACATTAACGCTGGTCGCCGCTTTAAGGCAATTTGCGATCGAGCGGAGTTGCAGCAATGACCGGCACTCTATATCTGGAAGTTGATAGAAGTAACGGAGCGATCCTCTCATATAGCAATGAGCAACTAAAGTCCTCAACGTCAGACTTCGTAGAAGCAACAGAAGCGGAACTCAACTACCTTAACCTCCTGGAGGACAATGTATTTCCAGCAGGCATGGTAGCCACTCTTTCAGACCTTCAGACCTACAGAGCGAAGGTCAAGGCAATCGCTCAAGGCGAAGCTAAGGTTGCTCAACTGAAAGCCAAGCTCGCCCAGACCACGCTACAGCAAGCTCAGGCCCGTGCAGCAGTGAAGGCAGCCAGAGCCAGCATGGACGCCTTCATGGCCAAGGCAGCCTCTGATCGGGGCCTAACTGTTCCAGCTCTGGAATCAGCCCTGGCGGCCTTCAAGGCACGCACAGAGAGTCGTACCGAAGACCCTGTGTACAAGAACGGCAAGACACGTTCCGAAACTGCAAAGATGCTACAACGAATGCACCGCGACTCCAAACGCGGCCGCAGTAAGTAACCACAAACAATCCACAAGGAACAAACACACATGACAACCAATAGATACGAGTACGGCAACAAGGTAGTGGAGTTCTTCAAGCATGATGCTGATGAACTTCAAAAGCTTATTGATAAGGCGGAGGGGCGGTACTACTCACGCTCAGAGGGATTGCATTGGCGGGGGCTTGCAGCCTACATCGATGTGACTTTCGAAAAACCCCTAAAGGAGTCCCTGGTCGAACTACAAGTACTCATCCAGAAGGGATACACGGTTCATCGGGCCGACTATAAGCCATTGTTCTTTACCTGCACCCTCCGGAAGACAGATGAAATGATTGCAGCAGAACTTCCTAAGCTGACTGAGATGGCGTCGGCGGAATATGATGAGCTTCGATACGCCTCTAACATTTCAGAAATGCAGAAGCAGATGGAATTTACTATTGCCCGTAGAGCTCGTGAGCAGGCCGAAGCTAAAGCGGCAGCCGAAGCCAAGCATAAGGCCGATGAGGAAGCATTTGCTCTTGCTGACCTACTCAAGGCTTACACGTCAAAGTCTAAGACAAAAGAGAAACAGGACGTAGCAGCATGAGAGACACACAACTAGTTGGAACGCGAACTCTTGGCTTCAGCCTTCCTGCCGAGCAGTTCCGCACCATGAACCTCTATGCGAATCAGCACGGCATGTCAGTTCGCAACTTCATGGCTTACATTGTTGAGTCGTACCTTGATGCGATGAAAGCAACGCCCGCCAAGTAACTTCTGTATACTCCCCGCCTTCCCTCTGACACCACTCAGCCGATAGTCAAGCCAATGGCCTAACTGACTACGTCGGTTTGCTGCTGTCCGGCGAAAGGCGTTTGGGGGCAGCAGGTAGGCTGGGGAATGTCCCCGTTTCAGGCTACAACCATCGAGATAGAGCCTTCCAGCCGGAAGCGACTTTGCACAAATCACCTTTTGAGGAGTAACAACCATGAGGATTTCCCTCAACGATTCATCCACAGAGCGGCTGCTGGCATTCATGCAGGCGCGCGACATCACAAACCCGACACATGGCCTGAACGTGCTCATCACAGAGGCTGCAACACTGAACCTGATCCCAAGAAGCGTGGACAAAGATGCACACAACAGCCGTAACCACCAGCAAGCAGCTTGAGTTTCCCTGCACCAACTGCGGAGCAATGTTCAATCGTCGGCCCGGTGGCCGCACCACCTGTAGAGCCTCGTGCAAGAAGAGGAGTCAGCGGGCAGCAGCTGCACCCAAGGTCACAGCCAGAGACGCAAAGATTGCGCGTCGGAAAGCACGCCTTCTAGAGAATGCCTTCGGCTTTTGGTTCATTGAGCAGGCTGAGCGAGCAGGCACCGTCCAGACCTATCAGGGCATCGATGCTGCTGGCCTTCACCAGCTATTAGCCCTACACAACTACCGTAAGAAGCGGTACGGCTGGGTCGAGAAAGGCCACGGCAAAGATTCATATCACCTCTGTCATGTGCAGGGCCTCAAGGGGCGTGATGGCTCCACGGGCCTGACAACTTCACTGAACTTGTTCGCTGGCCTCGACTACCTGAACCAGCAGCACAGTGATAAGCCCGTCAATTCCTGGGCCGGACAATCATTGCCAAAGTCTGCACGGAAGCGGAAGTGGAACATCACCCCCGACATGACACTAGATCAGCGGCTACAGAAGCTTGGCGACTTCCTTGGTGATGAGCTGGATACCTTCCTCGATGAACTGGACAAGATGCCCCAGCGGACTGCACGACTCCGGTTGGCCCGGGCAATTCACAAGCGTCAGGGTAGCGAGTTGTACGAACCGCTAGACCGTCACTACACCTTGACGGAGCTTGAGTCGTTGAAGATGGACAAGTTGCAGGCACTGGAAACTATTCAGGAAGGCCGGGAGAAGAACAAAGACTTCCTCTTCAGCAACTGCCCACCAGATTCAGAGTTGGGCGTGATGCACGACGAACTGAAGCGGTTCTCTGCGGATTTGCCTGAGGGCAAACACAGGGAGAACTGCCGGTTCATGTTGTCGCTGGTGCGACTGCTGGGTATCTACCTTGCTCAAATCAACGATGCACAAGGCAAGGCCCGTAACCGTTTCCTCTCGCTGGCGAATGCGGCATGGACGCCACTACAGTACTGCCACCCCCAGCGACCATGGAGAACACCCGCTAGCCTGCTGGAGGCTGACCGGGAGTCGTTGATTAAGGCGATTACAGAGGCAGCCCATAACGCACTACAGGGCCTGAGCATCGACGGGGAAGCACTAGAGGCCCAGCTAGAAGAGCGCATTCACTTGCAAACTCTGGTGCCAGTGGTGCGTGCCCCCGATGAATCGAGCTGGGAAGCCTGTGGGTCAAACTGGCTGAACTATATCGATAGCCTATACAGCTCGCTTGAGAGTACATGGCAGGCGCTGCTAGACGTAGGTATCTGCACTGAGTCGCAACTGTTTGCCGCTCAGGATGGCGTTCTGCGGAGCTTGCAGGCAGCGATAGAGCAGGGGCGTGAGCAGTACATGAACCAACGCTGCTTCACACACTACAACAAGCCGTTCCAGCGTTACCCGGCCTATCTGGAGTTCCCACCAGTAGTGCCAGAAGAGCCATATCCACTAGCAGCATGAGGAGCGCTCAGAAGTGAGCACTCCCCAAAAGTGGGGCCAGCTCAAATAACTATCAAGTATCTAATCCCACATCCAATCTCCCGCATCACCCAATCCCGCCTTTCTGGTCACCCTCACACCCCATATCCCCGCCAAGTCCCCTATCTACGGGGCGATGTCGCTACAGGGTCAAGCCAAATACCTTTTTTGTACAGCTTCCCAGCGGAAGCAGCAGAGTTGCTGGCTCCTAATGCAGTAAATATGAGCAAACCGCTCAGGATGTGGCACCTACCGCTAGAGGCGTCCTCTCCCAGTGACACTGCGGTTAGTACCAACAAACGACCGTTAAACGATACCTTCCAGACAGGCGGTATGCGGGATCATATAAATAGGCTTTATTATTTGTTGATCCCTTGATACGCTGATGCCACCTTAAGTGATACCAGTGGAGTCACCCATCATGTCTCGCACCTTTCTTTACTGCCGCGTCAGCACCTCAACCCAGTTCACAGAAAACCAAGTGCAGGAAGTGAAGTCTGCTGGCTTCGACGTACAGGCCAGCCGGGTAGTGGAGGAGACTATCTCAGGCAGCATCCCTACTAGTGAGCGTGCAGGCTTCCAGAAGCTGCTAGATCGCATGGAAGCGGGAGACGTGCTGATCGTGACCAAGCTTGACCGCCTAGGCCGTAATGCAATGGACGTACGCCAGACTGTTGAGATGTTGGCAGGCCGTGACATCCGTGTTCACTGCCTCGCCCTAGGCGGTGTAGACCTCACCAGTGCCGCAGGCAAGATGACCATGCAGGTGCTGGGGGCTGTGGCTGAGTTTGAGCGTGACCTACTGATCGAACGCACACAGGCAGGCTTGCAACGTGCCAAGAGCGAAGGTAAGAAGCTAGGGCGACCAGAGGCGACAGATACCACAGAGGCAGTGCAGCGGCTCAAGGCAAAGGATATGACGCAGGCTCAAGTGGCTGGTGACCTCAAGATCGGTATTGCTACCGTCAAACGGCACTGGAACAAGGCCTGACCCTCTTTCAGCGAATACCACAGCCCTGCCAAGTGCGGGGCTTTTCATGTCCACGATATTCTAAAGTCAGCGGTGGAGGACTGCCTGTGGGATCTATAAGGGGTTAAGCGCCGACCTAGCCTGAGTGGGGTTTCAGCAATCCTCCAGATACCCCCTCTGATATTCAAGGCCAAAGCTCGCGAGTGATCCTGGTGGAACGCAGCACACCGTTTAGGAAATTTCAGGTATCGCCGGCTGTGGAGAGTGTCGCCTGTTAAGTCCGAGTGGCTGCTTTAACTCAAGCAACTCGTGGTCAGCCCTTGGAACCGCTTGAGGTAGCCAATAGGCATTCTCTCCAAAGTTCGTTCCTGGATAAGAGAGCCAGTCCCACCCCCACCGCTGGGCGTGATGTCTAGGATGTACATCGGAAAGCCTGTTTCCGCAGTTATGGTCGTTCGACCGCCTTGACGATAACTTTTAGCACCGTCGAATCGAATCATTTCAAATCCACGCGCATTGCTGTTGAACACTCCCACCACGCACTCAGTGAAGTCATCAGGTGTACGCTCACTGGTATAGGTCTTTGCTGGAAGCTGTTCTCGCATCTCATCAATCGACAGATTACTGCAGGCAGTCAACAGTAAGGCGCTAAGTAACAGGAGGGGCTTTCGCATTGATGTGACATCCGTGATGTGGCGAGATGATGACACTATGCCATCGGTATCGCTGGAAGTCGAAATGTCGCCTGACCCGGCCAGCGGCGAGATGAACTAGGATTCCAGAACCATCACTCAAGGACGATTGTCATGCCAAATAACTCAGAAGCCAACATCGCCACAGCGGACGCACTGACACTGCTCCTACACAACCAGCACGCCATCTGTGCGGCCATTGAAGAGGTGACCAAGTGGCTAGCCGAGAATGGAGTGGGGAGTGTTGTCGCAAACGCAACAGCAGCCATGGCTACGCTGGACGCGAATGCTCAAGGCATCACAGACGCCATAATGCGGCTACGTCAGTCGTAGGTACCAGAAAGTTGGGTGCCATTGGAAGCGATGGGCCTCGCAGTGTTTTTTCAGGCTGCTCAGTTTTTGCGTACATGCTCAAGGAATTCGTGCAGTGCGGGCGTGATATCATTTTGACTCGCGGTGTCTGTCACCATTGGAGTCGGGGATTAGTTCATGGGCCAAGCCAAGCAAAGAAAGTCGACCGACCCTCTCTGGGGGATGGTCCGAGATGAACAGAAGTTTCGTGGACTAGTCATGACCTGTCCCATGGAGATTTCTGGCTCCAAACTTTTCGTCAAGCAAAGCAGACTTCATCATGAGGAGTTGCGATACGGGCTGCTTTACTGGGACAAGTTAGTTTGGCCGTCGTCTAGGACTATACATTTTTCAAACGGTCCAGACGAAAGCTATCTGGCTTCTGTCGGAGTGTTGGAGCGACCTAACTACACTGTGATGGGGGATGCTGCTCAGGGATTGCTGGCCGGTGTACTCAAGGCGCATCAAGAGTTAAGCGAAAAACAGCCGCGAGCTTGGGCGTTGCTGGAGGGGGAAAACTCACTCTCTTATCAGCGTGACGAAAGTTCGCCGTCACAAGCACTCAGCATCGAGCTGTTGCGGTGTATTCCCATCCCTCAGGGGGACGTCCCGTTACCAGAAATTTTGGAGTTCAAGGAAAAGCGTAAGGACGAACTGTTGCTCTTGCGGGTTGAATTAGAGAGGTTGGAGTCGAAAGCGAAGCTATCAAACGATCCTGCTGAATTTATCGAGCTTTCTAAAGGCGACATCGACAAGGCGTGCAGCGATGTGTTGAAAGTCAGCACTGAATGGCAGTTCCCAATAGTCCTGGCTGACAAGAGTTTTGAGTTCTCATTCGATGTCGAGAAGATGATGAAGACTTCACTAGCGGCCAGTGGAACAACATGGTTATCAGGCATTGACACAATGCTCCCGGGAGCTAGTCAAGTGATCGCTCTCGCAGCGGGAGTCGCGAGTCAATTCGCGGTCTCTGCGAAGCCGAAGCTTGTAGGTCTCAAACGAGACCTTGGGCCTTACGCATATGCGTACCGGATGCACAAAGAGTTGGGTAGTTTTTAGGCCGCGCACTCGGTTGATCCGCCTGAATCAGGTAGGCAGAGTACGTAGTTTGGAGATCGCTGCTAGCTTCTGTGCTGTGCTTGCACCTTTCGAATACACGTCGTGCGTCACTGAGCCCGTCTCATGCCCGACCAGTTCTTTTGCCAAGGCATCTGGTACGTCCGCCCTGATCAGCTCAGTAACTACGGTGTGACGGAAACTGTGGAAGACGTGGAGAGGGCTGAACCCTGCTGCTTTACGTAGCCTGCCAAACGCCTTGGAAATTGCATGAGAGCGCTTGCCATACTTGTCAGCGGATTCAGTAGGGATCAGGAAGGTATCGGTGGTGTCTTCACACAGGCGATCTATTGTAGGCAGCAAGCTGGGATGAATTGGCACCACACGCTTGCTTGCTTTGCTTTTGCTCTGCGGGAAGTCGAAGCACTGAATGTCGTCAACAGTGATCACGCTGTCTTTGCTGAGTTGGCAAAGTTCCTCGATCCTGGCCCCGGTGTACCAGCCCAGTGAGATGAGGTCTGCAAGTGGTTTATCTTTGTTGTTCAGTGCGGCTTGATGCAGCTTGAGGGTATCGTCCCGCGTGTAGATTTCCCTGTCTTGGCCTGCTATCTCGGAGCCTCCACCCTGTGGCAGTTCGTGGCCTATGAACGGGTTTACCTTGTCTTTATATTCTTCACGCCAAGCAGGGTCGTACCTCGTTGCCCACTTCCAGAACGCAGTACCAGCCATGAGGTATTGACCTAACGTAGCTGGTGCACGATCCAACGATTTCAGCCATGCATCTACTGTGTCGAAGTTGAGTGACAGCCCCTCCTGCTTGAGGAAGGCCGATAGCCGCTCCATTTTGCCCACTTGCTGATCGACGTGTTTTTGATCGCCACCACGACTCTCCCGGAACTCTCGGTAGGTCTTCAGACGGGTTGTGGTGATTGGAGACTTCGGTTTGTACACGGTTGGATCTTGGACTATCGCCTTCGCTTCGGCTGCCTCGGTTGGGCTCAGGTCATACTCTGATGTGGCTATGTGTGCCGTTACTGCTCGCATAAAATCTGCCATACCTTGCACCTTATCTAACGTGCTACCGGCTTTAGTTCCTTTTTCGAGAAGGGCGAAAATGTCCGGCACTGCCCCCGGGTCACTTATGGCGAGACGAAGTTCATTGAGAACCATCTGTTTGCGAGCCTCTCTCTCCTCTGGCTCAAGCTCCCCAAAGGTCAGGGTTCTTTTGGACGCTGAAATCAGATTCGCACTGATACGGGAGTCGAGTTCACCAGCCAGCGTTGCCAGTTCGGGGCGCCAGTTCTCCTTGAGCGCCTGTGCCTGTGCTCTGGCTGCTTCTATTTCTGCCTTCCACTGGGTGAGGTAGGGGAGACGTGCATCCATTGCTTCCTTGCGGAGTCCCGTCTTCAATGACTGAACCCGCACCTTGCAGCCAATGATTTTCTGTACGTCAGTAGGAACTGCTAACCGGACATACCACGTGGATTCGCCTTTCTTCTGAATCAGATTGTCTGCCATTGGTGCGCCGTGAAGTAGTGGAGTGGTACAACGGATTGTACTACTCGATTGTACTACTAATCACGCTGAAAGCCCCGCTTTACGGTCTTATTGGTCGGAAGGGGTGTTAAATTCGAATCTCTCCTTCACCGCCACATTCTGCAAACACAAACCCCCGATTTTCCTAGAGAAAGTCGGGGGTTTGTGGTTTCTGGCGTCTGGAAAAAGGCCCGTGGGACTGATATGACTGGTGCGCTATTCTGGTGCGCAGTATTGCAAGGCTTGGTTAGCGTTGTGGCCGTGCTCATTTGAACGCGGGCAGCGAGGCGCATAGAGGATATCTCCGGTCAGCTGCAGGAGGCCACTTGCATCTGTAAGATTGGTTAAGACTCAACACGGACATGGAATAGGTGGAATAGGCAATGGCGGGAACAAGACGGTTCATCAAGGTATTTCTTGCCTCACCAGGCGATCTGTCCGAAGAACGTAAGATCGCCAAAGTCATTGTTGAAGATTTCAATAGTCAGTTAGCGGACGCGCTCGGATGCCAAGTCGAATTGGTGGGTTGGGAGGACACACTTCTCGGTGTTGGTCGGCCGCAAGCGATCATCAATCGAGATCTTGACGGGTGTGATCTCTTCATTGGCATGCTTTGGAAGAGATGGGGAACGCCGCCGGGAACGGAAACCTACACCTCTGGCTTTGAAGAGGAGTTTCATCGGGCGATGGCGAGAAACGCGGAGCATGGCCGTCCTGAAATCAATCTTTTACTGAAAGATCTCGACCCCTCGTTGCTCGCCGATCCTGGGGATCACCTCAAGAAGGTTGTTGCCTTCAAAGAGCAAGTTTTTGCCGAGAAAAAACTCTTAGCTGGCACCTTCGCAGATGTACGTGACTTCGAAAGTAAGTTTCGCAAGTGCATACAGGGATACGTCATTTCACTCGCCAGTCAAGATACGGCATCAGAGACCGAAAAGGATCAAGCCCCTTCAGCAGATACGCATACAACGTCTGCGAGCGAACCCGGACCTAAAGCTCCATTGTCAGTAGAGGGCATTAGATTTCTGCGTGATTTCATGAGTGCGGTCGAAAAAGCGAATGATGAGCACCCTCTGGCTGCTGCCGACGTGGCGCGTGTCAGATTGCTTTCCCTCGTCACGGCAGTCCACGGCAACGACCAACAGTCGTTAGGATCGCACGATGCTAACCTACTCTTCGGAAAGCGAAAAAAGTTCGAATTCGGCCGACGCGAATTAATCGAACTGATTGATGGCGGGCTAGTGCACCTTAAACATGAGAATGTACCACTCTGGTATTGGATTGCAGCAGTTGACGGTTTCAAAAGCAACATACTGCCCATTACCTCTGTCGTCGGCACCACCGAGCAGCGTGTTGGTGCATTGAAGGCTATGCGCTTGATCGCGAAAAAGATCGCAGAGGAAGATGAGTTGGGGCGCAAGCAAATCGTACCGCTATGGTTTGCTAAGCCTTCCGAAATAGCTGTGCGAATCGCTGCTTTGGAGTATCTAAGCGAGTGTGGCGAACCGTCAGATCTGCCCACAATAAATGAAGAGTTTGCTCTGAACGAGACACAGACGGCTAGCGCGGCAGCGAACGCCGTGATCCGCATCACATTGCGAGATGATCGTCGCGCAGCTTTGGAGGTGCTCTACAGCTTGCAACCAAGTAATGTGACGCAGAACCTGCTCGACGCTCTATTCAGTCACGAAAGTGAGTTTGACGATGAAATCTTGTTGCGTGGCCTCAGTCATCGCAATGCACTGGTTCGGTCCACGGTCGTCAAGTTACTGCAAAAGCGACGGGCCCTCAGCGCGATTGTCGCTGAGCCATTGTTAAACGACAGTGATGCAAATGTGCGCTATGAAGCTCTGCAAGCGCTTATTGCAAGTGGACGGAGCTATTCCACAGAGCAGGCGAAATCGGTTCTAGTGCGCAAGAACCAAGCCTCAGGGGGCCTTCTTGCTATGCATTCCGATGCGGAAGGGGAGGCCGTTTTCGAGCGCTATACCAAGGGGTACTTCGACAGTTTGACCGTCGCGCAACTCGAGGAAGAAGAACGACTGGCAATTTTCGATCAGAACGCCTACTTCGCGTTGGTCCGTCGTGACTTTAAGTCACGTGGCGACGACTTGCGCAAGGTGGTGGCCAATCGATTCGAGGAGCGTTTCGAGACTTTAGTAGAGGAACAGGTCAATCGACATGTTATGCCGGCTAATTTTTTTGAGCAGACAAATAAGATTGATAAATACTTGCGTAACAATTTCACTCGTGAAGGCTTGAACATCATCTGCAGTAAGCTCGATGTGGCTGACTTGCCGCTTGTTCGATTGATGCTGGCGAGTGGTGGCGTCGATTATGCAGCTCTAGACCTTCTGTACCTCGCGAAATTTGGTCAATGGTGCGACATTCCTCTAGTAATCGCATCGCTCGAACGACCAGACTCCGGTCGACGATTCGCATCGCTACTTTCAAGCGTGAATAGCACCAAGTATGAGTGCGCGGCGCGTACCTTGTATACACTCGGTAAACATAGATTGAATGACCTATTGGTCACCGAAATGCCTGGAGCTCTTCTGGCACAAATTATTCCATTGATTCCGGACAAGTCTTTCAGAGGACTCGCCGATGAAGTAATAGATTCTCTCATTCGGTCGGAAATTGAAAGTGTGAGGAAGATGACTTCGCTGAAGTTTATTCGCGCCTTTCCGCGAAACCGGTCAACATCGTTTCTGAATGATTATATGGCCGCCGATCAGTTTTATTACAATGTGATTCATTGGTTCGACTTTGGTATATCCGTCCCTAGAGACTTAATGTTGCGCGCAGCAGCGAAGGCTTTATCGGAAGCGTAACTCGCGATGGGCGCAATAAATTGCGCCCTGTTTAGTATTGCAGTCGTTGAATCAGCCGGTTATAGCTTTAATGCCAACTGTAATATCCCCACCACATCCGGTCCGTCCTCATTGATCCATGTACCATAGTGCTGACGGATCATGTTTCCGTTGGTATGCCCCATCTGTTCGGCAATCCAATCGATCGAAGCGACGCCAGTGGTTAGCAACTGACTGGCATAGGTATGCCGGCATTGGCCAGGTCCGCGATACCGAACGCCGGCCGCGCAAAAGTGCGCCTTGAAGAACCGATCACGCACAACGAAATCGCTCACATGCGGAAGACCGCTTTTGGTGTTCAGAAACACAAAGTGCAGCTTGTGCTGCCGAACGGTCTTGTTGTTCCGCGCAACGATATCGACCGTCTGCGCCTTTTTGGCCGGGCTCATCGCATCGATCCTGCGCAGCGCATCCCATGTAGGCTCCAGCAGCCGCACCTTACGTATCGAGCGTGGGTTTTTCGTCACCCGTTAAGCACCGCGCACGTTGGATCGGCGAAATGTCACCGTGCCAAGGTTCAAGTCGACATCCTCCCAGGCCAACGCAGTGGTCTCCGAAACTCGCGGCCCTGCCCAAATCATGAGCTGCACCATCAGCAGCTCCTGAGTGCGATGTTGGCGTTTCGAGAGTCTGCTTTATTTCCGCCCGGGTAAACGGGACAGGGGCTTCGGGATCGGGAAGACGGACGAACAACCCCTCAGTAAGATCGTGTGCAACCTTTTTACGGGTGCGGTAGAGCCTAAACAACTGACGGACATTGCTGATGATGTCGCGAATGGTTTTGTTCTTGAGTCTTTTCGAAAGCGACCCCTGGATCCACTCTTGCAGGTCCAGGTGGTCGATCCGCTCTATCTGAATGTCACCCCAGCGCGCCCGCACATGGACCTTGGCCTTGTTCTTGTATCCTCGAAAAGACGTTGCCGCGACGCTGTTGCTCTTGATCGTCAGCCAGAGGTCCAAGTAATGCCAGAATGTGCTTTCGATCAATTTGCTCGACTCTGGAAAGTGTCGGCGGTAAAACACAAGGATAAAATAAATTCAACCTGTCAATGCCGGGTTGAATTTTTATTTCTGTCTAACTGGTGGCGTTGTCGGGCGCGGTGGAGGAGGGGGCGGACGAACATCGCCTCTTACGTTTCGAGTTGGTGGAGGCGGTGGCGGTGGTGGTTTTTGCGCCATTTTATTTACTCCTAAAGTTTTGGTATTGTAATCACAGCGTATGCAATAACGGCAATTCCTGCTGCGAGTATGAGGAATACATTGCAGTAGTACAAGCTTGAACTTTTTCTGTCGTTATTTATTGTGCATATTGTTGCACAGTTCATGTAGTTTTCGTAATAGTATTTGTGCAGTTGTTCGGTTACTACTGTATCTGGGTCTTTTTCATCGCTGTAGTATGCGATTAAGTCTAGGCGGTACTTTTCAATGGTGTTAGGCGCGGGCAGGTTTTCATCGGTCTTACCCAGGAGTGCATCAATAAAAAAATAAATCCCTATGCCCAATGCGAATATCGATATTGCTATGATTGTTAGGAACCATATTTTAGCGCCCAGTGTTAGCGCGGCTCTATCACCTGTAATGATTACAGAGTAAAAGCCCGCGATTGCAATAATAGTAGCCAGCGGGATGCTAAGTCTAGAAAAAATTTGTTCTTTTCTCGATAGTTCGTGAAAATATATTTTTTCATAATGCTGGAAAAGTTGTTCGTTAGTCAAGTATGTATTCCTTGCTTCTGGTTAAATTCTTTTGTTGTTTATTAGTTTCCAATAGTGCTCGCCGAGCACTGTTAATTTGCATGATTTTGAATTCATTGCAGCGAAATACATGTGGTCTTCATCAACTGGCTTGACCAAATTTAGGCGGTTCAATTGTTGTAGTATCGCAAATTTTCGGTTGTTCTCTGGGTCCGGTGCAATACCGTGGTTAGGTGCTGGAGGCTGAGGTTCAAAGCTGGGATCTAACTTAATTTCCGTATTTGGTGTTTCAAATAAATCAATGATTTGACGAAGGTCTGAGAGTTGAATAGGTGGCGAAACCTTTCTTAATGATGTGAACGCTCTGACATTGGTCTTGAATACGGGTCGCTGCTCCCAGAGGCTCAAAGATTGATCAATATGGGCATAAATGCTGCCCGGCGTGATATCCCCGAGTAGGTTGGCTGCCCCTCCATTTAGTGCGTCTACAAACAAGGACGTAAAGATCCCAGAGCCGTTCGCTTCCTCCGCATACTGATCCTTTGTCGAAGCAGTAAGAATGGTCATGCCCTCAGCTAATAGGGCTTTCTCACCGAGCGATTTTTGAGTGCCGGCGGCGCCGGAGTAGCAGCTATCCAGTACTATTATTTTATTAATCGCTTTTGATGAATTCGCCAGTTCAAGGATTTCTTGAAGTGCTAGTCCGTCATCTCCATCTGCGCACTCTGATGTCAGTAAATAACCACCTGTTTCCTCAATGTGACCATGTCCGGCAAAATAAAAAAGTGCTATTTGGCATTCGTCTTCAAATAGCTTTCTTATGTATTCTTTCAGTTCCTTACGCGTGATGGAGGTTGCTGCGTCCACTGAGGTTACATGTTTTACGTCGAAGTTCAGTTCACCGTTCATGTGCCGTTCAAGAACTTGGTTTACCGCATATGCGTCATTTACGCAGCCAAACAGCGGGTTGAGATTTTCATAGTAGTTAATTCCGATTACTAATGCCTTCTTCATGACGGTTCAACCCGGTTTTTCCCTTCTCCCATTACCTGGGTAACTGCTCCAGCTATACCTGACCATGTCCAAGGAATTACTCGATTTCTATTGAGTCCAGCAGGGAGTGTGCTATTGGAGTCTGCGCCGTCAACATACACGCCGAAAACTGGGACGTTCTGAGATCGTGCCATCTCTATCTCTTTGACAACGCCAGTTGCTGTTGCCATGTGGCGGCCAACTAATACAATTAATAGATGTGTCTTGTTGATTTTTTCTCTTACGATGGCTTCCCACTTGGCTTGCGGCATGGGGCTTTTTGCAGACCAATCTTCATGTTTGAAAGGGGTTTTTGAGTTCGATGCTTGACCCGCAAACAGTAATTTGTGAGTGCTGTTGTTATCAACGTCGAAGCTGATGAATGCACGTGGTTCAGCCATCTTCTAATCCCTTGGTAAAATGAATGAAGGGATAGTGTGCCTGTGTAGCGGCATTTTGCCAATGCTAACGAAGGCGTTGTTGTAATTGGCTGTTTTTATTAGTGATTCTACTGATTGAGGATGATCGTCGTTATTCGGATAACTTTTTCCAGTCTGAAATGCTCTCTATCGACCGCGTGTTTTGTAGTTTTTTCACTTGCATGCAACCACCGTAACCGCCTCGGCTTCCTTTTATCCCCAGTCGTAACAGTTTTTTCCTTTGCAGTCTTTTGGTCTGTGTAGTACGTGATGATCCCCGTGTAATCCCCCGTGAACTCTTCCGCCAATCCATCCACTGTTTCCTCGGGCAGTTTGCTTTCCAGTTCCAGGCTGGCGGTGTAGCCGTTGTCAGCGCCGAGTGAGTGCTGCACGTTGCCGTCATACCAGATTATCTCGTCGATCTCAGGCTTTACGCCCTGCAGTGTATAGGTCAATTCGGTCATCTTCGATTCGTTTAAGGTTCAAGGTTCAAGGTTCAAGGTTCAAGGTTCAAGGTTCAAGGTGAACCCAAGTCACCGCGCGCTCCATCCTGGAAAAAAGGGTATTGGTTTCGCTCAAACTCTTGATCACCCAAAGGCCATAGATCTTTCAACTGCCCTCAACCATGAGCCATGCCTTTCCCATGTTCGCCATCAGACACAGGGCATCGAGGCTCAGAGTGCTGCCCGCTAGCTCAGGAATGAGAATACCGGGCAGGGTGATTGAGTCATCTCCGTGCCCTAGGAACTGTCGTGCAGGGGGCGCGCCAACGTGATTGTTGCTAGCGTGACGCCATTCAGTATGTTGCTGCAGTTCCTGGTAGGCGAGAGTCGGCAAACTAAAAATGAACATCCCCCACCCCCTAATCCCGCATATACCCCCCATCCACATCCATAATTTCCCCAGTGACAAAACCCGCCGCATCCGATGCCAGGAAGCACACGGCAGCGGCGATGTCGCGGGGGGTTCCGGCGCGTCCCAGTGGCATGTCTGCCAGCACTTTGGCCCGTGCTTCGGTGCTCAGGGTGCTGGTCATGTCGGTTTCGGTCAGGGCGGGGGAGACGGCGTTGGCGGTGATGTTGAAGGGGCCGGCCTCGCGGGCCAGGCCCTTGGTCAGGGCGATCACGCCGCCTTTGGCGGCGGCATAACAACTGTTGCCCAGCAGGCCGCCGCCGCGTTTGCCGGCGACGGAGGCAATGTTGATGATCCGTCCAGAGCGTCGGGCCATCATGCCGGGCAGTACGGCTTTGGCGCAGTAGAAAACGCTGTTGAGGTCAATGGCCATGACGCGCTTCCATTCCGCGGCGCTCACTTCAAGCAGGGGCAAGGTCGAGACGATGCCGGCGTTGTTGACAAGGATATCGATGCTGCCCAACGCCAGGCCCACCTGGCTGACCATGGCCTGCACTTGTTGCTCGTCGGCAACGTCCACGCCCAGGCCGATGGCATCGATGCCCAACTCACCCAGCTGGGCGGCGGCCCGTTCTGCGGCGTCGTGGTCGAGGTCGCAGATGGCGACCCGGGCGCCGCATTGGCCCAAGGCCACGGCGATGGCATAGCCGATGCCGCGCGCGGCGCCGGTCACCAGTGCGTTACGGCCCTTGAGAGAAAAACTGATCGGCGCAAAATTGGCTGAGGCATTCATTGTTGTTATTCCTTGATCTGGGCGCAGGTCGGCCTTCCCGAGTCACGGGAAGTGGCCGGCTTTTCGATGAACAGCAGGGGGTAAACCGTCAGGAAGGGGCGAAGCTGCCCAGCGCCAACTGGTTCTTCAGCGGCGCGATGTCCAGCCGCCGCAGGACGCGATACAGCGAAGGCCGGCAGATGCCCAGCGCACGGGCCGCCGCGGTCATGTTCCAGCGGCAGTCGATGAGCACGCCGAGTACGTCCTCGCGCTCACCCACGGGAGCGGCGGTGGGCCTGCTCGGGCGAATCGGCGTGACGTTCTGCACCTGGCTGCGGGCCGGCAACCCAGGCTGACCGCCGGCTTGGGCGAGGAAATCGCCGGGCAGGTCGCACCGCTGGATGCGCGCGCCTTCCTTTACCGCGCAGGCGTAGCGGATAACCGCCCGCATCTGCCGCAGGTTGCCGGGCCACGCATGGCCGAGCAGCAGGGGCCAGACATCGGCACTGATCACCTGGCGTGGGTCGCACCCGGGCAATTCGTGGGCGACCATGCTGCACACCAGTTCGGCCCGGTCAGTGCGTTCACGCAGGGGCGGCAATTGCACCACGCCGGTGGCAATGCGATAGAACAGGTCTTCGCGAAAGCGGCCGTTTTCCACCAGGTGGGTCAGGGATTGGTGGGTGGCGCATATCAAGGCGAAGTTCACCGGCACGCTGCGTTCGGCCCCCAGTGGGGTGATCTCGCGTTCAGCGATGACCCGCAGCAGGCGGGTTTGCTGCTCGAAGGGCATGTCGCCGATTTCATCGAGAAACAGGGTGCCGCCGTCGGCCTGGGCCACTTTGCCTTTCTTGCCACCGGGCAGGGCGCCGGAAAACGCACCGCGGGCATAGCCGAACAGTTCGCTTTCAATCAGGGTTTCGGGGATGGACGCGCAGTTGAGGGCGACCAGTTGCGCGGCGTGGCGCTGGCTGTGCTCGTGCAGCGCACGGGCCAGGACCTCTTTGCCAGTCCCGGTCTCACCCTGGATCAGCACCGCGATGCCGCGCTCCATGAGCCGCAGTGCACGGCGAAAGGCCTGGCGCACGTAGGGGTCAGAGTCGTGGGCAATATCGCATTCAGGGTAGGCGGAGGTTGTGTGGGCTCGGGTAAACGAAGGGTTTTCGTGTACAGAAGGCATCAGCGTCACCTTTTATTATTGTATAGCTCGTGACTATGTCGACTCACCGCACTTGTGATGCAGCCGTCGATATGGCGTTGAATGACAATAACGAGGCACACTTATATTTTCCAATCCATAATAAATCATCTATTGATACCTTTGAGAGCATCATGATCGAGCTCCGCCATCTGCAATATTTCCGCACCCTGGCTGAAACACTGCACTTCGGTCGTGCCGCTGAACGCCTGCATATCTCGCAGCCGCCGCTCTCGCGGCAGATCGCCCTATTGGAAGATGAACTGGGGGTCAGGCTGTTTGATCGGTCCCGGCGCCGGGTGGAGCTCACCGAAGCCGGCCAGCGTTTTTACCTGGACACCGGCACGGTGTTTGCCGCGTTCGAGCAGGCCAAGCGCAATGCCTTGGCCGCCGCGCGGGGGGCGGCGGGCGAGCTGTCGGTGGGGTTCATGATGTCGACGGCCTACAGCGTTACGCCGGCGATTACCCGGCGCTACGCTGCGCAGTTTCCCCAGGTCAGCCTGAAGCTGACCGAGACCTTGCCCCTGGACCTGGCCCAGGACATCAGCAGCGGCAACAAGGACGTGGCGATCATGTACCGTCCGCAGGACTGCTCCGGCCTGGAAACCGTGACCCTGTTTCGCGAAGAAATGACCGTGGTCCTGCCACCCGGCCATCGGCTCCTTGAACAGGCACTGATCGACCCCCGGGAGCTGGCCGGAGAAACCTTCATCATCGTGCCCCGACGGATCGCTCCCGCCTTGCACGACATGATCTTCAACTACTGCCTGCAGCACGGTGTCACCCCGAACATCGGGCTGGAAATCAACATGCAGCAAACCATCGTCAACCTGGTGGGCGAAGGCTTGGGGATTGCGATCGTGCCGCGCTCGATGTGCAACATGCGCCTGGCCACCACCACCTTCAAACCGTTGCGCGATGCCCCGGTCATCGAGGTGGTGGCGGTGTGGAAGGCCGACAACCACAACCCCTGCATCGCCACTTTCATCGACAGCGCACAGCACGCGTGCCTGCAAGTGACGCGCGAGGCTGAAGCAGGGTGACGGGCGGGTCAATCCGCTCGCCCAGACGATACACCTGAAGCGACACCTGTCTCCCGGAGTGTCTCCCGCTCCTGCCCAGGCGACAGCGCTCCGGGCCTGATCTGAATCGCGCAAAGCCCCGTTCCATAAGGCCTGCGCAGGCCTTGCCAAGCCTTGGCACCGCTCTTGCTATCGCCCTTGCAAACATCATTCATGCAAGGAACCCCTTATGCGATCGCCCGTTATCACAGGCTGGTATCACTCCCCATTCGGTAAGTTCGACCACCTCGATCCCGAGCTGATGATGGCCGAGGCCGCCGTTGGCGCTTTGGCGCATGCCGACATCGCGCCGCAGCAGATCGACTCCATCCACATTGGCCATTTCAATGCCGGCTTTGTGTATCAGGACTTTCCCTCGTCCCTGTTGGCCAACCACATCGAGGCACTGCGCTTCACGCCTTCGGTTCGCCTGGAAAATGCCTGTGCCACCGGCTCTGCCGCGATCCATTCGGCGCTGCAAGCGGTCCTCAGTGGCCAAAGCCAGCATGCGCTGGTGGTGGGTTTCGAGAAGATGAATACCCTGCCCACCGCCGAGGTGGGCAAGATCCTGCTCAAGTGCTGCTACGCCAAGGAAGAAGCCGACATCGAGGGCGGTTTTGCCGGGGTGTTCGGCAACATTGCACAAAGCTACTTCGACCGTTACGGCGACCAGTCCGATGCGCTGGCGATGATCGCGGCCAAGAACCACGCCAACGGCGTGTTGAACCCGTACGCCCACATGCGTCGGGATTTCGGTTATGAGTTCTGCCGTCAGCCATCGGCCAAAAACCCGTTCGTGGCCGGGCCACTGAAACGCACCGACTGCTCGCTGATCACCGATGGCGCAGCCGCGTTGGTGATCAGCCGCGAGGATCTGTTAGGCGAGCGCCGCCACGCCGTGCGCTTCCGGGCCGCGGTGCAGGTCAACGACTACATGCCGCTGTCCAGGCGCGACCCCACCTACTTCGAAGGCGCCGCCCGCGCCTGGCAACAGGCCCTGCAGCGGGCCGAGCTGAGCCTGGCCGACCTGTCCCTGGTCGAGACCCACGACTGCTTCACCATCGCCGAATTGCTGGAGTACGAAGCCATGGGCCTGGCCGAGCGGGGGCAAGGGGCGCGGGTCATCGCCGAAGGCATCAGCCGCAAGGACGGGCGCCTGCCGATCAACCCCTCCGGCGGCCTCAAATCCAAGGGCCATCCCATCGGCGCCACCGGCGTGTCGATGCACGTGATGGCCGCCATGCAGCTCTGCGGCCAGGCCGGCGACATGCAGTTGCCCAAGGCCGATCGCGCCGGGGTCTTCAACATGGGCGGTGCGGCAGTGACCAACTACGTGAGCATTCTGGAGCGCGCGCAATGATGGGCATCGACAACGTCATGAACCTGGGGGAAATGCTCAACCAGGTCGCCCGTCGCTACCCGGATGCGCCGGGCTTCATTCGCAACGGTCGTGAGCACTCCTGGAAAGACATCTCCCGGCGGGTCGACAGCGTCGCTGCCGCCTTGCGCGCGCGCGGCCTGGGTAAAGGCGACAAGCTGCTGGTGCATTCACGCAACAATCTGCCGCTGTTCGAAAGTGCCTGGGTCGCGTTCCGCCTGGGCGTCGTGTGGGTGCCGACCAACGTGCGGATCACCCCGGCGGAAGCGGCCTACCTGGGCAGTTCCAGTGGCGCGGTTGCGATGCTGTATGACGAAGGCCTGGAGCATTATGTCGACGCCGTGCGTGCGGCATCGCCGAGCCTGCAACAGGTCATCGCCATCGGTCAGCCCCGCGCCGGCGAACTGGGCTACGAGCAATTGCTGGAGGAGGGCAGCGCGCTGCAGGCCAGCTTCCGTCCGGCCGAAGTGACGTACCACGACCCGCTGTGGTTTTTCTACACCTCGGGCACCACGGGCCATCCCAAGGCCGGGGTGCTGACCCACGGCCAGATGGCGTTTGTCATCACCAACCATATCGCCGACCTGATGCCGGGCCTGAATCAGCATTCGCGCTCGCTGGTCCTGGCTCCGCTGTCCCACGGTGCCGGCATCCATGCGTTGGTCAACGTCGCCCGGGGCGCTGCCTGCATCCTGCCGGCCAGCGACAAACTGGACTGCGACGAGGCCTGGCGCCTGGTGCAGGAATACCGCGTGGACAACCTGTTCACCGTGCCGACCATCGTCAAGATGCTCACCGAAAGCGAGGCCGTCGACCGCTATGACCGCAGCAGCCTGCGCCACCTGATCTACGCGGGCGCGCCGATGTATCGCGCCGACCAGCGCCATGCCCTGGGCAAGCTGGGCAAGGTCCTGGTGCAGTACTACGGCCTGGGTGAAGTGACGGGCAACATCACCGTGCTGCCCGCCGATTGCCACGACAGCGAAGACTCACCCACTGCCAAGGTCGGTAGCTGCGGTTACCCGCGCACCGGCATGCAGGTGGCGATTCTCGATGACGCCGGCAACGAACTGGACACCGGTATCGACGGTGAAATCTGCGTGCGCGGACCGGCGGTGTTCAGCGGCTACTACAACAATCCCCAGGCCAACGAAGCCTGTTTCAAGTTCGGCTGGTTCCACACTGGCGACCTCGGTCATGTGGATGAACACGGCTATCTGTTCATCACCGGGCGGGCTTCGGATATGTACATTTCCGGCGGCTCCAACGTGTACCCGCGGGAGATCGAAGAGGCCCTGCTCAGCCATCCGGCCGTCACCGAAGCCGCTGTACTGGGCATGCCCGACATCAAGTGGGGCGAGTCCGGCTATGCCGTGATCGTCACCACCGGCGAGGTCAGCGATGAACAACTGCTGGCCCATCTGGAGCCGCGTATCGCCCGCTACAAATGGCCCAAGCGTTTTGTGCGCTGGGACGAAATGCCCAAGTCGGGCTACGGCAAGATCGTCAAGAAACAGATCCGCGCGTTGCTCGAAGAACGCCAGGAGGTGGCCTGATGACGCCGCATTTTGCTGAGCGTGCCGGGGTGCGCACCTTCATTCACGAGGGACCGTCCCTGGCACCGCGACTGCTGGACCTGGAGGTGCCGCGCTGCGAAGAGCTGCGCATCGTCCTGCCCCTGGCGAGCAACGTCGCGGCAGGGCTACTCAAGGCGCTCGAAGGTCGACGCTACGGCAGCGCCGTGGGCCGCATCCTGTGTGGCGGCGCCGCGCACCTGAGCTATCACCGGATGATTGTCACCAACCAGCCCGAGCGTCCGTATGACTACGGCCAGCCGGTGGTCCTGGACGGCTACATCACCTTTATCAGTGGCGCCATCACCGTGGGCCGCGATGCCCGGGGCGCGCCGTTGTTGCATTGCCATGCCGGGTTTCTGGACCGCAATGGCGAGCAGCACGGCGGGCATCTGGTGCTCGACAAACTGATTGTCGGCAGCGAGCCGCTGACGATTCGCCTGTGCCTGTTCGACCAGGTGGCCTACCAGGTGCAGCCTGACGCGGAAACCCATTTCAACCTGCTGCATCCCGTCCTCAAGGAGCTGTCATGAGCGTTGCCGTAACCGAAGATTCCCTGGTCCAGGACGGCCGCCTGGGCCGCCTGGTGATCGCCCGCCTCAAACCCAACGAAGACCTCATCGACAGCGCCGAGGCCCTGTGCAAAGAGCACGGTATTGATTTGGCGGTGGTTCGCGGTGGCTTGGGCAGCCTGATTGACGGGCAACTGAGCTACCTGGGGCGCGAAGGCTTGATCCAGATCCATGTGCCTGGCCCGGGGGTGGAAATCCTCAGCGTCAGCGGCGAAATCCTCAGCGGGGCAAGTCGTCTGCAGGCGGTGGTGGCCGATGCCGACGGCAAGCTGTTCGCCGGCCGCCTGGAGCGCGGCAAAAACCTCACCTTCATCACGGTTGAGCTGACGCTGCAAGAGTGGCTGCCCGACTGACACGTTCACCCGCCATCGCCATAACAACAACGTCGAAGCCAGGTGCAACGGGCCCTTTGATGCCCCGCGCCCCCGGATTGTCGACCGCACCCATTAGGAGAAACAACAATGACAATAAATCCTTTCGTTCGCCTGTCTTTGCTCGCCACCAGCGGGGTGCTCCTGACACCCCTGGCCCACGCTGACTTCATCAAGGACGGCAAGGCCACCCTGGGTTTTCGCAACTACTACTTCAACAACGACTACCGCGATCGCGCCGGTCCCGCCGGGCAAAGCAAGACCGCCGAATGGGCGCAGGGCTTCTTTCTCGATTACAAGTCCGGCTTCACCGATGGCACTGTCGGCTTTGGCGTCGACGCTCTGGGTCTGCAGGGGGTACGCCTGGACGGCGGCAAAGGCAATCACCGTGGCAGCTCGATGATTCCGGATGAGAGCGATGGCAGCGCCGTGGACGATTGGAGCCGACTGGGCCTGACCGGCAAGGTGCGTTTCTCCCAGACCGAGGCCCGCTACGGGACCCTGCAACCGAAGTTGCCGATCCTGGTGGCCAACGATGGTCGGGTGCTGCCGCAAACCTTCGAAGGCGGCATGATCACCTCCAAGGAAGTGGACAACCTGACCCTGCTCGGTGGTCGCCTGGAACATGCGACCGGCCGTGGTTCGACCAACAGTTCGGGGCTCGCGGTGGCCGGTGGCACCCAGCAAAGCAATGAGTTCCTGTTTGCCGGCGCCGACTACAAACTGAGCAAACAACTGACCCTGCAGTACTACGCGGCCCAGTTGGAAGACTACTACGTGCAGCATTTCGGCGGCCTGGTGCATGTGCTGCCGTTGGGCGAAGGCCAGTCGTTGACCACCGACCTGCGTTACTTCAAGACCGACGCCGATGGCCGCAACGACTCCGCCTCGGGTCGGGCCGCCGGCTACCGGGTCAGTGGCCTGGGAGACACCCCCGGCAAAATCGACAACGACACCTGGAGCGCGATGTTCACCTACGCCCTGGGTGGCAACTCCTTCCTGCTCGGTTACCAGAACGTCTCTGACAGCGGCAATTTTGTCCAGGCCAACCAGGGCAATACCAACGAAGGTGCGGCCGGCAGCAGTATCTACCTGTTCACTGACCGTCTGATCACCAGCTTCACCCGGGCCGGCGAGCGCACGGCGTTCGGCCAATACGGCTACAACTTCGCCTCCTTGGGCGTGCCAGGGCTGGTGGCGTCGGTCACCTACCTCAAGGGCACCCATATCCGTATGGCGAGCGGGTCCGACGAGAAAGAGTGGGAGCGCGACCTGGCGCTGGATTACGTGGTGCAGAGCGGTACCTTCAAGGGCGTCGGGTTCAGCTGGCGTAACGGCACGATGCGCAGCGGCGTGCCCAGCGAGTATTCCCAGGACCAGAACCGCGTGTCGGTCAACTACACCCTGGCGTTGTTCTGATTCCGAGGGGGTCGCTTGAACAGGGCCCCTTTTCAGTTGGCGTCAGGGTTGGCGATCCTGCAGATCCATAGGTATCTACTCAATTGTGGTGCGATCAGGATATTGGATTAGACCGAGTGCATATCCATTTTTGCGGTAACGGCCACTTATGGTTCCGCTTTTACAGCGGCTCACTTTTGAGAGGCGCAAAAGTAAGCAAAACGCTCTTGCCCCACCACTCGGTGCCTCGCTTAGGCTCGGCATGCCCGTACTCCGACATTGATTTGGGGGGCCGCCGCACTGGGCCATCCCTGGCCCAGTGCGGCTAAACCGGCGTCCTGCCGGTTTACCCCCCAAATCAATATCGGACTCCGGCCAGCGTGGCTAACGGGGCGCCCAGGATCAAAAACAAAGCGAGGCGGCCTTAGAGCCGACCTGATCGCTAGGGCATGCGCGGTGCAGCTTGTACTTCCTAAGACGCTGACGAAGTCAGCCATCTTTTGATCTGGCTCTGGCTTTTGATCCTGGGCGCCCCGTTAACCACGCTGGCCGAACGCAGGCTTGAATCCGTGGGTAACCCGGCAGGACGCCGGGTTAGCCGCCCCGCGCCATGGATGGCGCGTGGCGGCGGCCCACGGATTCAAGCCGGAGTGAGGGAACACCGAGCCCAGGCGAGGTGCCGAGTGGTGGGGCAAGAGCCTTTTGCTTACTTTTGGGCTCCAAAAGTGAGCCGCTGTAAGAGCGGAACCATAGGTGGCCGTTACCGCAAGAATGGATATGTACTCGGCCTAATCCAACACCCCGGAAGGCCCACAGGTGCAACGTCGCACCACAGATACCTATGCAGCAGATGTGCAGGACAGGTGTCACTTGCCATGCCGGGTACAGCGACACTTGCCGGAGACACCTGTTACATCCACCGTCGCGCCAGATGCCCTGCAAGAAATAAATGCATTCCTGCAGGCGCTGTTTTTCCTTGTGAAAACAGCTGGTTGAGTAGCAGCCTGGGTTGCTGCCAGGAGGGCTGCGCCATTCGTGGCACCCCAATTGCTATAGCTTGCTTAGCCAGTCGCCGGCATAACGGCCATTGATCCATAAAAACAATAAAGTCAGGAGAACCAAATGAGCGACTTTTCGCGCCGCAACTTTCTCAAAACGGCCACCCTTGCTTCTGCCGCCGTTGCCGCCGCCGGGCTCGGTCTGTACAGCGGCAAGAGCCAGGCCGCCGAGTTCAAGCTGAAGTTTGCCAACAACATGCCCATCAGCCACTCCATGAATGTGCGGGCGCGGGAAATGGCCAAGGCGATTCGTGAAGAAACCAATGGCGCGGTGCAGATCCAGATCTTCCCCAGCAGCCAGCTTGGCAGTGACACCGATACCCTGGCCCAAGTGCGCTCGGGTGCCGTCGACATGTTTGCCCTGTCACCGGTGATCCTGGGCACGATGGTGCCCTCGGTGCAGATCAGCGCCGTCGGGTTCGCCTTCAAGGATTATGAGCAAGTGTGGAGTGCGATGGACGGCGACCTCGGCGCCCATGTGCGGGCCGAGATTGCCAAGACCGAGACCCTGTTTGCGTTCGACAAAATCTGGGACAACGGTTTTCGGGTGACCACCACCAGTACCCGTCCGATCGCCACGCCCGACGACCTCAAGGGCATGAAGCTGCGCGTGCCGCCGAGCCCCATCATCATGTCGATCTTCCGCGCCTTCGAAGCCGCGCCGACCAGCATCAACTTTTCCGAAGTGTACTCGGCACTGCAGACCCGCATCGTCGAGGGCCAGGAAAACCCGCTGACCCTGGTGTCCTCGGCGAAACTCTACGAGGTGCAGAAATACTGCTCCCTGACCAACCATGTCTGGGATGGCTTCTGGATGCTGGGCAACAGCGCCTCCTTCAAGCGCTTGCCTGCGGACGTGCAGGCCGTGGTCAGCAAACACATCAATACCGCGGTGCTCGCCCAGCGCGATGACCTGGCCAAGTTGCAGGGCACCATCCGCGATACGCTCAAGCAGCAAGGCCTGGAGTTGGTGGCGGCGCCACCGGAACCCTTCCGCGAGCGCCTGCAAAGCGCCAATTATTATGGCGACTGGCACGACAAGTTCGGCGACGCCGCCTGGTCCATCCTCGAGAAATATGCCGGGAAACTGGCATGATGGTCGCGCCAGCAGCAGTGGCCCCCACGTCTACCATGCGCCTGCCGGCCCGGGCGCTTGTCTGTCTGAACACATGGACCATGCGGGCAGTCGGCTTGATCACCGTCGCGTTGATGGTGATCGAAACCGGCGTGCTGCTGGCGGGGGTGGTTTACCGCTACCTGCTGCACAGCCCGCTGATCTGGTCCGATGAGCTGGCCTCTTCGCTGTTTATCTGGATGGCCATGTTTGGTGCGGTGCTGGCGCTGGACCGCGGCGAACACATGCGCATGTCGGCGCTGGTGAACAAGCTGCCCCACGCCTGGCGCGGGTTCTGCGAGACGCTGTCGGCGCTGGTGGTGTGCCTGTTCGTGGTGATGATCATTGGCCCGGCCATGCAGCACTCCCATGAGCAGATGTCGATCACCACCCCGGCGCTGGGCATTCCCGATGGCCTGCGTGCCGCGGCCTTGCCGGTCGGTGCGGTGTTGATGCTGCTGGCCGCCGTGTCGCGCATGGCGCGGTTTTCCACGGTGCGCCAGTTCATGGCCGGGATTGCCGTGGTGGCGCTCGTGGCCTCGGTGCTGTGGATCAGCCAGCCGTTGCTGGTGGACCTGGGCAACTACAACCTGATTATCTTTTTCCTGGTGCTGCTGGGGGCCTGTGTCTTTGGCGGGATTCCCATCGCGTTCGCCTTCGGCACCGCGACCATGGCGTACCTGGCGCTGGCCACCCATGCTCCGTTGTCGATTGTGGTCGGCCGCATGGACGAAGGCATGTCGCACATGGTGCTGCTGGCGGTGCCGCTGTTCGTGATGCTCGGCGTGGTGCTGCAGCTGTCTGGCATGGCGCGCACGCTGATCGACTTCATGGCCTCGTTGCTCGGGCATGTGCGCGGCGGCCTGCAGTATGTCTTGCTGGGGGCGATGTTCCTGGTCTCGGGGATTTCCGGTTCCAAGGTTGCCGACATGGCGGCGGTTGCTCCGGCGCTGTTTCCTGAAATGAAAAAACGCGGTTCCGAGCCCGAAGAACTGGCGGCGCTGCTGGCGGCGACCGGGGCGATGACCGAGACCATTCCGCCAAGCCTGGTGTTGATCACCATCGGCGCGGTGTGCAGCGTCTCGATTACCGCGCTGTTCATCGGTGGGCTGATGCCGGCGGTGGTGGCCACGGTGGTGATCGCGCTGGTGTGCTGGTGGCGTTCACGCAAGGAAGCTATGCCCAATGTCCAGCGTGCGCCGCTGTCGGTAATCGCGCGCACGTTCTTGATCGCCGTGCCGGCGCTGGCCCTGCCGGTGCTGATCCGGGTGGCAGTGCTCGAAGGCGCGGCCACCGCGACCGAAGTCTCCACCATCGGAGTGGCTTACGTGGTGATGGTCGGGCTGGTGATGCACCTGTTCATGCGCCACATCGAGTTCAAGAAGGTCTACCCGATGATGCTCGAAGCGGCGGCATTGTCCGGCGCCATCCTGCTGATCATCGGCATGGCGTCGGCCATGGCCTGGGCGCTGACACAGTCGGGCTTCTCGGCCTCGCTGGTGGACCTGATCAGTGAAATTCCGGGCGGTGCCATCGGCTTCATGATCGTCACCATCGTCACTTTCGTGATCCTGGGCAGCGTGCTCGAAGGCATCCCGGCGATCGTGCTGTTCGGGCCACTGATGTTCCCGCTGGCCGAGATGCTGGCGATCCACCCGGTGCACTACGCCATGGTGGTGATCCTGGCCATGGGCATCGGCCTGTTTGCCCCCCCCCTGGGGGTTGGTTTCTACGCCGCCTGCGCGATCAGCAAGGTGTCCTCCGACCTGGTCATCCGGCGTGTCTGGGGCTACCTCGCGGCCCTGATCCTGGCGTTGATTATCGTCGCCTGTTTCCCATGGATCTCCATCGGTTTCCTTTAAGAGAGCACTTGTCATGAGCCAAACAGCAAAACAACTTCTGCCAGGCGCCTCGCCACTGGGACGCGTGGCCCTGGTCACAGGCGCCGCCATGGGGATCGGTGCCGCCATCGCCGAACGCCTGGGGCACGACGGGCATACCGTGGTGGTGGCCGACATCAACCTGGCGGCGGCCGAAGAAATGGTCGCCGGGCTGCATGCCCAGGGCATCGAGGCCATGGCACTGGTCATCGACGTCGGCGACGCCGAGTCCATCCGCGCGGCGTTTGCCTTGCTGCAAGCGCGCTTCGGCCGCTGCGATGTGCTGGTCAACAACGCCGGTGTGGCCAAGACTCAGGCGTTCCTGGAGTGCGACCTCAGCGACTGGCAACGGGTCCTGAACATAAACCTGACCGGCTCGCTGCTCTGCGGCCAACAGGCGGCGCGGCTGATGCAGGCCAATGGCTGGGGGCGGATCATCAACGTCGCCTCCATCAGCGGTCTGCGCGCCAGCCTGGGTCGTACGGCCTATGGCACGTCCAAGGCCGCGCTCATCGGGCTGACCCGGCAGATGGCCGTCGAGCTCGCCGAATACGGGATTACCGTCAACGGCATTGCCCCAGGCCCGGTGGATACCCCGCTGACCCAGAGGCTGCATTCGGCCGCGACGCGCGACTCCTATGCCAGGGCAGTACCGATGCGCCGCTATGGCACCCCGGCGGAAATGGCGGGGGCGGTGGCCTTCCTGGCATCCGATGATTCGTCGTACATCAGCGGCCATGTGATTCCAGTGGACGGCGGTTTCATGGCCTCGGGCATTCTGGAGATCTGAAGGGGCGCGGTGGACAGGAGCGCGCGCCCGCGGCGCAGCCTGGTGGCGCAATCTGCCCAAGGTGCTGGCCAATGCCCTGGTCATGGCGCCGATCATTCGCCGCTTGATCGACAGCAATCCACGGGACATGACGGAGCAGGATGTAGCGGCCATCTATCGCGGGATTTTCTGAGGGGAGTATTGGCCTGCCGTAACCTGTGAATCCATTCGGCCCAGGCCATCCAACCCGGGTGGTGGTTCTGGCCTGATGCCGGGTGGGCTGGCTGAGCACTCAATGTGAAGCTACATTTTCCTCTTTGAGTGCAAGGAACAATCATGCGGATAGGGATGGCAGTGCTGGGGTGCGTGGTGTTGGTGGGGTGTTCGCTGCCGGCCTCGCTGGTGCCGGGGGAGCCGAACCTGAGCAAGGAGACCGCCAAGCCGCCCAAGGAGTACGCGGCTTGCGTGTTGCCCGCCTGGCAGCGCGAGGTGCCCAAGGCCACCCAGACCCAGATCTCCAACGGCTGGCGGATCAACGCGCCCAGCATCATTACCGCCGATGAAATCGTCGATATCGTCAAGTACAAGGACGGCAGCAAGGTTTCGCTGTATCAGGGGCCACCCTGGGCCAAGTCGGCAGCCTTGCGCAAGGCGGTACGCGATTGCCTGTAGCTTATGGGCTGGCTTGGGTTTCACAGACGAAGTAGTTGCTCTGGCGGTTTTTCGCGGTGAGGTCCTTGGTCAGTTGCCTGGCCGCCGCGACGCACTGTTGATAGGCATCGGGCTGCACCCAATGTTCAACGGCAATCACCTGGCAGTCGCTGCGCGAGGCGTCGGTGCACAGGTAAAGCAGTAGAAAGACCGTCATACACGCTCCCGCACGCTCGATGGCAGAATCTGTGCCGCCAGTACTCAGTATGTACGTCTCCATGACTTAGGCCAGTCTTGCGGCCCGCCATTAGTCCATCAAGGAAGTTGTCATGATCACCACCACTACCCATTCCATCGAAGGCCGGCAGATTGCGGCGTACCTGGACATCGTCAGCGCGGAGTCCGTGCAGGGCATCAACGTCGTGCGGGACATGTTTGCCGGCATGCGCGATTTTTTCGGCGGGCGTTCCCAGACCCTGGAGAAAGCCCTGCGCGAAGCCCGTGCCCAGGCCACTGACGAGCTCAAGGAGCGGGCTCGCAGCCTGCAGGCGGATGCGGTGGTGGGGATCAACTTTGAAATCAGCATGCCTTCCGGCAAGGGCAGCATGCTGGTGGTCTTCGTGACCGGTACGGCGGTCAAGCTCAACTAACCCGAGTTGGGCCATTCGTCGGTGGATGGCTTTTTGAATGGGTAGTCCGGGGATGACCGGCTAGTCTGGAATCTCTTGAAGGTCTGTGCTTTTCAGGCGAACGCTTGTTTGCCGGCGCCGGCCTAGAGGGAGGGACGCAGGGATGAGCAATCCGTACATTGAAGATGATGGCGCTGAGTACCCGATCAACAACTGTGTGCACTGCGGGCAGACAGATTACGTCTCGGGGTTTGGCCAGGCACCGAGCAAACCGGGCCAGGCCCGCGTGTCCACGGTGAGCAGGACTTCCAGCAAACCGTTCATGCCCAAGGTTAGCGTGCCATTGCGCAAGTGATCGCCAACCCGACAGACCCCGCCGATGTGCGGGGTTTTTTGTGCCTGCGGTTCGGCTGGAGGAGGGGTGTCTGCAGGCTTGTCATATTTTGTTTCAATGTAACCGGAGGTGGTTGGGGTGTTTCACGTTTCTTTCACAAGCCAAAACGTAGGCTCAGCTCATCCGTTAAAAGCAAGTCTTGTCAGCCCGTTCCCCAGCGGGCTTTTTTTTGGTTCTTCACGGATTACCGGGAAAGACGCTCTTGATCTTCATGAAAAAGAATTCGCTATCCCGGTAACCGTACGCCATCCGTTTA
>NZ_JACMYG010000033.1 GCF_014236655.1 Pseudomonas kielensis
TTCGATCGCACCGGCTCCGCCACCCTCGCCGCTGATGGCTTCGATCGCACCGGTTCCGCCAACCTCAGCTAAGTGCTGAATCTCTGCTCACAGCCCGGCCTCGGCCGGGCTTAGTTGTTTTTAGCCCGCGATAAAACTGACCCGGACCTTCAGCCCCGCCTGTGCACCGTCGTGCAGGGTGATGTGGGCCAGGTGTGCGCGGCAGATTTCCCCGACAATCGCCAACCCCAGGCCAGACCCTGCGACCTGCTGGTTGCGGCGGTAGAAACGCTCGAACACTCGGTCACGCTCCTCCAGCGGAATTCCCGGCCCGTCATCTTCAACCTCCAGCACCGCCGGCGCGCTGACGCGCAAGATCACGTTGCCACCGGCTGGCGTGTGAGCCAGGGCGTTGTCCACCAGGTTACTCAGTAACTCGTTGAGCAGGGTCGGTTCACCGCGTAACCACACCGGTTCGTCAGCTTCCAGCGCCAGGGCCACGCCTCGGGCATGGGCCAGAGGTGCCATGGCCATACCGAGTTCGCGCGCCAGTTGGCTCAGGTCGAGCAACTGCGCCCCGCCCTCGGCTATCGCCCGCGCGCCATTCTCGACGCGGGCCAGCGACAGCAGTTGATTGGCCAGGTGCGTCAGGCGGTCGGTGCCTTGGGCGGCGCTTTCCAGGGTGCTGCGCCAGGTCTGCGGCTCAGTGGCGCGCAAGCCCAGCTCAAGACGCGCCTTGAGCGCTGCCAGCGGGGTGCGCAACTCATGGGCCGCGTCGGCTATGAACTGCGCCTGGCGCTCGAACTGTCCACGCAGGCGCTCGGTGAAATGGTTGAGGGCGCGCACCAACGGCCACAACTCGCGCTGCACCTGGACCAACGGCAGCGGCCGCAAGTCATCCGGCTGGCGTTCTTCCACCGCGGTGCGCAAGCGCTCCAGCGGACGCAAGGCGGCACTCACGGCAAACCACACCAGAAGCAAGGCGCCCCCGGCGAGCATGCCCAGGCGCAGCAAGGTATCGGCCATCAGGCTACGGGCCATGCTGACCCGCGCCTCGTCGGTTTCGGCCACGCGGATTTCCGCCATGCCATTCATGTTCGGTTCGCTCACCGCCTTGAGCAGGCTGACTACCCGCACGTTCTGGCCCAGGTAAGTGGCGTTGTAGAAGCGCGCCAGCGCCGGGTAGTCGTCGGTGCGCGGGGTGCCGGGCGGCGGCCCCGGGAGGTTTTCGTAACCGGAAATCAGCTTCTGGTGGATGTCGTTGACCTGGTAGTAGATGCGCCCGGCACTGTCGTAGGCGAAGGTGTCCAGCGCCACATACGGCACATCGGCGCTGAGGCTGCCGTCGCGCTGGGACAGGCCGGCGGCAATGGTCCGCGCCGAGGCCAGCAAGGTCCGGTCATACGCGGTGTCCGCCGCTGCCCGGCCATTCCAGTAGGCGCTCAGGCCGCTGGCGATCATCAGCACCACCAGCAACAGTGCGAGGTTGCCCAGCAACCCCCAGCGCAGACTCCTGGGCTTATGCATCACGGCTTTCCAACAGGTAGCCCAACCCCCTGAACGTGACGATGGCCACGGAGTGCCCGTCGAGTTTCTTGCGCAGGCGGTGCACGTAGATTTCGATGGCGTCGGGGCTGGCCTCCTCGTCGAGGCCGAACACCTGGGAGGCCAGTTGCTCCTTGCTCATCACCCGGCCAGGGCGGGCAATCAGCGCCTCGAGCACGGCCTGCTCGCGGGAGGTCAGGGTCAGCAGTTCGTCACCGAGGCTGAAGCGCCGGGTGTCCAGGTCATACACCAGCCCCCCGCAACGCTGCTGGCGTTCGCCACCCAACACGCTGCGGCGCAGCAGGGCCTTGACCCGCGCTTCAAGCTCGGTCAATTCGAAGGGTTTGGCCAGGTAATCGTCGGCGCCGAGGTTGAGCCCGTGGACCCGGTCCTTGACGTCACTGCGGGCGGTCAGCATCAGCACCGGGAGGTTTTTGCCACGGCTGCGCAAGCGCGCCAGCACTTCAAAACCATCCATGCGCGGCAGGCCTACATCGAGGATCGCCACCGCATAGTCCTCACTGCTCAAGGCCAGGTCGGCCGCCACCCCATCGTGCAGCACATCCACGGTCAGCCCTGTGCTCTTGAGCGCCTGGGCGACACTTTCGGCCAGCTGCAGATGGTCTTCGACGAGAAGCACACGCATGGATCTTTACCTCGGATGGGGATGGTCGACGCCATTCTTCGGCGCGGAGTTTACAGCCGCATCCGCCGCTGTGAAGCCCGCAATCGGTGAAAGTATTCTGAAAGGTTAGCGAAAGGTTGGCCCGTTAGAGTCCAGCCACGGACAGTTTCGACTGCCGTGTCCTTGAGAGTAGTGAACGAAAAACGCCCCGATGCGTTTTCGCCCTAATAAGAACAATAAATGGAGTGCTTCACGATGCTGTCTACGCAGCCTCAGGCTTACCTGCCTGTTCGTTTCTCCCGCCTTGGTACCACCGCCCTCGCCAGTGCCGCCGCCCTTGCCGGCTTTACGCCTGCCAGCCATGCCGCCTTCTTCGAAGACAGCAGCGCGACCCTGGAAACTCGCAACATGTACTTCAACCGCGACTTTCGCAGTGGCACCAGCGCCCAGCAATCCAAGCGCGACGAGTGGGCCCAGGGCTTCATGCTCAACCTCGAATCGGGCTACACCGACGGCACCGTCGGGTTCGGGGTTGACGCACTGGGCATGCTCGGGATCAAGCTCGACTCCAGCCCCGACCGCACCGGCACGGGCCTGCTGCCGACCCATGACGACGGGCGTGCCGCCGATGAGTATTCCAAGCTCGGCCTTACCGGCAAGGTGAAGATCTCCGCCACTGAACTGAAAGTCGGCAGCCTGATTCCCGAGTTGCCGATCCTCAAGGCCAACGACGGTCGCATCCTGCCCCAGACCTTCGAAGGCGGCCTGCTGACCTCCAGGGAGATCAAGAACCTGACCTTCACCGGCGGGCGCCTGGACAAAGCCAAGGACCGCGACAGCACCAACTTCGAAGACGTCGCCCTGAATAACAAGAACGGCCGCTTCGCCGGCACCGTCGCCGGCAGCCATTTCGACTTCGGCGGCCTGGACTACAAATTCACGGACAAGATCACCGGCAGCTACCACTTCGCCCAATTGGGTGAAGTCTATAACCAGCACTTCCTCGGTTTGCTGGCGTCACAGCCCGCAGGCCCGGGGACGTTCGCCGCCGACCTGCGCCTGGCGGTCAGCGACGATTCCGGCCAGGCCCGCGGCGGCAAGATCGACAACACCTCCCTCAACGGCCTGTTGAGTTACGCCCTGAGCGGTCATAAATTCAGCGCCGGTTACCAACACATGTCGGGCGACAGCGCCTTCCCCTATGTCGACGGCTCCGATCCCTACCTGGTCAACTTCGTGCAGATCAACGACTTCGCCGGCGCGCAGGAACGCTCCTGGCAAGCCCGTTACGACTACGACTTCGCCAAGCTGGGGGTGCCGGGCCTGAGCTTCATGAGCCGCTACCTGAGCGGTGACAACATCAAGCTCAACAACGGCGAGACCGGCAAGGAATGGGAACGCAACACCGAGATCAAGTACGTCGTGCAAAGCGGCGCCCTCAAGGACGTTGCCCTGCGCCTGCGCAATGCCACCTATCGTTCGAACTATTCGGCCCGCGACGCTGATGAAGTGCGGGTGCTGGTCAGCTACAGCGTTGCCCTCTGGTAATGAATTCAAGCCACAACCGTGCCACTCCAATAACAACTCCTGTGGAGACGACCGATGACTTTTTCGCTGCGTAACCTTGCTCTCGCCGCCAGTTGCCTGCTGGTGACCACCCCTCTGCTCGCCGCCGACAGCACTGAGCCCAAGCGACCGGAATGCATTGCCCCAGCGTCGCCAGGCGGTGGTTTCGACCTGACCTGCAAACTGGTGCAGAGCGCGCTGGTCAACGAAAAACTGCTGTCCAAACCGATGCGCGTGACCTACATGCCCGGCGGTGTCGGCGCCGTGGCGTACAACGCGGTGGTCGCCCAGCGCCCCGCCGATGCCGGGACCCTGGTGGCCTGGTCCAGCGGCTCGCTGCTGAACCTGGCCCAGGGCAAGTTCGGGCGTTTTGATGAAAACGCCGTGCGTTGGTTGGCGGCCGTGGGCACCAGCTATGGCGCCATTGCCGTGAAGAACGATTCGCCCTACAAGAACCTCGACGACCTGGTACAAGCGCTGAAGAAAGACCCGAGCAAAGTGGTGATCGGTTCCGGCGGCACCGTGGGCAGCCAGGATTGGATGCAAACCGCCCTGATCGCCAAGGCCGCCGGGATCAACCCCCGTGACCTGCGGTACGTGGCACTCGAAGGCGGTGGCGAAATTGCCACGGCCCTGCTCGGCGGCCACATCCAGGTGGGCAGTACCGACATCTCCGACTCCATGCCACACATCCAGAGTGGTGACATGCGCTTGCTCGCGGTGTTCGCCAACGAGCGCCTGGACGAGCCGGAAATGAAGGACATCCCCACCGCCAAGGAGCAAGGCTACGACATCGTCTGGCCGGTGGTGCGCGGCTTCTACCTCGGGCCAAAGGTCAGCGATGCCGAATACGCCTGGTGGAAAGACGCCTTCGACAAACTGCTGGCTTCCGAAGAGTTCGCCAAGTTGCGTGACCAGCGCGAACTGTTCCCGTTCGCCATGACCGGGGTCGAGTTGGACACCTACGTGAAAAAACAGGTAGCGGACTACAAGCTGCTGGCCAAAGAGTTCGGCCTGATCCAGTAATCGCCTCGTTCTCACGGCCACCCCCCTGGCACTGACCAGGGCGTGGCCCAGGAGTTTGTCATGCTGTTACAACGCATTTTTGCAGCCGTGCTGTTGCTGGCCTGTGCCTGTCTGGCGCTGATGGCCTGGCCCTATCAGGCATCGTTTTCCTACGAGCCCGTCGGGCCGCGGGCGTACCCCCTGCTGATGCTCGGGCTGATGGGCCTGGCGCTGATCTACATGCTGTTTCGTCCACAGCCGACCCGGCACAGCGAAGAAGAACCGCCGCTGGACCGCCAGACGCTGGTCAAGATTGGCGCCTGCGTGGCGCTGCTGCTGGTGTTTGCCGGCACTTTCGAACCCTTGGGTTTCATCCTCAGCAGCATCCTGATCGGGGTGCCGATGGCACGCCTGTATGGCGGCCGCTGGCGTCCCTCGGCGGTGATCATCAGTTTGATGAGCGTCGGCCTGTATCTGCTGTTCGATATAGCCATGGACGTACCGCTGCCCCTCGGCCTGCTCGACGTCTTGGAGAACTGATATGGATACTTTTGGTTATTTGAGCCAGGGATTCGGCGTCGCGCTGAGCCCGTACAACCTGGTGACCGCACTGTGCGGCACGTTGATCGGAACAGTGGTCGGCCTGCTGCCGGGCCTGGGGCCGATCAACGGTGTGGCACTGCTGATCCCCATCGCCTTCGCCCTCGGCCTGCCACCGGAGTCGGCCCTGATTCTTTTGGCCGCGGTCTACCTGGGTTGCGAATATGGTGGGCGCATCAGTTCGATCCTGCTCAACATCCCCGGCGAAGCGTCCACCGTCATGACCACCCTGGACGGCTACCCGATGGCCCGCAAAGGCCAGGCAGGCGTCGCGTTGTCGCTGTCGGCCTGGAGTTCGTTCATCGGAGCGTTTATCGCCACCTGCGGCATGGTGCTGTTCGCCCCGCTGCTGGCCAAGTGGGCAATCGCCTTTGGCCCGGCGGAATACTTCGTGCTGATGGTGTTCGCCATTGTCTGCCTCGGCGGCATGGCCGGTGACAAACCCCTGAAGACCTTTGTCGCGGCCTTGATCGGCCTGTTTCTGTCGGCGGTCGGGATCGACGCCAACAGCGGCGTGTACCGTTTCACCGGCGACAACATCCACCTGACCGATGGCATCCAGTTTGTCGTGCTGGTGCTGGGCCTGTTTTCCATCAGCGAGATTCTCCTGCTGCTGGAAAAAACCCACCGAGGCCAGGAAGCGGTGAAAGCCACCGGCCGCATGATGTTCAACCTCAAGGAAGCCGCCTCGGTGTTTACGGTAAACATCCGTTGCGGCCTGCTGGGCTTCATCATGGGGGTCTTGCCGGGCGCCGGAGCGACACTGGCATCCGCCGTCGCCTACATGACCGAAAAGCGCATGGCGGGCGCCAGCGGCAAGTTTGGTCAAGGTGACATGCGCGGCCTGGCCGCCCCGGAAACCGCGATTGGCGCCTCGGCATGCGGCGCCCTGGTTCCGATGCTGACGCTGGGCGTTCCGGGGTCGGGGACCACCGCGGTAATGATCGGCGCCCTGTCGCTGTACAACATCACTCCGGGCCCATTGCTGTTCCAACAGCAACCGGACATCGTCTGGGGCCTGATCGCCTCGTTGTTTATCGCCAACATTATGTTGGTGATCCTCAATATCCCGATGATCCGCCTGTTCACCCGCATCCTTGCGGTGCCGAACTGGGCACTGGTGCCGGTAATCGCCATCATCACCGCGATTGGTGTCTACGCCGTACACGCCACCACCTTCGACCTGTTCTTGATGATCGGCATCGGCATCTTCGGCTACATCCTGCGCAAGCTGGACTTCCCGTTGTCGCCAGTACTGCTGGGCTTCATCCTCGGCGGCCTGATGGAGCAGAACCTGCGCCGCGCGCTCTCGATCTCCAATGGCGCGCTGGACATCCTCTGGTCGAGCCCGATCACCTTCGGGGTCTGGGTGCTGACCGCCGTGATGTTGCTGCTGCCGCTCCTGCGCATCTGGCGCAAGCGCGCCGTGGCCCGTCGCGCGATTGCCGATGTCTGATCGCCGGTCCTGGAAAACCTGGTGGGGAACACCGCTGGTCGGTCTGCTGGGCGGTTACCTCGCCAGTCAGATCGGCTGGCCACTGCCGTGGATGGTCGGCTCGTTGCTGGCGATCATCCTGGTGCGTTGCCTGACCCCCTGGCAATTGGCCGAGATCCCGGGCGGACGCAAGTGCGGCCAGTGGATCGTCGGCATCGGCATTGGCCTGCACTTCACCCCGGTGGTGATGGAACAGGTCATGAGTCACTTCGGGCTGATCTTCTTCGGTGCGCTGGTGACCAGTCTTTCGGCCGTGGTCGGGGTCTGGTTGCTGCGGCGCACCGGTGAGGATCGCGCCACCGCCTTTTTCTCCAGCATGCCGGGCGGTTCCGGTGAAATGGTCAACCTCGGCGCCCGCAACGGCGCCGTGCTCAGCCGAGTGGCGGCCGGGCAAAGCCTGCGGGTGCTGGTGGTGGTGCTGTGTGTGCCGGCCGCCTTCAAGTACCTGCTGGGCGAAGGCGTGCCTGTGTTGCATCCAGCCAGCGTCGACTGGCGCTGGCTGGCCCTGCTGTTCCCGGCGGGCGCACTGTGTGCCTGGCTCTGGCAGCGTTTGCGCCAACCCAATCCCTGGCTGTTCGGGCCGTTGCTGGTGAGTGCCTCCCTGAGTATCAGCCTGGACCTGCACATCGGCCTGCCCGATGGCGGCAGCCAGGTCGGTCAATGGCTGATAGGCAGTGGCCTGGGCTGTCATTTCAACCGGCAGTTCTTCCGCCGCGCGCCGTCCTTCATGGGTCGCACCCTGATCGGCACGGCACTGACCATGCTGATCGCTACCCTGGCCGCGCTGGGCTTGAGTGCCCTGACCCACCTGGACCTGCGCTCATTGACCCTGGGCATGATGCCTGGCGGCATCGCCGAAATGAGCCTGACCGCCGAAACCCTGCAGCTGTCGGTGCCGCTGGTGACGGCGATGCAGGTGATGCGCTTGCTGTTTGTGCTGTTTCTGGCCGAGCCCTTGTTCAGGCACTGGGACCGGCAACCGGATTCAGCGCAATAGACCTGTCACGTCCTGGCGCGCTGGGTCATGGCATCAGACGGGCGGCAACCGCCACTCGATCGGCGTCTCGCCATTCTGTTCCAGGTACTTGTTGGTGCGACTGAAGTGCCCGCAGCCGAGGAAACCCCGGTAGGCAGACAGCGGCGAGGGGTGTACCGAGGTCAGCACCAGGTGCTTGGTGGCGTCGATCAGTTTCTGTTTGCTCTGCGCGTGGGCGCCCCACAGCAGAAACACCAGGTGCGGCTGATGCTCGCTCACCACTTCGATGATCCGATCAGTGAAGAACTGCCAGCCTTTGCCCGCATGGGCGTTGGCATTGGCCCGCTCCACGGTCATGGTGGTGTTGATCATCAGCACGCCCTGGTCAGCCCAGCTTTGCAGGCAGCCGTGACTGGGAATGTCGATGTTCAGGTCGCGTTTCAATTCCTTATAGATGTTGACCAGCGACGGCGGTGCCGGCACGCCCGGCTGCACCGAGAAACACAGGCCATGGGCCTGGCCCGGGCCGTGATAGGGGTCCTGGCCGAGGATCACCACCTTGACCTTGTCCAGCGGCGTGGAGTTGAGCGCGTTGAAAATCATCGGGCCGGGGGGATAGATCTCCTTGCCTGCCGCACGTTCCTGTTGCAGGAAGTTGCGCAACTCTGCCATGTAGGGCTGGTCGAATTCGGCACGCAGTGCCTCCTTCCAGCTCGGTTCGAGTTTGATACGGTCGTCAGCAGTCATGGTTACATCCGGCAAAAACAATGGGGCGAACCCTAGGAAAGCCCATCACGCTTGTCAATTGATCTGACGCAGATCCGGCACTTTCCTGCACAACGCTCATAATGAACCCTTGAATCCGCAATCGAGGTCACGATGAATCTGCACTTCGAAGAACTCACTGGCACAGATGGCGCACGCATCGGCATTGCCAGCCTGGACGCCGAAAACACCCTCAATGCCCTGTCCCTGCCGATGATCCGCGCCCTGACCGAGCAATTGGACAACTGGGCCAAAGAGCCGCAGGTGGTCTGCGTCCTGCTGCGTGGCAACGGCGCCAAGGCATTTTGCGCCGGCGGCGAAGTGCGCAGCCTGGCCCAGGCCTGTCGCGCCCAACCCGACGAAGTCCCGCCCCTGGCCGCACAATTCTTTGCGGCGGAGTACCGCCTGGATTTCCGCCTGCACACCTACCCCAAGCCGCTGATCTGTTGGGGCCATGGCTATGTGCTCGGGGGTGGCATGGGCTTGCTGCAAGGCGCGAGCACCCGCATCGTCACCCCCAGCAGCCGCCTGGCCATGCCTGAGATCAGCATCGGCCTGTACCCGGATGTCGGCGCCAGTTGGTTCCTTTCACGCCTGCCCGGCAAGCTCGGGCTGTTCCTCGGTTTGACCGGCGCCCAGATGAACGCCCGCGATGCCCTCGACCTGGGCTTGGCTGACCGTTTCCTGCTCGATGACCAACAGGAGCAATTGCTCGAAGGCCTGCTGCAGCTCAATTGGCAGGAGCAGACCGCGATGCAGCTCAACAGCCTGCTCAAGGCTTTGCAGCAAGAGGCCATCGAGCAACTGCCCGAGGCGCAATGGCTGCCACGCCGCCAGCAGATCGATGAACGGCTGGATGTCAGCGATGTGCGCTGTGCCTGGCGCGCCATCAGCCTGTTGCGTGACCATCCCGACCTGCTGCTGGCCCGCGCCGCGAAAAACCTGCACGACGGCTGCCCATTGACCGCCCACCTGGTGTGGGAGCAGATCCAGCGCGCCCGCCACCTGTCATTGGCCGAAGTGTTCCAGATGGAATACACCCTGAGCCTCAATTGCTGCCGGCATCCGGAGTTCAGCGAGGGCGTCAGGGCCCGGCTGATCGACAAGGACAACAAGCCGCACTGGCACTGGCCGGACGTCAACACGATCCCCCAGGCGGTGGTCAACGCTCACTTTCACAAGGCCTGGGAAGGCCGGCATCCGCTGGCGGACCTATCGGACTACTGAACCCTGGGCATAAAAAAGCGGCGCTGGATGCGCCGCTTGCCGGTTGCCTGATCTAACGGTTGCGCCCGCCCCGCTCACCACGACCATTGTGCTCGCCACGCCGGTCAGCGTGGTCGCGCCCGCCCCGCCCACCCTGTTGTTCCCAGCGCTGGTTGCTCTGGCCATAGTTATTGCCCCACCCCTGGTTGCGATGACCGTCCCAGCCATGGCTGGGGGCCGGGCGATAGGCCCGGGGCGGGGCCTGGTAATAACGGGGCGAAGGTTGGTAGTAACGCGGCTGCGCCTGGTAATACCGTGCCGAGGGGTAATACCGCGGGGACTGCGAGTAGTAACTGCGCGGGTAGGAATAATAAGAGCCGCCCCCGTAGTAGACCGGCGCCGGCGAAGAATAGATTTCTGAGCGGTAGTAGCTGGAACCTCCGTCGTAGTAAGGGACGCACGCGGCAAGACTCAAACTCATCGAAGTCATCAGAACAAGTCGGCGATACATGGCGGCCTCCTGGACCGCTGAAGAGCCACACCAGCGACGCGGGCGGGCATCAGCCAAATAATTTGCCTGACGAAACATCTGACAACGAATTGGCAATCTGGTGCGCGGCCGCAACAGATTGATACATGTCATCCGTCGACTGACTGGCTGTAGACCGGCGCAAATGCCCGCGTCATTTTCTCCAAGTCCCACTAGAATGCTGTGACTCAATCGACCAACGGACTCGTCATGCCGCTTCGCTCTGCGCTGTTTTCGCAACGTTCGTTGGTCCTCACCTTGATCGCCCTGCTGGGCGCCGGCTTCCTGGCCACCTCCCTGCTCAGTTACTACGCCTCGCGCGCTTCGATTCGCGACAGTATCGTCAACACCGAGCTGCCCTTGACCTCCGACACCGTCTACTCGGAGATCCAGAAAGACCTGGTCCGCCCGATCCTGATTTCCTCGATGATGTCGCGCGACACCTTCCTGCGCGACTGGGTGGTGGCCGGTGAGCGCGATCCCGGGCAAATGACCCGCTACCTCAACGAGGTCATGACCCACTACGGCGCCTACACCGCTTTCTTCGTGTCCAACAACAGCCTGACCTACTACCAGGCCAAGGGCGTGCTGAAAAAAGTCAGCCTGAGCGAACCGCGCGACATCTGGTACTTCCGCGTCCGCGACATGGCCCCGCCCTACGAGATCAACGTGGACGTGGACATGGCCAACCAGGACAGCCTGACCTTCTTCATCAACTACAAGGTCTACGACTACCAGGACAACTTCATTGGCGCGGCAGGCGTCGGTCTGACGGTCGATGCCGTGATCAAACTGATCGACACCTACCAGCAGCGTTACCAGCGCAGCGTGTACTTCGTCGACACCGAGGGGCGCATTGTGCTCACTGGTGCCGACGGCGGCCCGCAAGGCGCGCGGGTCGGCACGGCGCTGAGCGAGTTGGACAGCATGCGCGATCTTCTGGCCAAGCTGCCCAAACCCCACAGCGGCAGCTACGAGTACACGACCCAGGGCCAAGGGCATTTCCTCAACGTGCGGTTTATCCCGGAACTGAACTGGTACCTGTTCGTCGACAAACGCGAAGGCAGTGCCCTGCACGAGGTGCGCCAATCGCTGTACCTGAACCTGCTGATCTGCCTGATCGTCACCCTGAGCGTGCTGGCCCTGCTCCATCGTGTGATCACCCGCTTCCAGGGCCGCATCGAAGCCCAGGCCACCCTCGACAGCCTCACCGGCCTGCCCAACCGCCGCGGCTTCGACCTGCTGGCGGCGCAAGCCCTGCAGGAGGCCCAGCGCGAACCCAAGCCGCTGACCGCCTTGCTGCTGGACCTGGACCATTTCAAGCGCCTGAACGACAGCCATGGCCACCTCGCCGGCGACCTGGTGCTGGCCGGTTTCGCCCGTGACCTGGAAAGCTGCCTGCGCCAGTCCGACATCGTCTGTCGCTGGGGCGGCGAGGAGTTCATCGTCTTGCTCAAAGACACCGACGCCAGCACCGGCCTGAAGATCGCTGAGAAAATTCGCCAGATGATCGAGCACAAGCACTACCGCTATGAAGGCAAATCCCTGCAGGTTACCCTGAGCATCGGCTTGACCACCCTGCAGGCGGATGACACTTTGCACAACCTGCTGTCCCGCGCCGACCAGGCGATGTATCGAGCCAAACAACATGGCCGCAACCGGACCTGTACCCAGATGCCTCACTCCAGCTATGCATAAACCCGACCTCTGCCCGGCCTGCGGCGCCAGCAATGCTTGCAGCCTCGCCGACCCGCGCACCGCCCAGCACCGTTGCTGGTGCTACACCGTGACCATCGACCCGGCGGTGCTGGCGGCCTTGCCCGCCGAACTGCGCGACCTGGCGTGCCTGTGCCCCGGCTGCGCCCAGGTCGAGGCACAATTGCAGGCAGCGGGCTTCAGCGTCGCGTAAGATGCGCGCCCCTTGCCGACCTGCCGACTCCCATGCGCGTTGACCGTTTCCTCAGCAACTTGCCGCGTTTCAACCGCCAACAGGTGCGCCTGGCGCTGGTCGAGCGGCGGATCAAGGTCGATGGGCAGATTGTCAGCGACCCGCACACCGAAGTGCGCGAATTCAGCCGCGTCGAATGCGACGACGAGGTGCTGCAAGCCGGCAAGGCCGCGCGCTATTTCATGCTGCACAAGCCCGCCGGTTGCGTCAGTGCCACCCGTGACCCCGAGCACCCGACCGTCCTCGACCTGATCCATGAACCGGACAAGCACGACCTGCACATCGCCGGCCGCCTGGATTTCAACACCACCGGCTTGATGCTGATCACCAACGACGGCAGTTGGTCTCGCCGCCTGACCCAACCGCAGACCAAGCTGGCGAAGATCTACTACGTCGAAACCGAACAATTGATTACGCCCGAGTACGCCGAAACCTTTGCCCGTGGCCTGTATTTCGCCTTCGAAGACCTCACCACCCAACCCGCCGACCTGCAGTTGCTGGCCCCCCGGGCTGCACGCCTGGCCATCATCGAAGGCCGCTACCACCAGGTGAAACGGATGTTCGGCCACTTCGACAACAAGGTCATGCGCCTGCATCGCGAACAGATGGGCCCGTTGACGCTGGACAGCGCGTTGAAACCGGGCGAATACCGCCCACTGAGCGCTGCCGAGATCGCCTTGATCTGATGGCGCGACCGCCGGGCAGACATTGTCGAACAATTCACCAACGGCACTTGCGCGATAGCCATCACCCTGCTTGAATCAAACCGTCAGCCGAAATGTGACCGCCAAGTCATACCATACCTCTAAGAAACTTTTTGTCGGTCGAGCGCCTCCCGTCTCCACCTCACCCGACAGACTGCCCGCCTATAACAACACCCGTCGACCAGACATTAACGGATCGACATGGGCCCTCACCTTCCAGGCGTATGCCTACCTGTCATAAAGCCCGTGCACACTCAGTTGCGCGCCCACACGCTTGCCAGGAGTCTTACGACATGAGGCCAGAAATCGCTGTGCTGGACATACAAGGTCAGTATCGGGTCTACACGGAGTTCTATCGCGCAGATGCCGCAGAGAAGACCATCATTTTGGTCAACGGCTCGATGGCCACCACTGCGTCGTTTGCACAGACCGTGAAAAACCTCCATCCACAGTTCAACGTGGTGCTCTACGACCAACCCTACGCGGGCCGGTCAAAAGCCCACAATCAACATGAGAAAATGCTCACCAAGGAAGTGGAGGGGCAGATCCTCCTGGAGTTGATCGACCATTTCGCCGCCGAGCACGTGATGTCATTTTCGTGGGGCGGTGCCGCCACGATGATCGCCCTCGCGCATCGCCCGCGGCGGATCGAAAAGGCCGTGATCAGCTCGTTCTCGCCGGTGATCAACGAACCGATGCGCGACTACCTGGAGCGGGGTGTCGACTACCTCGGCAACCTCGATCGCGACCGCGTCGGCCACCTGGTCAACGACACCATCGGCAAGCACTTGCCGTCGTTGTTCAAACGCTTCAACTATCGCCACGTCAGCACCCTGGCCGAACATGAATACGGGCAGATGCACTTTCACATCAGCCACGTGCTCAACAGCGACCGCCTGTGCTACCTCAAGGCCGCCAAGCAAATCGATGTGCCCGTACTGTTCATGAACGGTGAATGGGACGAGTACACCGCCGCCAGCGATGCCCGGTTGTTTGGCAACCATGTGCAACACAGCACCTTCAGCACCATCCAGGCCACCGGGCACTTCCTCGACATGGAGCACAAAGCTGCCTGCCGAGACAGCCGCCAGGTATTGCTGGGTTTCCTGAAACCGGCGCCCCACGAAGGCCGGACGCGTTCCCACTTCACCCAGGACCACCATGCACTGGCTATTTGAAACAGCGTCCTCGCGAGCAACCTCGCCACCTTAGGTAACCCCTACCTGTAGGAGCAAGGCTTGCCCGCGACAGACCGCACCGTGCGTGCTGTCGCCGCCGACAATCCTTCGCCCTGCCCGCAAAAAACTGCGTAAATGCAGATCCAGCAAAGAAAAACTTCAAATCCGTCGCCACATCTGGTACAAAGTCAGCCGTTCCGAGCGGGTGTCGTATAATGGCATTACTCCAGCTTCCCAAGCTGATAACGAGGGTTCGATTCCCTTCACCCGCTCCACGTCATTTCAGTCTTGCGTCAGGTAGCTTTCTGACGGGGGACAACAAAAAACCGGTCCGCAGTGACCGGTTTTTTTATGTCTGCGATTCCGTAGGGCACCGTTCAAGAGCCTCCTGCACCCTCACGCAATACTTTCACCGGTAACGTGCCTCCCTGTTCCAACGCGGGTTTCTACACTGATTCCAACCATTCATCATCTGCCCATCCGAATTGGTGGTTATGGTGTTGATAGGATCATTTCGGTAGGTATAGCAACCACCGACACAGCACAGGGACGTGATGTGAACGGTCGATATCTGATCAGCCAAATCGTTGCAGACGGCTGGTACCTGGTGCGGGTCCGGGGTATTCACCATCATTTCAAACATCCAACCAAACCTGGATGGGTGACGGTTCCCCACCCGAAAAAGGATCTGCTGACCAAGACGGCAGTGAGCATCCTGCAACAGGCCCTGTAGTCATGAGTTGGCGCACTTAAACCCGAGGACAATCAACATGCTTTATCCAATTGCCATTTCAGTAGGCGATGACCAGCACGCCTGGGGCGTGGAAGTGCTGGATATTCCGGGGGTGCTTCTCGGCCGGTGATGACCTGGACGACGCCATCGCCATGGCACGTGAAGCCATCGAGGGGCACTTCGAGATCCTGGCCGAGGACGGTTCGGCGATTCCGCCGGCCAGCAAGGTGACCCATCATGCGCGCAACCCGCAATATGCCGGCGTGACCTTGGCCTTGGTCGACATCGACGTCAGCAAATACCTGGGCAAGGCGCAGAAACTCAACATCACCCTGCCCGCCTATCTGCTGACCCGCATCGACGAATACGTGCTGCACCACCCGGAAGAAAAAAGCCGCTCCGGCTTTCTGGCCTCGGCGGCGTTGAAGGTGTTGCAGCAGGCTTGATCCCCTCAGCGAGTGGCGACGATGAACAGCCGCGGGAATGGCAATAGCACCGAGCCGTCGGCCAGTACCGGGAAGTAGGGTTCGATCGCCTCCAGGTACTGCGCCAGATACTGGGTTTTCTCCAACTCGTTCAGTGGCTGCAGGAACGGCCGCAGGCCGCTGCCCTTGAACCACTCGACCACCGCCGCCGGACCACCCGCCAGCGGGTGATGGTAGGTGGTGCGCCACACATCCACCCGCGCGCTGCAGGTACAGAGCATCTGGTAATAGCGGTTGGCGTCATCCAGAGTCGTGCGCTGCCCGGCGACTTCGGCCAGCTTGTCGGCCCAAGGGCCATTGGCCGCGACTTCGCGCATCATGCGATGGGGCGGCTGTTCGAGGTTGTCCGGCATCTGGATCGCCAGGCTGCCGCCCACCGTGAGCTTGCCGACTAGCGCAGGCAACAGCGTGGCATGCTCGGGCAACCACTGCAGCACCGCATTGGCGAAGATCACGTCGAACGGCCCGGGCTCGTCCCAGGTGGCAATATCGCTGGTGTCGAAACGTACGCCCGGCAGGCGTTTGCGGGCGGCATCGATCATGTCGGCGGAGCTGTCGATCCCCCGTACCGCAGCGTCGGCAAAACGCTGTACCAACAACTCGGTGGAGTTGCCCGGGCCACAGCCGATGTCGATCACCGAACGGGCATCAACCCTGGGGATCGCGGCCAGCAAGTCACGCGCCGGGCGGGTGCGCTCATCTTCGAACGCCACATACTGTTGGGCAGACCAGCTCATCACATACTCCTCTAACCGACCAGGATGTGAGCGCCACGCTAGACTGTGCGTTTCGCTCGTGGGGCGCCAGTAAGCGACGAGCCTGGGGACTGCGTCAAGAAGCGGTCACGGGTTGAAACATCTGCCCCACGACCCAGGTTGATCGAGGAGAAGTGCCCATGACTCAGAACATCTACGACGACCCTGGCTTTTTCCAGGGCTACAGCCAGTTGGGGCGTTCCATCGGCGGCCTCGCCGCCGCGCCGGAATGGCCCGCCCTGCAAGCCCTGCTACCGCCCATGGCGAACCTGCTAGTGGTCGACCTCGGCTGCGGCTACGGCTGGTTCTGTCGCTGGGCCAGCGAGCAAGGCGCGCAACGGGTGCTGGGGCTGGATGTCTCGCAAAAGATGCTCGAACGCGCCAGGACAACGACCAGTGCTGGCAACATCGGCTACCGCCATGCCGACCTCGAACACCTCAATCTTCCTGCAGACAGTTTCGACCTGGCCTACAGCTCCCTGGCCCTGCACTACATCAAGGACCTGCCCGGCCTGTTCGCCCACCTGCACGCCGCGTTGCGGCCTGGTGGGCGTTTTGTATTCTCCATCGAACACCCGATCTTCATGGCCCCGCGCAACCCCGGCTGGATCATCGATGCCCAAGGCCGCAAGAGCTGGCCGGTGGACAGTTATCAACACGAAGGCGAACGGGTGACCCACTGGCTGGCAGACGGCGTGATCAAACAGCACCGCACCCTGGGAACCTTGTTGAACCTGTTGATCGCTGCCGGTTTTCAGATAACCCACGTCAATGAATGGGGACCCACGGCGGAACAGGTGGAGGCGCAGCCGGCACTCGCCGAGGAACGGGAGCGGCCGATGATGTTGCTGGTGGCAGTGGAGCGCTAAGGCGTGTGTTCGGAGTAAAGTCATCGCCCTTCAGGCCATCGTGAGCAAGCTCGCGCCTACATCAGATGGCTGGCAGTACCTCCCGACACCGGTCCAACGCTTTTAAACTGAAGGCTGAGCCCAACGTGCTCAGGGCTCAACCTTCAAGGCAGACGTTATTCGTAGTACCCAACCGTCTTTTTCAGGCGATCCGAGTACTCGTAGATATCATCGACCGAGTTAATCGGATGCCGCGTTTCGTTTTTCTCTTCGTCGAAGATACCGATGTACTTCTGCGAGCGATTGAAGTGCAGGCGACAGATTGGCTTACGGTTATTGTCGTCCAACAAGATACCGAAGTAGCTCTGTGTATCCCGTTGCACAATACGTTTGGCATCAACGACAGATCTCACCACCGCACGGACGATGTGATACCCCTCAAGCTCCTCCAGAGTGGTCAATACCTTGTCGTCAGACTCGTCGCGATCATCCGTAACTTCAGCACTGGAGCCCGCCGATGGCAGGGTCAGCAGGCTGGGCTGAATGGCGCCACTCATTGCAGACTTGAGTCGATCATTGATCTGATCATTGAGAAATTGCACAACGGCCTTTCTGGTCAACTCCTGGAATTGCTCCCGGACTTTTTGCGTGATCACACCGTCGTACACCCGGGAAGCGAATACTTTGACGAAGTCGTCGTCGGGTTTGCTGACCTGCGCGGCAATGACTTTTTTGATCTGACTGACGTATTTCAGCTCACCGGCTGCATTGATGATCGAATCAACATCGAATGCCGACTTGGTCAGCTTTGTCAGTTCCGGAACCGAATATTCGTCGATGTCGAGTAGATCGAGCTCCAGAAAGGGTTTTTCATCCATTTTGTTGGGAGCGTCCAGGTCGGTAAAAAACTTGTAGACCTGGCCGTTAGTCAGGATCGAAATTCGCGCACTGGTGACATGAAAATAGCGGAACAGTTGCGATGCATGATTGATGTGCAGTGGCTCGCCGATTTTCTTGCACTCGATGAGAATCTGGACCTCGCCGTCTTTCATGATTGCATAATCGATTTTCTCCCCCTTCTTTGTTCCCACATCACAAACAAACTCCGGGATTACCTCGGACGGATCAAAAACGTCGTAGCCCAGAACAGTGCTGATAAATGGCATGACGAAGGCATTTTTCGTGGCCTCTTCTGTCTGAATCGTGGCGCCTTGTAGCCGGACTTTGGCCGAGAGACTTGAAAGCTTTTCGATAAATTCCATGAGTGACCTCTTCCCCGTTTCAGATCCGTGTTTGTACATGCTGGCAAATTGATTGCCATTGATACTAGTCACAAACAGCCACAAAGAAAGAGAGTCGCAGGCGATCCTGGCAAGGAGTGATCCACTGACGGCAAAACGCAATTCCTGGGCACTGACCGGGCCATTGTTTGATTTCAACGATACCTGGCAGTTGATCGTCAACACCTCGACCACCATCCTCACCTTCCTGATCCAGAACACGCAGAACCGTTGCTGCGGGTGACCCAGGATGCGCAAAACGCCATGCTCGGCCTCGAAGCGCTCGACCTCAAGCAGCTCGAAGCCCTGAGAAAGCAGTACCGCAGCCTGGGTGAAGGTGAGTCGGTTGCGCTGGAGGGGACGCCTGCTGCCGGCGGGCAGCAGGACTTGAATCAATGTTGAAACCGGTCAACGGCTGGCTTGCAGGGCCCTGGCCATTTGCAGGTGTTGCTCGAGCTTGGGCAGGGTCTCTTCGGCGAATGCCTTGAGCTCGGGCACATCGGTGGTCCGGGCCTCCTGCTGCAGTTGCTCGATGGCCTGCTCGGTGGTTTTTACCTGGCTGGCGGCATAGGCCGAGTCGAAGGACTCGCCGTCCGCCACGGCGGGGATCAGGGTCTTGGCCTTGTTCATCACCTCTTCCCGAGGGGCGACAGGCAGGTCGAGTTTCTTGGCGATTTTCGCCAGATGCTGGTTGGCCGTGGTGCGGTCGTTGATCACCACGATGGTGTAGTCCTTGACCGCCTTGGACTCGGTCTTCTGGTGCGCCAGGCGGCTGGCTTCGATGTCCGCCATGCCTTTGGCCGAGGCGTCGTTGATGAAGTCGGCCGGTGACTGGGCAAAAGCGCTGCTGGCGCCAAGGCTCAGCAACACGGCAAAGCTGATGGTCGATAATCGGCTGGCCACAGGTTTCATGGTCGCGCCCTCCTTGAACAGACAAATGAATGCAGCGGTACATCCCGCCTGTCATTTGAAGGCCAAAGCGCACAAAGGTTTAGAAAACCTGCCCAAGCCTCGACGAGTGGTGCCCCGGCTCACACCCGGTCCAGGCGTCCACTCAGGCGCTTGGCGGCATACATGGCCTCGTCGGCGTGCTTGAACAGCTGCTTTTCCTCAAGGCCGTGCTCAGGGTACAAGGCCACGCCAATGCTCGGCAGAATGTTCAGGTTGTGGCTGTCCAGTCGGATGGGCTGGCCCAGCACCTGGCGGATCTTCAATGCCACGCGCGCCGCGTCTTCAGCAGCCTGGACACTGTCGAGCAACACCACAAACTCATCGCCCCCAATGCGCGCGACGGTGTCACTCTCGCGCACGCAGCCCTGTAGCCGATTGGCCACGGCTTGCAGCAGCATGTCGCCGATGCCGTGGCCATAGGTGTCGTTGACCTGCTTGAAATGGTCCAGGTCCACGTACAGCAGGGCCATGCGCCCGTTGTCCCGACGGGCCTTGAGCAAGGCGGCGCTCAGGCGCTCACGGAGCAGTTCGCGATTGGGCAGGCGGGTCAGGTAGTCATGCTGCGCCATGTACTGCAGGCGACTGTGCAATTGCCGGCGCTCGATCGCTGCCGCCACCTGGGCGCAGACGTACTGCAGCAGCTCTTTGTCGCGCTCGGTGTAGCGCTCGCCGCCGGGCATGCTCTTGACGATCAGCGCGCCGATAGTCCCCCGTTGTGAATTGAGCGGCACCCCCAGCCAGCAGGGGCAATCCTCTGCGTCGATCAGCCCGACAACCCCCGGCAAGGCAAACGGCTGGTCGGGGGTCAGCAGCACTGGCTGCCCGCTGCGGACCACTTCGGCGCACAGCCGGCCGGTCACGCTGAACTCGGGATCACGCTCATGATCGTCGACGTGGTAAGGAAAGTTCAGTTGCTCGCAGTGCTCATCGTACAGCGCCACCGAAAAATTCAGCGCCGGCAGCCATTCGCCGATCAGTTGGTGAATGCGCTTGAACAAGGCCAGCAGATCCTCGGCGGCATGGGCCGCTTCGCTAATCGCATAGAGCGCAGCCTGGCGCGATTCGGCTTGTTTGCGTTCGGTGATGTCGCGGGCCACGGCGATGCGCAACTGGTCGACCTCGGACCAGCGCGCCGACCAGAGGATATGCACCACCTGGCCGTCCTTGCGCAGGTAGCGATTCTCGAAGTTCGGGTTGGGCTTGCCGCGCATGATTTCCCGGGCGGCGTCCAGGGTCCGCTCGCGGTCGGCCGGGTGCACCATGTCGATCATCGGCTGGCCAATCAGCTCATCCGGGGTGTAGCCGAACACTTGCTCGCAGGACGCGCTGACAAACACAAAGCGCCCCTGACCGTCGACGGCACAGACGACGTCGAGCAACAGATCGATGTAGCTGGCCAATGGCGCGGAGTTTGCGGTGCTCATCGTGGATGGATACTGCCCAATAGTGCAACTGTGAGTAGCCATCCATGGACGTGGCCTGCGCGCTACACCGCGCGAGCCTCAAGTCGCTGCTGCAACCCTGCAAGCAACCTCAACTCTTGTTGGCCAGCAACCCCGGCACCGCGTGCAGCAAGGCGTTGATGGCGAAACCGATGAACATTACCCCGCAAATCCGGGTAATAGCCAGCTCATGGCGCTGATACAACGTGCGCACCCGACGAGCGCCCACAATGCCAATTAGAATAGCGTATGCCAAAACGCCACCAAGGAAACTCAGAAAAATCAACCAGGGCAGCATCGACCACTGCAACAGCTCGGCGCGGCTGGACAACAGGGCGGTAAAGGTCGCCACCGCCACCGGATAAGCCTTGGGGTTGGTCAGGCCAAACATGATCCCGTGCCAGAATGGTTGCCGCGCCGCGCCCTGGGGCGCATCGCCACTGCTGCGACGGCTACGGATCGCCCGCATACCCAGCCAGAACAGATACAGGCCGCTGAGTACGCCGAGCACGTCAAAGGCACTGCTGCCGATTTCCCGTGCGCCGACAATGGCAATCAACGCAGTGCTGCACCAGACCACATCCCCCAGCAGGTGCCCACACAGAAAGCCCGCCCCGGCCCGCCGCCCGCGAGCCGCACCAATGCCAAACACCGCGAGCACACCAGGGCCCGGGGTGATGCCGTAGATAAAGCCGGAGGCAAGGACGGCCAGCAATAAAGATGAAGTCATGCGGTAAAGCTCCCTGTCGAGCTGCCAGGCCCAGTCGTCGAATGGCAGTGGGCTTTTGTATCACAAGGTTTTGCCATGGCTGTAGCCATAAATTTGCACAGCGGCATGACCGTGGGTCATGCCGGCCGTTGGCCCGATTTACAGGCCCTGCAGCTCTTTGGGCACCACATACTGGCGCCCGTCATAACGCAATGTCGTCGACACCGTATTGCCAATGACTTCCTTGGACTGGCAATCCTCTTTGCCCACGCTGTTCTGCGTGTCGGTGGTCACCGATCTGACGATCAGGTCAGCGAAGCCATGGCTGCTGGTCTTGGCCAGGTCCAGGGTGCGTTTGGTGTGGCTGAATTCGCCGGTGCAGTTGGTATCCCATTCGCCATTGCTGGATTCGATCACCAATTGCTCGAGGACCGGACGCAGGGTGTTGCCTTCGCGCACGTACAGCGACAGCACCGCCTGTTCGAACGGATTGGCGCGCGATGAACCTGTGAAGCCGGCACGCACACCGAATGCGCGCAGGTCGGAGGTGAGTTTGTAGCGGGCGGTGTCGATGCTCAGGCCATCGAAGCGCACCGCGTCGGAGCTGTACACCGAGGCCTGGGCATAACGGGCCAGGGGCTTGCCGTCGATGTTGGAAACCACCGCCAACTTCAGGTCGTACATGCCGGTGCCGTCGGGGGCATCGCTCAAGGTCGGGTCCGGCTCGATCTGCGACAGCGCGGTAATGCTCTGGCCATCGTAGGCCGGCCAGTCCTTGCACACCGAGTAACCCGGCACGCCCTCGGGCAGCGGCGGCTGCGCGCACGCGCCATAGGCTTGGGTCGCGCCCAGCGCGCCACTCATTGCCACACATCCCAACCAGCGGTATTTCAAGGTCATTCCGTGTTCCTTGTGTCCATCGAAGTGAAAAACTCAGCCGTGCACTATCACCTGAGCGATCTGCCGATTCAACCAGTTCAATGCCTGGTCACCACCCCGACGCACATGCCAGGCCAGGACGAAGCTGAACGAGGGGATCGGAAATGGCGGTGGCACCACGCTTAACTGCGGTTGATCGACACCCTGCAAGCCCCGGGCAGCCACGGTGAGAATCAGGTCGGTACCGGCGATCAACTGCGGGGCCACGCTCCAGTGCGGCAGGCTGACCGCCACGTGGCGACGCTGACCAATGGCGGTCAGCGCCCGCTCGATCTCCGGGGTACCGCTGCCACGCATCTCCAGCAACACGTGGGGCCGGGCCAGGTAAGTCGGCAAATCCAGTACGCCACTGGCCGGCAGGCGCCGGGCGTCCACCAGGCACACGAACTGCTCTTCGAACAGCGGCGTGCAGCGCAGCTCGTGGGGCAGCTCGGGAAAGACCCCGGCTGCCAGGTCGATGTCGCCATTGAGCACGCCATCCAGCATGCCTTCGCGGCTGGCGTGGCTGATCTGCAGGTCAATCCCCGGCGCCTCCTGGCGCAAGCGTGCGATCAAGCCGGGCAGGACAATGGCCGCGCCGTAGTCGGACATCGCCAGGCGGAACCGGCGCTTGGCCGAGGCAGGGTCGAAGGTGTTGGGCGCCAGCAAGGCCTGGACGCTGGCCAGTGCCTCACGCAGCGGCGCCATCAGCTCCAGGGCACGCGGGGTGGCGACCAGGCCAGCCCCGGCGCGCACCAGCAGCGGATCGCCGAGCATCTCGCGCAGGCGCGCCAGGGCATGGCTGACGGCCGGTTGGCTGAGGTGCAGACGCTCCGCCGCACGGGTCACGTGTTGCTCGCTGAGCAAGGCGTCGAGAATCACCAGCAGGTTCAAGTCGATACGGCGCAGATCATTCATCTGATGCATGTTCTGGATGATTAAACGGAATTTCAATCTGCGCGACGAATGACCTAGAGTCCAGTAAAACCTCCAGGAGACATACGTATGAGTACCTTGCAGTGGGCCGGCCTGTCGGTGCTGGCCGTGATCGCCGGCGCCGTGGTGCCCTTTCAGAGCGCAATCAACGCCAACCTCAGCCGCGGCCTCGGTCACCCATTGTGGGCCACCCTCGCCTCGTTGCTGGTGAGCGTACTGGTTTTGCTGCCGGTGATTATCAGCCTGCGCTTGCCGCTGCCGTCGCTGGGATTTATCAGCAAGGCACCGCTGTGGATGTGGGCCGGGGGCGCGTTTGGCGTGTGTTTTATTGCCCTGGCCTTGATGCTGCTGCCCAAACTCGGGGCCTCAGGCTTTATCGCCCTGGCCCTGGCCGGGCAAGTAGTGGCATCGCTGGTGCTAGATCACTTCGGGCTGTTCGGGCTGGTGGAGCGGCACCTGACGTTGCCGCGCCTGCTGGGTGCCGTGCTGCTGATAGCCGGGGTGGCGTTGATTCAGTTCAGCGCCACCCCGGGCCGGTCCCTGGTGAGTTCCGGCTAAGGGCGCTCGGGATCAGAACGCGTTACGAAAGATCTCCTCGATCTGCCGCTGGTCCGCCGCCCGCGGGTTGGTCAGGCCACACGCATCCTTGAGGGCGTTGGCGGCGAGGATCGGGATGTCTTGCAGCTTGGCTCCCAGGTCACGCAAACCGGCGGGGATTTCCACGTCCCCGGCCAATGTGCGGATCGCCGCGATCGCGGCCTCGGCCCCTTCCTCCGGACTGCACCCCTGGATGTCCACGCCCATCGCCTGCGCCACCACCGCCAGGCGTTCGGCACAGACCTTGGCGTTGAAGCTTTGCACATGGGGCAGCAGCACCGCATTGCACACGCCGTGGGGCAAGTCGTAGAAACCACCCAACTGGTGCGCCATGGCATGCACAAACCCCAGGGACGCGTTGTTGAACGCCATGCCCGCCAGGAACTGCGCATAGGCCATGTTCTCCCGCGCCGGCAGGTCATTGCCGTCACGCACCGCCACGCGCAGGTTGAGGCTGATCAGCTCGATGGCTTTCAAGGCGCAGGCGTCGGTGATCGGGTTAGCGGCGGTGGACACGTAGGCCTCGATGGCATGGGTCAGGGCGTCCATGCCGGTGGCGGCGGTCAGCGACTTGGGCATGGCCACCATCAAGGCCGGATCGTTGACCGACAACAGCGGCGTGACGTTACGGTCGACAATGGCCATTTTCACGTGGCGCGCTTCGTCGGTGATGATGCAGAAGCGGGTCATCTCACTGGCAGTACCGGCCGTGGTATTGATCGCGATCAGCGGCAGTTGCGGCTTGGGCGACTGGTCGACGCCTTCGTAGTCGCCAATCTGCCCGCCATTGGTGGCGCACAGGGCAATGCCCTTGGCGCAGTCATGGGGCGAACCACCGCCCAGGGACACCACGAAGTCACACCCGCTACCCTGCAACAAGGCCAGGCCGGCCTGCACGTTGGCGATGCTGGGGTTGGGCTTGGCCCCGTCGAAAATCACCGAGTCGATGTCCTGCAGCGCCAGCTTCTGCGCGATCATCGACGCCACGCCGGCCTTGGCCAACCCGCTGTCCGTGACGATCAACGCCTTGGCAAATCCGTATTTGCCGATAGCGTCCATGGCCTCGTCGAGACAGCCGATGCCCATGATGTTGACGGCGGGAATGAAGAATGTGCTGGTCATTGCGAGTCCTCTGCAATTGGGTCGGACCGCCCCTTGGCGTCGGCGGATCCCACAAGGATCGACCCATCGCGCCGCGTGCATCTTGATCTGGCTCAACAGCCGGTCGTGATAAAGTCTGCGCCCTGTACCCCACCTGCTTGAGATGACTGACGCAATGAGCGATTTCCAGGATGTTGATGCCCACTTAGAAGACTGGAACGCGTTGCGCGCAACCACCCCGTTCGGCGCCCTGCTGGTGGGTAACGGCGCCAGCCGCGCGGTGTGGGATGACTTCGGCTACGACTCGCTGTTCGAAAATGCCCGCAGCGTCGAAGAAAAACCCCTGAGCCAGTCTGAGCTGAGTGTGTTCGACGCCCTGCACACCCGCAGTTTCGAGCAGGTGCTCAGCGCCCTGAAAACCACCAGCCGGGTCAACAAGGCCCTGGCGGTGAGCTCTGCAGCACCGCGCAATCGCTACTACGCAATCAAGGAAGCGTTGATCAACACCGTACACGCGGTGCACATCCCCTGGCGCCTGGTGCAAGCCACGAGCCTGGCGAACATCAGCCAGGAGCTGGGCCGTTATCGGACGGTCTTCACCAGTAACTACGACCTGCTCAACTACTGGGCGATCCAGCACCAGGGCGCGGCCATCGACGACCTGTTCCAGGGCAGCGAGCCGCGCTTCGAACTGAGCGCCAGTACCACCGAAAAAACCCGCCTGTTGTACCTGCACGGTGGCCTGCACTTGGTGCGCAACCAGGATGGCACCGCGCGCAAACTGACCTCCACCGAAGGCACGCTGCTGGGCAGTTTTGCCATCAACAACACGCTCAAGACCCTGGATGACGTGCCGTTGTTCGTCAACGAAGGCAGCAGCGAGGACAAGTTCAAGACCATCCGCAGCTCGGACTACCTGTCGTTCTGCTACGACCAGTTACTGCAGCAGCACGACGCCCTGTGCATCTTCGGCCACAGCCTCGGCAAGCAGGATGCACACCTGGTCCACGCCTTGCGCCAGGCCAAGCCAAAGACCCTGGCGATCTCGATCTATCCGCGCAGTGCGGCGTTCATCCAGAGCCAGAAGCGCCACTACGCAAAGCTGTTTGCAGACACCGGGGTGGCACTGCGCTTTTTTGATTCCAAGACCCATGCCTTGGGCAGTCCGAGCCTGTCGGTGCCGGTCGAGGTCTAGGTTTGGGCTGAAAACATCGCGGGCTGGCTCGCTCCCACAGGGGCGGTTTCGGTAGACCTTGCTCGCGATGCTCTGGCGCCGACTCATTCCTCGCTGCTGTGCACCACCACCAGCAACTGCGCCTGCACCTCGCCCACCGAGCGCAGGCGGTGGGGTTTCTGGGCGTTGAAGTGCAGCGCATCCCCGCGATCGAGGATCACCCGCTCGTTCATGAAATCGACCTCGACCTGGCCTTCGTGGACAAACAGGAACTCCTCCCCCAGGTGTTCCTTGAAGGTCTTGTCGCTGAACTCCCTGGGCGGGTAAATGATGAACGGCAGCAGGCTGCGCTCACTGACCTGATGGGCCAGCACCGCGTAGCCGGGGGCCTGGTCGTTGGCGGCCAGTGACTGGCGCTCATGGGCGCGCACCAGGCTGTAGCTGTCCAGGCTGATCGCGTCCTCGGCAAACAGTTCCTCGACCTTGACGTTCAGCGCCTTGGCCAGTTTCAGCGCCGCCGCAATCGACGGGGTGTTCAGGCCGCGTTCGACTTTCGACAGATAGCTCTTGGTCATGCCGGATTTCTCGGCCAGGGCCTCAAGCGTCACGCCAAGTTTTTTTCTCAGTAATTTCAAACGGATAGACATGTGCAGCGGTTAACCCATCAAGGAGGCAACGATTAGCCCTTGCTAATGACACAAAGTGTCATATAGGCTCTTAAGTGTCATGTGATTTCCCCCAACGACCTTGCGAGCAGCGGGAGAACCACATCCGACGTCCATTGAGCTTTACAGGGACACCGATATGGCCAAGACATTAGCACTACCCAAAGACCAACTCATCAAGCAGGCGCTGACGCAGATGCAAAGCAGCCTGACGGATAATACGTGGACTGACCGGCAAAAGCTGGCGTTGACCTGCCGCATCCTGTTCGAGAACGGCCACGACTCAGGCCTGGCCGGGCAAATTACCGCCCGCGGCCCGCAGCCCGGCACCTATTACACCCAGCAACTGGGCCTGGGCTTCGACGAAATCAGCGCGAGCAATCTGCTGCTGGTCAACGAAGACCTGGAAGTCCTGGAAGGCCACGGCATGGCCAATCCGGCCAACCGCTTCCACAGTTGGGTATACCGTGCCCGGCCAGACGTGAACTGCATCATCCACACCCATCCGACTCACGTCGCGGCGCTGTCGATGCTCGAGGTGCCGCTGGAAATTTCCCACATGGACCTTTGCCCGCTGTACGAAGACTGCGCGTTTCTCGAAGCCTGGCCGGGGGTACCGGTGGGTAACGAAGAAGGCGAGATCATCGCCGGGGCCCTGGGCGACAAGCGCGCCATCCTGCTGTCCCACCACGGCCAGCTGTCGACCGGGCGGAGCATCGAGGAAGCCTGCGTGATCGCCCAACTGATCGAACGCGCTGCCAAGCTGCAGCTGCTGGCGATGGCTGCCGGTACCCTCAAGCCGATTCTGCCGGCGCTCGGCCGCGAGGCCCACGACTGGATCTCCAAGCCCAAGCGCCACGGCGCTGCATTCAACTACTACGCTCGGCAGATCCTGCGCCAACACGCCGATTGCCTGAACTGAAGCGACTTTTTGCCTAATTGGAGAGACCGCATGTCCAGCCCGAACATTCACGGCATCATCGGCTACACCATTACTCCCTTCACCGCCAACGGCGAAGCCGTCGACCTGCCTGCCCTGGGGCGCTCCATCGACCGCCTGATCGATGGCGGTGTCCACGCGATCGCCCCGCTCGGCAGCACCGGAGAAGGTGCTTACCTGAGCGACGCAGAATGGGATCAGGTCAGTGAGTTCAGCATCCAGCATGTGGCCAAGCGCGTGCCGACCGTGGTCAGCGTCTCCGACCTGACCACCGCCAAGGCCGTGCGCCGCGCGCGTTTTGCCGAGGCCCATGGCGCCGACGTGGTGATGGTGCTGCCGGCGTCGTACTGGAAACTCAGCGAAGCGGAAATCCTCGCCCACTACCGCGCCATTGGCGACAGCATCGGCGTGCCGATCATGCTCTACAACAACCCGGCCACCAGCGGCACCGACATGTCCGTGGAGTTGATCCTGCGGATCTTCCATGCCGTGGCCAACGTGACCATGGTCAAGGAGAGCACTGGCGACATTCAGCGCATGCACAAGCTGCACGTGCTGGGTGAAGGCCAGGTGCCGTTCTACAACGGCTGCAATCCACTGGCGCTGGAGGCGTTTGCCGCCGGGGCCAAAGGCTGGTGCACGGCGGCGCCGAACTTGATCGCGCAACTCAACGGCGCGCTGTATCAGGCGGTGCTGGCCAATGACCTGGACCAGGCACGGCAACTGTTCTATCGCCAGTTACCGCTACTGGACTTCATCCTCAAGGGCGGACTGCCGGCGACCATCAAGGCCGGTCTGCGCATGACCGGCCTGGAAGTGGGCGACCCACGCCTGCCAGTGTTCCCCTTGGCTGAGGCGGGATGCAGTCAGTTGCAGGGGTTGATCGATACGCTGCGCTGACAGGGTCAACAATCGGCTGTGTGGGTCAATGTGCAGGAGCAGGCTTGAGCGCGTGCTGCGTTCGGCCTGGCAGGACGCGTTTTCGTTGACGTCCATCGCGAGCAAGCTTGCTCCTACAGTCGGTTTCACAGCACTGGCAGGGTCTTGTCCTTGATGACCGTGGTCGGGCCATTGGTCTTGACGCTGCTGATGCCCTTGTCCCGCGCCGCCTCGGAGGAATAGGCCTCGCTGCTGCCGATGATCTGATGGTTGGCAGCCTTGAGGTTGAAGTAAGGATGCCCGTCCTTGGTGGACTTCTTCTCGTAGCGCTCATCCAGCGGGCTATTGCTCTGGACCGAGGCAATGCCACCCTCGGCGGCCGCCAGGGTGGTGTAGAGCTCGCTGCTGAGAATGGTTTCGGCGTTGGCCGCTTTCAGCACAAAGCGGAACTGGCCACTGCTGCTTTTACTCAACTCGTACCATCCGGACATGCTCGTACTCCTTGGCGATTAAACGATTACGCGCTTCAGAGTAAAGACCACGCTGCCCTACTTCACCACTGCGCGCACCACCGATAACTCCGGCGAACCGCTGCGCCGCTGGCTCAGGTAACGGGTGCAACTGACCCGCAGGAACGAGGCGAAGTTGACCACCTCGCCGCGGTAATCCATCACCTCTTCATAGAGCTTGGCGATCAACTGGTTGGTGGTCATGCCGTCGACCTCGGCGATTTCGCTGAGGATGTCCCAGAACTGGTTCTCCAGGCGCAGGGTCGTGACCACCCCACAGATGCGCAGCGAGCGCGAGCGTGATTCGTACAAAATCGGGTCGGCTTTGACGTACAGCTCGCACATGGGCAGGTCTCCGCTTACAAGGTGATGGTCGTGCCCAGCAGGCCGAGAAAACCGGCCAGCCAGCTTGGATGGGCTGGCCAGGCAGGCGCCGTGGCCAGATTGCCCTGAACGTGCCCCTGCGTCACGGGGATATCGATAAACGTGCCACCGGCCAGCCGCACTTCCGGGGCGCAGGCCGGGTAGGCACTGCATTCACGCCCTTCCAGGATGCCCGCCGCCGCCAGCAACTGCGCACCATGACAGACCGCGGCAATCGGCTTGCCGGCCTGGTCGAAGGCACGTACCAGCTGCAGGACTTTTTCATTCAGGCGCAGGTACTCCGGCGCACGCCCACCCGGTACCAGCAGAGCATCGTAATCGGCGGCTTCGACCTGGGCGAAGTCGAAGTTCAGGGCAAACAGGTGCCCGGGTTTTTCGCTGTAGGTCTGGTCGCCTTCGAAGTCATGAATCGCCGTGCGCACGGTCTGCCCGGCAGTCTTGTCGGGGCAGACCGCATGCACCGTGTGGCCGACCATCAGCAAGGCCTGGAACGGCACCATCACTTCGTAGTCTTCGACGTAATCGCCAACCAGCATCAGAATCTTTTTCGCAGCCATGGGGAGGACTCCTCTGGGTACAACGTGGGCAGAAAGGAGTATTCAAGGTAGTCCTATTCCCAGGACCTGGGTAACAACCCGCTACTACGGTGCGTGCAACTGTACGGATAAGTCCGTGCGTATCTGTTACAGCGCGATCGGCCGGCTTTGTGGCTAGATGAAGACACTTCCCGCCACCTTCGACCCTGGTTGCCGTTATGTCCTCGCGCGAAAACACCGGCATGGCCCTGGGCCTGCTGGGCGTCATCATCTTCAGCCTGACCCTGCCCTTCACCCGGATCGTGGTGCAAGAGCTACACCCGTTGCTCAACGGCCTGGGACGGGCCCTGTTCGCTGCCATCCCGGCCGCGGCGCTGCTGCTCTGGCGCCGAGAGCGCTGGCCAACCTGGAAGCAGGTCAAGGGCCTGAGCCTGGTGATTGCCGGGGTGATTCTCGGTTTTCCGGTGCTCTCGGCCTGGGCCATGCAAACCTTGCCGGCGTCCCATGGGGCGCTGGTCAACGGCTTGCAGCCCCTGTGCGTGGCGCTGTACGCGGCGTGGTTGTCCCACGAGCGCCCCTCCAAAGCGTTCTGGGCCTGCGCCGCCCTGGGCAGTGCGCTGGTCTTGGGCTACGCGCTGATCAGCGGCGCAGGCAGTATTCAGGCGGGCGACTTACTGATGCTCGGGGCCATTGCCGTCGGCGGCTTGGGGTACGCCGAGGGCGGCCGGCTGGCCAAGGAGATGGGCGGCTGGCAAGTGATCTGCTGGGCCCTGGTGCTGTCGACGCCGCTGCTGATCGGTCCGGTGCTGTACCTGGCCCTGCAGCATCAAGGTGCGGTCAGCGCCAGGACCTGGTGGGCCTTTGGCTACGTCTCGCTGTTCTCGCAGTTCCTGGGCTTTTTTGCCTGGTACGCCGGGCTGGCCATGGGCGGGATTGCCCGGGTCAGTCAGATCCAGTTGCTGCAGATCTTCTTCACCATCGCGTTTTCAGCGCTGTTCTTCGGTGAGCACATCGAGCCCATTACCTGGCTGTTTGCCGCCGGGGTCATCATCACGGTGATGCTGGGCCGCAAGACCGCGATCAAACCGAGTGTAGGAGCGAGCTTGCTGGCGAAGGGGCCGTAACAACCGACATCAACACTGAATGTCAGCCCGCCATGGCGACTCTCTCCCACAGAATCACGGGGTCACAGGTAGCCATCAGCCCGCAACAAGGTTTCCAGGCAATGTTCGCTGATGTGGTAGAACGCCTTGAGTTCCTCGATCTTTTGCAGCAACTGGGCCGGGTCCACCGGCTCGGCGCGCTTGACTGCCAGGATCATCTTGTTCTTGTTGGTGTGGTCCAGTGAGATGAATTCGAACACCTTGGTCTCATAACCGCAGGCTTCGAGGAACAACGCACGCAAGCTGTCGGTGACCATTTCCGCCTGCTGGCCCAGGTGCAGGCCGTATTGCAGCATCGGCTTGAGCAGCGCCGGGCTCTGGATCTGCAGGCGAATCTGTTTGTGGCAGCACGGCGAGCACATGATGATCGAGGCCCCGGAACGGATGCCGGTGTGGATCGCGTAGTCGGTGGCAATGTCGCAGGCGTGCAAGGCAATCATCACCTCCAGCTCGCTCGGCGCCACGCTGCGCACGTCACCGCACTTGAACACCAGCCCCGGGTGCTGCAGCTTGGCCGCGGCGGCGTTGCACAGGTTGACCATTTCCTCGCGCAGTTCGACACCGGTGACTTCGCCCTCGGCCTTGAGGGTGTTGCGCAGGTAATCGTGAATGGCAAACGTCAGGTAGCCCTTGCCCGAGCCGAAATCCGCCACGCGTACCGGCTTGTCCAGCGCCAATGGCGAGGACGTCAGGGCATGGCTGAAGACCTCGATGAACTTGTTGATCTGCTTCCACTTGCGCGACATCGCCGGGATCAGCTCGTGCCTGGCATTGGTCACGCCCAGGTCGGCGAGAAACGGTCGGCTCAGGTCGAGGAAGCGGTGCTTCTCGCGGTTGTGCTCGGCGGACGGTGCCTCGCGCAATTGCTGCGGTTTGCTTTTGAACAGCGAGCTTTTGTTCTTCTTGCTGTATTCCAGCTGGGCTTCGTCGGTCACCGAGAGCAAGTGCGCATTCTTGAACGACACCGGCAACAGCTCGGCAATCGCCGCTACGCCATCGGCCAGGGAGAAGTTCTTGGTGATATCGCGGGTCTTGTAGCGGTAGACGAAGGACAGGCAGGGCTGATCCTTGACCGTCGTCGGCTTGATGATCAGCCGTTGCAGGTCCGCTTCCGTGCCGACGTACTTGGCCAGCACCAGCTTGATAAAGGCGTTTTGCTCAAGGCTGGCAGTCAGCAGCTCAAGAAACTGTGCATGGTGATCCGGCGCGGGACTGACAGGTTTAGCGGTGACAGACATGAACAAAAACGCCTCGGGCAGGGAATGCCGGGCATTTTAGGGGGGATGGGGCTTGAGGGCACGGAGTTATTTGATCAACGGTCACGGTGGGAGCTGCGCCGCTCCCACCGCCGGGCGCTAATCGAGTACCACCAACCGATTCGGCAACTCATTGCGGGTTTGCGTCAGCGGCACATGCACCTTGAGCAATTCCCCGCAGGCTTCAATGCAGGCGATAAACCCGGCCAATGTCTGTCCCTGTTTCACCTGCTGGGTGAAGGCCTTGACGATGGCATCCCAACAGCTGTTGTCCAGGCGCTTGGAGATGCCGTCGTCCACCAGGATTTCGACATAACGCTCCGCTTCACTGACAAAAATCAGCACACCGGTACTGCCCACCGTGTGGTGCAGGTTCTGCTCCAGGAACTGCCGACGCGCCAGGTTCGACGCTCGCCAGTGCCGCACGGAACGCGGAATCAGGCGGGTGGTGATCTTCGGCAGACGAAACAGCAGGCAGAACACAATAAAGGTCGCCCACTGCGCCAGCAGCAAGGTGTACATGCTCATCCAGCCGAACAGGTAATGAATGACCCCCGGCACCACCAACGCCAACAGGCTGGCCCACAGCAAAGGGATGTAGGCGTAGTCGTCGGCCCGGGCCGCCAGCACAGTCACCAGCTCCGCGTCGGTCTGTTGCTCGACCTTGGCGATCGCTTCGGCGACCTGGCGTTGTTCGTGTTCGCTCAGTAAAGCCATGGTTGCAGATGCTCTTTAGTTATTGTCATTACCAGCCGCCCGAGGCCCCGCCGCCGCCGAAACCACCACCGCCACCTCTGAAGCCACCGCCACCGCCTCCCCCGCCGCCACGTCCACTGCTGCTGAGAATGGCGAGAAGAATCGCGCCCACCGGTAACCCCATGCGATTGCACAACCACAACACGATCAACAGCAGCACGAACATGCCGATGGAGAACGCCGGATTATCCTTGGCGAAATTGGCGTCCGCGACATGGGCCGGTACCGCCAGCGGGTCACCGCCCACCACCTGCAACATCGCCGCGACACCGTCGCTGATGCCCTTGCTGTAGTTGCCGGCCTTGAATGCCGGTGCGATCACCTGGTTGATGATCACCCAGGACTGCGCATCGGTCAGCACGCCTTCCAGGCCATAGCCGACTTCGATGCGCAATTTGCGCTCATCCCGGGCGACGATCAGCAGCGCGCCATTGTCCTTGCCCTTCTGACCGATACCCCAGTGGCGCCCCAATTGATAACCGAAGTCCTCGATGGGCAGGCCCTGCAGGTCGGGGACGGTGACCACCACGATCTGGTCGCCGCTGGTCTGTTCAAGCGCCTGCAACTGTTGAGTCAGTTGCTCGCGTACCGCGGGGTCGATCATCTGGGCGGTGTCTACCACCCGCCCCGTCAGCGCGGGAAACGTCAGCGCTGCCTGGACGGTGGTCACACATGCCAGGAGCCACAGCGCCAGGCCTATCCGTAATAAACGCATCGACACCTCATTGAAGCCTGATCAGAACTTCACTTGCGGTGCTTTATCGGCGTCGGGGCTGGTGGCCTCGAAGGTTTCGCGAATCGGCAGGTCGCTGTACATCACGCTATGCCACAGGCGACCCGGGAAGGTGCGAATCTCGGTGTTGTACTTCTGCACCGCGAGGATGAAATCGCGACGTGCCACGGCGATGCGGTTCTCGGTGCCTTCAAGTTGCGATTGCAGGGCCAGGAAATTCTGGTTGGCCTTGAGGTCCGGGTAGCGCTCGGACACCACCATCAGGCGGCTGAGCGCGCCGCTGAGCTGGTCCTGGGCCTGCTGGAACTGCTTGAGTTTTTCCGGGTTGTCCAGGGTGCTGGCATCGACCTGGATCGAGGTGGCCTTGGCCCGTGCCTCGATCACCGCGGTCAGGGTGTCCTGTTCATGCGCGGCATACCCCTTGACCGTTTCCACCAGGTTGGGGATCAGGTCGGCGCGCCGCTGGTACTGGTTCTGCACTTGCGACCAGGCCGCCTTGGCCTGCTCGTCGAGGGTGGGAATGGTGTTGATGCCGCAGCCGGCCAGAACCGTGGTCAGCAGCATGAGAACCGTGACTTGCCAGGCCGAGCGAGAGTGTTGTTGTACATTCATGTCTGTGATGCTCCTGATGGAAATAGACCGGCAGCCTTCAATTGATGCTCTGGGGACTTAATCTGCCCCCGCCACTGGATTGCATCTCGCCAATCGGCTAAAAGATGCCCAGCGCGAATAAAGAGTTCCAAAGTGTGCTGCATTTACCCACACAACAATAGTCGCTCCCTAAATTTTGGCTGACCCGATGCGTATTGCTGAGCGTCGTTTTAGCGTTTGAGAAAACTATTCATGAAGAAGCTGTGTTTGCTGAGCCTGGCCATCGGCCTGGCCAGTCACTCGGTAATGGCCGATGCCACGCCTGCCCCCATTGAGAACAAGGACGCGTTCGTCAGCAACCTGATGAAGCAGATGACCCTGGACGAAAAGATCGGCCAATTGCGCCTGATCAGCATCGGTCCGGAAATGCCGCGCGAGATGATCCGCAAGGAAATCGCCGCCGGTAACATCGGTGGCACGTTCAACTCGATCACACGCCCGGAAAACCGGCCGATGCAGGACGCGGCCATGCGCAGCCGGCTGAAGATCCCGATGTTCTTCGCCTATGACGTGATCCACGGCCACCGCACGATTTTCCCGATTCCCCTGGCCCTGGCCTCGAGCTGGGACATGGACGCCATTGGCCTGAGCGGGCGCATTGCCGCCAAGGAAGCCGCCGCCGACAGCCTCGACATCACCTTTGCGCCGATGGTCGATATCTCTCGCGATCCTCGCTGGGGCCGCACCTCCGAAGGGTTCGGCGAAGACACCTACCTGGTGTCGCGCATTGCCCAGGTGATGGTCAAGGCCTACCAGGGTACCGGCCTGATCGGTGCCGACAACATCATGGCCAGCGTCAAGCACTTCGCCCTGTACGGCGCGGTCGAAGGCGGGCGTGACTACAACACCGTCGACATGAGTCCGGTGAAGATGTACCAGGACTACCTGCCACCGTACCGCGCGGCCATCGACGCCGGTGCGGGCGGGGTGATGGTGGCACTGAACTCGATCAACGGCATTCCGGCCACGGCCAACCTGTGGCTGATGCAGGACCTGCTGCGCAAGGAATGGGGGTTCAAGGGCCTGGCGGTGAGTGACCACGGGGCGATTTTCGAGCTGATCAAGCACGGCGTGGCCCGTGACGGTCGCGAAGCGGCGAAGCTGGCGATCAAGGCCGGCATCGCTATGAGCATGAACGACACCCTGTACGCCAAGGAACTGCCGGGGTTGCTCAAGTCCGGCGAGATCGAGCAGAGCGACATCGACAACGCCGTGCGTGAAGTGCTGGGCGCCAAGTACGACATGGGCCTGTTCCGGGACCCGTACCTGCGCATTGGCAAGGCCGAGGATGACCCGGTCGACACCTATGCCGACAGCCGCCTGCACCGCGCCGAAGCCCGTGACGTGGCGCGCCGCAGCCTGGTATTGCTGAAAAACCACAACGAAACCCTGCCGCTGAAGAAATCCGCGAACATCGTCCTGGTCGGTCCGCTGGCCAAGGCGCCGATCGACATGATGGGCAGTTGGGCCGCCGCCGGGCGTCCGGCACAATCGGTGACCCTGTTCGACGGCATGACCCGCGCCCTCGGCGACCAGGCCACCCTGCACTATGCCCGAGGCGCCAACATCACCTCGGACAAGAAAGTCGTCGACTACCTGAACTTCCTCAACTTCGATGCCCCGGAAGTGGTCGATGACCCACGCCCGGCGCAAGCGCTGATTGACGAAGCGGTGAAAGCGGCGCAGCAGGCCGATGTGATCGTTGCCGCCGTGGGCGAGTCCCGGGGCATGTCCCACGAATCCTCGAGCCGCACCGACCTCAACCTGCCTGCCAACCAGCGCGAACTGATCAAGGCGCTCAAGGCCACCGGCAAACCCTTGGTGCTGGTGCTGATGAACGGCCGGCCGTTGACCATTCTCGAGGAGAACGAGCAAGCCGACGCGATCCTCGAAACCTGGTTCAGTGGCACCGAAGGCGGCAATGCCATCGCCGACGTCCTGTTCGGCGACTACAACCCGTCCGGCAAGCTGCCCATCAGCTTCCCGCGTTCGGTTGGGCAGATTCCGACCTACTACAACCACCTGACCATCGGCCGCCCGTTCACCCCGGGCAAGCCTGGCAACTACACCTCCCAGTACTTCGATGACACCACCGGCCCGCTCTACCCGTTCGGTTATGGCCTGAGCTACACCCAGTTCAGCCTGTCGGAAATGGCGCTGTCGTCGACCACGCTGAACAAGACCGGCAAGATCGACGCCAGTGTGACGGTCAAGAACACCGGCAAGCGTGACGGCGAAACCGTGGTGCAGTTGTACATCCAGGACGAGACCGGGTCGATGATCCGCCCGATCAAGGAGCTCAAGGGCTTCCAGAAAGTGCTGCTCAAGGCCGGCGAACAGAAAGTCGTGCATTTCAGCATCGAAGAAGACGACCTGAAGTTCTACAACACCCAGCTCAAGTACGCAGCCGAACCTGGCAAGTTCAACGTGCAGATCGGCCTGGACTCCGAGGCGGTGACGCAGCAGAGCTTCGAGTTGCTCTAACCACAAATGCCACACCAGTACCCTGTAGGAGCGAGCCTGCTCCCACAGGGGCTTGGATACAGTGCAGATCCCACATCCCCCCACCCGATTTGTGGGCGCTGGCGCCCGCTTGCGGCTTGCCAGCGATAGCGGTGTGTCAGGCACCATCGATGCTGAATGTGCTGGCCCCATCGCGGCATAGGTATCTACACAACTGTGTAGCGGCCTGTGGCGAGGGCGCTTGCTACCGTGGCGGCCCCTGGGCTTCTGGCGTGTTGGATTAGACCGAGTACATATCCATTTCTGCGGTAACGGCCACCTATGGTTCCGCTTTTACAGCGGCTCACTTTTGACAAGCCGGAATGCCGGCCCAGGCAAAAGTAAGCAAAACGCTCTTGCCCCACCACTCGGCACCTCGCCTGGGCTCGGTGTTCCCTCACTCCGGCTTGAATCCGTGGGCCGCCGCCACGCGCCATCCATGGCGCGGGGCGGCTAACCCGGCGTCCTGCCGGGTTACCCACGGCTTCAAGCCTGCGTTCGGCCAGCGTGGTACAACGTCGCACCACAGTTGTGTAGATACCTATGCCCATGGCGGGCAAGCCCGCCCCCACAGTGCAGACACCCTCAGCGGGTTTGGGTGTTTGCAAGGCTGGGCTTCAGCCCCGCCGATCCAGCAGGTTCACCACCACCCGATCCACCCATCCCCACACCCGCTGTTTGATTCGCCGCCACAACGGCCGGCGCTGCCATTGCTCCAGACTGACCTGCTGGCTCAGGCCGAAGTCCCGCTCGAAGCTCGCCACCACCGCCTGGGTCAGGCTGGTATCGAGGGCCTCGAGGTTGGCTTCCAGATTGAACCGCAGGTTCCAGTGATCGAAGTTGCACGAGCCAATGCTCACCCAGTCATCCACCAGGACCATTTTCAGGTGCAGGAAACACGGCTGGTACTCGAAGATTTTCACCCCGGCCTTGAGCAACCGCGGGTAGTAACGATGCCCGGCATACCGCACCGAAGGGTGGTCGGTGCGCGGCCCGGTCAGCAGCAGGCGCACATCGATGCCCCGGGCGGCAGCCTTGCGCAGGGAGCGACGGATTTTCCAGGTCGGCAAGAAATACGGGGTCGCCAGCCAGATGCGCTGCTGGCCGCTGTTGAGGGCGCGGAACAGCGATTGCAGGATGTCCCGGTGCTGGCCGGCGTCGGCATAGGCCACCCGCCCCATCCCATCCCCCATCGGCGGCACCCGGGGCAGGCGCGGCAGACCGAAATCCGAGGACGGCTTCCAGGCACGGCGGTGGCGGTTGGCAAGCCATTGCCGATCGAACAGCAACTGCCAGTCGCGCACCAGCGGGCCGCTGATTTCCACCATCACCTCATGCCATTCGCTGCTGTCGTGACCCGGTGTCCAGAATTCATCCGTGACCCCGGTGCCGCCGACCACCGCCAACGCCTGGTCGACCAGCAGCAGCTTGCGGTGGTCGCGGTACAGGTTGCGCACCCAGCGCCGCCAGCTCAGGCGATTGTACAAACGCAGCTCGACACCCGCCTCGCTCAGGCGGCGCCGCAAGCTCAGGGTAAAGGCCAGGCTGCCGTAGTCATCGAACAGGCAACGCACCCGCACGCCGCGCTCGGCGGCCTGCACCAGCGCTTGCACCATGGCCTCGGCACAGGCACCCGCCTCCACCAGGTAGAGTTCCAGTTCGACCTGCTCCCGGGCATTGGCAATCGCCTGCAGCATGCGTGGAAAGAACTGCGGGCCGTCGACCAGCAACTCAAAGCGGTTGCCGTCACGCCATGGGAACACCGCGCCGGCCATCTCAGCGCGCCGTGAAAATCAGTACCGCGCCCACCGGTACCGACAGACTGATCGCCGACAGGTCGGCCAGTTTGCGCAGCCGTTCCAGCCCCGGCACCAGGTCAAAATCCGCGGCGCTGATCACCACCGGTTCCAGGGTCACCACCTGGAATCGCCGGTCATCCAGACGGGTCGCCAGCAGCTCGGCGTCGTAGCGGTGTTGCTTGCCGTGCAGGCTGACGGTCAATGGCAGGCGCAACTCCAGCTGCGCGCCGGGGGCCAGGTCGTTGATCGGCCGCAGGTCGATCTGGGTGGTAATCAGCGCCTCAGGAAACGACTCGATCTCGAACAATTCCTTGCGCATGCGCTCATCACGCAGCGGCACGCCACTGTTGACCGAGTCCAGCTCGACTTCGACTTGCGCCAGGCCCTTGGGATCGACCTTGCCGTGCAGCACCAGGAAGCGCTGGACCTCGGCGGTATGGGTGTTCTTGGTGGAGATAAACGACAAGCGTGAGGACTCGCCGTCCAGGTACCAGTTGGCCTGGGCCGACGCGGCACAGCCGGCCAGCAGCGAGAACGCGACTGCTTTAGAGAGGGAGCGGTTGAACATAGAGACTCGTGGGGACGATAAACCTGAACGAACCTTAACTGGCCCGCTGCCGATTGCAAACCTAGAAGATCACGGAAGCAGGCGACAACCCTCGCGTACGCCCAACCACTGGGCGATATGGGTGCGTCCCAGGCCGCTGGCCGTGACCTGCTTGTGCTCGGTGTCATCGACAAAACCGCTGATGGGCAGGTACTGCTTGACGTACCCCTGGCAATACGGCGCCGACAGGCCGGCCACGTAGCGACAGGAGCAATACTCCTTGGCGGTGTAGGCGCTGAGGATGTCGGGGAACGCCGATAAGGCCACCCGCTGCTGCCAGCCCCACCCCAGCAACAGGACCAGTAACACCAGCAACAGGCTGAGCAGCGGTCGGCGCCGCACAAAATGACGGGTCATGGCAGCACCTGCGGTGGGAAAGCGGCCTGGACACGCTTGAGCAGTTCGTTGTGACGGTAACTGCCATCACGGTCATCGGCATATCGCACGATCACCAGCTTCTCGGCAGGCAGCACGTACAGCGCCTGCCCCCAGTGGCCCAAGGCGGCGAAGCTGTCTGGCGGCGCATCGGGCCAGGGCCGCGGCGCGCCATCCACCGAGCGATTGAGCCACCAGTGACCACCCGGCACGGCGGCATCCTGATTGGCCTGATAGTGGGCGAAAGGCTGGAGATTGAACGCGACCCAATCGGCAGGCAGCAACTGGCGCTCACCCCAACGACCCTGGCGCTGCATCAGCAGACCAATGCGCGCCAGGTCGCGGGCAGTCATGTAGGCGTAGGAAGACGCGACAAAGGTGCCCGTGGCGTCGCGTTCCCACACGGCGCTGCGAATGCCCAGGGGGTCGAACAGTGCGGTCCAGGGATAGTCGGCGTAACGCTGCGCACCCAGGATGTTTTTCAGCGCCGCAGACAACAGGTTGCTGTCGCCGCTGGAATACCGAAAGTGTTGCCCGGGTGCGCCGAATGCCGGATGGGCGGCGGTGAAGCCCGCCATATCGGTATGCCCACGGGTATACAGCATGGCCACCACCGATGAGTTCAAGGGGGCGTACTCATAGTCTTCCTGCCAATCCAACCCTGACGCCCAGTGCAGCAGATCGGCGAAACTGATCTCGGGATGAGGCACCATGGCAGGCAGGAACTTCGCCACCTTGTCCTGCAAGGAGAACCGGCCTTCGCCATAGGCCACGCCCAGCACGGCGGCCATCAGGCTTTTGCTGACCGACCAGGTCAGGTGCGGGGTGTCGGCCGTCGTGCCGCCGGCGTAACGTTCATAGACCAGTTGCCCGTCACGGATCACCAACAAGGCATCGGTGCGGATACCCTTGCGGGTGGCCTCGTCACGGCTGGCAAAGGCGTAGTCCTCCAGCGCTGCCAGCGCCGGGCCGCTGCCGGGTGGACCTGGCGCCCACTGCTCGGCGGGCCAGTTTTGTGCAGCCACCGCGCAACTGCACAACAACATCAACAGCAGGGAAACGCCTTTGAACATGGGCTGGGGCTCGGCAGGAGGACCTGCTGAGCCTAGTCCAGATAGGTGACAATTCTACAAGGGCGCCGCCAACGCCTTGGCCAACCGCTTGGCCCGTGCGCCTGCCGCCAGGTCGAGTACCCCTCGATCGCGCGTCCACAAGGCCGCCCACTGTGGCGGGCCATCGGCAAAGGCTTGATCCAGCAAGCCTCGCAAACCGTCGAACTGGGCGAACAGACCACCGAGCAGGACATGCCCGGCGCTGCTGTTGGGCGGTTGCCGGCTGACCTCGGCGCACCCGGCCAGCAGCGCCAGCAACTTCAGTTGCAGCGCTTGCGGCCAGTCGCTGTCCTGGCCGACGCCATACAACCAGGCGCACAGGGCGCTGAGCACATACAGGTCTTCCAGGGTGCGGAAGGGTTTGACGTAGGCATCCCAGCCATCGCCGGCCAGCAGTTCGCACAAGGCGCCGTCGAGAAACAGCCGGCCGTGGCTGATGTCCGGCATCAAGGGGATGGCGGGCAGTTTCTCCAGGCGCACCCCCGGCTCACCGGGATACACCACCGCCAGGCTCAAGCGTGGGGACTGGCCCGGATCTTCGCTGCGTGCGGCAATCAGCAACCAGTCCGCCGCGTCGCCAGCGGTGACGAAGTCCTTGCGCCCGCTCAGGCGCAGGTCGCTCAAGCGGGTTTGCATGTCCGCCGGGCGCAGGCTGCGCTGTTCGGTCGCACACAACGCCCCGAGGCTCAGGGGGGCGCTGGGCCACAACATGCGCAAGGCGGCCTGGTAACCCACCAGAAATGCCCAGCCGGGTGTGGCCATCAAGCGCGCGCCTCGCACGGCCAACTCGAACGGTGTTACCGCGCCCAAGGTTTCCAGCAATTGGGCGTAACCCTCGGCCAGGTCGGGGTTTGCGGGCAATCGTGTGCGGCAGTTCAGCAGGGCTTGCCAAGGCATATACGGCTCCTCAAGGGCTGTCATACAAGCATCACCAAAGCTTCATGGCGATGACACCGGGGCTACATAGCCTGACTTTGCACAACAAAGTCGATCGACTGCAACCCACGACGGGTGAGCAGCCCGTACGGAGATTCGCCATGACCCAGATCGCCTGCATCCGCGACACCGGCACTGAACGCCGCCTGCAAGCCGAACGCCTGATCGGTGCCGAGGCCCTGCAGCAAGCCCAGGCCCTGCGCTTCAATGTCTTTAGCGGCGAATTCAACGCCAAACTCAAAGGCGCTGACCTGGGTCTGGACATGGACGACTACGATGCGCATTGCAGCCACATCGGCGTGCGGGACCTGAACACCGGACGCCTGGTGGCAACCACCCGCCTGCTCGACCACACCGCGGCCAGCAGCCTGGGGCGTTTCTACAGTGAAGAGGAATTCAGCCTGCACGGCCTGGTGCACCTGCAAGGACCGATCCTGGAAATCGGCCGCACCTGCGTCGACCCGGCATACCGCAACGGCGGCACCATCGCCGTGCTGTGGGGGGAGTTGGCCGAGGTCCTGAACCAGGGTGGCTACAGCTACCTGATGGGCTGCGCGAGCATTCCGATGCAGGACGGCGGGATCCAGGCCCACGCGATCATGCAGCGCCTGCGCGAGCGTTACCTGTGCACCGAGCACCTGCGCGCCGAACCGAAAAAACCGCTGCCCAGCCTCGACATCCCGTCCAACGTGATTGCCGAAATGCCGCCATTGCTCAAGGCTTACATGCGCCTGGGCGCGAAGATCTGTGGCGAGCCGTGCTGGGACGAAGATTTCCAGGTCGCCGATGTGTTCATCCTGCTCAAGCGCGATGAACTCTGCCCGCGTTACGCCAAGCATTTCAAGGCGGCTGTGTAATGAGCCGCTTGCGGGTGTACGCGCGGGTGGCCAGGGTGTTGCTGGTGGTGGCGCTCGGCTTGAGCATGGCCTTGGTGTTTGGCCTGTTCGAGCGTCTGGGGGTGGCCAACTCGATGGTGCGGCGCCAACGCTGGTCGCGTTTTTTCATGAAGCGCTTGAGCCGCGCCCTGCCCTTTCGCGTGACGGTGCACGGACAATTGCCGCAACAACCGATGCTCTGGGTCAGCAACCACGTGTCATGGACCGACATTCCCCTGCTGGGCATGCTCACTCCACTGTCGTTCCTGTCCAAGGCCGAAGTGCGCACCTGGCCGGTCGCCGGCTGGCTCGCGGCCAAGGCCGGTAGCCTGTTCATCCGCCGTGGCGCGGGCGACAGCCAGTTGATTCGCAAGCAGATGGGCCGCCACCTGCAACAGCAACATCCTCTGCTGATGTTCCCCGAAGGCACCACCACCGATGGTCGCTCGCTGCGCACCTTCCACGGCCGCCTGCTCTCGGCCGCCATCGACGCCGATGTCGCCCTGCAACCGGTGGCGATCCGTTACCTGCGCGACGGGCAGATCGACCCTCTGGCCCCCTTCATCGGGGATGACGACCTGCTGTCGCACCTGATGCGCCTGTTCGCCAATGATCAGGGCGACGTGCACATCCACCTGCTCAAGCCCATAAGCTGTCACGGTCAGGAACGCGCCGCCCTGGCGTTTGCCGCCCAGCAAGCGGTGCACAACGCCTTGTTCGGTGACGTGGCACAACCGGCCCGACCAAGGCCTGCCGGTGAGTTGATCGCGGCCTGAGCCTCAAGGGGTACGCAGGTGCTGCGCGGCAAACCGCTGCAGTTCTGGATAGAACAAACGAAAGTCCTCGCTCAGCGGTTCATACAGACGCTCCAGCTCCTGCATCGCGGCGGCCAGTTCTTCGGGACGTGACAGGCGCCGCGAGATCCCCCGCAGCACTTGGTCGAGCACCGCAAACTCGCGATACGAACCCAGCCAGTCATCCGCCGCCATGTAGGGCGCGATCCGCGCCAGGCGTTCAGGTAGCTGCGGTTCAGCGGCGAGCACCCGGTACACGTCCGCGGTGAAGACCGGCAATGACGAATCGGCATACAGCGCCCAATCCCGTGCCAGGCAATGGTCGAAAAACACGTCGAGCACGATCCCGGCATATCGCCGCCGGGTCAGGCTGAAACGCGACAACGCGATGTCCACCAAGCCATGACGGTCGGTAAACACATCGATTTGTCGATGCAGGGTGATGGCGTCCTCGATTTCCGCAGGAAATTGCCCTTGCAGGCGTCCTTTGACGAAATCGCCGTACAAACTGCCGAGCAATTGGCCGGGACGCTGGCCACCGAGGTGAAGATGTGCGAGATAGTTCATAGCGCGTAGCTTAGCACCGCGCCTCACATATCGTTATAACCCGATATACCGATTTAAGCTGACCTCAGATCAAAATCATATTGGTATATCGCGAAGTACCGATTTAAAGTTCGCTTCATCGCGATATAACGTTTTACCCAATTCGAGCACTGCCATGTCCACCATCGACCTCGACGAAATAATAAAAGCCCTGGCACACCCCGTACGACGAGACATCCTCAACTGGCTGAAAGACCCCGCGACCGAGTTCCCCGATCAGGAACACAGCACCGACTTCGGCGTTTGCTGCGGGCAAATTGATCAACGCTGCGGCCTGTCGCAATCGACCGTCTCTGCACACTTGGCGACCCTGCACCGGGCCGGCCTGATCCGCAGCCAGAAAGTCGGCCAATGGCATTTCTACAAACGTAACGAGGAAACCATCCAGGCGTTCCTCGACACCTTAGGCAAAGAGCTCTAACCGGCTCGACAAGGATTCCACCCATGCCCCTCTCGCTCCTCATCCTGGCCTTGAGCGCCTTCGCCATCGGTACCACCGAGTTCGTCATCATGGGCCTGCTGCCCGATGTGGCGGCCGACCTCGGCGTGTCGATTCCCGGCGCCGGCTGGCTGGTGACCGGCTACGCCCTGGGCGTGGCCATCGGTGCACCATTCATGGCCCTGGCCACCGCCAAACTGCCACGCAAGGCGGCGCTGGTGGCGTTGATGGGGATTTTCATCGTTGGCAACCTGCTCTGCGCCCTGGCCACCGACTACAACGTGCTGATGTTTGCCCGGGTGGTCACCGCGCTCTGCCACGGTGCGTTTTTCGGCATCGGCTCGGTGGTGGCGGCAGGCCTGGTGCCGGCCAACAAGCGTGCTTCGGCCGTGGCCTTGATGTTCACCGGCCTGACCCTGGCCAACGTGCTCGGCGTGCCGCTGGGCACCGCGCTCGGTCAGCAGGCCGGCTGGCGCTCGACTTTCTGGGCGGTGACCGTGATTGGCGTGATCGCCCTGATCGGCCTGATCCGCTTCCTGCCGGCCAAGCGCGATGAAGAAAAACTCGACATGCGCGCCGAACTGCGAGCCCTCAAGGGCGCCGGGATCTGGCTGTCCCTGAGCATGACCGCACTGTTCGCGGCTTCAGTATTCACTCTGTTCACGTATGTCGCGCCGCTGCTGGGCGAAGTCACCGGCGTCTCGCCCCGGGGTGTGACCTGGACCCTGATGCTGATCGGCCTGGGCCTGACGGTTGGCAACATCATCGGCGGCAAGCTGGCGGACAAAGGCATGGCCGCCACGCTGATCGGCGTATTCATTTCGATGGCCGTGATCTCCACTGCGCTGACCTGGACCAGCATTGCGCTGATCCCCACCGAAATCACCCTGTTCCTCTGGGCCACGGCCTGTTTTGCCGCCGTGCCGGCCCTGCAAGTCAACGTGGTGACCTACGGCAAGGCCGCACCCAACCTGGTGTCGACCCTGAACATAGGTGCTTTCAACATCGGTAACGCCCTCGGCGCCTGGGTCGGCGGCAGTGTGATCGCCCACGGTTTCGGCCTGACCAGCGTGCCACTCGCGGCCGCAGCACTGGCGGTCCTCGCCCTGCTGGTGACCCTGATTACCTTCCGCCAGGGCGGCGACGCCGAACTGGCCCCTGCGACCAACTGATCTGCAAACGAGCGCTATTACATGACGACTATTTTCGATCCGATCAAACTGGGCGACCTCGAGTTGGCCAACCGCATCATCATGGCCCCCCTGACCCGCTGCCGCGCGGACGAAGGCCGGGTGCCCAACGCGCTGATGGCCGAGTACTACGTACAGCGCGCCTCGGCCGGGCTGATCCTCAGCGAAGCCACTTCGGTCACGCCCATGGGTGTGGGCTACCCGGACACCCCGGGCATCTGGTCCAACGATCAGGTGCGTGGCTGGAGCAACGTGACCAAGGCCATCCACGGCGCTGGCGGCAAGATTTTCCTGCAACTGTGGCACGTGGGGCGGATTTCCCACCCCTCCTACCTCAACGGTGAAGCTCCGGTCGCGCCGAGTGCGTTGCAGCCCAAAGGCCATGTCAGCCTGGTTCGCCCACTCGCCGACTTCCCGACCCCGCGCGCCCTGGAAATCGCCGAGATCGCCGATGTCGTCGATGCTTACCGGGTGGGCGCCGAAAACGCCAAGGCCGCAGGCTTTGATGGTGTGGAGATCCACGGTGCCAACGGCTACCTGCTCGACCAGTTCCTGCAAAGCAGCACCAACCAGCGCACCGACCACTACGGTGGCTCGCTGGAAAACCGCGCGCGCCTGCTGCTGGAAGTGACGGACGCCGCGATTGAAGTCTGGGGCCCCGGCCGCGTGGGTGTGCACCTGTCACCCCGTGCCGACCTGCATGACATGGGCGACGACAACCTGGCCGAAACCTTCACCTACGTGGCACGTGAACTGGGCAAGCGTGGTATCGCGTTCATCTGCTCGCGGGAAAAAGAAGCCGGCGACAGCCTCGGGCCACAGCTCAAGGCCGCTTTCGGTGGCCCGTACATCGTCAACGAGCGTTTCACCAAGGACAGCGCCAACGCTTGGCTGGCCAGCGGCAAGGCCGATGCAGTGGCATTCGGCGTGCCATTCATTGCCAACCCGGACCTGCCTGCTCGCCTGAAAGCCGATGCACCGCTCAATGAAGCACGTCCGGAACTGTTCTACGCCAAGGGGCCGGTCGGCTACATCGACTACCCGACGCTGTAAGCCGTCAGCCAGAATAAAGAAGCCCCGGTTCGTACCGGGGCTTCTTTATTTCCGTGGTTTCTTCAGCGTTTGCGCTGGCCGAAGGCGACCGCCAGGCCACTCAGGCAAATGACCGCGATCCCGACGATGGCGTAGCCGTCCGGGGTATGGTCGAAGATCAGGTAGCCGTACATCCCGGCAAACAGGATCTGCCCATAGCTGAACGGCGCCAGCATTGCCGGCGCCGCATGTCGGAAGGCCTGGGTCAGCAGCATGTGCCCCAGCATGCCGCAAGTGCCCAGGCCAACCATGAACACCGCATGGGACCAGGTTGGGGTACTCCAGAAAAACGGCAGCAACGCACTCATGATCAGGCTGTTGATAATGCCGGTGAGAAAGTTGCTGGTGGTCGGGCTGTCGATGCCGGTGAGCTTGCGGGTCAATAACTGGTAAAAGCCGAAACACAGCGCCGAGCACAGTGGCAATACGATGGTCGGGGTAAACAGCGCCCCGCCTGGGCGGATCACGATCAGCACTCCGACAAAACCGCCGAGCACCGCCAGCCACTGGCGGCGGGTCACGTGCTCGCCCAGCAGCGGTACCGACAACGCGGTCACCAGTAGCGGCGCGAGGAAGTTCACGGCGGTGGCTTCGGCCAACGGGATGTAGCGCAACCCGGTCGTGAAAAACAGGCTGGTGCCGATCAGGCACATGGCCCGCAAAAATTGCAGCCCGGGACGCTTGGTGCGCACCACCGCGGAAAAACCGCTGCGCGGGACAAACACCACCAGCATCAACAGGGTGTGCACCACGTAGCGCGCCCACACCACCATGACTATCGGATAAAAACCGGAGAGGTATTTGGACAGGGTGTCATGGCTGGCGAACAACAGCACAGCCAGGCAAATCAGGAGAATGCCCTTGACGGGTTGTTCGGCGGTCTTGAACAGCGGGTGGCTCACACTCATTCACACACTCGACACAATTTCCCTACAAAATACGTAGCCCGCTATCTATCAAGCAGGCGAGTGTCCGTATATAAAAGCACCCCATCGCCAATAGGCGAATGCAGTCGGGACCGTGTTCACCTTAAGTGTTGACACAGACAGACTCAATTACGCATGTTGTCCGGCAGTCGCAGGCTGGGGCTCAAGCGCAGCATTTCCAGCCCGGTGTCGACCCAGCGTTCGGCTTCCAGGTGCAACTCAAAGCTTTCGGGGGCCAGCAGCCATTGATAAAGCATGCCGTCGATGTAGGCATGAATACTCACCGCCGCACGCTCGGTGTCGAGGTTTTCCGGCAACTGTCCACGATTCACTGCATTACGCAATGCCAGCGCGATACGCACGTTGCAATCCAGACTGACCGTGCGACGTTGTTGGCGCAGATCACACATTTCATCTGTGAACTCACATTTGTGAAACAGAATCTCATTGATGCGGCGGGTCTTCGGGTCCAAGGCAACTTGATGAAACAAATGAATCAGCAGCTTGCGCATGCAGCCCAGCGGATCTTCTTCGTCTGCACTTTCGCTCGCCCGCGCCATCTCATCCAGCGGCTCGCGCAGACTGTCGAGCATGGCCTGGACCAGGTCCGCCTTGTTGCTGAAATGCCAGTAGATAGCACCCCGAGTCACTCCGGCCAGGGTGGCGATGTCCGCCAGCGTAGTACGCGCCACGCCCCGCTCGTAAAAAGCCTGCTCGGCGGCTTCCAGTATCTGGTTGCGGGTTTCTTGCGCTTCCTCTTTTGTGCGACGAACCATGGCAGTAAAACCTCAATCAGGAATGCTTCAGCGATGCCTGAACATCTTCTGAACAATTGTGGGGATCACCTCTTACGGGCTGGGTCCCCGGCCTACAATTCACACCTTGAAACAGCTCTTGTAACCGGGTGTGTACGCGGTCAAAGGTGTTTACAAACAACCATGAACGTAAGTATATTCCTTAGCAAGCTACTTATCCACTTACCGCGACTTTTTCATCTTTCCACTTTTCTAGTGCGCATTGTGCGCGCCTGACCCGAGGATCTTCATGCAATTCAAGCCAGCTGTTACCGCTCTGGTCACTGCCGTCGCCCTGGCATCGCTGCTCAGCGGATGTAAAGAGGAAGAGGCGGCCCCTGCTGCACAAGCCCCTCAGGTCGGCGTCGTAACCCTGCAAGCCCAAGCCTTTACCCTGACCTCAGAACTGCCGGGCCGCACCACGGCCTACCGCATTGCGGAAGTTCGCCCACAGGTCAACGGCATCATCCTCAAGCGCCTGTTCAAAGAAGGCGCTGAAGTCAAGGAAGGCCAGCAGCTCTACCAGATCGATCCTGCGGTCTACCAGGCCACCCTGAAAAGCGCCGAAGCCAATCTGCAATCGACCAAGTCGATTTCCGATCGCTACAAACAACTGGTCACCGAACAAGCCGTCAGCCGCCAGGAGTACGACACTGCCCTGGCCAACCGCCTGCAATCGGAAGCCTCGCTGCAGACCGCCCAGATCAACGTGCGCTACACCAAGGTACTGGCGCCGCTGACCGGACGAATCGGTCGCTCCAACGTCACCGAAGGGGCCCTGGTCAACAATGGCCAGGTCGACGCCATGGCCGTGATCCAGCAACTGGACCCGATCTACGTCGACGTAACGCAATCCTCGGTGGAACTGCTGGAATTGCGCCGTGAACTGGAAAGTGGTCGCCTGCAGAAAGCCGGTGAAAATGCCGCGATGGTCAAGCTGACCCTCGAGGACGGCAGTGAGTACAAGCGCCAGGGCAAGCTGGAGTTCTCCGAAGTCTCGGTCGATGAAGCCACCGGTTCCGTGACCTTGCGCGCCGTATTCCCCAACCCCGACCACACCCTGCTGCCAGGCATGTTCGTCCACGCCCAACTGCAAGCCGGGGTCAACGCTGCCGCCATCCTGGCACCGCAACAAGGCGTGACCCGTGACCTCAAAGGATCGCCGACCGCACTGGTCGTAGGCCCTGACAACAAGGTCGAACTGCGCCAGCTCAAGGCCAGCCGCACCGTGGGCAGCCAGTGGCTGATCGAAGACGGCCTCAAGGCAGGCGATCGCCTGATCACCGAAGGCCTGCAGTACGTCAAGCCCGGCGTTGAAGTCAAAGTCAGCGAAGCGACCAACGTAGCCGCGAAAAACCCGGCCCCTGCACAGGCAACAGACAAAGCTGCAGGCGGCAAAGGGGAGTAAACCATGTCGAAATTTTTTATCGACCGTCCGATTTTCGCCTGGGTAATTGCCCTGGTGATCATGTTGGTCGGGGCTCTATCGATCCTCAAGCTGCCAATCAACCAATACCCGAGCATCGCACCACCAGCGATCGCCATCTCCGTGACCTACCCAGGTGCATCTGCACAGACTGTGCAGGACACCGTGGTCCAGGTGATCGAGCAGCAGCTCAACGGTATCGACAACCTGCGTTATGTGTCCTCGGAAAGTAACTCCGACGGCACCATGACCATCACCGCGACCTTCGAGCAAGGCACCAACTCCGACACCGCGCAGGTCCAGGTCCAGAACAAACTGAACCTGGCCACCCCGCTGCTGCCGCAAGAAGTGCAGCAACAGGGGATCCGCGTTACCAAGGCAGTGAAGAACTTCCTGCTGGTGATCGGTGTGGTATCGCGTGACGGCAGCATGACCAAGGACGACCTGTCCAACTACATCGTGTCCAACATGCAGGACCCGATTTCCCGGACCGCCGGCGTCGGCGACTTCCAGGTGTTCGGTGCCCAGTACGCCATGCGTATCTGGCTGGACCCGGCCAAGTTGAACAACTTCAACCTGACACCGGTGGACGTCAAGGCCGCCGTTGCGGCACAAAACGTCCAGGTCTCGTCCGGTCAGCTCGGCGGCTTGCCTGCCCTGCCCGGCACCCAGCTGAACGCCACGATCATCGGCAAGACCCGCCTGCAGACTGCCGAGCAGTTCAAGGAAATCCTGCTCAAGGTCAACAAGGACGGCTCCCAGGTTCGCCTCAAGGATGTCGCCGATGTCGCCCTGGGCGGCGAGAACTACAGTATCAACGCCCAGTTCAACGGCGCACCGGCCTCCGGCCTTGCGGTGAAACTGGCCACCGGCGCCAACGCGCTGGATACTGCCAAAGCCCTGCGCACCACCATCGAAAGCCTCAAGCCGTTCTTCCCTGAAGGCATGGAAGTGGTCTTCCCGTACGACACCACCCCGGTGGTGACCGAATCGATCAAGGGCGTAGTACACACCCTGGTCGAAGCGATCGTGCTGGTGTTCCTGGTGATGTTCCTGTTCCTGCAAAACTTCCGCGCCACCGTCATCACCACCATGACCGTGCCCGTGGTATTGCTGGGTACCTTCGGCATCCTCGCGGCGTTCGGGTTCAGCATCAACACCCTGACCATGTTCGGCATGGTCCTGGCCATCGGCTTGCTGGTGGACGACGCCATCGTCGTGGTGGAAAACGTCGAACGGGTGATGAGCGAAGAAGGCCTGTCGCCCAAGGAAGCCACCAAGAAATCCATGGGCCAGATCCAGGGCGCACTGGTGGGCATTGCCCTGGTACTGTCGGCGGTACTGCTGCCGATGGCGTTCTTCAGCGGCTCCACCGGGGTGATCTACAAGCAGTTCTCGATCACCATCGTGTCGGCCATGGCCCTCTCGGTGCTGGTCGCCCTGATCTTCACCCCAGCCCTCTGCGCCACCATGCTCAAGGCCATTCCCAAGGGCGAGCACGGCACACCCAAGCGTGGTTTCTTTGGCTGGTTCAACCGCAACTTCGATCGCGGCGTACGCAGCTACGAGCGTGGCGTGGGCAACATCCTCACGCACAAGGCGCCGTACCTGCTGGCCTACCTGATCATCATCGTCGGCATGATCTGGCTGTTCACCCGCATCCCGACCGCGTTCCTGCCGGAAGAAGACCAGGGCGTTCTGTTCGCCCAGGTCCAGACCCCGGCCGGCTCCAGTGCCCAGCGCACCCAGGTGGTGGTCGATGAAATGCGCGAGTACCTCCTGCGTTCCGGCAAGGACGGCGGTGAAGGTGATGCGGTTGCCTCCGTGTTCACGGTCAACGGCTTCAACTTTGCCGGCCGTGGCCAAAGCTCGGGCATGGCGTTCATCATGCTCAAGCCGTGGGACGAGCGTAACGCCGACAACAGCGTGTTCAAGGTCGCGGCACGGGCCCAGCAGCACTTCTTCACCTTCCGTGATGCCATGGTGTTCGCCTTCGCCCCGCCAGCGGTACTGGAGTTGGGTAACGCCACCGGTTTCGACGTGTTCCTGCAGGACCGCGCCGGTATCGGGCACGAGAAGCTGATGCAAGCACGCAACCAGTTCCTCGGCATGGCGGCACAGAGCAAGGTGCTGTCCCAGGTACGTCCTAACGGCCTGAACGACGAACCGCAGTTCCAGCTGGAAATCGATGACGAGAAAGCCAGCGCCCTGGGCGTAACGCTGACCGACATCAACAGCACCCTGTCGATTGCCCTGGGCAGTAGCTACGTCAACGACTTCATCGACCGTGGTCGGGTGAAGAAGGTCTACATTCAGGGTGTGCCGGGTTCGCGGATGACCCCTGAAGACCTGAAGAAGTGGTACGTACGCAACAGCCAGGGGACCATGGTGCCGTTCTCGGCCTTCGCCAAGGGCACCTGGATCTACGGCTCGCCGAAGCTGGCGCGTTACAACGGCGTGGAAGCCATGGAAATCCTCGGTGCTCCGGCCCCGGGCTACTCCACCGGTGAAGCCATGGCTGAAGTCGAAGCCCTGGCCAAGAAGTTGCCGGCCGGGGTAGGTATTTCCTGGACGGGCCTGTCCTATGAGGAACGCCTGTCGGGTTCCCAGGCACCGGCCCTGTACGCCCTCTCGCTGCTGATGGTGTTCCTGTGTCTGGCGGCGTTGTACGAAAGTTGGTCGATCCCAATCGCGGTGATGTTGGTGGTGCCGCTGGGGATCATCGGTGCCCTGCTCGCCACCAGCCTGCGCGGCCTGTCCAACGACGTGTACTTCCAGGTAGGCCTGTTGACGACCATCGGTCTGGCGGCGAAAAACGCCATTCTGATTGTCGAATTCGCCAAGGAACTGCATGAACAGGGACGCACCCTGCGCGATGCGGCCATCGAAGCCTGCCGGATGCGTCTGCGACCGATCATCATGACCTCGCTCGCGTTCGTCCTGGGTGTGGTGCCACTGGCCATTTCCACTGGTGCCGGGTCGGGCAGCCAGCACGCCATCGGTACCGGGGTGATCGGCGGTATGATCACCGCCACCGTACTGGCCGTGTTCTGGGTACCCCTGTTCTTTGTCACCGTGTCATCCATGGGGCAGCGCAAGACTGCCAAGCAGGATGACGCCATAGAAACTCCTAAAGAGGCTGGCCAATGAGCAAGTCGCTACTCTCCCTAGCCGTCGCCGCGTTCGTGCTCGGTGGCTGCTCGCTGATACCCGATTATCAGCAGCCCGAGGCCCCTGTGGCCGGGCAGTACCCGCAAGGGCCGGCTTACTCGCCGGCCCAGGCGCCGAACCAGGCCGCCGCCGAGCAAGGCTGGAAGCAGTTTTTCCATGACCCGGCCCTGCAGCAACTGATCCAGACCGCGCTGGAAAACAACCGTGACCTGCGCGTCGCGGCGCTGAACATCGACGCCTATGCGGCCCAGTACCGCATTTCCCGCGCCGACCTGTTCCCCGCCGTTTCGGCCAATGGCAGCGGCAGCCGCCAACGCCTCCCGGCGGACGCCTCGCAAACCGGCGAAGCCGGGATCAGCAGCTCCTACTCGGCGACCCTGGGTGTCAGCGCCTATGAGCTGGACCTGTTCGGGCGTATTCGCAGCCTCAACGAGCAAGCGCTGCAGACCTACTTCGCCACTGAAGAAGCGCGGCGCAGCACCCAGCTCAGCCTGGTGGCCAACGTGGCCAACGCCTACCTGACCTGGCAGGCCGACAAGGAACTGCTGAAGCTGACGCAGGACACCCTCGCCACCTTCGAAGAAAGCTACCGCCTCACCGCGCGCAGCAACGAAGTCGGCGTGGCCTCGGCACTGGACCTGAGCCAGTCGCGGACCTCGGTGGAAAACGCCAAGGTGCAACTGGCCAAGTACACCCGCCTGGTCGCCCAGGACGAAAACAGCCTGACCCTGCTGCTGGGTACCGGTGTGCCCGCCAACCTGACCACTGCCAAGCCATTGGCTGACGATCTGCTCAGCGAAGTGCCGGCCGGCCTGCCTTCGGACCTGCTGCAACGACGCCCGGACATCCTGGCCGCCGAGCACAACCTCAAGGCTGCCAACGCCAACATCGGCGCGGCACGGGCAGCGTTCTTCCCGAGCATCAGCCTGACGGCCAACGCCGGCACGCTCAGCCCGGACCTGTCCGGCCTGTTCAAGGGCGGTTCGGGGACCTGGTTGTTCCAGCCCCAGATCAACCTGCCGATCTTCAACGCCGGCGCCCTGAGTGCCAGCCTGGATTACTCGAAAATCCAGAAAGACATCACGGTTGCGCAGTACGAGAAATCGATCCAGACCGCCTTCCAGGAAGTCTCCGACGGCCTCGCCGCACGCCAGACCTTCAACCAGCAGTTGCAGGCCCAGCGTGACTTCGTCCAGGCCAACCAGGATTACTACCGCCTGGCCGAGCGTCGCTACCGCATTGGTGTCGACAGCAACCTGACCTTCCTCGACGCCCAGCGTCAGTTGTTCAGCGCGCAACAATCGCTGATAACCGATCGCCTGTCGCAACTGGTCAGCGAAGTGAACCTGTACAAAGCCCTGGGTGGCGGCTGGAACGCCCAGACCGCGAAGAATGAGCCCGTGCCAGAAGTCGCACCGAAGCTGAAGATGTTCTGATCAGCCCGATGCGCACCCGGCTGATCGACTGATCCCCGGGCCTCACGACAATCCGCAATCTCCTCAAGGGTTGCGGATTTTTTTATGCCTGCTGCCCGCGTGGCGGGCGGGATCAGGCTTTCCACCCCGCCCCCTCCACAGCCGGTCGGTCGATAACATTGCGATCCGTACAACAAGTACCCAACCGGAAAAACATGAGCTGATGGAAGAACAAACATTGACGACTAAAACATTCTGATCGGGCAATACGAAAAAACCCACGCCATTGAGCTATATGTGCTCCATGACGCGGGCCTTTATTACCACCAGGCTTGACCAACCCATACACTGACTTATATCAACCTCGCAAATTCAACATGCCGAACAAATCACAACCCACACTTCCACACGATTATTTATACCGGAACTTTAAACGAGAAAGACTGACACGAAAATTCTACCTGCCGCTCAAACCCCACACCGATTTCTTTATAGCCAAAACTGAAATACCCGTCGATTCTCTCAAAATCACCTTCCGGAGTAATGAAGAGGACATTGAGCCCCCCGATCTTGTCCGACTGAGAATGTCCCGTAGAGCCAGCCCATGAGAACTGTGCCTCGACCTGATCAGCCTCCATACCAATTTCGTACCTTTTGCCAGCCTCAAGCTTGTCACCGATGAGAATCAACTCCATCCCGATTTTTTCGTCCTTTGCGAGCAGAAAAAAATAGGGGTGTTCCTTCACCCAGTAAAACTGCAAACTCGTCGCTGTAACAGCAATGGTGTCTTCATCTTGCACGTTAAGAGTTCCAAGTAACCTCCCCGGCACCTCCGGTACTTCTTTCCCATCAACAACTGGCACTCCGTTCTCCGCCCTTGAAAACTTCATGACAACCTCCTGCTACTTAAAGTGTTAGTTACCCCCTAGACAACACGATAAAAATCTAATGCATAAAGCTCATCACAACCACTAGCAGGTCTGATAGTTGACAACTGCCCACGCACAACGCTGGAAACGTCGAAACAAATACTAATCCGCACTCACACGCTTTCACCGCCCGGTGAAGCATGACAGTCTGATCCTGATGAACCGCTCCATTAGCGACGACAACGAGTTCGACGAAAATCGGTTGATCGCCTGCTATCCGGTCAACCTGCTCTAATTCGATACACTTGTCCCGGCCTGCTGAACCCTTCAGTGTCGTGACGCTCCTATGGGGACTTCCCCGGGAGCGATCGCCTTGGCGTGTGCTGAATGACAACACGCCAACAGGTTGCCCCTCTGCTGATTTGTCGCCGGTCACCTCAACGCCATGAAATTGATCCTCACCTTAGCCTCTGTGCTCGCAATTACGCTTGGCCTCAGCGGTTGCATCGGCCCGCCGATTGCACTGACGCCGCAGACCGAGCAACGCTTGCAGGCCTCCGCGCCCATTCGCTTTCTGCTGACCTTCGACGATGGTCCCAGCGCCTCCGGCTGGGCCAATCCGAGCCGGGCGGTCATGGAAGTGTTGGCCAACAACCCGATTCAGCCGGACATCAAGGCGGTGTTCTTTGTCCAGACCCGCGCGCCACGGGCCGGTGGCAGTGAACGGGGCCGCAAAACCATGCTGCGTGAACACGCGGCCGGCCATATCCTGGGCTTCCACACCGCCACGCCGTGGCACAGCAATCATCGCGCCCTTGATCCGCAAGCACTCGAACAGGCGCTCACCTGGGGCACCGACGACATCACCGCGATCACCGGCGCAGCACCGACCCTGGTGCGTCCGCCGTTCTGGAGTTACGACGCGCGCACCTTCGCCGCCTATCAACGGCATGGCCTGCATGTTTTGCTGACGGACTTGAGCGCCAATGACGGCAAAGTCTGGGGCATCACCGCCAGCCCACGCCGGCGGGCCAACCTGCTCAGGCAGTTGTCAGAGACCCGCGAGCGAATTGCCAAGGGTGAGTTGCCGACAGTGGATGGCGTGATTCCGGTGGTGGTGACCTTTCACGACCTCAATCGCTACACCGCCCGGCACATGGCCGAATACCTGCAGATCCTGCTCGACAGCGCCCGAGAGACCCACGTGCCCCTGGCAGCCAAGCCGTTCTACGACGATTCGGCCGCCTTGCAGCGTGCAGCCATGGCTCGTACCCTGCACGATGCCGATGAGCCTGCACGCTTGCCCGGGGCGTGGAACTGGATCTGGGGTCACGACAAACCCTGAACCCGCCGCAGGTTCCAGCGCCTCAGTGGGCCCGCAGGAAGTTCAGCACACAGTGGCTGAACGCGTCGCCAGCCTGCACGTTGGACAGGTGCGCGCCGTAGAACTCGGCATAGTGCGCACCTGCCACCCGCTGCTCGATGAAGTGTCCACCGGCCGGCGGCGTAACCGCATCTTCAGTGCCGGCAATCACCAGCGTCGGCACCTGGATCGCCGCCAGTTGCTCGCGAAAATCGGCATCCCGAACCGCCGCGCAATTGGCCGCGTAACCTTGTGGCGACGTTGCGGCCAGCATATCGGTGATTCGCTTGGTCGCCGCCGGGTTGGCCGCAGCGAAATCCGCGGTGAACCAGCGGGCAATGGAGGCATCGCCCAGGGCCACCATTGCAGCGGCCCCCTCGCGCAGGACCATTTCAATACGTGGGTCCCAGATCGCCGGCTCGCCAATCTTCGCCGCGGTGTTGCACACCACCAGTGACAACAGACGCTCGCCAGCATTGATCGCCAGCCACTGGCCGATCAACCCGCCCATGGACAGGCCGCAGAAATGCGCGCGCTCGATGTGCAAGGCGTCCAGCAGGGCCAGCACGTCACGGCCCAGTTGCTCGATGTTGTACGGCCCGGGCGTCACCAGCGAACGACCATGACCACGGGTGTCGAAACGCAATACCCGAAAATGCTCGGCAAACAGCGGGATCTGCCCATCCCACATGTGCAGGTCAGTGCCCAGTGAGTTGGACAGTACCAGCACCGGGGCGTGTTCGGGTCCGTCGAGTTGGTAGTGCAGTTCGCCGTCGGCCAATTGTACAAATGCCACAGATTTCTCCTTGAGACCGCCAGGGCCAGGTGTGCGGACAGCGCGCGCCCGATTCAGGCGCGCGCCAGCCGGTCAAAGGTCGTGATGCAGATACGCCGCCTGCTTGGGCAAGCGCAGACTGAACAGGAACGCGACGGCCATCATCACCGTCACGTACCAGTAGAACGAGTTTTCCATGCCCACCGACTTCAAGCTCAGGGCCACGAACTCCGCCGAACCGCCGAAGATGGCGTTGGCCACCGCGTAGGCCAGGCCCACGCCCAGGGCGCGCACTTGCGGCGGGAACATTTCGGCTTTCACCAGACCGCTGATGGAGGTGTAGAAACTCACGATTGCCAGCGCCAGGGTAATCAGCACGAAGGCCAGGAACGGGCTGGTGACTGACTTCAGGCTCAGCAGGATCGGCACCGTGCACAGCGTGCCCAGGGCACCGAACCAGAGCATCGAATTACGCCGACCGATCTTGTCGGCCAGCATGCCGAAAAACGGCTGCATGCACATATAAAGGAACAGCGCGCCGGTCATGATGTAGCTGGCGGTCTTGGCGTGCATCCCGGCGGTGTTCACCAGGTACTTCTGCATATAGGTGGTGAAGGTGTAGAAAATCAGCGAGCCACCGGCGGTGTAGCCCAGCACGGTGATGAACGCCGTCTTGTGATCGCGGAACAACGCGCGGATGCTGCCGGCGTCCTTGTCTTCGCGCATTTCCTTGCTGGTGGTTTCCTTGAGCGAGCGACGCAGCAGCAACGAAATCACCGCGGCAACCGCCCCCACGACAAACGGAATCCGCCAGCCCCAGGCGCGCAATTCATCCTCAGACAGGAACTGCTGCAGGATCACCACCAGCAATACCGCCAGCAGTTGCCCGCCAATCAGGGTCACGTACTGGAACGAGGCGAAAAACCCGCGCTGGCCCTTGAGCGCCACTTCACTCATGTAGGTCGCGGTGGTGCCGTACTCGCCACCCACCGACAGGCCCTGGAACAACCGGGCGACCAACAACAGGATCGGCGCCCAGACGCCAATGTCCTTGTAGGTGGGCAGGCAGGCGATGAGCAAGGAGCCGGCGCACATCATCAGCACCGAGATCATCATGGAATTCTTGCGCCCGTGCTTGTCGGCCACCCGACCGAACAGCCAGCCACCGATGGGGCGCATCAGGAACCCGGCCGCGAATACACCGGCGGTGTTGACCAACTGCACCGTGGGGTTGTCGGAGGGGAAGAAAGCGGGCGCGAAGTAGATCGCGCAGAATGCATAGACGTAGAAGTCGAACCATTCGACCAGGTTGCCGGAGGAAGCCCCGACAATCGCAAAAATTCTCTTACCCCGCTCTTCAGCGGTGTAGTGGCTTGTCATGGATGTCATGGTTTTTACACTCGGTGGGGACAGTAAACGTCTAGACATACTTTGCAACAATCCCGTTCCCTGGAATGACTCATACAGGCATTTGCACGTCAGTCATGACGCCTTCGCGGGCAAGCCTGGCTCCCAGGGGAGCAGGGCTTACCCGCGGTACAACGAAGCGCTGCGGTCAGACCCGCTCGATCGCCAGCGCCAGGCCTTGGCCAACGCCCACGCACATGGTCGCCAAGGCTTTTTTGCCGCCGGTTTTTTCCAGTTGATGCAGGGCCGTCAACACCAATCGCGCCCCACTCATGCCCAACGGGTGCCCCAGGGCAATGGCGCCGCCGTTGGGATTGACCTGCGCCGCGTCATCGGCCAGGCCCAGCTCACGCAGCACCGCCAAGCCCTGGCTGGCGAAGGCTTCATTGAGCTCGATCACGTCGAAATCACTGATCGCCACGCCGAGACGCTCGATCAGCTTGCGCACTGCCGGCACCGGGCCGATGCCCATAACCCGAGGGGCCACGCCGGCACTGGCCATGCCGAGCACTTTGGCGCGCGCCGTCAGGCCGTGTTTCTTCACCGCCTCGGCAGATGCCAGGATCAGCGCCGCCGCGCCATCGTTGACGCCCGACGCGTTGCCGGCCGTCACGGTTTTATCCGGGCCATTGACCGGTTTGAGCTTGCTGAGGGTTTCCAGGGTGGTGTCGGCCCGGGGATGCTCGTCCTGCTCGACCAGGCTTTCGCCTTTCTTGTGGGCAACACGCACCGGGACGATTTCTTCGGCGAAGAAACCTGCTGCCTGCGCCGCCGCAGTGCGCTGTTGACTGCGCAGGGCAAAGGCATCCTGATCCGCGCGTGACACCCCATAGTCGTCCGCCACGTTGTCGGCGGTCTGTGGCATCGCATCCACGCCGTACTGGGCTTTCATCAAGGGGTTGATGAAGCGCCAGCCAATGGTGGTGTCTTCCAGTTTCATGCCCCGCGAGAACGCCGCGTCGGCCTTGCCCATGACAAAGGGTGCGCGGGACATCGATTCGACGCCACCGGCAATCGCCAGCTCCATTTCGCCGCTGGCAATCGCCCGGAAGGCGGTGCCAATGGCATCCATGCCCGAGGCACAGAGGCGGTTGAGGGTCACCCCGGGAATGCTCTGCGGCAACCCGGCCAGCAGCAAAGCCATGCGCGCGACGTTCCGGTTGTCTTCACCGGCCTGGTTGGCGCAACCGAGGAACACCTCGTCCACCGCATTCCAGTCAACGCCCGGGTTACGTTCGATCAAGGCCTTGATCGGCACCGCGGCCAGATCATCAGCGCGCACGCTGGACAAGCCGCCACCAAAGCGGCCGATGGGGGTGCGAATCGCATCGCAGATATACACCTCGCGCATCATGCTTCTCCCGGTGCCTGGCCGTGGGCGGCTGCGGTCCGCGCTTCCAGATCGCGCAGGGCCGCCAGCTCGACGGCTGTCGGCTCGGCGGTCTGCTGCACCTGCTCGGCGAAACGGACGGCCCAACCGGTGGCCGCCACCACTTGCTCGCGGGTTACCCCCGGGTGCAGCGCCGTGACCACGAACTCATGGGTGCCGGCTTCCGGCTCCATGATGCACAGGTCGGTGATGATGCCCACCGGCCCTGCACCTGGCAGGCCGAGACGCTGGCGCGAGTCGCCGCCTTCGCCATGACCGACCGAGGTAATGAAGTCCAGCTTGTCGACGAACGAACGCGCCGACTGCTTGAGAATGATCAGCACACTTTTCGCCGAACCGGCGATCTCCGGTGCGCCGCCGGCACCTGGCAAGCGAACCTTGGGCTGATGGTAGTCACCAACCACCGTGGTGTTGATGTTGCCGAACCGGTCGACCTGCGCCGCGCCAAGGAAGCCGACGTCAATCCGCCCGCCTTGCAGCCAGTAGCGGAAAATTTCACCGGTAGGCACCACCGTGTCAGCAGTTTCCGCCAGTTCGCCATCACCGATGGACAGCGGCAGCACGCTGGGCTTGGCGCCAATCGGACCCGACTCGTAGATCAGCACCACGTCCGGCGAGGATGTCAGGCGCGCGAGGTTGGCGGCTTTGGAGGGCAAACCGATGCCGACGAAGCACACCGAACCGTTTTTCAGACGGCGGGCGGCCGCCACGGTCATCATTTCATTGGTGGAGTAAGTCATTATTTGGCCTCCGAAGCACGAGCCAGCTTGGCCTGGAATTCACTGAAGTCAGCGCTGCCGTGGATGTACTCGTTGATCCACGCGGTGAAGGTTTCACGGTCGCGGGCAATCGGGTCCCAGGCTTGGTAGAAGCGGTTGTCACGCTCGGTGTAACCGTGGGCGTAGGACGGATGCGCACCGCCTGGCACATGACAGACCGCGCTCAGGGCCCAGGTCGGCAGCACGCAGGCATTCATCGGGGCCTTGAGGTCATCGACGATTTCTTCGACGGTGACGATGCAACGCTTGGCGGCCAATGCCGCTTCTTTTTGCACGCCAAGAATGCCCCAGAGCAGCACGTTGCCCTTGCGGTCGGCCTTTTGCGCATGGATCACCGTCACATCCGGGCGCACCGACGGCACCGCCGCCAGCACTTCACCGGTGAAGGGGCAGGTCACGGTCTTGATCAGTGGGTTGACCTTGGGCAGGTCGGAACCGGCGTAGGCGCGCAATACCGCGAACGGCAGGCCAGAGGCGCCCGCGACGTAGGCATTGGCCAGGTCAGCGTGGCTGTGTTCTTCGATTTCCAGCGCGTGGGGCCATTGCTTCTCAACGGCATCGCGCAGACGGTGCAGCGAACCCACGCCCGGGTTACCGCCCCAGGAGAAAATCAGCTTGCGAGCGCAACCGGCACCGATCAACTGGTCGTACACCAGGTCGGGGGTCATGCGTACCAGGGTCAGATCTTTCTTCCCCTGACGAATGATTTCATGACCTGCTGCGGTTGGAATCAGGTGAGTGAAGCCTTCGAGGGCGACGGTGTCGCCGTCATTCACGAATTGCTTCACGGCATCGTGCAGCGAAAGGATTTCTGCCATGGGGGTGGACTCCCGAGCTTCAGTAAACCGACGTGGAGGACGGGGCGCGATGTGCGGCGCCGGATTGACTGAAGAGTAAGCCGCTAAAAAAACCCAAACAATCCGATAATCGACTAAGTGTTCGTTTATCGAACAGATTGTTGTCAGCCTATCGATCCATTCGGGACACCTGGCGTCGGGATGGGTTTATCGAGCAGCTCAGGCGAACAACTGGGCACTCAGTTCACGACTGGCACTCAGCAGGCCCGGGAGAAACCGCTGCTCCAGCTCGTTGCGCCCGACGCGCCCGGCATGGGTGCTGACGTTCAGTGCCGCCAACACCTGGCCCGAGGCGTCGTACACCGGCACGGCGATCGAGCGCAGACCCTGCTCCAGTTCCTGATCGACAATGCACCAACCCTGCTGGCGGACTTCCTGCAGGCACTCGAGCAATGCTTCGGGGGTATGCAGGGTGCGGCTGGTCTTGGCCTGCAGGTCGGCGTGATCGAGGTACTCACGCAATGACGCGTCATCCAGCGCCGCCAACAGGATTCGCCCCATGGACGTGCAGTAGGCCGGCAAGCGCCCGCCGACCGAGAGGTCGACCGAGATCAGGCGCTGGGTCGTTGCCGAGCGGGCGATATACAGAATGTCATTCCCTTCGAGCGTGGCCATGTTGCAGGCCTCGTGCAATTGCTCGCTCATGCGGTCCAGGTAAGGTTGGGCCGAGACCGCCAGGGGCGTCGAAGACAGGTAGGCATGGCCCAGGGTCAGCACCTTGGGCAACAGCGAATAGGTTCGCCCGTCGGTGGTGGCGTAGCCGAGCTTGATCAGGGTATGCAGGCAGCGGCGCACCGCAGCCCGGGGAATTTCGGTGCGGTGGCTGATCTGGGCAATGGTCAGGTGGCGCTTGCGCTCCTGGAAGGCTTGCACCACGGCCAGGCCTCGGGCCAGGGACGTCATGAAGTCCGGGTCCCCGGTCAGTGCCTGGATCCGCTTGGCGGGGGAAGCGACAATTGGCGGCGCGGCTGAAGTGAAGGAATTGCGCAATTGATCGTTCATTTCAGGTCGTTCCCCTGGGTTCGTCGGCTATTACAGGCTGCCCCCAAGCGTGCGCACAAGCCGTGGGCAGTCAACTTTGGGCGATTATCGAACCGCCAGCCGATAATCGCAATGCGTACGCCTATCGCCAAAGGCCTTGTCGACTGTGGGCTGCCCCAATAAGAGGGGGTGACTTTAGAGCATGTGTCCTTATCAGACTTTCGTACTTGTCCTTGGATTAGCGAGTGAGTGCCCCCACATACAAACTTCAGCTGGGTTAATGACGCCAGGAAACAAGCGTCTGTTGTATGGCGTCAAAATCAACCAGGTAACAAAACGTTTTTACAGGGGACAGGAACATTTAACTTGTTGGCGATAGTCAGCGCTC
>NZ_JACMYG010000034.1 GCF_014236655.1 Pseudomonas kielensis
GGGCGGCTCTTTCTTTTTGTGTCGGCGCAAACTTATATCACGCCGACAATGTTGGCGATACTTGCGCTTTCAACCTTTCAGCTTCTTTACGGCCTTGTCGCAATATGCGCGTTGGAGGTCGTATTTTTGCAAAATCTGTGCATTCGGACTGACAACTTCAGCGCTGTTTTACAAGGCGTGTGCGTCAGAAAAAGTGTCCTTGTCTTGCACTTGAATCTCCGTGGGCTTCCGTGCCGCTATTCTTATAGGTCTAAAGGGTTCCACTTCCAGCGGGTGCCTTATAGACGATGTGGGAATGAATGCAACAAGCGTGCACAAATCGGCTTTTTACCTGCGTTTTTTTATGAAACGCCCGTTTCAACTCACCAAACCGAATAAATACGGGGCTTTCGAGACCGTTTTGTTTGGACTTGACTCCGTAGCTCTTCTGGTGTTGCACCATGCCTGTGCATGGGTGAACGTGAAAAATGTTACCGGTTCACCCTTTGGGGTGTGTAAACGGCGGATGCTCGGAGAAATCAGCTTAGACGTGGATTGATTTTTTGCTGGATTTTTTTCATCTTTTACATGGACGTCACACTTTTGCCGAGGGCGGCGCGGGTCCTGGAGGGGTGTTCGCTTTTGGGCTGGCGGGGCGACGGTTCCTTCATGGTGCGCGGGGATGGCAAATGTCCTGTGTTGGGGCGTTTGCCGGTTAGAGCGCGGTAGGGTGTCGGGTTTTTGCGTGCAGGGAGCTGATTTTTCGCCGTGAACCGCATCGGGTTCGCGGGTATGCTGCTCATGTATGGCCGGCGCATTAGCCTTGAAGGCTGGCGCCAGGCTTCAATCATCGACTATGCAGGAGTGCCCGCGGTGTTTGCTTTGGATTCACGACTTGAACAAGACACCCTGACCATTGGGGATTTCCCGCTCAGCCGCTTGCTGTTGTCCAATGACTCGAATTATCCCTGGTTCATCCTGGTTCCGCGGCGTGCGGATATCAGTGAGTTGTTTCAGTTAGAGGCGGCCGATCAACAGCAGTTGTGGCGGGAAACAACGCTGTTGGCCGAGACACTCAAGGATTCGTTCGACGCCGACAAGTTGAATGTGGCGACCCTGGGTAATGTGGTCAGCCAGTTGCACATGCACGTCATCGTGCGCAAACGTGAGGATGCCGCCTGGCCGGCACCGGTCTGGGGCAAGCACCCGGCACGTCCCTATACCGCCGAACAAGTGGCGGCGATTCGTGAGCGCCTGCGTCTGGTGTTGAGCGATGGTTTCACTTTTCTGGAGGGTTGAGCCATGAGCCTGGAAGAGCGCGTTATGGACCTGGAAAGTCGCCTGGCGTTTCAGGATGACGCCATCGAGGCGATGAATGATGTGCTGGTCACTCAGCAGCGGGTCGTCGAGCGACTGCAGTTGCAGATGGCAGCGCTGCTCAAGCGTCAGGAAGAAATGGGCGGCCAGTTCGAGGCGTTCGAAGAGGAAGCGCCGCCACCGCACTATTGAGTGTCAATGGCGACTGCCCATCGGCAGGCAATAAAAAAACCGCGAAGCAGCCTGGCTGCATCGCGGTTTTTTTTCGAGCGGGTAACGAGGTCGGGATCAGCGACGCGGCAGGGCCGCGATCACGTCTTCCGCTTGCAGGCCTTTATCCCGGTTCATCACCGAGAACTCCACGCGCTGGCCTTCGACCAGAACGCGGTGACCCTCGCCACGAATGGCGCGAAAGTGCACAAAAATATCATCTCCGGAGTCACGGGAAATGAAACCGAAACCCTTGGAGGTGTTGAACCACTTCACGGTGCCGGTATCCCGGTTGGTCATGTCGTAGTTTTGATGAGTCGCGGCAGCGGGTGAGGACTTGTAGAAGCTGATGGCCAGGTGCAGCAGGACTGCGACCAACGCAACGATGAGGCTGAACAGCACTGCGGGGTGACCGCCGATTTCCGGCATCGGTGCCAGCAGTGTCAGGGTTTGCAGGACAACGGCAAGCACCAGCAAGGCGCTGACCAGGTTTTGCAGTTGATGGCGAGGACCTTTGTTCCAGTAAGGGATCACCGGAGCGAGGGTCAGGTTGAGCAGACCGAAGAACGCCAGGTACAACGCGTCAGGTTGTTGCAGGTAAGGTATGGCTTCGGTTCGCAAGCTAGGGATGAAGGACAACAGCAAAGCTGCTGCGCCCGTTAGCAGGTGGACGATTTTCAACATTTTAATTGACTCACGTTAAGACGGATCGCAAGGAAGAGCTGATTGAGTACGGTTCGCTTCTGAACAATGGGAGGCGTTGGACACGTACCCGGTATCAGCCTATGCACGGCACGCGGGGAAATAGCGGCAGTGACACGGCGTCTATTTAACAGCAAAGACCGTACCTTCTCAAATCAGCGCAGAGGGCGCGTGCGCCGGGGTGGTCGGCGATTTGCGTCGGGGCATCGGGGGGGGGTGGCCGAAGGCTTGTTTTAGAGGCTTCAGCCCCTATTGGCGGGCGCCGATCGGCCAGCAAAGAAGCAACCGGCACAGAGCCGGGACTCTTGCTACAGTGAGGGCGCACCTGTGCAATGGACTTCATCACTGACAAGGGGAACAGCATGGCAATTGATATCGGTATCAGCGAGGCGGATCGCAAGTCCATCGTCGATGGGCTTTCGCGGTTGCTCTCGGACACGTATGTGCTCTATCTGAAAACCCATAACTTCCACTGGAATGTCACCGGTCCCATGTTTCGGACCCTGCACTTGATGTTCGAAGAGCAGTACACCGAGTTGGCCCTGGCGGTGGATCTGATTGCCGAGCGTATTCGTGCATTGGGTTTTCCGGCCCCAGGCGCCTATTCAATTTACGCACGACTTTCTTCCATTAAAGAAGAGGAGGGGGTACCCAGTGCCGAAGCGATGATCCAGCAACTTGTCCAGGGGCAGGAAGCGGTCACCCGTACCGCGCGCGGGATATTTCCCCTGCTGGAAAAAGTCAGCGATGAACCCACCGCGGACCTGCTGACGCAGCGCATGCAAGTCCATGAGAAAACCGCCTGGATGCTGCGTTCGCTGCTGGACGGCCAGTAATTCTGAGCTGATTGATGGCGCCGGTCTGCCGGCGCCATCCGCGCGAGTTGTCGCGTCCGGGTTCGGGAAAGGTCTCGGGCACTGATGGCGCTTTTCCGTGCCTCTTGCGGGACTCTTCCTGCGCCATCTTTCCGTTTCGCTGTTGCATGTAGGAGAGTGCTAATAGTCTTGTTGTTGCTGTCGGCTTGTCCTACGTCTGCGGTTATAAAAGCATCTGGAAATATGTATCTGCTTACGTTTTTATAACGACATGGAACGTTGTTATAAATGGAATGGCAAAGGAGTGTCAGACATATGGTTAGAATTTTAGCGACAGGAGCCGATGAAGTTTCCAGGCCTCAGGATATAAAGATCGATCCCTTCGTACGTGAGTTTGACATGGGCCTGGCACAGCCTTTGGCCAGGTCGGTCCGCTTGAATGGGTTTGCCACCTGCCTGCGGCTGGAACAGGTGTACTGGAATATCCTGGCCAGTATTGCCAGGAATAATTGCTGTTCGGTCAACGCCTTGCTGTCCCGGGTTGATCGCGAGGTGCACCTGCGCCATGGCGGGGTGAAGAACTTCAGTGGCCTGGTCCGGGTGATGTGTGTCGTGCACAGCTTGGACCAGGGCGCCGTGGGCATGGAATGACGTCGAGGGGCCGGGGCAGTGCGGCCGGTACGCCCAAGTGCCGGTCGCCATCGGCCCCGGATGCGGCCCCTGTGCAGCGTTACGGCTGCACAGGCTCGATTTAATCGATATAATCCCGCTCTTTGCCGCCAAACCCATTGTTTGCGCGGGATGAACCTGATCGCCGAGACAACCCCATGCCGATGTACGACTATCAATGTGCTTCCTGTGGTCATCAGTTGGAAGCCATTCAGAAGATCAGCGCAGCACCGTTGGTCGACTGCCCTGCCTGCCAGGCGCCCGAACTGAAAAAAATGTTGTCGATGCCGGGCTTCCGCCTGAGTGGTACCGGATGGTACGAAACCGACTTCAAGACCGGTTCGAAGAAGAATCTGGCCGGTGGCGACAAAGCTGACTGAGTTGAACGACACACCGAGCTCTTGCATTATCTGGCACTTCATTCAAGTGCGGCGGTGCAGCAAGACCTCCCATCGAATTTCGAATTACGAGAAGTGAAACCACTACCATGATGCGCAGCCATTATTGCGGCCAACTGAACGAAAGCCTGGAAGGTCAGGAAATTACCCTTTGCGGATGGGTCCATCGTCGTCGTGACCACGGCGGGGTGATTTTCCTCGATATCCGTGATCGTGATGGTCTGGCCCAGGTGGTGTTCGACCCGGATCGTGCTGAAACCTTCGCCGCCGCCGACCGCGTGCGCAGCGAATATGTGGTCAAGGTCACCGGCAAGGTGCGCCTGCGTCCGGCCGGTGCCGGCAACGCCAACATGGCCTCGGGCATGATCGAAGTCCTGGGTTACGAACTGGAAGTGCTGAACGAAGCGGAAACCCCGCCGTTCCCACTCAACGAGTTCTCCGACGTCGGCGAAGAAACCCGCCTGCGCTATCGCTTCATCGACCTGCGTCGCCCGGAAATGCTCGAGAAGCTGCGCCTGCGTTCGCGCATGACCACCAGCATCCGTCGTTACCTGGACGAGAACGGCTTCCTCGACGTCGAGACGCCGATCCTTACCCGTGCCACGCCAGAAGGCGCCCGTGACTACCTGGTACCAAGCCGTACTCACGCCGGCAGCTTCTTTGCCTTGCCGCAATCGCCTCAGCTGTTCAAGCAACTGCTGATGGTCGCTGGCTTCGATCGCTACTACCAGATCGCCAAGTGCTTCCGCGACGAAGACCTGCGTGCCGACCGCCAACCGGAATTCACCCAGATCGACATCGAAACCAGCTTCCTTGATGAAAAAGACATCATGGGCCTGACCGAAGGCATGATCCGCAACCTGTTCAAGGAAGTGCTGGGTCTGGAATTCGGCGATTTCCCGCACATGACCTGGGACGAGGCCATGCGTCGTTACGGTTCCGACAAGCCGGACCTGCGTAACCCGCTGGAACTGGTTGACGTTGCCGACCAGCTCAAAGACGTTGAATTCAAGGTGTTCAGCGGCCCGGCCAACGACCCGAAATGCCGTATCGCGGCACTGCGCGTTCCAGGCGGGGCGAGCATGCCGCGCAAGCAGATCGACGATTACACCAAGTTCGTCGGCATCTACGGTGCCAAGGGCCTGGCCTACATCAAGGTCAACGAGCGCGCTGCCGGGGTTGACGGTCTGCAATCGCCGATCGTGAAGAACATTCCGCAAGACAACCTGAACGTGATCCTCGACCGCGTTGGCGCAGTCGATGGCGACATCGTGTTCTTCGGTGCCGACAAAGCCAAGATCGTCAGCGAAGCCTTGGGCGCACTGCGGATCAAGCTCGGTCACGACCTGAACCTGCTGACGTGCGAGTGGGCCCCGATGTGGGTGGTCGACTTCCCGATGTTCGAAGAGAACGACGACGGCAGCTTCACTGCTCTGCACCACCCGTTCACCGCGCCGAAGTGCACGCCGCAAGAGCTGGAAGCCAACCCGGCGACCGCCCTGTCGCGCGCCTACGACATGGTGCTCAACGGCACTGAGCTGGGTGGCGGTTCGATCCGTATCCACCGCAAGGAAATGCAGCAATCGGTATTCCGCCTGCTGGGTATCAGCGAAGCGGAACAGGAAGAGAAATTCGGCTTCCTGCTCGACGCCCTGAAGTACGGTGCACCGCCCCACGGCGGCCTGGCCTTCGGCCTGGACCGTCTGGTGATGCTGATGACCGGCGCCCAGTCGATCCGTGAAGTGATCGCGTTCCCGAAAACCCAGAGCGCGGCATGCGTGATGACCCAGGCCCCAGGCCTGGTGGATGCCAAGGCTCTGCGCGAGCTGCACATCCGTTTGCGCGAACAGCCAAAGGCTGAGTAAGGCTGGCCACCCTGGCGTATCTGTGGATACGCCAGGGGTCAGATCCAGCGTGTATTGCCCGCTCGCCTTCCAGGGTGTGCGGGCATTGTTTTAAAGAGAATTCGGAGCGAGTTATGGCGGGTCATTCCAAGTGGGCGAACATCAAGCACCGCAAAGAACGTCAGGATGCCAAGAAAGGCAAGATTTTCACCAAGTGGATTCGTGAGCTGACAGTTGCGGCCCGTCAGGGCGGCGGCGATCCCGGCTCCAACCCGCGGTTGCGCCTGGCGCTGGACAAGGCCCTGGGTGCGAACATGAGCCGCGACATCATCGATCGCGCGGTGGCCCGTGGGGCTGGCGCTGCCGACACCGATGACATGGTCGAGCTGAGCTACGAAGGTTATGGCCCGGGTGGCGTGGCGGTGATGGTCGAGTGCATGACCGATAACCGCAACCGCACGGCGGCGGCGGTTCGACATGCCTTCAGCAAGTGCGGCGGCAACCTGGGCACGGATGGCTCGGTGGCCTACCTGTTCGAGCGCAAGGGGCAGATCTCCTTTGCCCCGGGTATCGACGAAGACGCCTTGATGGAAGCGGCGATGGAGGCTGATGCCGACGACGTGGTGACCAACGAAGACGGTTCGATCGACGTATTCACCTCGTTCGCCGGTTTTTATGCCGTGCGCAACGCCCTGGAAGCGGCAGGCTTCAAGGCTGATGACGCGGAAATCGTGATGCTGCCCACCACCAGTGCCGAACTGGACCTGGAAGGCGCCGAGAAGGTGCTCAAGCTGATCGATATGCTCGAAGACCTGGATGACGTGCAGAACGTCTATTCCAACGCCGATATCCCTGAGTCGGTAGCTGCACAGCTCGGTTAAAGGCGACTAGGATCTACTGTGGGAGCGAGCCTGCTCGCGAATGCGGACTTTCGGGCAACATCGTTGCTCAATAGGAGACCGCTTTCGCGAGCAGGCTCGCTCCCACATTTGTTTATTCGGATCATCGAATATCGTGCTTTTTTGACCCGCAGGCGTTATGACTTTAATTCTTGGTATCGACCCCGGTTCACGCATTACCGGTTATGGCGTGGTACGCGATACCGGTCGTGGCTGCGTGTATGTGGCGTCGGGTTGTATTCGCACCGGCAGCGGTGAGCTACATGAACGGTTGCAAATTGTTTATCGCGGCGTGCGTGAGGTGATCCAGACCTACGGCCCGGTGACCATGGGCATCGAGAAGGTGTTCATGGCCCGCAATGCCGACTCCGCGCTCAAGCTCGGCCAGGCCCGTGGTGCGGCGATTGTCGCGGGGGCCGAAGAGAGCCTGGAGATTGCCGAATACACCGCTACCCAGGTCAAGCAGGCGGTCACCGGTACCGGCGCGGCCAACAAGGAGCAGGTGCAGATGATGGTCATGCACATGCTCAAGCTCACGAGCAAGCCGCAAATCGATGCTTCCGATGCCCTGGCGATTGCCATTTGCCATGCCCATACCCGCTCCAGCCTGTTGCCCCATGGCCTGGGGACGGCGCGCAGTCGTGGCGGTCGCCTGCGCCTGTGATCTGATAGCATCCACCGACTGGTTTTTTTGGTTGAGCGTTTTGCGCCTGTACTGTCGGCAGCTTCGCTCACTTTGCTCTTCGAACGCCTGATCTGGCTAACGCTTAAGGATTTGAAACGTGATTGGACGTTTGCGCGGCACCTTGGCTGAGAAACAGCCGCCGCACCTGATACTGGATGTCAACGGCCTGGGCTATGAGCTGGAAGTGCCGATGACCACCCTCTATCGACTGCCGTCGATCGGAGAACCGATCACCCTGCACACCCATTTGGTGGTGCGCGAAGACGCCCAGTTGCTTTATGGTTTCATCGGCAAGCGTGATCGGGACTTTTTCCGCGAGTTGATCCGCCTCAATGGGGTGGGTCCCAAGCTTGCGCTGGCGTTGATGTCGAGCCTTGAGGTCGATGAGCTGGTGCGTTGTGTGCAGGCCCAGGACACTTCGGCGCTGACCAAGGTGCCCGGTGTCGGCAAAAAGACCGCCGAGCGCTTGCTGGTGGAACTCAAGGACCGCTTCAAGGCCTGGGAAACCGTGCCGAGCATGTTTGCCCTGGTGCCGAACCAGCCTGATGGCCCGGCGCAACCGGTGGTCTCGGCGGAGAATGATGCGGTCAGCGCGCTGATCTCCCTGGGCTACAAGCCGCAGGAAGCCAGCAAGGCGATTTCCGCGATCAAGGAGAAAGGCTTGAGCAGTGAAGACCTGATTCGTCGTGCACTGAAGGGAATGATCTAAGTGATTGAAGCTGATCGTCTGATTGCCGCCACCGGTGGCCCGCGTGACCGCGAAGAAGTCCAGGACCGCGCCATCCGCCCGGTCAGCCTGGCCGAATACATCGGTCAGCCGACCGTTCGCGAGCAGATGGAGCTGTTCATCCAGGCGGCGCGCGGGCGCAACGAATCCTTGGACCATACGCTGATCTTCGGTCCGCCGGGCCTGGGCAAGACCACGCTGGCCAACATCATCGCCCAGGAAATGGGCGTGTCGATCAAAAGCACCTCGGGGCCGGTCCTGGAGCGTCCCGGCGACCTGGCCGCACTGCTGACCAATCTCGAACCCCATGACGTGCTGTTCATCGATGAAATCCATCGCCTGTCGCCGATTGTCGAGGAAGTGCTGTACCCGGCCATGGAGGACTTCCAGCTCGACATCATGATCGGCGAAGGCCCGGCAGCACGCTCCATCAAGCTCGACCTGCCACCGTTCACCCTGGTGGGGGCGACCACTCGCGCCGGCATGCTGACCAACCCGCTGCGCGACCGCTTCGGCATCGTCCAGCGCCTGGAGTTCTACAGCACCGCCGACCTGGCGACCATCGTCAGTCGTTCGGCCGGTATCCTCGGGCTGCCGCTGGACCCTGAAGGGGCGTTTGAAATCGCCCGGCGGGCCCGCGGCACGCCACGTATCGCCAACCGCCTGCTGCGGCGGGTGCGGGATTTTGCCGAAGTTCGGGCCAAGGGCCACATCACCAAGCCGATCGCCGACCTGGCGCTCAACCTGCTGGACGTCGATGAGCGCGGTTTCGATCACCAGGACCGGCGTTTGCTGCTGACCATGATCGAGAAGTTCGATGGCGGTCCGGTGGGGGTGGACAGTCTGGCGGCGGCCATCAGCGAAGAGCGGCACACCATTGAAGACGTGCTGGAGCCATACCTGATCCAGCAGGGCTACATCATGCGTACGCCCCGTGGACGGGTAGTGACCCGGCATGCTTATTTGCACTTTGGCCTGAACATTCCGACACGCATGGGCGAAATGCCCGCAGTAGACGCGTTTCTGGATGCAGTGGACGATTAATGACGGTCTGCGCCGATTTATTCCGGTTTTGTGTGGTCCTAGGTGGCTGGCGAACCCTTGTTTGGCTGCAAAGGCGCAGAAGAATGAAAAACAGTTGCCTGGCCGGATTGGCAACCTGAGGAGTAAGCACTAGAGTATGCGCGCGCAAAACGGGCTAGAGTCGTTCGCACATCGTTGTCGCGTTTATTACGAGGACACCGATGCCGGCGGCATCGTGTATTACGTTAATTACCTCAAGTTTATGGAACGGGCTCGGACCGAGCGGCTACGTGAGTTGGGCTTTGCCCAGTCACAGCTGGCAGGCGAGGACCTGTTGTTTGTCGTGCATTCCAGCGAAGCGCGCTACCACGCGCCGGCGCGACTGGACGACGAGCTTGTGGTAAGTGCTGAAGTAATCGAATTGAACCGTGTCAGCCTGCGCTTCAAGCAGCAGGTCAGGCGAGCCACGGATAATGCACTGCTCTGCGAAGGGCAGTTTTTGGTGGCCTGTGTGCGCACCCATAGTTTGAAACCCCGGGCCATTCCCGAAGCTCTACGTGCGGCCTTTGCCGACGTGAGCGGCGCGGGTACACACTCAAAGCAGGAGATAAAGCGTGGAAGCTAACGTCGTCGACCATTCCTCCATGTGGAGCCTGGTCAGCAATGCCAGTATCGTGGTGCAACTGGTAATGCTGACCCTGGTAGCCGCATCGGTGACCTCATGGATCATGATCTTTCAGCGCAGCAATTTGCTGCGTGCCGGTCGACGTGCCCTGGAGAGCTTCGAGGAGCGCTTCTGGTCGGGTATCGACCTGTCCAAGCTGTACCGTCAGGCCGGCAGCAACCCTGATCCGGATTCGGGCGTCGAGCAGATCTTCCGTGCCGGCTTCAAGGAATTCTCCCGCCTGCGCCAGCAACCGGGTGTGGACCCGGAAGCGGTCATGGAAGGCGTGGCCCGTGCCATGCGCGTGGCTATTTCCCGCGAAGAAGAAAAGCTCGAGCAGAGCCTGCCATTCCTCGCCACCGTCGGCTCGGTCAGCCCGTACATCGGTCTGTTCGGTACCGTCTGGGGCATCATGAACTCCTTCCGCGGCCTGGCCACTGCCCAGCAAGCGACCCTGGCCACCGTGGCCCCGGGTATCGCCGAGGCACTGATCGCTACCGCCATCGGTCTGTTCGCCGCCATCCCGGCCGTTATCGCGTACAACCGCTTTGCCGCGCGCAGCGAAACCCTGATCAGCCGCTACTACACCTTCGCCGATGAATTCCAGGCGATCCTGCACCGTAAAGTGCACACCAGCGAAGAATAAGCAGGTATTTCCCAATGGCTTTAATCGCTCGAGCTCGCAAAAAGCGCAAGCCGGTCGCCGAGATGAACGTGGTGCCTTACATCGACGTGATGCTGGTACTGCTGGTCATCTTCATGGTGACCGCGCCGATGCTCAATCAGGGCGTGAAAGTTGATCTGCCCAAGGTTTCCAGCGAAGCCTTGCCGCAAGACAACAACACCCAGGTCCTGACCATTTCGATCAAGGCTGACAAGACCTACTACTGGAACCTTGGCAGCGAAGTCGACACCGAGAAGCAGCAGGACCGGGCAATGACCCTGCCGCAGATGACGGATGCGGTGACCAAGATCATTCGCGCCGGCAACGAAGGTGGCAAACACACCCAAGTGTTCATTCGTGGCGACAAGACCGTCGACTACGGCGCCGTCATGGGCGCAATGGGTGGGTTGCAGAAAGCCGGAGTCGGTAACGTTGGCTTGATTACCGAGGCGCCCTGATGCAGCAACAGCGAGAGCCAACAGCCTCGGAAAGCTACTTCTGGCCTAGTGTCTGGGCAATTGGCTTGCACGTGCTGGTGTTCGGCATGCTGTTCGTCAGCTTTGCCTTTACCCCGGAGCTGCCGCCGGCCAAGCCGATTGTCCAGGCGACCCTGTACCAGTTGAAATCGAAAAGTCAGGCAACCACCCAGACCAATCAGAAGATTGCGGGTGAAGCGAAGAAATCCGCTGCGCGCCAGACCGAAGTCGAACAGATGGAGCAGAAAAAGGTCGAGCAGGAAGCGGTGAAGGCTGCGGAACAAAAGAAAGAAGAGGCGGCTCAAAAGGCCGAGGAAGCCAAGAAGGCCGACGAGTCGAAGAAAGCCGAAGAAGCGAAAAAGGCTGATGAAGCCAAGAAAGCCGATGAAGCGAAGAAGACCGCCGAAGCCAAGAAGGCAGAAGAGAAACAATTGGCTGATATAGCCAAGAAGAAAGCCGAAGAAGAAGCCAAGAAGAAAGCTGAAGAAGAGGCCAAGAAAGCGGCCGCTGAAGAAGCGAAGAAGAAAGTAGTCGAAGACGCGAAGAAAAAAGCCGCGGAAGACGCCAAGAAGAAAGCTGAAGCGGACGAGGCGAAGAAGAAAGTCGCCGAGGATGCGAAGAAGAAAGCTGCTGCCGATGCTGCGAAGAAAAAATCGCAGGAAGCGGCACGTAAATCCGCCGAAGAGAAAAAGGCCCAGGCCCTGGCAGATTTGCTTTCCGACACGCCGCAGCGTCAGCAGGCCTTGGCCGATGAACAAGGCGATGAAGTCGCGGGCAGTTTCGACGACCTGATTCGAGCACGGGCAGCGGAAGGCTGGGCGCGTCCTCCTTCGGCACGCAAGAACATGACGGTCGTGCTGCAAATTGGCATGTTGCCCGATGGGACGGTGACCTCGGTCACGGTTTCCAAGTCCAGTGGCGATGGTCCGTTCGACAGCTCGGCTGTAGCAGCGGTCAAGAACATTGGACGTTTGACAGAAATGCAGGGAATGAAGCCGAGCGATTTCGCTCCCTATCGTTCATTCAAGATGACATTCACACCTGAGGATCTAGCCTTGTGAGAAACCTTCTTCGAGGAATGCTTGTCGTTATTTGCTGCATGGCAGGGATAGCGGCGGCGGATGAAAAGAACATTCTGGTCACCAGCGGCAGTGATCGGGCGACCCCGATTGCGGTAGTGCCGTTCGGCTGGCAGGGCGGCAGCGTGCTGCCGGATGACATGGCGGAAATCATTGGTAATGATTTGCGCAACTCGGGTTACTACTCGCCCATTCCCAAGCAGAACATGATCAGCCAGCCGACCCAGGCCAGCGAAGTCATCTACCGCGACTGGAAGGCCCTGGGCGCCCAGTACATCATGGTCGGCAGCATTGTTCCGGCCGGCGGTCGCCTGCAGGTGCAGTACGCCCTGTTCAACGTCAACACCGAGCAGCAAGTGCTGACCGGCAGCGTTTCCGGTGGCGTCGACCAGTTGCGCGACATGGCGCACTACATTTCGGACCAGTCGTTTGAGAAGCTGGTGGGTATCAAGGGCGCGTTCTCGACCCGTCTGCTGTACGTGACGGCCGAGCGTTTCTCCGAGAAGAACACCCGCTACACCCTGCAACGCTCGGACTACGACGGTGCACGTGCCGTGACCCTGCTGCAGTCCCGCGAGCCGATCCTGTCGCCACGTTTTGCCCCCGATGGCAAGCGTATCGCCTATGTCTCCTTCGAGCAGAAGCGTCCGCGGATCTTCATGCAGAACATCGACACCGGTCGTCGTGAGCAGATCACCAACTTTGAAGGACTCAACGGTGCTCCAGCCTGGTCGCCGGACGGTTCGCGCCTGGCATTCGTACTGTCCAAGGACGGTAACCCGGATATCTACGTGATGAACCTGGGTTCGCGCCAGATCACCCGCGTAACCGCAGGGCCTGGCATCAACACCGAACCGTTCTGGGGCAAGGATGGCTCGACCATCTACTTCACCTCCGACCGTGGCGGCAAACCGCAGATCTACAAGACCAGCGCCAGTGGCGGCGGTGCCGAGCGTGTGACCTTCATCGGCAACTACAATGCCAACCCGAAATTGTCGGCTGACGAAAAGACCCTGGTGATGATCCATCGCCAGGAAGGTTTCACCAATTTCAAGGTGGCGGCCCAGGATTTGCAGCGCGGTAGCGTAAAAATCCTAACTGATAGCACTCTGGACGAGTCACCTACTGTTGCGCCCAACGGCACCATGGTAATCTACGCCACCCGCCAGCAGGGCCGGGGAGTCTTGATGCTCGTGTCCATCAATGGACGCGTAAGGCTCCCGCTTCCTACCGCACAAGGCGAAGTCAGAGAACCTTCCTGGTCCCCTTACCTGAACTGACGCGGCGCTATACGTTGTACTTAACACATTGGGGTTCATTAGGAGTTTCACGATGGAAATGCTGAAGTTTGGTAAGTTTGCTGCGCTGGCTCTGGCCATGGCTGTAGCTGTAGGTTGCTCGTCCAAAGGCGGCGACAACGCCGGTGAAGGCGCTGTTGATCCAAACGCTGGTTACGGCGCTAACACTGGTGCTGTTGACGGCTCCCTGAGCGAAGAAGCTGCTCTGCGCGCAATCACCACCTTCTACTTCGAATACGACAGCTCGGACCTGAAGCCAGAAGCCATGCGCGCTCTGGACGTTCACGCCAAAGACCTGAAAGCAAACGGCGCTCGCGTTGTTCTGGAAGGCAACACCGACGAACGTGGTACTCGTGAGTACAACATGGCACTGGGCGAGCGTCGTGCGAAAGCCGTTCAACGCTACCTGGTACTGCAAGGTGTTTCCCCAGCTCAGCTGGAACTGGTTTCCTACGGCGAAGAGCGTCCAGTTGCTACCGGCAACGACGAGCAGTCCTGGGCTCAAAACCGTCGCGTCGAACTGCGTAAGTAATTCGTCATGCGAACGTGCCGTCGTGCTGTAACTGTCCTGGCTCTCAGCCTCGCGCCATTCATGGCGTGGGCTGCGGTTCCTGTGGTCGATAACAATTCCGGTTATAACAATAGCGGGAGCAGTTATCCGCCTGCGGGTTACGGTACGAACGGCGCCTATGCCGGGGGAGGGGTTACGGCCCCTGTCTCGGCACAGGGCGAGCTGTTCAACCAACTGCAACAGATGCAGGAACAGATCGCGCGCCAACAAGGCGTGATCGAAGTTTTGCAAAATGATGTTTCGCGCATGAAGCAAGAAGCCCTGGAGCGATACCAGGATCTTGACCGGCGCATAGGATCGGGCGGTGCACCCGCTGCGGCTCCTGAGAATTCTCCAGCCGGTGGCAATAGCGCCGCCGGTGCGGCTGCAGGTGCGGGCGCTGCGGCGCAAGCCCCTGCCGCCAGCAGCGAACCGGGTGATCCGGCGAAGGAAAAGCTCTACTACGATGCTGCCTTCGACCTGATCAAAGCCAAGGACTTCGACAAGGCCAGCCTGGCTTTTGCCGCGTTCCTGCGCAAATACCCGAACAGCCAGTACGCGGGCAATGCCCAATACTGGCTGGGTGAAGTGAACCTGGCCAAAGGCGACCTGCAAGGCGCCGGCCAGTCGTTTGCCAAGGTTTCGCAGCTGTATCCCAAGCACAACAAGGTGCCGGACTCGCTGTACAAGCTGGCTGATGTCGAGCGTCGCCTGGGGCATGCCGACAAGGTCAAGGGCATTTTGCAGCAGGTGGTCAGCCAGTACCCTGGTACCTCCGCTGCTCAGTTGGCCCAGCGTGATTTGCAGCGCATGTAAGGCAGTTTGACCCGTGTTTCAAGAAACCCGCGCTTGTCGCGGGTTTTTTCGTTAGAATTCACGCCCTTTTTAGCAACACCGCTTTTTGGGATCTGCGCGTTGGCGGGGTTCCATCAAGTGCCTGACGGAGGCGGACAGCCTGTTTAGCTGTTACGCCCGTGGCGACTATGCAAGACACATTGAGAATTACCGAAGTTTTTTACTCGTTGCAGGGTGAAACGCGCACTGCCGGGCTGCCCACTGTTTTTGTGCGCCTGACCGGTTGCCCATTGCGTTGCCAGTACTGCGACAGTGCCTATGCCTTCACGGGCGGCACCGTGCGATCGCTCGACGATATCCTCGAGCAGGTGGCCGGTTTCCGTCCCCGTTATGTCTGTGTGACCGGCGGCGAACCGCTGGCCCAGCCTAACGCCATCCCTTTGCTCAAGCAGCTGTGTGACGCCGGTTACGAAGTGTCGCTGGAAACCAGTGGTTCGATCGACATCTCGGCGGTAGATTCGCGGGTCAGCCGGGTGGTCGACCTGAAGACCCCGGGCTCGAAGGAAGCACACCGTAACCGCTACGAGAATATCGAGCTGCTGACACCCAACGACCAGGTCAAGTTCGTGATCTGTTCCCGCGAGGACTACGACTGGGCGGTCTCCAAGCTGATCCAGTACGGTCTTGATCGGCGGGCCGGTGAAGTCCTGTTCTCACCGAGCCATCACGATCTCAATGCACGCGACCTGGCGGACTGGGTGGTTGCCGACAACCTGCCAGTGCGCTTGCAATTGCAGTTGCACAAATATCTTTGGAATGACGAGCCGGGGCGCTGACATGACTGAACAACTGAACACTGTAGAAAAACGTGCGGTCATCCTGCTGTCCGGTGGCCTGGACTCGGCGACGGTCGTGGCCATGGCTCGCGCCGAAGGCTACAGCTGCTACACCATGAGTTTTGACTACGGCCAGCGCTCACACGCCGAGCTGCACGCCGCTGCGCGGGTGGCCCGCGACCTGGGTGTGATCGAGCACAAGGTGATCGGCCTGAACCTGAACGGGATCGGCGGCTCGGCCCTGACCGACAGCAGCATCGACGTGCCTGAGACCCCGGGTGAAGGCATCCCGGTGACCTATGTGCCGGCACGCAACACGGTGTTCCTGTCCCTGGCCCTGGGGTGGGCCGAAGTGCTGGGCGCGCGGGACATCTTCATCGGGGTCAACGCCGTGGACTACTCCGGTTACCCGGATTGCCGTCCGGAGTTCGTCGAGGCTTTCGAGCGCATGGCCAACCTGGCGACCAAGGCCGGGGTCGAGGGCAATGGTTTCCGCATCCAGGCGCCGCTGCAGAATCTCAGCAAGGCGCAGATCGTCGAGGCGGGCGTGAAGCTTGGGGTCGACTACGCGCTGACCGTTTCCTGCTATCAGGCGGACGATGAAGGCCGTGCCTGCGCCAAATGCGACAGCTGCCGCCTGCGTGCGGAAGGCTTCGCCGCAGCCGGAATCAGCGACCCGACCAACTATTTTTGATTTATTTTCACTTAGGTGTTGAATAGTCCTTAAAAATCAGTATTATACGCACCACAACGAAGCGGGTCGTTAGCTCAGTTGGTAGAGCAGTTGGCTTTTAACCAATTGGTCGTAGGTTCGAATCCCACACGACCCACCATATTTGGCGGTTTAGAAAATCCGGAAGGCCCACGAAAGTGAGGATTTCCGGGTTTTTTTTTGCCTGCGATTCCTGTCTTGGGCAATCGCAATGCTTGCACCGCGCGCCTGGGTGCAGAATGGTCTTTTGCAACTCAGGGATATTCTGTAGCCTTGCGCAGCTTCAACGCTGTCCGTGCCTGATGAATACTCACTCTCCCGGCGGTACCCTGATCGGTCCGGAGCCGGGTGTATACTCGACTTTCGCGCGAAAGCGCCCGCAGGTCTTGCGATCATGACGCAAATTTCCGAACGCCTTCTGGTTCAAGCCCACCTCGACGCCAAGCAGCCCAAGCCGCTGACCGCCGCAGAGGAGGCCCATTACCGCGCCGCCATCGCCGCCGAGCTCAAGGCTCAGGACGCGGTGCTGGTTGCCCACTTCTATTGCGACCCGATCATTCAGGCCCTGGCCGAAGAAACCGGGGGCTGTGTTTCCGATTCCCTGGAAATGGCCCGGTTCGGTAGCGCCCACCCGGCCAAGACCGTGGTGGTGGCCGGCGTGAAGTTCATGGGGGAGACCGCGAAGATCCTCAACCCGGAAAAACGCGTGCTGATGCCGACCCTGGAAGCGACCTGCTCGCTGGACCTGGGTTGCCCGGTCGACGAGTTTTCGGCGTTCTGCGACCAGCACCCGGAACGCACCGTGGTGGTCTATGCCAACACCTCGGCAGCGGTCAAGGCGCGGGCGGACTGGGTGGTGACCTCCAGTTGCGCACTGGAGATCGTCGAAAGCCTGATGGACAACGGCGAGACCATCATCTGGGGCCCGGACAAGCACCTGGGTACCTACATCCAGCGCAAGACCGGCGCCGACATGCTGCTCTGGGATGGTGCCTGCATCGTCCATGAAGAGTTCAAGGCCAAGCAGCTCGAAGACATGAAGGCGCTGTACCCGGACGCGGCAATTCTGGTGCACCCGGAATCGCCGACGGCGGTGATCGAGTTGGCCGACGCGGTGGGTTCCACCAGCCAGTTGATCGCGGCCGCACAGAGCCTGCCGCACAAGACGCTGATCGTGGCCACCGACCGCGGGATTTTCTACAAGATGCAGCAGCTGTGCCCGGACAAGGTGTTTATCGAAGCCCCTACGGCCGGCAACGGCGCGGCCTGCCGCAGCTGTGCACATTGCCCGTGGATGGCGATGAACACCCTGGAACGCACGCTACAGTGCCTGCGTGAGGGCTCTGGGGAGATTTTCGTCGAACCGGCGTTGATCCCGCAGGCGATTCGCCCGCTCAAGCGCATGCTCGACTTCACGGCGGCGGCGCGGATGAAGCTCGCCGGCAACGCCTGAGGGCTGTCAGCTAGGTACACAACACTTGTGGGAGCGAGCAAGCTCGCTCCCACAGTGATTTTTGTCTGCTGAAATTACTTGGTTTTTTTCGGAATCCGCACCAACTGCGTATTGGAGTACATGTCGTGCCAGCTGCGCTGCTGTTTGTCGAACAGCGTCCAGAAGAAGCCCAGGCCGACGCACAGCAGTGACGCAATCGATACCACGAAGCGCAGCAAGGCTTGCCACAGGCTGATGGCCGAGCCGTCGGCGTTCTGCACGCGGATGCACCACACCTGCATCCCCAGGGTTTGGCCGGAGTAGGTCCAGAACTTGGCAAAAAAACCGAACAGCACAAACAGCAGGATCGTGGAGAGCAAGGGATCGCCATCCAATGCGCCGGCATCGGTCAATGCGCGCATCCGCTCTTCGCCGATGATTGCCATCTGCGCCATCTTGTAGAGGCCGCCAGTGACGATCATCAGGGCGGTGCACAGCAGGAAATCGTAGAACATCGCTGCCAGGCGACGTCCCAGGCCGGCGACGGGGAAATCACCCTGGGGGCTTAGCAGGCGTTTCGACATGGAGTGGCTCTCGATTGAAAAAGGAAGCCATTTTACGGGTTTGCGCGCACAAAAAAGCCCCTGATGTCAGCATCAGGGGCTTTTTCGTTACAGAAGATTAGGCTTCTGTTTGAACTTCGTCAGCCTGCATGCCTTTTTGGCCCTGCACCGCAACGAAGGTCACTTTCTGGCCTTCTTTCAGGCTCTTGAAGCCGTTGCCCTGGATGGCACGGAAATGCACGAACAGATCCGGGCCGCTTTCTGGAGTGATAAAACCAAAACCTTTTTCGTCGTTAAACCACTTGACGGTGCCGCTCTGACGTTGGGACATTTCTTATTTCCTTTGACGCAAAAATTGATGACAGCCTCTTTCTCATGAAAGAGTACTGGGGCTGGTTGCAGGAAAGAAGAAAGACGTAGAACGGGTGTAGCAAACTTGTTGGCTACTGCCCAGGTCACGATTCCAAGCGACCCATGCAAACACAGTGGACAAACTCTACGCCAACTACGGCAGGAAAAACAAGCCCCCCTGCAAGCCTTGTATAGCTGGGCCTGTGGCTATTTTGGGGTGGGCCGTTGCGGCTTATTCGATAGGCTCGTTCAGTTGTTTTCGATTGTTATAACGCAAGTTCAAAATCGAAGCTTAGAGTCAAAAGTCTGCACTGTTTTATGGCAGTTGCGTTACAGATTAGTGCACTGTTACGCAACTGCGTTACTTATGGGAACAGTCTATCAGCCACGATAGTAGCGTTGTGGGACGAATGGCATTTTGCTAACAAGCAATGGCACCTGTTTCCCACGCACGATCGCCCAGACCTGGGTATCGAGTGCCACGTAGGCACTGTCCAGGTAACCCATCGCCAATGGACCGCCGAGGGAAGGACCGAAACCACCGCTGCAGACGCTGCCGATGATCTCGCCGGCAGCGTTGACGATTTCTGCGCCTTCACGCACCGGGGTACGTTCCTGGGGCAGCAGGCCGACACGTTTGCGGCTGACGCCGTTTTGTTGCTGGGCGAAGATCGCTTCGGCCCCGGGGAACCCGCCGGCACGCACGCCATCGGCACGGCGCGGCTTGGAGATGGCCCACAGCAGGCTGGCTTCGATCGGGGTGGTGTCGCTGTTCATGTCATGACCATACAGGCACAGGCCGGCTTCCAGGCGCAGCGAGTCACGCGCGCCGAGGCCGATGGCGGCCACTTCCGGCTCGGCCAGCAGGGCGCGGGCCAGGGCTTCGGCGTTGGCGGCGGGCACGGAGATCTCGAAACCGTCCTCGCCGGTGTAGCCCGAACGACTGACAAAACACTCGATCCCCAGCAGGGTCACGCGGGTGAACTGCATGAAGGTCATCTGCGCTACCTGCGGCGCCAGGCGAGCGAGCACGGTCACCGCCGCCGGGCCTTGCAGGGCGAGCAGGGCGCGTTCCTCGAACAGCGGCTCGATCTGGCACTGATCGCCCAGATGCTGGCGCAGGTGGGCCAGGTCCTGGTCCTTGCAGGCCGCATTGACCACCAGGAACAGTTCGTCATTACCCAGGTTGGCGACCATCAGGTCATCGAGGATGCCGCCCTGCTCGTTGGTGAACATGGCGTAGCGCTGCATGCCCACCGGCAGGTCGATGATGTCCACCGGCACCAGGGTTTCCAGGGCCTTGGCCGCATGGGCACCGGTCAGGCGGATCTGCCCCATGTGCGAGACATCGAACAGCCCGGCCTGCTCACGGCAGTGCAGGTGCTCTTTCATCACGCCCAACGGGTACTGCACCGGCATGTCGTAGCCGGCGAACGGCACCATGCGCGCGCCCAGTTCGATGTGCAGCGCATGCAGCGGGGTTTTCGACAGGGTTTCGGTGGACATATTCAGCTCCTGAAAAAATTCAGCGGATGCGGGTGAGCACGCATCAGCATTCGATAATGTTGACGGCCAAACCGCCACGGGCGGTTTCCTTGTACTTGCTTTTCATGTCGGCGCCGGTCTGGCGCATGGTGCGGATCACCTTGTCGAGGGAGACGAAGTGTTGACCGTCGCCACGCAAGGCCATGCGCACCGCATTGATGGCCTTGACCGAGCCCATGGCGTTGCGCTCGATGCACGGCACCTGGACCAGGCCACCGATGGGGTCGCAGGTCAGGCCAAGGTTATGTTCCATGCCGATCTCGGCGGCGTTCTCCACTTGCTGGACGGTGCCGCCCAGCACTTCGCACAGCGCCCCTGCGGCCATCGAGCAGGCCACGCCGACTTCACCCTGGCAGCCGACTTCGGCCCCGGAGATCGAGGCGTTTTCCTTGTACAGGATGCCGATGGCGGCGGCGGTGAGCAGAAAACGCACCACACCGTCTTCGCTGGCACCCGCAATAAAGCGCATGTAGTAATGCAGGACGGCAGGGACGATGCCCGCCGCGCCATTGGTGGGGGCCGTGACCACGCGCCCGCCGTTGGCGTTTTCTTCGTTGACCGCCAGGGCATACAGGTTGACCCAATCCAGCACCGACAGCGGGTCGCGCAGTGACGACTCCGGGTTCTTGCACAGTTGCCGGTGCCAGGCCGCGGCACGGCGCTTGACTTTGAGGCCGCCAGGCAGGATGCCTTCGTTGCGACAGCCGGCATCGACGCAGTCCTGCATCACCTGCCAGATCCTTAACAGCCCGGCGCGGGTTTCCGCCTCCGGGCGCCAGGCGCTTTCGTTGGTCAGCATCACCTGGCTGATCGACAGGCCGTAGGTGGCGCAATGCCCGAGCAAGTCCTTGGCGCTTTTGAACGGGAAGGTCAGTGGCGTCGCGTCCTCGACGATCCGGTCAGCGCCGGCGGCGTCTTCGTCGACCACAAAACCGCCGCCGACCGAGTAGTACTCGCGGCTGCGGATCTGCAGGCCGGCGGCATCGAAGGCGCGAAAGATCATGCCATTGGGGTGATAGGCCAATGGCTTGCGAATCATCGCCAGGTGCAGTTTTTCATTGAAGTCGATCGGGTGCTCACCGAGCAGACTCAAGCGGCCGCTGCTGCGGATGTCGTGCAGGCGCGCAGCGATGTTCTCGGTGTTCACGGTGTCCGGGTGCTCGCCCTCCAGGCCGAGCAACACCGCCTTGTCGCTGCCGTGGCCCTTGCCGGTGGCGCCCAGTGAGCCATACAGCTCAACCTTGACGCAGGTGGTGGCCGTCAGCAGGTTGTCTCGGCGCAGACCTTCGACAAAACGCGCAGCGGCACGCATCGGGCCGACGGTGTGGGAACTGGAGGGGCCGATGCCAATCTTGAACAGGTCGAACACGCTTAACGACATGGTTGTTCTCCGGTTTCTTGTTATAGGAATTGGCGGAATCTGGGGAGCGAGCAGGCTCGCTCCCACGAAGGGAGATAGGGAGGCGGGCAAACCCGCCCCCCTATGGATCAAGCGTAGCTTTCGATCGACGGGCAGGCGCAGATCAGGTTGCGATCACCAAACACGTTGTCGACCCGGCCAACCGGTGGCCAGTACTTGCCTTCGATCAACGACGCCACTGGGTACACCGCCTGTTCACGGCTGTAGGGGTGGGTCCACTCGCCGACGATTTCCGCCGCAGTGTGCGGGGCGTTCTTCAGCGGGTTGTCGTCCTTGTCCAGGGTGCCGTTTTCCACTGCGCGAATTTCTTCGCGGATGCGGATCATGGCGTCGCAGAAGCGGTCCAGTTCTTCCTTGGATTCACTTTCGGTCGGCTCGATCATCAGCGTGCCGGCCACTGGGAACGACATGGTCGGGGCGTGGAAACCGAAGTCAATCAGGCGCTTGGCGACGTCATCGACGCTGATGCCGCTGCTGTCCTTGAGCGGACGCAGGTCGAGGATGCATTCGTGGGCCACCAGGCCGTTGCTGCCGGTGTACAGCACTGGGTAGTGCTCTTCCAGGCGGCGGGAGATGTAGTTGGCATTGAGGATCGCCAGCTGCGAAGCACGCTTGAGGCCGGCGCCGCCCATCATGCGAATGTACATCCAAGTGATCGGCAGAATGCTGGCGCTGCCGAACGGTGCGGCGCAGACCGCGCCTTCCTTGCGCTCCATGGCCGCGTGGCCGGGCAGGAATGGGGCCAGGTGCGACTTGACGCCGATCGGGCCGACACCCGGACCGCCACCGCCGTGGGGGATGCAGAAGGTCTTGTGCAGGTTCAGGTGAGACACGTCGCCACCGAACTTGCCTGGGGCGCAGAGGCCGACCATGGCGTTCATGTTGGCGCCGTCGATGTACACCTGGCCGCCGTGCTCATGAATGATCCCGCAGATCTCGCGGATGCCTTCTTCGAACACGCCGTGGGTGGACGGGTAAGTGATCATCAAGGCCGCCAGGTGCTCGCGGTGCTCGATGGCTTTCGCACGCAGGTCTTCGATGTCGACGTTGCCGCGGGCATCACAGGCCGTCACCACCACGCGCATGCCGGCCATGTTGGCGGTGGCCGGGTTGGTGCCGTGGGCGGAGGAGGGGATCAGGCAGATGTCGCGGCGATCTTCGCCACGGCTCTGGTGGTAGGCGCGGATCGCCAGCAGGCCGGCGTACTCGCCCTGGGAACCGGCGTTCGGCTGCAGGGAGATCGAGTCATAACCGGTGGCGGCGCAGAGCATCGCTTCCAGTTCATCGGTCAACTGCTGGTAGCCGGCGCTTTGCTCGGCCGGGGCGAACGGGTGCAGGGCGCCGAATTCGGCCCAGGTCACCGGGATCATTTCGCTGGCGGCGTTGAGTTTCATGGTGCACGAGCCCAGCGGGATCATCGTACGGTCGAGGGCCAGGTCCTTGTCGGCCAGCTTGCGCAGGTAGCGCATCAGCTCGGTTTCCGAGTGGTACCGGTTGAACACGGGGTGGCTGAGGATCGGCGACTGGCGAACCAGGTCGGCCGGGATGGTGCTCTGTACGGTGGCGGCAAGGGCCGCGAAGTCCGGCAGGGTCTTGCCGTCGGCCAGCAACGCCCAGAGGTTTTCCACGTCGGCTTGCGAGGTGGTTTCGTCGAGGGACAGGCCCAGGCGGTTGGCATCGATCACCCGCAGGTTGATCTGCTGCGCCCGCGCCTTGTCGTGCAACTGGGCCGTGTTGGCGCCGGTGTTGAGGGTCAGGGTGTCGAAGAAGTGAGCCTGTTCGACCTTAAGGCCAAGTGTGCTCAAGCCCTTGGCCAGGATCGCGCTCAGGTGATGAATACGCTGGGCGATCTGGGTCAGGCCCTGCGGGCCGTGGTACACGGCGTACATGCTGGCGATGTTGGCCAGCAGTACCTGGGCAGTGCAGATGTTGCTGGTGGCTTTCTCACGGCGGATATGTTGCTCGCGGGTCTGCATCGCCAGGCGCAGGGCCGGCTTGCCGAAGCGGTCGACCGAGACACCGACCAGACGGCCCGGCATGTCGCGCTTGAACGCATCTTTAGTGGAGAAGTACGCCGCGTGCGGGCCACCGAAGCCCAGCGGTACGCCAAAGCGTTGCGCGCTGCCGATGGCAACGTCGGCACCGAACTCGCCCGGCGGAGTCAGCAGGGTCAGGGCCAGCAGGTCGGCCGCCACGGCGACCAGGGCGTTGGCCGCGTGGAACCGTGCGGTCAGCTCGCGGTAGTCGAACAGGTCGCCGTTGCTGGCCGGGTATTGCAGCAGCGCGCCGAAGAACGGCGTCACGTCGCTCAGTTCACGCTCGTCGCCCACCACCACCTCGATCCCCAGCGGCTCGGCACGGGTGCGTAGCACGTCGAGGGTTTGCGGGTGGCAATGCACGGAGGCGAAGAAGGCGTGGCTGCCTTTGTTCTTGCTCAGGCGCTTGCAGAAGGTCATGGCCTCGGCAGCGGCGGTGGCTTCATCGAGCAGCGAGGCGTTGGCGATCGGCAGGCCGGAGAGGTCGCTGATCAGGGTCTGGAAATTCAGCAGGGCTTCCAGGCGGCCCTGGGAGATTTCTGGCTGGTACGGGGTGTAGGCGGTGTACCAGGCCGGGTTTTCCAGGAGATTGCGCAGGATCGGCGACGGCGTGTGGCAGTTGTAGTAGCCCTGGCCGATGTAGGTCTTGAACAGTTGGTTCTTGCCGGCAATGGCCTTGATCGCGGCCAGGGCCTCGGCTTCGCTCTGCCCTGCGCCCAGGTCCAGCACGCTGGTGCCCTTGATACTGTCGGGAATGACACTGGCGCTCAGGGCTTCCAGGGAGTCGAAACCCAGGGTGTTGAGCATGGCTTGCTCGTCACTGGCGCGCGGGCCGATGTGCCGGGCGATGAATTCGTTGGCAGTGCTCAGGTTGACGTGAGTCATGTGCGTTCTCCTCAGGCGTCGGCTTGGGCTTTGATCAGGCGGTCGTAGGCGTCCTGATCCAGCAGTTGGCCGACTGCGGCGGCGTCGCTTGGCTGGAAGCGGAAGAACCAGCCTTGCCCCAGCGGATCTTCGTTGACCAGTTCCGGGCTGCTTTCCAGGGCCGGGTTGGTCTCCAACACTTCACCGTCCAGTGGCATGTAGACGCCGCTGGCAGCCTTTACCGATTCGACGGTGGCGGCTTCAGCGCCTTGGGCGTAGGCCTGCAGCTCAGGCAGTTGCACATAAACCACGTCGCCCAAGGCATTCTGGGCGAAGGCGGTGATGCCGACTGTAACGCTGCCGTCAGCTTCGGTACGCAGCCATTCGTGATCTTCAGTAAAACGCAACTCGCTCATGGAAACTCCTCAGGGGCCAGACAGGTCTGGTGGACGCGATGGAAGGCTCGGGCAAAGCCCTGCTTTATGGAGGGTTACCTAGCAAAATCACGGCCAATATTATTTATTTGTTACTAATCAACGAGTTACGAACTGTTGCGAGAGGGGGCGCGAGCGCAGCTGTAGCGATATCGCTACAGTCGAGGGCCAAGAAAAAAGCCTATGAGGATCAAAGCCTTGCACAATGCTGGTGGAACGCCACTGTAGCGATATCGTTCCGCTGTAGCGCTTTCAGTACAGGTGGAGGTCGCTTTTGCGCTGGGTGTTGGCGCCATCTGCGAACACCCTCAATCACTGTGGGGAATGGTGTTTAGGCCTTGCCGGGAATTCCGTACTTGCGCAACCGATGGGCGATGGCGGTGTGGGAGGTCTGCAGGCGGCTGGCCAGTTGGCGGGTCGAGGGGTAATTGACGTAGAGCTTTTCCAGCAGGGTCTTCTCGAAGCTTTCCATGGCCTGCTCCAGGCTGTCGACTTCGCTGTCGCTCTGGCGCGCGACCGAGGTGCCAGCGATGTCCAGGTCGCCGATGTCCACCAGGCTGCTTTCACAAATGGCCGCAGCGCGGAAGATCACGTTCTGCAACTGGCGCACGTTACCCGGCCAACGATTGCCGAGCAGGGCCGGGTAGGTGCCGGGCGCCAGGCGGCAGACCGGGCGCTGGATCTGCGCACAAGCCTGCTGCATGAAGTAGCGCGCCAGCAGCAGAATGTCCTGGCCGCGCTCGCGCAATGGCGGAACTTCGACGTTGAGCACATTGAGGCGGTAAAACAGGTCTTCGCGAAAAGTGCCTTCGCTGACCATCTTCTCCAGGTCGCGGTGGGTCGCGCTGAGGATCCGCACATTGACCTTGACCTCGCGGTCCCCGCCCACCCGGCGAAAGCTGCCATCGTTGAGAAACCGCAGGAGCTTGGCCTGCAGATACGGCGACATCTCGCCGATCTCGTCGAGAAACACCGTGCCCTGGTTGGCCAACTCCATCAGCCCCGGCTTGCCGCCGCGCTGGGCGCCGGTAAAGGCGCCGGGGGCGTAGCCGAACAGCTCGCTTTCGGCGAGGTTTTCCGGCAACGCCGCACAGTTCAGCGCCAGGAACGGCGCGCTGTGGCGGGCGCTGATGGCGTGGCAGGCGCGGGCCACCAGTTCCTTGCCGGTGCCCGTTTCACCCTGGATCAACAGCGGCGCGTCGAGGGCCGCTACCCGTTGCGCGCGGGCCTTGAGCGTGCGGATCGCCGGCGACTCGCCGAGCAAGGCGTCAAAACCTTCGGCGTGATCGTGGTGCAGTGCCGAGAGCTGTTCGCCGATACGATTGGGTGGGTACAGGGTCAGCAGGGCGCCAGCGTCGGTGATCGGCGTGGCGCCCAGCAGCAAGGTCTGGCCGTTGACCGTGATTTCCCGCAGCGGCAAGCGAAAGCCGTGCTCCAGCAAGGTCTCCAGCAGGGCAGGGTCGGCAAACAGTTCGGCGACGTTTTCCCCGGCCGGTTCACGGCCGTACAGGGCGATCAACGCCGGGTTGGCCAACAGAATGGTGCCGGCACTGTCCAGGGCCAGCACCGGGTCGGTCATGGCGGCCAGCAGGGCGTCCAGTTGCAGGTGCCGGCGTTGTCCGGGAAGGATGTCGACCACGGTCACCGCTTGCACGCCCTGCACGTTGAACAGCGCATCGCGCAGCTCTTCGAGCACTTGCGGGCTCAAGGTCGGGGCGTCGATGTAGACGTTGGGCGGGACCATTTCCACCGCATCCAGGTTGAGATTGCGCCCGCCGAGCAAGGCCAGGACTTCCTGGGTGATGCCGACGCGGTCGATGAAGCTGACGTGGATACGCATGGGGCGTTTGTTGGTTCTGAGGTGCGGAGGGGGCAAGTATGCCTTGGGGCGGGCGCGTGGTGAAAGCCTGCTCGCGATAGCGATGTGTCAGTCGACAGTGCGCCATCGCGAGCAGGCTTGAACCCACAGGGTGGGTTTACTCGAAGTTTTCGATATTCACCGGGTCGCCGGATTTCATGTTCAGTTGCGCCCGGATGTCTTCAAACATCAGGTCGTAATGCTTGTGCACCGAACCGATCTGGCTGTGTGTCTTGGGAATGCCGTACTTCTCGGCGATTTTAGTCACGTTGTTGGCAAAGTTGTAGGCTTCTTCCTTGGGCAGGAAGAACGTCTCGCTCATGTCCTTGCCCTGCATGCTGCCATGCAGGGTGAACTGGATGCCCTTCTCGCCCTTGGGGTTCTTGCTGACTTCATAGTCGAGGTGCACGTTGTAGCTGACATCATCCGGGGTCAGCGCATGACGTTCGATATGCAAATGACCTGGCTCAAACATTGCCATAGACGTCTCTCCTTACAGGTAGGTAATGCCAGGCTTGGACGTGCTGATACGGGTGCCGGCCTTGCCCTGGACGATTGCTTCGATGTCCGAGAGTGAACCGATCACCGCGACTTTTCCAGTGTTGCGCGCGAACTCGCAGGCGGCCTGGACTTTCGGCCCCATGGAGCCTGCGGCGAAGCCGAGCTTTTCCATTTCGTCGGGGTGCGCCTGGGCAATGGCTTTCTGGGTGGGCTTGCCGAAGTCGATGAACGCCGCGCTGACGTCGGTGGCAATCACCAGCAAGTCACCTTCCAGCTGTTCGGCCAGCAGCGCCGAGCACAGGTCCTTGTCGATCACCGCTTCGATGCCCTTGAGCTTGCGGTTCTCGTCGTACATGGTCGGGATCCCGCCACCACCGGCGCAGATCACGATGCTGCCCTTGTCCAGCAACCACTTGATCGGGCGGATCTCGAAAATACGCTTGGGTTTCGGGCTGGCCACCACACGGCGGAACTTGTCGCCATCGGGGGCGATGGCCCAGCCTTTTTCTGCCGCCAGCGCTTCGGCTTCCGCCTTGCTGTAGACCGGGCCGATCGGCTTGGTCGGGTTCTTGAACGCCGGGTCGTTGGCGTCGACTTCAACCTGGGTCAGCAACGTGGCGAACGGCACCTCGAAGTCCAGCAGGTTGCCCAGTTCCTGTTCGATGATATAGCCGATCATGCCTTCGGTTTCGGCACCGAGCACGTCCAGCGGGTAGGGGGAAACGGAGGTGTAGGCGGCGGCCTGCAGCGACAGCAGGCCGACTTGCGGGCCATTGCCGTGAGCGATCACCAGTTGATTGCCGGGGTGGATCTTGGCGATCTGCTCGGTGGCGATCCGGATGTTGGCGCGTTGATTGTCTGCCGTCATGGGTTCACCACGACGCAGGAGGGCGTTACCGCCCAGAGCAACGACGATACGCATAATGCTGTCCTTCTTCGAAGAAATATAAGCCGGTTACGCGGCCCCCTCTAGGAGCGAGCTGGCTCGCGATAGCATCACCACGGTCTGTCAGGAGCACCGAGGTGTTGCCATCGCAGGCAAGCCAGCTCCCACATTGACTGGGTCCAGTCAGTGGGAGCCGAGTGAGCTGTTACAGGTCAGCCAGGGTCGATACCAGGATCGCCTTGATCGTGTGCATGCGGTTTTCCGCTTGCTCGAAGGCGATGCAGGCTGGCGATTCGAACACGTCATCGGTCACTTCGATGCCATTGGCCAAGTGCGGATACTGCTCGGCAATCTGCTTGCCGATCTTGGTATCGCTGTTGTGGAAGGCTGGCAGGCAGTGCATGAACTTGGTGCGTGGGTTGCCGGTGGCTTTCATCAGCTCGGCGTTGACCTGGTACGGCAGCAGTTGCTGGATCCGCTCGGCCCAGGCTTCCACGGGCTCGCCCATCGATACCCAGACGTCGGTGTGGATGAAGTCCACGCCCTTGACCGCGGCTTTCGGGTCTTCGGTCAGGGTGATGCGGGCGCCACTTTCTTCCGCGTACTTTTTGCAGCGACCCACCAGGTCGTCATGGGGCCACAGGGCTTTGGGGGCGCAGATGCGTACGTCCATGCCCAGCTTGGCGCCGACCAGCAGCAGCGAGTTGCCCATGTTGTTGCGCGCATCGCCCAGGTAGGCGTAGCTGATCTCGTGGATCGGCTTGTCGGCGTGTTCACGCATGGTCAGCACGTCGGCGATCATCTGGGTCGGGTGGTATTCATCGGTCAGGCCGTTGAACACGGGTACGCCGGCGAACTTCGCCAGTTCTTCGACGATTTCCTGCTTGAAGCCACGGTACTCGATGGCGTCGTACATGCGCCCCAGTACGCGGGCGGTGTCCTTCATGCTTTCTTTGTGGCCGATCTGCGAGGAGTTCGGGTCGATGTAGGTGACGTTGGCGCCCTGGTCATAAGCGGCCACTTCGAACGCGCAGCGGGTGCGGGTCGAGGTTTTTTCGAAAATCAGTGCGATGTTGTTGCCTTTGAGGTGCTGCTGCTCGGTACCGGTGTACTTGGCGCGCTTGAGGTCGCGGGACAGGTCGAGCAGATAACGCAATTCGCGAGGGGTGTGGTGTTCCAGGCTCAGCAGATTGCGGTTATGAATGTTAAAAGCCATTTTGGATCTCCTTGGGTTTCGGTTATCCCCCCGGCCGCACTCGATAAGTGGCGGCCAGGGTTTATAGGTTAGTAGTCGATTGGGTCACGGATGATCGGGCAGGTCATGCAGTGGCCGCCGCCACGGCCGCGGCCGAGCTCGCCGGCGCTGATGGTGATGACCTCGATCCCGGCCTTGCGCAGCAGGGTGTTGGTGTAGGTGTTGCGGTCATAACCGATGACCACGCCTGGCTCTACCGCCACCACGTTGTTGCCGTCGTCCCACTGCTCGCGTTCGGCGGCGAAGCTGTTGCCACCGGTTTCCACCACGCGCAACGCCTTGAGGTTGAGGGCCTTGGCCACGGTGTCGAGGAAGCTGGTTTCTTCGCGGCGGATGTCGATGCCGCCTTGTTTGCTTTCGTCAGGTCGCAGGGTGAAGGCGACGATCTGCTTCACCACTTCCGGGAAGATCGTGACCAGGTCGCGGTCGCAGAAGCTGAACACGGTGTCCAGGTGCATCGCCGCGCGGGACTTCGGCAGGCCGGCAACGATCACTTTCTCTACGGCTTTGTTCTTGAACAGGTTCAGTGCCAGTTGGCCGATGGCCTGGCGGGACGAGCGCTCGCCCATGCCGATCAGGACCACGCCGTTGCCGATCGGCATGACGTCGCCGCCTTCAAGGGTGGAGCTGCCGTGATCCAGGTCCGGGTCGCCGTACCAGATCTCGAAGTCGGCGTTGGTGAACTGTGGGTGGAATTTGTAGATGGCGGTGGTCAGCAGGGTTTCCTGGCGACGGGCCGGCCAGTACATCGGGTTCAGCGTCACGCCACCGTAGATCCAGCACGTGGTATCACGGGTGAACTGGGTGTTGGGCAGCGGTGGCAGGATGAAGCTGGTGTGGCCGAGGAAGTCGCGGAACATCTGGATGGTCTTGCCACCGAAGCTGTCCGGCAGGTCGTCGGCGGACACGCCACCGATCAGGAACTCGGCAATGTGTCGCGGCTCGAGGCTTTTCAGCCAGGACTTCACTTCGTTGATCAGGCCCAGGCCCACCGAGTCGGCGGTGACCTTGCGTTCCAGGATCCAGTCCAGTGCCTCGGGCATGGCGACGATGTCAGTCAGCAGGTTGTGCATTTCCAGCACGTCGATCCCGCGTTCACGCATCTTGGTGACGAAGTCGAAGTGGTCACGCTTGGCTTGGGCAACCCACAGCACATCGTCGAAAAGCAGTTCGTCACAGTTGTTCGGGGTCAGCCGCTGGTGGGCCAGGCCGGGGGAGCAAACCATGACTTTGCGCAGTTTGCCGGCTTCGGAATGTACGCCGTACTTAACTTTTTCCGTGGTCATTACAGTGATCCTCCAGATGACAATACAAACTTGAGTGTTACAGGGTCAGGAAGCCGTCGTAGAGCCCATAGGCCGCTACCAGCGCACCTATGACGACCGCGGCGAAAATCAGCTTCTCGACGTTGGTGAAAATCGGTTTGCCCAACTCGCGCTTGGCCTTGGCGAACAGGATCACGCCAGGGGCATAGAGCAGGGCGGACAGCAGCAGGTATTTGAGGCCGCCGGCATAAATCAGCCAGACCGCGTAGATCAGGGCCACGCCACCGATGAACAGGTCTTTCTTGCGTTCGGCCAGGGCGTTCTCATACGTCTCGCCGCGCACTGCCAGCAGCAGGGCGTAGGCCGCCGACCACAGGTAAGGCACCAGGATCATCGAGGTGGCGAGGTAGATCAGTGACAGGTAAGTACTGGCCGAGAACAGGGTGATGATCAGGAACAACTGCACCATGGCGTTGGTCAGCCACAGGGCATTGACCGGTACGTGGTTCTCGTTTTCCTTGCGCAGGAACTCCGGCATGGTGTGGTCTTTGGCGGCGGCGAACATGATCTCCGCACACAGCAGGACCCACGACAGCAGGGCGCCGAGCAGGGAGATGATCAAGCCGACGCTGATCAGCACCGCGCCCCAGTGACCCACCACATGCTCCAGCACGGCGGCCATCGACGGGTTCTGCAGTTTGGCCAGTTCCGGTTGAGTCATGATGCCCAGCGACAGCACGTTCACCAGTACCAGGAACAGCAGCACGGTAATGAAGCCGATCACCGTGGCTTTACCCACGTCCGAGCGTTTTTCCGCACGGGAGGAGAAGATGCTCGCGCCCTCGATGCCGATGAACACCCAGACGGTGACCAGCATCATGTTGCGCACCTGATCCATCACGCTGCCCAGGTCCGGGTTCTTCAGGCCCCAGATGTCGGCCGTGAAGATGTCCAGCTTGAAGGCGAAAATGGCGATCAAAACAAACAGCAGCAGCGGTACAACCTTGGCCACCGTGGTCACCAGGTTGATGAACGCGGCTTCCTTGATCCCGCGCAGGACCAGGAAGTGCACGGCCCACAGCAGCACGGACGCACCGATCACGGCGGCGACGGTGTTGCCCTCGCCGAAAATCGGGAAGAAGTAACCCAGGGTACTGAACAGCAATACGAAGTAACCGACGTTCCCCAGCCAGGCACTGATCCAGTAGCCCCAGGCCGACGAGAAACCCATGTAATCGCCGAAACCGGCCTTGGCATAGGCGTAGACCCCGCCATCCAGATTCGGCTTGCGGTTAGCCAGGGTCTGGAAGACAAAGGCCAGGGTCAACATACCGACCGCGGTAATAGCCCAGCCGATCAGCACAGCGCCTACATCGGCACTGGCGGCCATGTTCTGGGGCAAGGAAAAGATCCCGCCACCAATCATGGAGCCGACCACAAGCGCGACCAGGGCCCCTAGTCGTAGTTTTCCGGGAGATTCAGACATTGCATGACTCCGTTATAGGAGAAGTGAGAGCGCAGAGTAAATCCGCTGACGTTTCAAACAGCTGACTTAGATCAGTTCATTGCCACATTCCATTGTTGATGAATGATTTATCAGGTTTTTAAACGCGCCAAGAAGCCCATCCTAGAGGCTTCCAGGTGAAACTAAGGTAAATGCATCGTATTGCAGCAAGGTATGAAGCTAGTTGGTTTTTCAGAATGTGCAAATTTTTGCCGGCGGCTTTCAGTACAGATTGGATTTATCGGAAATGCTCCATAAAACTGGCAAAATCCTCCGGCGGCATAGATGAGACAGTTCTAAACGAGTTCTATTTTTTATCCTTTACTGATAAACGTTCGGCTGCGCTGGATATTTAATTGAGTAAACACTTGTTATGGTTCGCAAACATGACAAAACGTCGATTTGAGAGGTAACGATGTCGCAACCGGCGCAAAAGCTCCGACTCAGTGCCTTGATCGCCCTGGTGGTCGGCTCGATGATTGGCGGTGGGATCTTTTCCTTGCCGCAGAACATGGCCGCCCGCGCCGATGCCGGGGCCATATTGATCGGCTGGGCAATCACCGCCGTGGGCATGCTGACCCTGGCCTTCGTGTTCCAGACCCTGGCCAACCGCAAGCCTGATCTGGACTCGGGGGTGTATGCCTACGCCAAGGCCGGGTTTGGCGACTACATGGGGTTCTCGTCGGCCTGGGGCTACTGGATGAGCGCCTGGCTGGGCAACGTCGGCTATTTCGTGCTGCTGTTCAGTACCCTGGGTTACTTCTTTCCGGTGTTTGGCCAGGGCAACACGCCGATTGCCATCGGCTGCGCCTCGGTGCTGCTGTGGGCTGTGCACTTCCTGGTGATGCGCGGGATCAAGGAGGCCGCGTTCATCAACCAGGTGACCACGGTCGCCAAGATCGTGCCGCTGGTGATGTTCATCGTGATTGCCGCCGTGGCGTTCGAGGCTGACATCTTTACCCGGGATATCTGGGGCCGCAGCAACCCGAACTTCGGCAGCGTGATGGACCAGGTGCGCAACATGATGCTGGTCACGGTATTCGTGTTCATCGGCATCGAAGGCGCGAGCGTGTATTCGGCCCGCGCGGAAAAACGCTCCGACGTCGGCCGGGCCACCGTCATCGGCTTTGTCGGGGTGCTGGCGCTGCTGGTGCTGGTGAACGTGCTGTCGCTGGGGATCATGAGCCAGCCGGAGTTGGCCCAACTGCAAAACCCTTCGCTGGCGGCCGTGCTGGAGCATATCGTCGGACCGTGGGGGGCCTTGCTGATCAGTGTCGGCCTGGCCATTTCATTGCTTGGGGCACTGTTGTCATGGGCGCTGCTGTGCGCCGAAATCCTGTTTGCCACGGCCCAGGACAAGACCATGCCGGCGTTCCTGAGAAAAGAAAACGCCAACCATGTACCGGTCAATGCCCTGTGGCTGACCAACGTGATGATCCAGCTGTTCTTGCTGATCACCCTGTTTTCCGCCGGCACCTACACCAGCCTGATCTACCTCGCCTCGTCGATGATCCTGGTGCCCTACCTGTGGTCGGCGGCCTACGCGGTGCTGTTGTGCGGGCGCGGTGAAACCTATGAAAACGCCTCGGGCGAGCGCACCAAGGATTTGCTGATCGGCGCGATCGCCCTGGTCTATGCGGTATGGCTGCTGTATGCCGGTGGGGTCAAGTACCTGCTGCTGTCGGCGTTGTTGTACGCACCGGGGGTGATTCTGTTCGCCAAGGCCAAGCATGAGCAGGGCGAGCCGCTGTTCACCCACATCGAAAAAGGCATTTTCGCCTGCGTGGTAGCCGGTGCGATGGTGGCGGCCTATGGCTTGTACCGCGGCGTGCTGAGTTTGTGAGGCTGACGCTCGACTATCAGGGGGCGAACACCTGGCGGCCATACTTGGCTTTGTGGATAGATCCGTTGTTGTGGTCAGGGCGGGCGAGGCGGCCTACCGGCGGGCCTGGTTTTTTCTGGGTGGAGTATCTCTGTGGGATATCACTGCGGGATGCCTTTGTGGGAGCAAGCTTGCTCGCGATAGGGCCAGCCCATTCAACATCAAGGGTGCCTGACCCACCGCCCTCGCGAGCAGGCTCGCGCCCACTGGCTTTTTCAATACCCTTTACCACTGTGCCCGATGGGCTCCCAGCTCGCCGGCTGGCAACGCCCATTGCAAGGGCGTGCCGTTGATTTTCAGCGGCACTCGCAGCCGATGGGCCGGTCCCCAGGTGGTCTGTTCCAGCACGAGTCCCTGATCGCTGGCCGCTTCGGCACGCAGTGCCGGTTGTGGTGTGGCGGGGTGTTCAAGCAGTAGCTTCGCCGTACGCGCCAGCGATAGACGGGCTGAACCGCCGCAGCCACTGGCCAGGCGCGTGGTCAGTAGCTTGAGGCAACTGGCCGCCATCAGGTACCCGGTGGCGTGGTCCAGGGCCTGCACGGGGAGGGGCGTTGGTTGGTCGCTGTGTTGCCAGGCCATGCCGGCTTCGGCGATGCCGCTGCTCATCTGCACCAGGCTGTCGAAGCCCCGTCGATTCTGCCAGGGGCCGCTCCAGCCATAGGCATTGAGGCTGACGTCGATCAGCCCCGGGGCCAGTGCCTGGCGTTCGCGAGCACCGTAGCCGAGGGCTTCTAGGGCGTCGGCGCGGTAGCCGTGGAGCAGAATGTCGGCGTCCTTGAGCAGGGCTTCAAACACCTGGCGGTCTTGGCGCTGGTGCAGATCAAGGTGGGCGCAGCGTTTGCCCAGGGTCATTTCCGCGACGACGCCCGGCTCGTGCCAGTGGGGTGGGTCGATGCGCAGCACATCGGCGCCCAGGCCGGCGAGAAAACGGCTGGCGGCGGGGCCGGCCAGGACCCGCGTCAGGTCCAGGACCTTGAGCCCAGTCAGCGGCCGGGCGACGGATCCCCACCCGCCATGGCGGCGCTCATCCTCACGGGGCACGAAGTGCACCAGTGGCTCGGCGTTGACAGCCATCCCCTGGGGGTGGACCTGCCATTGCTGCCAGGAGCGCATGACCGCCGCGCAGCCCCCCGCGTCGACCACCGCCTGTTCCAGATCATCCTTGGCCCACGACGCAACCTTGGCGGCCATCGCGTTGCGGTCGGGGCAGGCCCCCAGTACGTGTTCGGCGGCGCGCCGATGATGGGCGGCGTTGGTGTGCAGGCGGATCCAGCCATCGCTCGTGGCGTAGTCACCGGCGAGCGGGTCCCACAGCGGCGGCACCTTCCAGCCCAGCGGGCGCAGAGACGTGGCGAACCAGAAAGACGCCAGTCGGCGGTCGACTTCAAGGGCGGGTAAACGGCCGGTCTGTTGCAGCAGCAGTTCGCTGAGGGCCTGGCCGGCCACCGCGATGCTGGCGCTGGCCAGGTCGGTGACGGCAAACGCCGAGGGCAGGGCGCCCTCGGCGGTGAACGGGATGGCAGTTTTCTGCAAGCCCAATGCGGCTTGCAGGGCAGTCAGCATGTCGGTCATCGAGTGCCCTCCGAAAGAGGGCTCGATCATAGAACAAAAGCGCTGTGGTGGAGGGCCTACACCCGGAACTGGTCCATCAGTTTCATCTGGTGGGTGGCCAGGGAGTTGAGCTGGCTGCTGATCTGCGCCGACTCGGTGGCCTGCTCGGTCAGGGTCTCGGTGACCGTGCGGATCGCCGAAACGTTGCGGTTGACCTCTTCGGCCACGGCGCTCTGCTGCTCGGCGGCGCTGGCGATCTGCAGGTTCATGTCGCTGATCACCGTGACCGCCTCGCTGATCTTGCCCAGGGCTTGCACCGCTTGCTGGATCTGCCCGGCGTTGTTGTGCGCCTGGGTCTGGCTCGAATGCATGGTGGCGACCACGCCGCGGGTGCCGGTCTGAATCCGTTCGATCACCAGGCGGATCTCCTCGACCGAATCCTGGGTGCGTTTGGCCAGGTTGCGCACTTCATCGGCGACCACCGCAAAGCCGCGTCCGCTTTCGCCGGCGCGAGCCGCCTCGATCGCGGCGTTGAGGGCCAACAGGTTGGTCTGTTCGGCGATGCTGCGGATCACCTCCAGTACCGAGCCGATCTGCTCGCTGTTGACGGCCAGCGCTTCGACTTCGGTCACCGCCTTGCTGACTTCTTCGGCCAGTTGATTGATGTCGCGGGTGCTGCGTTCGATGATCGACATCCCGTCCCGGGCCGACTGGTCCGCGCCCTTGGCGGCGCTGGCGGCATTCGAGGCGCTATTGGCGACGTCATGGGCGGTGGCGCTCATTTCGTTGGAGGCGGTGGCGACCTGGTCGATTTCGCGGAACTGCACCTGCATGCCTTCACTGGTCTGGCGGGCGATTGCCGAGGACTGGTCGGCGGTGCCTCGGGCGTCGGTGATGCTTTGCTTGATCTGCGCGATGGTCGGCTGCAGTTTGTCGAGGAAGCGGTTGAACCAGCTCACCAGTTCGCCCAACTCGTCTTGCTTGCTGTAGTTCAGGCGCTGGGTCAGGTCGCCGTCGCCGCTGGCAATCGCCTTGAGCATGGCGGCCACGCTGTTGATTGGCCGGGTCACGCCGGAGGCGGTCAACCACATCAGCAGCAGGCCCAGCAGGCCGGCGCCGATGGCCACGGCCAGGGTCTTGTAGGTGCCCAGGTCCTGCGCCTCATCGAGCACCGTTTGCAGTTTCAGTGAGTCGGCCAGCAGCACTTGCCGGGGCAGGTCGATCACCACACCCCAAGGCTTGCTGTCGGCAATCGGGCTGACCGGCAGCATCGCGCGGATCAGGTCGCCCTGCTGGAGAATCTTCGCGCTGTTGGCGTTGATCAGTTGCAGCACGTCCTTGCCGTCGTTGCCCAGGGCCTCGGCCAGGTTTTTCCCCAGTTTGCTGGCATCGACGCTATTGCCGGCCAGCACACCGCTGCCGGACACGATCAGCATGTGCCCGGCACCGTTGAACAGGTCGCGCTGGGCGTTGAGGGCGGCGGCTTGCAGGGCGTCGAGGGAAATGTCGATACCGACCACGCCGATCGCCTTGCCATTGACCAGCAACGGTACGGAAATACTGGTCATCAGCATTTCCTTGCCGGCGACGGTGTCGGCGTAGGGGTCGAGCAGGCAGGTACGCTTGCTGTCGCGGGGGCAGGTGTACCAACTGTTGTAGGGGGTGCCACTGAGGTTGAGGGTGGTCTTGGTCATGTCCTCTTCGGTCATGATGGTGTTTTGCCCGGTCCCCCCGGCACGGCTCCAGTAACTGGCAAATCGCCCGGCTTCGTTGGACAGGCGAGCAGCGTCGTTGACGAAGCCCTGGTCCTGGCCGTCCAGGCCATTAGGTTCGAACGCCAGCCAGATTCCCAGGGCCCCGGTGTTGCGCTCGAAAGCGCTCTTCAGGCTCTGGTTCAATTCCTCGCGCAGGGCGCCGCTATCCAGCGCGCGCTGGCCGGCCAGGCGACGCAGGTCAGCGATCTGGTCGGCCAGGGCGGTCACCACCAGCAGGCTTTCGCCGAAGGTTTTCTGCACCCGCACCGCCTGCTCGGCCGCCTTGGCCTGGAGCAGGTCTTCGACGCTGGCGGTGAGCATTCGCGTGCTCGAGGCGCTGACCAGTTGATCGTTCTGATTGGTCTGGTAGATGTTCATGCCGACGATCAAGCCCACCACGCCCAACAGGCACAGTCCGGACAACAGCACGATTTTCAGGCGGATGGAAAGAGAGTCGAACATGGGGCGATCTCGCGAAGGGATGACTGGTGGGCCGAGGGTCGTGAGCAACCCGCTCGCCAAATCCATTCAGCGCCATGTGTGACACATCGGCTTACAAAGGCTGGGCATGAGCAAAAGCCGACGAACGGTTGCTTTCGCGACTGGGGGCGGGCGTCAGGAGGCGTGTGGCAGGGACTCGGGGCGCGACCAGATCCACAGGTTGCCCAGGCTCATGCCAGCGATGGCGAGGTAGATCGGCCAACCGTGATCGAGCATCAGCAGCATCAGCCCCGCACACAGCAGCATGCTGACGGTGGCGCTGATCTTGGCCCGGCGCGCAACAATCTTGCCGTTGCGCCAGTTTTTCAGGAGCGGCCCGAACAACCGATGGTTTTCCAGCCACGCACTCAGGCGCGGCGAACTCTTGGTCGCCGCCCAGGCGGCCAGCAGGATGAATTCGGTGGTCGGCAACCCCGGCACGACAATGGCGATCAGGCCAATGCCCAGGCTGACGTAGGCTAGCAGGCCGAAGAGGATGCGCGCGAGTTTGGAGGAGGCGAGGCGAGACATGGGTTGTTCAGAGGCTGACCGCGAGACTGGATCGCAAGGCTACAGGTTGCCCTGCCCAACCAGGTTGGGCAGGGGGTTGGTCAGGCCATTTCAGGCGCTGTGGCGTAAGCCTGTTCCAGCAAGACGGTGAAGCGGTTGAAGGCGTCGATGGCGCCTTTGTCGACCGCGGCTTCTTCTTCGGCGCTGAACGCCAGGCCGTCGAGGGTCCTGACGAAGTTTTTCCAGCCTTCGGCGCGACCACCGGCCGGCTCGCCCAGGTGGCGGGCACCGAAGGATTCGCTCAGGCCCAGGCCTACGGCACGCTTGATCAGGAAGGCGGCACCGAGTTTCGAGCCTTCGGACACGAACAGCCAGCCCAGGGCCTCGGCCTTGCTTGGGCGTTGCACGGCGCCTGCCACTGGGCCCGGGATCGGCGTGTCGAGGTCAGCCAGGTCGGCCTTGGCGGCTTCGGCGCGGCAGCGCTCTGCCAGGTCGGGGACAATGGCGATCAGCTCGGGATCGTTGTACAGCGACACCAGTTCCGATTGGAACAGGTACTGGGCCACCACAAAACGGGCGAAGTTGGCCTGGGTTTCAAACGGCGCATGGGCCTTGACCAGGGCGTCGAGCTTGGCATGAGGCTCGTGGGTGATCTGGTTCAGGCGTTGGGAACGCAGGCTCGGGCGTTGAGTCGGGTCGGCAGCGGTCATGAAGAAGTCCTTGAGAATGAGATGCGCTTGGTAACTAGACGAACCAGGAGACGCAGCACAGTAAAAAATCCTCGTTGCGCCCAGGAAAAAGGCGCAACGAGATTTCCATCAGCGGGTAACGATCAGATGTCCCAGATCAGGTTGATCGCGAAGTTGCGGCCTGGCTCGGTCAGGCGATCGAGGTTGGCCGGGCTGAGCACGGCGGCCTCGCCGACGCTGTCGTAACCGCGCACGTTGTCCCACTGCCAGTATTTCTTGTCCGCCAGGTTGTACACGCCAGCGCTGAGGGTCACCTCGTCGCTGACCTTGTAGAAACCGGCCAGGTCGAGCACGCCGTAACCTGGGGTCTTGAACTGGCCGCTGACGCCATCCGGCGAATTGAAGGTGCTGTCGTCCACCAGGTTTTTCTTTTGCACCAGGGTCCAGCTGAGCAAGGCGCCGTAGCTGTCCTGGTCATAGCCCAGGCCGAACACGCCGGTCAGCGGGTTGACCGAATTGAGTGGCTCGCCGGTGTCGTTGTTGCGGCCGTGGGCGTAGGCAATCGAGCCCTGGGTGTAGAGGCCCTGTGGTGCGCCGAAGGTATCGAGGTTCAGGCGACCCTTGAGCTCCACGCCCTTGATGGTGGCGTGCTTGATGTTGTTGCTCTGGAACGTCAGCTCGTTGTACCCGGGGGTCACGGCGTCTTCGTTGATGAAGTCGCGGTACTTGTTATAGAACACCACCATGTCGAAGTTGCCCGCCTCGAAGTTGCCGCGCAGGCCGGTCTCGTAGCTCTGGCTTTTTTCCGGCTCCAGGTCCGGGTTCGGTGCCACGCTGTAGCCCGGGTTGAGGTTTTCGAAGCGACCGTACAAGGCCTTGGCGGTCGGGGTACGGAAACCTTCGGCGTACTGGCCGAACCAGGTGTAGTTGTCGTTCAGCGTGTAGGTCAGGCCGAACCGGGGCGAGACCCGGTTCCAGGTCTTGTTCTCATCGCTGACCGTGCCCAGGCCATCAGGCGCTACGGTGTTGAGGAACTCCTGGGTGACATGGGGCTTGAGCTTGGTGTAGTCGTAGCGCAGGCCCGGGAGGAAGGTCCAGTTGTTCCAGGTGATCTGGTCCTGGGCGAACAGGCTGTAGGTGTCGATGGTCGGGTCCGGGAAGTCGCTGGACTTTTTCAGCACATCGCTGGGGCTGATGGCGCCGACGGCGCTGCAACCACGGCCTACCGTCAGGCAGGTGCCGCTGCCGGTGCGCGAACCGGTGACTTTCTGCTGTTTGATGCTGGTGCCGTAGGTCAGCACGTGGCCGGTCTCGCCGATGGCGAATGCCTTGTCCAGTTGCGCGTCGAACACCCACTGTTTTTCCTCGTAGAGGGTTTCGCGTGAGCGCATCACGTTACGGCTGAACGGGAAGTAGTCTTCCAGGGTGCTCTGGCCAGTCTTGGCGATCTGGTAGTTCAGGCTCCACTTGAGGTTGTCCACCAGCAGGGCATCGACGGCGAAGCTGTTTTCCAGGCCAAAACGTTCGCGGCTGACGGTTTCTTCACCGGTGCGCGAGCGGTACATGCCCAGGGGCTGGCCGTTGTTGAACGGGCCGCCGACGGCGCTTTGCAGGTCGGCGTCGCGGTGCTCCTTGTACTTCTCGTAGGTCAGGCCCAGGCGCGCGTCTTCGGCGTAGTCCCAGCCCGTCTTGGCCAGCACGTTGGTGGTGCGCACGTCTTCCGGGTTGGCCGCGGTGCGATCCAGGCCGGTGCCGTTGTTGTGGCCGTAGGATTCGGTTTCGTGACCGTCGCGCTGGCTGAAGTGCAGCAAACCGTCGAACTGATCGGCGCGCCCGGCGACGGTGGCGGATTTCAGCCAGCTGTCATCGGCGGAGCTATAACCGGTTTTCAGGCGAGCGCCGGCATCCTGGCCGGGCTTGATGATGTCGTCCGGGTCGAGGGTGAAGTAGCTCACCGCGCCCCCGATGGCGTTGCTGCCGTACAGCACCGAGGCCGGACCGCGGAGGATTTCCACGCGCTTGACGATTTCCGGGTCGACGTAGTTGCGTTGGGTCTTGGCATACGGGCCGTTGAAGAAACCGTTGGGAATCTCGACGCCATCGACCTGGGTCAGGATCCGGTCGCCGTCGATGCCGCGAATGTTGTAGCCGCTGATGCCGCCCCGGGTGCCGGTACCGCCGACCGATACACCCGGCTCATAGCGCACCAGGTCCTTGATGGTGTTGACGTTGTTGCGATCCAGCTCTTCGCGGGTGTGCACGGTCACGGTGCTCGGCACGCTGTCGACGCTTTGCTCCTGGCGCGTGGCGCTGATGGTCATCTGCTGCAGGGCGAGGGTGCCGCCGGTCGCGCGTTTCTCCAGCACGATGTTGTTGCTGCCCAGTTTGCGATAGCTCAGGTTGGTCCCCACCAACAGGCGATCCAGGGCTTTTTCCGGGGTCAGTGCGCCGCGCACGCCTGGCGAGGCCACGCCTTCAGCCAGTTCTGCCGGCAAGCCGACCTGCCAGCCGGTGACGGCGGTGAACGCATTGAGCGCCGAGACCAGTGGTTGCTGGGCAATGGCGAAGCTGTAGTCGCCCATCTGGCGGCTTGGCTGTTGGGCCGGGGTGGCGGCCATGACAGGCGCCGCCTGGGTGCCGGCCAGCAGCATGGCAGCGGTCAACAGGGACAGCGTGCAGTGGTGCACGCGCTGGGAAGGTGAAGAGGACCGGCGGGTAAGGCGAGAGGACATCGATAGCGCTCCGTGTCGCACGAATCTTATAGGTGCAGATTGGCATCAGAGATGCGAATCAATTGCATTGGCTATAACGAGACGTACGGTGAATGGCTATCGAGTAAAAATAATTCTCATTTAGTTCAAGATCACCAGCGCCGGGAATTCCTGGAGCTTGGCGGAGGTGATGTGCGCCAGCGACCGGACCACGTCCAGCGGCTGGTCGAGGCGGTAGTTGCCGGTGACCGACACATTGGCCAACTGTTCGTTGGTGTTGATGATCCAGCCCGGGTAGTAGCGGCGCAGCTCGGCCAGGACCTGGTTCAGCGGGCAGTTTTCGAACACCAGGCGGCCCTGGACCCACGCCAGGTCTGTCGCCGGGTCGAGGCGGGCCGGTTGATCGAAACCATTGGGCCCGATGCGGATGCTTTCGCCGGCGCTCAGGCGCACCCGGGCATCGCTGTGGGCGCTGCGCAGGTCGACATCGCCGCGCTGCACCCGCACCTGGGCGACACCGTCCAGGTAGCGCACGGCGAAGGAGGTGTCGCGCACGCTGGCGGTGACCGGCCCGGCATCGATTTCCAGGGGCAGGCCACGATTGGCGGCCACTTCGAAATAGGCTTCGCCCTGGAACAGGCGGGCCACCCGTTGTTGATCGTTGATGGTGCTGGAGAAGGCCGAGTTGGTGTTGAGCAGGACTTTCGAGCCGTCCTCCAGTTGCAGGCGCTGACGCTCGCCGACCACGGTCAAGTGATCGGCCTGCAGGCGCATCGGCAGGTTGCTGAAACTGAACAGGCCGAGCAGCAGCACTGCCGCGCTGGCCAGGGGTTTCCAGTGAGGGCGCAGGCGCCCGAGCACGCTGACCTTGCGCTTGGCGCTGTCCAGGGTCTGCGCGCACTGTGCCACTTGCGGGCCGTCCCACACGGCCTGGGCCATGGCGAAGGCTTCACCGTGGCGCGGGTCGGCGGCGAGCCAGGCTTGAAACTCACGGCGTTGCGCCTCGCTTGGACTTTCCAGCACGATCAGCCAGTCCAGGGCTTGATCCATCGCCCCGGTGCTGGCGGAGTCCCGCGCCGGGGTTGGCGGGTGGGAGTGGTGGCTGTCCGTCACGGGGGGTCCTCGGCCACGTCTGCGCGCGGCTGGTTTTGGATAAGAGTGCTAAAAACCTCGGCTAAGGGTAACAAAGCCGAGGCCCTGACGCAGGTGTGCACAACAATGGGCCGACCGACTCAGCGGCCGTTGAGACGATCGGCGACGCCGACACAGATCGCCATGATCAGCTTCAGGTCTTTTTGCACGGTGCTCAGGGACACGCTGAGTTTTTCGGCGATCTCCAGGTAGCTGTGGCCGTGCAGGCGGCTGAGGATGAAAATCTGCTGTTGGCGTGGGCTCAGTTGGCTGAGGCTGATGTTCAAGCGTTCGAGCATCTGTTCGGCATGGGCGGCGTCCTCGGCACTGCTGAGCGGCGCGGCAACGTTCTGCACCACCTCCAGCGGTACGTCCTCGAGCATCGTGCGGGACTGGATACGGCGGGCGCGCAGGTGATCCAGCGCCAGGTTGCGGGCGGTTTGAAAGACGAAGGGTTCCAGGTGGTCGATGGCCCGTTCACTCAGGGCCCGGGTCACGCGCAGGTAGGTTTCCTGCAACAGGTCCTCGGCGGTGCTGTGGTTATTGACCATCCGCTCCAGGGTGCGCAGCAGCGAGACGCGCTGAGCGAGGAAGACGTGGTTGAAGTGCGCTTGACTCACAGTAGGACCTGATCGATTTCAAGCGAATGATAATGCTTATCATCTGTATCAAAGGTCAAGCGCTTCTTTTTGCAGGAATTATCGGCGGCCTTGCAGGTAGGCCGGGTAATCGGGGATCCGGTGGGCGTGCGGCTGATCCAGCAGCGGGCTGCTGAGCAGGTAGTCGGCGCTGCATTCGTTGCAGGCCACTGCAATGTTCCAGACGGCGGCCACCCGCAGCAGCGCCTTGATGTCCGGGTCGTGGGGTTGGGGTTCGAAGGGGTCCCAGAAGAACACCAGCAGGTCTACGCGCTGCTCGGCGATTTGCGCGCCCAGTTGCTGATCACCGCCCAGTGGGCCGCTGATCATGCTTTGCACGGGCAGGTCCAGGCGTTGGCTGAGCAGCAGGCCGGTGGTGCCGGTGGCGATCAATTCATGTTGGGCGAGCTTGTGCTTCTGGCGCTCGGCCCAGTCGAGCAGGAACACTTTGCAGTGGTCATGGGCGACCAGGGCGATGCGCTTGCGCGCCGCCATGGTTTTTTCGGTGAAGGTGATGCCGATCATCGGGGGGGCTCCAACAAAACCAGAGGGGAGCTGCCGGTGGCAGCTCCCGCAGTGCTTATTCGGCGTTGCACAGCGCCAGGCAGTTATCCAGCATGCGGTTGGAGAAACCCCATTCGTTGTCGTACCAGGCCAGGACCTTGAGCAGTTTGCCGCTGACTTTGGTGTGGTTGGCGTCGAAAATCGACGACAGCGGGTTGTGGTTGAAGTCGCTGGAAACCAGGGGCAGGGTGTTGTAGCCGAGGATCTTCGAATGCTGGCTGGCCTCGCGCAGCAGCGCGTTGACCTCATCCGCCGTGGCTTCGCGCTTGAGCTGCACGGTCAGGTCCACCAGGGAAACGTTGATCACCGGCACACGCACGGCCATGCCGGTCAGCTTGCCGGCCAGTTCCGGCAGTACCAGGCCTACCGCTTCCGCGGCGCCGGTCTTGCTCGGGATCATGTTCTGGGTGGCCGAGCGGGCGCGGTACGGGTCGCTGTGGTAGACGTCCGTCAGGTTCTGGTCGTTGGTGTAGGCATGGATGGTGGTCATCAGGCCGCTCTCGATGCCCAGTTCACGGTGCAGCACCTGGGCCACCGGGGCCAGGCAGTTGGTGGTGCACGAGGCGTTGGAGATGATCTGGTGCGACTGGCGCAGGATGTCGTGGTTGACCCCGTAGACCACGGTCGCATCAGCGCCCTTGGCCGGTGCCGAAATGATCACTTTGCGTGCGCCGGCGCTAATATGCGCGGCGGCTTTGGCCCGGTCGGTGAACAGGCCGGTGCATTCGAACACGACATCGATCTTTTCCGCAGCCCAGGGCAGGTCGGCCGGGTTGCGAATGGCGCTGACCGAAATGCGGTCGCCGTTGACCGTCAGGCTCTCTTGGTCGTGCTGCACTTCGGCATCAAACGTGCCATGCACGGTGTCGTACTTGAGCAGGTGGGCGTTCATCGAGCTGTCGCCCAGATCGTTAATGGCGACGATCTGCAAATCCTGACGGTAGCCTTGGGTATACAGTGCCCGCAGGACGTTGCGGCCGATACGGCCAAAACCATTGATTGCGATTCGAAGAGTCATTTGAATTGCGCCGCCGTCGTTTTGTTGTTGGAATTACAAGATTATTCGCATAAAAATAGAAAACAAGCCTTTTTAGTGGCAATATTTTGTTTTATCTACAACGAGTGACCTGAATCAACTGGTCCGAGTGGTCAAGAAAATCGTCAACGCCACCCGCGTAGACGCCTCTTGATCAGCATAGACACGAACAGGTCGCCACATCCGTTAGCCTGGAGTTCTACACATGCATCCCCGCGTACTTGAGGTCACCGAACGGCTTATCACCCGTAGCCGCGCTACCCGTGAGGCTTACCTTGCATTGATTCGCGGCGCCGCCAGTGATGGCCCGATGCGCGGCAAGCTGCAATGCGCCAACTTCGCCCACGGCGTGGCCGGGTGCGGCACCGAAGACAAGCAAAGCCTGCGGATGATGAACGCCGCCAACGTGGCAATTGTTTCGTCATATAACGACATGCTCTCGGCGCACCAGCCGTACGAGACCTACCCGGAACAGATCAAACAGGCGCTGCGCGAGATCGGTTCGGTCGGCCAGTTCGCCGGCGGTGTCCCGGCGATGTGTGACGGCGTGACCCAGGGCGAGCCGGGCATGGAACTGGGGATTGCCAGCCGTGAAGTGATCGCTCTGTCGACCGCCGTGGCGCTGTCCCACAACATGTTCGACGCGGCGATGATGCTGGGCATCTGCGACAAAATCGTCCCGGGCCTGATGATGGGCTCGCTGCGTTTTGGTCATCTGCCGACCATCTTCGTCCCAGGCGGACCGATGGTCTCGGGGATTTCCAACAAGGAAAAAGCCGACGTACGCCAGCGCTACGCCGAAGGCAAGGCCAGCCGCGAAGAGCTGCTGGAGTCGGAAATGAAGTCCTACCACAGCCCGGGCACCTGCACCTTCTACGGCACCGCCAACACCAACCAGTTGCTGATGGAAGTCATGGGCCTGCACCTGCCGGGGGCTTCGTTCGTCAACCCGAACACCCCGCTGCGTGATGCCCTGACCCGCGAAGCGGCGTTCCAGATCACACGCCTGACCAAACAGAGCGGCAACTTCATGCCGATCGGCGAAATCGTCGACGAACGCTCGCTGGTCAATTCGATCGTGGCCCTGCACGCCACCGGCGGCTCGACCAACCACACCCTGCACATGCCGGCGATTGCCATGGCCGCAGGCATCCAGCTGACCTGGCAGGACATGGCCGACCTCTCCGAGGTGGTGCCGACCCTGAGCCACGTGTACCCGAACGGCAAGGCCGACATCAACCACTTCCAGGCGGCTGGCGGCATGTCGTTCCTGATCCGTGAATTGCTGGCGGCCGGTCTGCTGCATGAAAACGTCAACACCGTGGCCGGCCACGGCCTGAGTCGCTACACCCAGGAACCGTTCCTGGAGGACGGCCAACTGGTATGGCGCGAAGGTCCGCGCGAAAGCCTCGATGAAAACATCCTGCGGCCGGTGGCCCGGGCGTTCTCGGCCGAAGGCGGCCTGCGGGTGATGGAAGGCAACCTGGGGCGCGGGGTGATGAAAGTCTCGGCCGTGGCTCCGGAACATCAGGTGGTCGAGGCTCCGGCCATGGTGTTCCAGGATCAGCAGGACCTGGCCGATGCGTTCAAGGCTGGCCTGTTGGAGAAGGATTTTGTCGCCGTGATGCGCTTCCAGGGCCCGCGTTCCAATGGCATGCCGGAGCTGCACAAGATGACCCCATTCCTCGGCGTGCTGCAGGATCGCGGCTTCAAGGTGGCACTGGTCACGGACGGGCGGATGTCCGGTGCGTCGGGGAAAATCCCGGCGGCCATTCACGTCAGCCCCGAGGCTTTTGTCGGTGGTGCTTTGGCCCGCGTGCAAGAGGGCGATATGATCCGCGTCGATGGCGTCCAGGGCACTCTGCAAGTGCTGGTGGACGCCGCTGAATTTGCGGCGCGCAACCCGGCCACTGGCCTGCTGGATAACGGCATCGGTTGCGGGCGCGAACTGTTCGGGTTCATGCGCATGGCCTTCAGCTCGGCAGAGCAGGGCGCCAGCGCCTTTACCTCTGCCTTGGAGACCCTTAAGTGAAACTAGCGCTGGTCGGTGACATTGGTGGGACCAATGCACGTTTTGCCTTGTGGAAAGACCAGCAACTGGCGTCGGTCCAGGTGCTGGCGACAGCCGACTTCGCCTGCCCGGAAGACGCCATTGGCGCCTATCTCAAGGGCCTGGGCCTGGCGCCGGGAGCGATCGGTGCGGTCTGCCTGTCGGTGGCCGGCCCGGTCAGTGGCGACGAGTTTCGTTTCACCAACAACCACTGGCGCCTGAGTCGCAAGGCTTTCTGCCAGGCCTTGCAGCTTGAGCAGTTGTTGCTGGTGAATGATTTTTCGGCCATGGCCCTGGGCATGACACGCCTGCAGCCGGGGGAATTTCGCGTGGTCTGCGCCGGAACCCCCGAGCCGCTGCGCCCGGCCGTGGTCATCGGCCCGGGCACGGGACTTGGGGTTGGCACCTTGCTCGATCAGGGGCAGGGACGCTGGGCGGCCCTGCCGGGTGAGGGCGGGCATGTCGACCTGCCGTTGAGCAGCCCGCGGGAAACTCAGCTGTGGCAGCACCTCTATAACGAAATGGGCCATGTCAGCGCCGAAACCGTACTCAGCGGCGGTGGTTTGCCACGGCTGTACCGGGCGATCTGCGCAGTGGACGGGCATACGCCAACACTCGACACCCCGCAAGCCATCACCGCCGCCGGCCTGGCCGGCGACCCGATTGCCCGCGAAGTGCTCGAGCAGTTCTGCTGCTGGCTGGGACGGGTGGCGGGTAACAACGTGCTGACCACCGGTGCCCGTGGCGGTGTCTACATTGTCGGTGGAGTCATCCCGCGGTTTGCCGATTTTTTCCTGGAAAGTGGATTCGCCCGTTGTTTTGCCGACAAAGGCTGCATGAGCGAGTATTTCCAGGGCATCCCAGTGTGGCTGGTAACCGCCCCGTATCCCGGGCTGGTGGGCGCGGGCGTGGCCCTGGAACAGGCTTGAGACAGCGCTGGAAAATCGCTGGCGCCTACAGGCTTGTACGATTTCTGTAGGCGCTGGCTGACCAGCAATGAGGGCTTGTCCGACGACGAAGATCCCAACCCGATCAGGCATAATCCGTCCCCTTCATAACAATAAGGAAGCCGCCCGTGAGCTCAGTCAACAAGTCGATTTTGTTGGTCGATGACGATCAGGAAATACGCGAGTTGCTGGACACTTACCTCAGCCGCGCCGGCTTTCAGGTGCGTACCACGCCCGATGGCGCGGGGTTTCGCCAGGCGCTGAACGATGCCCCCTGCGACCTGGTGATCCTCGACGTGATGCTGCCGGACGAAGACGGCTTCAGCCTGTGTCGCTGGGTTCGCCAGCACCCGCGCCAGGCCCATGTGCCGATCATCATGCTCACCGCCAGTTCCGACGAGGCCGACCGGGTCATTGGCCTGGAGCTGGGCGCCGACGACTACCTGGGCAAGCCCTTCAGTCCCCGTGAATTGCAGGCGCGGATCAAGGCGCTGCTGCGCCGTGCCCAGTTCGGCCAGGAGCGTTCGGGCGGCGAAGTGCTGGCTTTCGACGAGTGGCGGCTGGACATGGTCAGTCACCGCCTGTTTCACACCGACGGTGAGGAGGTGATTCTCTCCGGCGCCGATTTTGCCCTGCTGAAACTGTTCCTCGACAACCCCCAGGCCATCCTCGATCGCGACACCATCGGCAACGCCACCCGGGGCCGTGACCTGATGCCCCTGGACCGGATTGTCGACATGGCGGTCAGCCGCTTGCGCCAGCGCCTGCGTGATACCGAAAAACCGCCACGGTTGATCCGTACCGTGCGCGGCAGCGGTTATCAGCTGGCGGCCAGCGTGGTCGCCAGCAATGGCCACTGAGTTCTTCGCCCGGCTGCTGCGCAAGGTCCCGGTACCGCGCTCGCTGCTGGGGCGGATGTTGCTGCTGACGTTGCTGGCGGTGCTGTTCGCCCAGACGCTGTCGAGCGTGATCTGGGTCTCGCAGTTGCGCGCCACCCAGCTCGAAGGGCTGGTGACCGCCGCCCGTAGCCTGGCCCATTCGATGAACGCCAGCGTCAGTTATTTTCGTTCGTTGCCGGTGGCGTATCGGCCGCTGGTGCTGGACCAGTTGCGCAGCATGGGCGGCACCCGATTTGTAGTGACCCTCAACGACAAACCCCTGGACATGCAACTGCTGCCCGCCACCCCGCGCAAGCAGGCCGTGCTGGCCGCGGTGGACGAGGTGTTGCGCACGTCGCTGGGGGCCGACACCGATATTTCCGTGCAGTTTGTCAGCCCGGATGATCTGCGGATCTTCAATGGCGGCTTGAAGCTCGATGAATTGCCGCGCTCCTGGGCGCACTACGCGCTGACGCTGGAGCCGGTCAACCCGCCGGTGCTGGTGACCCAGATCAAGCTGGCCAAGGGCGAATGGCTGTACATCGCCTCCCTGTTGCCCGAACCCTACACCAGCCTGGAAGAGCAGGGGCTGCCGTCGCAGCAGGTGTGGTTCATCGTGCTCACCAGTGGCTTTTTGTTGCTGTTCATCGGCCTGCTGGTGCACTGGCAGAGCCGGCCACTCAAGCGCCTGGCGCGGGCAGCGCGGGACATGTCCCTGGGCGCGGACGTGCAGCCGGTGGCCGAGGGCGGTGGCAGTGAAGTGGTCGAAGTGGGGCGGGCATTCAACGCCATGCGTGAGCGCATCAGCCGCTACCTGACCGAGCGCAGCCAATTGTTCAGCGCCATTTCCCATGACCTGCGCACGCCGATCACGCGCTTGCGGCTGCGGGTCGAATTGCTGGACGACGAGCAGTTGCAGGCCAAGTTCGGCCGCGACCTGGACGAGCTGGAGCTGCTGGTCAAGGGAGCCCTGCAATGCGTCAAGGACACCGACATTCACGAGAACATCGAGCCGGTGGACCTCAATCACGTGCTCGAATGCCTGGTCGAACCTTACCTGGCGCCCAACGGCAACGGCCGCGTAACCCAGCAGGGGCGGGCGCTGGCGACGTATCCGGGCAAACCGCTGGCGCTCAAGCGCTGTATCGGCAACCTGATCGACAACGCCCTGAAGTACGGGCAGACCGCCCACCTGCACATCGATGACGATGACAGCGCGTTTATCCTGCACGTCGACGACGAGGGCCCGGGTGTGCCGGAGCAGCGCCTGGAACAGGTGTTCGAGCCGCACTTTCGCCTGGCCGGGCAGCAGCAGGGGTATGGCCTGGGATTGGGGATCGCGCGCAACATCGCCCATAGCCATGGCGGCGAAGTGAGTTTGCAGAACTTGCGCGAGGGCGGGTTGCGGGTGACGTTGCAGTTGCCGCGCAGCGTGGATTAATCAGGGACCGCCTTGCCCGCGATGGCGCCTGAAGCCAATGTCACAGCCTGGTGACATAACTCGGCGCCTTCGTTACCTGGCCGTCACGGCCTGTTGTTTAGACTGCTGGCAGTCATAACAACAAAAAAAGGTCCACCATGCACTCCATCCCTGCCGCCTCCAGCAGTTGGCTGAACACACCTGCCCATCAGCAATGGCTCGCCGCCGAGGGCATGCGCCTGTTGGCGTTCGCCAAGGCCTCGAGGCTGACCATCGGTTTCGGCAATCTCGACGAGCGCGGCCAGCTGCCGGCGGACGCGCAAGCCGAAACCATGAACACCGCGCGCATGACCCACAGCTTCGCCCTGGCCCATCTCCAGGGCTTGCCGGGGTTTGCCGAGCTGGTGGATCACGGTATCCAGGCCCTCAGTGGGCCGCTGCGTGATGCCGAACACGGCGGCTGGTTCGCCACGCTCGAGCCGCGCGACGGCAGTACCGACAAAGCCGCTTACCTGCATGCCTTCGTGGCATTGGCCGCGAGTTCCGCGCAGGTCGCGCGGCGCCCCGGAGCCCAAGCGTTGCTTGACGATGCGATCGCGGTCATCGAGCGCCATTTCTGGTGCGAAACCCAGGGCGCGATGCGTGAGTCGTTCAATCGCGACTGGAGCGTCGAGGAAGCCTATCGCGGCGCCAACAGCAACATGCACGCCACCGAGGCCTTTCTCGCCCTGGCCGATGTCACCCAGGACAGCCGCTGGCTGAACCGCGCCTTGCGCATTGCCGAGCGACTGATCCACGGCCACGGCGCAGCCAACCAGTACCTGGTGATCGAGCATTTCGACGGTCAATGGCAACCGCTGCACGCTTACAACCAGGCCAACCCGGCCGATGGTTTTCGCCCCTTTGGTACCACCCCGGGCCACGGTTTTGAATGGGCGCGGCTGTTGTTGCACCTTGAGGCGGCGCGGGTCCAGGCTGGCATGCTGACCCCCGGCTGGCTGCTGCGCGATGCACAGCAGTTGTTCGCCCACAACTGCCAGCACGCCTGGCAGGTCGATGGTGCGCCGGGCATGGTCTACACCCTCGACTGGGATCGTCGCCCGGTGGTGCGCCAGCGTTTGCACTGGGTGCATTGCGAAGCGAGCGCGGCAGCCAGTGCCTTGCTCCAGCGCACCGGCGAGGCCCAATACGAAACCTGGTATCGGCGGCTTTGGGAGTACAGCGAGCAGTACCTGATCGACCCCGTCCACGGCAGTTGGCACCACGAACTGGATGCCGACAATCGCCCGAGTGCGCAGATCTGGGGCGGCAAGCCGGACCTCTATCACGCCTGGCAAGCGGTGCTGATTCCGCGCCTGCCGTTGGCGCCGAGCATGGCCACGGCGTTGGCGCAGGGCTCTGGGTCACGGGTTATGTAACCATGCGGTGACATTTCGCCGTCGCTTCGTTACCTGCGGCGGATCCCAGCCTGTTTAAACTCGTTTGCAGCGCAAGCACCAGACTTGCATGCATAACAACAAGAAAGGTACTTCAGATGAATGCGATTTCTCGCCTCGCCACTGTCATTTCCCTTGCCTCCCTGTTTCCCCTCAGCGCCCTGGCCGCCGACCCCAAAGGTTCCGTGGAGGTTGTGCACTGGTGGACCTCGGGTGGCGAAAAAGCGGCGGTCGACGTACTCAAGGCCCAGGTTGAAAAAGACGGCTTTACCTGGAAGGACGGTGCGGTGGCAGGCGGCGGTGGCGCAACGGCCATGACCGTACTCAAGAGCCGCGCCGTGGCGGGCAACCCACCGGGCGTGGCCCAGATCAAGGGCCCGGACATCCAGGAGTGGGGCAGCACCGGCCTGCTCAGCACCGACGCACTGACCGACGTCGCCAAGGCGGAAAACTGGGACGGCCTGCTGTCGAAAAAAGTCTCTGACACCGTCAAGTACGAAGGTGACTACGTCGCGGTGCCGGTGAACATCCACCGGGTCAACTGGCTGTGGATCAACCCAGAAGTGTTCAAGAAGGCCGGGATCGACAAGGCCCCGACCACCCTCGAAGAATTCTACGTCGCTGCCGACAAACTCAAGGCGGCCGGTTTCATTGCCCTGGCCCACGGCGGCCAGCCATGGCAGGACAGCACCGTGTTCGAAGACGTGGTGCTCTCGGTCATGGGCGCCGAAGGCTACAAAAAAGCCCTGGTCGACCTGGACCAGCAAACCCTCTCCGGTCCAGAGATGGTCAAGTCGTTCACCGTGCTGAAAAAACTCATCGGCTACATGGACCCCAACCGCGCGGGCCGTGACTGGAACATCGCTGCCGCCGACGTGATCAACGGCAAGGCCGGCATGCAGATGATGGGGGACTGGGCCAAGAGCGAGTGGACCGCCGCCCATAAAGTCGCCGGCAAGGACTACCAGTGCGTGCCGTTCCCGGGCACCCAAAATGCCTTCACCTACAACATCGACTCCCTGGCGGTGTTCAAGCTCAAAGCCGATCGCAAGGGTGATATCGCCGCGCAGCAGGACCTGGCCAAGGTCGCGCTGGGCAAGGACTTCCAGAAGGTCTTCAGCATCAACAAGGGTTCGATCCCGGTGCGCACCGACATGCTCAACGACATGAGCGCGCTGGGCTTCGATTCCTGTGCCCAGGCCTCGGCCAAGGACTTCCTGGCGGACGACAAGTCCGGCGGCCTGCAACCGAGCATGGCCCACAACATGGCCACTTCGCTGGCGGTGCAGGGGGCGATCTTCGACGTCGTCACCAACTTCATGAACGACAAGGACGCCGACCCGGCCAAGGCCAGCGCTCAATTGGCCTCGGCGGTCAAAGCCGCGCAGTAATCCCTGACACAGGCTACTCCCAATGTGGGAGTGAGCCTGCTCGCGAAGACGGACTGACATTCACCATGGATGTCGGCTGATACACCGCCTTCGCGAGCGGCCTCGCTCCCACAAGGGATCGCTGTGTGCCGAATATTTCTCCTTACCTGGATAATCCCGATGAGCTCTGTGGCGGTTTTCAGCAAAGCCTCACCGTTCGATGCACTGCAGCACTGGCTGCCCAAACTGGTTTTGGCGCCCAGCATGCTGATCGTTCTGGTCGGCTTCTACGGTTACATCATCTGGACATTCGTACTGTCCTTCACCAATTCCAGCTTCATGCCGAGCTACAAGTGGGTCGGCCTGCAGCAGTACGCCCGCCTGCTGGACAACGACCGCTGGTGGGTGGCGAGCAAGAACCTGGCGCTGTTCGGTGGCCTGTTCATCGGCATCAGCCTGGTGCTGGGGGTGTTCCTCGCGGTGCTGCTGGACCAGCGCATTCGCAAGGAAGGTTTCATCCGCACCATCTACCTGTACCCGATGGCGCTGTCGATGATCGTCACCGGTACCGCCTGGAAGTGGCTGCTCAACCCGGGCCTGGGCCTGGACAAGATGCTGCGCGACTGGGGCTGGGAAGGCTTTCGCCTGGACTGGCTGGTGGATCAGGATCGCGTGGTGTATTGCCTGGTGATCGCCGCCGTGTGGCAAGCCTCAGGCTTCGTCATGGCGATGTTCCTGGCCGGTCTGCGAGGGGTCGACCAGTCGATCATCCGCGCCGCCCAGGTCGACGGTGCGAGCTTGCCGACCATCTACCTGAAGATTGTCCTGCCGAGCCTGCGCCCGGTGTTTTTCAGCGCGTTCATGATCCTCGCGCACATTGCGATCAAGAGCTTCGACCTGGTCGCGGCGATGACTGCGGGCGGTCCGGGTTACTCCTCCGACCTGCCGGCGATGTTCATGTACTCCTTCACTTTCAGCCGTGGCCAGATGGGCATCGGTTCCGCCAGCGCGATGATGATGCTCGGCGCGATCCTGGCGATCCTGGTGCCATACCTGTACTCCGAACTACGGGGCAAACGCCATGAATAACTCGCTTGCCACCCCGCGCCTGAGCGTCAGCCGGATCGCCATCTACGCGACCCTGCTGCTGGCTGCTGCGGTGTACCTCATCCCGTTGGTGGTGATGCTGTTGACCAGCTTCAAGTCGCCGGAAGACATCCGGACCGGCAACCTCTTGAGCTGGCCGCAAGTGATCGACGGCATCGGCTGGCTCAAGGCCTGGGACAGCGTGGGAGGGTACTTCTGGAACTCGGTGAAGATCACCGTGCCGGCGGTACTGATCTCGACCTTTATCGGTGCAATGAACGGCTACGTACTGTCGATGTGGCGCTTCCGCGGCTCGCAGCTGTTCTTCGGCCTGCTGCTGTTCGGCTGCTTCCTGCCGTTCCAGACCGTGCTGCTGCCGGCCTCGTTCACCATCGGCAAGCTCGGGCTGGCCAACACCACCACCGGGCTGGTGCTGGTGCACATCGTCTACGGGCTGGCGTTCACCACGCTGTTCTTCCGTAACTACTACGTGAGCATTCCCGATGCCCTGGTCAAGGCGGCACGCCTGGACGGCGCGGGCTTCTTCACGATTTTCTGGAAGATCCTGCTGCCGATGTCGATCCCGATCGTGATGGTCTGCCTGATCTGGCAGTTCACCCAGATCTGGAATGACTTCCTGTTTGGCGTGGTCTTCGCCAGTGGCGACGCGCAACCGATCACCGTGGCCCTGAACAACCTGGTCAACACCAGCACCGGGGCCAAGGAATACAACGTTGATATGGCGGCGGCGATGATCGCCGGGTTGCCGACACTGCTGGTCTACATATTCGCTGGCAAGTATTTCCTGCGTGGGCTGACGTCCGGCGCGGTCAAGGGGTAGAACATGGCAACTCTCGAATTACGCAACGTCAACAAGACCTATGGCGCCGGCTTGCCGGACACCCTGAAAAACATCGAGCTGAAGATCGACGACGGTGAGTTCCTGATCCTGGTCGGTCCATCCGGGTGCGGCAAGTCGACCCTGATGAACTGCATCGCCGGCCTTGAGAACATCAGCGGCGGGGCGATCCTGGTGGACGACGCCGACATCAGCGGCATGAGCCCCAAGGATCGCGACATCGCCATGGTGTTCCAGTCCTACGCGCTGTACCCGACCATGAGCGTGCGCGACAACATCGCCTTCGGCCTGAAGATCCGCAAAATGCCGACGGCCGAAATCGATGAAGAAGTGGCGCGGGTGTCCAAGCTGCTGCAGATCGAACACCTGCTCAGCCGCAAGCCGGGCCAGCTTTCCGGCGGCCAGCAACAGCGCGTGGCGATGGGCCGGGCGTTGGCGCGGCGGCCGAAGATCTATCTGTTCGACGAACCGCTGTCCAACCTCGACGCCAAGCTGCGGGTCGAGATGCGTACCGAAATGAAGCTGATGCACCAGCGCCTGAAAACCACCACAGTCTACGTCACCCACGACCAGATCGAAGCCATGACCCTGGGGGACAAGGTGGCGGTGATGAAGGACGGGATCATCCAGCAGTTCGGCACCCCGAAGCAGATCTACAACGACCCGGCCAATCTGTTTGTCGCCAGCTTCATTGGCTCGCCGCCAATGAACTTCATCCCCCTGCGCCTGCAGCGCAAGGACGGCCGCCTGCTGGCCCTGCTGGACAGTGGCCAGGCGCGCGTCGAGTTGCCATTGAGCATGCAGGACGCGGGCCTTGAGGATCGCGAAGTGATCCTCGGCATGCGTCCGGAGCAGATCGTGCTGGCGTCTGGCGAAGCCAACGGCTTGCCGACTATCCGTGCCGAGGTCCAGGTCACGGAGCCGACCGGGCCGGACACGCTGGTGTTCGTCAACCTGAATGAAACCAAAGTCTGCTGCCGCCTGGCCCCGGATGTGGCGCCTGCCGTGGGCGAAACCCTGACCCTGCAATTCGATCCGGCCAAGGTGCTGCTGTTCGATGCCAAGACCGGGGAGCGGTTAGGGGTTGCCGGCGTACCGAAAGCCGAGGCGCACAGCACCAACGTTGCTCAGTTCAAAGGTCGCTGAGCACAAGCCTGTGGGTGCGAGCGTGCTCGCTCCCACAGGGGATGACCGTTAATAACAATAAAACGAGGAAGTAGGGATGAAGATCAAGAACAACGCTCAACTCATCTGCCAACTGTCGGCGGTCGCGGCGATGTGCCTGGCGGCCAACGCGCATGCCGCTGACGCGTTCAGCGCTGACTCCAAGTGGATGACTGGCGATTGGGGCGGCGAGCGTACCCGGCTGATCGAGCAGGGCATCGACATCAAGGCCGACTACGTGGGCGAAGTCGGTGGCAACCTCAACGGTGGCTACAACGACGACAAGACCGCACGTTATGCCGACCAGTTTGGCCTGGGCGTGGCGCTGGACCTGCAAAAACTCTGGGGCTGGGACAACACCCAGGCCAAGATCCAGCTGACCAACCGCAATGGCGAAAACATCTCCAACGACCGTATCGGCGACCCGCGTGCCGGCACCTTGAGCTCCTCCCAGGAAGTCTACGGCCGCGGCCATATGGTGCGTCTGACCCAGCTGTGGATCCAGCACCAGTTCCTCGACAACAAGCTCGACGTCAAGGCCGGTTACTTCGGTGAGGGCGAGGACTTCAATACCTTCCCGTGTGAGTTCCAGAACCTGGCGTTCTGCGGATCCCAGGTGGGTAACTGGGCCACCAACATCTGGTACAACTGGCCGGTCAGCCAGGCGGCTATCCGCGTGAAGTACAACATCACGCCAGAGCTCTTTGCGCAGATCGGTGCCTACAACCAGAACCCCTCGCAACTGGAGCACGGCAACGGCTTCAAGCTCAGCGGCAGCGGCACCCAGGGCACCGTGTTGCCGGTCGAGTTGGTCTGGTCGCCGAAGGTCAACAACCTGCCCGGTGAATACCGTGTCGGTTACTACAAGAGCACGGCCGCAGCCAATGACGTTCGTGAGGACGACAACGGCCAGGACGCCGCCACCAGCGGTAACGCCTACCGCGAGCACAGCAGCAAGCACGGTTACTGGTTCGTCGCCCAGCAGCAACTGACCAGCCACAACGGCGACGCTTCCCGCGGCTTGAACATCGCGGCCAACGCCACTTTCCACGACAAGGACACCAACGTCGTCGACAACTACCAGTCGCTGATGTTCGTGTACAAGGGGCCGTTCGATGCGCGGCCAAAAGATGACGTCGGCATCGGCTTCGCCCGCATCCACGTCAACGACGACGTGAAGAAGAATGCCGAACTGGTCAACGCGGCCAATGGCGTCAGTGACTACGCCGATCCGTTGTTCTCGCCACTGCGCAGCACCGAGTACAACTACGAGATCAACTACGGTTTCCACGTTACCAACTGGCTGACCGTGCGTCCTAACCTGCAGTACGTCACCCACCCGGGCGGTGTCGATGAAGTCGACAACGCGCTGGTGGCCGGCCTGAAAATTCAGTCGGTGTTCTAACGCGGTTGCGATAAGCTCTTCTGCATGTGCGCATTTTTGCGGACAGCCCAGGCTGTCCGCTTTTTTTTGGGTCGCGCGCCCTTTGGTTACCGCTGATTTTCAGGACCGTGGCACATGCAAGAGCATCCGCTACAACGTTTCTTCAAATCCTTGCGCGAGCGTCCGGTGTTTGCGTGGGAGCGCTATCAGAAGCGCGATGTGTTGGTGATCGATCATCCGCTGTGCCAGGCGGTGTTCAGTCGCCAGGGCGCGCAGTTGCTGCATTTCCAGCCCGCAGGGCACAAGCCCTGGTTGTGGTGTGCGGCGAAGTGGCCACAGGTCGGTGCCATCCGTGGCGGCGTGCCGGTGTGCTGGCCGTGGTATGGCCGCCATCCGAGCGAAAACGCCTGGCCGTCCCATGGCTGGGCGCGGCTGATTGATTGGAAACTGATCGACAGCAGCAGTGATGCCGATGGCGTGCGCCTGCACTGGCAGTTGCAGCTGTGTGACTGGCAAGTGGACTTGCACGCGCACCTGGGTGAACGCATGGAATTGCGCCTGAGTACCGAGCACCAGGACAGTCTGCCTTGCCAGCTGAGCCATGCTTTGCACGCTTACTGGCGTATTGGTGACGTCGGCGAGGTAGCGCTGTCTGGGCTCGATGGCGCCCAGGGTTATGACCAGCTCAAGCGGGAAAATTGCCAGCAGCAAGGCGAGTTACGGGTCGAGGGTGGCTGTCAGCGGGTGTTCCAGCATGAGGGTGAACTGCAGCTCAAGGACCACGCCTGGCAGCGCCAGTTGTGCATCGACACCGGTGCCAGCGCTGATACGGTGGTCTGGCATCCCGGCTCACGGCCGTTGCTGGGGGTGAGCTGGAACGAGATTTCCGAGTTCGTCTGTGTCGAAGCGGCCAGTGGCGGCACCGACAGCTTGTGCCTGGCGCCGGGGGAGCGGGCGCATTTGAGCCTGCAGGCGTGGGCGGCGGCTTAGTTTAAGATATTGCGGTGTCTGGACTGGCCCCTTCGCGGGCAAGCCCGCTCCCACAGTGTCCACGTCGAGCACGAAACTTGCGGCTGCCATTGAACCTGTGGGAGTGGGCTTGCCCGCGAAGGGGGCCAGATCATTCAACACAGAAGTATCTGGTCTCAGTTGAACTCGTCGCCCACTGGATAGCGGCTGGCATTCAAGCTCTCTTTGATTTTGCGCAAGTGCGGCTGGAAATCGACGCCGCGGCGCAGGGTCATGCCGGTGGCTAGCACGTCGAGTACCGTCAGTTGAATGATCCGCGAGGTCATCGGCATGTAGATGTCGGTGTCTTCCGGCAACGGGATGTTCAGGCTCAGGGTGCTGGCTTTGGCCAGTGGCGAACCCTCGGCGGTGAGGCCGAGGACCGAAGCGCCATTTTCCCGGGCGATGCGCGCCACTTCCACCAGCTCACGGGTGCGTCCGGTGTAGGAGATGATCACGAACAATTCGCCGGTGTGGGCCACCGAGGCAATCATTCGCTGCATCAGTACGTCGGCGTGGGCGGTGACCGCCAGGTTGAAGCGGAAGAATTTGTGCTGGGCGTCCAGGGCCACCGGGGCGGAAGCGCCGAGGCCGAAGAAGTGGATCTGCCGGGCCTGGATCAACAGGTCGACGGCGCGGCTGATCAGGTTCGGGTCCAGTGCCTGGCAGGCGCTGTCGAGGGAGGCGATGGCGCTGCCGAAGATTTTCTGGGTGTAGGCTTCGGGGTTGTCATCGGCTTCCACTGCGCGGCTGACGTAGGCCGCGCCGCTGGCCAGGCTTTGCGCCAGTTGCAGTTTGAGCTCCGGGTAGCCGCTGACCCCGAATGAACGGCAGAAACGGTTGACCGTCGGCTCGCTGACCGAGGCGGCCTGGGCCAGGGCGGCGATGCTGAAGCGAGTGGCCTGCTGTGGGTTGAGCAGGATCACTTCGGCGACCTTGCGCTCGGCCTTGTTCAGGTCGGCAAGGCGATTCTGGATCTGTTCCAGTAAGTTCCGCACGCGGTCCATATGAATTTCCTTGGTTCAGCTCTGCAAAGAGGGGGCTTGGCTATGCCAATTGGGCCTTTGATCGGGCCTGTAGCGGTGGCCTATCCTACTGTTGGCCCCGACCGACCACCACTCGGAATCTGTATTTTGGAAAAATGTTGTGGTTATTACTACATTTTTCCTTGAGCGATGCCTTGAAAAAAGGTATTTGTAGCTTAACTTGATAAAAGAACAAACATCATGCCTTCGATTACGGTTGAACCGTGCACCTTTGCCTTGTTTGGCGCCCTCGGCGATCTCGCCCTGCGCAAGCTGTTTCCTGCCTTGTATCAACTCGATGGCGCGGGCCTGCTGCATGAGGACACGCGCATTATCGCACTGGCCCGTGAAGCGGGCACGGAGCAGGAGCACCTGGCCTTCATCGCTCGTGAACTGCGACGTTATGTCGAGGCCAAGGAGCTTGACGAGGCCGTGGTCGAACGCTTCCTGGCACGCCTGACGTACCTGCACGTCGACTTCCTCAAGGCCGACGACTATGTCGCCCTGGCCGAACTGGCGGGCACCGCGCAACGGATGATTGCCTACTTCGCCACCCCGGCGGCGGTGTACGGCGCGATCTGCGAGAACCTGGCGCAGGTGGGCCTGACGGAAAACACCCGTGTGGTGCTGGAAAAGCCCATCGGCTCGGACCTGGAGTCCTCGCGCAAGGTCAACGATGCCGTGGCGCGGTACTTCCCGGAAAACCGGACCTATCGCATCGACCACTACCTGGGCAAAGAGACGGTACAGAACCTGATCGCCCTGCGTTTCGCCAACAGCCTGTTCGAAACCCAGTGGAACCAGAACTACATTTCCCACGTGGAAATCACCGTTGCCGAGAAAGTCGGGATCGAAGGCCGCTGGGGCTACTTCGACAAGGCCGGCCAACTGCGCGACATGATCCAGAATCACCTGTTGCAGTTGCTCTGCCTGATCGCCATGGACCCACCGGCCGACCTGTCCGCCGACAGCATCCGTGACGAGAAGGTCAAGGTGCTCAAGGCCCTGGCGCCGATCAGCCCGGAAGGCCTGACCACCCAGGTGGTGCGCGGCCAGTACATCGCGGGCTACAGCGCAGGCAAGCCGGTGCCGGGTTACCTGGAGGAAGAGAACTCCAACACCCAGAGCGATACCGAAACCTTCGTTGCGCTGCGTGCCGATATCCGCAACTGGCGTTGGGCCGGCGTGCCGTTCTACCTGCGTACGGGCAAGCGCATGCCGGACAAGCTGTCGCAGATCGTCATTCACTTCAAGGAACCGTCGCACTACATCTTCGCCCCCGAGCAGCGCTTGCAGATCAGCAACAAGCTGATCATCCGCCTGCAGCCGGACGAAGGTATTTCCTTGCGCGTGATGACCAAGGAACAAGGCCTGGACAAGGGCATGCAGTTGCGCAGCGGTCCGCTGCAGCTGAATTTTTCCGATACCTATCGCAGTGCGCGGATTCCCGATGCCTACGAGCGGTTGTTGCTGGAAGTGATGCGCGGCAATCAGAACCTGTTTGTCCGTAAAGATGAAATTGAAGCCGCGTGGAAGTGGTGCGACCAGTTGATCGCCGGTTGGAAAAAATCCGGTGATGCCCCCAAGCCGTACGCGGCGGGGTCCTGGGGACCGATGAGCTCCATTGCACTGATCACGCGGGACGGGAGGTCGTGGTATGGCGATATCTAAATTAAAACTGCCCCAGGGCGTCAGCGCCCATGCGTTCAAAAGCCCGGTGCTGCTGGCCGAGAGCCTGGCGCTGGCAGTGGCCCGACAACTGGGCGAGGCCATCGAAGCTCAGGGCACGGCGACCCTGGTGGTCTCCGGTGGGCGCAGTCCGGTGGCGTTTTTCCAGCATCTGGCCAAGCAGAAACTCGACTGGGCCAACGTCGTGGTCAGCCTCGCTGACGAGCGCTGGGTGCCGGTCGAACACGCCGACAGCAATGCTGGCCTGCTCAAGCGTTATCTGCTGCAGGGGCCGGCCGCCAAGGCGCAGTTCCTCAGCCTGTACAACGCCAGCGCGAGTCTTGCGCAAGCCGCCGAACAGGCCGACCGCCTGCTCGCCGAGCTGCCGAAGATTGATGTGCTGGTGCTGGGCATGGGGGACGACGGGCATACCGCTTCGTTGTTCCCCGGCAGCCCGAACCTGGCCGAGGCCCTGCAGGTCGACGGCACGCGCCGTTGCTGGCCGATGCTGGCGCCGACCGTCCCTCATCAGCGCCTGACCATGAGTCGTGCGTTGCTGGCGTCGGCGCAGGTCACGCTTCTTTCGATTTCCGGTCAGTCCAAGCTGGCCACCCTGAGTGACGCACTGGCCGGTGACGATGTCGCCGCAATGCCGATTCGTGCCTTTCTGCAACCCACGTTAGAGATTTACTGGTGCCCATGAGCCAAGGATCAGCCGCTATGAAGAACCCATCCCCGACCGTTTCCATGGCGGACAAAGTTGCCCTGATCGACAGCCTCTGCGCCAAGGCGCGGATCCTGCCGGTGATTACCATTGCCCGCGAGCAGGACATCCTGCCCCTGGCCGACGCCCTGGCGGCCGGTGGCCTGACGGCCCTGGAAGTGACCTTGCGTTCGCAGTTCGGTCTCAAGGCGATCCAGGTCCTGCGTGAGCAGCGTCCGGAGCTGGTCACCGGTGCCGGTACGGTGCTTGATCGCACCACCCTGGCCGCCGCTGAAGCGGCTGGTTCGCAGTTTATCGTCACCCCGGGGATTACCCGTGACCTGCTGGAAGCCAGCGTGGCCAGTTCGATTCCGTTGTTGCCGGGGATCAGCAATGCCTCGGGGATCATGGAGGGGTATGCCCTGGGTTATCGGCGCTTCAAGTTGTTCCCGGCCGAGGTCAGCGGCGGTGTCGCGGCGATCAAGGCCCTGGGCGGTCCGTTCGGCGAAGTGAAATTCTGCCCGACGGGTGGGGTTGGTCCGGGGAACATCAAGAGCTACATGGCGTTGAAGAACGTGATGTGTGTGGGTGGGAGCTGGATGCTGGATCCGGAGTGGATCAAGAACGGCGATTGGGCGCGTATTCAGGAATGTACGGCTGAGGCGTTGGCTCTGTTGGATTGATGGTTTTTGCAGGATCGTTGTAGTTGTTGTGTGTTTTACGGCTATTTGGCGCACTTGGTCGGTGCGC